>NZ_JAWXXR010000001.1:0-1490000 GCF_033842865.1 Shewanella indica
CCCATCAAAGAAGACAAATTGCTGCTGCACTGTGAGGTATCGGATACGGGGATTGGCATTGAGGAGAGTCAGCAGGAGTTGCTGTTCCAGGCGTTTGGCCAGGCCGATTCATCCATCTCCCGCCGCTTTGGCGGTACTGGTCTTGGATTAGTGATAACCAAGCGCCTCATTAATCAGATGGGCGGCCAGATAGGCTTCAGTTCCAGGGTGGGCAAAGGCTCTACCTTCTGGTTTACCTTACCACTGATGACCAGCCAATTCTCCATAGGTGAACCACTGCCACTGGAACAGCTTAGCGCCAAGACGGTATTGCTGTTTGAACCCAGACCCTTGACCCGCTCTGTGCTCAACCGCCGCCTGCAACATTGGCAGATGCAGGTCAACAGTGTCCACACTGTGCCGCAACTGGAAGCCGAGCTTGCTCAGGACAAGGCACATTTCGACTATGTGCTGCTCGGCTGTCACGGCTTCGATGGTCCATCCCAATTGCAGTCAGTACTTAAGAGCGCCAGACAAGTCACCGAGGCCCTTATCGCCCTATTTGACTGCCATAACCAGGAAGCGCTGGAGCGTTATATCCGTCCCGCGGTGGATCTGGTGTTGAGTATCCCCGCCAGCGAATACCTGATGGCACGCAATATGATTTATCTGCCACAGGAGTCGGAGCTCAAACCCGCCCGCCCCCAATTGGTAGAGCCGCAGCAGCGCCACAAACTCAATGTGCTGGCGGTGGATGATAACCCGGCCAACCTCAAGCTGATTGACACCCTACTCGATGAACTGGTTACAGGGGTGACCACCGCCAGTAATGGCGAGCAGGCGGTCAACCTTGCCAAAAAACGCAGTTTTGATTTGATCTTTATGGATATTCAAATGCCGGGGACTGATGGTATTACCGCCACCCGGCTCATCCGTCAGGACTCGCTGAATCGTAATACACCGATAGTCGCGGTCACGGCCCATGCCATCAATGAGGAGCGCGAGCGGATCCTCAATAGTGGCATGGACGGCTATCTGCCCAAGCCTATCGATGAAGCCGCACTGAAAGGAGTGATCAGTCGCTGGATCACCCGGCCCAAGTTTACTCATTTTGATCAACATACCCTCAACTGGGAACTGTGTTTGACCCAGGCCAACCAGAAGCAGGATCTGGCACTGGATATGCTCAGAATGTTGATTGATTCCATGCCCAAAACCAGAGCCACCATACAAGAGTCACTGGAACAAAATGACGTAGACGAAATGAAGGCCTGTGTTCACAAACTGCACGGTGCCTGTTGCTACTGCGGCGTACCGACGCTGCAAAAACTCTGTCAAACTGTGGAAGGCGGTCTCAAGCAAGGCAATAACATTACCGAGCTGGAGCCGGAAATACTGGAGTTACTTGATGAGCTAACTAAGGTAGAATCCGCGGCAAAACAAGTGATATCCCAACTTTCGATGGATTTAACCGATGACAACTAAACCTGGCTTCTTTAAACGCCTGAAGGCACTGGAACTGCCGCAAAAAAAACTCTTTGCCGTGGCATTATGCCAACGTATGTACCCCAACTACCAACTGTTTTCCGAAGTGTGTGAGTTCGGAGATCCCCAAGTATTGGATACTGTGCTGAATCTGCTGTGGCAGTCTTTGTATGACCGTAAACTCAAGTTGAACCTTGAGCTGCAGATGGCTAAATTGGAAGAAAACACCCCGGAACCGGCCCAATTCGACGCCTATGGAGTCTACCCTGCCATGGATGCTGCTGTGGCGCTCAGTTCACTGCTTGGCGCGCTGGAAAGCAAGGTGGAAGACGACATCACCAATATCTCCAAGTTGTCATCCGGTACTGTCGCCAACTATATTGAAGCCATTGCCGATCCCGAATTGGATGGAGAGGCATTGGACGAGTTTGTCTTCAGCCACGAAGTAATGCAGGAAGAGCGCGAGTTGCAGGCATCCTTGCTGGAAATTATCGAGGAAAACCCGCAGATAACCGCAGATTTTGTCAAAGCACTGCGCAAGGAAATCGTCATGAACGGCGTATCCAACATAGGAATAAGCGTTCAACAAGATGCGTAAGCTGGTTTATCGCGGTTATATCCTCAGTAATACCGATGGCCTTACCGACAGCTGGACCCTGACCATAGGCCAGACCAGCCGCACCGGCTCTTTGTTCGAACTGAGAAGGCAAATCAACTTCTTTGAAGAGTTGGGGGTATTGCCACAGCCCAGAATGACTGATCAGCAGGTCACAGACAATTCATCGGCTCCCCAAGGGAAGACAAGAAATAAACAGCTCTCCCCAAAGCAACATTTCCGCAAAAGCAGTAAACCATAAGGCCGGACGGGCAAATAGTCCGGCTTAGGGTTTATCTATTTCAAGCATATCCAACATCCATAAACCCTGCCCTTTTGCGGTTTGGGTGCTTTGAAGGGTTGGCTCTCCAGGGCCTTGAGTTTAATCAAATCATTCTTGTCTCCCTCCTGGCTATCAATTACTCTGAAACCATATTGGCAATGGATAGCTTAACTTCAGCCCAAAGGTCCAAACCTAAGAAACAACATAAAGCTTGATGTAAAGCAACCGCTTTAGGCCGGGACGTGAAGGCTAGATGGGATGCCCTCAGGATCATCCACCAAGTAACAGGGAAGTTTGTCATCTCTCCCAGTTGCAATAAATCAACTCAACATACTGTCTGGCGGAATTCAAGATGCTTAGTTCATCAGCATCACCCAATAGACTCTGTGTGAAAAGTTAACCAAAAGTTTCTCTACGGCCAGTATTGTTATATCTCTACCATCTCAGGTATTAGCCAAAAACAATCACTTTTGGGAGACTCAACTTGACCATTAAAGCGCTGCTTTTTCTTATCTGCCTGTCGGCATCGGGTATTGCCCATATAAAAACGGCCAAAGCAGACACTGTCGCCGATCAAGCGCCAGGGTCTGAACATGCACTGCAAAGACTCAGTAGCAAAAGCCAGCCCAAGACCCAGGTGATGATACTCGGCACCCTGCACCTAAGCAGTATTCAACAGCAATTGGACAGCAGCTCGCTATCCTCCATCCTTGAGCCCCTCTCCCGTTACCAGCCTACGGCCATAGCGGTGGAGTCACTGCGGCCACAGGATATCGCGGCCATGATCAACGGCTCTGGCGAGTATCAAACTGTGTTGGATCATTTTGTGGGACAAAGATTTCTGGCGCTGGCGATAAAAGAGCAGCAGGCGTTGCGACTCTCGGCGCAAAAGGCGCTTGAGAGTCTGGAGCCCTTATTGGACGAAACAAGCCTTGAACCTGTGCAGCGAGCAAGGCTCATCAAGTTAGCCGTTGCCGCCTATCACAAAGAGTTAGCCCTGCTGCACTGGCATTATTTGGACAAAACCGCAGCGAGTTCAACTATTTCCACCGAGTTGCAGCACTATCTGGAGCAACTTGCCTCGAGCAATAACGAGAAAAACACCCTTGGCAACAACCTGGCCATGACACTGAAGCTCAAGCGGATTTATCCGATAGATGATCATCTGGATAAAGATCTCTACCGCCCCATCGAAGCGCGACTGCTGGAGTCTTACAATCAGTCGCCCCATGCCGCCGCTTTGGCCAAAAGCGACTATATCAACAAGCCACAAAGACTGAAGACAGAGGCGCTTGAAACAGGCAACTGGTTGCCGCTCTTTTCCTGGCTAAACAGCCAGGAGTACCAGAGGGCCGTCATTGACCAGGAGTGGAGCCTGTTTATCGATAAAGATTTACCCCCGGATGCGGCGCTCTCCCGGGTTGCTCTTTGGGAGATACGCAATCTCAACATGAGCTCCCACATAATGCGCGTGGTGGCGGCTAACCCTGGAGGTCGGGTGCTGGTGATAGTCGGAGCCAGCCACAAGGTGTTTCTGGAGCAGTATTTGGCCAATATGTTAGGGGTTAAACTGATCCAGCCGCAGCAGTATTTTACTCCCCCCAAAAGTCCACATGACAACCACTAAAGAGCCAATGGCTGGTTTTAGTTGTCAACAAGGAACCCCATGAAACAATTACAAAGTGTCGCCTGGCTACATGAGAAAAACGCTGAAGTCTTGTGTGTCAAATCCAAGGGCAAAGATAAATTCTTTATTCCCGGCGGCAAACCTGAACCGGGTGAAACCCTTGAACAAGCCCTGACTCGGGAGTTAAAGGAAGAACTCAGCATAGAACTGCAGCAAAGCACCATTTGCTACAGATTCAGCATCACGGATAAGGCCTTTGGCCTTGAGAACACTGAGCTGACGATGCACTGTTTCAGCGCGGGCTTTAGTGGCAACATCAATTCTGCCGCCGAGATAGAAAGTCAGGAGTGGATAGGTATAGCAGATATGGCAAAATGCGCACCGGCGGCGCAGCAGGCGATTGCAAGACTGCTTGACTGTGACCATTGAATCGACGTTTGCTAAAGCAGCCTTGTCCAACTTGGTCTATCCAGCCGCCAGATAACACAGAGTCAGGCTCGCACTCGCAAGCGAGCCAGGGAGAACACAAATGGACAAAAAACGGCAACAAACTGACGGTAGCGTTTCTATCGACCATAAAATTGCTGCCTTGGGCGGCTGGCGCGCCGAGATGCTTGGCCATATCCGTGAACTTATCAAGGCCGCTATTCCCGAGGTAGTTGAAGAGTGCAAATGGGTAAAGCCAACCAACCCGTCCGGTGTACCTGTATGGTCAAGCCAAGGCATACTCTGTACCGGCGAGTCATACAAAGCCAAATTAAAACTCACATTTGCCAATGGCGCTTCGCTGGCGGATCCCCACAAACTGTTTAATGCTGGCCTTGAGGGCAAACAGCGTAGAGCCATAGATATTACCCAGGGCCAATCTTTGGATGAAACGGCTTTCAAGGCACTGATAAGCGCCGCTGCCGACTTCAACCACAACAAGGCACTGAAACAATCAAAGCGGTAAGTGGGCTGCCAGAGCGGCAGCATAGATGCACCAAGCTAAAGATATACAAATCTAAGGAAGGTCAATGAATAACCCGTTTATTCGCCGTTTGGCACTATTGTTTTTCCCCTTATTTTCCCTCTGCCTGGCGCCCGCGGCATTTGCCGAAACGGATGAGCTTTTTAAGCAGTATCTACAGGGCCATTATCAGCTGGTTGGCAAAGCCATTGATTCAAATGCCAGCTACACCGGCAAGATGAGCATTTATGAGCAGGGCGGCGAACTTAAGGTACACCGGGAGATAGAAGGCTTAAGCATTCAAGGGACTGCGGCGATAGAGCCAGTGCTGAACGGCGATGCCAAGGTGCTTAGGATCCGCTTTCAGCAACAAGAGCGGGATATTGAAGCCAGCTGCCTGTGGCGCGGCGATCTGGATAACTATGCCCGCATCAGCTGCTACCTGTATCATCCGGGGCAAGACACAGAAAACCCAGGTTTGGAGGCGCTGTTTCACTTGAGATAATTGCCAGGATTAACAACCCGGCTTGCCAGTACGCGTTCAACACCTTTAACTCTCTTTAACAATCAAACAGGGAAGTCACTATGAATCGTAAGCTCATCGCTTTAATCAGCAGCGCCTTAATGCTGGTTATTGGCACTACTGCGCAGGCCTGCACCCGCGCCGTCTATCACGGTGAACAGCAGTTGGTGATCACCGCCCGCTCCATGGACTGGCGCGACGAGATCCCGGCGAGCCTGTGGCTGTTTCCCCGCGGCATGCTGCGTCATGGGGCAGTCGGCGACAACTCAGTCACCTGGACCTCACGCTACGGCAGCCTGATCACCAGCGCCTTTGATATCTCCAGCACCGACGGCATGAATGAAAAAGGTCTGGTGGCCAATCTGCTCTGGCTGGCAGAGTCGAGTTATCCCGAGTACCAGGGTAAACGAAAAGGCTTGTCGGTCGCCGCCTGGGTGCAATATGTACTGGATAACTTTGCCACTGTTGCAGAAACAGTCGAGGCGCTGAGAGCCGAACCTTTTGTGGTGGTTTCCGCCAATATTCCCGGTACTCAACGCTTTGCCACCCTGCATCTGTCGATTTCCGATGCCACAGGTGACAGCGCCATATTCGAGTATATAGACGGCAAGCTGGTGATCCATCACGATCCAAAGTACCGGGTCATGACCAACTCCCCCATCTTCGAGCAGCAACTGGCACTGAACCAGTATTGGCAGCAGATTAGCGGCTTTACCATGTTGCCTGGAACCAACCGCGCCGCCGACCGGTTTGTCAGGGCCTCTTTCTATATGGATGCCATTCCCAAGACAGCCAATACCCGGGTGGCGGTAGCCGGCGCCTTCAGCGTCATACGTAACGCCTCTGTGCCTTTCGGTATAGCTTCCGAGACCGAACCGAATATCTCTTCGACCCGTTGGCGCTCGGTCTCTGATCATAAAAATCGGGTGTATTACTTTGAAACCGCCTTGACCCCCAACACCTTCTGGGTCGATATGAAAGGCATCGACTTTGGTAAGCTGCAAGAAGTGAAAAAGCTGGCCATCAACAACAGCAGCATCTACTCAGGTAATGCGTTGCAAGACTTTGTCACGGCCAAGCCCTTTACGTTCGCGGGGCTTTAATCTCTAAACAGACTGGGAGCCTAAGACTCCCAGTCTGCCTTGCCCAACCTGCTATTGAATGCACCTACCGAATAAAGGACTCAAACTGTTCAGCCCGGCTTAAGGCTGATAGCTGATACTGTGAACTCTAAGAACCTTTGCAGGAGTCCTGTGGATGAAGCAGTCCAACACCTTAGGCAAAAAATATTTCCCCGCCAAAAAAACTGTACTCTGGATGTTTTCGGCCCTGGCCCTTGGCTCACTCTCCGGCTGCGGCTGGTTTGCCGCAGATGAAAAGACACAACTGGAGCAGCAGTGGCTCGCCAAAGATCAAGAGTTACAACAAGCCATTGAGCAGATCCGCTCTCAAGGTCTGGATGCCATCAATCGCAGCGCCGAGGTCAGCTCAATGACCGCCTGCGTCGCTGAAAAGCTCAGTCACGATCCGCTTGGTGAACTGATCCAGGTCGATGGCGTCCTGGCAGAGCCCGCCAGGGTCAGCGAGCTGCTCGGCCAAATTCAACAGCTACTGGAGCAAGGCTTCAGCTTTGAAAACGCGGCCGCACTACTGAATAAGGGTGCGGATCTCGCCGCCTATGTCAGCACACTTATCGAATCCCAGGGAATAGACAAGGCTTTGGCAGATGTCGAACAGCTACTGAAAAACGGCACTGATATTAAGGATCAGCAACTCGGTGGCCACCTGCAAACCCTGCTGAACCAATGCCGCCAATCCTCTCCTAAAGGAAATGGATAACGGCTGAACGTCATTCCGCTAGAAAAGGTGGCGGCTATCCATTACCTGCCACCAGCTTAAGCAAAGCTCAATCACTGTTGGGATCTTACCGCCGCTCTCCCCTCCCCTTGCTCGCCAAGGACTTGGCTACAGGCGCCACAGACTCACCAAATAAAAGAGAAATCCCAGTTACCCAATTAGACACTCAAACCAAAAACCAGTTTTTATCGCCACCAAAACAACAAAAACCAGACAATTGCGCCATAGCTTTAAATCTTGGCTGTGATAGAGTCTCTATGAACAAGGATCCGAGTCTGAACGTAATGGAGGCCATATGAGCACAGCAGTTCCACGTACCGTCACATCTCCCAAAAAGTTCATTATTGGCAAAGGCTTATTGTCAAAAATGCATGAATATGTACATGACTTCGGCGACAATGCTTTTATTATCGCCGATGAGTTTATTCTCAGCAGGCTTGAGGATGAAGCCCTGACGGGGCTTGAGCAAAACGGCATCAGCAACCAACTGGAAAAATTCAACTACGAGTGCAGTGAAGTCGAGATCCAGCGCCTTGTCGCCCTGGCTGAACAAGCCCACGCCAACGTCATTGTCGGTGTCGGCGGCGGTAAGACACTGGATGCCGCCAAGGCCGTTGCCTTCCATCTCAAGCACCCTGTTGTCCTGTACCCCACCATAGCGTCAACCGATGCACCCTGTACGGCTTTATCAGTGATTTATACCGAAGCGGGTGAATTTGAACGCTATCTGTTCCTGCCACAGAATCCGGATGCTGTGATTGCCGACACCAGCATCATCGCCGCCGCGCCGGCGCGTTTCTTTGCTGCAGGCATAGGCGACGCTCTGGCCACCTACTTTGAAGCCAGGGCCTGTTATCAAGCCGATGGTGTCAACCTGGTGCTAAAAAAGCCTTCGCGTACCGGTCTTGGTCTGGCACAACTGTGCTATCAATTGCTGAGTGAAAACGTGGCCGCCGCCATGGATGCGGTAAACAACAAAATAGTGACCCCGGCGCTGGAGCAAACCATAGAGGCAACCATCTATTTAAGCGGTGTTGGTGCCGAAGCCGGCGGCCTGGCGGCAGCGCACGCCGTCAATAACGGCATGTCGGCGGTTGCCGATCTGCATGGTGCCCAGCATGGCGAAAAGGTGGTCTTTGGCCTCTTGACCCAACTGGTGCTGGAAAACGCCCCACAGAGCGAAATCGACAATGTTGTCCGTATCATTAAAACCGCAGGTTTACCGCTGACTTTGGCGGATATGGGGCTGAAACACTTCCGTGAGGAGGAGTGGCGTAAAGTTGCCGAAATTGCCTGTGCCGAAGGCGATACCATGGGCAATATGCCTATGGCGGTCAGTGCCGATGATGTTTATCAGGCGATGATCGCAGCCAACGCCATGGCCGAGCGCTATAGCCACCGAAACTGACGATATACAAACAGCACAACCCCTCTCCCGAAAGGGAGGGGTTGCATCTTTCCTCACGCAAGAACAAGGCGATAGGTTGCACTTTTGTTAACAGCTGCTGTTTTTAAGTTTTTTAAAAACAAAGAACTAACAAGAAAGGATTAAAAATCACCAACCGGTAGACATCAGACTGCCGACGTGACCAAGATCACACAAACATCGCCATTTAAAGCGTAGAAAGGTTTGAGCTTTTTTTGCCACTCGCCCCTGAGGGGCAGAACCCACGATAACTTCAAACATTTTCACCCGATGCCAGGAGTTGGCGTCAATACCCTATTACTTGCAACGCTGGGAGGAACACATGGCATATGCAACAATTAATCCCTTCACGGGAGAGCTCATCAAAGAATTTCCCAATGCCACTGACGCCGAAGTCACACAGGCAATTGAGTCGGCCCACCAGGCCTTTTTAAGTTGGCGCAATACCTCTTTTACCGACAAAGCTGAAATACTCAATCGGGCTGCAACCCTGCTCAGAGACAGCAAGCGCCGTTACGCCGAACTGCTGACCCTGGAAATGGGTAAAGTCATTGGAGAGGCCGAAGCTGAAGTCGAACTGTCGGCGCAGATCCTCGAATACTATGCACAGCATGCCGAGAGACTGCTGGCACCACAGAAACTGCCGGTGGCCGATCCCGCCGAAGGGGAAGCGCTGCTGGTCAATGAACCTCTTGGGGTCTTGCTGGCCATTGAACCCTGGAACTTCCCCTATTACCAGATAGCCAGGATCTTGGCACCGCAACTTTCTGCCGGCAACACCCTGCTGCTGAAACACGCTTCCAATGTGCCTCAGTGCGCCGCCGCTTTCGAGAGCCTGATGCGGGATGCCGGCCTACCACAGGGAGCCTTCCAGAACCTGTATGCTACCCGGGATCAAGTCGAGCAGATCATCAACTCACCCAAGGTACATGGCGTGGCACTGACCGGCTCTGAAGGTGCAGGCGCCGTTATTGCCTCTCAGGCCGGTAAGGCACTGAAAAAATCCACCCTGGAACTGGGCGGCTCTGACGCCTTTATCGTGCTGGAAGATGCCGAGCTTGAGAAAACCATAGATTGGGCGGTATTCGGCCGTCACTGGAACGCCGGTCAGGTGTGTGTTTCATCCAAACGGATGATCCTGGTGGAAGCCATCTATGACAAGTTCATGGAAGGCTATACCAAAGGCGTAGCCGCGCTTAAAGCCGGTGACCCTATGGATCCGAATACGACTCTGGCACCTCTGTCTTCCCAGGGTGCTGCCGATGAAGTGAAGCAAAAAATTCGTGAAGCGGTTGAGCATGGTGCCACAGCCACCGAAGTTGGCCCCAAAGTGCCGGAGCAAGGCGCTTTTGTACAGCCAACCATACTTACCAATGTGACCCCGGACAACCCGGCTTACTATTGGGAGTTCTTCGGCCCTGTCTCAATGATCCTCAAGGCCAAGGATGAACAGGAAGCGATTGCCATTGCCAACGATTCGCCCTTCGGCCTCGGTGGCTCTGTGTTCACCGCCGATGAACAACGCGGTCTGGCGGTAGCCAAGCAAGTCTCTACCGGGATGATGTTTGTGAACCACCCCACCATGGTTAAGGCCGATCTGCCCTTTGGCGGCATCCGCCGCTCCGGCTATGGTCGTGAGTTGATAGACCTCGGATTGAAAGAGTTCGTTAACCACAAGCTGATCAACGTGGTGGATATTAACGCCCCCTTCTGATCGCGCTTGAAGCATACTTGATTAGATTAAGACCCGGCCACCGGGCCGGGTCTTTTATCGCCACAATCAAATCGACTTGCAAACTGACAGGTTTCGGCACAAAGCACAGGACTGCGCAACGCCCAAAGCGGAATAGCCAATGGTATGACCCTTGTATTCAGTACCTTGCCCATGTCATCTTAACCGATACCTAATACTCAAACCCGCGTAATTCATGTCCGGACTGGAAAAGAAACTGCCGCCCCTGGCGCTCTTGCTGCTGTTTGCGCTACTGTTGCAGCTAACATCCTATTACTTGCCCTCTTCAAACCTGCATCCGACCTTTAGTTTGGGGCTCGCTGTTTCTCTGTTGACTGCTGGGCTGGTTATTCCTTTGGCTGGAGTGCTGAGCTTCAAACGCCATGGAACCACGCCGGATCCCAGAGTGCCCGAACAGAGTTCGGCCTTGGTGACCTCAGGTATTTACCGCTGCTCACGCAACCCCATGTACCTGGGGTTTGTGCTCTTGCTGCTGGCACAAGCCGTCTTTCTCAACTGCCTCTGGTTACTGATTTTAATCGCCCTGTTCGCGGCCTACTTGCAACACTTTCAGATCCTTCCGGAAGAAAGGGCAATGCAGCAACTCTTTGGTGACAGCTACCGCTTGTATTGTCAAAAAGTCAGGCGCTGGATTTAGCCGCTTATTTGGCGAAGGAAAGCATAGCTGCCCCTAAGATGCTTGCTCCCACAGCACTATGGCTGTGACCCAGTTCACAACCATATTATCCGCCGCTAATTCAGCTTCCCAGTTTGCATCTTTAGCTCATACCCGAGACGCTATCGCTGCACATCTCTGGCATAATTGATGCTGACGGTCAACCACATATTTTTGAGACACTGCCATGCCCCTGTTTGCCAGAGCCTCCGCCTTCGCCGATTTTATCTACCGCCATTCCCGTGCCGTACATACGGTAAAACTAGCCTTGGCGCTGTTTATTGCCGCCGCCATCAATGCCATCTGGTCCCTGCCTCACTTTGTCTGGAGCATGGTCACCATAGTGATCATCATGATGGGCCTGCCACAAGTGGGCGGCGCTATCGAAAAATCACTGCAGCGGGCCATAGGCACCTGCCTGGGCTCGGCTTACGGGGTCTCATTGGTGATCTTGATGAATGGCTATTGGGATCTGATGGGGTTGCTGATCCTCGGGGTCAGCATAGTCTGTTATCTCAACGCCGGCCGTTACAGCTATGCCTATCTGGTGGCGGGATTCACCATGATTATAGTGATAGGTGACGCCAACCACGACACCTCGGAAGCTCTGTGGCGTACCGCCAATATTCTTATCGGATGCGTGATTGCCGTGCTGGTCTCCCTGTTTGTATTGCCAATCAAGGCCAAACAAGACTGGCGGGCACAGCTGGCAAGCTCACTGAAAATCATGACCCAAGTGCTGGAACAACATCTCAATGCCGGCCAGGAAGAGCCGGAAAATGCCCGTAAATCGCTGGAGACGGCAATGAAGGCGGTGCTGGCGCAGAAAAAGCTGCTGTTTTCGCTGGAATGGGAAAGCCAAACATTAAAGAAAGAGGCCGCTACTCTGACCGAGCTGGCCAACAAACAGATAAGGGTGATCACGCTTTTGGAGCTGCTACTGCTCACCCGCTGGAAGGCCGAAGAAGATGCGGCTTACGCCAGAGTCAAACAGGTGGCCAGTGGGCTACAGCGAGAGTTCGCCTATCTGGCAGACTATGTGGCCGGCAACACACCCGACTGCCCCAAACTCCCCCTGGGACTTGGTTATCAATTGCAGCAACAGCTACTTAAGCAACTGCCATCTGAGCCGAGCGACAACACACCGGAAGCGGCCCATCAAGACTTTGCGCTCAGCGGTTACAGCTGGCTTATCTATCAACTGGCCCAGGCACTGCTGGCCATTCATGGCGAGCTGGCCAGCCTGGATCTGGCCTATAAGCGCAAAGCATCTTCCCAGCGCCAGTTGGATATTCCCGATTAACCCGTCAATTGCCGGGCGTTACAGTCGCAACAGATCCTGCTGATGAAAGTGGATCACCACCTCGGGGTCGAGCTTGAGTGCCAGATCCAGTATATGGCTGATGCTGAAGGGTCCCTCGCCCATCTGGCTTAAGCTGTTGTAATAGCCGAGTAAGGGTAAGGCCCAGTCCCGGCGCCTTTCAATCAGCTGTTGGTACAACAGGGCCGCCTCTTGGTATTGTTTCTGCTCATAGCTCAGCATGGCTTTGAGATAGACAAGCTGCAAGTAAGCACGGCCCTGACGCTTCAATCCCTTGTCGAGCTGCGCCAGAGCCTCATCGTACCGCCCCAACGCCCGCAAGCTGACAGCCTGATAGAACTGCAGCTTATCCAGATAGTCATACTGCCTCGCAGCGCGTTGATAACTCTTGAGCGCCACCTCATGCTGGCCCATTTGTGCCAGGATATTGCCTTTGAGCATCTGGCCATCGGCCCAAAGCTGAGGCTGGTTATTGAGATAGCGGTTTATCTGCTCCAGCGCCGCCGGATAGTCCCGGGTTTCATAGAGTGTCCTGGCAATATCCAACCTGAGATCCCGCTCCGATCCCAAAGCCTCGGCTTTGCGGTAATCGGCCAGTGCGCCGATATAGTCCGGGCTCAGGCGCTGGGAATAAGCGGACAGCACCTGAGCCTTGGCCGCGGCGCGGAAAAAATACAGCTCAGAGTCCTTGGACAACATGGACTCGGCCTTGTCATAGGCCGCCACCGCCTTGGAATAATTGGGGAGATTGCTGAAGTAATAAAGCTGCCCAAGCAAAAATGCCAGCCGAGCGGAGTCCGGGTAATTTTCTATGGCCGCATCCAGTCTGGGCGCCGCCTCTGCCATCTTCCTTTCAAAAATAAGCTTTTGAATCACTTTAATTTCTGAGTTTGGCACTTTCTGCCCGGCGACAGCATGTTGCAACAGGCTTGAGCCCAGTGACAGACTCAACAATAAACCCGGCAACACCCGCCAGCATAGACGATTTACGATGAGAGAACTGGACGACATAAGCTTCCTTTCTTTATATCTTTGGCTTTTCTCGATTAAATTTGTATCTTTCGAGTTTTCAAATACTGCGTCTTGGCATCAGTCCCAAATCAGTTCGCGATAGTGCTTGCGACATACAGACTCATAACTCTCGTTGCCACCTATGGCTACCTGCTCTCCTTCTCGTACCGGGTTGCCTGAACCGTCACGACGGATCACCATATTGGCCTTGCGACCACAGTGACAGATGGTTTTCAGCTCTACCAGCTTATCGGCCCAGGCCAACAGGTACTGGCTGCCGACAAACAGTTCGCCTTGGAAATCGGTACGCAAACCGTAACAGAGTACGGGAATATCCAGGATGTCGACCACATAAGCCAGTTGCTTGACCTGCTCTTTACTGAGGAACTGGGATTCATCAAACAGCACGCAGTGCAGAGGCTGGCGCTCATGTTCGGCGCGGATCATCTCAAGTAGATTATCGTCATGGGCAAAAATGCGTGCATCACATTCAATACCGATCCTGGAGGCGACCTTTCCCACGCCAAAACGGTCATCTATCGCCGGGGTCATCACCAGGGTGTGCATGCCGCGTTCACGATAGTTATAGGATGACTGCAGTAAAGAGGTGGATTTTCCGGCATTCATCGCCGAATAGTAGAAATATAGTTGCGCCAAAACGGCTCTCCCCTGAGAAAAATTCCGGCCGCAATTTTACACTTTTTACCACATAAATACAGGACGCGTGCCCCTTGCGGCCAAACTTGGGAATTGATTCAGCATTCACTAAATCTACTCATTAAAATCAATTTGTTACACTTCTATCTCAATCAGCCTCTGGCATATAAACATCCGGATTAGGTAGGCTATAATCATCAAATTCAGCCACTTTTAAGCAACAAGTGCTAAATTGCGCTAAAAAACTCATAACTAAAGATGGAAGTCATATCAATGCGAAAATCTCTTCTGGCGCTGGCCGTTGGCGCCACTCTGGCTATTTCTGGCTGCAGTACCCACACGCCTCAGGATACCAATCTGGCAAGTGCTGAAGCCGCCCAAAACAACCCACTTTTTGCCAAGAGCACCTTGCAATATCAGGCTCCGGATTTTCGGCTAATCAAAGATGAACACTTCAAGCCTGCACTGGAAGCCGGTATCGCCGAGCACTACCAGGAAGTGCTGGCCATTGCCAACAATCCAGAAAAACCCACTTTTGCCAACACTATCGTGGCGTTGGAAAAGTCCGGTGAACTGCTAAACCGCGCCTCAAGCGTTTTCTATAACCTGACCAGCTCCAACTCCAACCCTGAACTGCGTAAAATTCAGGGTGAAATGGCGCCCAAGATGGCGGCCCATTCAGACAACGTCAACCTCAACCCAGAGCTGTTTGCCCGTATCGACAGCCTCTACTCCCAGCGTCAGCAACTGAACCTGAGCAGCGAAGAAGTGCGCCTTATTGAGGTGTACCACCAACGCTTTGTGCTCGCCGGCGCCAAGCTGACCGAGAGCGAGAAAGCCCAGATCCGTGCTCTGAACGAAGAACAGTCCAAGCTGGTGAACGAATTCCAGCAACGATTGATGCGGATGAACAAAGAGATTGCCGTAACTGTGACTGACGTCGTCCAATTGGAGGGTCTGTCCGACTCGGCCATTCGCAATGCCGCGGCCGATGCCAAGGCCGCCGGTCTCGATGGTCAATACCTTATCAGCATCACCAACACCACTCGCCAGCCTGTGCTGACGCAGCTGAAAAATCGAGAGCTGAGAAAGCAGATCTGGGAAGCCTCGGCCTACCGCGGTCTTGAAGGTGAGAATGAAACCGCCTCTCTGGTGGCTCGTCTGGCGCAGCTGCGCGCCGAGCGTGCCGCCCTGCTGGGCTTTGATAACTGGGCCAGCTACCGCCTGAGCCCACAAATGGCCAAGACACCCGAGGCCGTCTATGAAATGTTCGGCTCCATGGTGCCGGCCGTTGTCGCCAACACCCAGAAAGAAGCCGCCGATATCCAGGCGATGATCGACAAGACAGGTGGCAATTTCCAGCTCAAACCTTGGGACTGGGCCTTCTACGCCGAGCTGGTGCGCCAGGAGAAGTATGATCTGGATGAGGCCAGCCTCAAGCCTTACTTTGAATTCAATCGGGTGTTGGAAGATGGCGTCTTCTTTACCCTCAACCAACTCTATGGGGTGACCTTCAAGCCTCGGCCGGATCTGCCGGTTTATCACCCTGACGTCAAAGCCTGGGAAATGTTTGATGCCGATGGCAGCAGCATGGCCATCTTCTACGGCGACTATTTCGCCCGCGAAGGCAAGCGTGGCGGTGCCTGGATGAGCTCTTTCGTCAGTCAGAACCTGCTCAAGGGTGAAAAGCCTGTGGTGGTCAATGTAATGAACATCAAGAAGGCGCCTGAAGGCGAAGCCACCTTCGTCAGCTATGATGAAGTAACCACCATGTTCCACGAGCTGGGCCATGGCACTCATGGTATGTTCTCCAAGGTGACTTACCCTAGCCTGTCCGGTACTGCAGTATCCCGTGACTTTGTCGAATTCCCATCCACCTTCGAAGAGGACTGGGCCGGTCATCCACAAGTGTTGGCCAACTACGCCAAGCATTACCAAACCGGTGAACCTTTACCCAAGGCGATGCTGGACAAGTTGCTGAAGTCCCGCAGTTTCAACCAGGGCTTCGACACCCTGGAGTATATGGCCGCCGCCCTGGTAGACATGGAATGGCATTCGCTGGACAAGGATGCACCGCTGCAAAATGTGGCCGAATTTGAAGCCAAGGCGCTTGAAAAACACGGCCTGAATATTGAAGCCGTGCCACCACGTTACAAGTCGACCTACTTTGCCCACGCCTTCCCGGGTGGCTACAGCGCCAGCTACTACGCCTATATGTGGAGCGAAATCCTCGCGGCCGATGCCTTTGCCTATGTGCAGAGCCAAGGCGGCCTCAAGCGGGATATCGGTATGAAGTATCGCAAGACTATCCGCGAAGTGGGTAACAGCGTGCCACCTATGGAAGCCTACAAAAACTTCCGTGGTCAGGAGCCTACAACCGATGCCCTACTCAAGCGTCGCGGTCTGCTCTAATAAGCCTTCACCTAAGCCATAGAGACACCTCTGTGGCTTAAATAACAAAAAGCACCTTGGTTGTTACCTAAGGTGCTTTTTTATTCGTTTCCTAAAAGCGTCACGATTATCTGGCTAACAATCCAGTTGCCGCAACATCAGGAGACCAGTTAAATAGTATTGCTTGCGGAAGTCATCAACTCAGAGACCGGTTTCATCCATCCGATGGCGCCATACCGCTGCCGCCAACAATAGCCAGCCCACCAGGAAGCAGCTGCCACCGAGGGGGGTTACCATGCCCAGCCACTTGGTGCCAGTCAGGGCATACAGATACAGCGAACCGGAGAACATAAAGATCCCGACGATAAATAGCCCGGCAGCCCAGTCAATCAGACGCGACTTGAACCAGTGACCGGCAAAGGCCAGGGCTATCAAACCAAAGGTGTGATAGAACTGATACTCTACCCCCAGGTTGAATATGGCAATCAACTCGGCAGGTGCAATGGTCTTGAGTCCATGGGCGCCGAAAGCGCCCAAAGCAACGGCAAAGAAACCACTGATGGCCGCTAATAACAATAACCCCTTACGCATAACTAACTCCCGATAAATAAAAGTGATTCTTTCACGGCATCCTGCAGGTTAGCCTTAAGATCCGTTCCCGACGACTTGCGCGGCACAAAACTATGATCTCCGTCGGTAATAAAGCGTACTTTGGCCTGCTCGGGCAGCGCCCAGGAGGCCAACTGCTCGCGCTTGCCAAAGCTGTCACGCTCGCCCTGCAGAATAAGCAGAGGCGAGGCACACTCCCACAGGGGCTCAAGTCTGGGCTCGGTCTTCTTCGGCGGCAAAAACGGATAGCCAAGGCAGATAACGCCGCTGGGGGTCATCGCCAGTTTATCATTGGCCGCCAGCATGGCCGCCATCCGCCCGCCCATGGATTTGCCCATCAAAAATAGTCGCTTGGGCGCAAACTCGGCAACCGCTGCTGCCAAAGTCTGCTCGAAGGCCTGCAACAACACCGGAGCCCGGTCCGGCGGACGCCGCTTGCCATCTTCGCCGCGCTTGACCATGTAAGGAAAGTTAAACCTCAGCACGCTCGGGCCGCTGGCGGCCAACAGCGCGGCATAATCCGCCATAAAGTCGCTGTGCATATCGGCACCGGCGCCATGGGCGAACAACACCAGAGTGTCATTGTCCTTACCTTGATCCAGCAGCCAGTTAGTATTCAAGTTCATCATCAGCCCTGTCCGAAGAAACAATAATTATCATGCTTGGATTCGAATAAACCACAATATTAAATACCGTACTTCCCTGACAAATTAATTTATTAACAAATAGCGCTAAAAAACGCCCATGCGGTAATTACACGTCCCTTACCCATACCGTCCTTACATGTTCTTCCAATAAGTCAATCACACTTTGGTGAATAAATACCAAACCAAAGTCTTCTTCCAGTTTAAATATTAATCTTTGTTCCACAGGAATATTTTCCAGTTTAGAAAAATCGAACTCTGTCGAATCAGTATCTAACCAATTCAACTTACCAAATTGCTTTTCTTTATCCGTCAATCTGTACGTCTGCTGGATATAAGGCATTCGATAGTTGTCATATACCTCGAGTTGTTCATCCGAAGGTTGACTTGGCGAGTTGTCAACACGAGCATCCAGCCATTCAACACCATGCTGCACCAATGGCTCCAGTTTGGATGCTATATCACCAATAATGAACAGCTTTGGAGAAAAGGTCATTTCCAATAACAGATCCGGTGCTGCAGCACCTACTGGTGCAGGTGTTTGTTGGAATGGGAAAGTATCCATATTTTGTTTAGTGAGTATCGAGTATTCATCTTTCACTTACTATTATCTCCTTGGTGCTTCATCATCGACATCAAACTTAAAAGCGGTCAGTCCACAAGCTAACCCCTGTAGAGCGATATTATAGAGTTCATCATATACTTCTGAAGAAAAGAAAAAGCTATTGGTACCTTTAACCCTGAAAATGTGTCTGCGGTTCATGGGATAAGACTCGAGTTTTTCTCGATCAAGATACAATTTACTAACTATGATTGAATGAAAAGGCTTCTGCTCTTCCAATGGCACATCGTAGCCGTGCTTTTTGGGATCATAATGCCTGATAACGTTTTTTATAACTGACTTGTCTTCATCCAATACATCCAACTCGTTATTTATCGCGATAATATATCGCTGCTGAGTCGACAGGCCATCCATGCACTGTAATCTATTGGGCAAAAAAGCGACGCCATATGGGTCAAAGCTCATAAAAACGTCTGCTATAGGTTTGGTAACGCTTAAATCCCCTGAGTTTGTGATATCGAAAACAGCTTCTGAATAACTATCTTCATCCTCCCAAATAACCGCACTCAATGCGCTCACTGGAATGTAGTCCATGTCTTCGTACAGGTGCTCTCTGTTATCAGAGCAACTAAACATGGCATCACTCTCTTCCGTGTTTTCGTTTATGTAAGCCAGTTCCATCAAAGTTCCCTATAAACTGCAAGCTTTCACTTCTTTGTAGTGCCTTCCTGTATATGCAGAGAAGCGTGTTACCGACTTATCCCGGCAACAATTCACTACGCGACTCCTCGGCAAACATATCCAGCATCCATTCGCGGAACGCGACGATTTTACCTAACTCGGCATGCTTTTGCTGGCACACCAGATAATAGGCATCTTTGCTGACCAGAACCTCCTGGAACGGACAGACCAAACGCCCGGCCTTGATGTCGGGGCGGGCGAGCACGCTGTAGCCCAGAGCTACCCCCTGGCCATGGGCCGCCGCCTGTAGTACCAGAGATGAGTGGCTGAATATCGGCCCCTGGTTCACATTGACATCCGTTACGCCGCATTGGCGGAACCAGGCCTGCCAGTCATGACGGCTCATATCGTGCAGCAGGGTATGATATTTAAGATCGGCGGGCTTTTCCAATGGCTTGGGGCCGTTGAGCAGCATTGGCGAGCACACGGGGATCAACACTTCGTTGCGCAGTTTGTCGGCCCTGAGCCCGGGCCAGTTACCCTGACCATAGTAAATTGCCACATCCACATCGTCGGACAAGGCGCTGAACTCGGCATCCACCGCCTTGATCCGCACATCGATATCGGGATTCTTCTCACTGAATTTTGCCAGACGCGGCACCAGCCACTGAATGGCAAAGCTGGGCGACATGCTGACAGTCAAGGAACCCACGGCGCTGCGGGCCAGCAGCCTGTCGGTGGCATCCGACAGTTGGGTAAAAATGTCCTTGATATCGAGGAAGTAGCTTTGCCCTTCTTCGGTCAGTAACAGCGAGCGGTTCTTTCGGCGAAATAATTTTAATCCCAGAAAGTCTTCCAGCGCCTTGATCTGATGACTCACTGCGGCCTGGGTAACGAACAGTTCTTCGGCGGCGCGGGTAAAGCTCAAATGCCTTGCTGCTGCCTCGAACGCCTTGACCGCATTCAGCGGAGGGAGTCGTTTTGACATAGTGATCCACTTCTCATTTTTTAATTAGTTTTTCTAATCCAGATTGTTACATTTTATCGTTTGTTAAAGCCAGCGATTTTGGTTAAATTTTGCGCCGAAAAGTTGAATATTCAGACAATCTCTGAGCAGTCGAAGGGAAGGTCTGACACTGGCACTCAGTGCCCGTTCTCACCCGGAGGCATCCCATGTTGAACTTTAAATCCGTTTTTGTGCTCCTGCTGTTTGGCATGAGCACCAGCGCCGTGGCTGCGGAAAGTCTTTCTGCACCGGCGCAAGCTCGTCCTCTGCCCAGAGTTGCTGTCGAAGCCCCTGCGGTGCAGATAGACTTCAAACTGCTTGAGCAGGAGCTGAGCCGTAACATTGCCGCCAACAGCGAAGAGCTCAAAACCCATGCGCTGGACGAGCCGACACTGCTGTTGGCCGAAGACGCGGCAGCCAGTCCATCAAAGGTTCAGCTTAACTGAGCCCCATTGGATTTCGCTGAGCGTCAGCAGCAAAAAAGCCGCTTCGAGAGAGGCGGCTTTTTGTTTATCAGGGGCGGTAAACCTTGACGTTACCGTGCCCTTGCTCCTGAAGGTAGAGCGCCTGCAGTTTACTCATCACGCCGCGGTCGCAATAGAGCAGATAGGTCTTGCTGCTATCGAGCTCGGCAAAGGCGCTGGCCAGCTTGAAGAAAGGAATATGAACTATCTCGACACCTTCCAGTTGCAGCGGCTTGCTCTCTTCCTCTTCCGGCGCCCTGATATCCAGCACCACTTCACCCTGACCGACACTGGCGACGGTTTCGGTTTCCGTTACTTTGGTATCCATGTCGGTTGCTATCTCCCGAATATCCATGACCACGGCATCGGCGATAATCCGGTCCAGCAGATCTTCGGAAAACTTGGTTTCCTCGGCTTCAACCTTGGACAACACCGCCTTGACCGTGGGTTTTTGTGAAATCACGCCGCAGTATTCAGGCATGGACTTGGCAAAGTCTTCCGTGCCTATCTTGCGGCTCTCGTTGATGATGTCCTGCTTGTCCATGGTGATCAAAGGTCTGAGGATCAGGGTATCGACACAACGGTCAATCACATTGAGGTTGGTCAAGGTTTGGCTGGATACCTGTCCCAGGCTCTCACCTGTGACCAGCGCCTGAACCCCCATACGTTCCGCCACTCTGGCGGCGGCGCGCATCATCATCCGCTTGAGTATGACGCCCATCAGGCCATTGTCTATACGCTCGAGGATTTCGGCCACTACGGGCTCAAAGGGAACTGTCACAAACTTGACTTTATGCGACTCGCCATAGGTCTTCCACAAATGGTGCGCCACCTGCTTGACCCCGATTTCGTGCTGGGCACCGCCCAGGTTGAAGAAGCAGTAGTGGGTACGGGAGCCCTTTTTGATAAATTGGAAACTGGACACCCCTGAGTCAAAACCGCCGGAGATCAGGGACAGCACATCTTCCTGGGTCGCGATCGGGAATCCGCCAAGCCCGGGGATCTTCTTCTCCACCAGGTAGAGTTTGTCGTTGTTGATCTCCAGATGAATGGTCATATCCGGGTCTTTGAGGCGCACACCGGCCGCTTCGGTAAACTGGTTCAGGCCACCACCTACGTAACGCTCCACATCCTGCGAACTGAAGTCGTGCTTGCCGCTGCGCTTGGCGCGGACACAGAAGGTCTTACCCGCCAGCTCGTCGGCATACACCTTGAGCGCATGCTGGTAGATATCATCAACGGTTTCAAAGCTGTATTCATTGACCTGGCTGATGGTAGAAATCCCGGGAATACAAGCCAGACGCTCGGCAAAAACTTGTTTTAGCTGGGGTTTGTCTTTGGGAACCTGCACCATAATCCGATCCCACTGGCGGGTAACGGCAGCGTCTTCATCCACTTTTTTGAGTACATTGCGGATATTGGACTCGAGCATCTTGGTAAAACGCATTCTTACCGGTTTGCTCTTCATCATGATTTCTGGATACAGCTTTACGATAAACTTCATGGGGATCCCGAGGAAAAAAATTTCAAACAGCAATCGTGGGATTATAACAAAGACCCGCTAGCTGGCACAGAGATTTGCCACTCCAAAGCCGTGCCCGGATTGCAGAAGCATAAAAAAAGCAGCCGTTTTCAGGCTGCTCTGATTCTGATGCTGCTGCGCCATCAAAGATTGGGATCGACTTCAATCTCATCAGACTCTTTGGCCTTGCCCTGCTCAATGGAGATTTCCACCCTGCGGTTACGGGCGCGATTCTCCGGCGAGTCGTTGGGCACCAAAGGCGCAGTGGAAGCCATGCCCACCACTTTCATTCTGCTGGCATCAAAGCCGGGCACCTTGACCAATTCGTGAGCCACGGCCACCGCCCGCTGGCTGGATAGGTCCCAGTTGGAGCTGTACAGCTCATTGCTTATCTGCATGTCATCCGTGTGGCCGGAGACAGTGATGATCCCGGGTACATCTTTGAGTAGCTCACCAACCGCCTGCACCACAGGTTTGAACCTGGGTTGCAGGAACCCTGAACCTGAGGCAAAGGCGCCCTTCTCCCGAATACGGATGATAATCTGCTGCCCAAGAGACTCGATTTCAATAGCGCCGTCCACTATCTCTTTGTTGAGCGCCTCGGCCATCTTCTTGACCTGCTCGTTAATCTGATCCTGAGCCGCCTGCTGTTCCTGGGTCTTCTTGTCTTCGGCCTGCTCCTGCGCCGTGGCCGAAGCCTCGCCGCCACGCTGCTCGCCCCTTTGCTGCTGCACGCCACCGGCACTGTCGTCATCCCCTTCCTGATACTCGAGGATCTGCTGGGTCATCTCGTTGGTTTGCTGGTTGATTATTTCAATCGGAGTGGGATCCGGGCGTCCGGGGCGGAACTCCAGCGCAATCACTGAGGTGCCTTTGGGAATGTCTTTCACTTCAACCTTGTTCTGCACCCCGAAGGCGTATTTCATAGAGCCGGCTATCTGTTTGAACTTCATGACATCCATTTCGGAGAAGGCC
The DNA here is from genome assembly GCF_033842865.1 of Shewanella indica. NCBI lineage: Bacteria > Pseudomonadati > Pseudomonadota > Gammaproteobacteria > Alteromonadales > Shewanellaceae > Shewanella > Shewanella indica. The sequence goes on from NZ_JAWXXR010000001.1 coordinate 22,976, forward strand.
AGCAGCAGCACGAAGAAACACATCAGCAGCGACATCAGGTCGGCAAAGGTTGCCAGCCACATGGGTGCGCCGGGTGGCGGACAATCACACTTGGGCTTGGCCATAGTGTTACTCTCCGTCCGTTGTATCTATTTTGCGCTGCTTCTCAGACAGGTAATTTTTGAGGAAGCCCTCAATCACTCTGGGGTTCTGGCCATCCTGAATAGCCAGTACAGCGTCCATAATCAGGTTGCGGTTGAGCATCTCTTCGTTCATCCGCAGCGCCAGCTTATCGGCAATCGGAATCGCCACCATGTTGGCAATAACCGCACCGTACAAGGTCGTCAGCAAGGCCACCGCCATTGCCGGGCCGATGGATTTAGGGTCATCCATGTTGGACAACATGGCCACCAGACCAATCAGGGTACCTATCATCCCCATAGCCGGCGCCACATCACCCAGCGCCTTGAAGATACTGATCCCCGCCTTGTGGCGCTCTTCGGTCAGCTGAATGTCTTTCTCCAGTGCTTCACGCACCACATCGCCGTCGTGGCCGTCCACCAGCATGTCGACCGCTTTTTGCATAAAACTGTTGGAAATTTGCGCCTCTTCCAGCGCCAGGAAGCCCCCTTTGCGGGCGGCGTCGGCCATGGTGACCGACTGTTCAATCAACTCTTCGGGTTTGTCCAGTTTGAACATAAACGCCTTGGCGGCAATCTTGACCGCCCCCAAAAACTGCTTGAGGTTGAATTTCATCATCACCACAAACAGCGAACCTACCATCACAATCAATACCGAAGGTACATCAATAAAGATTGCAATGCCGCCACTGCTGACCATTGCCATGATAATAAAAGCAAAAGCACCTACCAGTCCTATCAGGGTTGCTAAATCCACAGTGGCTCCTCACCTCTAAAGCAGACCCGACACAGTGTGGCCGGGATCTCTATCCCATACAAGCCGATCCGCCTCAAAGGGTGATATAGGATCTTGGCTATTCGCAGGAGATGAATATGATAATTTTCAACAGTTTCTATTTTGAGTTATCGGACAGGGCTTAGGCAAGTTTAGGAAGATTTTAATTTTCTCCAAAAAAAATCAGCGACAAAGCGTGCTGTTGAGCAAATAACGGGCGCTTCAATTTGACCCTTATCGCGCCCTGATATACCTTGTGTCACGCTGAACATAACGCCAAGACACCTGCTGCCAATCCCCTCCCCTTATACCTTTGCACCGTGACAATCAGGTCGCAGGAATGGGCCGGCAACCAAGGTGCACCAAGGAAACCGATGTGGCCAAAAAACCCGAAAATCTGAGCTTTGAAGAATCTCTCAACGAACTGGAACGCATAGTCGCCGAGCTGGAACGCGGTGAAGTATCGCTGGACGATGCTCTCAAACAGTTCGAGCGTGGCATAGGTCTGGTGCGCAGCAGCCAGGCCAAACTGGAACAGGCGCAACAGAAAGTTGCCATACTGCTGGCCCAGGATCCCCAGGCGCCATTGAGCCCATTTGATGTCGAGGGTGAGTGAGTGTTAACCCAAGCTATTAACCAATACCAGCAGAGAGTCAATCAAAGGATTGGCACCATTCTGGACACCCTGGATGATACCGAGCCCAAACTCAAGGCTGCCATGCGACATGGTGCCCTGCTGGGCGGTAAACGTATTCGGCCGTTTCTGGTTTACTCTGTGGGCGAGATGCTCGGCGTTCCCCTTGAGCGCCTCGATGATTGCGCCGCCGCCATAGAATGTATTCACGCTTACTCGCTGATCCATGACGATCTGCCGGCCATGGACGACGATGCCCTGCGCCGCGGTCAGCCAACCGTGCATATCGCCTTTGACGAAGCCACCGCCATTCTGGCCGGTGATGCCTTGCAGACCTTGGCCTTTGAACTTATCAGCAGCGATATTGAGGGTCTCAGCGACCGCCAACACCTGCGCCTGGTGCAGGCGCTGGCCAAAGCCTCCGGCTACCGCGGCATGTGCGGTGGCCAGGCCCAGGATCTCAATGCCACAGACAAAGAGATCTCCCTTGCGCAGCTCACCGCCCTGCACAGATTGAAGACAGGTGCCCTTATCCGCTGCGCCGTCGAGTTTGCGGTAATTGCCGCCGATGTCGATGATAATGAAAGGCAGGCACTGCTGGAATACGCCGATGCCATAGGTCTGGCATTCCAGGTACAGGATGACATTCTCGATATCACCGGCAGTACTGAAGAGCTGGGTAAGCCCCAGGGTTCGGATCTCGATGCCAACAAGAGTACCTACCCGAAACTGTTGGGGCTGGAAGGCGCCAAGACTACAGCTCAAAAACTGCTGGAAGATGCACTATCAGCGCTGGCAAAATTGCCATACAATAGCCAGTTAATTGCCGAATTCGCCCGCTATATCGTTGAGCGAAGAGTATAAAAAGAGACAAAGTATCTCGTTATGAGTCTGGATATCACTCAGTTTCCTGTGCTGGCACAGGCCAATACCCCGGAAGAGTTACGTCAACTTCCACAAAGCCTGCTCCCTCAGCTGGCCGACGAGCTCAGGGAGTTTTTATTAAAATCTGTGGGCATGTCGAGCGGTCACTTTGCCTCTGGCTTAGGTACGGTCGAACTGACCGTGGCGCTGCATTATGTCTACAACACCCCGTTTGACCGCCTGGTCTGGGATGTGGGCCATCAAGCCTATCCGCACAAGATCCTTACCGGTCGTCGCGATCGCATGCCTACCATACGCCAAAAAGGTGGTCTGCATCCTTTCCCCTGGCGGGAAGAGAGTGAGTACGACACCTTCAGTGTCGGCCACTCCGGCACCTCAATTTCCGCCGCACTGGCAATGGCGGTCGCCGCGGATAAAGAACAGGCCGGCCGCAAGGTAGTAGCCGTGATAGGCGATGGTGCCATGACAGGCGGCATGGTGTTTGAAGCCATGAACCACGCCGGCGATCTGCACAAAGACATGCTGATGGTGCTCAACGACAACGAGATGTCTATCTCGGAAAACGTCGGCGCCCTCAATAACCACCTGGCACAGCTGATGTCAGGCCGCTTCTACACCACGATACGAGAAGGCGGCAAGAAAGTACTCAAGGGCATGCCCGTCATCAAAGAGATGGCGCGCCGCACCGAGGAACACCTTAAAGGCATGGTGGTACCGGGAACCCTGTTTGAAGAGCTGGGATTTAACTACATAGGTCCTATCGATGGCCATGATGTGGATGCTCTGGTAGAAACCCTGCGTAACATGCGCAGCCTCAAGGGGCCGCAGGTGCTGCATATCATGACCAAGAAAGGCAAAGGTTATGAGCCTGCGGAGAAAGATCCCATCGGCTGGCATGCTGTGCCCAAGTTTGACCCTTCACAATTTTGCAAACCGGTCACCAAACCCGGGAAACCCAGTTTTTCCCAGGTGTTCGGCAAATGGTTGTGCGACATTGCCGCCAAGGATGACAAGGTACTGGGGATCACCCCGGCCATGCGCGAAGGCTCCGGCATGGTGGAGTTCTCCCAGAAATTCCCCGAGCAATACTTCGATGCCGCCATCGCCGAGCAACATGCAGTGACCTTAGGTGCCGGCTTTGCCTGTGAAGGCTATAAACCGGTAGTGGCCATTTACTCCACCTTCCTGCAGCGCGGCTATGATCAGTTGATCCACGATGTGGCATTGCAGCGCCTGCCAGTACTGTTTGCCATTGACCGCGGCGGCATTGTGGGCGCCGATGGCCCTACCCATCAGGGCGCCTTCGATCTCAGCTACCTGCGCTGCGTACCCAACATGGTGATAATGGCGCCATCCGATGAAAACGAATGTCGGCAGATGCTTTACACCGGCTACTGCTACGATAAGGGCCCAAGCGCAGTGCGCTACCCTCGCGGCAGTGCGACCGGCGCCGAGCAGGTTGAAGAGATGACGGCGATGGCGATAGGTAAAGGCCTTGTCAGACGTCAGGGCAAACAGATTGCCATTCTCAACTTCGGCACGACCCTGGCTGCCTGCCTGGATGCCGCCGAAAGCCTCAATGCCACAGTCGCCGATATGCGCTTTGTTAAACCCTTGGATGAAGATTTGATCAAGGAACTGGCCGCCAATCACGACTTGCTGGTAACAGTGGAAGAAAACGCCATCATGGGCGGCGCAGGCAGTGGCGTGCTCGAGTATCTGGCCAGCCAGGGGATCAGCAAGCCTTTGCTGCAAATTGGTCTGCCGGATGAATTTATCAAACACGGCTCACCGGAAGAGATACTGACTGAACTCAAGCTGGATGCCAGTGGTATTCTCGAGCAGATCCAAAACCGGCTCGCATAAGGTAAGCATACGCTACCATTAAAAAAAACCGCCTCAGGGCGGTTTTTTGCTTCTCCGACCACAGGAAATCCAACTAGAGTTAAACTGAGATAGCCAAGCCGTGTCTGCAAAATAATACCTTGGCATTCTCTTATGGTTTTGGGCTTTAGCAAAGGAGGCGCCGTGCCGGAAAGTAGGGCTTTGGTGTTGGGGGGCGGTGGTGCCAGGGCGGCCTATCAGGTTGGGGTGCTCAAGGCGCTGGTACAGTTTTATCCCCGCAATCACGCCATTCCATTCAAAATTGTTTGCGGCACATCGGCCGGAGCTATCAATGGCACCGCCATCGCTACCCACGCCTCCTGCTTTCACCTGGGACTGAGAAAGCTGGAATGGATCTGGCGTAATATCCACACAGAGAGAGTCTACCGCGCCTCCAATACCGGCGTGCTGGCACACCTGGCGAAGATGGCCCTTCGTGGCATGCAGGGAGATCTGGTCAATACCGACGCCGGCAGTTTGCTGGACAATGAACCCTTGCGGCAACTACTCAATGAGCTGATTAACTTCGAGCGAATCGATCGCAACATCCGCGGCGGCTCCCTGATGGCGCTGAGCATTGACACCTCCTGCTACAACAGCTCCCGCTCCGTGACCTTCTTTCAGGCCCACAAAGAGTTGGAAAACTGGCAAAGGGCCAGACGCAGCGGCGAGCGCACCCGGCTGCACACAGAGCACCTGATGGCCAGCTCCGCCATTCCTTTGGTGTTCCCCTCAATTAAGCTGTCCCAGTCTTACTATGGCGATGGCTCAGTGCATCAATTGGCGCCGCTTTCCAGCCCGATACATCTGGGCGCCAAGCGGATCATGGTGATCAACCTGGACAGCCCACACAAGAACACGCCCGTTGAATTGGATTATCATCCCAAGACGGCCACCATTGCCGGTCATCTGCTGGATACCATATTTTCCGATACCCTGAACTCAGATCTGGAGCGGCTCAGGCGCATCAACAGCACTCTGGCGCTGGTGCCGGAACCGAGTCGCCAACAGTTGGATTTGAGGCCGATTGATACTTTGGTGATTAAACCCAGTGAAGATCTCAGTGAGCTGGCCAAGCGTTACTATCAGGAGATGCCCTTCGCCATTCGCCGGCTACTGGCTTTGATTGGCATAGATAGCCAGTCGGACACCAGTATTGTGTCTTATCTGCTGTTTGAAAACGCCTACACAGGCGCCCTGATAGATTTGGGCTATCAGGACGCCATGTGCCAGATTGATGAATTGAAAGCCTTTTTCGATATCAGTTGAACATGGATCAGGCGAAAAAGATAAGTAGAGCCAGCACCAGCAACACTGAGACCAAAGTTACGGCAAATGTTGGGGTGGTGCCTTGCTGTCGCTCATTGGCGGTCACGGTTATGTTCTCAGCGCCCTGCTGTAAACCACCGGCATCCGTCTCCAGGTTATCGACCCTGGTTTGCACTATCTGGTGGCGCTGAAACCGAATAAAGGGCTGGCTTGGGTCACCGACATAGAGACGCACTTCCCCCGTTTGACTTCGGCTCACCAGCGGCGGCAGTATGGTCAGCGCATCCAACTGATAATCCAAAGTCAAATCTTTCAGTTGGACAAGCGTATACCCCAGCGCCTTGGCCTGATCCTGCAAGGCGGCCGACATCTCGTAGCTGGCCAGCTCGGCATCGAGAATAATCAGCTTACCGGGTTTGCCATCGGCCTGTTGCCACAGACAGTCGGCCAGCCAGATCCCCTTGAGTGAGCCGTAACGGGCAAACAGTGCTTCCACCAGCTCCCAGGCGTCGGCTTCTCCGGTGAGCCAAGGGCTAATTTCCACATTGTTGACCCGCAGCACACAATCTTCCCCATTGAGGCGCGCCGCCATATAGCTCAGGTAGGTTTGCTGCTCTTCCCGCGGCAGCACGAGTTTGCCCGCCAGCTCCAGCAACAACACCTCATTGACATGAGCGGTCAGAATAAGCCGTTGCCAATGCATGGGTTTGAGATAGTAATCAGCCGGTTGTTTAAGATTCTCTGCAAGCACCCGGCTCGCGTCCTGCTCAGCCATCATGGGAAGGTAAGCATAACAATGACTGGCCTGTTCATTGCCATCAATATTCGCCGGCAGGATCAGCGGCACATCACCATCACGGCAAAACAGCAGCTGCTGGGTAGAAGTCAAAATCTCAAACAGTTCCTCGAACGAGATATCGGGGCCATCATTACTGTCATGGGTCACGGTTGCCAACTCCTTGTAGGTCACTCGGGTTTGCGCTTATTCAGAAAAAGTCGCTGCAACATGCAGCCAAGCGGTCCTTCCCGGCATTCAGCTCCACAAAGGTCGCAGAGTACCCCATTTAAAGTACAAATAAAACCAACGCCAACGGCCGGGCAATCAGCCTTGAAGCAAAATAACTTCGGCTTTCTCCACCCTTCTGGGCTTACCGCGAATAAGCAAGGTATCACCGGCGCGGAACTGCCAATCTTCATCCGGCGGCTCGTACTCCCTGCCGCCGCGGCGCACGGCTCTCAGTTCCACCCTGAGCTGTTGCCAGGGGATCTCGGCACTGAATTTTCCCACGGCGCTGGCGCCTCTTGGCAGAGCCACTGCATGTAGTAATTCGAGAGAGAAGTCGGCTTCCTCACCGGAAAAGAAACCGTGCAGATACTGATAATGGTTGCGCCGCTCCGACTCCAGCCGTTTGAGGATCCGCGACAAGGGTACCCCTGACTGATACAACACCTGGGACACCAGCATCAAGCTACCTTCCAGAGTTTCCGGAATAACCTGACTGGCACCGGCCTGCTCCAGTTGTTCAAGTTCGCTGTCATCCCGGGTGCGTACCATGATCTTCGCCTCGGGTGCCAGTTGCCGACACAATACCAAAGCCTCTTCCAACTGCGGTTGCTCGCAAAAGGTCAGCACTATGCTCTTGGCGTGGCGCACATTGGCTTGTTTGAGCAAACTGCGCTTACAAGCATCACCGAAATACACAGGCTCTCCGGCCCGGCGCGCCTCGGAAACCCGGGAGGGATCCCGGTCGAGGGCAATAAAAGGGATAGCTTCGGCCTTGAGAAACCGCCCTATGGTCTGCCCAACCCGGCCATAACCCAGCAGCAGAACCAGATCTTGTTGAGGATCCAAAGGCGGCAGGTTTTCTGCCGGTTCCGGCCTGGGTTTAAGGCCCTGCAGCAGCCGGGCTATGTCTATGCTATGACGCACCAATGCCGGCGCCAGCGCCATGGACAGCACAGCCACCATCACCAAAGTATTACTGACACTGGGGGCCAACAATTGATAACTCACTGCCAGTGCCAGCACCACGAATGAAAACTCCCCCACCTGTGCCAGACTGAGGCCGGTAGACATGGCTACCCGAAAAGGCTCTTTAACCAACCTCAGCAAAGTAAAGACAATAACTGTCTTACCGACTATCACCGCCAACAGCAACAGCAAGATTTGCCACCAATAGGCCAATACCAATCCGAAGTCGAGCAACATACCAATGGAGATAAAAAATAGCCCCATCAAGAGATCCCGAAACGGGCGAATATCTGCCTCCAACTGGCGCCGGTACTGGCTCTCGCCCAGAAGCATCCCCGCCATAAAGGCCCCCAATGCCATGGACAACCCCAACCATTGGGTAAAGGCACCGGTCAAGAGCGCGACCACCAGAGTCGACAACACAAACAACTCGTTGGAGCGGGAACGGGCGACTTCATCAAACAGTTTGGGCAGAGCCCACTTACCAAAGGCCATCAGCACAATAAAGGCCAGGATCCCTTTCCCCAGCGCGCTCCCAAGCTGCAAGGCCGTCAAAGGTTCGCTGCCATCGGCAAGCAAAGGCAGCAGAATAAGCAAGGGCACCACGGCCAGGTCCTGGAACAGCAACACACTGACCGACAGTTCGCCATGACGACGCTTGAGCCAGCCCTTGTCGTTAAGCAATTTCAACACTATGGCGGTGGAAGACAAAGCCGTCACTGAACCTATCACCAGCGCCTGAGTCACGTCGCTGATAAAAAGTAATCCGCCCCCCATGGCCAGCAAGGTGGTCAATACCACCTGAGCACTGCCGAGGCCAAATACAGTGCGGCGCATGGCCCAGAGCCTGGGTACGGAAAATTCCAGTCCCAGGGTAAACATCAGCAGTACCACTCCAAGTTCAGCTACCGACTGCATCTGGTGCTGCGAAAACCAATTGAATCCCGAGGGGCCGCTGATAACCCCGGTCAACAGATAAGCAAGAATAGCGGGCAAGCCTATGCGCCTGAGCAAGGCTATCGCTGTTATGGCGATAACCAGCATCAGAAGGATCTGGATAAAGAATCCATGTTCCATGCACACTCCCCCGCTATCAATGGTTCAGTTCATTATTCTGTCAGTGTCAAATACTTGTCACCGCAATATACTTAGCACTAAAAAGCTTAACTCAATGAGATCTCAATACAAATTAGCCCAAGGTCGACCAGGCACGAATCTTGCAGATTAACTATAGAAAAAGGTTCTGCCTTATTGGAGTATTTATGATGGACTTTGGTCTGGCAACAGAGTTTTACCCTGAAGACTATCAGTATCTGTCTGATCAACCTCAGGCTATCCACCCCAGAATGGATCTGCTGCAGGCGGTTCAACGGTTACACGCAAGTCTCGATCCGCGGACAGTATTTGCCTGCTATGGCAAGCTACTGCAACAATATTTGCCGGTACAGGGAGTGCAGTTACAAGTTCAAGGACATCAATTTCATTGGGGACGCACCTCTCAGAGCACAGTGAGCAGAGAACTGATCAGTAAACTGGGTACCGCCAAACTACTCTACCGGCTGCAAAGAGTATTGAGCCCGGTAGAGCAGGCAGAGCTTGAGCAGATAGAAGCCCTACTGTCACAACCGCTGTTCAACGCCATCGCCTATTCGCAGATGTCGGAGCAGGCGATGTTTGACTCCCTGACCGAGCTTGGCAACCGCCACTATTTCGGTCAGTGTATCCGCACCTCGCTCGCCAGAGCCGGACGGGCTCACAGCCCGATATCTCTGGTGGTGCTTGATCTGGATAATTTTAAGCAGCTCAACGACAGTCTCGGCCACAAGTTTGGTGACAGAGTGCTGACTCAGTTCGGCAAGCTGCTTAAGTGTGGCATCCGCAATGCCGACCAGGCTTTTCGCATAGGTGGCGACGAGTTTGTGGTATTGGTGGAAGGCAATCTGGAGTCGGCAGTACGCATGAGCGAGCGCTTGCTTGAAATGCTCACCAAGGAGCCCCTGTTTCAGCGCCACGGCATTGCCAGCAGCATAGGTATCGCCGTCTGGAGCGCCGGAATCAATCAGGATCAACTGTTTGAACAGGCTGACCGCGCGCTTTATCGCGCCAAGGCCACCGGCCGTAATAGATATTGTGTCGCGACCCGTGACTGAGACTAGCCGGCGATTGAGACTAGCCCGCGATCGAGACTATAAGTCGCGGTGCTGTGCCCCTCGATTTGCCCCTCGACCAAGAGGACTCTCTTGGTTTTCATATCAACCGCGCGGATTTGGTACTCAAATCCATCTTCGCTAGTGATGAGTATTCGCCCTCAGCCACGTTATTTGCGCCAACGGCTGTCGGCGACATCGAGGGGGATTGGTGCAATTCTGTTAGCACTGAGTAGCTTGAAACATCTGAAGTGTCTTCAGACATACACCTCATTTCCAGGCACAGGCGGAACTGTGACCTTCCGAGCTAGGGATGGCGAGGCAGAGCTTACAGGGACGTACTCGCAACAACTTCCCTGTTTAACGGCCAGCTCGTCATCCATGACTCGCGCTCGAAAGCATGTTGCTATGCAACTCTCGCCGAGTCACAGGATCGCCTGTGCGAGAGCGCACCGCAGGTGATTGGCTACAACTTAGCTAGCCGCTAGGATCAAGTTCATTGGTGAGTTTTGGCTTAAAGCCATGATAGCCGCTGTGCCAGCGGCCTAAAGTCGTGGTGTAAATGCCTCCATGCACAACGGCCAGTTCGCCATCCCTGGCTCTCGCTCGCAGCCAGTCGCTGCGCGACACTCGCCAAACCACACCGGGCAAGGGGCTTTGCTTGTCCAAAGCCCCTTGCATCCCCAAGGACACCCCGACGTAGCCGAAATCCCCACTGGCTTATGAAGCAAATTGGCTACACTCAGGACTCGCCAAATGCATCCATGCATAACGGCCAGCTCGCCTTCCTTGGCTCGCGCTCATAAGCTTGTTGCTTCGCAACATTCACCTTGCTCGACCTTCGAGCCTCGACATCCCTGTCTCGGCTACGCCGATTTGCAACAACGCCAGCGGCGGCTCCGAAGGGGAGCTGGTGCAATTCTGTTAGCGCTGAGTAGCTGGAAACATCTGAAGTGTCTTCAGACATACACCTCATTTCCAGGCACAGGCGGAACTGTGACCTTCCGAGCCAGGGATGGCGAGGCAGAGCTTACAGGGACGTACTCGCAGCGAGTCACAGGATCGCCTGTGCGAGAGCGCACCGCAGGTAATTGGCTACAACTTAGCTAGCCGCTAGGATCAAGTTCATTGGTGAGTTTTGGCTTAAAGCCATGATAGCCGCTGTACCAGCGGCTTTCGGCGACACCGAGGGGGACTGGTGCAATTCTGTGAGAACTAACTTGTTTGAAGCTACCTATATGCCCACAGAAATACGCCCATATTCCAGGCACAGGCGAAACTGTGACCTTCCGAGCCAGGGATGGCGAGGCAGAGCTTACAAGGACGTACTTGCAGCGAGTCACAGGATCGCCTGTGCGAGAGCGCACCGCAGGTGATTGACTACACCGTGGCCGGAAGCTCGGCCAATACTAACTTAGGAACTTTTAGCTGGAAGCTATATTAGCCGCTGTGCCAGCGGCCTAAAGTCGTGGAGCAAGTGCATCCATGCACAAGGGCCAGTTCGCCATCCCTGGCTCTCGCTCGTAAGCATGTCGCTATGCGACACTCGCCGCCCCACACTCGAGGAAAGGGGGCTGTATCGACTCGCCCCCTTTCCAAACCCCCAGCGACCCGCGACGCAGCGGAAAACCCCTTGTGCTTATGATGCCAATTCGCTATCGCGCCAGACGCTCAGAGTCACATCCATGTGACTCTGGCCCAGCTCAACATCCTGTTTCGCGCTCGTTAGCTCGTCGCTAAGCGACACTCGCCCCTGATTAACTGGCGCAGAATGGGCATCTGCCGGACAGGAGTCCCAATGCCGTGAAGGGCAGGACGCCCGTGAACGGCCATGCCTCGCTACGCGATTGTCATCAACGCCCTGCGGCCGCTTCGAGCGGGAGTTGCTGCAATTCTGTGAGAATGGAGTAGCTTGAAATATCTGAAGTGCTTGCAGAAATGCAGCTCATTTTCAGGCTCTGGCTCTAGTTCTGGTGGGACTATGACCGTCGAAAACAGGGAAGAATGCAAACCCCCAGTCAATTCCGCTTCAAAAACCCCCCAAATCTGGGTTATGTTGCCTTTGTCAAAACTTGACCTTTGGCTAATTGTTTTCACATTCAGTACTGGCTATTGTAAAGCTAATTCAAGCGCTTAGCTTTAGCGCTTCCTTAAGCTTAATTAAGGTCAGAAACAGCAACACTTTTCCGTTTTCAGCGAAATGCAGGGACGAACAGAGTTTGGACCCGTGCGGTAGCCATGGCTTTACTTAGCGTTTTTTGTAAGACCTGGGTTTTAGGACGCTTGGTTTTAAGGCCCCTATTTGCAGGGCTTGAAGCGCTCATGGTAAGTGCCTAAGAACTGATTTTCTATACAGTATTATTGCCGTTCCAGGAAAAATACCGGAAATTTGCAGCTAAGTTTGCGCGTTATTTCTGTAACATTTTAGAAAATAACATTAAATTCATAAAGTTAAAAAAATACAGCTGGTAGATAATAGGTTTGGAAACCGCGCATGCGCGTTTAGCTGCAAGGGATATTTGGACTAAACTTTATTATATCCAGCCAATACAAACAGATAGCGATGCGCGTTTACACTCATCCGAGGACTAAAACGCGCATGCGCACTATACAGCTGTTAGCTCTCTGGAGGAAGTATGAAGGAAGAATGGCCGTTCTGTGGAAGAGCTGTATATTTATCTGGCGGCCCGGTCGCTGTTATTGAGCCACAAAGTGATGTGATTACGCTCTGGCCTAAGACTAAAGATGGTAAAATTGCCGAAATTAAAATAGATACATTCGGTAAGTTATATTACGCGCTTAGGAAATATAATTTGACGATTATTGGCGTTGAATTTACTACTCATCATAGTGAGTATATTGGTGAAGCCCCAAAACAGTTCCGAGGCTACACTGAGCAGGAAGCTATTTGGCCTAATTGGGATGCCGCACAAAAGTGGAGTGAATTAGCCTTATCATCATTTCATAATAAAAATGGTTTAAGTTATGATTTATCAAATAGAATCAGCTTCCAACTAAATACTATTAATAACCGATTGAGAAGCTTATCCTTATCATATCAAAACCAGCTAAACGCTTTAGTTCTGAAAAATAAATTCAAAGCTGGTCAACGCTTTCAAGATGGATACACTGACTTGGTTTATCAGGAGTTTCACTCTTTTTTATTTGACGCTGGAATCCTTCGAGATAACCTATGTGAATACGTTTATAACTTTTCAGATAATGGTTCTCGCAAAGAAGATGGAAAAGAAGTCACGACTGCAAGTGGTCTGTTTAAACTCCTGAAAAAAGAAGTTAACCACACAAAGCTAGAATCTTACTTAAAAAGTGAAATGAGTAAAGGTGGCTGGTTATTCGAGTTGGGGCAATATCGAGATCTAGTTATGCATTCAGCACCAATAAATATAGCTAATCATCGTTTATACGCAATTCATGAACCAATTGCGCTTCCCGATGGTAAAGAGATCCTTTCAGTGCGTTTCCCTTTACCTTCTAATCCTTCAAAACTATATAGTGAACGTTGTAAGAGAAATGATTTTGATAAATACATCGAGCAATTTGATGAGCTTTCTCGGGTCTCCTTAGAAGATCGTGGAGAGTATGATTGTTTAGAATACGCGCATAAGGTATTTGGGTTGCTTTCCAATCTGTCTCTAGAAGTATCGAAAGAATCACCATTTAAACCAATGCGACAAACATTCATTCGTACAGACGATGGAACTATATCTAGACCTTCGTACGTAAAAGAGAGCTAACAAAAACATCAAGGTGACGCGTTACACTTTGCGGTTTTGGTATGGGGTTTAGTGCGCTTGGTAAGTTTATCGTGGCGCACCTTATGTTAGGCATTATGTTTTCGGAGGAAGTGTGAGAGTATTTATTGACCATAATATCTGGGATGAGTTAGCAAATCGCCAACTAGATTTAAACATTTGCTTTCCTGAAAATGAGTTTACTTTGTGCGTAACCAAGCATGGAAAATTCGAAGTACTACAAACTCCAGAAAATTGTGTCGAACTCAAGTCTTATATTAACAAGTACTTAGGTTCATTTGTGCAAGTGGATGCCAAATTTGGTTTTCATAATCCATCGTTACCAGACAACGAGCAAAGAGCCGGTGGCTTTGGTCGTTTAAGTTGCATAGAAGATGAAGCTTTCAGAAAAGAGCTCCAGAACAAATACGGCTCTACAGCTAAACGTAAAGAAAGTCAGATTCTTTATAAACAAGAGGCAGATATTGAATTGGGTGTCAGAGCACTCACGCATCCCGTTTTAACACTCGATATTAAAGCTGGACCTCTCAAGGATGCCTATGAACGCGGCGGTAAAGTAATTTTACTCAACAGGAAGTTGATCCGTACACTTTCAGATGATGAGTTTGTTGAGCATATTAAAAGTGCCTTAAATCAAGAACAAACATACAAAGCGTTTAAGGCAGATTCGCAACGCCGGATGTTTTGGGTTTAAATCGGGTTAAGTGTTTACGGTGCTAAGGATTAGGTTAGGTGTTAGCGTTGCTCACTACTTAACGCGGCGTTAAGAGGCTCGAATAGCAGGTGCCACAGTTGAAGAATATTGACGAAAAAGTAGCATCAGCAGTAAGAGACTTCGCTAACTCGATAAATTCGGGGAGTAAGGTCGTAGCTGATATGTCTGCTTTAATCGAAGTGACGAATAAGCTGCCTCTTTGTAGTTTTGATTATTGGGAGCGTTTTATACGATCTGAGTTCGCTTCAGCACTGAGAGAGTCCGCGCCTCCAAGTTGGAAAGTATGGTCAAAACCCAAGGACATGATGACTTGGCTCGACCTTATTAGCTGGGATGGTTACAGGAGGGAGAAATCTCTTCGAGCTCTATCAGGGGCTGCGCCGAATACATTCTTCTTTTCGCTTGCAGTTAGAAGACTTAATGATTGGGTTCCGCAGGTCCGGGAAGCAGCAAGAGAAAAGCTTCTTGAAGTGGCAAAAACGACAGATCCTAAATTCGTAGTTGAAGCGCTATGTATTGCGCTTTCCAGTTGGAACTCGTGGGGGCGAATTGAGCAAAAGGATAAAGAAGTTCTATTTCAAATAATATGTGAAAAGAAAATAGCAGATTCGCTTCTTCATAAGCTAGTTTCTTCGGCTTCTGGGCCTATGCCATCACTTTTTTCACAGCTTGGTCGTACACCGATTCTTGACGGAAACATTGAAAAGATCGCGAGTCTTGCGGTACAGCCATCGGTTCGAGCGAAAGCATATCGTAGCTTGTTTGAAGGCCGTATTGTTTGGATGGAAGGTCGAAAGTGGGAGTGGACCGATAAGCGATATTGTGAAGGCAGGCTGAAGCCTATCGTTGCTGAGAGAAAATTGGTCACCAATATCGACCTGCTAAACTTGCTTAGAAAATCCTCTGATGATCGCTCATCTATCGTTAGACGAGTTTCGGCAGAGATCGTGATACGAGAACTCGACAATCTCGGCCCTCTAGCGATGGAATTTGCTGTCAAGTTCGCTTCGGATAAGTGTCAACCTGTGTCTGAAAGGGGCAATTTTGCATTAAAAAAATTGGCGGAAGCGGAGCGTACAAATGCCTCTTAACAATCGGCAGCACGCGGACGCAGCTACGGCGCACCAATATGTGGTCGCTGCGCTTTTACCACATATGGGCTCGCCGCATCTGGGCCGGTGTGCCGGGCGTTATAAGCCGTGGGAGGTGCAAGTTGAATAAAGTGCTCATAGGGAAAATTAATGCGGGCAGCGTGTTTATTTCTTGGTTCGGCTTGCTATGTTTTTTCATCTGGTTGACTTATGCATTAATCACAGATGACAGCACCTACGACTATACCGTTTTACTTACAATAGGACTCACCGTTGTATTCGGTCTGGTTCATTTCGTTACAGCTTTTTGGGTACGCTGCCCACACTGTAATAAGTGTTTAACCATTCAGGGATTTAAAGAGCCACATCCAGATTCTAGTGGTGATTGGGGTGCAGTCGTGTTCAAGTGGTTTAGTGGTCGCGTGGTTTGTATTCACTGTGGTAAAACGGTGGATACAAATGGCTTATAACAAGTTAAAGCATCGGAAAACCACTCGCTACGCTCGCGTTTTCCGCTGTTCAATGCGTTATGAGAAAACCATGAATAGATTACTTGCCATATTTCTACTTCCGATAGCTCTGTCTTCACTCGCATCGCCAGGTATTACTGAGCAAGAAATCACGTATAAGAACTCAAGGGATCTAGGTTTCGCTGTAACAGTTGAAGTTACCTCAGAGGCAACATCTATCAAGTTGATTGGTCCCAAAAGCATTAACGGCAACTGTACTCCCGCGCGTAGTGGTAATGCACTGATGTCCGCAGCTGGCGAAGAGTTAATGGTCTATCAAACCAACTTACAACCTGGAGATTCGGTGCCAGTGGCATTTGGGTACTTTACTCAAAAAAATACAAATATGAGTGTTTGGCTAGATTACTTCTGTCCGCCTGGTCAAGAGCTTGAAAGCCGTAGGTTTGTCATTCCTTCGGTAGCAAAGTATCTCATAACAAGTCAATCAACTTCGCGCCTGACGGCGCCGGACAGCCTGCGCTACGCTTCGGCTGCCGGTTATTGAGGCGTTATGTGATTTATAAACTTAAATTAAGGAGCAATAGAAGTGAAAAAATGGATAGTGATTTTATTATCGAGTGCAGCGTTGACTGGTTGTGGTGAGAGTAAGGATGAGTACATAGGGACTTACAGTTATGTGAAAGCTAGCACGGGCAAGGAGATCTTGGCTGAAATAAAGAAAGATGGTGAGTCTTATTTTTTTGTTGAAAATATAGACAGACCTTCACAAATTTTGGCTCTGGGTATTGAAGATGACGGTCTGGTCTATAATGGAAAATTATTGAAACTTTCATCAGACCAATCCAAGCTCTATTTCGCAGGAATTACAGCTGATAAAATAAGTGAACCAGAGCTAAATGAATGGAAGAAAAAACGAGATGAATTAGCCAAGATATGTGACAAAATTCAAGTTCAAATTGATCAGGAAATTAAGCAAAAGTTAAGCAATAGCGATTGGAACGAGTACGTTAGAGAGGTCCGTGCTACAGCACCTGACGATTGTAATCTCAAGGGTCTTAACCTTAGGTGGTAGGTCCGCATAAGAGAATACAGGACAGCCATATCTTTTTGATGTTTCACACAGCCTTGACGAGCCTTTGAAATACCCATCAAAGCTCAGTCGAGGTTGGAGTTTTTGCATGAACCTCGCAGATTATTCGTTTCAGAGAACCTACTTCCAAAAATCCGTCGTTATTTATCAGAGACTGGCCCCTGCAACGTGCTTCCTTGCAGCTCAGAAAGTGTTTAGGATGTCCTATATATCTTTTCAACACCTGTAGTGGACATGACTTACCGCTCGTCTGGAAATGCCTGAAAATTTTGGGCACAAATTATAGCAGAGCCTGTCATTCATGATAGGGGAACTGTGACTTATGCCCTGTTTTTGCTATTTCAGCCGATAATAGTTGCTGAGGCAACACTGCGTTCGACAGTATTCAATACTTAGTGTTTAATAATTAACCCACAACTCTCAAAGCTTCACTGGCCCGAGGTTGGTTTGGTGGCATGAGAAGATACTCATATTCAGCAAGGAGTGCTATGGACACGTTTGCTCGATCTGAACTCCCTTTTTGGCAACGTCACTGGTTTTTTATCGCTGTGGCTCTGGTGTTGATCGGCGATGGTTTGACATTTGTTGATCATGACTTGTCAACTGCAGGTTGGTTGGAAATTATCTGGATTATTGATCTGGTCTTGGTTATCCCCCTGCTTTATTGGTGTTGTTACAGGCAACGGCGGAAGGCTGCCTTATTGAAGGCTATTGCGCTGAGCTGCGCTGGGATTTGGCTTGCCGGATACCTTGTCCCGAAAGAGCAGCATAATCTATTGAATGAGTTGGTGGTGGTGCGTTATTTTGGGGGGATTGTTCTGGTTTTATTTGAAATCAAATTAGTTGCCCAGATATATCGTGCGGCCTTTTCCGGACTCGCCGCGACTAATGAGTCGGCTCGGCAAGCTGAAGACTTGGGTATGCCGGCTTGGGTAGTACGTTTGCTGCTTTGGGAGGCCTCTTTGTGGCGCAGAGTGTGGAGCTGCCTTAAACGCTTCGGGCGGAGGTAATAACAAAGGTTCGGGGCTGTAAGTATTAAACCTTTCTTTTAGATAGCGGCGCAGATCATGCGTTAGAGATAGCCTGAATATTCACTCAGGCTGTCTCTAAGTTGAATCAAGCTGAGGGAGACAGTTGCTTTTTAGCGGCTTCTACTTTAGAAAAATCCAGTCCCAGTTGTTCCACGGTTTCTTTGATCAGCAAAAAGACAGGACAGCCATATCTTTTTATGTTTCGCACAGTCTTGACTAGGCTTTGAAATACCCATCAAAGCTCAGTCGAGGTTGGTTATGACAACCGCCCGTCGTCAGTTGATAGACGCTGAAAGTACGCCCTTTTACCACGTGATTAACCGTTGCGTCAGAAGGGCATTTTTGTGTGGTGAAGATGCACTGTCGGGGCGCAGTTACGAGCAGAAAGACAGCAGCAGAAAGACAGGACAGCCATATCTTTTTGATGTTTCGCCCAGCCTTGACTAGCCTTTGAATACCCATCAAAGCTCAGTCGAGGTTGGTTATGACCACAGCTCGTCGTCAGTTGATAGATGCTGAAAGTACGCCCTTTTACCACGTGATTAACCGTTGCGTGAGAAGGGCATTTTTGTGTGGTGAAGATGAACTGTCGGGGCGCAGTTACGAGCATAGGCGTGGCTGGATAGTGTATAAAATCAGGCAGTTGTCGTCAATATTCTGCATCGACGTTTGCGCTTATGCGGTTATAAGTAATCACTACCATTTGGTGCAATTCTGTAATAATAGCGTTGCTTGAAATTGCTTATATACCCAAAGACATACACCTATTTCCAGGCACAGGCGGAACTGTGACCTTCCGAGCCAGGGATGGCGAGGCAGAGCTTACAGGGACGTACTCGCAGCGAGTCACAGGATCGCCTGTGCGAAAGGCGCACCGCAGGTGATGGGCTGCAACTTAGCTGGCAGCTAAAACCAGGTTTATTAGTGAGATTTGGTTCAAAGCCATGATAGCCGCGGTACCAGCGGCTCTCGGCGACACCGAGGGGGGAATTAGTGCAATTCTGTGAGAATGGAGTAACTTGAAACATCTGAAGAGTCTGCAGACATACACCTAATTCCCAGGCACAGGCGGAACTGTGACCGTCGAAAACAGGGACGTTTTCGTCGAGCGCCCAGGGATGGGTTCACAGCGAATCACAGGATCGCCTGTGCGAAAGGTGCACCGCAGGTAATGGACTACATCGTGGCCGGAAGCTCGGCTAATACTCACTTAGGAACTTTTAGCCAAAAGCCATGTTAGCCACTGTGCCCACAACTATTTGCGCTAAGGGGTTGCTTCAGCAACCAGCTTCAATAAGATTCCGGGTTCTGCGCCAGATGCCAGTGCGCTACGTTCGACAAAACCACCGGCCAGCGCCAGCAGTCGGCCATTTTGCATCAGCAGCGGCACTCTGTCTCTGAGCCAGGGCGGCACTCCGAGTTCATGCCAGAGTTTCTTGAGCTCCCGCCCCTTGTCTCTATTGTGGGGCTGACAGCGGTAACTACCCTTGAGTCCCATGACCAATTCAGGCGCAGCAGCAACATCTGATGGCTGAACTTTTGCCCCTAGTGACGCCGATAGTGACGCCGGTAGTGGTGCCGGTATTGACGCCATTAGCGGAGCCAGTTGTGGGGCCATGACTTGAGCCAGCGCCACCCTGGGCCCTGAGTCTGCCAATGTCAGCTCCAGGCGCTGCCAGGGGAAGGTGAGCCCAACACTCAGACTCTGCCCTTGGCTCAATGCTTGCAGCTGCTTTTGGCTCAGGGTCAGTTTCGAGAGTCTTGCAGCCACATCTTCAGCCGAACCTGCGCTATCAAGTAATTGGAATGCTGTCCCTGGCAGAGGCGCCATGGCATAGATCTGTTGCCCATAACGCCTGAGGAGCAATCCTTTAAAGCTAAGCTCAAGCTGAGCATCCTCCCTGGCATCAAGTAGCTGCGCCAAGGCTTGCTGCAACTGCACCTGCGCCGGTAAGGGCAAGCGCTGCATCTGAATAAACTGCCGCAGCAACTGCGCCTGCCACTGGGGTGACAACACTTTGAGCCCGGCGCTATCCAGCACCCGAACGCCGCTGAAGCGGCAACGGCCGAGCAAGGGCTGCAACTTTTCGGCGCTGACTTCATCGAGCAGCAACTGCTGCTCGGCGCACAGGGCGGCGCTGCGTGAGGCCGTAGTGGTAATCGAAGGCCAGCGCTGCTTGAGTACAGGGATCACCTCAGCGCGCAGGAAGTTGCGGTCATACTGGGTGTCCTGATTACTCTCATCATTGATATAGGGCAGCTCGAGGCTTGCCACCGCCTGCTCTATCTGAGCCCGGCTGCTGTCCAGCATGGGCCGTAATTGCCAGCATGGTGCACTTTCTGCCCTGGATGTCTGAGCCAAGGAACTTTCTGCCTTAGATATCAGAGCCAAGTGCTGAGCTTGCCCCATGGCCGCAAGTCCCTTGGGGCCCTGACCACGCTTGAGCGCCAGCAGCAGCGTCTCCAACTGATCGTCCTGATGATGGGCCGTCAGCAGAATATCGCCGGGATTGAGCAACTCGGCAATCGCCTGATAGCGAGCGCGGCGCGCCTCGGCCTCGATACTGACACGCGGACCGAGCTCAAGTTGCACCTTCCGAAGAACAAAATTCAGGCCATAATGCTCGGCTCTTTGGCGACAATGAGCCGCCCAGGCATCGGCATTGCGGCTGAGGCCATGGTGTACGTGCACTAGGGAGATTTGATAAGGCGTCTTGGGATGAGTCTCGCCAAAGCGCGCCAAGGTGTAGGCCAGCAGCTCTGAGTCCATACCGCCGCTATAACCCAGCCAGAGGTGGTTGTCAGCCGTGGCGCCGATTTTATCCAGCAGCGCCGTTAACTTGAGTACCAGGGTATCAACCAGAGTATGGGGCATTAGAAGAGGATCCTGACCTTATCTGTGCCGAGCATGGCTTCCAGTGCCATCATGAGTTCATCACTGGGGTTTACCCGCCAGTCGTCACTCAAACGGAACTGTCCCTTGGCCTGGGCCTGACGATAGTTAATCGCCACAGGCACAGAGCCGCCGCGCCAGGGTGAGAGAGTCTCATAAAACTGTGTCAGCCATTCCGGGCTCAATATTGCCGCATCGAGATCCAGCTCCACCGCCGCCGCAAAGTGGCTGCGGGCTTCGCCCATATCTATGATGTTGCGCGCCGTCATCCGGTTGCCGCCGGAGAAGTCATCGAAGCTCACTTCACCTTCACAGATGAGGATCCTGTCTTTCTCCAGCAGGTGATTGAATTTCTCGAAGGCCTCGGTAAACAGCATCACTTCCAGACGGGCACTCTTGTCGTCCAGCGTCAGCAGCCCCATCTTTGAGCCTCGCTTGGTCAGCATCACCCGGGTGGCGACCACCAATCCGGCGGCCTTGACCGTCTTGCCCCTGTCTGTGGGGTGAATATCCTTGAGCCGCCCGGAGGTGTAGTGCCTGAGCTCTTTGAGATATTGGTTGATGGGATGACCTGTGAGGTAAAGCCCCAGGGTCTCACGCTCCCCTTCCAACCAGACCTTGTCCGGCCAACGTGGGCAGTCGACAAACTGTTGTTTGCTGTCCTCTGGGTCGTCGTTGAGCAGACCGAACATGTCGCACTGGCCTATGGCTTCGGCCTTGGCGTGCTGATCGGCGGCGCGTATCGCCTCCGGCAAGGTAGCCATCATGGAAGCCCGGTGCGGCCCCAGATTGTCCATGGCGCCGGCATTGATCAGCTTCTCAATCACCCGGCGGTTGAGTTTTTTCAAATCCACCCGGGCGCAGAAATCGAACAAGTCTTTGAACGGCCCACCCTTGCGAGCTTCCAGAATCGATTCGACCGGCCCTTCGCCCACGCCCTTGATGGCGCCTATACCGTAGACGATATTGAGCTCTTCATCGACGGTAAACTTGAACAGGCCCTTGTTGACATCCGGCGGAATAAGCTTGAGCCCCATGCGCTCACACTCATCCACCAGGGTCACTATCTTGTCTGTGTTGTCCATATCGGCGGACATTACCGCCGCCATAAATTCAGACGGATAGTGGGTCTTGAGCCAGAGTGTCTGATAAGACACCAGTGCGTAGGCGGCCGAGTGCGATTTGTTGAAGCCGTAACCGGCGAATTTCTCCACCAGATCGAAGATCTTCATCGCCAGTTCGCCATCAACGCCGTTTTTTATCGCCCCGGCTTCAAAACCAGCACGCTGCTTGGCCATCTCTTCCGGTTTTTTCTTACCCATGGCCCGGCGCAGCATGTCTGCGCCGCCCAGGGTATAACCCGCCAGCGTCTGGGCAATCTGCATCACCTGTTCCTGATAGAGGATGATGCCGTAGGTAGGATCCAAAATCGGTTTAAGGCTCTCGTGTTGCCACTTCTCATCCGGGTAGGAGATAGCCTCGTGGCCATGCTTACGCTCGATAAAGTTATCTACCATCCCCGACTGCAACGGGCCTGGGCGGAACAGGGCCACCAGAGCGATCATATCTTCGAAGCAGTCGGGCTGCAGACGCTTGATAAGATCTTTCATGCCGCGGGATTCCAGCTGGAATACCGCCGTGGTTTCGTAGCGTTTCAGTACCCCGAAGGACTTGGCATCGTCCAGCGGAATGGCGGCAATATCGACCGGCGGCTTGCCGAGCTTGGCGAGCCTTGGATTAATCATCCCCAGTGCCCAGTCGATAATGGTCAAGGTTCTGAGACCCAGGAAGTCAAACTTCACCAGACCGGCGGTTTCCACGTCGTTCTTGTCGAACTGGGTCACTGGGTTTTTGCCTTCGGCGTCGCAATAAAGCGGCGAGAAGTCGGTGATCTTGGTCGGCGCAATCACCACGCCCCCGGCGTGCTTACCCGCGTTACGGGTCACCCCCTCAAGCTTGCGGCACATGTCGATAAGGTCTTTGACATCCTCATCGGCCTCATAGGCTTCAGGCAGCGCAGGCTCGGCTTCAAACGCCTTGGCCAGCGTCATCCCGGGCTCGGCCGGGATCATCTTGGAAATTCTGTCGACAAAACCATAAGGGTGCCCCAGCACCCGGCCCACGTCACGCACTACCGCCTTGGCGGCCATGGTACCGAAGGTGATGATCTGCGATACCGCGTCCCGGCCATAGAGTTCGGCCACGTGATCGATAACCTCATCGCGCCTGTCCATACAGAAGTCGACGTCAAAGTCGGGCATCGACACCCGCTCAGGGTTAAGAAAACGTTCGAACAGCAGGTCAAATTCCAGCGGGTCCAGGTCAGTGATCTTAAGCGCATAGGCCACCAGGGAGCCGGCACCCGAACCCCGCCCCGGGCCCACGGGAATGCCGTTGTCCTTACCCCACTGGATAAACTCCATCACGATAAGGAAGTAGCCGGGGAAGCCCATCTGGTTGATAACCTTGAGCTCAATATCCAGACGCTCGTCATACTCGCCGCGCTTTTCCGCCCGCTCCTGTAGGTCCGGGAACAGGAACTCGAGACGCTCTTCCAGCCCCTCTTTGGAGCGCATCACCAGATAGTCAGCGGTGGACAGCTCACCCGTGGGGAAGTTGGGCAGGAAGTACTCACCAAGCCGCACGGTAACGTTACAGCGCTTGGCTATCTCCACCGTGTTTTGCAGCGCTTCCGGAATGTCAGCAAACAGCTCGCACATCTCAGCTTCAGTCTTGAGATACTGCTGCTCGCTGTATTTCTTGGGTCTACGGGGGTCAGCCAATGTGTAGCCATCGTGGATAGCCACCCGGATTTCATGGGCCTCGAACTCTTCCGGGGTCATGAACACCACCTGGTTGGTGGCAACCACAGGCAGGCCTGTGTTGGCAGCATGTTCCACCGCCATGTGCAGGTAGCGCTCCTCATCCGGGCGCCCGGTGCGGATCAGTTCAATAAAGTAACGGTCGTTGAAGTACTGCTTATAGAAATCGGTCAGTTCCTGGGCCTGGTTCTGGTTGCCCTTGAGCAGCGCCTTGCCCAAGTCCCCTTCCCTTGCGCCGGAGAGCAGCAAAATACCGGCGCCGTGCTCCAGCAGCCACTGCTGATCGATAGCGACTCTGTCACGCACCTGACCGCGCAGATAGGCCTTGGAGATCAGTTGAGTCAGGTTCTGGTAGCCATCGTTATCCATAGCCAGCACGGTAAGCGCGCAAAACTCATCTTCAAAGCCGGGCACCAACATCCAGAAGTCGGCCCCTATGATGGGTTTTATCCCGGCGCCATGGCAGCCACCGTAGAATTTCACCAGACCACAGAGGTTGTTCTGATCCGTCAGCGCCACTGCCGCCATGCCCTCATCGGCCACCTTGGCCAGAATGGGCTTGACCTTGGCCAGACCATCGGTCATGGAAAAGTCTGAGTGAACACGTAGATGGACGAAACGGGGCTGTGACATGAAAATCCGATTACTCTGACAAGCTGAAAATCAATAGGCAAAGATAACACGCCGGGAGAGGTTCACCAAAGTTAAAACCGGCCATTTAACCTTGCTGTTGATAGAAGCGCCAATTAACCGAGAAATGACGCTCGGCTCAGATTCGCTTTTCACCGACATACCAACAAAAAGATGTAACAGCAAAAAATGACAGGGCAGCAGCGGCTGCCCTTTGGGTTGCATCTTTAGGTTTCAGAACGGCTTATGAATGCTGCTCCAGCCATTCGCGTACCGGCCTGAAGCTGCGTCTGTGTTCAGGCAAGACACCGTGTTGACTCAAGGCTTCGAAATGCGCCTTGGTGGGATAGCCCTTATGGGCGGCAAAACCATACTCAGGGTGGCGGAGGTCAAGCTCGGCCATCTCCCGGTCGCGGGTGACCTTGGCTATGATAGAGGCGGCGCTGATGGCCGGGATCAAGCCATCGCCCTTAACCACTGCGGCCGAAGACAGGCCAAAATCCGGGGTCCGATTGCCGTCTACCAAGACTTTTTCGGGACGCACCTTCAAGCCCGCAACGGCGCGCTGCATCGCCAACATGGTGGCATGCAATATGTTGAGCTCATCGATTTCCGCCGGGCTGGCTCGACCGACTGAGACCGCCAGCGCCTTGGCCAGAATCTCTTCATAGAGGGCATCGCGTTTCCTTTCGCTGAGCTTCTTGGAATCATTGAGGCCGGTGACGGGATTGGCGGGATCCAGGATCACCGCTGCCGTGACCACATCGCCGACCAAGGGGCCACGCCCCACTTCATCTACCCCGGCGACCAGCCCCTGGCACAACAGCTGCGCTTCGGCCTCCGAGAGTTGCTTATAGACTGTCATCTTTCCTCGGCTTTTTTATCCAGCAATGCCACAACCGCCTGGGCCGCCTTCTCACTGGCGTTGCAGGCCAGCAGGCTGTGCAACTTAGTAAACTCGGCCAGCAGCGGCCGGTTATCTTTATCCAGCAATTTACCCACCTCTTCGGCTATCCGCTCGGCAGTGCAATCATCTTGGATAAGCTCTGCCACCAACTCTCTTCCGGCCAACAAATTGGGCAAAGAGAAGTGGTTTATCTGCATCATCCGCTTGGCAATACGGTAAGTGATAGGGCTAACCCGATAGCCAACCACCATAGGGCGCTTGACCAACATGGCTTCCAGCGTGGCGGTGCCCGATGCCAGCAAGATGGCATCGCTGGCGGCCATCACTTCCCGCGAGCGCCCTTCCGTCATATGAATTTCCAGATCCGGCGCATAGGTTTCCAGCGCGGCAAGAAACTGCTGGCGGCGTTTTTCATTCACCAAGGGGGTAATAAACTTGAGATCCGGATAGCGCTGTTTCAGCAGCCTGGCCGCCTCCACAAAGGGCTGGGCCAACATCTTCAACTCGCCACCACGAGAACCCGGCAGGATGGCCAAATATTCAGCCTCGACTTTCAAGCCGAGTGCTTCTCTGGCAAGACGCTTGTCATTCTCCATCGGGATCTCATCGGCCAAAGTGTGGCCGACAAAGGTACAAGGCACCTGATGCTTGTCGTAGAAGGCTTTTTCAAACGGCAGCAGTGACAGCACCATATTGGTGGCGCGGGCGATTTTGAAGATCCGCTTAGGACGCCAGGCCCAAACCGACGGGCTGACATAATGCACCGTCTTGATCCCACGCGCCTTGAGCTTGAGCTCCAGGCCGATATTGAAGTCCGGGGCATCTATGCCGATAAAGCAATCCGGCTGCAGCGCGGTTATCTGTTTGACCAGACTCGAGCGTATCTTCAACAATCTCGGTAGACGGGAAAGCACCTCGGCAATTCCCATCACGGCCAACTCTTCCATGGCAAACAGCGACTCGAATCCGAGCGCCTCCATGCGAGGGCCTCCTATACCGATAAAACGGGCGTCCGGATAGCGCTGTTGCAATGCTCTCATCAGGCCGGCACCTAAAATATCGCCGGAGATTTCTCCGGCGACCATTGCAAAGACTAACTTTCTATTTTGTGTCATTCGTTCTCACTGTGTCAGCGAATAATTCCTCGATTTGAGGAGGTCACAAAATCAACAAATGCTTGTACCTGCGGCTCTTTTGCGGCGTCTTCAGCCATAGCTGCGATGGCCTCTTCCAGAGTCAGGCTGCTGCGGTACAGGGTCTTGTAGGCCCGGCGCAGCGCTTGTTGGGTCTCTTTGGCAAAGCCGCGGCGCTTCATGCCTTCCATATTCAGACCCCGGGGAATGGCCGCCTGGCCAGAGGCCATCACGAAAGGAGGCACATCCTGCAGCACCAAAGAACAACCTGCAGTAAAGGCATGGGCACCTATGTGCACAAACTGGTGCACCCCTGTCATACCGCCGAGAATAGCCCAGTCACCCACATGGCAATGACCGGCAATAGAGGCGTTGTTGGCCATGATCACATTGTCGCCCACCACGCAGTCGTGAGCGATATGTACATAGGCCATAAACAGGTTGTTGGAGCCGATACGGGTCTCGCTGTTGTCCTGCACTGTGCCACGGTGAATGGTGACAGATTCACGGATGATATTGTTATCACCCATGATAAGCCGGGTAGGTTCACCGGCATATTTCTTGTCCTGGCAATCTTCACCAACTGAGGCAAACTGAAAAATCCGGTTGCCCTTGCCAATGATGCTGGGTCCCTTGATAACCACATGGGAACTAATCCAGCAATCATCGCCGATCTCCACATCCGGTCCTATATAACTCCAGGGACCGATAGTAACATTCTTACCTATCTTGGCGTCGGGGTGAACGAAAGCTAATTTATCTATCACTTGCTAATCTCTCTGCGGGCACACATGATTTCTGCTGAACACACCAGCTCACCATCCACTTTGGCCTCGCCGTAGAAAACGCCAATCCCGCGGCGTTCCTTGATCATCTTCACTTCAAAGTGCAGCTGATCACCTGGCTCAACAACCCGTTTGAAACGAGCATTGTCGATACCGGCAAAATAATACAACACGTCCGGAGACGGCTTGTCGCTCATGGTCTTGAACGCCAACAAGCCGGTGGCCTGCGCCATGGCTTCCAGAATGAGCACGCCAGGCATAACCGGCTGCACAGGGAAGTGTCCCTGAAAGAAAGGCTCATTGATGGTGACGTTCTTGATCGCATGCAGAGTTTCACCCGGAGTAAAATCCAGTACTCTATCGATCAACAAAAATGGATACCTGTGTGGCAGGTAAGCCAAAATCTCTTTGATATCCATTGTATTTAATTGATTAGACACGAACTCGTTTCCTCATGCCGCTTAACACACAGCGGTATTAATCTTGGGGTTTAACGGTTTTTTCCAGGGTCTTGACCCGCTGGAACAGCTCGTCCAATTGACGGAAGCGAACCGTATTTTTACGCCACAGCCTGTTGGGCATGGCCACAGTGGCGGAGGAGTATACCCCAGGTTCACGAACATCGTTAGTAATGTTGGTGCTGCCAGTGACATGCACCCCATCGGTAATACTCAGATGACCGGAAATCGCGCAATTGCCACCAATGATACAATGTTTACCTATAGTCACGCTGCCTGCCAACACAGTGCAGCCGGCAATCGCAGTGTTGGCTCCAATAATATCGTTATGGGCCACTTGCACCTGGTTGTCGATGATCACACCATCATGAATTTCAGTATGGTCGATTGCGCCGCGATCTATGGTAGTACCGGCACCAATCTCCACTCTGTCACCTATGCGCACGCCGCCGGTTTGAGGGATTTTGATCCACTGACCGCGTTCGTTGGCATAACCGAAACCATCGGAGCCGATAATCGCCCCCGAGTGAACGATACAGTTTTGCCCCATATGCACATTGTGATAGACGGTGACATTGGCCCACAGGCGACTGCCTGAGCCTATGATGACATCCTGACCAACCACAGTACCGGCACCTATCTGAACATTTTCGCCCAAAATACTGTTGGCACCTATTACCGCATTAGCGCCAACCGCAACGCCCTCACCCAGTTTGGCACTGGGATGAATTTGCGCCGAGGGATGGATATCCTCTGCGGCGGCCGGCGTACTGTCCAGCAATTGCGCGACTCTGGCGAAACCGACATAAGGGTCATTGAGCACCAAGGCGTTACCGGCAAAACCGTCCAACTCTTTAGGCGAGATCAATACCGCACCAGCCTGAGTCTGCTCCAGCTGGCTACGGTATTTGGTGTTGGCCAGAAAGGTGATCTGATCCGGCCGCGCCTTTTCGAGTGTCGCCACCGAGGAGACAGTCACACTGTCATCCCCGCGAACTTCAGCCCCTAGTAGCTGGCCAAGCTCTTTCAACGAAAAAGACTTCATCGATTTACTGGCCTTTGCTCAAGGCTTCAACCACTTTGGAACTGATGTCGGCAGCAGGCTTAACATAAACCACGGCACCGCGTTGCAGTACCATGTCGTACTTCTCTTTTTCAGCTATGGTGTTAATAGCCTTCTGCACCTTTACCAGCAGCTTGTTTTGCTCTTCGCCCTGACGACGACGCAGATCTTCATCCAACGCCTTACCTTTGAGCTGATAGTCAGCCTTCAGAGATTCCATTTTACGAACCAGTTCGGTCTTTTGCGCTTCGCTCATCAGCGCGGCATCACGCTGCTGCTTTTCCAGCAAACCACGAAGGTCTTCCTGCAATTTCTGAACTTCGGCCATACGATCACCGAACTCAGTCTTGAGTGCGTTGCTGATCTGCTCACGTTGTGGCAGTTGTTCAAACACAGCGCCCATATCGACAACCGCCAGTTTCTCAGCTTGGGCAGCCAGAGGAGCCCCCATCAACATCAGCGTCATCAGTGCGCCGTTTACCATTTTTTTCAAAGTCAGACTCCTTGTTTTTCTTCAGCAATGCTTGCCGAGTTTATGTAATTTAGAAAGTTTTGCCAATATTGAACGAGAAGATCTCGGTCTCGTCATCGTCGTATTCCTTAACGGGCCAGGCCAGGCTGAACACCATGGGCCCCATGGGCGACAGCCATTGCAGGCTAAGGCCCCAGGAAGCACGGATACGGCTCGGATCACTGTAATCGGCCAACTTGGAAAACTCATCCGCCGGCAAGAAACGATAGGAGTCATAATCAAACTCCGTATCCCAGACGTTACCCGCATCGATAAAGAAGCTGGTACGTACTGAGTTGCTATAGGCCTCATCCAGGAAAGGAGTCGGCACAATCAACTCCATGCTGGCCGTAGCGATGGCGTTACCACCGATAGAACGACCTGAGCTGATGTAAACTTGGTTGGGATCGCCCGGTAAGCTACAGCCTTCACCATCCGGATTGGGTCCACAAGGCTCGCTGCCACGATACAGATAGAAGGCTCTTGGCCCCACTGAGTTGGACTTGAAGCCACGCAGCGAGCTGGAGCCACCTGAGTAGTAGTTTTCCCAGAACGGCAGGATCTGGTCGTTGTCATTGAAACCACCATAACCGTTGCCATAACCCAGACGGGCACGGGTCAAGAGCACAAACTTATGGCTACGGGTCAGCGGCCAATAGAAGTTGGTATCAAAGTCAGTCTTGAAGTACTGCAGATCCGAACCTGGAACCGTGATCTTACCACTCAAACGCTGGGATGAACCGTCGGTTGGGAAGGTTCCGCGGTTGAGAGTGCTGCGATACCAACCCAGGCTAAGTTCGAAGTTATCGAAGCTCAAGTCAGAGTTGGGATCCTCGTTGTCACGATAGATGTTATAGAAGCGGATCGCCTGCTCATAACTGGAAATCTCAGAAATGGTGTTATGACGATAGCCTATGCCGCCGTTGAGTCTGTTGTACTCGTTAATGGGGAAACCACTGTTAAGCGCAACACCATAGGAGCTGTTCTTATAGCGTTCAAGGTTAGCCTCATTAGCATCGAACTCGTTCCAGTAGATGCTGCCACCCAGGCTGACCCCATCTTTGGTGAAATAAGGATCGGTATACGACAGGTTGACGTTCTTGGAGTACTTGTTGGTGTTCAGGTTAATCCCGGCCTGGTTGCCCGTACCGAGGAAGTTGGACTGCTGAACCCCGAACTGCAGGCTCATGCCTGACTCGGTACCATAACCTATACCAGCGTTAAAGGAGCCTGATGGCTGCTCTTTCACCTTGAAGGCCACATCCACCAAGTCGTCTGTGCCCGGCACCTGCACGGTTTCAGTATCGACAGTTTCAAAGTAACCCAGACGGTTGAGTCGTGCCTTGGATTGCTCGACCAAGGCCGAGTTCAACCAGGCTCCTTCCATCTGTCTCAGCTCACGGCGCATTACTTCATCTTTGGTTACTGTGTTACCGGTGAAGTTAATCGCGCGGACATAAACACGCTTGCCGGGCTTAACGTTAACATTCAGGGTCACTTCCTTGGTTTCATCATCTATCTCAGGGAAAGTCTTCACCTCTGGATAGGCGTAACCGAAGCGGCCCAGATACTTACTGTACATCTCTTCGGTAAAGGTGACATCTGCGCCGTTGTATTGCTCACCGGCCTTGATAGGCAAGATACCCTTGAGCAACTCTTCACGACCCATGAGTTCACCGGTCAGGTTGACTTCCTTGACCTTGTACTGCTCGCCTTCATCGACGTTAATGGTGATGTAAAGGCCCTTACGATCCGGCGTCATCGCCACCTGAGTCGAGGTCACCTTGAAACGGATATAACCATTATTGTGGTAGTGGGTCTTGATGGTCTCAAGGTCGGCCTGCAGTTTTTGTTTCTGATAACGGCGCTCGCCGAACAGATCCCACCAGGCTACATAGTCTTTGAGCTCCAGCATGCCGATAAGGTCGGCATCGCTGAAGCGCTCGTTACCCACTATGTTAATCTGACGGATTTCGGCCGCCAGACCTTCGGTAAACTTAAACTTAAGTTCTACCCGGTTACGAGGCAGGTTGATCACCTGGGCCTCTACCTTGGCGCCGTATTTACCCACGCCGTAGTAGAAGTCCTGCAGGCCCTTCTCGATACCCGAGAGCATGGTGCGGTCGAGGGCTTCGCCCACCTTCACACCACTGCCGTCCAGGCTTTCCTGCAGCTGCTCATCTTTGATGTCCTTGTTACCGTCGAAGGTCACGGCACTGATGGTCGGTCTTTCACGTACCGACACTATCAGCACCCCACCATCGCGGGACACCTGAACATTTTCAAAGTTACTGGAGGCATACAGGCTCTTTATCGCCTGTTGCAGCTTGAGTTGGTCGACTGTGTCACCCACTTTGACAGGCAAACTCAGCAAGGCCGCACCGAGTGCCACTCGTTGCAAACCTTCAACTTGGATGTCGGTCACTTCAAAAGGCTGGAAAGACTCTGCCCAACCATTCCCTGAAAACGACGCGCCGACTAATAACATCGAGGCAAAAAGTTTATTCAATCGCATAGCGCACTTCTAATTATTTGTCTGTCCTTGCTCAGAGTCGGGCAAAATCATTGAAAAGGGCAATACTCATCAACATCAGCAGCAACGCCGCCCCAAATCTGAATCCAATTTCCTGTACCCGTTCGGATACAGGCTTACCTGTTATTACTTCCACCAAGTAATACATCAAGTGTCCCCCGTCCAGCACTGGCAACGGCAAGAGATTAATAATGCCGAGGTTTACGCTTATCAGGGCGAGGAACCCGAGAAAATATACCAACCCTATGTTGGCGCTGTTACCGGCCCCCTGCGCGATGGAGATGGGGCCGCTCAAATTTTTAACCGAAACATCACCGGTAAACAACTTGGCGATCATCTTAAAGCTGACGACTACAAGTTGCCATGTTTTATCTGCCGCCACCGAAATGGATTCAAGCGGGCCATACTGCAGATCCAGCAGCATATTGTCTGGCCACTTGGGGGCTTTGGGCGCCAGGCCGATGACACCTTCCATTTCGCCATTGGCACCCTTGCGGCTGTCCGGGATCAGAGTGAAAGTCTGTTGTTCACCACTGCGCTTAACCGTCAGTTGCAACGGCTTACCGGCTGATACTTTAATTTGTCCGACAAAGGTTTGCCAGTCGCTGTATACCTCACCATTGACGGCCACCAGAATATCACCGGCCTTGACCCCGGCCTTGGCGGCCGCACCGCCCTCGGTAACCGTCTCCACTTCAGGGATCACATCCGGGCGGAAAATATCCAGCCCCAGCGTACTGAAGGGGGATTCTTTTTCCGGATCGAAACGCCAGTTGCGGATATCCAACTGATAAGTACGCCCGGAAGGCTCAAGACCATCGTCAGGCTGAGATATCTGGTCGAGCGGCCTCAGGGTCAAGCTCATACTGTCATCGCCGATATGACCGACCAGTGCCAGGTTCACTTCTTCCCAGGTGCGTACCTTTTGCCCGGAAACCGCCACTATCTGCTGAGGGCCATCTATCTGCATCACGGCCGCAGGCGAGCCAGGTCTGACATCGCTGATCACCGGCTTGAGTGAAGGCACGCCGATGAGATACATAATATAGAGCGCGAAAATGGCAAAGATAAAGTTGGCTATCGGCCCGGCAGCGACTATCGCGATACGCGCCCAGACACTCTTGCGATTAAAGGCCTGCTGTTTAAGCTCCTCGGGTACATCCTCGACCCGCTCGTCGAGCATTTTGACATAGCCCCCAAGCGGGATCATGGCTATCACATATTCGGTGCCATCTTTGCCGAGGCGACGCCAAATCGCCTTACCAAAGCCGATAGAGAAACGCTCCACCTTGACACCACAGCGCCTGGCTACCCAAAAGTGGCCATATTCATGGGCGGTGATCAGTATCCCCAAGGCGACGATAAAAGCGCCCAGGTTCCATAAAAAATCAAACATCAGACCTTATTTTCCTCACTTGCATCCGGCGATAGCTTCCTTGGCATACTGACGACTTTGGCCGTCCAATGCCAGAATATCCGCTATGGAATTTAAAGGCGATTGCGGCACACGGGCCAAACAGGCTTCATTGACCCGGGCGATATCGGTAAAGCCAATTTCCCCTTTAAGGAAGCTGGCAACGGCCATTTCATTGGCCGCGTTGATCACTGTGGTCGCCTCCTGCCCCGAAGCACTGGCAGTCATTGCCAACTCAAGGCATGGATAACGGGCAAAATCCGGCTCACAGAAGCTCAATTGTCCGACTTTGAAAAAGTCCAAAGGTTCAACCCCTGAAACAATTCTCTCCGGATAGGCCATACAATGAGCAATCGGAGTACGCATATCCGGATTACCGAGCTGCGCCAGCACGCTACCATCCTGATACTGCACCATGGAGTGAATCACACTCTGGGGGTGGATAACCACCTTAAGCTGCTCGGCACTGGCGTTGAAGAGCCAGCGCGCCTCTACATACTCAAGCCCTTTATTCATCATAGTCGCCGAATCGACAGAAATTTTAGG
Source organism: Shewanella indica (assembly GCF_033842865.1). NCBI lineage: Bacteria > Pseudomonadati > Pseudomonadota > Gammaproteobacteria > Alteromonadales > Shewanellaceae > Shewanella > Shewanella indica. Next base: position 56,526 of record NZ_JAWXXR010000001.1, read on the forward strand.
CCCCATAGACCAGTTGGGATGCTTGATAGCCTGGGCCGGTGTCACACTCGCCAAACTGGCAAGATCGGCGCTCAAAAATGGCCCACCAGAGCCGGTGAGCAGAATCGATGAAATGCCTGCGCCTTGAAGGTTGCAATAACCCAGCTGTTGCTGCACAGCTTCCGGCAGGCATTGGAAAATAGCGTTGTGCTCGCTGTCTACCGGCAGCAGAGTCGCGCCCGACTGGCGGGTGGCTTCCATAAACAAGCGCCCGGACATCACCAGCGCCTCTTTATTGGCCAGCAGCACCCGCTTACCGGCCTTGACTGCCGCCAGCGTTGGCAACATGCCGGCGGCGCCGACTATGGCCGCCATCACGGTATCGACCCGGCTGTGAGCCACCAGCTCAAGTAGTTCTGACTCGCCGCTGCTCACGCGGGTAGCAGATGTGGCCCCCAAACGCTCGGCCAATAGCTTGGCAGCATTGGGGTCAACCATATGGGCAACTTCAGGTCGGTGGATCGTACACAACTCGGCCATCTTGTCGACATTGGTATTGGCCACCAACGCATAAACCTGATATGCCGCCGGGTTATGTTGGATCACACTGAGGGTACTGGCACCAATAGAACCAGTCGCTCCTAAAATCACCATGTTTTGCATAGCACTACATCCAGAATGCAATATAGATAAGGGTAAATACAGGCAAGGCTGCGGTCAGGCTATCGATGCGATCCAGCACACCGCCGTGACCGGGCAATATAGTGCCCGAGTCTTTGATTTTGGCGGCGCGCTTGAACATACTCTCGGACAGATCGCCGAGCGCCGAGGCCAAAGCGGTAAATAGGGTCACGGCTATCAGCAGTCCAAGCTCCTGCTCTGGAGAGAAATAGCAAACACCGGCCACCACCACCATGGTGGTCAACAGGCCACCAAGTAAACCTTCCAGAGTCTTGGCCGGGCTGACGTTGGGCATAAGTTTAATCCGCCCCAGCGCCTTACCGGCAAAGTAGGCGCCCGAATCAGCGGCCCATACGGTCAGCATCACCAAGAACACCAGGATACCGCCAAAATAAGGGTCAGCAGGACTGCTGAGCGCCTTGAGCGCGATCAGGGAAGCGAAACAAGGAAGCAAAGTCAACTGACCAAACATAGACTTGAGCATGGGACTGCCCTGCCAGAGTTTGGCACTGCGGGGATAGGAGATCACCAGCACCAAAGAGAATAGCCACCAGCAGGCGCCGATAAGAATGATGGCCAGCATGATGGGGTGTAACTGACCTCTGGACCAGACGGCATCGGTCGGTACCAGGAGGTTAATCGCCACCAATACTATCGCCAGGGTAGCGGTAAAACTCCATTGAGTGACCTCACAACGGCTGTCGATAATACGGCCCCACTCTTTCGCCGCAATCAGAAATACCGCCACCAAGGCCCATGAAAAATAACTCGCCGGGAGCAAAAAAATGGCCCCCATAACCAGTGGGATTAACCAAATTGCTGTTATTATTCGTTGTTTTAGCAAAAAATGTCCCTCGTAAGATGTTATTCGCTGCGTATTTCTTCTATCTGACTTCCGGTCAGACCGAAACGACGCTGGCGGCTGGCAAAAGTCGCCACAGCCTGGCGAAATGCCTGCTCATCAAAATCCGGCCAAAGGGTGTCGGTAAAGACCAACTCGGCATAAGCCGCCTGCCAGAGAATAAAATTACTGATGCGGTAATCCCCGCCCGTACGGATCATTAAATCAACTTCATGTTGATTTTGCATGCACAAATGCGCTGCCAGGGCCTCTTCACTGAACTGACTGCTGGTCATTTCACCGGATTCGACTTTTTCTGCCAGTTTGCGGGCGGCCTGCATTATGTCCCAGCGGCCACCATAATTAGCGGCGACATTGAGGGTCAGCTCTGAGTTGGCAGCGGTTTTCTCTTCGGCGGCACGGATCTGTTTTTGCAGTCTCTCGGAAAAACGACTGGTATCCCCAATAATATTCAACCGGACACCATTTTGGTGCAGCAGCTTGATTTCCCGACGCAGCACGGTAAAAAACAGCTCCATCAACAGGCTGACTTCCTGATCCGGACGACGCCAGTTCTCACTGGAAAACGCGAACAGGGTCAATGAACGTACCCCGAGCTGCCTTGCTGTACTCACGGCCCGGCGCACGGCTTTGACTCCGGCCTTATGCCCAAAAACCCTGGCTTTACCCTGGGCCTGAGCCCAACGGCCGTTACCATCCATAATGATAGCCACATGCTGCGGGATAGACTGTTTTACCAGCTCTGAAAGCTGCTCAGGTAAGCACTCTGAAGTCTGGCAGTCACCTGTGCTGGTTGGAGTCGTAGGATCGGCTTCCATATTGGATGACATCTGAATAAACAACCCTTATAAATAGACAAACGCCGCGTAGTATACCCCTACACGGCGCATCAACTCTAGTTTAGCGAGTCAATATCAGACTTCCATCAATTCCGCTTCTTTCGCGGCCAACAGTTCGTCTATCTTCTTGATATGTACGTCAGTTATCTTTTGTACTTCATCTTCGCTGCGGCGTACATCGTCCTCGGTACACTCTTTGTCCTTCTCCAGGTTCTTCACCGCAGAGTTGGCATCACGACGAACGTTACGCACGGCGATACGACCGTTTTCAGCCTCGGCACGCACCACTTTAACCAGATCACGGCGGCGCTCTTCGGTCAGAGCCGGCAGAGGGATACGGATAGTGGCACCGGCAGACATAGGGTTCAGGCCCAAATCTGAGCTCATGATCGCCTTTTCTACAGCCTGGATCATGCTACGGTCGAACACGTTAACCGCCAGAGTGCGGCTGTCTTCAACTGAAATATTACCCACCTGCTTGAGCGGGGTCATGGTGCCGTAGTAAGACACCTGGATAGAATCCAGCAGTGCGGGGTGAGCACGGCCGGTACGCACCTTGGCCATTTGTGCCTTGGTGGCTTCCACACACTTGTCCATACGAACCTGTGCATCTTCTTTAATCGCATCAATCACGTTAAATGTCCTTTTTGCAATCAGTCGGTTATTTCGTTTTGATCAGCGTGCCTTCGGCTTCTTCACCCATGATAACCCGGCGCAGCGCACCTGGCTTATTCATATTGAAGACCAATATAGGCATGTCGTGGTCACGGGCCATGGTGAAAGCAGCCAGATCCATGACTTTCAATTCTTTATCCAGAACTTCATTGTAACTCAGTTCATCGTATTTGACGGCTTCAGGGTTCTTCATAGGATCATCTGAATATACGCCATCAACTTTAGTGCCTTTTAGCACGACTTCTGCTTCAATTTCAATCCCTCTCAGGCAAGCAGCAGAGTCTGTGGTACAGAATGGGTTACCGGTACCGGCAGCAAAAATCACCACGCGCCCGGACTTGAGCAAGCTGATAGCTTCGGCCCAATTGTATCTATCGCACACGCCATTGAGCGGAATAGCAGACATCAGACGGGCATTAACATAGGCACGGTGCAGCGCATCACGCATTGCCAGACCATTCATCACTGTCGCCAGCATACCCATGTGATCGCCCACCACGCGGTTCATACCGGCCTTGGCCAGCCCTTCACCACGGAACAGGTTTCCGCCACCGATGACCACGCCAACCTGAATGCCGAGCTCAACCAGCTCCTTAATCTCCTGGGCCATACGATCCAGTACCTTAGGATCGATACCGAAGCCTTCTTCGCCCATCAGGGCTTCGCCACTCAGTTTCAGCAGAATACGTCGAAATGCAGGTTTTGGGTTGGTGCTCATCTTTTTCTGTCCTGGTCATAACAAGACCGCAGCGGCTGCTGCGGTCTTGGGAGGGTTAAGAATTGGCGATTAAGCCTTCTTGGAAGCAGCGATTTGGGCAGCTACTTCAGAAGCAAAATCTTCTTCTTTCTTCTCGATACCTTCACCCACTTCCAAGCGGATGAAGTTAGTCACAGTGGCGCCTTTCTCTTTCAGAACTTCGCCAACAGTTTTCTTTGGCTCCATGATGAATGGTTGACCAGTCAGAGAAACCTCACCGGTGAACTTCTTCATGCGGCCGGCAACCATCTTCTCAGCGATTTCCTGAGGCTTGCCTTCGTTCATAGCGATTTCAACTTGAACGGAACGCTCTTTCTCAACCACTTCAGCTGGAACGTCTTCTGGGTTAACGTACTCAGGCTTAGAGGCAGCAACGTGCATTGCAATGTGCTTCAGCGTTTCTTCATCGGCTTCACCGGTAACAACAACACCGATGCGATCGCCGTGACGATAGAAAGCCATCTTGTCACCGTCGATGTACTCAACGCGACGAACATTGATGTTTTCACCGATTTTGGCAACCAGGGCAACACGTGCTTCTTCGAACTGGGCTTTCAGATCTTCAACAGTCACTTTGGCAGCAGCGGCAGCGTCCAGAACTTCGTTGGCGAAAGCCAGGAAGTTAGAGTCTTTTGCTACGAAGTCAGTCTGGCAGTTAACTTCAACCAGAGCAGTGTAACCAGCACCGTTTTTGATCAGGATAGTACCTTCGGCAGCGATGTTACCGGCTTTCTTGGCCGCTTTAGCCGCGCCGCTCTTACGCATGTTATCGATTGCAGCTTCGATATCACCGTTAGTTTCGGTCAGGGCTTTTTTACAATCCATCATGCCTGCGCCAGTACGGTCGCGCAGTTCTTTAACCAGGGCAGCAGTAATTGCCATTGTTAAATCCTCAATTGATAATTCGACAAATTTAACCTATTGATAAGTAGGTATAAAACAGGGGCCATATGGCCCCTGTTAACCAATCATATCTCTTGGTTAATAAGGGTGATGTACTAGCATCGCACCTTATTATTCAGCTTCGATGAAACCGTCTTCTTCAGCTTGAACAGCCAGGTCCTGACCACGGCCAGCTTTGGCAGCAGCAGCTACAGACTCAGCATACAAACGGATTGCACGCATAGCGTCGTCGTTACCAGGAATGATGTAGTCAACGCCATCTGGAGCAGAGTTGGTATCTACTACGGCAACAACTGGGATACCCAGGTTGTTGGCTTCTTTGATAGCGATGTGTTCATGGTCGGCACCGATAACGAAAATGGCGTCTGGCAGACCGCCCATGTTCTTGATACCACCCAGAGACTTCTCAAGCTTTTCCAGCTCACGGGTACGCATCAGCGCTTCTTTCTTGGTCAGCTTGTCGAAAGTACCGTCAACAGACTGGGTTTCCAGATCTTTCAGGCGCTTGATTGACTGACGAACGGTTTTCCAGTTGGTCAGCATACCGCCGAGCCAGCGCTTGTCCACGTAGAACTGCTCGCAAGATACGGCAGCTTCTTTGATGGCTTCACTGGCAGCGCGCTTGGTGCCTACGAACAGGATTTTACCTTTCTTGGAAGCAATGTTGCTGATGAAAGCCAGAGCTTCATTGAACATTGGCACAGTGTGCTCGAGGTTGATGATGTGTACACCGTTGCGAGCACCGAAGATGAAAGGCTTCATCTTAGGGTTCCAGTAACGGGTTTGGTGACCGAAGTGTACACCGGCCTGGAGCATATCGCGCATTGAAACTGTAGTCATTTTCTATACCTTAATTTAAGGGGTTAGACCTCCACGCATCCCATGTCTTCGACCCTTTGGTCAAGCCGCGGGCACCCCGAAGAATGTGTCGATACGTGTGTGATTTAGTATTTGAGTTAAATGCCATGTATAATGGCCGCCATCTTTACTCTTACCTGCCGACAAAATGGGTTCCCCCATCAAAGGCAGCCGACTTGAAGCTAATTCGAACTCATAGAGTCGTCAACTCAAAGTCACTTAGAGTCAAACATAACGGCGCGCTTTATACCATAAATCGCCGGCAAACACAAACTTTTTACCGCTCTCATGTCGGCCTTAAACTCAGTTCAAAGCCGCGTCAGTAGCGTTATTTTACCGTTTCACAAACAAGGTGAATTGGCCTTGGCCAAGGCACTCGTTATTAAGAGAAAGCCCCATGAGTATAGTCATCAAGACAGCAGAAGAAATTGAGAAAATGCGCGCCGCCGGCAAGCTGGCCGCCAATGTGTTGGAAATGATAGCCCCACACGTCAAGGTCGGGGTCAGTACCAACGAACTCAACGATATCTGCGCCAAGTACACCGAAGAACAGGGCGCCATCTCCGCGCCGCTCAATTACCACGGTTTTCCCAAGTCCATCTGCACCTCTATCAATGAGGTGATCTGCCACGGTATTCCCAGTGATCGCGTGCTCAAGGACGGCGATATCCTTAACATTGATATCACAGTTATCAAGGACGGTTATCACGGCGACACTTCCAAAATGTTCCTGATCGGTGATGTCAGCCCGAAAGATCGCCGCCTGTGCCGTATCGCCCAGGAGAGCCTCTACGCCGCCATCCGTAAAGTTCGCCCCGGCATGCAGCTGGGCGAGATTGGTACCACAGTTGAGAAGTTTATCAAGGCCAGCAAGTCAGGCCTGGACAAATATTCAATCGTGCAGGATTACTGCGGTCACGGTATCGGCGCCGGCTTCCATGAAGAGCCACAAGTGGTGCACTACAGAAACAACGACAAGACCATACTACGCCCTGGCATGTGCTTTACCATTGAGCCGATGATCAACGCCGGTCGCCACACTTCTGTACTGAATAAGGATGACGGCTGGACTGTCACCACCTCAGATGGTAAAAATTCAGCTCAGTGGGAACATACTCTGTTAATCACCGAAACCGGCGTAGAAGTTCTGACGCTGCGCGCCGAGGAAGATTTCCCGAGGATCATCAATCACGCCAAATAAGGCGTCACCCAAGGAATAGAATGAGCACAGCGCTGGCAGCCAAAACGGCACTTTGTGAGCAGAATCAAGCCCTGTTTGACAGGTTTACCTCGCGAGAAAAGATAGTCGAACTGGTTACCAGCCGCTGTCGCTTTGTCGATAAGCAGCTGATTGAACAATGGCAGGCCGAAGGCTTGGATGCTTATCCCATCGCTCTTATCGCCGTCGGCGGCTATGGCCGCGGTGAGCTGCATCCCTACTCGGACATAGATCTGCTGTTTCTGGTGGATGACAACCTGGACCCAGCAGCCGAGAGCAGGCTCAGTGCTTATATCGCCTTTCTCTGGGACGCTGGTCTTGAAATCGGTCACAGTGTCAGAACCTTGAAAGAAACCCTGCAACAGGGTCGACAAGACATCACCATAGCCACCAACCTATTGGAAGCCAGACTGCTTACCGGCCCGGAAATCCTGTTTGATACTCTCTACGACGCGATTCGCGAGCACCAATTCTGGCCCTCAAACGCGTTTTTCAATGCCAAGCGAGATGAACAACGTGCCCGCCATGCCAGGGCCAACGCCTTCGATCTTGAGCCCAATATCAAGACCTGCCCCGGTGGCCTGAGGGATATTCAGACCATAGCCTGGGTCGCTATGCGCCACTTCGATGCCGCCAGACTTGAAGAACTGGTCGGACACGGCTTTTTGGAGCAGGTAGAACTCGAAGAGCTGCTTGAGTGTCAGCACTTCCTCTGGGAGCTGAGATTTGCCCTGCACCTGGCATCGGGCCGTGACGAAAACCGTTTGCTGTTTGACTTGCAGCGTCAGGTAGCCGGCCTCATGGGTTACGAAGACGCTACCCAACTGGCGGTCGAGCAGATGATGAAGCACTATTACCGCACAGTGCGGCGGGTGATGGAGCTCAACGAGATGCTGCTGCAACTGTTCAAACGCGCCACCCTCGGACACACTCAGGCGCTGGAAATCCAGCCTATAGATGAACACTATCAGCGCCGCGGTCGCTTTATCGAGGCGCTGGACTTGGCGCTGTTTGACGATCCGGAAGAGATCGTCAGGCTGTTTTTGCATGTGGCCCGCAATTCCAACATTCAGGGAATTTACGCGCCAACCCTGAGGGCACTGAGAAGAGCCAGACGCGCCCAGCCGCAACCTCTGATGGCCCGGGAGGGCTGCCGCAGAGTATTTATGGAAATTCTCCGTCATGCTCGCGGTATTGCCGCCCTGTCGCTAATGCACAAACACGGGGTGATGTCGGCTTATTTACCTGCCTGGCGCGCCATTGAAGGCCAGATGCAGTTTGACCTCTTCCACGCCTACACGGTAGATGAACACACTCACAGGCTGCTGCTCAATATCGACAAATTTGCCCAGGCAGAACAGAAAGAGGAATTCCCACTCGGCTCTGTGCTGATCAATCAATTGCCAAAAAAGGGGCTGCTGGTATTGGCGGCCATTTTCCACGACATCGCCAAGGGCCGCGGCGGCGATCACAGTAAGCTCGGCGCAGTCGATGCGCTGGAATTTTGCAAACTGCACGGTCTCAACGACCACGACGGCCGCTTGGTCAGCTGGTTGGTAGAAAATCATCTGTTGATGTCGATTGTCGCCCAGCGGCGGGATATTTCCGATCCGGAAGTGGTCGCCGACTTTGCCGATAAAGTTCGCGATGCGGTGCACCTGAGTTACCTCTACTGCCTGACGGTAGCCGATATCTGTGCCACCAATGAAAAAACCTGGAACAACTGGAAGGGCTCCCTGCTCAGGGATCTCTATTTTGCCACTCAGAGAGTGCTTGCCCGCGGTAAAGAAAAGCCGGTGGATATTCGTGCCCGGGTACGGGAGCATCAAGCTAAAGCCAAGAAAGAGTTGCTGCGGCGCGGCTTCAAGGAAAAAGCGCTGGATCTGTTGTGGCAGAGATTCAAGGCCGATTACTTTTTGCGTCATCAACCCAATCAAATCGCCTGGCACGCTGAGGCCATTCTAAAGCACAAGCAGGATGAACCGCTGGTAATGGTATCCAAACACACCACCCGTGGCGGCACAGAGCTGTTTGTCTACTGCCAGGACAAACCCAAGCTGTTTGCCACTGTGATGGCGGTGCTGGACAACAAGAATATCAATGTTCATGATGCCAACATCATGACATCCAAGGACAATTACGCTTTGGATACCTTTGTGATCCTCGAGCAGGACGGCAAGGCGGTAAGTCAGTTATCGCGGATACAAAGTATCCGCAAGGCCCTTGGCAAAGCGCTCAGTGGCGAACAACCCAAGATCCCGCGCTTTCGCAAGTTGTCGCGCAAGATGAAACCTTTTAAAGTTCCGACTCAGGTCAGTTTTCTGCCTACCCGCCGCCATGGTACAAGTATGATGGAGCTGATAGCCTTGGATAGCCCAGGTCTGCTGGCCAAGATAGGTGAAACCTTCTATCGCTGTGATGTCACCCTGCTGGCGGCCAAGATCACCACGATAGGCGAGCGCGCTGAGGACTTTTTTATTCTACAAACCAATCAGGGACTGGCACTGGATGAAGCCCAGCAACACAGGCTGAAAGAGTCACTGATCAGTGCCCTGTCCCAATTCGGGACCCCAACAACCTAAGTAAACGGGAGAAACCAATGGAGGCTTTACGCCAACGTATTGAGGCGGCTTTTGAAGCTCGCGCACAGATAAGCCCAACCACAGTTGACGCCGAGCTGCGTGCCGACGTGGAACGAGTGATTGACATGCTGGACAGAGGCGAGGCCCGAGTGGCCGAGAAACTGGACGGCCAATGGCATGTGCACCAATGGCTCAAGAAAGCCGTTTTGCTGTCTTTCCGCATCTTCGACAATGGCGTAATCGACGGGGCCGAAACCAAGTATTTCGACAAGGTACCACAGAAGTTTGCCGACTATGATGAAGCGCGTTTTCGCGCCGAAGCCATACGTGTTGTGCCACCGGCTGCGGTGCGCAAAGGCTCTTTCATCGGTAAAAACACTGTGCTTATGCCCTCCTACGTTAACCTGGGCGCCTATGTGGATGAAGGCACCATGGTCGACACCTGGGCCACGGTTGGCTCCTGCGCGCAAATTGGTAAAAACGTGCATCTCTCCGGCGGTGTCGGCATCGGTGGCGTACTCGAGCCACTGCAGGCCGGCCCGACCATTATTGAAGACAATTGCTTTATCGGTGCCCGCTCTGAAATCGTTGAAGGAGTCGTGGTCGAGGAAGGCTCAGTGATCTCCATGGGGGTCTATATCGGCCAGAGCACCCGCATCTATGACCGCGAAACCGGCGAAATTCACTATGGCCGGGTTCCAGCAGGTTCTGTGGTGGTGTCAGGCACTCTGCCCTCCAGCTGCGGCAAGTACAATCTTTATGCCGCCATCATAGTCAAGAAGGTAGACGAGAAGACCCGCGGAAAAGTGGGTATCAACGAACTGCTGCGGATGGTCGACTGACCCTTGCCCTCGGGAACTGACCTAGAGCAATAAACACTTTATTAGGTCAGTATCCCCATCTATGTGTCTGTCTGCTCTGCCCATAAGGGCACAGGCAGACACATTTACTTACCAAGAGACAAACTTCCACACCTTGGGACACACCCTGCCCAAACAGCAACAACTGCTGACAGAAAGCCTCTATTCAATCGCTGGCAAATGCCGCTGCTGCGACTGTACTTAAATGGTACTTGAAGCATCCCGAAAAGGAGCAAGCCATGAACCTTTGCCAACGTACCCGCACCGGCGCAGTATTACTGGCTGTCGCCGGCCTGAGCTTCGGCTCTCTCAGTGCCCAGGCCGCAATGGATCCTTATATTGAGCAGGCGTTGATCCAGGTCTGTAAATCCAGTGCCAGCAACAGCATGATAGAGTTTTCCACCACCTTGCGTGAGTACCGGATCAATGAACAGCGAGTATTCCCTCGACTGGTGTGCAATGGTGAGTCACTGCATCAATTTGCCATGAGTCATGGCGCCGATCGCACAGCCAAAAAGATTGGCCGCTTCCTGCCCGGCAAAGTGACCATTTCCGATATGGCCATGATCCCAGAGGAGGAAAAACTCTACGTGAGTTTCCGCTGAACTCACTGAGCCCAAAACACTCGGATTAAAATACCAAGGTTTTGTTGCCGTACACCACGACCTGTTCATTGAGTACCAGCGCCAGACCCCGGCTGAGAACACTTTTTTCCACATCTCGGCCGGCTTTGGCCATATCTGCCGCGCTGTAACTGTGATCCACAGGGATAACATCCTGCTTAATGATAGGCCCCTCATCCAAACAGTTATTCACAAAGTGCGCCGTGGCCCCAATAATTTTCACCCCGCGCTCCCACGCCTGACGATAGGGATTGGCGCCAATAAAGGCCGGCAGAAAGGAGTGATGAATATTGATGATCTTATTGGGATACTGCTCGACAAACTCAGGGGTAAGCACCCGCATATATTTGGCCAGTACCAGGTATTCAGGCTGATAGCCGGCGATAATATCCAACATGGCACGCTCATGGGCGCTGCGATCCAGCCCCTGATGGCTGACATGATGAAAAGGCACCTCAAACTTGGCCGCCAGCGGTGCCAGCGTATCGTAGTTGGCCACTATGGCGGCTATTTCCACATCGAGGGCACCATAGTAGGTTTTCATCAAGAGATCACCAAGGCAATGGGCCTCCTTGGTCGCCAACACCACTATGCGCTTGCGTCCGGCATCCACCAGTTTCATATGGTTTTGCTTGGGCAGAACTTCAGCCAATTCTTCTAACAGCTTAGCTTCATCGAACTCACCTTCAAGCTCGGTACGCATGAAAAAGCGCCCCTGCTGATTATCGACAAACTCGTTGTTTTTGATGATATTCAGTCTGTGCTGAAAGCATACCCCAGTAACTCTGGCGATAAGCCCATATTCATCGGCACAATCAATCATCAGTATTTTGCGTGGCATATCGGCTCCGATTACAGCATTAAAGTTTGAATATGCCACAGTCTCGCCACTGGCGCGCTTAAAATTTATTCATCAAAAGCAGCTCGTTATCTCCGGCTTGTCTGGCGGCTGTCCAGATACTTTTGCAAAAGCCCTCTCAAGGTCTCGGCCTTGGTGCCAAACACCACCTGAACGCCCTGCCCCACCACTATTACGCCCTTGGCTCCCAATCCCAACAAGCGTGACTTGTCCACCAGCTCAGGACGTTCAACACTCAGGCGCAACCGGGTCATACAGGCGCTGAGGTTGCGGATATTGGCGGCGCCGCCGAGCGCGCCTATCATGGCCAGCAGATTGCCGCCCGAAGTGGTTTCCGGCTCCAGCCGCCCCGGCGTCTTAAGATTGAATGCCATGATGGAAGCCCGGAAAATCAGGTAATAGATGACTGCGGTCAAGGGGCCCAGGATCAGAAACCAACCGGCGTTGGCGGATTGATGCCACAAAAGGGCAAAATCCAGCAAACCGTTGGAAAACACCAGCCCATAGTGAATGTCGAGCCAGATACAGACTGCATAAGCCAGCCCGGTCAGCAGTGCATGCACCAGATACAGCAAAGGCGCCACAAACAGGAAAGCAAACTCAATCGGCTCAGTTACCCCGGTGAGCCAACTGGTGGCCGCCGCCGACAGCATAATGCCGGCCAGCCGATTGCGTTCACTCTTGTCGGCACAGCGCCAAATCGCCAGGGCCGCCGCTGGCAGGCCCCACATTTTGATGAGATAGCCACCGGCCAGGTTGCCGGCCTGGGGATCGCCGGCGAGGTAGCGCGCCACTTCGCCTCTGAGCCATTGACCATCCTGATAATACTGCCCAAGCTCGAGGTAGAAAGGCGCATTCCAGATATGATGCAGTCCAAGCGGCAGCAAGAGGCGTTCCACTGTGCCATAGATGGCAAAGGCCAGCTGTGGCTTTTGATACACGGCCCAGTTGGAGAACACCTCAATATAGTGCGCCAAAGGTGGCCAGATAAGCGCCAGCAAATAGGCCAGCAACACCGCCAACGGCAGCATCAACAATGGCGCGCTGCGGCGTCCCTCAAAGAAGGAAAAGATAGCCGGCAAACGTAAATGACGACTCATGGCCATCGCCAAACAGGTCATTACCCCAAGCAACATGCCACCGGCTATACCTGTATCTATGGTTTCCACTCCGAGCCAAACCGAGGTGTGCACGGGGTTTTGCGAGGCCAGCAGCGATAAGCTTGAGTTGAATACCCCATAACCGAACGCAGCACTGAAGGCGGCAATCCCCTGATCACGGCAAAAGCCTATGGCAATCGCGATGGCAAACAACAACGGCATCATAGTGAAGATGAGATCGCCAGTAGTGGCAAACAGCTCATTGAGCGAAGGAGACAAAATACCTGTCGGCGTGCTGGCCAGGCCTTTCATCACTCCGGCAGCAGGCAGGATAGCTATGGGGACAAGCAGCGCCTGACTCAGGCGCTGAGCAAACTTAAACCAATGTTGTGAAAAGCCTTTCAGGCGCCCGCTTCTGTTTTCAGCAGGGGTAGCCAGTTGTTGAGCCATGCTTGAGCCTCGACCTCGGGTTCCATGGTTTCGCAGGCATCAATCTCCAAACGTTCACCGATACGTTTGGCGCCAAGCTCCGCAAACAGTTCATCCAATTGTTTACCTGCGCCGCAGAAGGTCTCATAACTCGAGTCTCCCAGGGCAATAACTCCGTACCTGAGCTCAGGCAAGTAGGGGGCCGTGTCTTTCAGTTCCAAAAACCAGGGCAAAATATCATCCGGAAGATCCCCTTGCCCGGTAGTGGAAGAAACCAGCAACAGATACTCATCGGCCGCCGGTATATATCCTTTAAGCTCATGACTTTGCCAAAGTTTAGCTTCCAAGCCATGAGTCTGGAGCTGCTTCTGGAGCGTCTCGGCAACAAACTGGGCATTACCATAGACAGTTCCAAACACCAGGTTCACTTTTTTCATGTTATACTCTGCACCTCGGAGTCAATACTCATTGTTCTCCACCATACTGTATCGTCTGCTTATGCTGCAAGCATAAGCATCAACAGACACCCAGCCGACACGCCATTGGCGATAAGGAAACGCAGCGATGCGACAGAGCAGCAGACAGAAACTTCAGAAGCAACATCAAAGGGCAACTCATGTTCGCCGTATGTGTTACTTTAGAGCCGCTCAACAAGACCAACACCATGCCCACTACCCACTCGACGCTTACCGTCCCTTGCTTGACATGATGCACCAGCGCACCAATAAAGACGAAACCTAAGCCAGCAGCAAACCGCTGTCTGACTCAAGCAGGGACTCATCCCAGCCCAGGCCATCGAACACTTGCTGCCATTCAGCCTCCGGCTCTGTCACTATAGTGACGGGGTCACCTGTCTTTGGGTGAGTGAAGCTCAAGCTCTGAGCCAGCAACCATAAACGGTTGAGGCCGAAGTGTTCGCGAAAGAAACGGTTTTGTTTGCCATCGCCGTGGGTGGTGTCACCTATGATGGGGTGACGCAGATGAGCCATATGCCTTCTGAGCTGATGCTTACGTCCGGTCAACGGCGAGAGGCGTATCAAGGCAAAACGACTGCTGGGGTACCGCCCTGACGGGAAAGGGATCTCGGCATTGAGCAGCGGCGCATATTGAGTAATGGCATCCTGGGCTTCCTTGTTGCGGTCGGCATTTTTATCGGCCACGGCATCCAACTCCTCTTTGAGTGGATAGTCCAGCGTACCGGCTTGGTGCATATTACCGCGCACCAGGGCCAGATACTCCTTGCGCGTCTCGCGCCCGGCAAACTGCTGACACAGAAGAGCAGCAACTTCACTGCTTTTGGCAAACAGCAAGACGCCCGAAGTAGGCCTATCCAACCTGTGCACCGGAAACACATGGCAACCCACCAGATCCCGAGTCAGCTGCATGGCGAAAAAACGCTCTTTTCGCGCCAGATAGGTTCTGTGCACCAGTAATCCCGCCGGTTTATGAATGGCAACCAGGTGTTCATCTTCATAGAGGATACGGATCTCGGGGCACTCTTCATCCACTGGTGTCAAAGATTGCTCCGAAATCTCGGCTTGAAGCTGGGTCTCATCTTGCTTGTTTGGTAAGGAGTTCATCCAAGGTTCTCAACAAAGTGATCAAATTACGATATGTGGGCGCTTCACCCCATACATGCTCGGCCATAGGCGCAGTTGCTATAGCTGATGGCAGCGGCATTTGTGCTTCTATCAGCGCGCGCATTTTCGGCAACAGAATAAACTGCAACCAGGCTTCAAACGCCATACTGTCACAGGCAAAGGGCGCCTGGCTGGCCATGGCAGTCGCGCCAGGATCCGTTGCGCTCCACATTCCCAGCGCTTTCAATTCGACCTCTATGGCCAACAGGAGTTTTTCAGTCGCCAGAAAAGGCATCTGTTACCTCGTAGATCCAAAACAATAAATTGGCGTCAATCATACCATCGGGCCAAGCTTATCCCTATAATGCACCGCATTTGTTGTACAAGAGTCAAACGAGCATGGACAGTATCACTACCCTCAGCGAACTTCTCACCGCCGCCAACACCCAGTATCAGGTCTATGATCTCGGCCGCAGGGTGCAGCACATAGATCCCATGGCTTTTCATCAAATAGAAGCCCTTCAAAGCCCTTACCCCTTTCCCATACAAGGGCATGCCCAGTTTGCCCTGGTGTTCTGGGATGGCAGCAATCAGCAATATATCTGGTTCCTGAAATTACCCTTGGATGAGCGCGGACTCCTGGTCCCAGCTGCGCGTAGCCAGTTTATTCAAATGCTGCTTGAAGCCATGGGGGAAAACCTGACCCGTGAACTGAGCGAAGCCCAGCAGCAACAGATGGCCAATCATCCCTTCAGTTTCAAGCCATCGCAGGAAAAATTGGCCCTGTTCAACGCCTTGGTGCGTAAACAATTGGGACAAGCCGCTTCTGTACAGTATGAATATGCCTGCCAATACCTGAGCGGCAAGGTGGCAGCCGAAAACTGGCAACATCTGGGACTGCAAGGGCTGGCGGATATCTGTGCCAGGGTCAATGAACTGGACCACTCAGCCCTGTTGCAACAAGGATTGAACAAAGGCGCCGCCGAGGTACAGATTGCCCTTTGCCAGCAATTGGAACATATATTGCTGCCTGAGCCGCTTGCCGAAACGCTCTTCCAGGCATTCAAAGAAGCGGCCCCCGAACATAAGGTTTACTTCCTTCGCGCCTTGGCGTCTCACCCCGAACTCTGCCAACAGGCGATAACTGAGCTGAACAAGCAACAAGCGCTAAATATTGATGCCTTGGTTGCCATCGCCGCCCGCTGCTGGCTTAGTCTGAAACAGGATGGATGCCGCAAAATTTATCTCGAGGCTTTGGCTTTACAGGAGCAAAGCTTCTTTAATCAAATCTTTGCTGATATTGTGGCCATACCCGGGATACGTACCCAGGTATTGAGCGAACTTCGCAATCCTCACCGCAGTGACCGCCTATCCGGCGCCATTGGCGGTCTGTTCAGGGCGACCACAGAATGATGACAGATTTTCTACTGATCGCAGCGCTGGTTATGATTGCTGCGTTTTTCTGGCAGCTGCGACAAATGGCCGAACTCAGCCGGGTATTTGCCGAAAGGGAATGCCAGCGACAAAAGGTGCAGATGCTTGCCATCGCCATGGAGTCGGCGCGTCCCAGCATAGGTGGCCGGAATGGTCTGTGCTGGAAGGCACGCTTTATGTTTGAGTTCAGTACCGATGGCATCAACCAGTATCGCGGCCATATTCTGATGCACGGCAAACAGATCCAGAAAATCGAATGGCCCATCTTTCCCGAACCCGAATGGCATGAAGCGCCAACGGCCAGGGGCAGTGTCGGTGGCGGTTGTGGCTCAGGAGGGGGGTGCAATTCGGGCAGGTGTCGATGAGGCCTTCTCTACCCATGAAAGCTAGTTAGGGTTGTTCTGCCATTAAAATTCAGAGTATGGAGCGACTGAGTTTATCTATTCTCAAAGCCCCGAAATAAGAAAGGGCGCGACAATTAAGCCGCGCCCATCTGTTTCTCTGTTAAGCCTTCCAGCTATTAAGTTGCTTCCCTGCACCATCCATGCGTCTGCCGTGCGTCCTGCGCTCCCTGTACCATCCTGGTGAGTCCCTGTACTTGCGTACCTGTTCCCTTAGTCCCGATTATCCCTTGATCGGGCCTTGCTCTGTCCTTAAGCGTGTCCTGTATCGTCCTTGTGCATCCTTTCAATACATCCTGTTTCGTCTTCCTGACGCTGACCATATTCCTTGGGTCAGTAGCTTTCCCTGTTTGCCATCATCCTGATAAGCATCTTCCTTGAGTTATCCCTGGACCGTGTTCCTCACGGTTGAGGCCTTCCTGACCTTGTTCCCTGAATCATCCTTGTCCTTGGATGATTTAAATACTAATACAATCCCGGCCCAGGAGTTGTACACAAACCGCCCAATAACTCTTGTAACTTTTTTGCAGCAATCAAAACAAGGTTGGTAAGTAATTAATTTTAAATGGTTTAATTATTTTTTAGTGACAAAACCCGCTATTTAACTCTTGTTTGTCTCACAACCTTGTGAGATATCTCGCACACCAACCCCGGCTTTAATGGAAAACGATGTGTAGTGAAAAACATATCGCCTATAAACCTGCAACAGAATCACCCAAACATCAATAATCTCAATAGAAGATAATAGTGTCACCCTAAAATACATTAACGCTTTTCTATAAAAGCCGCTTGCCAGGAGCTTATGCCCATATGCGATATTTAGGGTTTACATTTCCAAGATGAAAGCTGAGCAGTGATTACTGCGGGGGGAAATTTCTAATAGAAACCTTCGTCTGGCATAGCTGAATGTCCACCTTCTGCTATGGAGGTGATTTACGGCTGAAAACAAAAACCCGCCATATAGGCGGGTCTCTGTGCGAACACTTGCGTCTTTATATAGCGGCTTATTTAGTAGCCAGCTTCTCACGGATACGTGCAGACTTACCTGAACGCTCACGCAGATAGTACAGCTTGGCACGACGAACGCGACCACGACGCTTAACTTCGATGCTGGAAATCATTGGGCTGTGCGTTTGGAAAGCACGCTCAACACCTTCACCATTAGAGATCTTACGTACGGTAAATGCGGAGTGCAGACCGCGGTTACGCTTAGCGATAACCACGCCTTCAAAGGCCTGCAGACGCTCTTTGTCACCTTCTTTAACACGAACCTGAACGACTACGGTATCACCGGCACCGAAATCAGGTACGTCTTTTTTCATTTGCTCATCGTTGAGCATTTTAATGATGTTGTTCATAACTTACTCCGTTCTAGAATTAACTGAGCTGCGACTAGGCTGAGTCCATTGCGTCAACGAACTGCGCTAATAGAGTCGTCTGTTCGTCAGTCAGAGCTAGATTTTCAAATAATTCTGGCCGTCGCTGCAGTGTTCTTATCAAACTCTGCTGTAGACGCCAGCGTCTAATTTGTTCGTGGTTGCCGCTGAGCAACACCGCCGGAACATCCAGTCCATCAAGACATTCAGGCCGGGTATAGTGAGGACAATCCAATAATCCGTCAGAGAAGGAATCCTGCTCTGCCGAGGCCTGTTTGCCCAGCACGCCGGGAACCAGTCTCGAAACCGAATCTATCAGGGTCATTGCCGGCAATTCACCGCCCGAGAGCACGTAATCACCAACCGACCACTCCTCATCCACTTCCGTCTGAATGATGCGCTCATCGATACCTTCGTAGCGACCGCACACCAGGATCAGCTTGGATGATAGTGCCAACTCAGACACGCCTTGCTGAGTCAGCTTGCGTCCCTGAGGTGACAGATATATCACCTTGGCTCCCTCACCTGCCGCAGCCTTGGCTGCATGAATGGCATCGCGAAGGGGCTGAACCATCATCAACATTCCGGGACCACCACCATAAGGTCTGTCGTCCACAGTGTTGTGTCTATCATGGGTGAAATCCCTGGGATTCCACGTCTGTACTTCCAGCAGGCCATTCTTCACGGCCCGACCCGTCACGCCAAAGTCTGTTACTGCTCGAAACATCTCCGGGAACAGGGTGATGACCCCTAACCACATAAGCTGTTTCCTCGACTCAGAAGTCCGGATCCCAATCCACTAAAATCTGTTTTGCCGAAACGTTCACCTCTTTGATGAACTGTTCGGTGACAAAGGGGATCATACGTTCCGCTTTGCCAAAGCTATCTTTGGCGTTGGCCTTCACCAGCAAGACGTCGTTGGATCCTGTTTCCACGATCTGATCGACCTTGCCCATGTTGTAGCCCTTGGTGTTGATCACTTCGCAGCCGATAAGATCGCGCCAGTAGAATTCATCTTCCGGCAGGTCTTTCATCTGCTCAGGCAGTATGCCGATCTCACAGTTAGTGAGCATCTGCGCCCGCTCCCGCGTCTCTACCCCTTCAAGTGCGGCAACAACCGCCTTGCCCTGATAGCGCCACTGGGTGACCTTCACTTCACGCCATTCGCCCTGCTCTTTAATGAGCCAAGGTGAATAGTCAAAAATACCTTCAACAGAATCGGTATAGGCGGTGATTTTCAGCCAACCTTTAATGCCATAGCTGGAACCAAGTTTGCCCAACACGATTGGCTGTGGGTTACTGCTCATCAATCTATACCTTAAACGCTATTAAGCAGCTGCTTTACGAGCGTCTTTGATCAGTTTTGCTACGCGTTCTGTAGTTGCAGCACCGTTTGAAACCCAGTGCTCAACACGGTCCAGATCCAGGCGCAGAGTTTCTTCCTGACCTTTGGCCAGAGGGTTGAAGAAACCTACACGCTCGATGAAACGACCGTCACGGGCATTGCGGCTATCAGCAACAACGATGTTGTAAAATGGACGCTTTTTCGCGCCACCACGAGCTAAACGAATGGTAACCATGCGTTCTTTATCCTCTAATGATTTGCTTTTCAGCAAAAATAAAAACTGGAACCCCGTGTTCGCGAAGAGTCCCAGATAGAAAGCCGGAAGATTTTACCTGACTTTCGGGCGAATGCAACCGATCCCGGCTAATTTTACAACGCCCATTCACAGCTTATCCCAAGCGGGACAATAGTTAAGAACATCAGGTAATGTCATTTGGTATCAGCGACCGGGGAATTTCATTCCCGGAGGCAGCATGCCTCCCAGGCCGCGCATCATCTTATGCATGCCGCCTTTGGCAGACATTTTCTTCATCATTTTCTGCATCTGGGTAAACTGCTTCAGCAAGCGGTTTACATCTTGAATTTGAGTGCCTGAACCGGCAGCGATGCGGCGTTTTCGTGAGCCTTTGATCATATCCGGACGCTTACGTTCATTTGGCGTCATGGAGTTAATAATAGCTTCCATTTGACCTGTGAGCTTACCGTTTTGCACCTGCGCCAAAGCATCGGGAGGCAGTTGACCAACGCCGGGTAGTTTTTCCAGCATCCCCATCATGCCGCCCATATTCTTCATCTGCTGCAGCTGCTCACGGAAGTCTTCCAGGTCAAAACTGCCGCCGGACTTCACTTTAGAAGCCAGCTTAAGGGCTTTTTCCTTATCGACACCGCGCTCAACTTCTTCGATGAGCGACAACACGTCCCCCATTCCCAGAATACGGGAAGCTACCCGGTCTGGATGGAAAGGCTCGAGCGCATCAGTTTTTTCACCCACACCCAGGAACTTAATCGGTTTACCTGTGATGTGACGAATGGACAGGGCAGCACCGCCTCTGGCATCACCATCCACCTTGGTGAGGATCACCCCGGTCAGCGGCAGCGCTTCATTAAAGGCCTTGGCAGTATTGGCCGCATCCTGACCTGTCATGGCGTCGACCACAAACAGGGTTTCAACCGGCTTGACCGCAGCGTGCAGCGCCTTGATTTCATCCATCATCGCCTCGTCCACATGCAGGCGACCGGCGGTATCCAGAATGACTACATCAATAAACTTACGCTTGGCGTAAGCGATGGCGGCATTGGCGATATCCACCGGCTTTTGGCTGACGTCCGATGGGAAAAATTCGACTTCGACTTCATTGGCCAGGGTTTCCAGCTGCTTGATCGCCGCCGGACGGTATACGTCGGCACTGACCACAAGCACAGACTTCTTCTGTCTGGTTCGCAGGAACTTACCCAGCTTGGCAACACTGGTGGTTTTACCCGCGCCCTGCAGTCCTGCCATCATCAATACAGCAGGTGGCTGAGCGGCCAGATTGAGAGCCTCGTTGGCCTCCCCCATGGCTTTTTCCAGTTCACTCTGAACGATTTTGACAAATACCTGCCCAGGGGTCAGGCTCTTAGCCACTTCCTGGCCAACGGCACGTTCTTTGACGCTGCTGACAAATTCCCGCACCACAGGCAGAGCCACATCGGCCTCCAGCAGTGCCATACGAACTTCGCGCAGGGTGTCCTTCACGTTCTCTTCAGTCAAGCGACCCCGACCACTGATATTTTTCAGGGTGCGGGACAATCTGTCGGTGAGATTCTCAAACATCGTCCAGTTCTATACCGTTTATGAATGTAAAATGATGGGGCATATTATAACTATAGCCGGAGTATTAATGCAGCCCTGTTCTCAACATGGGGTTAAATAGACGCTTATCAAGGTACAAATGAATGTTTTTGACGGGAACCAATTACCCTTTATTACGCACTAATCTACTGGGCACTGAGTAATTTTGTCGTCTGGGTCACTGCCCAATTACCTGTGGCTCATGTTATTCTAATACCTGCAAGTTTTCTAAAGCTGCCCACAGAGGCCAATTACACATAAGGATAGGTTAATCCCAGATGGTCATTCTCTCTGCTGCCGCGATGTTTTTCTACAGCATAGCGCTGATATTAGTGACAAGCCGCTTGTTTCACGCCGAGGGGCCCAACCGCCGCACCGTTGCCGGTTTTGCCGCTTTGGGTGTGATACTGCACGCTGCAGCCTTGTACCAGGCAATCTTTACTGTCGATGGCCAGAATTTCAGTCTGACCAATGTAATATCCATGGTGAACTGGATTATCGCCCTGGCCTTTACCTTGGTACTTTCACGTATCAAGGTCATTGTGCTGGTACCTGTGGTGTACGCCTGCTCCGTGATATCCGTATCCCTGCTATGGCTTTTGCCACCTAAGTACATCACTCATTTTGAAGTGCACCCTGAAGTATTGGTCCACGTGGTATTGTCGCTGATGGCCTACAGTGCCTTGATGATAGCAGCGCTTTACGCCATACAACTGGCTGTAATCCAAAATAAGCTAAAGAAAAAGCAACTGATTTTGAACCCCGCGCTTCCGCCACTGATGACGGTAGAGAAGCAGCTGTATCATCTGATCATCATAGGGGTGATTCTGCTGAGTCTGTCGCTGGCCACCGGCTTTATTTTCCTTGATGATATGTTTGCCGATGGCAAGGGCCACAAGGCGGTACTTTCCATTCTGGCCTGGTTCGTCTATATCGCTATGCTGTGGCAGCAATATACCGTGGGTTGCCGTATCCGCACGGCAGTGATCTACAGTCTGACCGGTGCCAGCCTGCTCTCTCTGGCTTACTTTGGCGCCCGCATCGTCAAAGAACTTATCCTGAGCTAATCTGAATTAAGTCAGGCAGGGCTAGACCTTTGCCTGACTTGACACTCCATCCAATTGCCAGTATTTACTAACTTTCGCTATTCCTGACGGGGCCCCTTTTTGGACGATATATCGACCGGCATACTCCTGATAATTCTCCTGCTGTTAATCCTGATTTCGGCGTATTTTTCCGGTTCGGAAACCGCCATGATGACCCTAAACCGCTACCGGTTGCGTCATCTGGCCAATAATGGCCACAAAGGTGCCAAACGCGCCATCAAACTACTCGACCGTCCCGACAAACTCATAGGCCTGATCCTCATAGGCAATAACCTGGTTAATATTCTCGCCTCCTCAATCGCCACGATTCTGGGTATCCGACTCTGGGGCGACTTGGGATTAGCCATCGCCACCGGGGTACTGACACTCGTGGTATTAGTGTTTGCCGAAGTGACGCCCAAGACTGTGGCTGCACTGCATCCAGAACGCATCGCCTTCCCATCAAGCCTGATACTCAAGTGGTTGTTATGGCTGTTTTTGCCTCTGGTCAAAAGCGTCAACATCATCACGTCTTTCATACTCAGACTAATGGGGATCCGCACCATACGTGCCGATGATGCCCTGAGCCAGGAGGAACTCCGCACTGTTGTTCATGAAGCAGGAGCCCTTATCCCCAGACGCCACCAGGAAATGTTGTTGTCAATTCTGGATCTGGAGAAGGTCACTGTGGAAGACATCATGGTGCCCCGCTCTGAACTCTACGCCATCAATGTCAATGATGACTTCAAAAGCATCAATAAGCAGGTTATTCAGAGCCCGCATACCCGGGTACTCCTGTATCGTGACAACATAGATGATGCCGTAGGTTTTGTGCATCTGCGTGATGCGTTAAGACTGCAATCCAAGGAACAGTTCAGTAAATCTTCCCTGCTGAGGGCTGTAAAAGAGCTGTACTTTATTCCCGAAGGCACGCCGCTCAACGTGCAATTGGCCAACTTCCAGCACAACAAGGAACGCATCGGCCTGGTGGTAGATGAATACGGGGATATTCAAGGATTGGTGACGCTGGAAGATATTCTTGAAGAAATCGTCGGCGACTTTACCACTTCCATGATCACCACTCCCAGCGAAGATATTACCCCGCAGCAGGATGGCAGCTTCCTGATCGATGCCACCATCAACATCCGCGACCTCAACAAAGAGATGGAGTGGGACTTCCCAACCGACGGCCCCAAGACCCTCAATGGTTTGATCCTGGAATATCTGGAAGAGATCCCCCAGGCCAACACTAGCCTGAGACTCGCAGGTTACCCTATGGAAGTGGTAGAAGTGGCCGACAACATGATCAAAACGGTACGGATCATGCCGCAATTTTATCGTCCATCCTGAAACTCAACTTGCTTTGAACTAAGTCATTGGGCAGTTTTGGCTGCCCTTTTGGCCGCTTCCAGTGCCCGACGTTTGTCCCGAGCGATCGCGGTAATGGTGCGATCCAACTCATCTTCCAGTCCCAGCATAAAAAACACTTCGGCCATCAGGAAAAACGGGCCAATAAGCAGTTGGTTGAGATCATCAATAAAAGCAGGTTTGGCCTTTTCATACTTGTGACCTATAAACTGGAATATCCAACCTAAAACAAAAACTGTTATGCCCAACCAGATACTGGCATAGCCTTGAGTATAGAGCCATTCGGTTGTCAGAATAACCGGCAGAATAAACAGCGCCAGTCCCAGCGCCAAACGCCAATGCAACTTGATGTAATAGGCCATGACCAGGACAGCCAGTAGCATGGCTATACTGAACGTACCGTCAGCAAAAGGCAGACGCCACAGTGACAGCATTAAAAATACTGACCAGATAATCAAAGGGATACCAATAAAATGGCTTTTGATATTGGTGGGGTTCAGATGCACACTCTTGTAAGTGGACAACTGTTCAACAGCCGACTTCATAATGCTCTCCTTGGTTTTGTTATTATTCTCCTCCCGCCGAGCAGGGACCTCGAGTGCCTGGGTAATGTGCCACAGTGCTCATGGCAAATGCTTACTTATGTTTGAGCCACCAATTATCAAAGACAATTAAGGCCAATTAATGGTTTGAGATTAACGCAACACCTCCTAGGTGACAATGACTCCCCATCATTGAACAACTTGCACAAAGCTATCCAAGTAACTTTGTCTGCTTTAACTCTGAAACCATAATCCATCATCACTATCATTAACTAAATCAGTCACTCCTCTGTCATCAGAGATAGCTCATCCTGACGCCGCAAAATGGCAGGATGAAAACCTTGAACAATAAAGAGTAAAAAGCCGACCCTAAGGTCGGCTTTGGTATTGAAGATAAAGAGCTGTACTTAGAAGCGCAGGGCTACGCCTACTTTATATCTGGCTTCGCCTTCAAAGCTCCACACTGGGTAATCGGCCTTGAATTCGCTGATCACATCCTCTGCACTAATTGGGGAAACACCCGTCTGTATGCTGTCTTCTTCGGTGATGTTGACCGCTTCAAAGGTGATATCCAAATAGTCGGTTACCGAGTAGCTGGCACTGAGGTCCAAGGTCCCGTAAGACTCGTGCTGACGGTTACCATAGAAGCCAGGCAGCTCGCGCATCATATACTCAGAGCGCCAGTTATAGGCCAGACGAGCGCTGAAGTCGTCCATCTCATAGTAACCTACCAGGTTGACGGTATGCTTGGATGAGTCAGAGAACACGCCCACACGGTCAGGATAGTTTTCTGCCGGAGAGGATGCATCGGCAAAGGTATAGTTCACCGAGTAACCCAAACCGTTGTCGAAGGAGTCCTGCAGCTGCAGCTCGATACCATCTATGCTGCCGCCGTCGGCATTGTACTTCTCACTCACAGTCCAGCAGTCATAGATACCTACGCCACAAGAACTTTTACCTTCGGTTACCAGGTTGGGATCTTCAATACCTATCTGCTGATTCAGCTTCTGTTTGGTGGTGATAAAGGAGCTGACATCCTTGATAAAGTAAGTGGCGGCAAACAGGCCCGAATCACTGAAATACCACTCCAGACTCAAGTCGGCCTGAGTCGCCTTGAATGGATCCAGCGCCACACTGCCACGCACCAGTTTTTCATTATAAGGTGTGCCATCGTTGTAACCCGGCAGGGTCGAGGTGGCAAACAGCTCGGCGTAGTTGGGGCGAGAGATCACCTGAGCGGCAGAGGCGCGCAGTATCACATCCTCGCTCAAGTCGAAGGCGATGTTAACGCTCGGCAATACGTCGTTATAGCTGGACTTGTCTGTGCTCAGGTCATCGGCAAACTGCCCCTGTTTGTTGAGCGCATAATAGTCGGACTCAATATCGGTCGAGATATAACGGAAACCGAAGTTACCGCGGAATCCTTCCCCGGCAAAAGTAGCCATGGCGTACAGGGCCAGGTTCTCCTCCTGGATGGTGCCATAACCGGATTTGTCTATAGTAAAGCCATCGATGGCGGCATAGGCATCGGCAATCATGGCATCAAATATCGGTTCAGGCAGAGTGAAACCGGCGCCGGATGACATGGTGCCATTGTAGTAGGCAGAAGCATCTTTGGTCAGAACCTTGGCATCATTGACTATCGCCTTATCTGTCATCTGGGTGACTTCATGATCGGCATAACTCACACCTGTCTTGATGGCACTGATAGCGCCCCAGGCAACCGGGAAGTTGAAGTCCAACTGAGCGAAGGTTTCTTCATCCGTGTTGGGCTGCTTCTTCAGCGCCCAGCCGGCAGTGGCCAATGGGTCGTTAAAGTCACCGGCCTCAAAATACTTGTTGGCGATATCGATATTGATCTTATCGCCGGTGGCATCATAAATACCGGCAAAGTCAGCCGGGACACCGATTGAGTTACCATAGTTGGCAGTCAAGTCGGTACCACCTTCGGCTTCGGTGCGACCAATGCGACCTTCAATTGTGAAATTATCCGCTTCATAGTTGAAGTTGAAATCCACTGTATCCGAGCTCATGCTCGCCTTACGGGCCCAGGTTTGTGCCCAGGCAAAACCGCCTTGATCGCTGTGGTTTATCTTGGTACAAACACCGGCGGCATTGACCTGTTCACAGGTGTAGTCGCCTCGTTGTGTGGGGAACAGGAAGATGGAGGTGTTGGCGTTGTTGGCGTCCAACTCCAGATTCATGTAGTTGAGCCCCAGTTCCAGTCTGTCGGTAGGACGATGCTGCAACACCAGGTTGATTGCGGTGCGCTCACGATCCTGTTGGAAAGTGGTTGGCACTATCTCCCCCCAGCCAAGCAGGGTTTCGATACCATTACGCTGATAGTCCGTCTGGCTCCAGGAACCTGCCAGCAACACACCGAAGTTCTCATCTTCATTTTTCCAGCTGTAGAGGCCGGAGGCTTCAGGATCTATCTCTTCCGAGACGCTACCATAATCCCCTTTGGCACTCAGGAACACCGAGTTGGCATCCAAATCCAGCGGTTTGCGGGTGTTGATGATAACAGTGCCGCCAATCCCCCCTTCGGCAATATCGGCCTGGGACGATTTGTAGACTTCAATCGAGCCCACCATCTCGGGTGGCAGCAAGGTGTAATTGAAACTGCGGTCGATGGCCTGCTGATCGAACCAACCGGTAGAAGCCACAGAGTGACCATTGAGCTGGGTACTGGTCAGCTGCGCCGAGGCGCCGCGGATAGAAACCTGTTGCCCCTGACCGAACTGGCGGTTAACGGCGACCCCTGGAATACGTCCCAGAGACTCACCCACATCACTGTCGGGGAATTTACCAATATCTTCTGAAGTTACCGCATCGACTACGGCATCAGAAAAACGCTTGGTATTCACCGAAGCCTTCATCGAGGCACGCATGCCGCGGACTTCAATTTTTTCAATATTGGCAGTTTCGTTGCTGTTGTTATCTGCTGCCTCGGCAGCCAGCGCGCCAACAGATACCGCTCCCCCAAGAAGGATAGCGATATTTGCAGCGAGGGCAGTTTTCTTAAAGGTAGATGTTTTCATCTCGTTTCCCTTCCATCACTTTATTATCTTTTTTGTTGCCATAACCATTCCCTCCAAGGGAATGACAACGCTGTCATGTTCAGGAACAAACATTACACAATAATTAACAGCCTTGCCACAACAAAATAACCACAAAGCAAACAAAAACTGTCATATTGCTGTGTTAATGGGGTAAAACAGATTTTTAAGCTGGTCAAAAACTGTTCAGGCAGAGTTTTATACAACCAAGCATGTCAACTGTAGCGGGAAACAAATTAAGTCCCAGACTAAATCATGGCTAAATTCTGCGTTGCCAAACTGATTAAAAGTCAGCAGTATAAGATGCTCGACAGCGGCCATGCCGCTTCCGGCCCCTGCTGGCTGTGAGTATTCGCCTGATATCTCGGACTAAGTTGAATGAAAGTAACCATCAATGACGTGGCTAAATATGCCGGCGTTTCCATCAAGACAGTATCCCGGGTCACCAATAATGAGCCTTCGGTTAAACAGGCCACTATCGACAAGGTCAATGCTGCAATCAAAGCGTTGAATTACCAGCCCAATTTAGCTGCCCGCAACCTGGCTGCCACCAGTTCCTATGTCATAGGCTTCGTCTATGACAACCCCAACGCCTACTACATTATCGATATGCAGAACGGTATTCTCTCCGCCTGTCGGGACAAGGGCTATGAGCTGCTGATCCATCCCTGTGATGCCAAGGCCGATGGTATTTGTGAACAGCTGACCACCATGGTGAAACATGCCCGCCTGGCCGGACTGGTACTGACGCCGCCGCTGTCGGAAGATCCCAAGGTACTTTCCGCCCTGGATGCCATAGGCGCCAACTATGTTCGCATCATGGCCGGTGACAGAGTGCTGGCCGATACCGGGCTGGCGGTACTGGTTAACGACAGATCCGGCGCCGTGGCCATTACCCAACATCTTATCGATCTCGGGCATAGGCAAATCGCCTTTCTCAGCGGCGACTATCAGCACCAATCAACCAAAGAGCGTCTCGAAGGTTATCGTCAGGCCTTGAGGGACAACGGCCTGGACGAATCTCCCGAGCTGATTGTCGAGGGTGAATACTCGTTTGAATCCGGAGTTGAGGGTGCCAAAAAGCTGCTCAAAAAGGCTAACCGGCCCAGCGCCATAGTAGCCTGTAACGACGAAATCGCCGCCGGTGCCCTGTTTGCCGCCAGGCTGGAAGGGGTGGATATTCCCACCGAGCTCTCGATTGTCGGCTTTGAGGACAGCCCCTTCTCACGCCAAACCTGGCCCAAGTTGACCACAGTGCATCAGCCCAACGGCAAGATTGCCCAGATAGCTACCGAACTGTTGATTGCCAATCGCCGTGAACAGAGCGTTCGCAGTGAAATCTTTACCCCAGAGCCGGTTATCAGAGACTCGAGCGCCAGGGTGCAAGCAAGCTGAAATTCCAGCCACTAAAAAGGCGCTCTACAGAGCGCCTTTACGATAAGATTCAAAATCACTTTATCAGTGCAGCTTGAGTTTGGGCCTGTGCCACTTCAGCAGCCGCTGCGCCAGACGATACACCAACGCCGAAAACCAACCGTACAAACTCGCTAAATGGCGTTGATACAGGGACATGTACATCATCCGCGCCACATAACCCTCAATAAACAGAGAGCCGGATCTCAGGTTACCCATCAGATTGCCCACCGCCGAGAAACGGCTCAGTGACACCAATGAACCATAGTCGCGGTAAACAAAAGGATTTTCTGCCTTGCCCTTCAAACGGTTGAGAATATTTTTATACAGGGTTTCCGCCATCTGTGATGCGGCTTGGGCCCGGGGAGGCACAGGCTTGCCGTTGTCCTGCACCAAAAAGGCGCAGTCACCCAAGGCGTAGATATCCTTGTGGCCCTTGACCCGCATACAGGCATCTACCTCGATGAGATTACGGTTATTGACCGGCAACTTATCAAACTGTTGCAGTACATCCGGCCCCTTGACGCCGGCCGCCCACACCTTGAGTCCGGCAGGGATCAGCACATCTTCCTGGGTCACAAACCCCTGCTTGGTCACCTCTTTGACCTGCACCCCAATATGCAAGCGAACCCCGATATGATCCAGCACAGACTGGGCTCTGGAACTCACCTTGTCCGGCAATGCCGGCAATATCTTGGGCGCCGCCTCAATCAGGTGAATTTCCAGATGATGCTTGTCGACATTGAGGTAACCGTATTCTTTGACCGAGTCCAGCACATGATGCAACTCAGCGGCCAGCTCAACTCCGGTCGCGCCGGCGCCCACTATGCCGATACTGAGCTTTTCACTGGTTTCATCCAGCAGCAACAGGTTGTCCAGCAACTTGTGGTGAAATTGATTGGCACTGTCGAGGCTGTCGAGGAAGATACAGTGCTCTTTGGCACCCGGGGTGTTGAAGCTGTTGGCCACCCCGCCGATGGCGATCACCAAATAATCATAGGGTAAATCACGCTCGGCGATAATCTGCTCGCCGTCATCATTACTGACACCCGCCAGAGTGATAGTCTTGGCCTCAGGATCGCATTGCAGCATTTCACCGCGCAGAAAGCGATAGCCATTTTTCAGGCCATGGTCGCGATACAGCAAGCCTTCTACTGATTGATCTATCACCCCAACGGCCACTTCGTGCAGTTTGGGCTTCCAGATATGTACCGGACTCTTATCTATCAGGGTTATTTCAGCCTCTTCCTTCAGGCCCAATTTGCGTCCCAGCTTGGATGCCAGCGCCAATCCTCCGGCGCCGCCGCCCACAATTAAAATCCGCTTACTGGTCACAAATTCCCCCAAGAGTATGAACTAATGCAAGATAGTCTTTTATAACATGATCCCGCTCAAAAATAACCCGAGTTCTAAATTAATATTTCTTTATATATCACTGATGCAGGTAAATATTTGCCATCATTTCCTGTCCCTCAAGGTTGGTGTAATGCCACCTTGGTGCGCTTTAAGCTGTAGAACATCCACAGGCACAATAGGCTGCTGCAGGACGCCAAGGAGATCCACACGCCCGGCACCCCAAAGGCCCAGGCAAATACCCAGAGGAACAGGCCTATCAGCAGCAACTTGCTGCCCGTGAGTATCGAGGCCTCGGCCGGACGATTGATGGCCTGGAAGAAACTGGCGCCCACCAAAATCAAACCTTCCATCGGCAAGCCCCAGAAATAAAGATACATGCCTTCAATGGCAACCGGGGCCAGGGTCGGGTTGTCACCGGCAAACAGATACACCATCCATTCCGGGCGGCTGTAGATAAGCACCAATCCCAGCAAGGCGCAGATTAAGGTAACGGAAAATGCCATTTTGGCAGTCTGCTTGACCCTGTCATATTGACCGGCACCGGCATTGAAGCTGAGAATGGGTTGTGTGCCGAGGGCTATGCCTTCAAACACAAAATAGAACAGGGCCTCGGTATAACTCACCACGCCATAGGCGGCCACATGCAGCGAAGTGCCGGTCCAGAGCAGCGCCATGTTATGCATGGTCAAGACAATCGACAGGTAGAGATTCATCAGGAAACTGGGCATCCCCAACTTAACGATTTCCCAAACCAGCTCCAGGCTCAATTTCATCTGCTGCCAGTCGATATTAAGCCGGGTGCGCTTGCCAAAGAAATGTTGCAGACACAGGCCGCCGGTGACCGCCTGGGACAACATGGTAGCAATGGCGGCACCGGTCAATCCGAAGGGAAAGACCACAATAAACAGCCAATCCAGCAGAGTGTTGAGCACACCTCCAAATACCAGGATCCAGGTGACGAAACTGGGGCGACCGTCATTACGCAAAAGCGCCGAGAAGGCCATGGAGATAATGGGGAAAATACCTAAGGCAAAGTACCAGAACAGGTATTGGTAGGCACCTTCATAGACCTCACCTTCGGCTTTCAGCCAGCGCAGAATATCGTCGGTCAACATGGTTCCGGCAAGCGACACTACCAGCGCACTCAACAGGCAAAGACTAAAGGTGTTGCCGAGAATTTTTCTGGCCCTGGCGACATCACCGCGGCCAAGATTGATGGAGATAAGCGCGGCGCCGCCCATGCCCAAAAGCGCACCGATCGCATAAAGAATGGCGCCCACAGGGTAAGCCAGCATAATACCCGCGAGACCTGTTTCTCCCAGGTAATGGCCGATAAACATCCCATCTACTGTGACGTAAATTCCGGTCACCAACATGGACATCACTGTGGGGACTGTGTAACGCCAAAAGAGTTTACTGACCGGCTGCTGCAGTAAGGCGAGATCCTGCTCAGTCTGGGAGACGCTGTTTTGGGTCATGACGCTTTCTCAACATCGAAGGTGTTAAACCATAAGTTCGATATCAGAGGCCATATTAAGAGGCACCTACTCGGCCTCTTTTCAAATTAGCGCTCCGAAATTAATCACCTTAGAAAAGTGAATGGCGGATTGTACCCGAGTTATCAGCCAGGATGCCACCGCCTTGAACAGGCAGTTATTCGGCGACTTTGATGGCAAGCAGTTGCTGCTCCAAAGACTCAGGCTGCAAGGGGGCGCGACTGATGATTTCCAGTCTGGAATCCATGGCATCATCGAGCTCTTCAACACTCAATTCACCGTCGAGCATATTGAGTGCCGCTATGCCGTCTTTGGTGATCATCACAGCTTTTAGCCGCACCACATCGAGTGCCTTGGCCCAGCGATAGAGGCGCTCGAGATCGAACAGCCAATCCGAAGCAAAGATCCAGCCATAGCTGTAACAGCCCTCGCCTTTATTACTCTTGAACACTATGCCGCGAGCGTCCCACTCGGGTGCTTCGGGGCTTTGTGAGTCGGCATCAAGTGGCTTGATGGCAAACACACCGGCATTTTGCCGCAGCAGCCCGGCGCCTATGGGTGTGGCTTTAACGTTCAAATTGGCCTTTGCCGGCTTAGCCAGCGCTCGCAACAATTCATCGCTGAGCTTTTGCTCTTTGGACCAGTAAAACAGCTCCCCTTCCAGTTGCTGAGCGGCAATAAAGGCGGCTATCTGTTCACTTAGCTGATCACTCCCCGGATCACTTTGCGGCCTATCCCCAGGCAGAGCCATTGGCGCTTGGTGTTGCCAGAGGTCGTGCTTGCCGGCCAGCAGGATATCGGCTATCTGCAGCTGGGAGAGAAAGTTCTCATGTTCGGTATAACGCCTGTCACTGAATTTGCGCGGGTCAAACAGACAGATACTGGCCTTGAGGCTGAGCACTTCGGCAAACTGTTTCGAGCTTAGGATTTTCAAAATCTCTTTGGGATGTCCAAGGCCGGTGGGCTCTATCAGTAATCTGTCGGGTTTGGCCCGGGCCAGCAGCTGGGTCACCGCCACTTGAGTCGGCACCCCGGCGGCGCAGCACAAACAGCCACCGGGTACTTCTCGTATCACAACGCCTGAGTCACTCTGCCCCATCAAGCCGGCATCTATTCCTATTTCACCGAACTCATTGACCAATACCGCCCAGGTCTCACCAGCGGGCTTATTGGCCAGCAGCGCTTTGATAAAGGTAGTTTTGCCTGAGCCGAGAAAGCCGGTTATCAGATTGGTGGCGACGGGTTTAAGGATCATCTGTGACTCCATTCCTTACAGCATTGAGGCAACAGAGTGTAACCCAAGCAGGGAAAGAGTTAGCTGGAAATTGTAAACAGATGCAAAATGGGCGCCAATAGCGCCCATTTCTGTAAACCTGACTTAAGGTTTAAGTTCGTGATCCACTATCGGTGTCAGCCCTTTGGCACGGTTCTCAATGGCATCGTCCAGCTCAAAACCACTGGCGCGCCAACCCTTGGCCTCGGCCGCCGAGAAACTCTGCAAGTGCCACTCTTTGGCATCTTGGAGTTTAAAGCCTGCATCCTGCCAGGCGCCGGCATCTTTGGCATCGAAACCGGCAACATGCCACTGCTGGGCGCTTCGGGAGTCAAAGCCGGCCTCTTTCCAGGAGGCTATCTCGGTTGAACTCATACCGGACCAATCTTTGGGGGTAGAACTGCAAGCCACAAGCATACTCAACCACAGCAAGATCACTAATTTTCGCAACATACTCATCTCCTGATACCTTTACTATTCCTTAAGCTAAGGGGGCTGCGCTGCCGACGGCTTATTAAGGCAACGCATTGAGTATAGCAGGCTTTTTTAATCTATCTGCGCCTTGGCCCTTTCGGAGCCTGGCCCTTGCGACCGGGTTTATGCCCCCTGTGAGTCTTGGCATGTCGGGGCTTCTCTATTGACTGCGAGTAGCGCTCCGGCAGCGGCGCGCCCCTCTCGTAACCCGGCAGTACTTCTCTTGGCAGCTTGTAACCGAGCAAGGCTTCTATTTCAGCCAGTTTTTGCTCTTCGGCCGGGCTCACCAAAGAGATGGCTTCGCCGCTGCGCCCGGCTCTGCCGGTGCGGCCGATGCGATGAATATAGTCATCAGCCTGGGATGGCAGCTCGAGATTGATAACCCTTGGCAAGGCCGGAATATCCAGGCCTCGGGCCGCGACATCGGTTGCTACCAATACCCGAATCTCACCATCGATGAACTGCGCCAGAGCACGGCTGCGGGCGCCCTGAGTCTTGTCACCGTGAAAGCAGGCGCTCTTGATACCGTCGAGTTTCAGCTCTTGCTGCAACTGCTCGGCGCTCTCCTTGGTACTGACAAAGGCCAACACCTGTTGCCAGTTGTTGCGGCCAATAAGCTCGGCAAGCAACTCGGCTTTACGGCGATAGTCTACCGGATACACCTTTTGCTGGATCTGCGCCTGAGTTCGGCGCTCTTTATCCACTTCAAACCATTCTGGCTTATCAAGCAACTTATGCCCGAGGCGCTTGACCTCCTCGGGGAAGGTCGCCGAAAACAACATGGTCTGATGCCCGGCTGGCAGATAGCGCCCCAGACGCTCAATATCCGGTAAGAACCCCAGGTCCAACATGCGGTCCGCCTCATCCAACACCAGGGTCTTAACCTTATCCAGCCTGAGATGATCTTGGCTAAGGTGATCGAACAACCGCCCCGGCGTCGCCACCAGCACTTCAATACCGGCCGCTATCGCCTTACGTTGAGGGTTGAAGTTGGCGCCGCCGAAAATGGCCAGAATGCGAAATGGCGTATGGACGGCATATTTATCCAACTGAGTTGCCACCTGCTGTGCCAGCTCGCGGGTTGGTGTCAGGATAAGCACTCTAGGCGCGGCGCCATACTCAGGCTCAGCGAGCCCCAGTTGCTGCCACTCATCAATCAAGGCGGCCAACAGCGGCAAACCAAAGGCCGCGGTTTTGCCTGTACCTGTCTGGGCCGAAGCCATAATATCCCGCCCGGCCAATGCCGCCGGCAACACCTGCTGCTGCACCGCCGTCAGCTCACGATAGCCGCACTGGGCAACGGCTTCGAGCAGCGCTCCCGGCAGCTGGGTTTCAGAAAACTGCATCTTCAACACCTGAAACATAAAAAGGCCGGCGAGTATAGCGCAAACACAAGTTATCAGCTGACTTTTCCACTGCCGATGACCTGATGCTTACCAAGATATTTTTGCTCAAAGCCTTCGATATCCAATGCCTGGGAATACAGATACCCCTGAGCATAGTCACAACCTATACGAGTCAAGATCTCGGCCTGACCGGCAGTCTCCACCCCTTCGGCTATTACCTTCATCCCCAGTTTGTGCGCCATCACTATGATGGCTTCACAGAGAGTCAAATCGCTCTCATCTGTTTCCAAATTACGTGTAAACGATTGATCTATCTTGAGATAGTCGATATCAAACCGCTTCAGATACGCCAAGGAAGAATAGCCGGTACCAAAGTCATCCAACGACACCTGAATGCCGGCATCCCGGTAGGCCAACAACTTATCACTGACCCCCATTTTGGCATCCAGCAACAACCCTTCAGTTATCTCTATACAGATCCCGGAGCCGGACACCTCAAGACTTGCCAACAGCTCCAGCCACTCGGCAAAACGGTTACCCTCGTCGCGAAACTGGATTGGCGACTTATTGATACTAATCTGCACCTCGCGGCCATAGGCCTTGCGCCAGGCGGCACTCTGACGCGCCGCCTGTTCAAACACCCAGTTGCCGATATCGAAAATCAACCCAGTGTCTTCTGCAATAGGGATAAACTCTGCCGGCGAGACACTGCCGCGCTCACTGTGATTCCAGCGCAGCAAGGCTTCGGCCTTGAACACCCGACCGCTGCCCAGCTCGACTATAGGTTGGAACCTGAGTTCGAATTCATTTCGTTCAAGAGCCTGACGTAAATCCTGAATAAGCCGCATCCTGTATCTGGCGTATTCCTGCATTGAGGCGGTGAAATAGTTGAAGCGGTTACGGCCTTGGTCTTTGGCGGCGTACATGGCCTGATCCGCATGTTTAAGTAACAATTCAGCCGTTTGTCCATCATCTGGGAAAAGGGTAATACCTATGCTGGCACTGATAAAGGCGGTCTCATCGCCCAACTTGAAGGGCTCGGCCAGACTACTGAGGATATGATTGGCAACCCGCTCAACCCCGTTATGATCCTGCACATCCGAGAGCAATAGAGTGAACTCATCGCCACCAAGCCTGGCCACCACATCGGATTCACGGACACAGGTCTGCAGTCGCTCTGAGGTTTCCACCAGCAATAGGTCGCCCATATCATGGCCCAGGGTATCGTTAACTTCCTTGAAAAAATCCAGATCCAGAAACAGCAGCGCAAATTTTTGTTGATGACGAACAGCCTTGCGAATTTCATTGCCCAGGTGCTCGGTGAACATACGTCGGTTTGGCAAGCCCGTGAGGGCATCATAGTTGGCCTGACGCCAGATGAGACGCTCGTTCTGCTTTTTGTCGGTAATGTCGGAAAACAGCGCCACTCTTCTCAGCGGCGTATCATCCGTGCTATGAATAGTGTTGATGCTGAGCCAGATCATTATCTTGCGGCCATCGTAACAACGAAGCCACATTTCGCCCTGCCAACGCCCCTTATGCCCGAGCGCCTGACTTAGTTCACGATAGAACACTTCTCCATGATCGTCACATTTGAGCATGTCTATGTTGCTGCCAAGAATATCCTCCGCTTGATATCCCGTGATGGCACTGAATGCCGAGTTAACCGTCATAATAGTGCCGACTTCATCCAGCACACTCATCGCCTCACTGGAGTTTTCATAGACGGACGCCGCCAGTTTAAGGGAAGCTTCCTGCTGTTTTTGCTCGGTAATATCCACATGTACACCGCAAACCCTAAGCGGCCGTCCTTTTTCATCACGGCTAACCACCTTGCCGGTGTCCTGTACCCAACGCAACTCTCCATCCGGGCGGATCAGCCGGTATTGCACCTGGTGCTGCTTTGTTTTTCCGGCCAGATGATCATCCAAAGAACGCAGCACCCAGTCTCTGTCTTTGGGATGAATACCATCTAGCCACAGACGTTTGTTATCATTGAGGTTATCAAGCGAGCAACCAAGGATCTCGGCGCTGCGTTTGTTACGCACTACTGTATCCTTGATGGGATCCCAATCCCAGAAGCCGAGTTGACCGCTTTGCAACACCAGTTCCAACTGTTCGCGACTGGCGGCACTCGCCTGCTCAGCCAACTTGGCCGAGGTGATATCGATATAACCGGCAATCACCAGCTGCACCTGTTGATGATGGCGCTGACAGGCCACAGTCATATGGGTATAAACATAATGACCAGCCTTGGAGATAAAACGTTTCTCCATCTCATATTCGTCGATTTCACCGTCCAGCATCCGCCTGAATTGCGCCATATCAGCGGGCAAATCATCGGGATGGGTCATTTCAGACCAGGTCAATTGCGTCAGTTCCTGCTCTGTATAACCCAACATTTTGCTCATATGGGGGTTTATCTTGAGCCAATGTTGATCCGGCGCAGTAATCGAAATCCCTATATTGCCGATATTGAACTGGGAGCGAAACAAAAAGTCATCCTGCAGCCGAATGCGATTGTCGCGCTCAAACTCCAGTCGCCGCGACAGCAAGCGCCCAAGCAACACATTGGTGAGTGGGAACAAAGTCAGTACAGGTAAACTGATACTGGCAAGCACCCCTTTGGCGGTTTCCCAGGGCAGCAGCAACATCCAGGCCAGCATCACCAGATGCACCAGCAGGGAAAAGCCGGCCAGCTCCGGGTAGCCGATATCGGCGAGGGACTGTTTGCGTCGCCTGCGCCAAAGTAGACCAAGCAAACCACTAGAGAGAATCACTCCCACGCCAATCCAAACACCTTCGCCGCCCCCCTGATAAATACGAAAAGCGACTGCAATACTGCACCCTATCAGGGTTGGCAAACCGCCGAAAAACAGGCCTGAAATACTTAAAAGTACAGAGCGACTATCGAAGAAAATCCCCGGCTCATAGCTCCAGGGAGTGAGCATCAAAGCAATACAGATACCACCGATAATGACGCCTATTAACAAGCGCCACAGCAGGAAGTAGTCCCGTTGTTGTTGTCTGGGAATCGCATCATAAATAAATACCAATGCCAGCAGAAAAGCGGCATTTTGTGCCA
This sequence comes from Shewanella indica, assembly GCF_033842865.1. Classification (NCBI taxonomy): domain Bacteria; kingdom Pseudomonadati; phylum Pseudomonadota; class Gammaproteobacteria; order Alteromonadales; family Shewanellaceae; genus Shewanella; species Shewanella indica. The sequence continues at coordinate 94,216 of NZ_JAWXXR010000001.1, forward strand.
AAGGAAGGAAAATGCTCTGTTCCATCTATTCCCAAGCCTGTGAATAACAAAGAAGAAATCTACAGGTCTAGTGTAGCAGAGCACCTTTGGAAACCTGACTAATTTATGCGCTTACCTCGGCGCAGTATTCATTACTGCCGAAAATTTAGGCGTCATATAACAACTTCAAATATAGTTGGGCACTGTCTTGCCATAAGAAGCGACTGGCGGAGGCCCTTTTTCTAAGGGCGTTCCAGTTGGCAGTGGGATAGAGCTCCAAGGCCCGGGACAGGGCGTCGAGCAGCGCCTTGGCCTGTTCATCCAGCCCAATCCCTGCGAATACCATGCCATTGTCACCGTCACTGATGGTATCGGCCAGCCCACCTGTGGCATGCACCAAACAGGGTTGGCCTGCTCTCAAAGCCAGCATCTGGCTGATACCACAAGGCTCAAAAGAACTGGGCATCACAAACAGATCGCCACATTGATAGAGGGCATCGGCCAGCTCCTGATGATAACCATTGATAAAGCGAAAATTGCTGTTACTCGCGGCGATGCGACCAAAGAGTGCCGCTATCTGCTCATCGCCGCTGCCGAGCAGCCAAAAACAGGCGCTGTCGCTGAACTGCGCCAGCCTTAGCAGCAGCTCTTCCAGCACTGTTTTGCCCTGCCAGGAATGACACAGCAAGAGTAACTTCTGCTCAGTGAGCCTGCCAACCGAGGTCAGCAGCATTCCCGGCGACTCAGATATCTGCCCCAAACGGATTTGGGTAATCATATCGGCCGGCGTCACTGCATCGCTGCGCCCGAGTTTACTCAATAATGCCTCTGTGGCTATCTTGGGCAGTTGCAGCTTGAGTTGCCGCCGCTTGCCGGCAGCAAGCGGTAATCCTTTTTGATAGTCACAGCCGTTGAGAATGCCGAACACCTGGCCAAGCTTGGCTTTGGCCTGCAGCTCAGCCTCCAATCCCTCGCCGCCAAAGAAGCCCAGTTCAGGCTGTGACGGACGCAGAACTTCCTTGGCGTAAGTCGCCGAGACCAGATGGATAACATCACTGAATTGAATCGCCGCCCGCAGCGGATTGATGCACCCGGGGTAGCGGGTATCCAGCGCCAGTTGCAGCTTGGGATTTGCCCCTTCGGCCAACAGCCAGGGATACCAGGCCGCCAGGGAAGATGCCTCGCCGGCAAGCGGCCGCACCCCCTGCATCGCCAGATTGTGGATACTGAGAACACAGGGCACTTTTGATAGGCCGCAGTAGGCGGGATCCAGTGCTCTTAACATGGCAAAACCGCCGCAGTGCCAGTCGTGCAGGTGAAACCTGTCCGGCAGCGGCAATAATCCCTGTTTCAGCGCCGCCGCAACAGCAGCGCCGAAGAGGGCAAACTTGCCTGCATCTGTGGCAAAGGGGCGCTCAGGGCCATCCAGGCTGTAGACTTCACGCTTAACGCTGCAAAAACCTTCATGGGCCAGAAGATAGATCCACAACCCCTGAGAGTCAGGCTGAACCGCCGGATTGGCGATACGATACAGCCGCGCCCGGGTGTTGCCTGCGCCGAAAGCAAATTCAAACTCGCACAGAAAATCGGCCCCCTGCTCCTTGGCCAAAAAACCATAGTCCGGCATTATGATATGCGCCGCCACGCCTTGGCTTTGCAGCGCCAAAGGCAACTCGGCCAGCACATCGGCCATACCGCCGACTTTGGCGCCGGCCAGGGCGGCATTTTCCGCTGCCAACATCAACACCTGCAGTTTTGCTTTCGCCACCATTATTCGTACCCCACAGGCAGTCCCAACATGTCGCGGGTCACCAGCACCACACCGTTTTCCGAGACCCGAAAACCCTTGGCCCTGTCGTGGTCATGGTTGAAGCCTATCTCCATCCCCTCGGGGATAATGCAGCCCCGGTCGATAATAGCCTTGCGAATCCGGCAATGACGCAACACCACCACATCGGGCAGGATCACCGAGTCTTCCACCTCTGAGTATGAACAAACCCTGACCTCATTAAAGAGAACGCAGTGGCGCACAGTGGCACCAGAGATAATGCAGCCACTGGAAACCACAGAGTCCAGCGCCATGCCGCGCCTGTCATCATCGTCAAACACAAACTTGGCCGGCGGCAGTTGTTCCTGATAGGTCCAGATGGGCCATTTGGCATCATAGAGATTGAGTGCCGGCGTCGGCGACAACAGTTCCATATTGGCTTGCCAGAAAGAATCCAGAGTTCCCACATCGCGCCAGTAGGCCTGTTCGTTGGGAAAGGCGCTGCGAAACGGATAGGCATAGACCCGGTGCTTTTCTATGATGGCCGGGATAATGTCCTTGCCGAAATCCCGGTTGGAATCGGCGTTCTGGGCATCTTTTTTCAGCTGTTCAAACAGAAACTCAGTATTGAACACATAGTTGCCCATAGATGCCAGGCAGGATTCGGGGTTATCCGGCAAGGGCCTGGGTTCGACCGGTTTCTCTTCAAACCCCAGAATACGGTTGCTGCTGTCCACCTCCATCACCCCGAAGGCGTTGGCCGCTTCGGCCACCGGCACCTCCATACAGGAAACCGTCATATCGGCGCCGGACTCGGCATGAGCGGCCAGCAGACCGGCGTAATCCATGCGGTAGATATGATCGCCCGAAAGCACCATCACATAGCGCGGCAGCTCGTGACGTATGATGTCTATATTCTGAAACACAGCATCGGCCGTGCCCTGATACCAGTTGTCCGAATACCGTTGAGACGCCGGCAATATCTCCACCGACTCCCCCAACTCCTTTTTGAAATGCCCCCAGCCGCGGGTCACGTGGCGGATAAGCGAATGGGACTTGTACTGGGTCACCACCCCTACCCGGCGGATCCCCGAGTTGATGCAGTTGGACAGCGGAAAGTCGATGATCCTGAACTTACCGCCGAAATAGAGCGCAGGCTTGGCCCGCCAATCGGTCAGCTCATGGAGGCGGGAACCCCGGCCTCCGGCCAGGATCAGGGCATAGGTTTCACGGGTAAGGTTACTGATATAACGCGGACTCGGATTCGGCATAAAAGCGTGCTCCCAATTAACAGAAAAAGGCGCTCACTGCGCGCCCCAGATATGGTCGCGATAACCGGCTATGGTGACATCGCTGGAGAAGCGGCCACTGACCGCGGTGTTGCGAATACTCATGGCTGTCCAGCGCTGAGGGTCCTGATAAGCCTTGGCGGCTTGCAGCTGGGCCAGACGGTAGGTTTCAAAATCGGCCGCCAGCATCCAGGGATCCTGTGGCGACTCAATGGCGGCTATGATGGGGTCGAAGATCCCCGGTTCCAGCAGATTAAAGTGCCCACTTTTAAGCAGCGCCATTACGCCGCCGAGCGCCGCCGAGGACGCTATATATTGCGCCGGACAGTAGTGCGCCTTGAGCTCCTCCACCGCCAGGGCATTGAGGCCAAACAGAAAGAAGTTGTCTTCACCTACCTCTTCGAGCATCTCGATATTGGCGCCATCCAGAGTGCCTATGGTCAGGGCGCCATTCATCATGAATTTCATATTGCCTGTGCCCGAGGCTTCCTTGCCGGCGGTGGATATCTGCTCTGACAAATCCGTACCCGGGCAGATCACCTCCATGGCGCTGACGTTATAGTCGGGCAAAAAGGCAAACCTGAGCCAAGGAGTGACTCTGGGATCCTCATTGACCATATGAGCCACGTTGTTGGCCAATTTGATCACCCGTTTCGCCATGGCATAACCGGGGGCCGCCTTGCCGCCAATCAAGACGCAGCGTGGTTGCATCCCCTGGGTATCGCCACTGACAATCCGCTGATAGAGATGGATCACATGCATGATATTCAGCAGTTGCCGCTTATATTCGTGGATCCTCTTAACCTGCACATCAAACATCATGGAGGGGTCGAAGTTCACCTGGCAGCGCTGCGCCACCAGCTCGGCCAGCGCCTGTTTATTGGCCTGCTTCACCTCACGCCAGGCGGCAATAAATGGCTTGTCCGAGGTAAAGGCGTTGAGGGCAGTCAGGCATCTTAGGTCGCTCAGCCAATCCTGCCCCAGGCGACTGCTGATGAGCGCAGTCAAACGGGGGTTACAGTGAGCCAGCCAGCGCCTGGGCGTCACGCCATTGGTACGGTTGTTGAACTTATGCGGCCAGAGTTCGTAAAAGTCCCGAAACAGCCCTGTGGTCAACAGCCTTGAGTGCAGCGCCGCCACACCATTGACCGAAAAGCTGGCCACTATTGCCAGATAGGCCATACGGATATGGGGCTCATCCCCCTCTTCTATGATGGACATCTGCCGCAGACGTGACACGTCGCCGGGCCAGTGATGCGCCACCAACTCCAGGTATCTGGCGTTGATTTCATAGATGATCTCCAGAATACGCGGCAGCATCTGGGCGAACATACGCACCGGCCAGCGCTCCAGCGCCTCCGGCAACAAGGTATGGTTGGTGTAGGCCATGCAGTGGCTGACTATGTCCCAGGCGGCTTGCCACTCCAGCTGATATTCGTCGATAATCAGGCGCATCAACTCGGGCACCGCAATCGCCGGATGGGTATCATTGAGCTGCAGCACATGAAACTTGGCAAACTCACTGAAGTCCCGGCCTTTGTTGGCAACCCAGGTCGTCAACAGATCCTGCAAACTGGCAGAGGACAGGAAATACTGCTGCCGCAGCCGCAACTCTTTACCGTTTTCACTGCTGTCATTGGGGTACAGCACCATGGTGATCTGCTCGGCCAGATTCTTGGCCGCCACGGCTTCGGTGTAATCCCCCTGGTTGAACTCGGCAAGGTCAAACTCATCCGTGGCCTCGGCCTTCCAAAGCCTCAGAGTGTTGACCCGGCCGTTGCGATAACCCGGCACCGGCATATCATAGGCAACCGCCAGTACATCCTGGGTATCCACCCAGGCTCTGTGCCGACGGCCATCGCGGTCAACATGACTCTGCACATGACCAAAGAAAGGCACTGTCACATTGTGCTGTGAGGCCCGCACTTCCCAGGGGTTGCCATCCCTGAGCCAGCGGTCCGGCTGCTCCTGCTGGTAACCATCAACTATCTGCTGGGCAAACATGCCGTACTCATAACGAATGCCATAGCCAGTGACCGCCAGCCCGAGACTGGCGCAGCTGTCCATAAAGCAAGCCGCCAGCCGCCCGAGACCGCCGTTTCCCAGACCGGCGTCATGCTCTTGCTGTTGCAGGGTTTCAAGCGCTACCGCATAGCCTTGCAGCATCTCCCGGCACTCGTCGGTCAGCTCCAGATTGAGCAAGGCGTTGCCCAGGCTTCGGCCCATCAAAAACTCCAGCGACAGATAGGCCACCTGTTTGCGCTGGTACAAAGCATCCTGGCTGCGACTGGCGCACCAATCGTCCAACAGCTGCTCTTTGACGCTCAGGGCCAACGCCTGATAGAGCTCCTGAGGCCTGCGCTCATTGCGGTTAAGATCGTATCTCAGCTGTCTGGCAAAGGCCGCCGGCAGTGAATCACAGGGCTCGCAGTCATGGTGCGCCAGATGGCCTGGGGCTTGTTGAGTGGCGGGCGCGATTGGCGATGCGGCTTTTGATGCTGTTGTCGATTGGCTCTTACTGCGGCTCTTGACTCTATTCCTTGAAGTGTCAGTCATGGCTGGCTCCTTTGGCTGAGGACGACAGATAACGGCCACCTGCGGCCAGCAGCTGAAAACTGAAGGCGGCAACGGCGAAAGATGAAGCTGTGGGATAGCAGGATTGCTGTTCATCCCGTCCGGCTTCGCTGGAAAGCAGCAGTTGCCACTGCTCACCGGCTCCGGGCGGCGGAGATGGCAGACAAAAATGGCTGTTGCTGTCACCGGCATGCAGCAGGATCAGCAGGGCTTCGGTCTGAAGTTTGTTTTCTCCTTGAGGGCTCATATTGGGCTGATGGCTCTTGCTCAGCTGATGGCTCTTGCTCAGCTGATGGCTCTTGCTCAGCTGAAGGCTCTTATTGCGCTGACGGCTCTCTGCCCGCTGAAGGCTCTTATTGAGCTGACGGCTCTGCATCAACTGTAAGCTGCGGCACTGGACTTCGCCCCAATGGCCGGGTGTCATGGCCTCGCCGGAGGCGGCAAACCAAGCCAGGGCTCTGGGAGCCTGGAGGGCATCGGTGTGAACATAGTCATCGCTGTCATAAAAACCGCAATCCCGGCGGATATGGATAAGCTTGCGAACAAAGGCGCCGAGCTCAGTATCTTCCCTGTGCCAATCGAGCCAACCCAATGGGTTGTCCTGACAATAGGCGTTGTTGTTGCCGCTCTGGGAGTTGCCGAACTCATCGCCGGCCAGCAACATGGGCGTGCCCTGGGAGAGCAGTAAACTCGCCAGCAGATTACGGCTTTGGCGCGCTCTCAAGGCCAATATGGCGGCATCCTTGCTCTCGCCTTCCACGCCATGGTTGGCACTGAAGTTTTCATGGTGACCATCGCGGTTGTTTTCGCCGTTGGCCTGATTGTGCCGCTCCCGATAGCTCACCAGGTCTCTCAGAGTGAAACCATCATGGCTGCAGATAAAGTTGATTGAACTTTGTGGGCCGCGCCCCGAGTGTTCAAACAGATCGCCGGAGCCGGAAAGGCGCCTGGCAAGCTCGGGCAAGAGCCCGGCATCACCGCGCCAGAAACGCCGCAGGGTATCGCGATATCTGTCGTTCCATTCGGCAAAGCGATTGGGGAACTGCCCCAACTGATAACCGCCCGGGCCTATGTCCCAGGGCTCGGCTATCAGCACACATTGCTGCAGTTCAGGGTCTTGCAGCAAGGCATCGAACAATCCGGCGCGATTGCTGAACCCCTGCGTCTCACGGCCAAGGCTGGTGGCCAGATCGAAACGAAAGCCATCCACCCCCATGATATCGACCCAGTAACGCAGCGAGTCCATCAGCAGCTGTACGACTCTTGGATGACTGATATCCAGGCAGTTGCCACAGCCAGAGTCATTGATATAAAAACGCTTATCTGCCGGATGCAAACGGTAGTAGCTGAGATTGTCCAAGCCGCGAAAACTGACGGTCGGCCCCTGACGATTACCCTCGGCGCTGTGATTGAAGACCACATCCAGCACGAGTTTGATACCGGCATCATGCAGGGCTGAGACCATCTGCTTGAATTCGCCAATGGCATCGTCAGAGGCCGAATATGCCCCATGGGGAGCGAAGAAACCTATGCTGTTATAACCCCAGTAATTGCTGAGCCCGCTATCCAGCAGAAAAGGCTCGGACAGAAAGGCCTGCACCGGCAGCAGTTCGACACAGGTGATCCCGAGCGACTTGAGATAAGCTATCGCCACCGGGTGCGCCAAACCGGCAAAGGTGCCGCGAAGCTCAGGGGGGATCCCGGCCATGGCGGCGGTGAAGCCCTTGAGGTGCATCTCGTAGATCACTTCATTACGCCATTGGCCGCCCGGTAAGCGCTTGCCGGTAAAGCGGGTATCGGCTACCACTTGGCATTTGGGCATGGCCCAGGCGTTGTCACAGGGATCGGCCCATAAGTCATCACCTATTCCGCCGCTGCCGGACTCCCGCTCTGGGGTCCCTGGTACTGGGGATTCAGCCCCCCCCGGATGGCACACAGCGGCCAATGGCCGGCCCTGCTCATCGACTCTGGCATAGCCAAGTTGCCAGGGCCCATACTGCCAGCGACCACAAAAGGCTCTGGCGTAAGGGTCCAGCAGCAGCTTGGCCGAATTGAATCTGTGCCCTTCCTGAGGCTGATAAGGGCCATGCACCCGATAGCCATAGCAGAGTCCTTCACCGGCCCCCAGCAGCAAACCATGGAACACCTGTTGCGAGGACGGCATAAGCTCGAAACGGCCCGACTCCCGCCATTGGCCATTTTTGAATTCAAACAGGCACAGCTCTACCCGGGTTGCATGAGCCGAAAACAGCGCAAAATTCACCCCTTCCGGCTCGCCATTGGCTTCATGTACCAGAGTTGAGCCCAGAGGCCAGGGTTTGCCTGCAAGCATCTGCATCAGCCACGCTCCAAGGCGAAATAGACGCTCGCCAGGGGCGGCACCCGGATCAGCGCGCTATATGGCATGCCCTGCCAGGGGATCACCTCGGCTTCCATACCGCCGGCGTTGCCTTGATTACTGCCGCCGTAGAATGCGCTGTCGCTGTTGAGCAGCTCGCGGTAACGTCCGGGCTCTGGCAATCCCAGTCGATAGCCTTCCCTGACACAAGGGGTAAAGTTACAGATAACCAGCACCATGTTGCCGTCAGAATCGATACGCGTAAACGCCAGCAGGCTGTGCTGACTGTCGTTGCAGTCGAGCCAGCGAAACCCTTGCGGCTCGCCGTCACACTGCCACAATGACGGCTGCCGGCGGTAACAGAGGTTAAGATCCCGCACCCAATCGCTGAGTCCCTGATGAGACGGATACTGCAGCAGGTGCCAGTCGAGGCTGAAGTCATGTTGCCATTCGCGTCGCTGGCCAAACTCGCCGCCCATAAAAAGCAGCTTTTTCCCCGGGTGAGCCCACATAAAACCGTAAAAAGCCCGCAGTGTGGCAAACTTCTGCCAGTCATCGCCGGGGATCTTCTCCAACAAGGCGCGCTTGCCATGCACCACTTCATCGTGACTCAGCGACAAAATAAACTGCTCGGTATAGGCATAGATGAGGGAAAAAGTCAGTTGCCCGTGGTGATAGCTGCGATGTACCGGCTCCTTGGTGAGATAATCCAAGGTGTCGTGCATCCAGCCCATATTCCATTTGAAGCCGAACCCCAGGCCGCCGGCAGCGACATCCCGGCTGACACCATCCCAGGCGGTGGACTCTTCGGCAATCATGATGATCCCCGGGTACTCATGGTAGAGACGCGTATTGAGCTGCTGCAAAAAGGCTATCGCTTCCAAATTCTCACGGCCGCCATATTCGTTGGCCTGCCACTGGCCCTCTTCGCGGCTGTAATCCAGATAGAGCATGGAGGACACGGCATCGAGGCGCAGGCCATCGAAATGAAACTCCTCCAGCCAATAACAGGCATTGCTGAGCAGAAAACTCTGCACCTCTTTGCGGCCATAGTTGTAGATCAAGGTGTCCCAATCGGGATGACGGCCACGGCGGGGATCTTCATGTTCATACAGACAAGTGCCATCAAAATGCGCCAGGCCGTGGGGATCGGAAGGAAAGTGCGCCGCCACCCAGTCGAGCAGCACACCAATACCCGCCCTGTGGCAGGCATCAACCAGCAGTTTAAGCCCCTCGGGATCGCCAAACCTGTGACTGGGAGCATACAGCCCCACGGGTTGATAACCCCAGGAACCGTCGAAGGGGTATTCACTCAGCGGCATAAATTCCACATGGGTAAAACCGTGAGATTGCAGGTAAGGCACCAAGAGTTCTGCCACCTCTGCGTAGCTGAGAAAACCACCTTCGCCGTTACGCCGCCAGGACCCCAGGTGCAGCTCATAGATACTGACCGCCTGTCGGTGCCAGGTGCTTTGCGCCCTGGCGGCCATCCAATCATTGTCCTGCCACTGCCAATCACTTTCCGCCATCGGCACTATCGAGGCGTTGTGGGGCGCACCTTGCATCTGTCTGGCGCAGGGGTCGGCCTTTTCCAGCCAGCTGCCATCCTGGGTTTGCAGCAAAAATTTATAGTGCTCACCGCCCTGGATTTGCGGCAAAAACAGCTCCCAAAGACCTGAGGCCGGGTGGCGGCGCATACTGTGGCGACGCCTGTCCCAATGGTTGAAATCCCCCAGCAAAGACACGCTTTTGGCATTGGGAGCCCAAACACAAAAACGCACACCTTTTTCGCCCTGGCACTCCAGCCAATTGGCTCCAAGCAACTGCCAGCCCTTCAGCAGACTGCCTTCATTGAAGAGAAAACATGCCTGCTCATCGAGCGAAGCATCAAAGCGGTAAGGGTCGTCCAGCACCAGCTCGGCCTGGGGATAGCTGATGCGGAGCCTGTAGTCGAAGGGTTTTACCCTGCGCCCCATAAAACCACTGAACAGGGGCTCGGCGCCAACGACAGGGTTAAGCTCGGCTACCTTACGGCCGGTTTTCGCATCCAGCACCTCGACAGCGGCGGCGCCGGGCAGCACGGCGCGCAGTAGCAAGCGGCTGCGGCCATTTTGCTCGACCAGATGCATTCCGAGCCAGGCGAAGGGATCGCCATGGCGCCCTTCGGCCAAGGCGCAGGCGGCGGCAAAGTCCAGTTCCGGGACCAGGCTTTCCTGCTTTGGCTCACTAAAGTGCGGCGCGGTTTCATTGGCGGCGATTTGCTGTTTCATCTGCATCTCCTGTTGATTGAGCTCGAAGCCGCTCCGGCTCAGCGCAGCAACTTTGCTCGCGCACCCGGCGGATATCCCTGAGCAAGGTTTGCAGCAGCTCGGAATCATTGAGCCTTTCCACGGCCAACGAATAACGTCGGCGCCAGTTGGGATACTCAGCGCTGGTGCCCGGGATATTGACTGCCACCTTATCGCCGAGCAGATCTGTCAGCGGCAGGCTGAAAAGCGCACTGCACCCCGAGGCAACTGTGACGGCGAGGTTGTGGATCACGTTTTGGGTATAGGTGACAGAGTCCGGCTCAAGTGCAACTTTTATCTTGTTTTCAAAGGGATAAAATTGCGAGAGCCAAACTTCAAGAGCCTGAATATCCCTGCGGCGGTCATCGCTTTCCCTTGCGTATTGTTCAGCACCCAGCAAACCAAGTTCCCGCCTGAGCCTGAGATCTTCTTCTTCCAGCCAGGCTTTGAGCGGCGCTACATCATGGTTGCTCAGCATCATGATGGCGTTTGGCTTGTAGTCATTTGGCGGCCGAAATCCACCAAACTCGGGGAAATCCTGCTGCTCACGGCAAAAATAGAACAGCTCATTGGAGTACAGCCCGCCAAGCTTAAGCGGCGCTAAGATTTGCGGTGGCACCAGACCAAGGTCTTCGCCAATCACCAGGCAGCGGGCACGCTGGCTCTCCAGCAATAAAATCGCCAGCAGGGTATCGAAGGGGTAATAGACATAGGCGCCTTCAGGCTTGCCAGACTCAGTTTCGACTGCAGTTTCAATCTGATTTTCGGCCTCGGCCGGCCACCACCAGAGACGAAACAGCGACATCACGTGATCTATCCGAATGGCACCGCTGTGGCGCATATTGGTGCGCAGCAACTCAATAAAATGGCTAAAATCCGCTTGCTTGAGACCGACGGGATCCAGAGGCGTCAGCCCCCAGTTCTGCCCCTGGGGCGCAAAGGCATCCGGCGGCGCCCCTATGCTGGCACCTTGGCAAAACTGACTCTGATGCTGACTCACCTCAGTGCCGCTGCCAACTGTGCCGACAGCCAGATCCCGGATAAGGCCGATACTCATGCCGGCTTCTATGGCGCGGGATTGGCACAATGCCAACTGCTCTTCGGCAACAAACTGCAGATAGAGATAAAAGCTGGCATCTGCGGGCCAGTCTCCGGTGGCGAAACTTGCCTGCTCCCGGGCATAGTGCTGCAGCGCCAGTCCCTCCCGACGCACAAAACCTTCGTAGCCCAGGCGCCTGGGAGCATCCTTGGGCAAAGCGTTGAAACGCTGCCACATTGCTTTGAGGCGGGCACACTTATCACGGTTGACAAGGGCATAGTCCAGCCAGGGGCTGAAGGCCGTTTGCTCGGCAAAAGATTCAGCATCACGGATTGGTGCCGTCCCTTCGGCGCAAAGCAGCGGCGAGATATACAAGGGGTGCAGGCGGCGTCTGTCTATTGGGCTGTAGGGACTTGAGGAGGCATCCTCGGTGAGCGCCAGCGCATGCAGGGGATTAAGCAGAATAAAGTCCAGCCCCTTGGGGGCCAGCTGGGTTATCAGCTTCAGCAAGGCTCCAAAGTCGCCCATTGCCTCAGGGCCGGGAGTATCCTCCTGCCACAGAGAAAACAACTGCACACTGACACCCCAGGGCCTGCGATGAGGCTCGGTTTGTCGCGCCGTATTTTTTTGCAGTACGCCTTGGAAAGCCTGCCTTGGCGCTACCATCAAGGTACCAACAGCAAGTAGCTGCTCATCGCCATCACGCTCAATGATGGATAAAGACACCCTGTGGTAGCCAAGTCCGGCGGCAATGCCACAGTTACCGGAAACCTCGTCCAGTTTAAGCTCGTGCTCAAAATAGCAGCGCTCACCGATACGATAATCGCCACGCACCGGACAGTCTGCCGCTGAAAAGCTGACAACAAACTCCTCACCCAGCTCACTCGTCAGCGTCAGCTGCAGCGCCTTGGATAGCAAAGACTGCGCCTCGAGTCTGAACCTCAGACTGAGACTGTCGAGATAACACCATTGAAATGAAGGCAACAGCTGCTGCCAGGGTTCGGCATCGAGCTGATGGATCCGCTGCTCAATCCAAAGCTCGCTCGCATCTTCGGGTATAGGGCCACACATGGCGCAGAGGATCTGTTTGCGTGTGTCGGCCGATGTAGGGCAAAAACGCCCATAGCTATCGCTGAAGCCGTCCCCTATCCCTTGCAGATACAGCAACTTCTCCAGTCCCATCTCAGCACTCCACGCCAATCACCTTAAGTTCCCTGTGAGCAGATAGCATGCCAGGGTAAAATAACAGCAATAAGACAGAGGTGTGTCAGCCAAGTGACAAGTATTTAATGATTCAATTCAGCAACTTGATGAAATCAACCCTGATGCTTGGCGAGCGTCTCTCAAAAGGCAGCAAAGGTAAATGAGTTGCACCAATGACTCAAGAGTGTGCAATCTTTCACCAATTGAGTGCAAGACATCGCCGACAAAAGCCGGGATGGGCAACCAGGGGGAAAACGGGGGTTCAAACAGAAGTCAATCTTGGGGTCGCTGACGGCGACCCGCTTGTAAAGAGGAAAACTCAGCTCTTGGTTTGCTTTGGGGTCACAGCTTCCGGCTCATCGCTCGGCTGAATTTGTCCCACCAGCAGCATGGGGGCGGCATCCAGCTCTTCGGCATCCATCATGGTGGCAATCCGCTCCACCGCAGACAAGAGCTGGCTCTGCTCCCAGGCCTCCAGCGCCTGATAGCGCTTGATAAAGTGCTCTTGCAAGGGTTTGGGCGCCTGTCCCAACAAGGCAACACCGGACTCACTCAGCAACAGGTGTATCTTGCGCTTATCGGTTTGGCTGCGCTGACGTATGACCAAGTCCTTGGCTTCCAGACGGTCGATGATGGTGGTGACGGTGGCAGGGCTCAGATTGATCTCGGTCGCCACCTGTTTAGCTAGCGGCGATCCCATGGAAGCGATTTTCTGCATCACCATAAGCTGCGGTCCGGTGAGGCCCGAGTGCTTGCTCAGCTGCCTGGAATGCAGGTCGATGGCGCGGATCACTTTGCGCAGCGAGATTAATAACTGCTCATACTTTTCCATGAATACTTCCTACTCACACTGGTTCGAAAAGGGCTACTGAAATCACAGGTAGCCGAAAGGCGCCAGCTTATCAGAAAAGCCCGGCAAACTCATAGCCCATCTACTCAATAGCTGAATTTCCCAAAATGTCAGCACCGCCAAATGCAACTTTAGACCAACAAATTATTCATCTTTTGTTGATACAAAAACCTCATAGTGTAATCATTAGATAGCTAACAATTAGAGCTCAAATCAATTATCGAGCATTAATTATCAGAAAAGGACTATCCCCATGTCGGCCACCAGCCTGAAGTACAAGAGCGAAGAAAATCCTATTCCACTGAAAGTCATCACAGAGAAGCGGCCATTTTCCAGCCATCAGGCGCTGATGCAGTTTGATGTTGCCAATCGCCCCTGGCGAGAAACCCTGTCGCTGAGCTTTAAGAATGACAAACAACTGTCCCAGGTATTCAACAATATTCGCGCGGTCGATGACCAAGTTTATGAAGTGATTGCCGCCAGGATCACCCCCTATATAGCCCAGCTGATGGACAAAGATGATCCCAACTGCCCGATTCGGTTGCAGTACGTCCCAGAGCAGGATGAGTTGGAGGTCGCCCCCCATGAAATGGGCGATCAATTGGCGGAAGATGACATGATGCCGGAAGGCACCTCGATAGTGCACAGGTATCCCAACCGGGTGTTGTTTCTGGTGCATAACATCTGTGGTTCCTATTGCCGCCACTGCACCCGCAAGCGCATGGTGTCCGATCCGCTCAATGTGATCTCCATGGACAGGATCCGTCGTTCGGTGGAGTATCTGCGCCAACATACAGAAGTGCAGGACGTGCTCCTGTCGGGCGGCGATCCTTTGCTGCTCACAGATGACAAGCTGGATGAGATTCTGTCGATGATCCGAGAGGCCAGACCGGATCTGAAAATTCTGCGTATCGGCAGCCGTTTATTGGCGCAGCTTCCTACCCGGGTCACCCCCGAGTTGTGCCGGGTACTGAAGCGTAACCGAGTCACACTGATCAACACCCAAGTAAACCACCCCAGAGAAATCACCCCCTTATTCAGCAAACATATCGCCATGCTCAGGGAAACCGGCATCATGCTCGGCAACCAGAGTGTGCTGATCAAAGGCGTCAACGACAGCATAGATACTATGCAGGAACTGGTAATGGAGTTGGTATCCATAGGCATACGTCCCTATTACGTCTATGCCATGGATCCGGCGCCGGGCAACAGCAAGTTTCAGGTCAGTTATCAGCGAATGCTGAAAATCTATCACGGCATCCGCGGCTGGGTATCCGGCCCGGCAATTCCCACCTTTATCGTCGATGGCGTCGGCGGCCTGGGCAAAATGCCGGTGCAGCCGGAATATGTCCGCAGGCAAACAGGCCCGGAAGGCGAGCGTCTGATAGCCACCAACTTTGAGGGGCGCAGCGCCGACGTATCATTCCTGCTACAGGAGTGATCCATGCACGCATTGGACTATGGAATTTTCCTGGCGTATCTCGTAGGTTTACTGGGGTTTGGTTACTTCCATTTCAAACGCCACAGTGACGGCGATGACTACTATCTCGGTGGCCGCAACATCAAAGCCAGGCACGTGGGCTTTTCCATTGCCGCCACGGATGTGGGCGGTGGATTTTCCATAGGTCTTGCCGGTCTCGGCTTCAGTATGGGGCTGGCGGGCAGCTGGCTGCTGTTTACCGGTTTGCTGGGGGCCTGGTTATCTGCTGTGTTTGTTATTCCCAGGGTCAAACGTCTGGAGCAGGGCGAGCGCTTTTATACCTATCCGGATCTGCTCAAGCACAGATTCGGGGCCAGAGTCGCCATGTTGGCCGCCTTGATCTCCTGTATCGGTTATCTGGGGTTTACCGGCGCGCAGATCCTCGCCGGCGCCAAACTGGCGGCCGCCACTCTGTTGCCCAAGGGCTTCGATGCCTTGCCGCCGCTGCAATTGGCACTCTGGGTTATAGGCGGGACCACCATACTTTACACTGTATTTGGGGGCCTCAAGGCGGTTATCTATACCGACAGCGTTCAGTGGCTCATTTTATTGCTGGGCTTGATTGGCTTTACCCTGCCCTACGCTCTGGTAGAGGTCGGTGGCTGGCAGGGGTTGAGCCGCAATCTGCCGCCGTCCCATATGTCACTGACCGCCATAGATCCCATCACGGCCATCAATTGGCTACTCACCATCACACCTGTGTGGCTGATTGCCATGACTCTCTATCAGCGAATGTTTGCCTGTAAAGATAGCGCCACCGCCAAGCGCGCCTGGTATCTGGCCGGGGTGCTTGAATATCCCCTGATGGCGATATCCGGTGTTTTATTGGGGATGTGCGCCAGAGTCATGTTGCCACATATGGACAGTGAAATGGCGGTGCCGGCGATGATCCGCGATCTCTTGCCAATGGGCTTTACCGGGCTGATTATCGCGGCATACTTTTCCGCCATCATGTCCACCGCAGACAGTTGCCTGATGGCGGCATCCGGCAACCTGACCCAAGATCTGCTCGGGCTGGATCCCAGAGGGAACAACACCCTGAGACTGTCGATGATTGCCACTCTATTGCTGGGGCTGGCGGCCATCTACCTCGCCAGTCAGGCCAGGCAGGTATTGGATGCCATTCTCTATGCTTATGCCTTTATGGTTTCCGGACTGTTTGTCCCGACTCTGGCGGCGCTGTTTTGGCCCAGAGTCAGCTCCACGGCGGCACTTTGCGCCATGTTAGGGGGTGGCCTCACGGCGCTGGCACTACTGACAGAGCTGCTCAAGCTGCCGGATGGCTTGGCTAAACTCGGTCTAGATCCCAGTATCTATGGCATTTTGGTCTCCGCCGGTTTGTTGGTGCTGGTCAACATCATTCACCAACCAGCTCCCAAGCCCCGGCTCACCTCGCATCAGGACAGTTCACACTCATGACCCAAGTTCAATTTGATCAGCAACTCAACTTACTCGGCGCCCACATCCAGCATGGCCCAGCCAATGATCGCATTTATTTAATCTCCCTTGGTAATGCCGAACCCGGCCCTTTACTGGATGCGCTGAATGCTATGGCGCTGCAACATGGTTACGGCAAGATCATCGCCAAGTTACCTGAGCACAAGGCCGGTCTGTTTTTGGCATATGGTTTCAGCGAAGAAGCCAGGATCCCAGGATTTTATCAAGGCCGGGATGCCGTATTTCTCGCCCGTTACCAGGACAAAACCAGGCAATTTCGCACCATGCCGGAGTTGGATACCCTGTTGGAGCGCGCCAGGGCGGATATCAAGCCTGAATTCCATTCACCGGCCGAGGTCAGTCGCTGCCGGGCAGAGGACCTACCACAGATGGCCAGGCTCTATAGCGAGGTGTTTCCCAGCTACCCCTTCCCCATTGAAGATCCGGAATTTTTACGGCAGAACATGGCCAGTAATGTCGACTACTTTGGGATCCGCCAACAAGGGCGGCTGATAGCCCTGGCTTCTGCCGAAAAAGATCCCAAGAGTCTCAGTGCAGAAATGACAGATTTCGCCACTTTGCCACAGGCCCGCGGACAGGGCTGCGCCAGAGCCTTGCTGGCACATATGGAACAAGCAATACTCCACCAGGGCTACCGAACCGCCTATACCATAGCCAGAGCCGTTTCCGTTGGTATGAACCGTACCTTTGCCGCAGCAGATTACCGCTATGGCGGCCGTCTGCACCTCAATACCCAAATAGGTGGTCAGATAGAGAGCATGAACCTCTGGCATAAATTACTTGTTTAGCTACCACTTATGTGGTACTTAATGAGTCGGTCTACCACGGAAAGGTTCGATTACCCAATATAAATACGGGTCTTTGTCGAGAGAATTCCATGCTTTCGACTAATAGCCCTCCCCTTGTTAAGGGATAATATGGTGACCGTAGGAACCCTAGCCACCATGGAAGGAAAGGCGTTATCCGCATCTGTGTCATAAAAACAGCTTTTATGTCACTTAGTTTCAGTTCTCTCTTAATTTTCTTTCTTTTTGGCGCGATTCTTAGCGCTACCTCACGCTTTTTGGTCAGATGAGTTGGTAATTTGACATCAAGAGAGATACAGATTTCATTTTCAACAGCATATACAGGTGAACTTATGGCTGCTAAATTCTTTATCCCTTCAGTAAACGTCCTGGGTCAGGGCGCTGTAGACGATGCTATCGGTGATATCCAAACTCTGGGATTCAAACGAGCCCTGATAGTGACAGACAAGCCTCTGGTCAACATAGGTCTGGTAGGACAGATCGCCGAAAAGCTGGGTCAGGCAGGCATTAGCGCCACTGTATTCGATGGCGTTCAACCCAACCCAACCGTTAGCAACGTGGAAGCAGGCCTTGAGTTGTTGCGCGCCAACAACTGTGACTTCGTAATCTCCCTGGGTGGCGGTTCACCACATGATTGCGCCAAGGGTATTGCCCTGGTTGCAGCCAATGGCGGTTCCATCAAAGACTATGAAGGCTTAGATCAGTCGGCCAAACCCCAGTTGCCTTTAGTGGCTATCAATACAACAGCCGGCACCGCCAGTGAAATGACCCGCTTCTGCATCATCACAGATGAAAGCCGCCATATTAAGATGGCCATTGTCGACAAGCACACTACCCCCATCATCTCAGTCAACGACCCAGAGCTGATGCTGAAAAAACCTGCCAGCCTGACCGCGGCAACCGGTATGGATGCCCTGACGCACGCGGTAGAAGCCTATGTTTCCACAGCAGCTAACCCCATCACTGATGCCTGTGCCATCAAGGCTATTGAGCTTATTCACGCCAACCTGGTCAATGCGGTAGAGCATGGTGACAATATCCAGGCCCGTGAGCAGATGGCATACGCCCAGTTCCTCGCCGGTATGGCATTCAACAACGCCAGCCTGGGTTATGTACATGCGATGGCGCACCAGTTAGGTGGTTTCTACGATCTGCCCCATGGCGTTTGTAACGCACTCTTGCTGCCTTATGTGCAGGAATACAATGCTCAAGTGGCGGCACCAAGACTGAAAGATGTTGCCAAAGCCATGGGTGTTGATGTCAGTGCCATGAGTGATGAACAGGGTGCTGCGGCAGCAATCAAGGCGATTAAAGAATTGGCTTCGGCAGTAAAAATCCCTGAAAACCTGACAAAAATCGGAGTAAAAGCCGAAGATATTCCTGTGCTTGCAGATAATGCTCTAAAAGATGCCTGCGGCTTTACCAACCCCAAACAGGCGACTCACGAGGAAATTTGCCAAATTTTCACTAACGCACTTTGATACATTTGTAATATAATTTCAGCGTCCGCTTTTTCCCTGCAATGAGAAAGCTGTACAAGAGGCCCGCTCACCGAGCGGGCCTCTTCTCTTTCTGTCAACACTCTCTTCAAGCTTCCAAGCCCATCAGCTCAGCATTTCGACGGTTATTCGGCAACAGCTAAATTTTGAGATCTGTCCCCGGTTTATTTCTGTCGAATACAGGCTAAATGAGATTAAGAGCAGCAAGCAATAAGGAGTACACCCCCGCGTTTGTAACCCTTGTCACAGTGGCCGATTTTTAGTTCAGCCCCTATGATAAATTCAGGAATCAACCAGGCAGGATCCCTTATGACAGCCATTACCCAGATAATCAATTACACAGTTCGTTGCCCCCACTACCAAGATCAGAGCGCCGAAGCCACATGGCGCAATCACATCGAAATCAATCACTCGGCAGAAATCGCCCTCGACCGACTCAGTAAGTGGCATGCTCACTCAGGTAACAGAGTATTTTGTTTTCAGAACATAGTGGTGCGTAAGGCGGAAAAGGAGGAGGCTTACTTCGCCATGATCAGCGAGAGATTAAAATCCGCCGGCCATGCGCTGATCACGCTTAAAGTGTTTATCGACAAGTGCACCAAAGATACCTCTGTTGAGGAGATAGTTGAGCACATATACCAGGACTGCCAGACTCGCCTGAAAAGCCTGGGTTGAACCGCCCTGGAGCTGATTACCCCTGAGTCAATCAAGCTGCCATAGGCAGACTCTCAATTGGCCGTATTCTTGTCATTGCTGGTAAAGATACGGCCAAACAAGCGCCAGCTCACAAATTTACTACGGACAACGGCGATAGATCACAGATATTCAATTCATTTTGGCACAAATCCGATAGATAATATCATTTTTGAGAAAATCATTTCCTTATTTTTCAAAAGCTAATAAAAGAAAACTCAAACTTACCCCAGATATAAACCATTTTTAGGCCAATTGTTGGCAAACCCTGCCACTGCTAGACTTTCCAGCGCGGGCCAAAGTCTAAAGATCTCAATCATTCAGGCCTTGCGGGGTTGATGCAAATCAGGGCGACCGAGTTCGCCCGCCGGAATAACAGAATTTGTTTTTAAATCTGCAACAGGAAAGCCATTAAATGCACGAGTTAGCCAATATCGTCATCGTCGGCGGCGGCGCCGGTGGTATGGAGATCGCCACCAAACTGGGCCACAAACTGGGCCGCAAAGCCAAGGCCAGAGTCACGCTTATCGATGTCGCCGACAGCCATGTCTGGAAACCCCTGCTCCATGAAGTCGCCACAGGCGCATTGGATGTCGGGGTTGATGCCATCAGTTACCGCAGTCACGCTGCCGCTCACGGCTATCACTTTCAACAAGGCGCCATGACGGACATAGACCGCAAAGCCAAGCAGGTGATACTGGCGCCCATTTGTGATGACAAAGGTGAAGAGCTGTTGCCATCACGGCGCATCGACTATGACTATCTGGTGGTTGCCATCGGCAGTATCGCCAACGACTTCAATATTCCCGGGGTGCGGGAACACTGCGTCTTCCTCGACAACACAGAGCAGGCCATGGCCATCCGCCAGCGCTTGTTGAACAAGTTTATGCGTTATGCCAGCCATCAACAGTTGGATGAGAAGATCAAAATCGCCGTCGTCGGCGCCGGTGCCACCGGAGTGGAGATGTCGGCCGAAATGCATCACGCAGTGGATCAGCTCAAAGGCTTTGGCTACAAGATAGATACCAGCTTGTTGGAAGTCACCCTGATTGAGGCCGACAAACGAATACTGCCCAAGGTGGAAAAGGAAGAGATCTCGGCGGCAGTCGCCAGAGAGCTGAGCACTCTGGGGGTCCGGGTGATGACCAATACCCGTATCACCCAGGTGACGGCCAAAGCGTTGACAACCAGTGAAGGCGAAGAGATCCCGAGCGATATGGTGATCTGGTCCACCGGGGTCAAGGCGCCTGAGTTTCTCCACGGTATTGGCGGCCTGGAAAGCAATCATATCCATCAGCTGCTGGTCAAACCCAATGCCCAAACCACGCTGGATGAGCATATCTTTGCCATTGGAGACTGTGCCGCTTGTCCGCAGCCGGACGGCAGCTGGGTGCCGCCAAGAGGCCAGGCCGCCAGGCAGATGGCCTTGATGACTGCGGATAACATCATAGCCATGCTCAGCGGCAAGACGCCCTCGAAAGAGTACCTTTACAAGGATCTCGGTTCACTGGTGAACCTGTCGCGCTTCCACACAGTCGGCAACCTGATGTCTTTCATTGGCGGAGGCGTCATGGTCGAAGGCAAAATAGCCAGATTTGTCTATACCTCGCTCTATCGCCGCCATTTGATAGAGCTGCACGGCGTGGTCAAGGGCACCCTGCTGATGTTTGCCAAGGGGATAACCCGGATAATCCATCCCCACCTCAAGTTGCATTGATAGAGGGGGCGCCAGGCGCCCCCTCTTTTATTTGTCACGCCGGCGAGGCTATAATCGCTGCAGACTTATTTACCCGTAACAGACGAATTCAGATACTGCCTATGACAGCTCAATCCACCGACTTTTCCAATATCAACCAAAGCAGCGCCCAGTCCTTCAAGGCGCAGAAGAATCTGATCAAACAACTGCTGGCCGGTAAAAAAGTGCCCTGCCCTAAATGCCAACAAGCCTTGAGTGCCACCTTGCCACCGGCAAAATCCACCTCAGAGCTTGCCAGCATCCGCTGCCCCAAGGGCTGCACAGATATTGAGCTGGAAACCGAACTGCCGGGCAAGTGAGTAAGCCCAATAAAAAAGGACCGCAACAGACGGTGGAAATCATCTGCTGCGGCTGCAAAGCAAAACTGTTCAAATATCGAAAGGGCGGCAAAGGCGCCTTGGTTAAATGTTTTGTCGAACGGATCCTCACAGATCATACGCAAACGCCCTGTACCTGCCCCGGCTGCGGCCAGGTCTTCGCCCGTCAGGCACTGATCCGCGGCGTGCCTGCATTCAAGATTATCGGTGGCAAGGCGCGCATGAATTAGCCCCCTTGTGCGGGCGCCGAGCCTTTGCGGCGCAGATAGAAACGGTAGTACCCCAACAGATTGCTGCCGATAAACACAGACTCCATCAATACCGCCATCGGCGAACCCAACAGGATGTTATTCAGCAGCCAGCAACCGCTGCCGACGAACATCAGCTCCCTTAATCCTTTGTCATCACGGCAAAAGGCCGCCCTGGTCTGCAACAAACTGCCGGCCAGACTCAAAAGGTCGAGCCATTGATTGAAACTCACGGCCACGGCCGTGACCGAAGCGGCCATAAACAGCCACATCAGACGTCTGTCAACGGTGAAGATACTGACAAAGAATCTGACACTGGCAACCAACATTAAAATGCCCGGGCTCCAGTGGTTAAGCAAGATAAAATGCGCCGCGATCAGCAGGCCCGACACCACCAGACAAGCGAGCACGGCGCGTCTGTGCCTGAATTGGAATGACAAAAGATCGCTAAACAGCGCCAGAGTGACCAACAGCTGTGAAATAACAAAAATGGACAACACTACATCCCGGAAGATTGAAACCGGCCGCTATTGTGCTGTGCCATTGAGGCGATGGCATTAACTTAGGTTAAGACGCCGGCGAATACGGCTGAGGCTCTCTGGGGTGATGCCGATATAGTTGGCCAACTGCACCTGGCTCAGGGCGCTTATCCAGTGTGGCCAGTGATTTTTTAACCACAGGTAGCGCTGCTCTGGCGACTTAAGCAATAGAAAAGCTTCTTTCTGCTCCTTGTAACGCAGCTGGGCACGCAGCAATGAAAGCTCGGCGCGCTGAAACCCGCCAAGCTCAAACAGGCTCAGGGGCACAACCACCAGAGTGCTGTTTTCCAGTGCCTCAAGCTGATAACGGGCAGGCTCAGCACTGAGAAAACTGCTGTAAAGCAGACAAAATTCGCCAGGGAAATAGAACTCTTTGCAGCGCTGCTGACCATCACTCAG
Organism: Shewanella indica; assembly: GCF_033842865.1. Classification (NCBI taxonomy): domain Bacteria; kingdom Pseudomonadati; phylum Pseudomonadota; class Gammaproteobacteria; order Alteromonadales; family Shewanellaceae; genus Shewanella; species Shewanella indica. The sequence continues at coordinate 116,739 of NZ_JAWXXR010000001.1, forward strand.
ATAGTGGCTGGCCCGCAGCAGACCATTGAGCAATAAAAAGCCCGATTGCTGTTTGCCACCTTGTGCCAGCAGCACCTCACCTGCCTGACAACTTTTCAGCTGAGCCTTATCCAAGAGTGGCGCCAAAGCACTGGGTTCAAGCCCCAATTCAAGGAAAAAGTCTGTCAGCGCCCGGAAAGCGGCCTGATGAGACATAGATTCATGGCTCATTCAGTCGGGCGCCTATTGGGAAGAAGACGGCAGAATCGAAGTAAGTGTCACAAAGAAAGTACGTTCCACATACTCGCCCGGCACTTCGGCCATAGATTGCTCCTGGGTGCGGGTCTTCAGCGCCAGAGTCACGCTGTAAGGTGGGTCGAACGGCTCTTTGGGAGTAATGGCTTCAATCTCAATTCGGTCGCCGAGAAACTGGCTGGCCAGATGCGCAATGGCGCCGGTTTGATAGTCGAATCTGAACATGCCCAAATACCAGAACACACCTGAGCCCTGGGTTGTCACCGCGAACGGAACAACAAACTGCATGGATTCGGCATTGCCGGGCAAGTTTAAGGGAGTCAGCTTACGGTAATCGAGCAACACCTCCCCACGAACCACTTCATCCTGATATTCGCCAAACGCCAGATGCTGCTCTTCTTTAAAGCCGGTGAGAGTGACTAACTTATTGCTGTCCGGCAAACGGATCCTGAACTGTTCTCGGGTATCCAGGCTGAACAACCTCTGCATCACACCTTGAGCGCCACCATCAAATTCAGCCAATGGACGCACCATATCGTTTTCCCTGACATAGAGGTCATCTTGGGTGAAGTTGAACCTGTAGATCCCAAGCGCAATCACCGCCAGAAACACCAGCCCCAACACTACAGCCACACGAATAAACAGCTTCATAATTCATCCTGTTAACACCAAAAACAACCATATCGGCACATTGAGCTACCTTAACCTCAAAGCCCAATGGCCGCAGCCGGGATCTGAATTCCTGTCAGCCCGGGTTCAGTCAAGAGCGCAATATTTAATATCCGTTGAAACGCCAACCTATGACTGAAGCGGTAACCATCAAAAGTACGTGCCAATGAGTTTCAGCCAACCAGATTCAGTATCATTAATTTATCAAATACAGTAGCAGACAGCTTGGTCGTTGAGAACTCAAGTTCGGCAACTGGTGATTCAGCTATTGAGGGCCCACGCAGTGCATTAATTAACAAAACAAGCGCACTGATGGAGCCTCGCGGCTCCGCCAAGGACGGAAGGTTAACTTTGCTCAAGATAGATGGCTCAAGACTCAAGCTCTGCCAGCCAGCCCTTGAGCAGCGCAGCCAGTTTCTGCCTGTCTTTGGCAGATACACCCTTGAGTAACTGCTGCTGAGTCGCCATATGAGCAGGCAGTGCGGCCTCAACCTTGGCCTTGCCTTCGGCGGTTAATCGTACATTCACCGCGCGGCGATCTTCGGTGCTGTGGCTGCGACAAATGAATCCTTTCTGCTCCAGCTTATCCAAACGGCTGGTCATGGCGCCTGAGGTCAGCATCATGCTCTGGTGCAATTGCCCCGGAGTCAGAGTGTATGGCTCACCGCTGCGGCGTAAGGTTGCCAACACATCAAACTCTCCCTGACGCAAGCCAAATTCGCTATGGCAACGGAGGATTTCAGCATCTATATATTTGTAGATCCTGGCCAGGCGGCCAAAGACTTCCATCGGCTGCAGGTCGTCAGTCACCCCGGCGACCAACCACTGGCTGACTATGGTATCTACGCCATCCTTGATATCTGCGGCTTGCGGCTTGTGGGCTTGTGGCTTGTGGGTTTGTGTTTTTAGCTCTTCCTGCGACATAACTATCTCTATAGCAAGATTCTTTATAAGGAATATTATGTCAGCAAGCGGCTATTCCCAAGCCTGAAAAGCAAAAACGCCGCAGAAATCGATTTCTGCGGCGTTTTTAACTGAATCAATCAGTAAAGAGGCGAATTACTCCCCTTATGATTTCTTCACATAACAGCTAAGGATAACGATGCGGGTGCCATTGACCCGACCTTCGATATGCTCAGGGTTATTGGTCAGAGCTATGTTACGCACGGCGGTACCGCGCTTGGCCACAAAGCTGGTGCCTTTCACGTTGAGATCTTTAATGATCACCACGCTATCACCAGCGGCCAACTGAGTGCCATTGCTGTCCAGTGTCGGCGCCGAATCATCGCTCTCGGCCGCCAAAGACTCGGCATCGCCCCAAGCTTTGAGATCGTCTTCCAGATAAAGCATATCCAGCAGATCCTGAGCCCAACTCTCGCCATTGAGGCGCTTGAGCATGCGATAAGCCATGACCTGCACGGCAGGAACCTGACTCCACATACAGTCGTTCAGGCAACGCCAGTGGTTAACATCCATGGTGTCCGGAGCGGTAATCTGGCCTTCACAGGTAGCGCAGATCATAATGTCACTATCGGTGCGATCACCCGAGTGAGGCAGATCATAGACAGACAGAGCGCCTTCGGCTCCACAGAGTTCACATTTCCCGCCACAGCGGCTTTGCAATTCAGTTTCTGAAGTCATCACTAATATTCTTCGGTCAGGCAAAACGCACATTATGCCGCAAAATCAGAGCTTGATCAGTTTTGCAGTTCACAAAAGCACAAAATAACTGGGGTTTTATCAGAAATGATACGCCATACTAAGGCGAATATCCCGTCCCTGAGCCGCAATGCCGTCAGCCAAATGCGGGCTGTAATACTGGTTGGTCAGGTTACGCAGCGCCAGCCTCAGCTCAAGCCCCTGCAACATATTTTCCGGCTGGAAGGCGAGATACAAGTCCTGCAGAAAATAGGCCTGGCTGGGTCTGTCGCTGACAAACAGGCCCTCATCCGGCACCTTCTGCTGCGCATCATACCAACTGCCACGCCAGGAGAGCGACAGCTCAGGAGTCAGGTAATATCCCAGGTGCAGACGCATATTGAGCGGAGGAATGTCTGCCAGGTTTTCATCCCTGCCACTGCTGTCACGCAGGCTGCCGCTGTGCTTGCCGCGGGTATAGGAAGCCGTATAGTCGGCAAACCAATCGTGCCAACGGTATTGAGCCTCGAAATCGCCACCGTAGATATGGTAGCCGTCGAGATTCACATAACCGCTCTCAAATGGCTGACTCTTGTCGACCCAGAGTCCTTTGCGCTGGGCGATATCCTGTTTTCCCTGATTCCAATACAGAGTCAGTTGGGTCGAGAGCCTGTCATCACCGGCGAAGACCCCATCAAAGGCGCTGCTCAGCCCAAGCTTATAGGCGTGCAGCCGCTCGACATCTATCCCGCGACTGGTCGCCTGAGCACTACTGGCCTTGGCATATTGCACCGCGTAAATCTCATCCACCACAGGTGCCTGCAGGCTGTAGGCATAATCCAGGGTTAGGAAGCTGACATCACCGAGACGGTATTCCAGCCCAAGCCTTGGCGACCAACCGCTGTGGCGGGTAGAGGAAAAATCATGGCCGACACTGGGGTCGTTGTAATCCGGCGCCAGATTGCCATGGCCTATGCTGTAAATACTGTCGAACCGCAACGATGGTTTTAGGATGAGGTTATCCGTCAGGGCAATGCTGTCGCTGATATAAAAGGCGTAGGTATCCTGGCGACCTCCAGGCTGGTAGTAAGGCGTGTACAGGCCGAAGTTTTTCTCCGCCTTGTTCTGATAACTCTTGTTGAATACCAATGAGCGGCGATCGAGCGAGCGATACTGCAGCCCCACAGTCAGCAAGTGGTCACCCAACTGGCTGGTGTTGTTGATATCGATAAAGTCCCTGTCGTATTCGAGCCAGGACTCGTGGCCAAAGTTACCTACAGAAACAAACATCTTATCGAAGGCTATCTGGGGCCTTACCCAGTGCCTGTCGTTACTGCTGCTGGACAGCGCCAATTGCAGATCCCACAGCGGACTGGCCGGTGTATAACGGTAGTTGAGTGAAACTGTGCTGTCTTTATAACTGTTGAGGGCGGTATTGGCGTATTCTGCCGCCTCAAAAGAGCCGTACTTTTTGATATTGAACTCAGATACAGTGGGCATTTCGCCGCGGCGGTTGGCCCAGGGTTTACGGCCTTCATCATCGTAGGAGGTATAGCTCAAAGACAACTTGTGCGCCCCCAACTCATAATCCAGCTTGGCCAGTAGGTTGTTTTGCCGATAGCCTGAGAAACGAAACACCTGGCCATTGCCCAGCTCAAGATCGCCGGCATCTTTATAGCTGTAGTTAACAAGTGCCGACAGCCCTGAGTTCAAGCGGCCATAAAGCGTACCAGTGTAAGTCTCCAAGCCGTTGTTATCGGCATAGCTGGCCTTGACTCTGGCGCCCAAGCTTTTGCCGTAATCCAGAAAATCATCGGCACTCTTGGTCACCACATACATGGAGCCACCGAAACCACCATTGCCGGAGCGGGGATCGTGGGCGCCCTTGATCACCTCAATTCGCTTGACCATATCCGGGTCGATAAAGAAAGAGCCGTAGCGATACTGTTCAAACCCGACCGGGGCGTTGTCGACATAGACATTGAGATCTTCTGTCTCACCAAAGCCCCAGACATTGATTTTCTCACCGCCGCTGCGGGGGCCGCCATCAAGAGTGATGCCGGGCACAGTGTCCAGCACTTCGGCAAAGTTTCCCGCCTGTTGCTCCTCTATGTCCTCCAATGTCACCAAGGCTTCGCCCGGACGGGTCAGCGTCAGTTCCCGACGAAAAGGCTGGCCACGCACCTCTATGATCTCTATCGCTTCCACCTTAGGTTCACCCAGCACGCTGGTACCACTCTTGGACGGCTGAGAAGTGGCGGCCAGCAAGGGCCAGGGCGCCAAGGCACACAGCAGTAATAGCAGCTTGCCGCTCGGCGCCATTCGCCGGGATTGTTCGCTTGTCATCTATCATCTCCCCTTAAAAATAAGGCGGCATTATAAGAATCAAGTCGACAAATGAGAATTATTCTCACCGATATTTACACAGGATCCAATTTGGTTATCTTTGTTTTAAAAATGTAAAACCACTTGACTCACAACAGGCTTTCACCTGAGATATCGCCGTGAAGAAAATGGAGAACAAAAATGAGCTTCAGCGAACAAGGTTTTGCCTTTCTGACCCGGCTGGAAAACAACAACGACAGGGCCTGGTTCAAGCAACATCAGGATGAGTATGAAACCCTGCTCAGGGGGCCAGCACTGGCGTTTATTGAACAGATGCAGCAGCCTATTCAGGCCTTGTCTCCCAGATTGACAGCGATCGCCAAGAAGGTCGGAGGCAGTTTGATGCGGCCACAGCGGGACACTCGCTTTGGTCACGACAAGTCGCCCTACAAGCTCAATGTCGGGATCCAGTTTCGCCATTTTCAGGGTAAGGATGTCCACGCTCCCGGGTTGTATCTGCATCTGGCCAACGATGGCTGCTTTATCGCTGCCGGGATCTGGCGCCCCGAATCCAAGGTGCTCGGCGCCATCAGACAATGTATCGACGACAACCCACGCGCCTACAGTAAGGCGTTGGAGGAATTACAGCGCCATGGGTTTACGATGGACGGTGACAGCCTGGTGCGACCACCCAAGGGGTTCGATAAAAGCCACCCATTGATAAACGAATTGAAACGCAAAGACTTTGTGGCGCTTAAGATGCTGACAAAAGAGCAGGTTTGTCGCAGCGATTTTGTCGACTTCTGTGCCAGTGAGTTCCAACACACCCAGGCGTTGATGCGCTATCTGTGCTTTGCCCTGGACTTGGATTATTGATGTCTGTTCCTGGATTATTGATTGCCGTACCCGAGCTTAAACTGCCCAGGTAGAATCTGGCTCAACGTCCAAGCTGAGCGCGCATCACACTCAACGCCTGCTGCAACTCCTGATGCAAACCGGCCTTGCCGAGCACCCGAATCCCCTGCAGTTGCAACAGTAACCAGGCCGCGAGCGCCTCGGTATTGTCACTGTTAAGCTCGCCGCGCTCTCTGGCGTGGGTCAACGCCTTGGCAAACGCCTCCTTGATGGAGTCAAACAAGTGCCGACTCTCTTGCTGTACGACAGCATCCTCCAGGCTCATCTCCAGCAGCGCATTTTGCAGGAAACAGCCGTATTTTTGCTCTCGCTGCAGGGCCACAAACTGTTCAAGGTAATCAATTACCTGCTGTAACCCTGCGCCTTCAGCGCGCAGGCTGTCGAGCGCTGGCAAAGAGTTTTGCTGCAGATACAGACGCAGCGCCTCCCGGTACAGATTCAGCTTGTCGCCATAAGTGTTATAGAGACTGAATCTGTTGATCCCCAGATGCTCGACCAGATCCGCCACTGAGGTGGCGGCATAGCCCTTTTGCCAAAAGAGCTCCATTGCCAATTTCAGCTTATCTTGCCGGTCAAAATTGCAACTTCTTGCCATACTGCTCCCAAACGTTTTCAGCGAATGACGTGCTGTATATTTAGCCAAATTAATTCTTGACTGATCGTTCTGATATCCCTAAAGTCTAACCTAAACGATCGTTCCGAAAAAGATTTGAATACATTTTCCTGAAACCAAACCAGGAAAAGTAACTAAACGACCCAAGACAGATGGAGAAAGATAGATGAAGCTGTATGAACTCGGACCTACCCCAAGTGCCCGCAGAGTCAGTATTTTCATGGCGGAGAAAGGCATAGATATCGAGCGGATAAACGTCGATCTTCGCGGCGGAGAAAATCTCTCGGCCGAATTCAAGGCCAAGAGTCTCAATGGCCGCATTCCGCTGCTGGAGCTGGATGATGGCAGTTATCTGTGCGAGTCTGTGGCCATCTGCCGTTATCTCGACGAATTGTTCCCTACCGAGCTCAAGCTCTTTGGCAACACGCCGCTGGAGCGAGCAAAGGTGGAGATGTGGCAGCGCATCGTTGAACTGCAGGGGCTGTTACCTGCCTTTCAGGCATTTCGCAATATCAGCGGCATCTACAGCGACCGGGAAACCTGCATTCAAGATTGGGGCGAAGAATCCCGCAAGCGCCTGGAATCTTTCCTGCCTCTGCTGGAGCAGCGCCTGAGTGAATCCCCTTATCTGGCCGGTGACAACTACTCCATTGCCGATATCACCGCCTATATCTTATTGGGATTCATCAAAAATCTGCAGATTTCCCTGCAGCCTTTCCCTGTGCTGCAGAGCTGGTATGAGCAAACCGGACAACGCCCGGCAATGAGCCAGCCAAAACAAGGATAAAAGCAAGGATAAAATCTAGGAGACACACATGATTGAACTCTATACCGCCGCCACCCCCAACGGCTTTAAAATCAGTATTGCCCTGGAAGAGATGGGCTTGCCCTACCGGGTACACCATCTGGATCTCAGTGCCAATGAACAGAAACAACCCGAGTTTTTAGCCATTAACCCAAACGGCCGGATCCCGGCCATCATAGACAGGGATAACGATGATTTCGTGGTGTTTGAATCCGGTGCTATCTTGCTTTACTTGGCTGAAAAAACAGGGAAATTCTTACCTGTAGATGCCAAGAAGCGCTCCCAGGTCATCCAATGGCTGATGTTCCAGATGGGCGGCGTAGGCCCCATGATGGGACAAGCCAATGTGTTCTACCGTTATTTTCCGGAGAAGATCCCGGCCGCGATAGAGCGTTATCAAAAAGAGGGCCGGCGTCTGTTTGAGGTGATGGATAATCAGTTGGCCAAACATGCCTATCTGGCCGGTGATGAGTACAGCATAGCCGATATGGCCACCTGGCCCTGGGTACGGATTTACGACTGGAGCGGCATAGATATTCAAGGCCTGCCTCATCTGCAACGTTGGCTCGATACGCTGGCCCAGCGCCCGGCCTGTCAAAAAGGCATAGTCACCCCTGAGTCCAGAGACCAGTTAAGCGATGAAGACAGGGCCAAACAGATAGCGCAAATGGTTACCCGCTAAGTCTGAGTCGTGTGGTAACCATTAGCAAACATTAGCAAAACAAGGTGCCGGGGACAGGCCGCGGCACTTCTGTTAATATTGGCGCCATTGCTATCCACACTTGATGCAGAGAAACCTTTGACCGCGCCAAGCCCTTCATTGACTCCGGCCCAAAAACGTGCCGCCAGTTATGCCAACACCATCAACACTCTGTTTACTGAAATCCTCGACAGTCGCCAGAGTGCCGATCGGGTGCTGGCGAACTATTTCCGCAGCAACAAGAAACACGGCTCCAAGGACAGAAAGGTCATTCGGGAAACCCTGTTTGCCCTGTTTCGTTGGTGGGGTTGGTTACAACAACTTGAAGCTACCGATGAGCAAACCCTGTGGTTCCAGCGCCTGGCATTGGCGGCGGCGATAGAAGCTCACCCTTGGACGGACATTATCAGTGCCTGGCAGCAACAAGTGGGCAAGTCATTCGCCCTGCCTGAGCAGGCTCTGGCCCCCAAAGCCGCCGCCGCATTGGTATTCAAGGTCTCTGGCCAACATGTCTTGGCAAGAGACCTGGCGCCGGACTGGTTCTGGCAGGCCGTGGCGCCGCTGCCAGCGGCCCGGGAAGAGCTGCTGATAGACGCGCTTTGCAGTCGCCCGCCTATCTGGGCCAGGGTGCAAAATATGCCGCAGTCCAAGGCCCTGGCCGAACTCAGAAGCGCCGGAGTCGATGCTAGCGCCGCTCCCGTCTTCAATGACGCCATCAGCCTTGGCAGCAAGAGTATCAACCTCAATGAAATCAGACTCTATAAAGAAGGGTTTATTGAAGTGCAGGATCTGGCCTCCCAGGTCATAGGCCAGGTTTGCGCCCCAAGAGCCAATGAAAACTGGTGGGACGCCTGCTCCGGCGCCGGTGGCAAGAGCCTGCAACTCAGTTCGCTGATGCAGCAAGATAGTGCCGCCAAAGGCGTTTTTGGCACTATTACCGCCTCGGATATCCGCCCGGCTGCGCTCAATGAACTGGAAAAACGCGCCAAACGCGCCGGTTTCAACATCAAGGTTGCGCCTTGGCGCAGCGATGCCCTGCCGGTTGCCAGAGAAACCTTCGACGGCGTGCTGGTCGATGCCCCCTGCAGCTGCACCGGCACCTGGCGCCGAAATCCGGACATGCGCTGGTTGGATGACAGCCAGGCCATCAGCGATAAACCCGCGCTGCAGCTCGACATACTCAGCCGCGCCTGCGATGCGGTCAAGCCAGGTGGCACTCTGGTTTACGCCACCTGCTCACTGGCGGACAGCGAAAACCGCCAGGTGGTCGATGCCTTCCTGGCCAAGCGGCCCGAGTTTACTCTGGAAACGCTCAGCCACCCATTCAGCGGTGAACAGACGCAGTATTTGACGATTTGGCCCTTTGAAGCCAATGCCGATGGGATGTTTGTTGTTCGTTTTCGTAAACAAGGCTAGCAAGAGTCAGGTTAATGCCCGAAGGGAATCGGGACAGGGAATCGGGGACAGACATGCAATAATTTTTACCTTGAGACGCTAAATTTCTCACTTTAGCTTAACCGGCGCTTTAGGTAAAAAGGAGCGGTGCAACCTATTATGCACTGTGTTATTGGAAATGGACCATGTCAAACCACTATGATTTCGATGACAACGATGCTCCATGGGGAGATCATGTCAGAGGTAAGCAAAAGAACAAACGGGTCAAACAACGCCGCCGGGACAGCAAGAGACGTTATCCGGACGAATATATGGAGCCTGAGTTCCTCAGAGATAAATGGAAATAATCTTGGCTTAATCTCAAGAAAACCAATCAACAACAAAGGGGCTTAGGAAAGGGCGAATAAGCTGCGAATAAGCCCCATTTGTGCACTGCGTCAACTCACCTGTCTAGGCTACGCCAATTTGCAACAACGCCAGCGGCGGCTCCGAAGGGGGTATTGGTGCAATTCTGCAAAAATAACGTTGCTTAAAATTGCTTATATTTCTACAAACATACACCTCATTTCCAGGCACAGGCGGAACTGTGACCGTCGAAAACAGGGACGTTTTCGTCGAGGCTACATGGACGTATTCACGCCATGTCACAGGATCGCCTGTGCGAAAGGCGCACCGCAGGTGATTGGCGGCTGCTTAGCCAGAAGCTAAGACCTAGTTTATTGATGAGTTTTGACTTAAAGCCATGATAGCCGCTGTGCCAGCGGCCTAAAGTCGTGGAGCTTCGCCCCACACCCGAGGAAAGGGGGCTGTATCGACTCGCCCCCTTTCCAAACCCCCAGCGACCCGCGACGCAGCGGAAAACCCCCTGTGCTTTTGATGCCAATTCGCTATCGCGCCAGACGCTCATCCCTGATTCGACTGGCGCTACTTCAACATAAAAAATGGACACCCAGCATTAATGGCGTGGTAGTTAGCTTCCGACTATGCTTTGTTTAAGCATTTAACAAGGAGGTTATTATGCCGCGCCCTCGCCGAACTCAAATCAGCCTTGAAGATACGCCCTACTATCACTGTTGCAGCCGCGTGGTGCGGCGAGCCTTTCTGTGTGGTGATGATGCCTACTCGGGTAAGAATTATGACCACCGCCGTGGTTGGGTGGAATCGTTATTGTTTGAACTGGAAGCTGTTTTTGCCATTGATGTGGCGGCATTCGCCATCATGAGTAATCATCTGCATCTGGTGTTGCATATCGATATAGAGACAGCAAACCGATGGACAGACAGAGAAGTGCTTGAGCAATGGCATAAGCTGTTCAAAGGTGATGAGTTAACCCGCAAATTCACCCAGGGTGAGCTGATTGAAGCGCATGAAGTTCCCAGGCTGAAGCATACTATCGCGAATAAAAAATGGACACCCAGCATTAATGGCGCGGTAGTTAGCTTCCGACTATGCTTTGTTTAAGCATTTAACAAGGAGGTTATTATGCCGCGCCCTCGCCGAACTCAAATCAGCCTTGAAGATACGCCCTACTACCACTGTTGCAGCCGCGTGGTGCGGCGAGCCTTTCTGTGTGGTGATGATGCCTACTCGGGTAAGAATTATGACCACCGCCGTGGTTGGGTGGAATCGTTATTGTTTGAACTGGAAGCTGCTTTTGCCATTGATGTGGCGGCATTCGCCATCATGAGTAATCATCTGCATCTGGTGTTGCATATCGATATAGAGACAGCAAACCGATGGACAGACAGAGAAGTGCTTGAGCAATGGCACAAGCTGTTCAAAGGTGATGAGTTGACCCGCAAATTCACCCAGGGTGAGCTGATTGAAGCGTATGAAGTGCCTAGGCTGAAGCATACTATCGCGATTTTTCGCAGCAGGTTATGTGACATCAGTTGGTTCATGCGTTGTCTCAACGAACCGATAGCGCGTCAAGCCAATCAGGAAGATAACTGTACCGGCCGATTCTATTCGCCGCCATCCCTGGCGCTCTCCCTGCGGGCCAGCTAAAGCTGTTCAAATTTATTCCGGATAAATTTGTGGGAAGGAAGATTTAAGTCGCAAGCCTTACTGGATGAAGCCGCGGTGTTAACCTGCATGGCTTACGTTGACCTCAATCCCATCAGAGCCAAGATGGCGGATACGCCTGAGCAGTCGGCGCATACCAGCATTCGGCTACGTATTCAGGCAGCATTGAAATGCGAACAACCCGCCAGGTTACTGCCCTTTATCGGTAATGAATGCAGTAATCAGCCCTGTGGTATTACGTTTGGGCTCAAGGATTATCTTGAATTGGTGGATGATACCGGGCGCTGTATTCGCAATGATAAACGTGGCGCGATAGGTGAAAAGAGTGCCAAGCTACTGACGCGGTTGAATATCCCTCATGAGAACTGGCTCAAGCTTACCACTGAATTTGGAAGACTATTTCGTGGACCGGTAGGCACCTTGCAAGAGCTCAGCTGTTACTGCGAACATTTGGAGAAGCGACGACGGCATTTTGCAACCAGTAGCCAGTACTTTCAAACGGCTTGAACCCCACTCTATCTCAACCGCAGTCATTGAAATCCCCTGAACCATGGGTAGGGCTAGCACGGCTCAAATCTCGCATTTTTGCGTGAAATCGGTTCGATTTCATCAAACCTCTGCAACTCACGGATATCTTTCTACCTCCGGGTGCTCAAATCCCCTAGCGGTGCTTGAACGCAGACTGAAAGAAGATTAAGTTATTGTTTTAAAGTGGGTGGCTTGATTTTTTCCTCTTTCGACCTCCGGTTGCTCAAATCCCCTACTGGTGCTTGAACGCAGACTGAAAGAAGATTAAGTTATTGTTTTACAGTGGGTGGCTTGATTTTTTGGCCCTGCGAACATTTGGAGAAGCGACGACGGCATTTTGCAACCAGTTGCCAGTACTTTCAAACGGCTTGAACCCCACTCTATCTCAACCGCAGTCATTGAAATCCCCTGAACCATGGGTAGGGCTAGCACGGCTCAAATCTCGCATTTTTGCGTGAAATCGGTTCGATTTCATCAAACCTCTGCAACTCACGGATATCTTTCTACCTCCGGGTGCTCAAATCCCCTAGCGGTGCTTGAACGCAGACCGAAAGAAGATTAAGTTATTGTTTTAAAGTGGGTGGCTTGATTTTTTCTGTAAAAAATGGAGTAGCTTGAAACATCTGAAATGTCTGCAGACATACACCTCATTTCCAGGCACAGGCGGAACTGTGACCGTCGAAAGCAGGGACGTTTTCGTCGAGGCTACATGGACGTATTCACGCCGAGTCACAGGATCGCCTGTGCGAGAGCACACCGCAGGTGATTGGCAGCTGCTTAGCCAGAAGCTAAGACCTAGTTTATTGGTGAGTTTTGGCTTAAAGCTATGTTAGCCGCTGTGCCAGCGGCCGAAAGTCGTGGTGTAAATGCCTCCATGCACAAGGGCCAGTTCGCCATCCCTGGCTCTCGCTCGAAAGCACGTTGCTATGCAACTCTCGCCAAACCACACCGGGCAAGGGGTTTTGCTTGTCCAAAGCCCCTTGCATCCCCAAGGACACCCCGACGTAACCGAAATCCCCACTGGCTTATGAAGCAAATTGGCTACACTCAGGACTCGCCAAATGCATCCATGCATAACGGCCAGCTCGCCTTCCTTGGCTCGCGCTCATGAACTTGTTGCTTCGCAACATTCGCCTTGCTCGACCTTCGAGCCTCGACATCCCTGTCTCGGCTACGCCAATTTGCAACAACGCCAGCGGCGGCTCCGAAGGGGAGCTGGTGCAATTCTGTTAGCGCTGAGTAGCTGGAAACATTTGAGAGTTCTGCAGACATACACCTCATTTCTAGGCACAGGCGGAACTGTGACCTTCCGAGCCAGGGATGGCGAAGCAGAGCTTACAGGGATGTACTTGAACAACGTCCCTGTTTAACGGCCAGCTCGTCATCCATGACTCGCGCTCGAAAGCATGTTGCTGCGCAACTCTCGCCATGTCACAGGATCGCCTGTGCGAAAGGCGCACCGCAGGTGATTGGCTACACCGTGGCCCGAAGCTCGGCCAGTACTAACTTAGGAACTTTTAGCTGGAAGCTATGATAGCCGCTGTGCCAGCGGCCTAAAGTCGTGGAGCTTCGCCCCACACCCGAGGAAAGGGGGCTGTATCGACTCGCCCCCTTTCCAAACCCCCAGCGACCCGCGACGCAGCGGAAACCCCCTTGTGCTTTTGATGCCAATTCGCTATCGCGCCAGACGCTCATCCCTGATTCGACTGGCGCTGCTTCGGCATCCATGCCTCGCTACGCGATTGTCATCAACGCCCTGCGGCCGCTTCGAGCGGGCAAAGTGTATACCTTTAGCATTTGAGGTTCCTGATGATTAGGTGAATTTGAAATCGTGTATAGCCCAAAGACATACACATATTTGCAGCACTGGTTGAACTGTGACCGTCGAAAACGAGGAATAATGCAAACACCCAGCATTAGCTGGGGGAAGTCGCTTTGGGTTTCCAATCCAGTCAATTCTGCTTCAAAAACAAACTAAACCAGGGTTTTGTTGCCTTTGTCAAAAACTTGACCTTTGGCTAATTGTTTTCAAATTTAGTACTGGGTATTGTATAACCAATTCAAACACTTAGTTTTAGCACTTTCTTAAGCTTAAGGCCAGAAGCAGCACTTTTCCGTTTTCAACGGAATGTAGGGACGAACAGAGTTTGGACCCGTGCGGTAGCTATGGCTTTACTCGGCTTTTATAGGACCTGGAGCGTTCATGACAAGCGCCTCAGAACTGAATTTTTATACAGTATTATTGACGTTCCGGGCAAAATGCCGGGAATTTGCAGCTAAGCTTGCGCGTTATTTCCGTAACATTGCAGGAAATGCTATTAAATTCATAACGTTAAAAATACAGCTGGTAGATAATAGGTTTAGAAACCGCGCATGCGCGTTTAGCTGCAAGGGATATTAGGGCTAAACTCTATTATATCCAGCTAATACAAACAGATAGCGATGCGCGTTTACACTCCTCCGAGGACTAAAACGCGCATGCGCACTATACAGCTGTTAGAAATTTAATCAACTTAGTTGGAAAAGAGTAGTAAATTGGAAATACATGAATTAAAGAAAGTTTTCACACCGAGCAGACCTGCACGAATAACGTTTGTGGATCGTGATGAATTCAATGACGATATTGTTACAGCACTAGAGTTGCCTGGCACTCAATTGGTTGTTTTTGGACATACTGGATCAGGAAAAAGCACATTAGTTCAAAACCTTTTACATCGAGTTTATGAAAAACAAATAACCACAAATTGTATGAAAGGGATGACATTTGAAGAGGTTGTTCTGGATGCATTTGATGAACTGGGTGAGTTTTATGTTGATGAAGTAACTAATAATGTTAAGTCATCGATAAATGGTAGAGCTAAAGCTAACTATCTAGCTATTCAAACTCAGTTACAAGCTAGTATTGAAAGTGGGCAAGCGCATAAGCAAAAACGTTACTTACCACCTCAACTCACGCCACAACGATTAGCAAAACTTTTAGGTGAGGCTGGGTACTGTTGGGTACTAGAAGATTTTCATAAAATTGAGGGCGAAGAGAAAGAAAAGTTAGCCCAAATGATGAAAGTGTTTGTTAACTTGTCAGATGAGCATGAAGATTTAAAAGTTATTGCAATCGGCGCTGTAAATTCAGCTCGTGAGGTTGTGGAAACTGATGCAGAAATGAATACTCGAATTTCTGAATTTCAAGTACATCTGATGAACAATGACGAAATACGAGAAATTATCAAAAAAGGTTGCGAAGCTTTGAATGTTGTCATCCCAGAAAAACTACAAGATGAAATAATTCACTACTCCAATGGCCTTGGTTCAATTTGCCATAAACTTTGTTATTTCATGTGTGACGCTGCACTGGTTAAGAAAACGGTCCCTCAGCCTTTTGAGTTTGATTACACTGATCTTAAAGAAGCTCTGAAGCGGTACATTAAAAGTGTAGAAGACACGATTAAAAAATCGTTTGATAAAGCTATGACAATAAATTCAGTGGAAAATACTTTACGTATCGTCGCGCATCAAGAACAAGATGGGGCTCAAATTGACAGTCTACTCGAGTGGGCAGCTGAACATCATATAAAAATAACTAAGAACAAACTTAAAGCAGACTTAGCGAAGTTAGAGAAAGAAGACTTCGGTGAGCTAATCAAGTTTGATGAAAACTCTTGGAAGTACAGTTTTTCAAATCCTTTTTATGGTGCATTTGCTTTGGCTTATTTCGAAGAACAAGATAAGAAGATGCGCTCGGCTAAGAAAAAGTCCCAAAAAGAAATGATGCAACTACTAAATGAAGCGTTCAAGACATTCACTAGTAATGTTGCTCCTGAAGACGGGAATTAAAAATTTATAACAAAGCATTTAAGAGTGATTCCCAACGCATGGCATTTTTCATTCCATCGTTGGGTTTTGTGTTTACGGTGGTATGGTTAAGTGTCGTGGTAGCGTTGCTCACACCTTAATGCGGCGTTAGTTGCTTACTGGTATCCAAATGAATTTCGATAATTTGAAAAGCATTTTAGTTTTGGATGGTGACCATGAAATTAACCTAATTGATAATGACTGGTTGGTTACTAAAGGATTTAACTCAGACGACCATAATTGGTTATCTAAAGAGCAATTTGATGCAGTGTTCATTTCCACCTCTGAGCATTCAAATAATATCTCTGTTTATGCGTTTGAGACGTTTGAAAGAACATACACAAGTACAGGCTTAACTAAGAGGTTAAACGCTGAATTTGAATTGAACTGGGAAAGCTTTGATAGATTTCAGAGTTCCACTGATATCCTATTCCTATATGTGGTTCCTAAAAATTTGAGTTGGATTTTCTATGCAAATAGGGATTGGTGGCAGTTTGCAAAACGCAACTAACAAGCTGTTGAATAGTGGACAAAATTCAGTTGGCTGATTTCGCTCCGCTCAAGATTATAGCCAACCAAATTTTGCCCTTTAACAAGCGAGAAGTAACAAAGACACCCATCAGTAAGTAACAAAGACACCCATTATTAGCTGAGTGAAGGCTCTAGTTGCCTGACTCACAGAAACACTGATGTTTTCACTGAGAGAAAATAATCTTTCAAGCCTTTTGAGGGGTGCTCGGTTATTGAAATGAGTGCAAAAAATCGAATTTCAGGCACGATGGAGTTCGAACAAAGTTCGATTGGAGAGAAATACTTGGGAGCCGCAGGGATTCAGCTAAACAATTTCTGACAATTAGCGAGTTTATCTAACTAAAAGGTGTCTGGAAAACTAGTGGCGATTCATAACGCTACAGCAGAGTTGCTTGAAACTCACAGCAAGCAACTCTGCGATAATAACCTTGGTTTCAACCAAGCTGCGCCCAAGCCTTATTAACTTCTTCGGCGATGATTTCAAGAGGGTGTTCAAAATTCTGTGTCACGTTAAAAATCACAGATCGATGTGAGCATCCAGTCGTCCTTCAAAATGGATGGACAGCTGAGATAGCGTTAAATTCCAGTTTTGAATCGGGTGTGACCACCGCTCCTGAGCCTTCAATATACCGGCGTAGAGCAGTTTGAGTAAACTGTTCTCGTTGGCAAAACCACCCTTGGTTTTCGTCAGTTTACGAAACTGACGATGTACGGCCTCAACCGCGTTCGTGGTGTAGATAGCCTTACGCACGTATTCCGGGTACTTAAAATAGGTCGATAACAGCGCCCACTTGTTGCGCCAGGACTTGATGACCACAGGATATTTGTCGCCCCATTTGGCTTCCAGCTCGTCCAGCGCCATCTCAGCTGCATTGAGGGTTGTGGCTTTATAGACACACTTTAAATCAGCCATAAACGCCTTCTGGTTTTTAGACGCTACGTATTTCATTGAGTTACGAATTTGATGAATGATGCATGACTGCACCTCTGTATGTGGGTAAATGGTTTCAATGGCTTCAGGGAAGCCTTTAAGGCCATCAACACAGGCAATCAGGATGTCTTTAATACCGCGACTATGAAGATCGGTTAGTATACTTAGCCACTGATGTGCACCTTCAGTGTCTGAGATATACAAGCCCAACAGCTCCTTTTTTCCTTCTACATTGAGCGCCAGAATGGTGTACACAGCTTTGCTGACAAAGCGGCCATTCTCTTTGATTTTATAGTGAATAGCATCAAGCCAGAGGATGGGATACAGGGCTTCTAAATCACGTTCACGCCAAGCCTGAAGCTCAGGTAGCAGTTTATCAGTAATGGCGCTGATGGTGCCATTGGGGACTTCAATGCCGTAGATATCGGCGATATGGGCACGAATATCCTGATAACTTGTGCCCAGTGAAAATAGCGCAATGATTTTCCGCTCCATCTCATCGGTCAGGTATGTCTGGTTCTTTTTTACAACCTGAGGCTCGAAGGTGCCATCTCGGTCACGCGGAGTATGCAGCTCAAAGCTACCGGTAGCGGTCTTCAGTGTCTTACTGGTCTTGCCATTTCTGCGATTACCAGGCTGCTTATCTTCAAGATGTTGGTCGAGCTCAACATTGAGGGCCGCTTCAGTAAGCTGTTTAATGAGTGGTGTGAGAATACCATCTTTGCCGGTCAGGTCTTTACCTGCACGCAGAGCTTCAATGGCGGCTTCCATGTCAAATGTAGGTTTGGTCATTTGAATATCCTTTTGGGTGTATATTACTCAAATGACACAGATTTATGAACACTACCGATTTCAATGCCGCGGCGCATCAACTCGGGTTGTTGTACATAGTTCATCCGAATACACTCACCGGCGTGTGGCCACTCTTCGGCGAGTCCGAAGAAGAAATACTCCCCGGGCACCACCAACACGCCCCTGGCTTTCAGGCGGCGATAAAGTTCCATGACACTGATGGGCAGGCCTTCAAACCAGAGCCAAAGGAAAATCGCGCCCTCGGGTTTATGAATTCTGAACCTGGGGTCCGGAGAGAACAACAAAGACACCCATTATTAGCTGAGTGAAGGCTCTAGTTGCCTGGATTACAGAAACACTGATGTTTTCACTGAGAGAAAATCATCTTTCAAACCTTTTGAGGGCCATTCAGTTATTGAAATGAGCGAAAAAGTCGAATTTCAGACACGATGGAGGTCGAATAAAGTTCGATTGGAGAGAAATATCTTGGAGCCTCGGGGATTCAGCTAAACAACTTCTGACAATTAGCGGCTCCTTGTCTTCGTCGTCGTTGTAGGTGAATACAGTAGTCGGTAAGAGATTCCAGTGTACCCACTGGCCCTTTGAATAGACGGCTAAAATCAGTCGTTAACTTGAGCCAGTTGTCGATAGGGATGTTTAAACGATTCAAAATGGTTGTTGTGCCGGCAGTGATGTGACCGCGCTTGTCGTGGCGGATAATGCGCCCGGTATCATCGACCAGTTGTAGATAATCCTTGGCATCAAAGTGCAATCCTTGTGGCATGTTCAGCCGTTCATTGCCGACAAAGGGTAACAGCTCAGGTGTGTTTTTGCCTTGCATCGCGGCCCGTATCCGCCGTTGAATACTGGTATAGTCTGAGTCTTCCGGGATTTTGGCTATTCCCGCGCGGATAGGGTTCAGGTCAACATAAGCCATGCAGGCCAATACGGCTGCATCATCCAATAGCGCCTGGGATTTGAAGCGGCCTTCCCAGAAGCGACCACTGCACCCGTCTTCCCGATTGGCCTGTCTGGCAATAGGTTCATTGAGCGCCCGCATAAACCAACTGATATCCATCAAACGTTGGCGATAGACTTCAGCGGTTTGTTGCAGAGTGAGATATTCAATATCAGAAAGTGTTTCACCGCGCAGAAAACGCTGAGATAACAGAGTTCCACTGTAAAGCAGATGCCAACGCTGTAAAACCTGCTCCAATGTCCATTCAGTGGCGGTTTTCAAGTCAACTCTGAGCACCAAATGCAGATGATTGGACATGACTGCATAGGCACACAAGTCAATGGCGAACACTGCCGCCAGTTCCAATAGACGGGATTCAACCCAATCGCGGCGATGTTCATAGCTCTTGCCGGAATAATCATCAACACCACATAGAAAGGCGCGGCGTACACAGCGGGAGATGCAGTGATAGAAGGGAGTGTCCTCAAGACTGACTTGAGCATATCTTGGCCTCGGCATGGCATCCTTTCCTTTTCAAAGGCTCCATTCAAGCCTAGACAAGGTGAGAGAAACCTGCCAAGAATTATGGGTGTCTTCATTTTGATTAGGTGTCTTCATTTTGATTTTGTCAAGAATTATGGGTGTCTCCATTTTGCTACTTCATTTTGATTAGGTGTCTTCATTTTGATTTTGTCAAGAATTATGGGTGTCTCCATTTTGCTACCTCCGGGTGCTCAAATCCACTACTGGTGCTTGAACGCAGACAGAAAGAAGATTAAGTTATTGTTTTACAGTGGGTGGCTTGATTTTTATATGTGGATTTGAATCTGCCAACAAGTTAAGGAGATGTAGTGTAAATGAGTGATGATTTATATGAGGTTATATATTTCGACCAACATTTGATTCTTAAAAAAAGCTTATATGAACAAGTGCCTCATAGTGGATTAAATGTGGCTTTTAGTTCTAATGAAGGTGTTATTCTTAGACCTCATATATATTTTCGCCCTATCAATATGACTGATACTTTTAATGAATATAAGTTCTCTGAATTAATATTTGAATGTTACGAAGGAATGGCCAATGTTGTTTCTCAATTAGTTGAAGAGAACGATGAGGAAGTCCACGTAATTACGCGTTATTTTATGAGGCACGACGATGAGAATGGTCGTTTATTGGGGGATAAATTCATATACAAAACGGAATATTACACTTTTGAATATCAAATTGAAAACTCTCTAGTACCTATCAAAAGTGCCTGTACTCCTTTGAATCCATTAGGTTTATCCTGTGAAGGTACGCTGGAGTGTTGGGTAGCAGAGATCACCTTGGATAAATATTTTTCTTTACTACGATAATCGTGGTTTTACACATAAAAAACTGCTAAAACGGACGCAGGAACATTCGGTGGTTTTGGTTCTGAGTGTGATTGGCTTGTAGTGGCCAATTAACTTGACCACTACACTGTCAGTACAAGTCTGAGCTAGTGCAGGTAATATTCGACATCGACAACGATTGGAGTGGGTCATTGTTTTTATTTGGCGACTAAACAATAACTCTCCAACCGTTTTCATTTGTAGTCCACGCTAATCTGCGATGAACCTAATTTTTACATTCGTTTTTATACCGCTTCTTCGTTTTCTTCACCGGTACGGATACGAATAATGCGTTCGATATCGGTCACAAAGATCTTACCGTCGCCGATTTTACCGGTACGGGCGGTTTCAACAATCACATCCAGTGCCTGTTCCAGCAGATCATCCTGAATCACCAGTTCTATCTTCACCTTGGGCAGAAAGTCGACCATATACTCGGCACCACGGTACAACTCTGTATGTCCCTTCTGACGGCCAAAACCTTTGACTTCCAGAACCGTCATACCGGTTATTCCTATCTCAGCCAACGCCTCACGGACATCGTCCAGTTTAAACGGCTTGATTATGGCTTCCACTTTCTTCATCAGGCACTCCTTTAGGGCTTGGAATTCTTTTGCGACTCATGACTATTCCCACGGCAGTTTGACCGGAGAAATAGCTCGCGATTTTGCTTGTTCGGATACAATCGCAATAGCTTATCACGACATACTGCGGGCAAGAAGTGATTGTCCGCTCAGATGAAAAAACCAGGCATATTCTTTAGTAGTAGCCATGATCAACTCGGTGTACTTATTCATCCCTTAGGTAAGCAAGTGCAATATTTAGTGCAAACTCATCTAAAAGGACACCAGAGCCGAGCCTCTGCCTGGACTAAACTAACACTCAGGTTCGCCGGATGCGGGCCGCCCAATGCTCAAGGATGAGATTATGCGTCATTTACCACTTGGTTTTTCGCTGCTGGAGGTCATGGTCGCCATGGTGCTGCTGGCAATACTGGCCTCAGTCGGGGCGCCATCACTCAAGTCGCTCTACGAAGGTTATCGCGCTCAAACCGGTATAAAACAAGTACAAAAACTGCTGCAATTTGCCCGTAATCAGGCCATTAGTTATGGCGTCAGAGTCAGTGTCTGTGCGCTCAAGGATGGCCGCTGTGAAGCCGATGCCTGGCAGCAAGGGATAACGGTTTTCAGCGACCGCAACGGTAATCTGACCCTGGATGATGACGACAAGCTGCTGTTTCAAAGCGGCGCTTTTGATAGCCAAGACATACTCAAGTACAACCGGAAAGCGATACGCTTTCTGCCGGATGGACTGGCGTCAGGAACCAATGGCACCTTCAAGTATTGTCCTGGTAAGGCTAATAGTCCCCACTCAAAAGCCTTGATAATCAATCAAGCCGGACGAATTCGACGCTCTCAGGATAAAAACATCAGTTGTCAGGATGGTTGATGCTGGTGGAATTAACGACCACTGCACAGGGTTTGCAAAGACTACTGTAATTAACAACTCATTCACTTATACTTAAGCGTAATCTATTCGTGTGAAGAGTTGACTATGGCTGTTGCACATTTTTCCAGTTCCAGAATCCGTGGCTTTACGCTGGTCGAACTCATGGTCACCATTGCTGTTGCCGCCATACTGCTGTCTGTGGGAGTTCCCTCACTCACTTCTTTATATGAAAGCTATCGCAGTAAGTCGGAAATAAGCCGAATTGAACAAGCCCTGTCCTTCGCCCGCAACCAGGCCATCAGCTATGGTATGGAGGTGAAAGTTTGTGGCTATCAGAGTGATACAGGTTGTGCCGCCAATTTTAATGATGGCCTCAAGGTCTATACCGAGGCCGGAGGCAGCGAAAAAATATTGCGGGTAGTGGAAGGCATCGACAGCAAGGATGCCATCGTGGGCAGCAATGTTGGCTTTCGTGCCGATGGCCTAAGCAACACAGGCGAAGTGACCTTTATCTATTGCCCTTCCAAGCAAGCCAATGGCTCAAGAAGTGTGACGGTTTCCAGCTCAGGGATGATCAAATACGGCGCTGATGGCCTGGCCTGCCCAATTTAAATGACAGAGGTCATGCCGGTTTCAGTAGAGTGAATCTATGTCAGAGCCATGCTTACAAGTCACTTTAATCTGATGGTGAAGTCAACAGGAAACCCACCTCACCTTCTTCAGTCAGCCCCAGAGACTGCCAACCAAGATGGCGATAAAAGCCTTCGGCGCGGGTACCCGGCTCGGTACTGAGTTGCAGCTTGCTACAGCCTCCGGCATGGAGCCAGTCAACCGCTTGCTGTAACAAGGCCTTACCTATGCCCTTTCCTTCCGACTCCGGCGCGATAAAAAGCGCCCAAATTCTGGCATCATCACGATCGCTACAGACAAAACCCAATAGTTGTGTTTCATCCTCTGCAACCCAAGTGCGCCGCCGACCTGTCAAATAGCTGAGATAGCAAGCTTGAGTGATCCGCCCGGGATCCTGCAGGCGGTTTTCGCGCACATTCAATCTCAACGCCATTATGGCAGGAATATCGCTTAACCTGGCGGTGCGTATGCTTGGGTTCATACAATGATAGTAATAAAAACTGTTCACCATGCTCAAATTAACGCCAATCCGGCGGTTATGTCCAGTCATCAATATATTGTTATCCCAAGAGAAGTTTACTCCAGCCAAGCCATAGAAAGTGGAGAAGGTAACACTGCCAAGCAGCAACCTATTACACTTGCTTACACTAAGGAACACATATCCGGCAACGAACGTGTAATTGTAAGAAGCCTGAATATACGCTAGGTTTATTCAGCTAATTCAGTCAGATAAATCTGGCAAACGTCAGTACACAAGGATGGTCGCCATGAACGAACAACGCCCCGACTTTATCTACCCTCCCGGCTCAGTGCTTATGCACTCTCCTCTGGTGTTAACCCAGGCCGATATGTACGGCTTTTTCCTCAAGGGCAAGCTTGCCAATTTGCAACAGAGTGTCGACCAAACCCTGAACCAGGTCGCCAACAACAAGATGTATTTCAAGGTGTTGTCCCCTTATGTACTGACAACTTTCACTCAAATCGCCAAGGCTTATTCCAGTGTCGAGGTGGATCGCAACAAGGGTTGGATCCAGGAAACCGATATCATCACCTGGGTGATGGTGGGCAAACAGGCCAATCCAGATTCCGGCGAAATCAGCGAAATTCTGTTTCAGCCGCTGCATATCTGGGTCAATGATGCGATGGCATTGATCAATGGCCGCGAGCTGTTTGGTTATCCCAAATACGCCTGCGAATACCGGATGCCAGGCGTAGATGAGCCGCTGACAGAACTGTCGTTGGCGGCCAAGAGTTTTCAAAAATTCTCCCCGGATGCCGAGCTGGCAATGGCACCACTGCTCCAGATTAAGTGCAGGCCGCAGCAGGAGAATGCCCTCTCGCCACTGGAAGCCATAGGCCAAACCTGGGACTTTATTCAGGCCCAAACCGACTTTATTCCCGATCTGGATGCTCTTGGGGCCGAGCAGGTATTCGAACTGCTGTTCAAACCGGCGGTGGAGCAAGTTTTCCTGAAGCAGTTCCCCGACGCTTCCGGCACCAAGGCGGTATATCAGGCGCTGCTGCAGGCGCCCGCCAGAGTCACCAAGGTGCATCATCTGTCGCTGCTGGATAACTCCCTGGTGGCCACAGTCTTTGCCAACGACAGCTTCCCGCTGGCCGAAACCCTGGGGGTACAGCTCGGCGAGCAGCAGGTGTTGCTGCCCTACCATGTGAACTTTGACTTTGAGGTGCCGCCGGGCGAAGTGTTGGTGGACAACTCTATAGTCAAAAAAGAGAAAATTGCCATTCTCGGTGGAGGCGTTGCCGCCATTACCGCGGCCATGTGCCTTACAGAACAACCTGGCTGGCAAAACCGGTACCAGATAGATATCTATCAACAGGGCTGGCGCATTGGTGGCAAGGGAGCCTCCGGGCGCAATGCCGCCATGGGGGATCGTATCGAAGAGCATGGGCTGCATATTTGGTTTGGGTTCTACCAAAATGCCGCGGCCCTGATGCGCAAAGCCTATGAGGAACTGGGGCGAGCGGATGACGCGCCGCTGGCCAGCTTTGTCGAAGCATTCAAGCCCCATAACTTTATTGTGCTGCAGGAACAGATAGAGGGGCGCAGCCTGAGCTGGCCCATAGAGTTCCCGCCCATGCCGGGTATCCCCGGCGACAGTACAGAAACCCTGACGCTGTGGAAATTGGTCAAGGCGGCCTTTTACTGGATCCGTCAATGGCTAAAACAGATGGATGAAGTCGATGAGGCCGTGGCCAAGGATAGCCCCAGAGACTGGTTCACCCGCGACTGGTTTGAACGCCTGAACGATCGCATCGAAGAGGCGCTGGATGACGCCAAAGATAGCCTGGAAACCCTGGGAGACAAGCTGGAGTGCCGCTTCAACCAGCTGATAGGCCAGGAGTGTGACGATCACCACCACGACACTGTCGAGGACGATGGCCTAATCGAGAGTGCCGTCGATATACTGCATCGGCGTCTCAAGCGCCGCTTTGGCGATCACTTGAGTGGCAATGACGAGCTCAGGCGCCTCTACATAGGTGCCGACCTCGGTCTGACCATACTCAAGGGGATGTTTGTCGATGGGGTATTCAAGGGCGGATTCGATGTTATCAACGGCTATGACTACCGCGAATGGCTGCGTCGCCATGGCGCCAGCGAGCGTTACACTGTCGATTCGGCACCGGTAAGGGGCTTCTACGATCTGGTGTTCGCCTATGAACAGGGCGATTTCTCCCGCCCCAATGTGGAAGCCGGCACCATAATCCGCTCCATGCTGCGAATTGCCCTCTGCTACCAAGGGGGCGTGATGTGGAAAATGCAGGCCGGCATGGGCGACACAGTATTCACCCCCTACTATGAAGTGTTGAAACGCCGCGGAGTGAATTTTCACTTCTTCCACCAGGTACAACAGCTGCAATGTCAGGGGCAATCCGTCAGCGGCATAGAGATAGTGGAGCAGGCCAGCCTCAAGCCTGGACTCAGCGAGTATCAGCCGTTGGTGGATGTCAAAGGACTCGGCTGCTGGCCAAGCGAGCCTCTGCTATCACAACTGGATGAAACTCAAGCCAGATTAATTGCCGAAAACCGGGTCAACCTGGAACACTTCTGGAGTGATTGGCCGCAGCTGTACCAGCAAGAAACCGGCCACGCTCTGCCGGTGAAGCAGCTGCGTAAGGGGGTAGATTTTGACAAGGTGATCTTCGGTCTATCCATAGGCGCCGTTCCTCATGTGGCTAAAGAAGTGATGACCCAAAGTCCGGCGCTATCACAGGCTGTGGCCAAGGTGCAAACTGTGGCGACCCAGGCCTATCAGTTGTGGCTCAACACAGATCTCAACGGTCTTGGCTGGCAGCTTTTTCCGGCTTCCGGCGAAGAGCCTGTGCTGTCGGCCTTCAGCGAACCCTATGACACCTGGGCCAGTATGGATCAATTGATTGACAAAGAAAGCTGGCCGATAGGCCGCGTCAAGAATGCCAGTTACTTCTGCTCGGCGCTGCCGGTTGCCGAATATCCCCCCAGAGAGCAGAGCGACTTTAACCAGCAAATGAATGCCGTGGCCAAGTCCGGGGCTCTGGGGCAACTCGAGCATCAAATAGGCAATCTCTGGCCGGAAGCCAAAAATGGCTTTGTCTGGGATTGGCTGCACGATCCGGAGGAACGTCAAGGACAACAGCGCTTTGACAGCCAATACTGGCGTGCCAATGTCGACCCGTCCGAGCGGTATGTGTTGTCGGTGAAAGATAGCTCGCGTTTTCGCATCACCACAGACGGTACTGGGCTGGATAACCTCTATGTCACCGGTGATTGGATAAAAACAGGGCTGAATGTGGGCTGCGTCGAAGCCGCAACCATGGCGGGTATGCACACCTCCAAGGCTATCTGTGGCTATCCGCGCCATATCAAGGGTGAGGAAGACTTTTGATAAGCATCCAGGCGAGATTTAGCCGGTTCGACTCAGCTATGAGCTTGCTCTGGACTGAGCTGCTGACTTAGCTCCGGACTTAGCGCAGGAATTAGTCCCGAAATTAGCCCCGAGAGTTCAGCGGGGCAGGCCTTCGGCTGCGGCCAGTTGTCTGGCGTGCAGCTCACGACGACGCAGACTCTTGCACTGATACAAGTCTTTGTCAGCGGCGCGGACCCAATCCTGGACCGTTTCTTTGTCTGTACTGGCCGCAGAGCCATGATTGACACAGAGCTCGGCAAAACCTTCACTGGCAATACGCTGCTCCAGCCTCGGCAGCAAGTTCTGCAGTCGCTGCCCCTCGACTTCCGGCAGTAGCAAAGCAAAGTCATTGCCACTAATGCGAAAAGGCTTGAGCTTGGCTTCAGACCAGCTTTGTAGCTCTTCGGCTACCGCCAACAGCAATCTGTCCCCTTCCCCATGTCCCAGGGTGTCATTGACCCGTTTCAGCCCCTCAATATCCAACAATACCAACAGGTATCCCGGCTTGGGCATGCCACTACTCAGGCAGGAATCCGCCAGACTCTCATCATAGGCCAAGCGGTTGGCAAGACCTGTAAGGCTATCACTGCGAGCTCGTTCCCAAGCGATACCCAACTTGCGGATATACTCCTGGCGCTCCTCCGACAAGAGTTTGAGCTTACTTGCCAACGCCAAGGACAGCAACAGAGCATCGGCAGTGCCACCCAGCAAAGTTGCCAGCTCGGCATATTCAAAAAAGTCCGGGGTGATACCCATGTTACCAGGCAATATGATGATTGCCGGCAGCAGCAAACAGCTGAAGGCCATTATGAAATAACGCGCCGGCGAGAAGCCTTTCATCAGACAGACATTACCGCAAACTATCGCCAGTCCAATCCAGAGCATAATAAGCACTGAAGCAATAATCGCCGTATAGGACAAGAACCAAATACTGGTGGGCAGAGCCAACACACAGGCCCACAACAAGATGCGACTGAGGCGCCAAAGCTTGGGCGAATAGAGAGAAAGCTGCAGAAAATTGTTATAGAACAAAATGTTCAATATGGGCAGGCTGATAAAGAATAGGTGATGCAACTCGAGTTGCCGGAACTGAAACAAGTGCGCGGGCAAGTGGAAGGTCAAGGCCCAGCCGCCGAAGTAAGCCAGCACATAAAGACCGTACCAAAAGAACGCCTTGTCACGGGTGGTAAAGAAGATGAACAGGTTATAGCAGGCGATAAAAATCAAGCCCCCGAGACATAGCACCACGGCTGTGGCATGTCTGTCGGCGCTGAGCCTGTGTTCTATTTCAGGAGCCAGGCGGATCTCGGGTGCCGATGAGTAGTAACGGCTCTCAACCTTGACCACCAGCCAATAATCTATCCCCGGCTTGATGGTGAACCGCCTGCCATAATCAAACAGATACTGATAGTCGGCATCATAGCCCGAGTGGGCTTGCTGTTTGCTACCATCTTGCCCCAGCAGCAAAAGATCTATGGATTCTATAATGGAGTTGCGTACGTCTATGACCCAAGTCTGTTCACGACTTGCCACTCGTAAGGGATGCACCATCCAGTAACTGCCGCCGGTCAAACTCAGGCTGGTTTCCTGTTGCGCCCGGATCCAGGCTGGTACCGCCTCGAACGAAGTCGGTGCCAACTGTTGTGGCTCAGCCTTGAGAATGTAGCTGTTGTCGAGCACCTGAGTGGCCCAGGCACTCACACTAAACTGGAGCAGAACAAACGCCAGCAATAGCCTGAGCAGGGAACCTGGGTGTTTATCCATATTGAAGGGCGAACGTTTGTCTGTCGGCAAATCGATTTCCGTCCAAGACCATGGCGCTATCCTTATCCTTGAGTACATAAACGCCCAAGGCACTGAATCTATTTTTTATTGTTAATGATTTAACTCTATTTCGGTGAACCACATTTTGCAATCCAGCTCACAGCATTCGTGATAAAATTCTGTCAGGAAATGCCAGTTTGCCACGCTCCGGTGACGAAAAAGTGTAATTTCAGTCGATTCTGACCCTATCCCCCACCAACTTGAGCATTTCTGTAGCGACATCCACTTGGTCATCCAATACTAAAAAGTACCATCCCACAGTATTGCCTGTGCCTCTGATACTCAGATAGTTCCCCCAAAACTGCATCCCCGACTTGAGCAAATTATCACGACTGGCACGATTCTCTTCTCTAACTGTAGCAAACAATAGCCGGATCCCCATTTCCCGGGCGATTTGGATCCGTTTTTGGGTCAGGGCCGCCGCAATCCCCCGCCGTCTATAGTCGGGGCGCACCATTAAATATCCGAGCTCGGCGATATCTCCGCAACCGGCCTTGATCACAGCGCAGCCCACCAGCTCCCCGACTCCGTTTTGCGCCACTATCACGGCACGGGAGGCCATGAAGGCCTGATGATCCAAGGGGTGAGCATTATCATCGCGGCTATCAACCAAAGCGCAAGCGGCAGCAATCAAGTCAGGACTTTGGGCCAGGGAAACCGTGATTTCCTGGGCAGGATTAGGCATAAATACTCCTTTGGTGACTATACTTGGCGGATATGTGAGCTATCGAAGGGGACATTCCCCATAAAACCTAACCTCGGCTTAACCAGATTAACGTATGGCTACAGGTAAAAGCCGCAATTAGTTCGGGAAGGTGCGAACAGGTCCCATGTGTGCTCTGCGTAGGCTTACAGGCCAGGATGCAAGGCGTGATTCGCTGCAAATGGCCTTAGTCCTTTGCAAGAAGCACAACACAGCAGACTGGCCTGTAAGCCACGCCCTTCGGGGCTTACACTGCAACCGGCTCTCTGCGTTATCCGACTTTGACAGGCCCCGGCATGCCTTCAGTCAGATGCCTTGAACGCCAATTGCTGTGTAAGCCAGAGTGCCACGAGGACCTGTTTGCACCTTCCTTATGTTAGCCCCATTGAGGGAGTTTGTGGCAGACAACAAACACAATTCTCTGAGTAACCCCGGGTAACCGGGCACTGTCACGCTCCGGGAACAACAAGAGGAACCAAGATGAAAAATCGTATTTCAAGTATCGCACTGCTTTGCGGCTCAGGCCTGTTGCTGACTGCCTGTGGTGGCAGCGACAATGATACCCCGCCGACACCAACACCCAATACCGCCAAAGTTAGCTTCGCCGTATCTGATGCCCCGGTCGACAGTGCCGAAAAAGTGGTCGTGGCGTTTGACAAAATTGAGCTGGTACGGGAAGGACAAGATAACATCTTCCTCGAGGTCTCCGGACCTAACGGCGAAGACTACCGCCAACTGGATCTGCTGGAGTATCAAGGCAGCGACAGCGCTCTCATCCTCAGCGATGCCGAGTTGGAAGTCGGCACTTATTCACAGTTGATATTGCATATACTGGATGAGTCCACCGGCTCAGATCTCAGCTATGTGATCGACGAAACCGGTCAAGTGCCACTCAAGCAGCCCAGTACCAGGCTGCGTTTAGGCAGCTTCGAAGTCGACAGCACCGGCGTCCAGCGCTTCACCATAGAATTTGACCTGCGCCGCAGCCTGGTGGAAAACAAAAATGGTCAGCGCTATAACCTCAAGCCCCACGGCGTATCCATAGTCAACAATGCGACTGTGGCTTCCTTGTCCGGTGAGGTAGATATCAACCTGTTCAACGCAGGTGAATGTGCTGCCGATAGCGGCAACTTTGTCTACCTCTATCCCGGCCACGATCTGGACCCAGCATTGCTGACCGATAACCTGGATCCGGATGTCAACCAGAATGCGGTACCAGAAGGCGCCGTAGTGCCATATAACTCGGTCGAAGTGGAGTATGAAGCAGGTAACTTCGGCAAATACGCCTTTGGCTTTATTCCCGCCGGGGATTATACAGTGGCCTTCAGCTGCAGCGCGGAAAATGACGACCCAGAGCAATATGATGGTCTTATTATTCCCAACCCTGCCCCTCAGTTGCATCAGGTCACCCTGAGCAACCAAACCGATACAGTGCAAGACTTCAACGCCATTGTCGCCCAGTAGCTTTCAAAGCCTTTTGTGAAAGGGAGCCTGTGCTCCCTTTTCTTTTGACTGTCTTTTATTGAGCCCACTTTGCAGAAGTGGTCAATGCTGTCACATAAATAGCTAACGACTATAGATACAGCAAGGTTGCCAATCCAAGGAAAGTAAAGAAGCCAACAACATCCGTGACCGTAGTCAGGATCACCGAGCCGGAAAGCGCAGCATCCTGATTAAATTTCTGCAATATCATGGGTACTGCCACCCCGGCCAATGCCGCAACCAGCATATTGACCAAAATAGCCACAGCAATCGTCATACCAATCAGGTTATCGTCAAACCAGAGCCCAGCCACCAAACCTATGAGTACGGCCCAGAGAATACCGTTGAGAGCCCCTATCCCAAGCTCGTTCTTCATCAAGGAAAACAGGTTTCCTATGGAAATCTGTCCCATCGCCATGCCGCGGATCATCAGGGTCAATGATTGCGAGCCGGCAATTCCGCCCATAGAGGCCACTATCGGCATCAATACCGCCAGCGCCACCACTTTTGCCAATACATCCTCGAACAAACCTATGGTGGCAGAGGCCAAAAATGCCGTCAGTAGATTGATCCCGAGCCAAATGGCGCGGCGACGAGCGCCCTTGACGATAGGCGCAAACAGGTCATCGGACTCATCCATACCGGCCGAGGCCATCAAACGCGCTTCATAGTGTTCTCGCACCAAGGCGGTTGCCGTTCGCAGCGTCAAGCGGCCGATTAAGGTGCCTTCTTCATCGACCACCGGCAGCTCAATATCTGAGCTGTGCTCTATCGCTTCGGCGGCCTCTATCAAGGATGAATCGGCCGACAATACCCGGCTGTCCGGCTCGATAAGCGAAATAAGCGGGGTTTGCGGATCCTGACGAAAAATCTCATAGCGACTGACGGTTCCCTGGTAATGATTATCCTCATCCACCAGATAGAGGTTTTCGCAGCAATCCAAGTCAATACGGCGGAAGAAACGCTGCGCCTGTTCCACCCGGCTTTTGTTACTGAGCACCAAGGCCTGATGTTCTGTGTAACGACCTATTTCATTTTCCGAGTATTGATCATAAAGCTCATAGCGCTTGCGTTGCCGCTCCCCCATTTGCGCCAAAGCACGATCGATAAAGCTGTCGGGCAAATAATCGCTCCATTCGATCATCTCTTCAGCTGACAGTTGCGCCAGTAACAGATCCACCTCTTCCACCGACATCTGCCTAAGAAGGCTCATCCTGGGTTCGGCGCGCATCAAGCTGAGCACAGCTGACCGCTCAGCGAAGGCTATTTGATTCCAGCGCTCATAGCGTTCATCCAGCGGCAAGGATTCCAGCAATAAGGCTATCGTGCCAGGATCGGCCTCTTCTAGGATCTCACCAAAGACCTCGGCCTGAGCTTCGCCCTCCAATAGCGTTAACTGCTGTACCACCTGCCCCACTTCTGCTTGAGGTTGAAGCTCCGGCTCGACTGCTGTTTGTGTCACTCAACT
Organism: Shewanella indica; assembly: GCF_033842865.1. Taxonomy (NCBI): domain Bacteria; kingdom Pseudomonadati; phylum Pseudomonadota; class Gammaproteobacteria; order Alteromonadales; family Shewanellaceae; genus Shewanella; species Shewanella indica. The sequence goes on from NZ_JAWXXR010000001.1 coordinate 148,484, forward strand.
CTCCTCTCTCTTTCTTTTTAGTATGCGCTTGGGTCAAAACTTAAATTGCGCACAAATAAATTGCTAACAATATAGTTTGTGTTATATAGTAAAGCTTCAACCAAGGAGCCACTATGTCTAACTCAATATACGCTATCCCACTTGAGAATATCCAAGGACAACAAACGGATCTCAGCGAATTTCAAGGACGGGTCATGTTGCTGGTCAATACCGCCAGTGCCTGTGGCTTTACTCCTCAGTATGCCGGATTGGAAAGCCTGTATCAGGAATTCAAAGACCAAGGCCTGGTGGTACTCGGCTTTCCCTGTAACCAGTTTGGTGCTCAGGAAAAGGGCAATGAGCAGGAGATCCAGTCCTTCTGCGAATTGAATTTTGGTGTTAGCTTCCCACTGTTTGCCAAGCTGGAAGTCAATGGCCCCCATGCTCATCCCTTGTTTAAACTGCTCAAGCAGCAGGCCCCTGGCGTGTTGGGCTCGGAAAGCATTAAATGGAATTTCACCAAGTTTCTGGTCGATCGCCATGGCAAAGTCAGCAAGCGCTATGCTCCCACAACCAAACCCGAGGCTCTGCGTAATCAGATTATCCAGCTATTACAGGATAAATAATCAATTGAAAAATAAACTAATTAAAAAAACATGATTATTTTTCGCCATTCAGGGGGAACCAAAACATCACTGCAGACTCCAACATAGTGAGCAGTGAATTTACTTTTTCATGTTCATCATTCTCCCTAAGGGGCTTCTAGCGCGGCCCCATTGATCTTCGATAGATCATAAGGCAGTCCTTAATGGCTGCCTTTTTTTATGCCTGCCGGCTCCACAAGAAAAATCTCTTTATGGCTGAACTTTTTCTCTCCGAATAGCTCTGAATAAGTGAAGCGATTTTAACGGTTTCATCATCATCTCCCTTTGGACTGAGATACTGGAGCTAGCGCCCAAGATCTTTGTCCCCTGCATTTTTTAGGCAGTCCTTTGGACTGCCATTTTTATTCTCTATTTTCATGCTGTTTGGAGACTTGCCTTTAATCATGCTTGGCATGTCGCAGATAAAAAATTTATCCACCAGGGAAACTTTTTCGGCAAAGCCGACTCTGAATAGCTGAACCTTTTTCAAGTGTTTCATCATCACCTCCCTTGGATGGGAGCCCGGCGCTAGCGCAGCGGGTTTTCATTCTTTGCACGACTTTTGTACGAATTAGCTTTGTACGACCTTATATGGCAACCCCTTGGGTTGCCATTTTTTTATCCCCGCTTTTCAGGCGCAAACCAAGGTCAGCAAAAAAATTTCTCTTTCCAGGAAACTTTTTCGGCAAAGCCGACTCTGAATAACAGAACCTTTTTCAAGTGTTTCATCATCACCTCCCTTGAATGGGAGCCCGGCGCTAGCGCAGCGGGTTTTCATTCTTTGCACGACTTTTGTACGAATTAGCTTTGTACGACCTTATATGGCAGCCCCTTGGGTTGCCATTTTTTTATCCCGGCTTTTCAGGCGCAAACCAAGGTCAGCAAAAAAATTTCTCTTTCCAGGAAACTTTTTCGGCAAAGCCGACTCTGAATAGCTGAACCTTTTTCAAGTGTTTCATCATCACCTCCCTTGGATGGGAGCCCGGCGCTAGCGCAGCGGGTTTTCATTCTTTGCACGACTTTTGTACGAATTAGCTTTGTACGACCTTATATGGCAACCCCTTGGGTTGCCATTTTTTTATCCCCGCTTTTCAGGCGCAAACCAAGGTCAGCAAAAAAATTTCTCTTTCCAGGAAACTTTTTCGGCAAAGCCGACTCTGAATAACAGAACCTTTTTCAAGTGTTTCATCATCACCTCCCTTGGATGGGAGCCCGGCGCTAGCGCAGCGGGTTTTCATTCTTTGCACGACTTTTTGTACGACCTTATATGGCAGCCCCTTGGGTTGCCATTTTTTTATCCTGCTGCTCAACTCACCCAGGTAAATAAATAGTTGATGCCAATATTGCCATTCAAGAAAATGAAAAGACTGAGTCAAACTCACTGCAACATCATAATATGGCAGACTTTTCTGGAATCTACTGTTCGGAGTGAAACAAATAAAATGAATTATTTTGCTTGGTGCGGGAACTCGCGGAAAAATCGGTAGTCAGAATTAGTGAACCGAGTGTTTCATCATTATCCTCCCTTCAAGATGGTTTCTAGCGCACCATCCAGAGTTTAGATTGAACTCTGACAGCGACCCAAATGGGTCGCTTTTTTTATGTCTCTATTTTACTGCTTGTCAGGCCCATTGAGGCGATGCTTGTGAACTTTGCAGAAGCGTGGTCAGCATATTAGCCAATTTATCCAGCGCTAGTTTTAACCCCTTTGGCATACTTTGAACATCTATGCCAAGCAGCAAGTTTTTAACCTCGAGTCCCAATTCGGTATCGCCTTCTATACTCAGTCGGCGCTGGAAGAATAGAGTGTCCGGATCCTCTTTGGCGGCTGCCACCAGCAAGAGTTCGGCGCTATTGGCACTGAAAGTGACTTCCGGAGCCGTAAAAGGTCGCACCTTGAAGCCCTGTTTGAAGCTGACTTCAAATGCCAATTCCATATCCTCGACCCGGACGCCAACCCATTGGTCTTCAAGAAAATCCAACTCGCCATCCTGAACCTGCTCGCTAAGCAATACCGCCAACAACTGTTGCAGTACACCCGCCTTGATAGTGAAAGGAACCAAATTCAGCGGTTTCCCGGCCAACTTGGGAGCCAGGGTGAGAATATCGCGCGCCGCCTTGGCGGCTAAAGCCGTGCGCATCTTGAGTTACTCCTGATAAAAAAGCCCAAACTCTGGCAGTCTAACTAAGTTTTATGGTTATAAACCTGTTTTATATCAACTCTATGAGATCCAAAGGTCGATAAACTGCTGCTTTGTTTGCAATTAGGGAGAAAGTTAACATGGAACTCCTGTGTCCGGCCGGGAACTTGGCTTCACTCAAGGCCGCTCTCAACGCCGGCGCCGATGCCCTCTATCTGGGGTTGAAAGACGATACCAACGCCCGCTCATTTGCCGGGTTGAACTTCACACCGACCAAGCTGCAACAGGCAGCCAAAGAAGTAAAGTCACAAGGGCGCAAACTGTATCTGACTATTAATACCTTTCCGCAGCCGGGTGAAGAGAAACGCTGGTATCAAGCCGTCGATCTGGCCGCCAACACAGATATTGATGGGCTGATCATGGCCGATCTGTCGCTGCTGGATTATGCCCATAATCACTACCCTCACCTGCCGTTGCATTTGTCGGTACAAGCCAGCGCCACCAATATCGGCGCCTTGTCGCTCTATAAGCGAGAATTCAACATTGAGCGCGCCGTACTTCCCAGAGTGCTTTCCATCAAGCAGGTCAAGGATCTCGCCAAAGCCAGCCCGGTTGACCTGGAAGTGTTCGCCTTCGGCAGTCTATGCATTATGGCCGAAGGACGCTGTCAATTATCTTCTTATGTGACCGGGGAATCTCCCAACTCAGGAGGTTCCTGCTCACCGGCAAAACATGTGCGCTGGCAGGAAAATCAAGGCTGTCGCCAGACCCGTCTCAACGAAGTCTTGATTGACAGCTCGGGGTTGAATGAACAGATGGGCTACCCTGTGGTATGTAAGGGACGATATCTGACCGAAGAAGACAGCCAGCCAGGCTTCTTGCTGGAATCCCCCACCAGCCTCAATACTTTGGACTTACTGCCGGAACTGGCTCAGGCTGGCATAGTGTCGCTCAAAATTGAAGGTCGCCAACGCAGCCCCGCCTATGTGGAACAAGTTACCCGGGTTTGGCGCCAGGCACTGGACACCTATCAGAATGCGCCTGAGCGGTTCCAATCCAAACCAGAATGGCATGCCGCACTGGCCAAAGTATCCGAGGGACAAACCACTACGCTGGGTGCCTACGAGCGCAGCTGGCAATAGGAAGTTTTCTATGAATATTTCTCTTGGCCCGCTGCTTTATTGCTGGCCTAAAGCACAGGTACAAGCCTTTTACCGTGAAGTAGCAGACAGCACTATTCCACTGATTTATCTGGGAGAAGCCGTTTGCAGCCGCCGCAGGCAGATGAAGTTTGCCGATTATCTGGCCCTGGCCCATGAACTCAAAGACGCCGGTAAACAGATTGTACTGTCAACCTTGGCCTTGATAGAAGCACAATCCGAGCTTAAAGAGCTTAAGAAACAACTTGATAATGGCGAATTTATGGTTGAAGCCAACGATATGGCCGCCGTAGGTATGGCGCGAGAACAGGGACTGCCCTTTGTCTGTGGCGCCAGTATCAATAACTACAACAGAGCCAGCCTGGACAAACTGCACCAATGGGGCATGCAGCGCTTTGTGATGCCCATTGAGCTGTCAAAGACTTGGCTACAGAAAGTCACTACTCCCGCACCAAGCTTTGAAGTCGAGTTATTGGGCTATGGTTATCTGCCCTTGGCCCACTCGGCCCGCTGTTTCACTGCCCGCCATCGGGGACTGGCGAAAGATGACTGTCAGACAATATGCATCCAGCACCCCAAAGGCCTGGTCGCACAAACCCAGGAGCAACAGCCGCTATTGCGACTCAACGGTATCCAGACTCAATCGGCAGGCCGCTGCGATCTCAGACGGGATATTCCAGAAATAAAACGTTTGGGCGTTGACTGGTTCAGGGTATCACCCGATGGCCATGATTCTATCGCTCTGGCGGAATCTTTACGGCAAGATGCAGGGAGTGAAGTCGACGCCGAAACGAGCAATGAAGCCTGTAATGGATACTGGCACGGCGCGCCAGGCATGGTCTATAGACGTTAAATCAAAATCTTACGCAAGCTCGTGTTTGGGCTTTTAATATGGATGTTCAACAGGCTCCTGTTCATCGGGAGCCTCTTTTGTACACAGCAGCAAACACAGGACCCAGAGCATAAAACTGCCGAGTCCCAGCCATACCAGCACCGCCGGCAACCAAAAGTCGGGGCGCGGTAATTGCAGCACCAACTCATAGTAAAAAGGATTGTCCCCCTCGGTAATACCAAGTTCCAGATATGGCAAAAACAGAAAAGCGCCCAAACTGATGCCGCTGATAAGCGCCGGGATTAAGGTCCATAAGGTGGCCGCGACAAAGGGGCGTTGTACTAGATAAATTAGATAGCAGCCTACGCTGATACAGCCAAAGATGAAAAACCACTTCAACATCATAGTGTGGAGATGATAGACATTGACCGGAAATAAGCCCACCCCGGCGAGCGCCATACAGGTCAGAGTCAAACTGAGATAAAGAAGATGACCACTCAATTGGCGAGATAGCTGCAGGATAAACAACCAGCAGAGTACCAAACTCAGGCTGCCAAAGAACAGACCACCATTAAGAACCACTGCCAAAGATGAATGACCATAACTGCCCAATTCACTCAAACTGTGATTGAGTAAACTGAAGCCCCGGCCATCGCCACTCTGATAGCCCAAGATAACCAACCCCAGGCCCAGCAGCAGTCCAAAGAGTCCCAGCAAACCAAAGCTCAACGCCATTCTTGCCAGTCTCTGTCTTCTTAACATGCCAGTGTTTGCCCCGGATTAGGTTTCTGCAGTCTAACTTACATGCTCCAGATTTTTTTTAAAGTCCGGGCAAGGTCTTTTTGCGTTACTGATCGCTTATTTACCCGAGTTTAAACAACAAAAGTCGCTCCCGGTCGAATTATTGCATTTTGGCACCAGAGTATAGATTCCGGTTCGTTGGCCCCTGGCTTATTCAGCAACTAATTGATGATATTGATTCTAATCGTCAAGATGATGACAGCCACGGAAATTGACATGGCTTGTCCAAGGGCAAAAATGCACCAGCAGATTCCACTGTAGTCAGCCGATAGCCAGTTTATTTATAGCGTTTTATCCCGGCCAAAACACTGACCACAGAATTTTACAATTAGTATTCATATCAATGATATGCAAATACTGGTTCCTAAAAGATTTGTCAAAAAAGCCCTCCCCCCAATAACCACAAAAATGTTATGCTTATCACACTTAAAACGATAATAAGGCCTGAATCAACATAGGGCCACTAACTCTGAGCCGGAATAAAGATGTCCACAAGGAATTCCACCACTACGGACAGGGAAGTCTGTCTGCAATCCACCGACGAACTCATTTCCACCACAGATCTTCGCGGCGTTATCACTTACGTCAACCCTGCCTTTGCCAAGATCTCGGGTTTCTCTGAAGTCGAGCTATTGGGCCACAGCCACAACATGGTTCGCCATCCCGACATGCCCAAAGCAGCCTTTGCCGAAATGTGGCAATGCCTCAAGGCGGGCCAATCCTGGCGGGGATTGGTCAAAAACCGTTGTAAGGATGGTGGTTTTTACTGGGTCGATGCTTTCGTTTCCCCCATCTTTGAACAGGGAAAAATCATTGGTTATCAATCCGTCAGGGTTAAGCCCAGCCAAGAGACTGTTAAGCGGGCCATCAAAGTTTACCACCGTCTGAACCAAGGGAAAGAAGTCAAAGATCCACTGACGCTGACACAAAAACGCTTGCTTTCAGCACTGATGGCTGGGGCTGGTCTGCTGCTCTGTGGTTATATTTGGGGATGGGGAGTGATGTTGGCCGGGGCCATATTGATGGCGCTCAATCTGGCAATCTTCTATGACGAAGCCTTTCGTATTCCCGCCCGACTGATGACACTCAAGCAAGAGTACGACTCTATCAGTCGCTTCATCTATGCCGGGCAAGACACCTCATCTGTGCTCGAATTCCAGTTACAACGTAAAGCTGCCATGCTTCAAGGCGTATTGGGCAGGACTCAGGATCAAGCTCTGAAAACCAATGATATTGCCGCTCAGTTGGTGGTGGCCACCGAGCAGGCCAGAGTCGGCATGGATCTGGAGCAGCAACAGATGCATCAAATTGCCAGCGCTATCGAAGAGTTGCACGCCACAATCAGTGAGGTAGCCGACAATACTCAGGCTACTTCTGGCCGTATAGATGAGGCTTATGGCCTCTGTCGTCAAAGCCGGGATGTGATGCATCAGAACAGCAAACATATTCTCCACCTAGCCGATGATGTTGCCAGGGCGGCTTCCAATGCCAAGCATCTGAACGATGAAGCTCAGCAAGTTGCCAATGCCATGTCGGAAATCGATGCCATTGCCGATCAAACCAACTTGCTGGCCCTCAATGCAGCCATAGAAGCAGCCAGAGCCGGTGAACAGGGACGCGGCTTTGCCGTAGTCGCCGACGAGGTCAGAGCCTTGTCGGCTCGAACCCAAGAGTCCACCAAAAGCATTTCAGCCAGCATAGAGACTATGTTCAGCATGCTGACCAAGTGGGCCACTGAGATGGAAGCCAGTAGACACCAAGCACAGAAATGTGCAACCGAAGCATTATCGGCAGTAGAGTCCATCAACACAGTTAACCAGGGAATGAGTGAAATACACGATCTCGCCAGACAAAATGCCGTGGCAGCCACTCAGCAGGGGCAAGTGGTACAGGAAATAGCAAGTGGCATCCAGATGATTCATGGCGCCACCCGTGACAACGTTTCTGCCCTAGGTCAAGTAGAGCACGCCGTATTGCAATTAAAGGCCAGTGCCGACAGGTCATTGAATCTGAGACAAACCTTCGGTTAAGGCTCAATCCTGGACTTGACTCGAGCAACAATTATTTAACTATTTATTTTTGAAGACTTTTTTATTAGGAACTGCTCAAACAATAATTACGCAAAGACTGCTAATAACTATGCTGTTGTGATCAAAGAGACAGAACTGACAGCGAATGAATTTACATAGCCGCATTAAGGGGGTAATCTTGCCCCCTTAAATTCTGGGGCTGGCTGAATGAAAATGCATCCAAAGCCAATATTGCCCCTGGCGAGTAACTTTTTACTCATTCATTAGTGTAAATTCAGGGTGTAACAAACGTGGCAAACGAAAAACAACCCCGCAACATAGCAACCATACTCACCTTCCTGGTGCCATCCCTGCTCGGTGTCTTACTCTTTATGACACCTATCAGTTATAACAACGAACTGACGATCCCTGTAGCTGTGTTGGCCGGTGAACTCAAAGGTTTGCTCAATGATTATCTGACCGGCATAATTTGCGCCATAGTAGTATTTATGGCCACTGCCAGTGTATTGGTAAAGCTCCTTCGTCCCGGCTTCGTCCGCCACAGCAAGTTTCTTAACTCTCTGTTGAATATCAGCCCTGCCTGGCTCTTGGTTAGAGTATTGGGAGCAATATTTATCTGCCTGACCTTCTTCCAGGTTGGCCCTGAGATACTCAGAGCCGATTCCACCGGCGCCTTGGTAATGAATGACCTGCTGCCGCTACTCTTCTGTGTGTTCTTTTTTGCCGGTATGTTCCTGCCTTTATTGCTCAATTTTGGCCTGCTGGAACTCTTCGGTACCTTACTGACCAAATTGATGCGACCGGTATTTAACCTGCCGGGACGCAGCGCCATCGACTGTATGGCCTCTTGGCTCGGGGATGGTAGCGTTGGTATTCTGCTCACCAGCAAGCAGTATGAAAACCGCTTCTATACCCAACGTGAAGCGGCGGTTATCGGCACCACCTTCTCGGCAGTCTCTATCACCTTTACCCTTGTGGTGCTCACTCAAGTAAAACTGCAGGCGATGTTTGTGCCCTTCTACCTGACGGTCTGTCTGGCCGGTATTGTTGCCGCCATAGTTGTGCCCAAGTTGCCGCCGCTGTCACGCAAAAAAGATCTCTATATTGATGGCAGTCCCAGGCAGAAAGATGATGAGTCACTGCCGCAAGGCCATAACTCCCTGTCCTGGGGGCTGGAACTGGCGCTCACCAAGGCAGCCAATACCGGCGGTATATTCAAGGTGCTCTCCGAAGGGGTAAAGAATGTCATCGATATGATCTTCGGGGTACTCCCTGTCGTGATGGCAATAGGCACCATAGCTTTGGTCATCGCCGAATACACCCCGGTATTTGACTATTTTGGCATGCCTTTTATTCCGCTGCTGGAATTGATGCAAATCCCCGAAGCAACACAGGCCTCCAAGACTATAGTCGTTGGGTTTGCCGATATGTTTATCCCCTCGATTCTGGCCACCAGCATAGAAGCCGACATGACACGTTTTGTGATTGCGGCGCTGTCGGTCACCCAATTGATCTACATGAGTGAAGTAGGCGCCTTGCTTATCGGCAGCAAGATACCGGTGAAAATTTGGGAGCTGTTCGCCGTCTTCCTGCTGCGTACTCTGGTCACCCTGCCTGTGATTGCCGGGATGGCACATCTGCTGTTCTAGGAGCAATGTAACCTAACCTCCCGACAACGGCCGCTACATGCGGCCGTTGTTGCAGCATCACCCATGAAATCCCCCCGTAAGTATCTGTGTCACCGCGGCTTCGCATCTGGCAGAGAATGTTAAAGCCTTCAACAAGTGCTTTTACGCCAAGGATGTCGATCAGCAAGATTTGCGAACAGTACCAAAGTGAAATGGCCGATTGCTGCCGACTGATGCTGACTAACCTGGAGCGCGCCGCCAAGCGGAGCCGCAGCTTCAAACAGCTCTCCGTCGAGAGAGTCCCATGAACAACTGCGGGAATTTAAACTGGTGACTCAAGTGCTTGGCGGCGAGATCCGCCTGATCAGTGCACCGGGGCATGGCAGCGAATTCCGCATCATATTGCCAAATGATATCGAGATGAGTTCGGGGCGTCACAATAAGGTCATCGAGACGTCACTTCAAGGTCAAATAACTGACTTAGAGTCTTTCACAGTCAAACCCGTTTCACTGGTTTTATCCAGGAGCCGCGATGAAAGACAGCAAGTCATTGGTCAACAAACCATCGACATTTCGCCCATACTCCCGCCGCGCAGCCGAGCCTGTCATCAAGCTCAACGCCCTCTGGCTCTCGGATATTCACCTGGGCAGCATTGACTGCAAGGCCGAATACCTGCTGCACTTCCTAAACAGCGTTCAGCCCAAGGTGCTGTATCTGGTGGGGGACATAGTCGATATCTGGGCCCTCAAACGCCGGGTATTCTGGCCCGAGAGTCACAACCAACTGCTGCAAAAACTGCTGCAGATGGCACAGAGCGGCATCAAGCTGGTGTATCTGCCCGGCAACCATGACGAGCTGTTTAAGGACTACCATCAGCTGCAACTCGCCGACGTCATTATCAGCAAAGAGTACCGACATCAAACCCTGAGCGGCAAAACCTTGCTGATGCTGCATGGCGATCAGTTTGACTCCGAAGTCTGTATCGGCCGCATCACCGCCCGCCTCGGCGATCACCTCTACGATGTCTTGATGTTTCTCAACCGCCAACTGCACAAGGTTCGCCGCCGTCTCGGGTACCCCTATTGGTCTTTGGCCGGTTTTATCAAGCAAAGAGTCGGCAAGGCCCAGCAAGCCATCAACAGTTTTCGCGAAGCCGTGGTGCGCTATGGCCGCAAGCAGAAGGTGGACGGCATCATCTGTGACCATATTCACCAGCCCGAGCTCACGGAAATGAGCGGCTTTATCTATGCCAATGATGGTGACTGGGTAGAGAACTGCACCCTATTGACCGAAACCCTCGAGGGCGAGCTGCAACTCGAGCGCTGGAATGAACAACTGGGCCGGACCGAAGTACTGAAACGCTTCGCCTGGCAGAGACAAGAACAACAAGCTGCTTAAATCAGGTACCCCATTATGATGTTTACCGTCGATAAAGTTGTGGAATCCAATCTGCCCAATATCAACAGCAAGCCTTGGCTCGCCAAGCCAACCAAGGCCTTACTGCGTTATCTGCTCAATGAGCGGGAGTGCAATGATATCGCCGGCCAATTCAGTTTTCTCAAGGGCGTGGATTTTGTTGAACAAGTGCTGGAAAGCTTTGCCGTCAGCTATACTGTGCCGGACAGTGAGGTGGAAAACATTCCCCATCAGGGCCGGGTCGTTATCTTCGCCAATCATCCAATAGGTTCGCTGGATGCTCTGGTGCTGATAAAACTTATCAGCGAAGTCAGGCCTGACATTAAAGTAGTTGCCAACGAGCTGCTGATGACACTGACGCCACTGCACAACATCCTGCTGCCGGTTCGCAATATGACAGGCGGCACCCCCAGACAACACCTGGAGAAGATCCATCAACATCTGCGTAGTGAAGGCGCTGTGCTCATCTTTCCATCGGGTGAGGTTTCCCGGCTCAGACCAAACGGCATTCGCGATACCCAGTGGCAAACCGGCTTCCTGAAGATGGCTATCAGCTGCAATGCGCCGCTGCTGCCCATGTATGTCGATGCCAAGAACTCGGCGACCTTTTACGGCGCTTCCATGTTATATAAACCTTTGGCTACCCTGCTGTTGGTCAAGGAGATGTTTAAACAAGCCAGTAACACTTTGCCGGTGCGTATCGGCGAGCTTATCCCGGCAGAAGCGGTCAGCGGCAGTAACTTCCCGCTCAAAACCCGGGTCAGTCTGCTGAAGAACCATCTCTATCGCATCGGCAAGAATCGTAGCCCACTTTTCAACACCCAGAGCGCCATCGCCCATCCTGAAAAACGTCGTGAGTTGCAACAGGCTTTACTGCAGTGCGAGCAGCTTGGTCAAACTCAGGATGACAAGCAGATTTTCCTCTACCGCCATCAGGGCAGCAGCCCTGTGATGCGGGAAATAGGTAGGCTGCGGGAACTGGCTTTCCGCGCCGTAGGTGAAGGTACGGGAAAACGCAGAGACATAGACAGGTACGACTCCAGTTATCTGCACCTGGTGCTCTGGGATCCCAAGGAGCTGGAAATAGTCGGCGCCTACCGCTTTGCCGAAGTTGCGAACTTGCACAGTGCCGGAGAAAGCCTCTACAGTGAGTCACTGTTTCACTATCAAGCTGAATTTTCGCCCTATTTCACCAAGGGCCTGGAACTCGGCCGCAGCTTTGTACAGCCTAAATATTGGGGGAAGCGCAGTCTCGATTACCTCTGGTACGGCATAGGTGCCTTTCTGGCTCGTCATCCCGGCTACCGCTATCTATTCGGGCCGGTGACCATAAGCAACCAACTGCCGGCACCAGCCAAGGAGATGTTGGTGCACTTCTACCTGCAGCAGTTTCCCTGTAAGACACAACTGGCACAGTCTTTCGCGCCTTTTGGTCTGTCACCTGAGCGCCAGACTGAGCTGGACAAACTCTATATCGATTCAGATTATCAAGACGCGTTTAAACAGCTCAAGCAGACCCTTGCCAGTATGGGAGCCGCTGTGCCAACTCTCTACAAGCAATACGGCGAACTTTGTCAGCCTGATGGGGTGCGCTTCCTCGCCTTTGGAGTGGATGCCGACTTTGCCGACTGTATCGATGGCTTGGTGCTGGTGGACTTGGACAAACTCAAGTTCAAAAAACGCAGCCGCTATATCGATTGCCATCTGCAGGAGCTCAATCAGCAAGATGAAAATACTCTGAGTTAGCATTATTGACAGGGCTCTGATATAACAAAGGAAAGGTTATGGAGGATCCCTATGCAGCTCTGCATCGCCGATATCATGATCACTCGGGTTGTCACAGTGGAAATGGACGATCGCCTGAGTGTGGCCAAAGAGATATTTCATCATGCAGGCTTTCATCACTTACTGGTAGTGAATGATGAAGGCAAGCTGGAAGGCGTCCTGTCCGAACGTGATCTGCTGCGGGCCTTAAGCCCCAACCTTGGCAGCGATACCGCCAGCAGCAGAGATCTGGAAACCCTCAATAAGCGGGCACACCAAGTAATGAGCCGTAACCCTGTAACCGTTGCGCCACACGTAGGCCTGGCGCAGGCTTCCAGGCTCTTATTGGAGAAAGATATAGGTTCACTGCCGGTACTGGAAGACGGCGAAATTGTCGGTATAGTGACCTGGAAGGATCTATTGCGAGCCTATTGCTGTTAACCCGAACTGGCTCAAGTGTCATGACTTAGGGAAAATTATCTTAGAGTCATCTCATCCAACTTACGAGCCTTCTCAGAGCTGAATGCTTCCTTGAGCAACACACACTCTCTGGCTTCCCTGATAAAGTAACGCTTACCGCGGGCATCCTTTAACGACTTACCGCTCAAACGCGCCATAAATAGCTGCTGCTTGTCCAAGTCCCAGCGATAAAAGGCAATCTGCTCTCCCTTGCTGGTAATCAAGTGACATTTAACATCCTGCCGCTCGGCGGCTTGGGCTGTAAATAGCATACCGGGCAGTAGGAGCAACAAACCATATTTAATTGATCTCATCATTTCCAACACTCCGTTGAAGCACCACTTTTAATCCCGGCATCGGTCAAGGTCAGCGTTTTACACTTACTGTCGCGGCTGGCCTGCGCTCCTTGTGCCGTTGCGGTCAGGGTGAAATCCGCTGTGCCGGTTGACGCGATACTGTAATGACCATTCTCAGTAATAAAGGGACTGGCATTGAGCCCCAGTTTGGTCATATCCGTGGCATAAGTGCGATTATCCAAATAGTATTGCTCCTGCAGATTGGCCAGTCGCATCAAGGCCGCATGAGCCTCGGAGCGAGTACTCTTGGCAATGTACTGCACATAAGATGGATAAGCGATAGACGCCAGTATGCCGATAATGACCACAGTGATCATGACTTCTATCAGGGTAAAACCCGCTGGTCTTTTCATCTCTTATCCTACTCATTTACATGGTAATAAATTCGATTGGTCGTTAAACCACTTCCCAGAGAAATTGTTCCTTTACAATCACCATTTTCACACTCACCCTTTCCTACGCCGATAATATATGCAGTAGGATCCTCATCAGTCTCTGGTTTAGGGATAACTATTTGAGGAGTATCTGGCACTCTCTCCCCAACATCATAAAAAACTTCACTAAAACTGCGTGTTCCCTTATGCAAGTCAAATACATATAAACGGCCTTGACCGGCAAATCCACATATCCCTGCATCTAAATCTATATCTGAATTAACTGGCGGAACAAAAGATGTAAAATACACCTTGCCGTCAAAAATTAATGATGCTGATAGGGATTTTTCCCCTGAAGATCCAAAATTATAAAACCATCCTCTTTTTGTTCCAAAGGCAACATCCTCAGATTGAGATGCAGGAGCCGACGACGTAACATCATACAAATCTTCAAGACCCAATGGCTGTGGAGTACCGTCTGAAAAATATTGAGTCACAACATTTCTATCTTGAAATACATAAAACATATCGTCTGTTGCTGTACCTAGAGGATGAGTTCGATTCCCGCTACCAATAGCTACTGCATCATAAGGGATATTTTGATAACTTAAAGCCCCATTATCACTATGTATATTGCTGAATTGAGTCTGAGCCACAACTGGCTCAACAAAAAACATTCTATCATTAGGAGAACCTGAGGTAGCAATAGAGGCAAACATAAAGATAGGCCATTTAGACATCTCATTACTAGGCATATCGACTCGCCATATTTGCCCACTCACATCTGAAGCGTAAATTCTGTCACTTAAACCGTCATTATTACTATCAAGTACTGCGACTCTATTGGGAATGCTACTCATCCCAACTTCAGACCATTTCTTTATCAGTTCACCAGTAGCAGCATTGATTATATATATAGCATTACCAGCTCCTCCAGAAAAAGCCATCCCCCCGCCAATTATCAACACTGGGCCACTAACACCTGGGATATGAGTAATGACAGGTTCAGACCATGACTCACCTAGCTCCTCAAACCCAGCACTGTCAGAATTAATCATCCATTTAAAAACTGGGCTATCTGGGTTTGTTATATCTAATGAATAATATGAACTCCCCCCTCTTCGCATACCTAAATAGACCCAAGCCTTAGACACTTTTCCGGCTGAGTCTGTTTCAGTATAAGCGATAGGAGACAAATCCATTCCATAAACACTATGTACTCCAGTTTCATAGTTTCTACGCAACTCAGGGACATTTCCCCATAATTCATTGGGTATGAATGCCCATGACTCTTGAACATTACCAATAGAATAATCACCGCTTCCTGAATCTGAGTCTTTAAACATGTGTACTAAACCCTGATTAGTACCAATTAGTATTCTAACATCAAGATTTTCTCCTTTATCATCTGGAGTTCCACCAAAGTTAATTGCCAAGGGTTTGGAGTGGAGAGGATCACCCATTATATCTTCTCTAGCTTCTGATGTAATGCTATCACCATCATCATCATCCACGTCAACGCCATATAACCAATCTAGATCATCTTGAGAGTAAGCAGAGCTAAAGCTTGAGCTTTTTAAGTCTACCAAACCATTGCCTACATTAGTCTTTATCGCTCTACCTTTTAAACTATCCTGTAAAGTTGGAAGCACTCCGCCTGAGTTAACCTTATTACCATCAATCTTATTCCCAGAACAAGCGTTCCAATAAGTACACACGGTCGGTGCAATATTTCCGCTAGGATCAATTGCGTTAGTAGTGCCGCCAGGAGCAACAATTTCTCCAGATGAATTAACTTTAAGCTTCTTAAGATTACCGCTCCACCTGGGCCCCTCACCGGGTAAAAACATCGCGAAATAAGCAGAATTATAAGTTTGAGTTTTATCAAAGTTATTGCTGGCAATACTTGGTGAGGTAAAAGAAGAGTCTATTGATAAAATTGACTTCAGAGCATCATCCATAGCTCCAACTAAATCTAACCCAGTTTTAGCAACATAATAACCTTTAGATATACCATTGTCATTTCTTGGATTACCTCCTCTAAAAGCCGCCTCCTCTAAAAGAGCTGCGGCCGTCTCCGCGCCTTCGGAGAAACCTATTGTAAAAACTCGCACATTCTGTTTATTATCTATCCCTGTTGAGTCTTTAATACCTTTAACCAAGTCATTGTTATACATGTAAGCAGCTAATGCTGGAAAATAACTAACCTCTTCCTCACCATCATCATTCACAAACTCAAACCCAGAATAATCAGCAGCACTATCTGAAGATGAAGTCAAAGATAAAATATTCGCATTAGCGCTATTATCTAAAGTTGGTGCTCCATCTGTAATATAGATAACATATGCGGTATCAGGGCATTTTTTAAACGGTGATGAGTAATTACCTGAAGATATAATACTTGGCGGGTTATTAGGAATGTAGTCATCAATATTGAAAAGACCTTTCCCATTAGCATCTTTATTGCCATATGTTACAGGCCCACCACTAAAATATTGATATGCTTCATACAATGTTTCGCATAAGGGGGTATTGGTCTGCGCCGGCATACCATTAATTAATGATGTAAGACTGGCTAGATTACCATCGGTCATTTCCGCTATATCGAATACGATTCTGCCACCATTCGCATCACCCTCTTCAGGGTAGTTAAGATTAAATACGGCTAAACCCGCATCGATTGGAATAGCCAAATCTGTAAGAGCTGAAACTAAAGCCTCCTTTGCGACCTCAAGCCTTGTTCCAGTTCCACCACTATTTTTACCATCTTCAGTTGTTGTGACCCACTCATACCAAACTAGATAATGAGCAGTATACAGGGTGACAGGAGACCCCTTTCCGAAATCAGTATGGTCTAAGCTGTACTGACTAGCGACATCGTCCGTACCTACTGTATACATATCTTTTGAATCTATAGGATACCCTAAAGGAAAATCTCCACCCTTCTTATTTTTCCCAGGATTGCCAGGATTTTCATTTAATATATCCTCGTAACAATCAACAATCTGCCCTTGATTAAACCCTTCATTATCTGCCAGAGAATACCATTTACCGGAATTCCCTTTCAGTTTAAACTCCCGCAAATAGCCAGTATATCGCCCTCTAGAAGTTAATGCATCAGCGGCAAGCTGACAATTATTATTATCACTATAAAATCTACGGGACTCTGTTGGGTCATCAGGCACAGGCATAGTACTCGTATTATCTATACCTCCAGCGTTCCAATATATACCTTTTTCATTAATATAGCCTGCATATCCAGTAAGGTAATCAGAAAAACCATCAGCGTACGTGCAACGTTTATTATTATAATCTTCTTCAGAGCAGTATGAACTTATAGCATTTTCATCTTCGGTGGACATACTCCCCGAATTATCGAAGATAAATAGCACTTGCGGACGTTTACCACTTCTGACTGTAGAATCAATTAGGTAAAGTTCTGTATCATCAGCAATAGTAACTCCAGAAACTACAACCATGGCCATCAGAACACTTAGTAATAGTTTATTAAACATAATTTTAGTTTCCTGTAAGTATTTGCTGTTCAACTCCGGATGCAACCGTTAACGAACCTAGGCTATCGCGGCCATAACTGACTGTACTTGTTATCTGAAATCGGCGACAACTCACTAAATTGGCTCCGGTAGCATTGGAGGTTCTTTGACAACTAACATCCTTCACCCCTGTTTCCGGTAAAGGCGAAATAACCTGCTTACCATAAAATCTGTCCAAACCCACTTCATCTTTAACATTCGCAAATGGCGCCCCGGCATACTCTGTAATAACCGCCTGCAACCCACCATCGGCCAAGGCTTTGGCTTCCACCCGCTCGGCACCGGCGCCGGCCATGCGCAGCGACTGACTGGAGTTAACCGCCAGTGCCACACCAATTAAGGTCAAAATAATCAGGAGGATAAGTGCAAAAAAAAGTACAACTCCCCGCTGCTGCCTTATCTTCATCTACTTAATTCCTTATCAACACCGGGTTTTCAAGCACCACAGTGGTCGAAACCACCTTACGGCGGAAGTGATCAGGTTTTACATTGTCATTCTTGTCAGGCCTTGGGTATGTAATTGTTTTATCACCTATTTGATAGGTATTCTCATTTGTATATGCCTTGTCCTCTGCAACTGAACGTACCAGTAAAAAGACTCTCAAGGCCACAATTCGCTGAAACAGCTGGTTATCCCACATTAGATCCGTCACACTCTGCACCGGCATAAAGCTATCGGCTGTGTCATCACCATCCTCATCAAACCCATAGAGAATGCGCATATTCTCTATGCCTTCGACCAAGGGTTCGTCCACATCCATTCCATTTTTAGAAAGTGATTTGCGGGTCAGAACCGGCACGCCGTTATTGTCTTTGATAAAGTAAACATGGTGTTGATATTCCCACACCCTTTGGTTTTCAAGGGCGGGATCTGTATCGTTAAAAAACACCGCCTGGCTGGCCGTTGTCGCTACCCGAAAACCACCGCCGGTACCGGGAGGCCCCACCAGACGTTTAATCTGAATCACATCTGTCCTATCAATCACTGAACTGACACAGCTCAGTGAGCCGGTACTCACCCCGGCCTCATAGCCCCAAAGACGTCTGAAGTGGGCAGGTTTATCATTAGGCAGAGTGGCGTTGTTGAGCCCCTCGCCGGTGCAATCTGTCCCAACTGTATTATCGACCCGAGTATTGGTACCCAGCACAAAGTCTGTACCCGTCATATCTCCGAAGAAACCTACCTGACTCAGATCCGGTACCATGATAGCCAGCGCGATACGGCCATTTTCCTGCAACTGATTGAACTGCCCTGTGGTAGTAACATTGGTGGCAGACATACTGAACATGGCGAACAAGCCTAGTGTCAGAAACAGGCTGATAACCATGGCCACCATGAGCTCAACCAGAGAAAAACCCGACTGCTTTGAATTTGTCACACTCATCGCCTTAACCTTGGTTAATCACAGTCTTGAGGATAAAAACCCGCCGACGCTTCCCCAGGCTATCGCCGCAGTCAGTCGCTTCATAGGCGGTGCCGGCGGTTTCCTGAATGCCTCGCCATGCCATCACGATAGTGACATCACTGCCTTTGACAGTCAGACAAGCAGTGGCGCTATCGAGGCCGCCGACATTCCGGCTATCTGCCTTTTCAGCAGCGCCGGTAAAGAGCTCCTGCCATTGGTAAAGATCCCAAGCCAAAGTCTCGGCAGTAGTGCAGGTCACAGTGGCGCTAAGGCCCACATCACAGGATTTTGCAGGGGCACTTCCGCTTCCATCATAGGAGCCCTCATAACTACTCAAAACCTTGTTATTGAGCTTCATTCGATTGAGGATATCGTTGGCAAAGTAGGCAGCCTGAGTCTGTTGAAATGATTCAAAGCTGGCGCGCTTGGCTACTATATGTAAGTTAAATATCCCGATAAGCCCTATCACCAAAATGACGAGCGCTACCATAACCTCAATCAGAGAGAACCCCTCCCTGCGTTTTTTCATAGGTGTCAAATCTCCAGACAGCGCCATGTTTTTGACAATAAATTCAGCCTATTAGTTCTTTAATATCTTATAGTTAGCTAAACGCAACAATAATACCTGTTAATGATAGTTGAGTCGAATGTAAATCGCCAGTAACAAGTATCGCTAATAAATTCAAGCCTGATAAGAAGTATTTTTTCCATAAAAAAAAGAGGCTTAGATAGCCTCTTTTTAAAATGCTGTTCGCTTAAATAAGCGCGATAAACTCGCGGTTTCTTACCTTAGCTCAACCGGTACGGCAAATACGGTATCTTCCTTGCGCCCTTCCACTTCGGTCACCACGCTCGGCGCCAATTTAGCTATAGCCTCAACAACCTGCTGCACCAACACCTCAGGAGCAGAAGCCCCGGCAGTAACCGCAACCTTGCTGACACCATCAAACCACTCACGTTCTACATCATCGGCGTTATCGACCAGATAGGCCTGAGTGCCAGACTTGAGCGCCAATTCCCGCAGTCTGTTGGAATTGGAGCTGTTTTTGGAGCCAACCACAATCAGCAAGTCCACATCCTGGGCCATTTTACGTACCGCATCCTGACGGTTTTGGGTCGCGTAGCAGATATCGTCTTTCCTGGGCCCTTCAATCGAAGGGAACCGCTTCTGCAGCGCGGCAATAATATCCAGGGTATCATCCACCGACAGCGTGGTTTGGGTAACAAAGCAAAGGTTGTCCGGCTCTTTCACCTGCAATGCATCCACGTCGGCCGGAGACTCAATGAGATAGACTCCCCCTTCAGGGTTATCGTACTGCCCCATGGTGCCTTCCACTTCGGGATGGCCGGCATGACCGATAAGAATGCACTCAATACCCTTGCGACTGGCGCGGGTCACCTGCAGATGCACCTTGGTCACCAGAGGACAAGTGGCATCAAACACCTTAAGACCACGACGCTTGGCTTCATTGCGCACCGCCTGCGACACCCCATGAGCACTGAAAATCACTATGCTGTTGTCGGGCACCTGATCCAGTTCATCGACAAAAATCGCCCCCCGCTGCTTGAGATCTTCAACCACATAACGGTTATGCACTACTTCATGGCGCACATAGATAGGCGGGGAAAAGAGTTCCAGCGCCCGTTCCACTATGCTGATAGCCCGGTCAACACCGGCACAGAAGCCTCTGGGATTGGCCAGTAATATGTTAAGACCGGTAGATTTTGCTACTGACATATCAAAGCTCCTGCAATACTTCCAGTTCAAAGGTCACCTGGTGGCCCGCCAGCGGATGGTTCAAATCCACAGTGACAGAATCACCGGCTATCTCCCTCACTATTCCGGGTATTTCACTGCCGCCAGGGCCAGCAAAGCTGACTATAACACCGGGTTCCAGCGTCATATCTGCCGGGAAGCGAGTGCGATCCAAGTGATGAATGGCGTCGGGATTGGACTCGCCGAAAGCATCGGCTGGGGCCAAGGTAAAGCTGTGATTATCGCCGGCTTTCAGCTCAAGAAGCTCAGCTTCAAACGCCGGGCTCAGACTGCCGTCGCCAATATTGAGCCTGGCAGGTTTACCGGAGGCTTTGGTACTGTCAGCAGTCGAGCCGTCTTCCAGCAATATATTAAGGTGGCACAAGAGGGATTTTACATCAGACATCTGCGTTACTCCTTGGCTTCATTCTGCTTGGCTGCGGCCTTGTCACCGCCGAAAAATGAATCCCAGATGATCAGGACTGCGCCAACACAGATAGCCGAGTCAGCGATATTGAATGCCGGGTAATGACTGGTTTTCCAGTAAAAATCGAGGAAGTCCACCACAAAGCCATGCATCAGGCGATCAACAAGATTTCCCAGTGCGCCGCCAATCACCAGAGTGTAAGCCAGGTTAAGGCGCCACAATCCAGCCGATTGCCGTCTGAGCCAAACGGTCAGCAACACACTGAAGCCGACAGCGACGGCAGTGAACAACCAACGCTGCCAGCCACCGGCATCACTGAGAAAGCTAAAGGCGGCACCATAGTTACGCACATAGGTCAGATTAAAGAAAGGCAACAGCTGCACCGACTCATACAGCTTGAAGTTCCCCAATACCCACTGTTTGGACAGCTGGTCAGCCAAAAAGGCCAACACAGCCACCCAATACCAGCGCAGGCCACTTTGTTTCCAGTCTGCGGGCATGTTTATTATCCTCAGGCGAACAGGCGCTGTTCACCTTCTCCTTCGATATTGGTCACACAGCGGCCACACAGCAACGGATGCTCGGCGATCTGGCCAACGTCTTCTCTGTGGTGCCAGCAGCGATCACACTTGGCCGCTTCTGACTTGGCAACGCTTAGCTTAAGTGATGCCAGCTCAGTTTCACGGGCAGCGGCAGGCGCATCGGCAAGCGGCTTAACCACGGCTTTGGAGGTCAGCAGCACAAAGCGCAGCTCGTCACCCAGTTTGGCCAAAGCTTCAGTCAGCGCCGCATCGGCAAACAGAGTCACCTCGGCTTCCAGCGCGCCGCCGATCAGCTTATCGCGGCGGCCTTGCTCCAGTGCCTTGTTGACTTCATCACGAACCTGCAGCAACTGTGCCCAGTATTCATCACTCAAATCTGAGTCCAGCTGGACAGCCTTGAGGCCCTGGTACCATTCCTGAGTAAACACATAGGCGTCACGCTTACCGGGCAGCAACTGCCAGATTTCATCGGCAGTGAAGCTAAGAATCGGGGCCACCCAACGCACCATGGCTTCGGCAATCAGATACAGAGCCGACTGACAGCTGCGACGGGCGTGACCATCACGCTTGGCGGTATACTGTCTGTCCTTGATGATATCCAGATAGAAGCTGCCCAATTCAACCGAGCAGAACTGCATCAGCTTCTGGGTCACTATATGGAAGTTGTAGGCATCATAGGCTTCCAGCAACTCTTCCTGCAGTTTGGCGGCGCGGCGCACCACCCAGCGATCCAGTGCCACCATGTCTTCGATGGCAATCATGTCTGTCTCTGGTTCAAAACCGCTCAGGTTAGCCAGCAGGAAGCGGGCGGTGTTACGGATACGGCGATAAGCATCGGCGCTACGATTAAGGATCTCATCGGATACCGTCATTTCACCGCTGTAGTCGGTAGAAGCCACCCACAGACGCAGAATATCGGCGCCCAGTTTGTTGGTTACCTGCTGTGGTGCAATCACGTTGCCGATAGACTTGGACATCTTGCGGCCCTTGCCATCCACGGTAAAGCCGTGGGTCAGTACCTGCTTGTAAGGTGCCTTGCCGTTCATGGCGGTTGAAATCATCAGTGATGACATGAACCAACCACGGTGCTGATCCGAGCCTTCCAGGTAGAGGTCAATTCCCTGCCCCTGGAATTCAGGGCGGGCGGCAACCACTGATGAGAAGGTAGAACCTGAGTCATACCAAACATCCAGAGTGTCGGTCACCTTGCGGTACTGTGCTGCATCTTCACCCAGGAGTTCAGACTCATCCAGATCCCACCAGGCTTGAATGCCCTGCTGCTCAATGCGATGAGCAACACGCTCCATCAAAGCCACGCTGTCTGGATGCAGCTCTTCGGTTTCCTTGTGAACAAACAGAGTGATAGGCACGCCCCAGGTACGTTGGCGCGAGATACACCAGTCAGGACGGTTCTCGACCATCTTCTCAATCCGGCTCTGTCCCCAATCCGGGATCCACTGGGTTTGCTCAATTTCACCCATAGCTTGAGTACGCAGCCCTTTGTTATCCATGGAGATAAACCACTGCGGTGTGGCGCGGAAGATAATAGGAGTCTTGTGGCGCCAGCAGTGAGGGTAGCTGTGACGATAAGCTTCGCGGTGCAGCAAGGCATCTTTTTCCTGCAGCAGCGCTACAATTTCATCATTGGCCTTGAACACGTGCTTGCCGGCAAACAGCGGGGTATCTGCCTTGTAAACGCCGTTATCACCTACAGGGTTAGCCACTTCCAAACCATACTTCTGGCCAACCACAAAGTCGTCCTGACCGTGTCCAGGGGCAGTGTGTACCACACCGGTACCGGACTCTGTGGTCACGTGATCGCCAAGGATCGCCGGCACACTGAAATCATAGAAAGGATGTTGGAACTGCATCAACTCAAGCTCGGCACCTTTGGCGCGACCCAGGAGCTGATGGCTCTTGACACCATAACGGGTGATACAGCTTTCCAGCAGGGCTTCCGCCAGAATAACCGCTTGCTTGGCACCTTCTTCAGACTCAATCTCTACCAGCACATAGTCCAAATCAGGACTCAGTGACAAAGCGCGGTTGGCAGGCAAGGTCCAGGGAGTAGTAGTCCAGATAACCATGGAGACTGGCGCTTGATACTCAGTAACCCCGAAAGCAGCTAGCACTTTAGCCTTATCCACGGCGGCAAAGGCCACGTCTATGGCCGGTGAAGTCTTGTCTTCATATTCCACTTCGGCTTCGGCCAGGGCAGAACCACAGTCGGTACACCAATGCACCGGCTTAACCCCTTTGTGCAGGTGGCCGTTGTCGATCACTTTAGCCAATGAGCGAATGATGTTGGCCTCAGTGCTGAAATCCATGGTCAGGTAAGGTTTGAACCAGTCACCGAGTACGCCGAGACGGATAAAGTCATTGCGCTGACCATCCACCTGTTTGGCGGCATACTTACGGCACTCGTCACGAAACTCGGCGGCAGAAATTTTCTGTCCAGGCTTACCAACTTTCTGTTCTACCTTGAGTTCAATCGGCAGACCATGGCAGTCCCAACCTGGCACATAAGGCGCATCAAACCCCGACAAGGTCTTGGATTTGATAATAATATCTTTGAGGATCTTGTTAACTGAGTGACCAATATGAATATCGCCATTCGCATATGGAGGGCCATCGTGCAGAATGAAAAGCTTGCGGCCAATACGGCTATCACGGATCTGTTGGTACAGATTCTCCTCGGTCCAGCGTTTCAACATCTCTGGCTCGCGATTTGCCAAATTACCACGCATCGGAAACTCGGTTTCCGGCAAATTCAAAGTTGATTTATAGTCGCTCATTGATCCTAATACCATTAATTTAGCTAAGAGAGCTCAGCCTGCTTCATTGCTGAGTAAGGCGCGAGCCTCATCAGCGTCATTCATTATTTGTTTCTTAAGTGCCTCAAGGGACTCGAACGGTTTCTCGTCACGGATCTTGGCCACTAATTCCACTTCTACTTTACGCCCGTAGAGGTCACCTTCAAAGTCAAACAGGTGCACTTCCAACTGGCAGTTTTGTCCCTGAACCGTGGGGCGAAAACCCACATTGGCAACGCCATCGTATTGTTCGCTACCATCCCACCAGAGCCTGACCGCAAAAACGCCCCTCACGGGAACCACTTTACGCTTCATGGCAATATTGGCTGTGGGGAATCCTAGCGTCCGGCCCAGCTTTTTGCCATGTGCCACCTTACCACTGAGAGTATAGGGATGTCCCAATAAACGTCTGGCCTGATCAAGATTGCCCTTGGCCAGTGCTTCTCTGACCATGGTGGAACTGACCCTGTGATCGCCAACCAAAAAGCTTTGGGTACTGACTACCGCAAAACCGTGTTGTTCACCGGCAGTGCGAAGCAGCTCAAAGTTGCCCTGACGCGCCCGTCCAAAACAGAAATCGTCACCGACCACCAGATACTTGACCCCAAGTTTACGCACCAGCAACTCTTCGACAAACTCCTTGGCCGGCATCTGGGCAAACTTTTGATTGAAATTGACACACACAAGTCTGTCTATTCCCAGTTCAGCAAGCAACCTGACCTTATCACGAAGCAGGCTCAAGCGCGCAGGGGCATCCTGGCCGCGAAACAGTTCCTGCGGTTGCGGCTCAAATGTCATCAGGGTGGCCGGCAAACCAAAGTGACGCGCCTTTTTGACCAGATTGGCTATCACTTCGGCATGGCCCCTGTGTACACCATCAAAGTTACCTATGGTCAGCACACAACCGCGATGGGCCGGCAATATATTGTGTATTCCGCGAATCAGTTCCATGAAATCAATGACTGCTCAAACGTAAATTGGCGGATTATATAACAGCTCGGCAGCAGAATCAGCCCTCAGTTCCGGGCTTTGAGCCGCCACGGACGGATCCCAAACAGTACCAATGCCATAAAGTACCCTAAAGCACCGCCGAGTATCAGGGAAAACAGATGAGCGAATCGCTCAACAAACGACCACTCAAGCCATTGCGCCTGCTCTGGTGAAAAGTAAATTAACAGGCAAACCATTGCCGCCGTTGCCAATAAGACCTTGATAAAAAAGATAATAGTTTGCTTACTAACTCTATATACACCAGCCAGATGCAAACCGCGATATAGAAGAGACGCGTTGAGTAAAGCAGACAGAGAAGTAGCAATGGCCAGTCCTACATACCCAAATGGCACGGCAAAAATAATATTGAAACCCATGTTGCTAACCATAGCAATGATGCCATAACGCACAGGTGTCTTGGTGTCCTGACGAGCATAATATCCGGGCGCCAGCACCTTGATCAGCATAAAACTCAACAAACCTGAGCCGTAGGCCACCAGAGAATAGGAAGCCATTTCCACGTCATTGACGCTAAAGGCACCACGCATAAAAAGCACCATCAACATGGGCTGAGCCAATACAATCAGCCCCATCATGGCCGGTAAACCCAGCAGCAGAATGGCGCGAACCCCCCAATCCATAGTGCGATCAAACCCCTCCCCCTCTGCATTAACGTGTTTTTTGGAAAGAGCAGGCAAAATAACGGTAGCAATGGCAATACCAAATAACCCCAGCGGGAACTCCAACAAGCGATCCGAATAATAGAGCCAACTGATGGAGCCTGTAACCAGAAAACTGGCGATAAAAGTATCCAGCAGCAGGTTAATTTGTGACACAGAAACCCCAAATAACGCCGGGATCATCAAAGTGCGGATTTTAACCACCCCGGGATGATTCCAGCCCCAAGAGGGCTTGACCAGCGCTTTTTCCTGCAGCAGAAAAGGAATTTGAAACAAAAACTGAATCACACCACCGAAGAACACCCCCCAGGCCAAACCGATTTCAGGCTTATCCAGGGTAGGACTCAACCACAGAGCTGCAGCGATAATGGCGACGTTGAGAAATACCGGAGTAAAGGCCGAAACGGCAAAACGGCCACGGGTATTGAGAATCGAGCCGGCCAAGGCGGTAAAAGTGATAAACCAAAGATAGGGAAAAGTGATCTTCAACATTAACGAAGCCAGTTCAAACTTGGCGCCGTCAGGCTCATCATTAACCCAGGCCATAAACCAGCCTGCACCAAACAAAGCGGTCAATATTGGCGAAGCCAAAACCCCAATCAAGGTCACGACTGTTACCAATAACCCCAAGGTACCGGCTACCTTTGATAATAAGAGTTTGACCTCTTCGCTGGACTCTTTCTCCTGATACTGAGTCAATACAGGTACAAAGGCCTGAGCAAAAGCACCTTCAGCAAACAATCGCCGCAAAAAGTTAGGGATCTTGTTGGCAAAAAAGAACACATCGGCACTGCTGCCCGCGCCCATCAAGTTGGCGACTACCACATCCCGTATTAATCCCAATACACGGGAAATCAAGGTCATGACGCTGACGATAGCGCCGGACCGTACCAATTTTTTGCTCAAATATTCCCCCAGAAGACTCAAGCCGCCATAAACGGCGGCAAGTCTCAAAAATTCCACTTAAGCTCTGTCACATGCCAGCAATTGCTGGTAGAATTGCGCCACATCTTACACGAGTTGGGTTGAGGATAGCCAAATCAGGTTGGATTAATTTATCTTTATGATGGATATTCAATCATTGTCATTGACAAAGTGACGAAAACCGGGCATTCTCCTCGGCCTTTAAAAGTATCAAATCCAGTTTTTAGGAGTTGCACCTTGGCTAATAGCAAGACTGCAAAGAAGCGCGCGCTTCAATCAGAAAAGCGTCGTCAACACAACGCTAGCCGTCGCTCTATGTTGCGTACCTACGTGAAAAAAGTTATCGCTGCTATCAAAGCTGGCGATCACAAAGCGGCTACTGAAGCTTTCGCTGTTGCACAACCCATTCTTGACCGTATGGCAACCAAAGGCCTGATCCACAAGAATAAGGCTGCCCGTCATAAGGCTCGTCTGAACACTCGTATCAAAGCACTGGCTGCTTAATTCGATACCTGTATAAAAAAAACCGGCATTGCCGGTTTTTTTATATCTAAAATTCAATAACATCAATGACAATAGATGTTATTCAACAGCTTGATGATTTCGCGCACTTCTTCACTCTTGAGCGAATAGTACACTGTCTGGGCTTCTTTGCGGGTGGCCACCAGATTGTCTTTACGCAACCAAGCCAGATGCTGAGACAAAGCCGACTGACTCAATCCCAGTTTCTTGTTCATTTCCCCAACGCACATCTCTCCCTCACTCAGGAGATAGCACAGAATAAATAAACGCCTCTCATTGGCCAGCGCCTTCAATAACACGACGGCATGGTCCGCTCGCTGCTGCATCAACTCAATATTCATGACGAGCCTATTCTCCTAATACAAACTCCGTCCCTAATATAGCCTTGCCTTACGGAGATAGTCGGGACATAAAGCACACTTTTTGTTAGATTGTTTTCAAAAATGGGACATACCTAATAAAAACAAAGGAAACACATGAAAAGCTATCGAACCGCCCTGTTACTTCCACTGTTGATTTCATCACTTATTGGCTGTCAATCCCCCTCACCTTCCAATACAAATCAACTGCTTGCTGAGTCATTGCAGCAAAAAGCCCTCAGTTCTGACCTCGGCTTTCAAATTGTGGAATCTTTAACTGTGGAAGTCGGCCCTCGCCTGGCTGGTAGCCCAAAAGACGCCGTGGCGGTTGCCTGGGCGGAGAAAAAGCTACAGTCACTGGGTTTTGACCGTGTTTATAAAGAAGCTGTGGAAGTTCCGGTGTGGGAACGCGGTGAAGCCAGTGCCAGCATAGTGACCCCCTTCCAACAGCCTCTGGTTATCACGGCATTGGGAGGTAGTGTGGCCACTCCTACTGAAGGTATCACGGCCAAGATAGTGCGTTTTGACAGCCTCGCTACACTTAAAGAAGCCAACCCTGATGATGTTGCCGGCAAAATTGTCTTTATCGATCAGAAAACCGAGCGACACAAGACAGGTAAAGGTTATGGCAAGAGCGTAGGGGGCCGCTCACGAGGCGCTATAGAGGCTGCGCGAAAAGGTGCCCTGGCAATAGTTATCCGTTCAATAGGTACAGATCATGACCGTATGGCCCATACCGGCACCATGCGTTATGAAGAAGGCTTAAAGCGGATCCCGGCGGCGGCCATGTCAGCGCCGGATGCCGATCTGGTCAATGCCATGCTCAAGCGTTCTGCCGATATAACCCTCTCTTTGAAGATGTCTCCCAAGAACAAGGGCAGCGCCATTTCCTATAACGTCATCGCCGAAGTCACCGGTAGCAGCAAGCCAGATGAAATCGTACTGATAGGGGCTCATCTGGACTCCTGGGATGAAGGCACGGGCGCTATAGATGACGGTGCCGGGGTCGCGATTGTCACCGCGGCCGCTAAGCTTATTCAAGATTTGCCGGAAAAGCCGGCTCGGACGATACGTGTCGTGCTCTATGCCGCCGAAGAGATAGGCTTGGTTGGTGGCAAGGCTTATGCCAAGGCCCACGCTGCAGAACTGGATAAACACTATATCGCCGCCGAATCGGATTTCGGGGCTGGCCCTATCTACCGCATCGACTTTCAGGTCAATGAGCAAGTGCTGCCCAAACTACAGCAACTGACCCAGGTGATGCAACAAAACGGCGTTGCCGCCGGTGACAACAGTGCCTATGGTGGTCCGGATGTTTCCATGTTGCCGGCCAGTGGCGTTCCTGTGGCCTCCCTGCGCCAGGATGGTACCGATTACTTTGACTACCACCACACCCCCAACGATACCCTGGACAAGATAGATCCCAAGGCGCTGGCACAAAACGTTGCGGCCTATGCCCAGTTCGCCTATTTGATGGCACAGTCTGAACTGGAACTGCGACCGCTGCCTGCCAAGCAGTAAATCACACGCTTTAGAAGCCAAAAGCCGTTCAATAATGAACGGCTTTCTTATCTTTATATAGCGGGAAAGGGTATCAGCTCTGTTCTTCCCGCAGGAACACAGGGGAGCCAGGGCTGGACTCGGCTTCACTGTAATAATAGCCGGCGCTGTTAAATGCCTTTAATCGCTCCAGACTCTGTTCCTCTTGCTCCAACAGGTAACGAGCCATCATGCCTCTGGCCTTCTTGGCGTAAAAGCTTATTACCTTATACTGACCATTTTTACAGTCTTTGAATACAGGCGTGATAATACGTCCGGCAACCTGCTTGGGTTTAACCGCTTTGAAGTACTCGTTGGACGCCAAATTCACCACAATATCAT
Organism: Shewanella indica; assembly: GCF_033842865.1. Taxonomy (NCBI): domain Bacteria; kingdom Pseudomonadati; phylum Pseudomonadota; class Gammaproteobacteria; order Alteromonadales; family Shewanellaceae; genus Shewanella; species Shewanella indica. The sequence goes on from NZ_JAWXXR010000001.1 coordinate 177,923, forward strand.
CCCCTTGCTGAGCCAATGCCTGATTGATGGCATCTGTGATGATATCGCCCCAAAAGGCGTACAGGTTACTGCCCCTGGGATTCACCAAAGAGGTACCCATTTCCAGCCGATAGGCTTGCATCAAGTCCAGGGGCCTCAAGAGACCATAGAGCCCGGATAAAATACGCAGATGCTGCTGAGCCCGAGCAACCGTTTCCGGGGCAAGGCTGTCTGCATCCAGACCTGTATATACATCACCACGGAAAGCATAGAGTGCTTGCTTGGCATTCTCCGGGGTGAAATCAGGCTGCCACTCGGCGAATCTGGCGGCATTTAAGCCGGCAATTTTGTCACTGACTTTCATCAAAGAAGCAATATTGGCTGGGGTCAGCTCCCGGCAAACCTGAATAAGCTCGCTGCTGTGCTCGAGAAACTGTGGCAGGCTGTATTCAGATACCGCCGCCGGGTTGTCATAATCCAGCGTCTTGGCCGGTGAAACCAAAATCAGCATATTCACTCCGTCTTATTTGGTATAGAACTGCCCATGATACTGGCAGTAAATAAAAAAACCACGCATTGATAGCGTGGTTTTTCCGATGGCCCCAATCTGGGGCCGGTTTCAGTTACCAGCCTTTGCCACTGCGAACCACAGGTTCACCGGTCCAGATACCCTCTTCAATATGTTCTTCAAGCTCAGGAAACTTGCTCTTATCAAACACAGGTTCTTTGCCTTCACTCAACTGATCGCGGTAATCATTAATCACCCGCATGGCAATACCGGAAAGCAGTACCAAGGCAATGATGTTGACTGTCGCCATCAAGCCCATGGAAAGATCGGCCAAATTCCATACTAAGGTTATTTTCGCCACAGCTCCAAACATCACCATGCCTAGTACGCACAAGCGGAACAGGGGCAACACTTTACGGCTATTATTGGAAAGGAACAGCACATTGGTTTCGGCATAAGAGTAGTTGGCGATTATTGAGGTGAAGCAAAACAGTAAGATGGCAAAGGCAACAAAAAAGCCACCCCAATCTCCAACATGAGTGGTCAAAGCCGCTATGGTCAGTTGGATCCCTTTGTCCCCCTCGCCGATATTAACACTGCTGAGATCGCCAGCCAGCAAGATTATTGCGGCTGTTGCACTACAGATAACAATAGTGTCCATAAACACTCCTATCATCTGTACAAACCCTTGGGAAGCAGGATGGTTTGGTGTCGGTGAGGCGCTGGCAGCGACGTTGGCAGCACTCCCCATACCCGCCTCGTTGGAGAATAAACCGCGGGCTATCCCTGACTGCATCGCCTGAGCCACAGTATAAGCCACCCCACCGGCAGCGGCCTCTTGCCAACCGAAGGCGCTGTTGACTATCAGTTTGAGAATGGTCGGCAATTGCTCAATATTCATCCCGACAACGACCAAGGCGATCAGGATATAAGCAAAAGCCATAATAGGTACAACTACCTCGGATACCCGCGCAACTTTACGCAGCCCACCCATGATGACCAAGCCACTGGTGATCACCAGCAGAATACCTATCCAATAAGTTGCTTTAATGTCAAACCAGTAAGCCTCTTTGACATCAAACACAATTTCCAATGCTCCCGTAATGGTATTGGCCTGAACGGCATTGAAAACCAAACCAAAGGCAATGATCAAGAATACGGAGAAGAGAATCCCCATCCAGCGCTGGCCAAGCCCCCTTTCCATATAATAGGAGGGGCCGCCACGAAACTGGTCATCTTTATCTTTTACCTTATAGATCTGAGCCAAAGTCGACTCAATCATGGCCGTAGCCATACCCAACAGAGCGATAAGCCACATCCAAAAAACAGCACCAGGGCCACCGGCACCTATGGCAACGGCCACCCCGGCCATATTACCGGCACCGACCCTGGCGGCCATACTGGTACAAAATACCTGAAATGAAGACAAGCCGCTGTCACAGCCCTGCCTACTGGTAGCCATCACCTTGGCAGAATGCCCCAGGTGAGTAAGCTGAATGAACAAAAGCCTTAGAGTGAAGTACAAGCCAGCGCCCACCAAGGCATAGACCAATAGTTTTCCCCAAAGCAGAGAGTTCAAAAAATCGACTATGGTTTCTATTATCATAATTGTAAGCTTTCCCGTGACAAACCTGGCCCATCTCTGACGGTATATCGCCAAGTTTGTGGTTAAGATTCCTTCCTGAATGAAAAAGGATAAGCGTCGGCCAGTTTCTTTTCGAATTATCCTACATACCCCAAGGTATGCCGACCGGGCTTGAGGGCGAAGAAAATAGCATAGGAACTTGAAAATACCGCGTGATCAAGATCACACTTAATCACTCGACCGACAGTAAATTCACCATAAAAATACCAGAACAAACTAGAGTTTTAACTTGAACAACAATGGTGTCACACGAATTTTCTAAAAAAACCACCAGCTAAACAAACTTTCAAAACTTGGATGTTGGGCACGTTTTTGTAATAAAACTACAAATATAGTAGCCACAAGATAATCTGATTCACTTTTAGCTAGCTCAAGCGAGGCACGATATGACCCAAAAGCAAGAGATAGGTGCACTGAAGAAATTTGTCCGGGCCACTAACTTCCTGGCAACCTCACAGATTTACCTGAAGCACAATGTATTGTACAAACGCCCGTTACAACACAGTGATATAAAGCCAAGGCTCTTGGGCCATTGGGGAACCTGCCCGGGGATCAACTTTGTATACGCTAACGTGAACAGATTGATTACCAAGCACAAGCGCCCGTTCCTCTATCTGGTCGGCCCAGGTCACGGTTTCCCCGCTGTACAGGCCAACCTCTTCCTCGAAGGCTCTCTAAGCCACTTCTATCCAGAAACCATCCCCTACAACGAAACCGGTATTGAAGATATCTGTCGTAAATTCTCCGCCGCTTACGGTTACCCTTCACATGCCAACCCCGAAGCTCCGGGACAAATCCTTGAAGGGGGCGAGCTGGGCTACTCCTTGTCTGTTGCCTGGGGTGCCGTGCTGGATAATCCAGACTTGATTGCCGCAGTGCTTGTCGGTGACGGCGAATCTGAAACCGGCCCACTGGCTGCATCCTGGTATGCCAACCGCCTGGTTTCTCCCGCCACCAACGGTGCCATACTGCCGATTGTTCATATTAATGGTTACAAGATTTCCGGCCCTACCCGTATGGGACGCATGAGCCACGAAGAGCTGGAACTTGAATTCAGAGGCCTGGGTTACCATCCCATCATAGTGGACAGCGAGCAGGAAGAAGATGTCTACCTGCAGATGACCAAGGCGATGGATACAGCTTACGAGATGATCAACGACATCCAGAAGCGTGCCCGCAATGGTGAAGATGTGGTTAAGCCACGCTGGCCGGTGATCCTGATGCGCACCGCCAAAGGCTGGACAGGTGTTCCCGAATACGATGGCAAAAAACTCGAAGGCAACTGCGAGTCTCACCAGGTAATTGTCAACAAATGCGCCACCGACAAAGGTCATCTGGCCGCATTGGATGGCTGGCTAGACAGCTATAAATTCTCTGAACTCTACTCAATCAACGAGCAGAACCAGATAATCTTCGACAAAGACATCCAGTCGCTGTTGCCACCTGCAGAACTCTGCTGTGGCCGTCAAAAGATGAGCTATGGCGGTGAAGTGGTACGCGCCCTCAGCAATCCTGACCTATCCAAACTGGCCTACGGCCCTGAAGTCCCAAGAGGTCATCGTGGCTACTCCATGCTGAAAATGGGCCAATGGATGCGCGAAGCCTTCCGTCTTAATAAAGACCAGCGCAACCTGCGGATCTTCAGCCCGGATGAAACTTACTCCAACCAGTTGCAAGCGGTATTTGAAGCCACAGATCGTGCCTGGCAATGGCCGATTGAAAGCTGGGATGAAGATATGAGCCGCGATGGTCGGGTTATGGAACTACTGTCCGAAAACCTGCTGTTCGGTATGATGCACGGCTACACTGTCACCGGCCGTCACGCCATGTTCCCTACCTATGAATCCTTCTCTCAGGTAGTGTCTTCCATGGCCGACCAATACTGTAAGTATGTCTATGCCAGTCAAGGGGTTCACTTCCGCAAGCCGCTGCCGGCCTGTAACGTAGTTCTCTCCTCTTTGCTGGAGCGTCAGGACCACAACGGTTATTCTCACCAGAATCCTTCTTTCCTGGGGGCCATGCTTGAGAAACACCCCAAGATAATCTCGGCTTACCTGCCAGCCGATGCCAACACCACTTTGGTTTACACAGAGCGAGCTTTCGCCGACCGTGACAAATTGAATATTCTTGTCGCCGGTAAGAAAGAGCTGCCGCAATGGCTGAGCCTTGATGAGGCCCGTAAACAAGCCAAAGAAGGTGTAATGGTGTGGGATTTTGCCTCTGATGAAAACCCGGATGTCGTCCTGGCAGGTTGTGGTGACTATGTGACTCAGGAATGTATGGCGGCATTGGTATTAATCCGCGAATTACTGCCAAGAGTGCGTATCCGCTTTGTAAGCGTCACAGAATTACACAGCAGTGGCCTGGGCAGCCTTAAATTCCAGGAAAAACCTTGGTTGATGGATGAGATATTTACCGAAGACAAAGGTGTGGTATTTAACTATCACGGTTATCCAAACACCATCAAAAAACTGATCTTCGATTACAAAGGTAGTCATAGATTCAGAATTAAAGGTTATGAAGAAGAAGGCTCAACCACCACCCCATTTGATATGGGTGTACGTAACGGTACTTCTCGTTATCACCTGGTAATAGATATGGCTTACAAATTATTCCAGCAAGGTGTTATTGATGAAACCCGTCACGTCGCGATTACCACAGATATGCTGCAACGTTTGGTTGACCATAGAAACTATATCAAGGCCAATGGTGTAGATCCTGAGTATATCGAAAACTGGATTTGGACCCGCTAAGCTGAACCTTAGCTAAACAAAAAGCAAAAATTTTAGTTAAGAAATTGTTTTGCAAAAATAAAAAAGCGCCTTCTAACAGGCGCTTTTTCTTTAGTTTCAATTGTTAAAAAACCAGGCAGCACAAATAATGAACAATAAAATTATCGCTTGAAAAGTGGAAAATTGCTGTATTTCAATGGATAATTGAGCCAGCTAGCTAAAACACTAAACGGAACCCCACATTAAGTGCTAGTCGTGTTTCCTATACGGGACATATGGGTAATTAAATAGCAATGGACTTGGAGAACATGATGAATAAGACATTTAAAGTATTGTTGCTTGCATCTATGATGCCTTTTGCAGCATCTGCAGCAGACGAGCTCAGCCCATGGTATGTCGGTGCTGGCCTCGGTGTAAACAACTACGAACCTAACTGTGATCAGAAAACCATGAAAACCTGTGGTGAAGACGATCCATATGCTTGGGACGTATTTGCAGGTTACCTGTTCAACGATTACTTCGGTGTAGAACTGGGTTACCGCGATTTAGGTCGTGCCGAATGGACCGACTACAGCAATAAACTCAACGACGTAGGTGTCAAGGGCGCCACTCTGGGCCTAGTGGCTTTCTGGCCTTTCGCCGATAAGTGGAGCCTGTCTGCTGAAGCTGGTGCCATGAACTACCACATTTCCAATAACAGACAATGGGGTAGCGAGTACTACAGCGATAGCGGTGTTGCGCCTTACTTCGGTGCTGGTATCGGTTACAACATCACAGAGAACCTGAAACTGGCCGCCAAGTATCGTCGTTATGAAAACCTCGACGAAGAAAAGTGGAACACTCTGGCGATGGAAAGCAACTACTGGGGTCTTGAACTGAGCTACCGTTTCGGCAGCACTTCAAAACCAGCTCCTGTAGTCGCTCCAGTGGTCGTAGAACCAGTTGACAGCGATAACGACGGTGTCAACGACGATATGGACCAGTGTCCAAACACACCAGCCAACCACAAGGTAGATGCCAACGGTTGCTCTATCTATGTTGAAAAACTGGAAACATTGGAAGTTAAAGCTCAGTTCGATAACAACTCATCTGTACTGAAAGCCGACTCTATGGCTGAAATCCAGAAAGTTGCTGACTTTATGAGCAAGTATCCTAAAGCTGATCTGGAAATCGCCGGCCACGCCTCTCTGCCTGGTAAAGCCGATTACAACCAGTGGCTGTCTCAGAAGCGCGCCGACGCCGTTGCCAAAGTACTGGTTGAGCAGTATGGCATCGATGCCAGCCGTATCAACGCCAAGGGCTACGGTGAAAGCCAGCCGCTGATGCAGGGTTCTTCTGCTGAAGCCAACAAGGTTAACCGCCGTATCGAAGCTCTCCTGAGCTTTAAAGAAAAAGAAGCTCTGCTGAAGTAAAACTGAACTTCTTCTGAAAAAGTCGCTGCCCTGCAGCGACTTTTTTATTTTTCACTCTTTTTTGTCATTAGAATTCCCTCGGCTATGGGAGTACACTTCCTTTAACCGACAACGGCCTTCATTGACAATTTCTCACCATTTTTGTAATTTTTTTTCAATCCTGGTTGGAAACAGAGGCAAAATCGCTTTTAATAGCGTCATGCAATTTCCGCGTAAACGGCCGCAATCTGAGAAGGATGTTTTTCATGGCAAACACACTCACGCAACTCAAATCCGTTACAACCATAGTTGCTGATACCGGTGACATTGAGGCGATCAAACTCTATCATCCACAGGATGCCACCACCAACCCATCGCTGATCCTCAAAGCCTCGCAAATCCCGGAATATGCACCGCTGATCGATGATGCAATTTCCTGGGCTAAAGCTCAGAGCCAGGATCCACAGCAACAACTGGAAGACGCCGCAGATAAGTTGGCGGTCAACATAGGGGTGGAAATTCTCAAGCTGGTACCGGGACGGATTTCAACCGAAGTAGATGCTCGCCTGTCATTCGATAAAGCCGGCTCAATCGCCAAGGCCAACAAGCTGGTAAAACTCTATGAAGCGGCCGGTATCGACAAGTCTCGCATTCTGATCAAACTGGCTTCCACTTGGGAAGGTATCAGCGCCGCCAAGGAACTGGAACAAAAGGGTATCAACTGCAACCTGACACTCTTGTTTAGCTTCTCCCAGGCCCGAGCCTGCGCAGAAGCAGGAGTTTACCTGATCTCACCTTTTGTCGGCCGCATTCTCGACTGGTATAAGAAAAATACCGGCAAGGATTATAGCGCCAGTGAAGATCCTGGCGTAATCTCAGTAACCCAGATTTACAACTATTACAAACAGCATGGTTATAAGACAGTGGTTATGGGCGCCAGTTTCCGTAACACAGGTGAAATCATTGAGCTAGCCGGCTGTGATCGTCTGACTATAGGCCCATCTTTGCTCGAAGAGCTGGCCAACTCAGACATCCAGATAGTAACCAAGCTGCAACCGGCTACTGAAACCCAAGAGCCACCCAAGCCATTGACCGAGGCAGAGTTCCGCTGGGAGTTCAACGAAGACCCCATGGCAGTGGAAAAACTGGCCGAAGGTATCCGTAACTTTGCTATAGATCAGGGCAAACTAGAGACCATGCTCAAGGCTAAACTGAGCTAATCAAGGATTGTTTTGAAACTGAAGATCAGGGACTACTCATGACACATTTGACTCAATCTGCTACCTGGCAGACTCTCAAGGCGATGAGTGCAGATCTGCCTCACATGCGTGAACTCTTTGCCGAAAACCCGCAGCGCTTTGATCAACTGTCGATTAAAGATTGTGGACTGCTGTTGGATTACTCCAAGAACCGCCTCACTGAGGCCGTTCTGCAGGAGTTACTCAAGCTAGCCCAAGAAGCCGGACTTGAACAAAAAATAGCAGCTATGTTTGCCGGTGAAGCAATCAATACCACAGAGCGACGTGCTGTGTTGCACACAGCCCTGAGAGCTCCGGCCGATGCGGATATTCGTGTCGATGGCGTCAATGTGGTCCCTGAAATTCAGCAAACCCTGGCTCAAATGGAGACTTTTGTCGAATCGCTCTATTCAGGTCAGTGGCGCGGCTATACCGGCAAGAAAATCACAGATCTTATCTCCATCGGAATTGGCGGTTCCTTCCTCGGCCCCAAGATTATCTCCGAGGCTCTGCGTCCCTATTGGAACGGTAAACTCCAATGCCACTTCGTCGCCAATGTCGATGGCACAGCCATCACTGAAAAACTGAAGGAGCTGGATCCTGAAACCACCCTGTTCCTGATGTCGTCAAAGTCTTTTGGCACCCAGGAAACCCTGACCAACACCCTCAGCGCCAAAGAATGGTTCCTGGCCAAAGGCGGTTCACAGCAGGATATAAGCAAGCACTTTGCGGCCATTACCTCCAATGTTGCCAAGGCAACGGCGTTTGGCATAGATGAAGACAACATCTTCCCAATGTGGGATTGGGTTGGCGGGCGCTATTCTCTCTGGTCGGCCATAGGTTTGCCCATAGCCGCCTTGATAGGCATGGATAACTTCAAGGCACTGTTGGCCGGCGCCAGAGCAATGGATGTACATTTCGCATCCAGACCTCTTGAGCAGAATATGCCGGTGATCATGGGTCTGCTCTCTGTATGGTACAACAATTTCTTCAATGCCCAGTCCCACGTGGTGTTGACCTATGATCACTACCTCAGAGGGCTTCCGGCCTATTTCCAACAGCTGGATATGGAGAGTAACGGCAAGTCCGTCACTCTGGACGGCGATTCGGTGGATTACAGCACAGGGCCGGTTATTTGGGGCGGAGAAGGCACCAATGGCCAACACGCCTACCACCAGCTGTTGCACCAAGGTACGGCATTGATCCCGGCTGACTTTATTCTGCCGCTGCAAAGCCATAATCCTATCGGTGAGCATCACGCTCAGCTGGCATCCAACTGTTTTGGTCAGACCCAGGCGCTGATGCAGGGACGAACCTTTGATGAAGCCTTGGCCGAACTGGCCGACAGCCCACTCTCAGAAGCTGAGAAACAGCTTATTGCCAAACATAAGGTTATGGAAGGTAACAAGCCGAGCAATACCCTGTTGATGGACAAGTTGACCCCACTTACCCTGGGCGCCTTGATTGCTCTTTACGAGCACAGAACCTTGGTTCAGGGTGCTATCTGGGATATCAACTCATTCGATCAATGGGGAGTTGAGCTGGGTAAAACGCTGGGAAATGAAGTGCTGTCGCGTATCGGTGCAGAACAAGATAGTCAGGATCTGGATGCTTCCAGCAATGCTCTGATCAACCTCTTTAGAAAAGCTAAAATATAGCCTTTTCAGCTTAAAAATCAATAAATACCAGCCAACTCCACTGGCTGGTATTTTTTTGCCCGCCATCTTGTCTATACACCTTCATCAAAGCATCATCCAACTTTAACAAAATAGAAACATTATTCTTGCACCCTGTTTGCCAAGTATGATATTTAAGTGTTGATAAAACATACAACAAAGGAGGTTGCCATGGATCGTTTGGATTATGGTAGTGCGCTAGATGAAGTCGTTGAAAGACCAAGCCGCTCTCGAAGCTCCAGCAAGAAGCGCAAATGGCGAGAGATTGAAGCACTGAAAGACAAACATCGCCTGCTGAAGGAGTTACAGGAGATAGACAGCAGTTTTAATTATGATATCGACAGCCTCCTCTGAATATGAGAGACATTAAAAAAGAGCGCTTGGCGCTCTTTTTTGTTAATCGCTGACGAGTGTGACACGGATTTCTAAACACTACCAAAATTATCTATCGGCAGTATGAATGTAGTTTCTCAACTCATCAAACAACTGGTTATCATCGCTGCTGAACAATGGATCCTCTATCAACTTCAATTCACACATACTTTGGATCTTCTGCCAGTCCTCATCCTGCAAGCTCTTGGCAAGCAGAGGAAAAATTTCCCGCTCCTCGTATAGCATGTGCTTCTCTTGCAAATCCACATACTCTTTTAATTCAGTAACCAATTTTTCCTTGGCCACGACGACATCGTTGAGAATAAGGTTAAGGGTCGCCATCAAGGTTGATGAGGCATCAATCAGCTTTTGATGTTCCTGTTCAAGGCGCCTGGTCGGCTCAGTACGGCTTTCCTTGATAAGAAAGTAGTCGTAAATGATATCTTCTAGCGGATGATGGCTATGTTCAGCATAGCCCTGCATGTACTCAACAACATCCCGTACCAGATTAAAATTGACATGCTCACCTTCGGCCAGCTTCTGGTATTTCCCCTTTAGCAACTTCAGCAATATGGCAATATGCTTGTGGTCATTCATCAATCTTTGCAGCATAGGGCACTCCATCTTAAGTCGGGCCTTTCTAGGTAATAGTAGTAAACAGGCCAAAGATTACTCAATACTAACCATAGATGTTTTCCAGGGACATGATAAAGATCAAGGAAAATAACCTTCTAAATCAACAATTCATAAATTAGTGATAAATACAACACCTATTCTCTAACCACTGTTTGTCCAGTGAGGCTATCCGGCCATACTGTTATTGGCTCTTATCCAAGCTTTAGCAAGCATATCAGCCCCGCAGACTTTCCTCCATCATCGCCAACATTCCTTTGAGAGAACTGCGGATACGATTAAATGCCTCACCGGCAGAACTGGCTTCACGCAGGTGCCGCTCGACCATTGAGGTAAAGTAACTCTCCTGCTCTTCTGTCATGTCCAGCACATGAAAGCTGCTGCGAATTTCAGTAGTGATCCCAGATAAGGTATCGCAAAAGCGTTGATCCTGTTGCTGCATGGAATCACCCAGTTGTTTCATCAACAGGTGCAACCTATCCATCACCCGACGCAGCATCTGCTGGCGCTCTATATCCAATACCCTGGCCTCCAATCCTTCGACCACAACGGCAATCACGTCCCTGAGTCGGCCGTACAACACCTCATCCTCGACCGGCATATTCTTGATCAAGAATGACACATGCTTGTCGTTGCACATGGTTCGATTACCAAAGTCATATAGGCGTCCCTGTTTGTCCAAAAGCTCGAAAATATTGGCTTCTATCGGGCTTATCTGGGTGTTGTCCGGCACAAAATACTCGGCGCTGTCTTTGCGTATTTTCAGACAGGTATTGAGGTTGAGCTGAGTCATCAGTTCAAAAAAAGCATCGGCAAGAGCACGGTAGTTGCTGCAAAGAAAACACTGGCGGAAGAACTGCAACACACAGCCATATTGGGACGATTCACTCATGGACTGAAACGCCATGTTTCTCGACATGGACTCAGCCTGCATCAGAGACTGTTTGCGCTGCTGATATTGCGCCACACTGCGAACCTTGGCCAACAGCTCTTTCAGCTCAAAGGGTTTGGCGATGAAATCCACCGCCCCGGCCTCATAGGCTTTAAGACGCTCATTAAGGGTATTCATACCGGAAACAAATACCACTGACGCCTCCCGCCCCTGTGATTGCAAGTGAGCACAGAGGTCTACACCGCTGGAATCCGGTAGATTGATATCCATCAGGATGATTTCCGGTGTCGCCGACTCCAACGCTGCCAAATAAGCAGCTGCCGAGTCGAAAACTTGGACTGAGTAATCATCCTGCAAGACTTCCTCTATCAAAGCCAGATAATCAAGATCATCATCCACCACCCAGACAGTTAAATTGTCCATAAATCTCCCTTACTGTCATCAGCAAACCTAATTCCCACCTGCTTGAGTGCCAGAGTCAGTCCTGTCAGATCAAAGGGTTTATGCAGTACCGGAAACGGCATCTCATCGGCGCTGGAAATACCTATGTTCTGGATAAAGCCGGAGATCAGCAACACCAGCAGAGAGTGTTTAACATTGAGTTTTTGTGCCAGTTCGTAGCCGTTGATACCACCAGGCATCAACACATCTGTGATAAGAAGCTCGGCATCACAACGCTGCTGCTCGTAACGTTGCAGCACAGTGAGGGGGTCGTGGAACAACTCCACTTCAATCCCCAGTAAATCGCAATAGTCAGCCATCACCGCCAACATCTCCGGCTCATCATCCACTACAATTGCCTTCAAAGGCCGCCGCACCCTGGGCACTTCACTTGTGTAAGAGCCAAACTGAGGTTCAAGGGTCAGTTTTCGACTCTGCGGAAACCATAATCTGAACTCAGTGCCACTCGACCCCGTATTCAAGATGGCGATATAACCCTTGGAACGTTTAACAAAACCGTACACCATAGCCAGTCCAAGACCTGTGCCCTTACTCTTGTCCTTGGTGGTAAAAAATGGGTCGAATACCTTGTCCTGAAAGGCTTTTGGAATACCACTACCGCCATCAATCACACTGATCCATACATAATGCCCAGGCTCCACCTGGGTCTTGCCTATGGCGATCCCGGGCAGATAACCACTCAAGTAGCAACTGCCTGTACGGATCTTGAGCTCTCCCTTGCCCTCCATGGCATCGCGGCCATTGAGCAGCAGATTCAATAAGGCGTCTTCCAGGTCACCTTTGTCGAGCATCACAGGCTTGTTATCCGGTGCCAGCTCAATACTCAGGGTTATTTGACTGGTCAAGGACTTGGCAAACAACTCCTGCAAACCTTCAATCACCTCATTGACCTGGCAAGGCTCGGCATTGAACTGTTCCTGACGCGAAAACGACAACAGTCTGCGGGTCAAATCTGTGCCTCGCTGGCAGGCCTTAAAGGCGGTATTGAGGTATTTTTCAGCTTTGGGATCAGAGACTTTAAGCTGCATTAACTCCAGGTTGCCCTTCAATACCCCTAGAATATTGTTGAAGTCGTGGGCTATGCCGCCGACCAACTCCCCTATGGCCTGCATCTTCTGGGTTCTGGCCACGGCCTGTTGCAACTGATGCTGCTCGCTGTAATCGCGACCTATAACGGCGTATATACGCCGACTTCGGGAAATACAATAACAGTTGAGATGCAATAACTCCCTGCCGCCATCGCCTTTATGACACCAAAGTTCCCCGCTATAACAGCCCTTGCGGCGCAACTGCTCTTTGAAGGAGTCACTTTCTTCGCCTTCAAACAACAGGCCGGTTAAATTGGCGCCAACCAACTCCCGGTTGGCATATAAGGTCACAGCGGTGGCCGCCGGGTTGGCGTAAAGGATAAGTTCTCGCTCAGGTTCGAGACTAAATAGCAGTAATAAACTGTCGGCACCGTCTATAACGGCCTTGAAGCAGAGTTCATCCTCTGCCGACTGTGATGAACTACGGCTGAGCTGACATTGATAGATGGCCCCCACCAAGGGGCCGATATTGGCCTGACATGCAGCCAAAGACTCAAACCAACCGGGAGCCGATGAATGGAAAAACAACAATAGTTCTGAATTTTTGATGGGCCAGACAGTAAACTTCTGCCATTGATGAAGCTCTTGTTGGCTCGCTTCTTTAGCCCATTGATTAACACTGCTCCAAAGTGTCAGATAGATAACCGGATCCCGACACCAGCAGGTGACTGATTCCGACATATCATTGGCACCCAATTCTGAGCGTTCCACCATCAACAAAGCCTCTGCCCCTGAGGCATGTACCAGGGTCTGACACAGGGCTGGCAATACATCCTGTCCCCGGGTCAAACCCAATTGCAATTTAGCCAGTTCAATCAACAGTCGAGACCAATCGCCAGGGAATTCGGTTTGAGCCGCAGAGGAAAACACGTTAAAGTCCCTTTCCGTTGTTTTTCAGTCATTCAAGCATAGACAAGTTTGCAATATTAGCGACTTATCCAGCTTGCCAAATATATAGAGAGGCCTGGGTGACGAGTCAGGAAAGATGGGTTGGAGCCCATGTCAGCGCCCAAGGTGGTGTGGAAAATGCTCCGCTCAATGCACACAAGATAGGGGCCAGTGCCTTTGCACTGTTTACCAAGAATCAACGACGCTGGCAGGCAGCAGCTTTAACCGAGCATTCCATCGCCGCCTTTCAGGAAAACTGCCAACAGTTGGGCTTCAGACCCGAGGCGATTCTGCCCCACGACAGCTATCTGATTAACCTGGGACATCCGGATCCCTTGCTGCTGGAAAAATCCCGCGACGCCTTTGTCGATGAGATGCTTCGCTGCAAACAATTGGGATTAACCTTGCTGAACTTTCATCCCGGCAGCCACTTGCGACAGATAAGTGAGAACCACTGTCTGCGTAACATCAGCGATTCAATCAACCTCGCATTGGCAGCTTGTGATGGTGTTTGTGCCGTCATCGAAAATACCGCAGGACAAGGCTCCAACCTGGGACACAGCTTTGAACAACTGGCGCAGATCATAGACGGGGTTGAGGATAAATCCCGAGTCGGCGTTTGCCTGGATACCGCCCATATGTTTGCCGCAGGTTACGACATTCGTACTCAGGAAAGCTGCCGGGAAAGCTTTGACGCCTTTGGCCGTATCGTGGGCTTTCAATACCTCAAGGGCATGCACCTCAACGACAGCAAGACGGGACTCGGCAGCCGGGTCGACCGCCACGACTCCTTGGGCATGGGCGAAATAGGCAAAACCGCTTTCGAGTATATTCTCGGCCACCCCGCCACCAAGGGGATACCCTTAATATTGGAAACCATACGCCCGGAGATCTGGCCCGAAGAAATAGCCTGGCTGAAAAGCCTTAGCCGCTGACCCCAAGCCAGCGCCAAAGGGCTGCAACACATGGCGTGCTTAGCCTTATGTTTGCCCCTGGCTGATTTCTTTCAAGGCCTTGAGCGCCGCATCGTAATCTGGATGGTGAGACACATCCTTCACCAACTCACGGTACTTGAGCTGGCCATTGGCATCTATGATAAATATCGCTCTGGCCAGCAAGCCTCGGCTAGGGATCAGCAGACCATATTTATTACCAAAGTCGCGCCAGACTGAGTCTGACAATACCTTGATTTTATCAACATTCTCCACCTTGCAGAAACGTTTTTGGGCAAAGGGTAAGTCTTCACTGACGGTCAACATGACCACTGAATCATCAAACTTGCTGAACTCTTTATTGAACCTCTTGGTCTGCAGGGCACAGACGCCGGTATCCAGACTGGGAACTGCACTGATAAGTACTGTCTTACCCTTGAAGTCACTTAAAGTCACCGGGGAAAACTTGTCATCCACCACCTTAAACCCTGGAGCAAGCTGGTTAAGCTCGGGCAATTTGCCCATCAGAGTGACACTCTGGCCCCCCATTCTGACCTCGGCGGCCACTTTCCCTTCTGCCGCCATAGTCGTGGCACTTGCCAAGGTCAATGCACACACAACACTCCACTTTGTCAGTTGCAACATAGTTTTCTCTCTCGCTCCAGCTTTAAATTCACCCTGGCTAATATAGCGCATTATCCGGACACAGGTACAAAAAGACCGGCATCTGCCGGTCTTCTTCTAAGAGCTTATTTGGATGGCAGCTCTTTGACATGCAGATCCATCTGAGGATATGGAATACCAATACCGTTTTCGTCCAGAGACTGTTTAATCTGCTCCATCAGTTCGAAGTAGACACCCCAGTAATCAGCAGACTTCACCCAAGGGCGAACCACGTAATTAACCGAAGAGTCAGCTAGTGTGTGCAGACCCACTGTATAGCCAGGCTCTTTCAGCACTTTCTCGTGATTATCGAGAATGCTTGTCAGTATTTGCTTGGTATGACGGATATCAGCATCGTAAGAAACCCCGATCACCAGATCGATACGGCGCTTGTCCATGGCAGAGTAGTTGGTAATGCTACCGTTCATGATAGTGGAGTTAGGCACTATGATGACCTTGTTATCCGGCGTTTTCAGACGGGTAGAGAAGATGGTGATTTCATCTACAGTACCGGCAACACCTGCGGCTTCAACATAGTCACCCACACGGCAAGGGCGGAACAGTACCATCAAGACACCGGCGGCGAAGTTGGACAGTGAGCCCTGCAGTGCCAAGCCCACGGCCAAACCGGCAGCACCGAGAACCGCAACCAGAGAGGCTGTCTGAATACCTAGCTGCCCCAAGGTAGCGATAACGGTAAATACAAACACCACAGCCCAAGCCATATTGGCAACAAAGGAAACCACTGTCTGATCTATCTTGCGCTTGCCCAACATTTTGGCCGTGACTTTCTTGGCCACATTGGACAAATACTTACCGACAAAGAAAATGACAATGGCAAGCAGTATCTTGATGCCATAGGCCGCGATTAACTCGGGCGCTTGTTTGAACAGCCCTTCGAGATTTTCCATTAAAATACTCCCTTAAAAACCTTATTTAACTTACTTTTTTAAATCGACCACAAACTCAACCCTGCGGTTAAGGCTGCGACCCGAGACACTGGTATTATCGGCGGCAGGCTGCTTGCTACCATATCCGTGAGTACTGAATTGCGCCCCCGGAAAACCATAATCCTCAATCAGCACCATTTTGGCACTTTCGGCCCTGGCTTCGGACAAAGGTTGATTTATGGCATCTGAACCGCTGATGTCGGCATGTCCTTCAATATGCAAGTTTACCTTATATTGATGAAGAAATGCTTTCATTCTGGCAAGTTGCGGCCACTGAGCCAGGGGGATCTGCGCCGAACCCAAGTCGAAATACAGCCTTACTGGATTGGCTGTACCGCAATTTTGGGGATAGACGTCACCTGATGTTGTAGGTAAACAGATATCTGTCAGGGAGGGGGCTTTGTCCAAGACACAACCATTGGCGCTCACGGGTGCCTGTGCCGGGGTATCGGGACAGGCATCTTTTGCATCAGGGACACCGTCACCGTCAGAATCTTCCCAGGCAAACACAACGCTGCTCAGCAACAGCAGAGGAATCCCCCCTGCCAAGCCCAAATAACGATTCACCCAGGCCTCCCTAACTATCAATCCTTCAACTGTATAGATGAGTTTCAGGCAGAACACAATTCACCGCCGGTTCACTTTGCTTTAGTGCGCCAAGTCACAAGTCACCGGCTAACACATTGTATAATCGTCTTTAATTTTAGCCAAGATAAACCAGTATCTGCGGTAGTAAGTTGCTACAGCAGCTGAAATCTTTTGCATATAGTTACCTTTTTATAAAACACCTTGATGGGCCGATAGACTTGAGCCACAAGCAGTAATAGAGCCCGTTAAACAAAAGGTTGTAGCAAAAGAAGCTCCCAGAATACCGGCTTCGATAAAAAAAGCGTTGAACAAACTGGTTTCCAGCGCCAAGGCAATAGCGGGAACCGTCACCCAAATGAGTCGGCCTTCCCCCCTAGGGTATGCAATAACCTGAGTCCAATACCACGCGCATCACGGTTATTGCCGTAAAACCGCTTAACCCCTGGGTTGTACAAGTAGTTCCACTCAATGGCATAAGACTTAAGAAAACACTCACGCCTGTCACTGTGTCCACAGAACTGCCCTTGGTCCAAGAGGCAATGTGTAAGGGGGGGAATTGCTGGCCGTAAAACTGGATTTTGAACTAGACGGCTGGCAGGCCAATGTGTATGTACTCCAGTCATCGGTCAGCCAGATATCCAGAGTCAATGTCAGAATGCGGCAACTGCTGCGCGAACGGCTTAAAAAACAATAAAGCGGCTTTGCGCCGCTTTATTCCGATACTGGATTTCCTAAATGGACCTAGTGGAACTCAGAGGTTATTTTTCCACCTTGGGCGGGAAGTTACTCATCACACTGGCTACCGCCTCGTTAACCTTGGCAATTCGCTTTTGCGGAGTATCGCTGTCGCGAATGGTGTCAGCCACCGAGCCACGCCAGATGAGCTTGCCGGACTTGGCGTCGACCAGATCCACAATCAAGGTACCAACTTCATATTCGCGTACTGTGGTTTGGGTCTGCATATTGCCACCCCAGCCCCAACCTGGCCCCCAATATGGATTGTAGCCATAGTTGGTGTTGAAAGTGTCGACATTGATTTTCTTGTCTACCTTGGTCAGATAGTTAACCAGAATATCGGCGTTTTCCTTGGTAGTAATCTGCAAGCCCTTTTGTGCCAACTGCCGATCCAAGGCATCACGTACTCGCTGATCCATCAAACCATCCAGATGATAGCTGGTGTCTTCGGATTGCTTTTCCACCCAGGCATAACTCTTGTACTGGCTGAAGTTCACACCCGGGTCATAATCCCAGCCAGTATTCAGTGTACTGCAAGCACTTAACATCAGTGCCATTGCGGCTGTTATCAGATACTTCATCGAAATTTCCTCGTTTACCCAGGCCTGGAAATGGCCACAAAAACCCATGAAATCAGCTTACATTTCAATCTTCTGCTCTACAACTGAATTTAACAAAATTTAGTTTACCGATTCAGCTTGACTTCAGCATGACACTTAATGATAATGATTATCATGTAGATTAATCCTTGGGTGACTCATGCTTTGGTATCTCGCATTCTTTATTATTGCCAGTGGCGTTTTGCTGACTCGCAACTCTCTGCTGCAACAAACCCAGCAACTAGCCGGAATAGGCAGCATCAATCAAGCCAGGCGTTTGCTTATCCTGCCGCTGCTCATTCTCGGTTGGCTCGGTGCCAGATTGGTCGAGCAACAGATTTCACCTTTTGATCTGGCCGCTTTCGGCTTCGTGCTGACGACACTGACACTACTACTTCCCAAGCTCAGAATACTGATGCTGCCCTGCGCCTTTTTATCTGTGATGGCAGTGCTTGGCGGAATACTACTTTCCTGACATCTTCTTGTGATTGCCGGCGTCCAAGCCGGTTGCTGATCTTGTTCCCTGCGCAATTTCAGTTTTTTACCAGCCACCTTAACGGTGGCTTTTTTTTGATTTCAGCGGCTTGGAGCAAGCCATTGGGCGCTTAGACTAAATCTGCTAGACTGCGCCCATAAACCATAGATCAGCATCAACAATGAAAACAGATCCTAATGTCAGTTTGGTATACAGTACCGACAAAGGCCGTATCAGCCAGCCCAAGGAAGAAACCGCCATCCCAGCATCCGATGGTATAGTGCGGATCCATAAAGACAGCAAGGGCCGCAAAGGCAAAGGTGTTTCAGTGATCAAAGGGCTGGGACTGGATGCCAAGGCGCTGAAAGAACTGGCGCAAAAACTCAAGAAGCAATGCGGTTGCGGTGGCACGGTAAAAGCGTTCGACATCGAGATTCAAACCGACAATCGAGAGCAACTCCAGGGCCTGCTGGAGAAGCTGGGCTACAAGGTGAAGCTGGCCGGCGGCTGACAGGCAACAAGTACCAGGAGCAGTATGATGGACAGTTTGCAAAATCATTTTCTTATCGCCATGCCTTCGCTCGATGATACCTTCTTCGAGCGTTCACTCATCTATGTGTGCGAGCATGACAACAAGGGTGCCATGGGCCTCATGGTCAACCGTCCCATAGGCATTGAGGTTGACGAGTTGCTGCTGCAGATGGAGTTGGCAGAAGAGGTATCCCTCAAGCCATCAGTAGACAACAGCGTACTGGTGGGCGGCCCGGTCAACCCTGAGCGGGGCTTTGTACTGCACAGCAGTCAACCCTATTGGGCCAACAGCACTGCCATCAATGACGAGATAATGCTGACCAATTCACGGGATATTCTGACCTCCCTTGGCACCTCAAAGGCGCCGGAGCATTTTCTGGTGGCGCTGGGATACGCGGGTTGGAGCCGCCACCAGCTGGAGCAAGAACTGGCGGAAAACAGCTGGCTGACCATTCCCGCCACACCCGAGATACTGTTCAATACTCCCCATGAGCATCGCTGGCTCAAGGCCACCCAATCACTGGGATTCGATATCTGGCAAATGTCCAGCCAGATGGGACACGCTTGATTACAGAGGCAAAATGACTGCAAAAACCGTACTGGGCTTCGATTTCGGCACCAAGAGCATAGGCATAGCCATAGGTCAGCAGTTGACCGGCAGTGCCAGCCCACTGACATCCATCAAGGCAGTGGATGGTATTCCCGATTGGCAGCAGATAGCGGCTTTAATCGAAGAATGGCAGCCGGATCTGGTGGTGGTGGGGCTGCCACTCAATATGGATGGCACGGAGCAGGAGATGACCCAGAGAGCCCGTAAGTTTGCCAACCGTATTGCCGGGCGTTTCGGTGTCAAGGTGGCCACTCAGGATGAGCGCCTGACCACGGCCGATGCCAAGGCCAGATTATTTGAACTCGGTGGCTTCAAGGCGCTGACCAAGGGCCAGATCGATGCCGTCTCTGCTGTGCTGATCATCGAAAGCTATTTCGAGAACCAGTACTGAAATCTCAGGCGGCTTAAAGACTCCCGGAGAATTTAAGCCGCAGCTGGCCCAATCTTATTTCTGCTTCCCCAGGAATGAGTCTCATCTGTTCGGCCCCAGACCCTGCCCCCAAGCTATCAGGACCTTTTGCCGGCCAACTGTCTGAGCCCCTGCAACAAAGCCTCCATATCCTCACCATCGGTATAGATATGCGGCGAAAAGCGAAAGCCGAACCTTGGGCGCAAGTCCGTCTTGATCCCCACTCGATTGAACACTTGCTGCGCCGCCTGCCTATCGGCGAAATCGACTACCACAGTGCCACTGCGCTCACCGCTGATATTGGGCGTCACCACCTTGAGTTCATGACTCAAGGCACAATCCAGGATCCCCTGCCCCTGGCGTTGATTGTGTTGATAGATTTGACTATCGCCGAAAGCGCGCAGCTGCTGCAGTGACGCCGCTGCCAGCATGTAAGGCAATACGGAAGGCGTGCCCCCCCAAAACCTTTTTGCTCCCTTGGCGTAGCGAAAATCATGGATATCAAACTCAAACGGCGCCTCATGGGAGAACCATCCCAGATCCACAGGCTCCAGCGTCTGGGCCAACCTATCGCTGAGCCATAAAAAGGCCGCCCCTGGGCCAGCACAACACCATTTAACGCAGGAACCCAAGACAGCATCAGCCTGCCACTGCCCCAAATCTATCGGTATGACTCCAAGAGACTGGGCAATATCCACCACAGTCATTACTCCTAAGCTTCGGGCCAGAGCGCAAATTTCACTCACTGACTGTAACTGACCGGTTTCAGAAATGGCATGGGTGATAAAGGCCAGCGCCACATCCTCTCCCAAAGCCTGTTGCCACTGACTCAAAGACACCAGCCCGGCTTGCGGCTCAAGCAACTGCAGGCGGTAGCCCTTCTTCTCGGCCTGTTGCAGTACAAACCCCATGGAGGGGAAATCCAGTTCAGTGGCCAAGATCCGCTGACCGGGCTTGGCATTCGGCAGGGCGCCGACCAGCTTGGATAAAGCCGAAGAGAGATTCAGCTGCGGGCAAAAGCCACTGGCGGGAACTCGGGTCAAAGCCGCAAGTTGCTGCAAAAACTGCTCAACCCCCTCGAGCCACACAGGCCAGGCGTCACCGCCTTGATGCTTCCAGGCGCCGAGAAACTCGCCGGCCGCAGCTTCGCAATCTTTTGGCATGGCGCCCACAGAATGGGACAAAAAATAGTGCCCTTCGGGCAGATGAAAACGCGATTTCAACGACATTCCAGGCTCCTCAGTCGGCAATCGAGTCACGTTTGACACCGTAAACACCGCCCCAGATATCTGTCATCTGACCACGAATTTGCCATAGTTTAGGGAAAAACTGCATCTTCATACCTGAGTTGAGGATTTCGGTGCTGCGCCCCTTCAGCGACATGCTGTCTATGCCTATGCTTCTGTGAATGAGTTTGATGTGGTGGTAACGGAAGTGCTGAAACAGCTGGTCGTACTCTATCATGGCCTCGGCCACCATATAGCTTTCATCATGACGGTATTCACTGTTGTATATCTGCTCGACCGTCAGCCCCTTTTGCTCAAGATAGACTCGCTCAAAGGTGAGCCACAGCGGCTTATAAAGCTGCAACAGGGTTTTGAATCCCGGTGATTCCTGACCACTGCCGTTGCCCAGCTGCAGCCGAATTGCCTGATAATCCTTGATGGACATGGTATCAAGAATACTCAGTTGCTCGATAAGAAACCCCATCGCCTTATGTACCCGGGCAAACAGGGTCAACACCTTAAAGGTCTCCCCTGCGGCCATACGCTCATCAATCTCCAGCAGGGTGTAACAGATGAGCTTCATCCACAACTCCTCCGACTGATGCACTATTTGAAACTGCAGCTCATCGGCGTTACACAGCTGCTCATAGGGCTTCTGACAGCTGAGCAATTTGGGAGTATTGAGGTACTTTTCATAATCCAGTCGACCCTCTCCGGCCATGCTGGCATATATCTGCTCGCGATCCATGATGCCTTATCCTTATTCTTCTGTTGTTAACCATAAATTAACATTCAACTTGCCAAGCTAAGGCATAGAGTGGCAGGCAACAAGGGCAGCGAAGCGATCCGCAAAGAAAGGTAGTGTCAAATATTGTTGGCAGGGCTGCCGGATTGCAGCCCTGAATAGGGGGGAAAGAGCGCTTACAGATAGGGACGAACCAGCTCCGCCATCATCTCTATATGGCTCGGTCTGTCGTTGAGCGCCGCTATATAGCGGAATGACTTACCACCGGCCTGCTCGAAGAACTCACGGTTCTGCCCGGCAATCTCCTCCAGAGTTTCCAGGCAGTCGGCGCTGAATGCCGGACAGGCAACGGCTACATCTGTGATCCCCTGCTTTGGCAGAGCCATCATGGTTTCATCCGTGTAAGGGCCCAGCCATTTGGCCTTGCCGAAACGGGACTGGAAGCTGCTGATCACATCATCCTCTGCCAGCCCAAGACGCTCGGCCAACAATCTTGAGGTCTTGATACAGAAGCAGTAGTAAGGGTCGCCCAGCTTGAGATTTCGCTCCGGCATACCATGGTACGACAGCACCAATTTCTGCGGTTTGCCGTGTTGGGCAAAGTCTGCTTCGATGGACTCGGCCAGCGCCTCGATAAACAGCGGATTATCGTGGTAGGTATGGATAAAATGCAGCGACGGCAGGTAACGCCATTGAGTCAACTCTTTGGCTATGGCATCAAACGCAGAGCCCGTGGTAGGGCCGGCATATTGAGGATAGAGCGGCAGTACAACCAGTTTATCAACCCCTTGGTTGTGCAGGCGTTTGAGCACATCGCCCACCGCCGGGTTGCCATAACGCATCGCCAAGGCAACTTCGGCTTCAACACCTTCGGCCTTGAGCTTTTCTGCCAAGGCCCGGGTCTGGCGCTCACTGATATCCATCAGTGGCGAGCCCTTATCAGTCCACACCTCACGGTAAAGGGCCGCCGATTTGGCTGGCCTGACCCTGAGAATAATGCCATGGAGAATAAGCTTCCACAGCGCCTTGGGGATCTCCACCACCCTGGGATCGGAGAGAAATTCGGCCAGATAACGCCGCACCGCCGCGGGTGTCGGTGCGTCCGGCGTCCCCAGATTCAACAGCAATATCCCGGTTTTACCACGCCCGGCGTGGCCCTTGTCTTTATCAAGACCGATAAACTTAGCCAAAATCACCTCAGATAGAAAACGAATAAGTCAGATATTAAAGCACAGATTCAATCGCTTTGATCAATTCATCGCTATCGGGTTTGACTCTGGAGTTAAAGCTCTGCACCTGTTTACCGTCGCCACTGACCAGGTACTTGTAGAAGTTCCACTTGGGCGCCCCGGCCTGTTGCCCCAGATAAGCAAATACCGGATTCACATCGCTGCCGCGAACCGCAGAGGTGGCCACCATGGTGAAGGTCACGCCATAGTTGATGTAACACACCTTGGCGGTATCTTTCTCTTGGTTTTCTTCCTGGAAGAAGTCATCGGATGGGAAACCTATCACCACCAGCCCACGCTCGCGGTAGTCCTTATGCAGGGCTTCAAGCGCCTTGAATTGAGGCGTGAAACCACAGTTGCTGGCGGTATTGACCAGAAGCACAGGTTTACCTTGGGTGAGTTCACACAGGTCGACAGACTCCTGGGAATGGAGCTTTCTCAACTTGATATTGAGGTAATCGGGGCACTGACCGGCAACAGCCACCGTGGGCGCCAAAACCCATGCTGTAAAAGCCAAACCAGTCAAAGCCAGTCCCTTCAATGTCGGCACGGTTAAATTCAATCTTGCCAGGGGCTTGAATGTCTTCAGCATAACACCTCCATTTGTTTGATCTCTTGTTTGCACTCTACAGCAGTTTAGCTTCAGCTGTTAAAAATAGAAGCCGACATTGATATTCAGCCTCGAATGCCAGCTGCTGTCACCTTCGGCAATACCTATGCCCGGGCCGTTGACAAACCACATGTTTTTACCGGCAATCCAGTCGACATAAGAGTAAAACTTACCGGCACTGATGGCGCACCCAGTGACATTTTGCACCGAGTCATCCAACCCGGTACCAGAGGCAAATACCTGGCTGTAGTCGTTGTAACAGTTGAGCTGAGTAATAGGGCCCCAATCAACATCTATGCTGCGCGACAAATTAAATGTAACCACATCGGCCTCGGCCGCTATCTCAAACGGATAGGCAAAAGCCGACAGCGCCAGACGCTCGCCGGGCATGTCATAGTCATAATGCAGATACTGCACCTGAGTCTGCCAGGCATGCCAATCCATTTGCCAATGGCCGGCTACCGCCAGACCATCAGTGTCTTCACCGGCAACAGCGCCAGCCATGGGCTTGTAGTCCAAACGGCTGTATTGCACAGAGGCACCCAGTTTATGGGCAAACTCGCCATACTTCAGGCTGCGCTCTAGCCTGGCGTTAAACTGCCCGGCTTCTTCATAGGGAGCATTTTCTGTGGTAGCAATATCGAAGGAATAACGCTTGAAGCGACTGCCGTCGCCATATTCATCATTGGCAAACCAGGCGAGATCGTAACGCCAACCGTCCTTGCTGTAGTGCCAGTGAATACCGGCATCATAGTCATCCTCAAAGCCGAGATAATAAGTCGCACCAAACCAGAAGGAATGAGCTGCATAGGGCAGCAAACCGAAAGGCACCTGGGTGACCCCGAGGCGAATGTCCGAATTTTCTGAAAAACGATAGCCAAAGAAGGCATGCTGGATCACATCCTGATCCTGATACCAACGATACTGAGCCGATGCAAACAGTTCTCCATTGTCGTATTTGACATCGGCACGAAACAGCTCGAACTCTAACTTGGCATCGTCATCATAGTCTTTCCAGCCATAGTTGACTCGTACCGCCCCGCCGATATCCAGCTCGTCGGAAACCGGCACGGCCGCGGCCGGCAGAGTGAAACAACCGGCCAGCGCCAGACCCAAAGCTGAAAATAAAGTGGTTTGCCGCAATTGCATTCCCCTTCCATCCTTTTCACAAAACAGGCGCAACACAATAACAAAAACACAGTTGTTTTTCGAACAATCCACTCAATATCAACACAAAAGGCGTCAGAGTGACGCCTTTTCATCCAAGTAGAGTAGTTAAAATCCTACTGAAAACGGTATCAACCTATTAATCCATATCCAGGGTGACCCCCTCCATGAAACCTGAATTACCTGTGTCGTTGCTGTGGAGTTTAATCATAAGTCGCAGGTCGTTCGGCGAATCAGCATGATGCAGTGCATCGGCGTAGCTGATCTCCCCTTCACAGTAGAGCTTGAACAGCGCCTGATCGAAGGTTTGCATCCCCTGCTCGTTGGACTTGGCCATGGTCTCCTTAAGCACGTGCAGCTCGTTCTTTTGAATAAGACTGGCCACCCTGGGAGTGTTAATCAGCACTTCGATGGCGGCGCGCCGACCGCTGCCGTCCACCTTGGGCACCAGCTGCTGGGCCACAATACCACGCAAGTTAAGCGACAGGTCAAACAAGAGCTGTTGGTGCTTACTCTCAGGCACCAGGTGCATGATGCGATCCAGCGCCTGGTTGGCGTTATTGGCGTGCAGGGTTGCCATACACAAGTGGCCGGTTTCGGCGAACGACAGGGCAAACTCCATGGTTTCCTGGGTACGGATCTCACCGATAAGGATAACGTCCGGCGCCTGGCGCAATGAGCTCTTGAGCGCCGCATCAAACGACTCGGTATCTATACCCACTTCCCGCTGGGTGATAATGCTCTTGCCGTGTTGGTGAACAAATTCCACCGGATCTTCGATAGTAAGTATGTGTCCCCTGGCATTGGCATTACGGTAACCGATAAGTGCCGCCAGTGAGGTGGACTTACCCGTACCTGTTCCCCCTACCATAATCACCAACCCACGCTTGCTCATCACCAAGTCTTTGAGGATGGGCGGCAGATACAGCTGCTCCACAGTAGGGATCTTGGTTTCGATGCGCCGCATCACGCAGCCCGCCGACTCCCGTTGCCAGAAGGCACTGACCCGGAAACGCCCCAGCTCCTTGGCGCCCACGGCAAAGTTACATTCACGGGTCTCGTGAAACTCTTTTTTCTGCTCCGGCGTCATCAAAGATTCGACAAACTCCAGCGACTGCGCCGGGGTAAAGGCGTTTTCCGCCAAGGGTCTGAGTTCACCGTCCACCTTGGCACTGGGAGGAAAGGCGGCGGTAACAAAGAGATCCGAGGCCTTGCGCTCCACCATAGCCTTGAGAAAAGGTCTGACGTCCATGGGGACTCCTTAGAAATTCGCTTGTTTGTTGGAGCTCTTGGCCATGGCATCCTCCCGACTGATCAAGCCGCGATTCACCAGGTTCTGCAGGCTCTGCTCCAAGGTTTGCATGCCATGAGCCATACCGGTTTGGATAGCAGAATACATCTGTGCCACCTTGTCCTCACGGATAAGGTTTCGGATAGCCGGGGTACCCATCATGATCTCATGGGCCGCCACCCGGCCGCCGCCAACCTTCTTGATTAGGGTCTGGGAGATAACCGCCTGCAACGACTCAGACAACATGGTACGCACCATGTCCTTCTCGCCTGCGGGGAATACGTCAACCACACGGTCAATGGTCTTGGCCGCCGAGGTGGTGTGCAAAGTACCGAACACCAAGTGGCCGGTTTCTGCTGCTGTCATCGCCAGGCGTATGGTTTCCAAATCCCGCATCTCACCGACCAGAATGACATCCGGGTCTTCACGCAGAGCGCTTCTGAGGGCGGCGTTAAAACTGTGGGTATGGCGGTGCACTTCCCGCTGGTTGATAAGGCATTGCTTGTTTTGGTGCACAAATTCGATAGGGTCTTCAATGGTGAGAATATGATCGTGGCGGTTCTCATTGACGTAATCTATCATCGCCGCCAGGGTAGTACTCTTACCCGAACCTGTGGGGCCGGTTACCAGCACCAGGCCGCGAGGATATGAAGCGATTTTCTTGAAGATTTCCGGCGCGCCCAGTTGTTCCAAAGTCAAAATATCGCTGGGAATAGTACGAAAAACCGCGGCGGCGCCGCGGGACTGATTGAAGGCATTGACACGAAAACGCGCAAGATTGGGAACTTCAAAGGAAAAGTCGATTTCCAGAAACTCTTCATAATCCTTACGCTGCTTGTCATTCATTATGTCGTAGACAAGTCTGTGAACCCCTTGGTGATCAAGCGCAGGGACATTAATCTTTCTGACCTCACCGTCGACGCGTATCATGGGAGGCACACCGGCCGATAAGTGCAGATCCGAAGCGTTATGCTTTACACTAAAGGCCAATAATTCAGTGATTTCCATAGTTTGGGATATCCGTTCAACCAAAAAGTTTACATCATGACAACAATAGCAGACAGACTGGCACTAGCCCAGCGCAGGATAGCTCAAGCGGCGCAAATTTCGTCCCGAAATGCAAGCGAGATCAAGCTGCTGGCTGTCAGCAAGACCAAACCGGTCGCCGACATTGAACAAGCTTATGCCGCCGGGCAACGTTGCTTTGGCGAAAACTATGTCCAGGAGGGGCAACAGAAAGCCATGGAATTGGCACAGCGCTGTCCCGATATAGAATGGCACTTTATCGGCCCGCTGCAATCCAATAAATCAAGAATTGTCGCCGAGCACTTCCATTGGATGCACACCCTGGAGCGGGAAAAGATCGCCCGCCGCCTGTCGGAGCAGCGCCCTGAAGGCATGCCTCCACTGGAAATCTGCATTCAAATCAATGTTTCGGGTGAGAGTTCCAAAGCAGGAATAGCAACACAGAGCGAAATGTTTGAGCTGGCGAGCCTGGTGGACTCATTGCCCAACCTCAAACTCAGGGGACTGATGACAATTCCCAGTGCCGGTGAAGGACCAAGGCTTGAGGCGGAGCTGTCGCACATGCAGCAACTGTTTGCCGAACTGAAGCTCAAGTTTCCACAGGTGGATACCCTGTCCATGGGTATGAGTCAGGATCTTGAACTCGCCATCGCCAAGGGCTCTACTATGGTCAGAGTCGGCAGCGCTATTTTCGGCGAGCGTAACTACGGCTGATAAACCAGCCAATAAGATCTGAGATTGGCCGCTGAGACCTTGTTTTTGATAGTATTGGCCCAAATACTAATATCTCCCGCACGGTCAAAGCCGATGCGGGATACACTCCAATCACAAGTGACAGGGGACAGCATGGCTCAAAAGAAAATCTGTTTTATCGGCGCCGGCAATATGAGCCGCAGTATCATCAGCGGGCTGGTGGGCAGCGGTTATCCGGCTGAATTGATCCAAGCCAGCAACCCAAGCACAGCTAAACTCGATGCCCTCAAGCGCGATTTCGGCATCCTCACCACCACAGACAACCAAACCGCCTGTGACTGGGCCGATATCATAGTGCTGTCGGTCAAACCGCAACTGATGCAGCAGGTGTGTGAGCAACTGGCAACACTGCCGCTGGCCGACAAGCTGTTTATTACCATAGCGGCAGGGATCCCGGCCGCCAGATACAATGACTACTTCGGCCAACAGATTAAGCTTATCCGCACTATGCCCAACACCCCAACCCAACTTGGCTGTGGCATGACAGGCCTTTATGCCGCAAGTGGGGTTGAGCAGGCGGATAAAGATCTTTGTCAGCAGATTATGGCCAGTGGCGGCGAGACCCTGTGGGTAGACAAAGAAGCGGATCTCAATTTGGTGATCGCCTTGGCGGGCAGCTCTCCAGCCTATTTTTTCCTGTTTATGGAAGGCATGATGGATGCGGCCAAAGAGCTGGGGCTGGATGAATCCAAGGCCAGGTTACTGGTGCAGCAGGCGGCGCTGGGTGCCTCACAGATGGTGATTCAAAATCCTCAGCTGAGCGCCGGCCAACTGCGGCAGAATGTCACCTCCAAGGGCGGTACCACCCATGAAGCAGTGGAAACCTTCCAACGGGGTGATCTCAAGGGACTGATCAAGCAAGCAATGAACAACTGTATTGCCAGGGCTGAAGCCATGGCCAAAGAATTCTAAACGACCCAAGGGCGAAACTTTTCATGAATGACGCATTGATTTACCTGATTACAGTCGTATTCGACCTCTATTTTATGGTAGTCATACTGAGGATCTGGCTGCAGCTGGTGCGGGCAGATTTTTATAACCCCTTCAGCCAGTTTATCGTCAAGGCCACCCACCCCATTGTGGCGCCCATGCGGCGGATACTGCCCTCCATAGGCAGTCTGGATACGGCCTCTGTGGTGCTGGCACTGCTGGTGGTGGTGGTCAAAATACTCTTGCTGACCCTGATGGCGGGCCAGGAGTTCAACCTGGTTGCCACCTTGATGTTTGCGCTGGTGTCCTTGTTTAAAAAGGCTGGGGTATTGCTGTTCTGGATCCTGATCATCCGCGCCATCCTCAGTTGGGTCAGCCAGGGCCGCAATCCGATTGAGTATGTGATGATGCAGTTGACCGAGCCACTGCTGGCGCCCATTCGCCGCTTCCTGCCCCCCATGGGCGGGCTGGACTTGTCGCTGCTGGTGCTGATGGTGTTGATGAATTTCATTAACATACTGCTGGCCAAGACGATTCCTTTCTGGGCCATTGCCTGATGAAAGCTGTTAGCTGGGAGCAGCAGGACCTGTTGCTCAATCTCTATATCCAGCCCAAGGCCAGCCGGGATCAACTGGTTGGCCTGCATGGTGAAGAGTTCAAGGTGGCCATTACCGCGCCACCTGTGGACGGCAAAGCCAACGCCCACCTGACCAAGTATCTGTCCAAGGCCTTCAAGGTGCCCAAGGGGCAGATAGCCATAGTCAAGGGAGAGCTGGGCCGCCATAAGCAGGTGCGTATTGAAGCGCCCAAGATATTACCCGCAGAAATCGAGGCCTTACTCTGATGCCATGGCAGCAGACAAGGGACTATAATCAACTCAACACACTTAACCTCAGGTAAAGCATTATGTTGCGCAAATTTTTGACCCTGCTTTTGTGTCTCGGCTCTCTGACCGGTGTCGCTCAGGCCGAACAGAAACAGACCGTCGGCCATTTCGATATCCACTATATGGCGCTGGGCAGCACCTTTTTGACGCCATCCATCGCCAAGAACTATGGCATAGAACGCAGCCGTTATACGGGTATCATCAATATCGCCGTACTGGATACCAGTGAAGAGGGCAATCCGGCAGTACCGGTCGAGATATCCGGCCTGGCCAACAACCTTATCGATGCCAGAATGCAGTTGAAGTTCCGTGAAATTCGCGAGGGTGATGCCATCTACTATATTGCCGAGGTGCCCTATCGTGACGATCAGGAGATTAACTTTCAAATCCTGATCAAACACGGCAACGAGCTCAACACCACTCTGGCCTTTAAACAGAAATTCTACGTCGATTGAGCTGTACATTCCGTCAATAGAGCGCCGCCGAATGAGCGGCGTTTTTTATGGCCGCCCCGAGGGGTATTGACTGCCGACTTAGAGAAACGACAGCAGCCATTAGGGCTCAAACCTTCCACGGCTCTACTTGTTTTCGCGCCTTTTCATTGTCGCTGAGTGAGTAAACTCTTTTGCAAAATGGTACTATTGCCGGCATTGCGAAATAAGGAAAATCCAAGATGAAACAGATAGTGCTTGCCAGTGGCAATAAGGGAAAACTCAAAGAATTCGCCGAGATGTTCAGCGCCTTCAATATTGAGGTGTTGCCACAAAACCAATTCGACGTGCCTGAAGTGGCGGAAACCGGCACCACTTTTGTTGAAAATGCCATTATCAAGGCGCGCCATGCCGCCGAAATCACCGGCTTGCCCGCTATCGCCGATGACTCAGGCCTCGAAGTTGATGCTCTGGACGGCGCTCCCGGCATCTATTCTGCCCGTTACAGTGGCGCCAACGCCACGGCCGAAGGCA
Source organism: Shewanella indica (assembly GCF_033842865.1). Lineage (NCBI taxonomy): Bacteria > Pseudomonadati > Pseudomonadota > Gammaproteobacteria > Alteromonadales > Shewanellaceae > Shewanella > Shewanella indica. Next base: position 208,747 of record NZ_JAWXXR010000001.1, read on the forward strand.
ACTACAACAAGCTGCTTGGCGCCATAGAGGCAACGCCTGCCCCCCGTACCGCCCGTTTCCAGTGTGTACTTGTGTATATGCGTCATGCCAAGGATCCGACTCCCATTATCTGCCAGGCCGCCTGGGAAGGTGAAATAGGTTTTGAACCCAAGGGTGACAATGGCCATGGTTATGATCCCGTATTCATTCCCTGTGGTTACCAGCAAACTGCCGCCGAGCTCAGCAGTGATGAAAAGAACCATCTCAGCCACAGAGGCAAGGCGCTGAAATTGCTGCTTGAAGCCTTCAAACAACAGGGGATCCTCGGCTAATGCTGACGCTGCCACCGCTAAGTCTCTATATTCATATTCCCTGGTGTGTGCAGAAATGCCCTTACTGTGATTTCAACTCTCACGGAAAACAGGGTGAGCTGCCACAGCAGGAATATGTCGATGCTCTGCTTGGCGATCTCGACGCCGACCTGCACTATGTTCAAGGCCGGCAACTGCACAGCATCTTTATCGGTGGCGGCACCCCCTCCCTATTCGATGCTGCCCAGATAGGCAGGCTGCTGCAAGGCGTGAATCGGCGCATTCCCTTTACCGATGACATAGAGATCACCATGGAGGCCAACCCAGGCACTCTGGAACATGATGACTTCAGCGCTTACCGCGCAGCAGGTGTCACTCGCCTCTCCATAGGTGTGCAAAGCTTTGCCAAAGACAAGCTCAACCTGCTGGGGCGAATTCATGGCAAGGATGAAGCAGTCAACGCCGCCAAAGGCGTTGCTGCAGCCGGATACCAGAGCTTTAACCTGGATCTGATGCACGGTCTACCGAACCAGAGCTTTGAAGAGGCCATGGCCGATATCGACACGGCGGCGGCGCTCAATCCTCCGCACCTGTCCTGGTATCAGCTCACCATAGAGCCAAACACCCTGTTTCATTCACGCCCGCCGCAGCTGCCGGACGATGAAGCGCTTTGGCACATCTATGAACAGGGCCAGCAAAGACTCGCAGCCCTTGGCTACCAGCAGTATGAAATATCCGCCTACGCCAAACCCGGTTTTCAGTGCCGCCATAACCTCAACTATTGGGAGTTCGGTGATTATCTGGGAATTGGTTGCGGCGCCCACGGCAAGCTGACGCTACCGGAGCAGGACCGCATAGTACGCACGGTAAAGATAAAACATCCAAAGGGTTATTTGGCCACAGAGGATTATCTATTTGAGGTAAGTGATGTACTGCCCAAAGACAGGGCGCTGGAGTACCTGATGAACAGGCTGCGACTGATGAGCCCCATCCCCTGGAGCGAATTTGAAGCGCGCACCGGCGTTGCGGCCAACACCCTGGATAAAGGCATGCAGCAGGCCGCCGAGCGCGGGCTGGTGGAGATCACTCCCGGCTACTGGAAGCTCACTAACAAGGGACATATGTTCGTCAACGATCTGCTGTCGCAGTTTTGTTAACTCCATCTCTTCTTAGCCTCCTCTTGCTGCTGCCAAAGCGAAAGCAGCAAGAGGAAATATTTTCTAACATTTACGCCAATACTTAATTACTCAACTTCATTAGGATTAACTTCTTTAGACGCAAATGAGCCATAGCAGTCGCGGTTTCTGTGCGTCTTTCCTGACTCGGGCCATCGTCATCCGGCCTGCCATTGCCAAGCAAAAAGGAAGTTGTCCATGCCTATAACCATAAGAAAAAGTCTGTTGACGCTGGCCCTTGGCGCCGTTTTAAGCAGCAGTTATCCCCTTCTCGCCCAAGCCTCCGTCTCCGGGCAGAGTAACCAAGCATCAAACCTGGCTCCTGAGGTCATCAAGGCCGAATCCGCCAAAGCCAACGCCCTGTTTGAAGCCATCTTCAACGAGGATGTCGCCGCCAGCTCGGTGCGGCAGACCTTTCTTGGTATCAAGACAGATTACGGCAAATGGGACTCACTGGGCGATGCGGCCGATGATGCCGCGCTTGCTCGCGCCAAGCAGCAGCTTGAGCGCCTGTCACAACTGGATCCGACAAAGTTGGACTCACAGAGTAAGTTGAGCCTGGAGCTGTTAACCGCCAAACTGCAACGCCAGATCCGCGATGATAAGTTCCGCCACTACAACTACCCGGTCAACCAGATGTACGGCATTCACTCGCTGGTACCTTCATTGTTGATAAACCAACACTCGATAGCCAACGAAGCCGATGCCCGCGCCTATATCAGCCGTATAGCCGGGGTTCCTGAGCTGTTTGAGCAGCTGATCACCGCCCTCGAGGTTCGCGCCGAGGAAGGCATAATCGCCCCCAAGTTCGTATTCCCCCACGTACTTTCAGACAGCCGCAATATTATTCATGGCGCGCCGTTTGATGGTGAGCCGGACAGCGCTATCTGGGCCGACTTCAAGGGCAAGTTGGCAAAACTCAAGCTGAATGAAGACACCCAAGATAAACTGCTGGATCAAGCCGCCATCGCCCTCAAAGAACAATTGAGGCCAGCTTACCAAAAGCTGATTGCCTATCTCGAAACCCTGGAAAAACGGGCCGACAGCAGAGATGGTGTCTGGAAATTCCCGAGCGGCAGCGCCTTCTACAACAATGCCCTGGCCAATACCACCACCACAGAGATGAGCGCCGATACCATTCATCAATTAGGACTGGACGAGGTCGCCAGGATCCACGGCGAAATGCGCGCCATCATGGACAAAGTTGGCTTCAAGGGCGATCTCAAAGCCTTCTTCGAGTTTATGCGCCAAGATGAGGACTTCTACTTCCCGGACAATGACGCCGGCCGCCGGGCCTACCTGAGAGAGGCCATCGCCCTTATCGATAACATGAACTCGCGCCTGGATGAAGTATTCAAGGTAAAGCCCAAGGCGCCTTTGATAGTCAAACAGGTGGAAGCCTTCAGGGAGAAGTCTGCCGGCAAGGCTTTCTACAACCAGCCCTCGGCCGATGGCAGTCGCCCGGGAACTTACTATGCCAACCTCTATGACATAATGGCTATGCCCAAATACCAAATGGAGGCACTGGCCTACCATGAAGGGATCCCCGGGCATCACATGCAGATAGCCATAGCCCAGGAACTGGAAGGACTTCCCAGCTTTCGTCGCTTCGGCTCTTACACGGCTTATATCGAGGGCTGGGGCCTTTACAGTGAGTACTTCCCCAAGGAGATGGGGCTTTACAGCGATCCCTACTCAGACTTTGGCAGATTAGCGATGGAGCTATGGCGCTCCTGCCGTTTGGTGGTAGATACCGGGATCCATGCCAAGAAATGGACTCGAGAGCAAGCCATAGCCTATTACATGGATAACACTCCCAATGCCGAATCTGACGCAGTAAAAATGTTTGAGCGGCACATAGTTATGCCCTCGCAGGCAACCGCTTACAAGGTGGGGATGAACAAGATACTTGCGCTTAGAGCCTACGCCAAGGAGGCGCTGGGTGAGCGTTTCGACATTCGCGCCTTCCACACTCTGGTCTTGAAAAACGGCCCCTTGCCGCTGAATGTACTGGAGCAGGAGGTAAAAGACTGGGTAGCCGCGCAAAGCCAAGCTTGAAACTGAATCAACTGCCTCTCCCATGAGCGGCTTTTTATGCGCTTGATTCCGTCCTGAAAACAGGCATAAAAATACCCCGGCCACCTGGGCCGGGGTAAACCAAAATCAGGATGATGGTTTTAAGGCCGACATTGTTTTAGTTCGAAAACCTGGGTCGGCATTGATAAGGGCTTAACACTCTGTGTTGAACCAAGCAGTCTACAGCAGGAGGGGTCAGTCCCGCGGCACACCCGTATGTTGGTTCCACCCGAATCAACTGCAACCATTGTATTGATTTCAGAACAGACTGCAACTGGGTTATTAAAAATCTTTAAAGCCCATCAAATAATAAAGCGGTTGAATAAACCAATAAAACCCTAACATCCATATGATATATAAACAAAAAACACCCAAGCGGAACTTGAGTGTTTTTCATTGTTCTATTATAAGAACGATATTTCTTTATTTTTCCTGGCGTTGGGCAAACAGATCTGCATATTTTTTGTCCCAATAAGGTGGCGTACCTATATGATCCTTGATGAACTCGATAAAGGCACTCACCTTGGGGGCCAAGTGTTTACGTCTTGGATAAACAGCCTGCAGCGGCAGATGATGAGTCAGTTGCCAATCGGGAAGCAGAGGAACCAGAGTACCTTTTTCTATTTCATCTTCCAGCAGATAACTGGCGAGATAAACCACCCCAAGCCCACTGACAGCGGCAGACTTAAGCGCCGGCGCATTGTCGACTCTGAAATTACCCGAAACCCCTATCTCACAGTAATCATCGCCCTTCTTGAATTGCCAAACGCTGTGCTCATGCCATTCACCGTGGTAAACCAAACAGTTGTGCTCCACCAGCTGCTCCGGACGGGCCGGCATACCGTGAGCTGCAACATACCCGGGGGATGCCACCAGCAGGAACTGACACTTCATCAGCGGGCGGGCCACCATTCCCAGAGGCAGTTGCTCTGACATGGTCAGCAGCAGATCCAGGCCTTCACTGACCACATCAACCTTATGGTCCAACAGGCTCACCTGCAGCTCGAGATCCGGATGACGGGTCATAAACTCGGGCAGTGCCGGAATAATATGCATGGTGCCGAATGACTGGGAGATACCTACCTTGAGCACGCCTCGGGTGGCATCATTAAGGTTGTGCACACTGGCCACCGCCTGATCCGCATCCCGGAGCAGTTCTTCCCCTTGCACATACAGCAGATTACCGGCTTCGGTGAGGCTTAAGCTACGGGTCGTTCGCTGGATCAACTGGATCCCGAGTTTATGTTCAAGATCGGCAACCTGGGTACTGACCTTGGATTTGGATATTCCAAGCCTGCGCGCCGCTGCACTGAAGCTGCCGGCACGGGCGACATGAGTGAAAATAGCGATAGGTTCTAACAGTTCTAACATGAAAGTCGCCTTAAGCCGTTTACAACACTGGTAAAAGCTTTCCTGGAAAAGCGACGGGCCTCACCGTCAAGACCCCAAAATGGGGTGTGGGCTGCCGGGTTTTGGAAAGCGCACTGGGTAGAGTCACTGAGTCCTGACTTGGGTGTCAGTTTTATTATTTTTGCGAAGTATACCAATTCTTTGTTATTGACTCTAACCCAAGGATAGCTTTGAGCCAAAAAAACCGCCGCAGTGATGGCATAATCAACAGACAACCAATAAAAAACCCCTGTATCAAGGGAGGGGAAGATACAGGGGGAATCACCAGCTTAAATCTTATTGCTGCAGTTCAACCTTGCCGGACAGTACCTGGAATTCGCCCAGCTCAGGGATCTGCTTGCGTAACTTGTCTTCCAGCACCAGCAAACGTTGGAAGTTGTCGCAAAGCGCGTCGGCTCTCTGCTCCATCTCCTGGGCACGAGACTCCATTTGCACTTCAATATCCTTGCCCATCTTTTCCATCTTCTGGCTGAAGGCATTGATCTTCTCATCAAAGGTTTCGCCCTCACCTGACATCATGGCGCTGCCCATAGCCATAATTAAACTGCCTAGCGACTGCTGCACCAGTTGCTCTATCTCTTTGGAAAACTCATCACCAAAGGCGTTTTCCAACGACTCTTCAGTGGCCCCGAGGAAGTACTGGTCACCATTGCGATGAGCCACTTCATAGACTCTCTGTTGCAGACTGCCCATAGTTTCATCCAACTTGGCAGCGGCGGCATCCCCCAAGAGTGGTGTCAGGGCCATGCTCAGGGCCTCGCTCGCCATGGTGACGGCATCTTCCACCAAAGAGATGACTTCGGGTAACTGCTGAGCCATGGCATCCGAGTACTCGTTGACAAGCTTGCTCTGCTCGGCATTCAAGACCACTTCTTCACCTTCCACATAGAGGCGGCCCGGCTCAATTCGATAGTGTTCTTTCCCTTGATTACTGACACTCAGCTTCTTGGGTTCCAGTGAGATGTCGTAGTTGAGCGACATCTCGCATTGCTCATCTCTTGGCTCAAAGTTGATCGCCATAGCAGGCGCCGCCGCAAACAGTGCACACACCAAAGATATTCCACCAATCGCTTGTTTCATTCTGTCTTCCCTCTCGTTTTAATCTGCCGAGTAAACTTGATTACCGCTTATGGCTCAGAATAAAGCAGACTTTGTGCCAAAGTTATAATTAACTGATATTAAAAGAATTAATATCAAGAAAGGCAGCAAAATATGAAAATCCACCATCTACGAGTGGCAAATTTTGCCAACTTGTAGCCGTTATGATGAATAAGACACAAGAAACCAAAGAAAGGTTTAACAGGGAATACTCAGGATGGCCTAGACAGTTCCTTTTCTTCACTGCATTCGGGATTAAAAGCCATGATAGCCGCTGTGCCAGCAGCTTAAAGTCGTGGAGCAAGTGCATCCATGCACAAGGGCCAGTTCGCCCCTTCGAACCAATTGGCAACAATGCCAGCGACGGCTCCAAAGGGGACCTGGTGCAACTCTTCCCACACAGAGTTGTTTTGAGCTGCAGACATACGCCTATTTTCCAGGCACAGGCGGAACTGTGACCGTCGAAAACAGGGCCGAATTTTGTTCCAGACAAATGTCGGCATACACTCCATCCATGGAGATAAGGGACGTATTAACGCCGAGTCACAGGATCGCCTGTGCGAAAGGCGCACCGCAGGTGATGGGCTGCAACTTAGATTACAGCTAACACCAAGTTTATTGGTGAGATTTGGTTCAAAGCCATGATAGCCCCTGTGCCAGCGGCCTAAAGTCGTGGAGCTTCGAGCGGGGTCGGTGTAATTCTGTGAGAATGGAGTAGCTTGAAACATCTGAAGTGTCCGCAGACATACACCTCATTTTCAGGCACAGGCGGAACTGTGACCTTCCGAGCCAGGGATGGCGAGGCAGAGCTTACAGGGATGTACTTGCAGCGAGTCACAGGATCGCCTGTGCGAAAGCGCACCGCAGGTGATGGGCTGCAACTTAGCTGGCAGCTAAAACCAGGTTTATTGGTGGGATTTGGTTCAAAGCCTGATAGCCGCTGTGCCAGCGGCCTAAAGTCGTGGAGCAAATGCATCCATGCACAAGGGCCAGCTCGTCATCCATGACTCGCGCTCGAAAGCATGTTGCTACGCAACTCTCGCCAAACCACACCGGGCAAGAGGCTTTGCTTGTCCAAAGCCCCTTGCATCCCCAAGGACACCCCGACGTAGCCGAAATCCCCGCTGGCTTATGAAACAAACTGGCTACACTCAGGACTCGCCAAATGCATCCATGCATAACGGCCAGCTCGCCTTCCTTGGCTCGCGCTCATGAACTTGTCGCTTCGCAACATTCGCCTTGCTCGACCTTCGAGCCTCGACATCCCTGTCTCGGCTACGCCAATTTGCAACAACGCCAGCGGCGGCTCCGAAGGGGAGTCGGTGCAATTCTGTAAGAGCTAACTTGTTTGAAGCGACCTATATGCCCGCAGACATACACCTCATTTTCAGGCACAGGCGGAACTGTGACCTTCCGAGCCAGGGATGGCGAGGTAGAGCTTACAGGGACGTACTTGCAGCGAGTCACAGGATCGCCTGTGCATAAGCCTGCGGCAGGCAATGAGCAACATCCGTTGCCGGAAGTTCGGCCAATACGAGCTTAGATACTTTTAGCTGGAAGCTATGCTAGCCGCTGTACCTGCGGCCTAAAGTCGTGGAGCTTCACCCCACTCCCGAGGAAAGGGGGCTGTATCGACTCGCCCCCTTTCCAAACCCCCAGCGACCCGCCACGCAGCGGAAAACCCCTTGTGCTTATGATGCCAATTCGCTATCGCGCCAGACGCTCAGAGTCACATCCATGTGACTCTGGCCCAGCTCAACATCCTGTTTCGCGCTCGTTAGCTCGTCGCTAGGCGACACTCGCCCCTGATTCGACTGAGCTGCGTCAGCATCTGCCGGACAGGAGTCCCAATGCCGTGAAGGGCTGGACGCCCGTGAACGGCCATGCCTCGCTACGCGATTATCATCAACGCCCTGCGGCCGCTTCGAGCGGGAGTTGGTGCAATTCTGCAATCATAGCGTTGCTTGAAATTGCTTATATACCCACAGATATACGCCTATTTCCCTGGCACAGGCGAAACTGTGACCGTCGAAAACAGGGACGTATTCACAACAACTTCCCTGTTTAACGGCCAGCGCACCGCAGGTGATGGGCTACATAGTGGCCGGAAACCCGGCAAGCGCCTAATGTGCAACTTTAGGCTGAAAGCTATGGTATGGCGTAAAAAACAAAGGCAGCGGAATGCTGCCTTTGGGATCAGAAAATTGAGCGGCCAACAGCCAGCCTGAGTTGCTCCAGCGCTGCCGTTCCGGCGAGTGAGTTGCCGCTGCGGTCAAGCTCAGGCGACCAGACACAGATGGACATGTCACCGGGGATCACCGCGATTATGCCACCACCGACTCCACTCTTGCCCGGCATGCCGACCCGGTAGGCAAACTCACCGGCGCCATCATAAAGCCCGGATGTAGCCAAAAGTGCATTGAGTCTGCGGCTCTGCAGCGGTGATATCAGCGCTTTGCCATCCAATGCCTTACCGCCTTGGACCAGATACATCATAGCCCGGGAAAGATCGGCGCAGCTCATTTTCAAGGCGCAGTAATGGAAATAGCTTCGCAGCACAGTATCCACATCATTGTTGAAGTTACCGAAGGACTTCATCAGATAGGCAATGGCAGCATTGCGGGCACTGTGCTGATACTCGGAATCGGCCACCACCTTGTCGTAGCAGATATGCGGATTACCCGCCAAACGGCGAACCACTTCCAGCATTCTGTGCTTGGGCGCTCCGAGGCGACTCTGCAGCAAGTCGGCGATGACCAGTGCCCCGGCATTGATAAAGGGATTACGGGGAATGCCGCGCTCCAACTCCACCTGCACCAGAGAATTAAATGAGTGACCCGACGGCTCTTTGCCTACCCGGCTCCAGATTTCGCTTTCTTCATAGAGTGTCAGCGCCAATGTCAGGCTGAACACTTTGGAAATACTTTGAATGGAAAAAGGCTCTAAATAATCCCCTGCCCCCACTGTGGTGCCGTCGGCCATGGTAACGGCAATCCCCAGCTTGTTGGCATTGACCCGGGCAAGGGCCGGAATATAATCCGCCACCTTACCCTGGCCAATCAGAGGGCGAACCCTGTCGAGCACCTGCTCAAGCAAGGCCTCGTCCGGGATCAACTCCACCAAATGTCGTACAGCTCAGTGACTTCCAACTCGCTGATTGGCTGAGCTTCCCAGAATGCCTTGACTGCGCTTCTGTCATCTTCGGTGCACTTGCCAATTCTTTGGGTGGCAATAATGCCTTCCCACTCTCTGTGGCCACCACCGTGGAAGCCCAAGCCTCTAGGTTCTATAACTTCATCAATAAAACGGTCGACCAGGGGATCTATCTGTTCCTCCGACACAGAGTCGGCAAAGCGCCAACTAACGTCAAATCCCAACTCCTGGAATTCATCAACACGCAACTTCTTGCGCAAACGACGACTGCGAATAGCCATACTGCTTCTCCCTCAGGTGTAATTACTCTGTACGTTCGAACATCAGATCCCAAACACCGTGACCCAGGCGCTGGCCGCGGGCCTCGAACTTGGTCAACGGACGATAATCCGGCCGTGGCACTACAGTGCCATCGCTGGAAAGGTTGCGATAGCCGGGGGCGGCATTCATCACTTCCAGCATGTGTTCGCTGTAGTTTTCCCAATCGGTAGCCATGTGGAACACACCACCAATTTTCAGTTTACGGCGCACCAACTCGGCAAAGGCCGGCTGCACTATGCGGCGCTTGTGGTGGCGTTTCTTGTGCCATGGGTCGGGAAAAAACAGCTGCAGCCGCGCCAGAGAATTATCGGCAATGGCATGCTCCAGCACTTCCATGGCATCGTGATGGAATACTCTCAGGTTAGTGACTCCGGCTTCGCCGGCATCGGCAAGACAGGCGCCCACACCAGGCTTGTGCACTTCGATACCGATAAAGTTAAGCTCAGGGGCTTCCTTGGCCATGGTCACCAGTGAGGCGCCCATACCAAAACCTATCTCCAGCACTGTATCTGCCTCACGGGCAAAGACGGCGTTCAAATCCAGAGGCTCGGGAGAATAATCCAGCCCCATGCTGCCCCAATGCGCTTCCAAGGCCTGGGCCTGGCCCTTGGTGAGGCGCCCCTCACGCAGCACAAAGCTTCTTACTTTGCGCAGATACTTGCCTTCTTCGTTAAACTCGGCCGTTGTGACTTCGCTCATTTTTGCCCCTAGAGAGGTGTGAAAAAGAAGGGCATTATCCAAAGTTCACCATACAGTGCAAGCCCTGATGCTGAAAAAGTATACCAACAATCCACAAGAACGAAATAAGTCAATCATTTGAGGGGATCAATCTCCTTGTTTCGCCCCTTGGCTGCGGCTACACTGCGCCGATGAACAAAACAGCCTCTTTCGCAGAACGTATCGTAAAATGGTACGACTTGAATGGTCGCAAGACTCTGCCATGGCAACAGCAAAAGACCCCATACAAAGTATGGATTTCTGAAATCATGTTGCAGCAGACTCAGGTCGCGACCGTTATCCCCTACTTCCAAAAATTCATTACCCGTTTCCCCGATGTTGTCAGCCTGGCCAATGCCGACATAGACGAAGTGCTGCATCTGTGGACAGGTCTGGGCTATTACGCCCGCGCCCGTAACCTACACAAGGCCGCCATCAAGGTGCGTGATGAGTTTAACGGCGAGTTTCCAACCGACTTTGACTCGGTACTGGCACTGCCGGGCATTGGACGCTCAACCGCAGGTGCTGTGCTGTCGCTGTCTTTGGGGCAACATCACCCCATATTGGATGGCAATGTCAAACGGGTACTCGCCCGCCACGGCGCCATAGAAGGTTGGCCCGGGCAAAAGGATGTGGAAAACCAACTCTGGCAGCTGACAGAAGCGCTCACGCCCAAGGCCGAGATCCAAAAATACAACCAGGCGATGATGGATATAGGTGCCACCATATGCACCCGCTCCCGCCCCGCCTGTGACCAGTGCCCGGTCGCCCGCGACTGCAAGGCGCAGCTAATGGGGCGCCAGGGCGACTTCCCCGGCAAAAAGCCGAAGAAGGCGATTCCGGCCAAAGAAGCCTGGCTACTGGTGCTGGAACACGATGGCGAGATCTTGCTGCAGCAAAGGCCCCCCGCCGGGATCTGGGGCGGCCTCTGGTGTTTCCCCGAGTTTGGTAACAGACAAAACCTGCAGCAAGCCGCCAAAGCCTTGGGGCTTGCAGAGCACAGCATCACTGAGCTGCCCGGTTTTCGTCACACCTTCAGCCACTTTCACCTGGACGCTCAGCCTATGTTGCTGCGACTAAAGAGCAAAGTAGCCACAGACATGCTGCTGGACCAAGGTCACAGCGCCCAGAGTAAAGACAGGGTAATGGAACCCAAACCCTGTCTCTGGTATAACTTAAACCAACCTTCCCGGGTGGGACTGGCCGCTGCAACAGAGCGGGTATTGGCCAGCCTGGAACCGAGTCTGACCAAGGAGTAAACATGGCACGCACAGTTAACTGCGTCTATCTCAAGAAAGAAGCCGATGGCCTGGATTTCCAACTGTATCCCGGCGAACTCGGCAAGCGCATTTTCGACAACATCAGCAAAGAGGCCTGGGGCCTGTGGCAGAAAAAACAGACCATGCTGATCAACGAAAAGAAACTGAATATGATGAATGTCGATGATCGCAAACTGCTGGAAGAGCAGATGGTCGCCTTCCTGTTCGAAGGTCAGGAAGTACAGATTGAAGGTTATGTGCCACCGGCAGAAGATGAATAAGCCGCCATAGCTGTAGCGAGCGAAATGAGAAAAGGCCCTTATGGGCCTTTATCTTTTGCTGTCGCGACGAGATTTATCGGCCAGTTCGTGGCGAATTCAGGCACGAACACCATCCAGGGCTCACCGGCGATATACTCGATTGGCAATGGACTTGGGACCTTGCAGCATCTGTGCTGTGTGGACAGAACTCTTGGTGCGGTTTGTTTATGACTGCAGGCCTGTAAAGGTTTCGAGGTTGTCAGTTATAGTGAGATGTTAGTTAACCACTGGTTGACAATCAACAAGCGATTAGGTGGTTCTCGACCAAAAAGATTATAATTTGATATTTCTTTATCCTTAATCATCTTCTCTTGTGTTGCCTTATCACCAAAGTCAAAATTGACTACGGGATCTAGTTCACAAAACTCAGTTTGTTGAATATCAGTAAAATTGGACTGCCTTCACTGCTCTCTTCATAATCTAACCTCAATCCCAGGCGCAGGTGCGACTTGCGTTGAAACTATATTTAATAGCTTAATCAAACAAGCATCGAATACTGGCACATCATTGTTTGGGCTAAAACGACTCAAAACTGAGCCGATAGGGCCTGTCAATTGCCTCTCGCAGATCCGCCAGAGAAAATACCCGCTGCAACTCGGCAAACTTTTCGCCGCCAAAATAGACCTGCACCACGGGCAGACTGAAGATACTCATCTGGGCAGATAACTGCTGGCCAGGGCCCTGACAATCGATATAGGCCGCCTGCAATAGTGGATACTCGTCGGCCAACATGGCGCTTATTCTGGGCTTCAACGCCTGACACACGCCGCAATGCTCGCCGCCGAACAGCAACAATACCGCGGGTTGGCTTTCGAGCAGTTGTTTAAGCTGCTCAAGGGTTTCGATATTCAACATGGTTTCAACTCACAACTCACCGGCGGCTCAGGTATCCGGGCCTGATTGTTTTTATTGGCGCTCATTGTGCCATATCGGCGCTGACTTTCGGTGACTTTCGGTGACTTTCGCTGCCAGTTTACAAGCCAAAGAAAAAGGCGCCGACGGCGCCTTCTGTAAAAACTATTGTGGGTTACTGTTTAACCCCTTCAACCACCAGGTCGAGTTTGACGTGAGTGGAAGCCGGGCCCAGATCGGTAGTAATCTTGTAATCCTTGAGGGCAAACTCGGTAGAACCGACAAAACCGGCGCGGTAACCACCCCAAGGGTCCTGCCCTTCACCGATAGCCTTGGCATCTATGGTCAGCGGCTTGGTGACCCCATTGAGGGTAAAGTCACCGGTAATCGCCAATTCGCCATTGCCTTTGTCCTCCACCTTAGTGGACTTGAAGCTGGCCTTGGGATACTTGCCGGCATTGATGAAGTCGGCCGAACGCAAGTGCTTGTCCCGCTCGGCATGGTTTGAATCCAGGCTTTGGGTGTTGATGGTCACATTCACCTTGGCATCTGCCGGGTTGGCCTTGTCAAAGCTGAAGCTGCCTTCAAATTCGTTAAAACGCCCGACCACAAAGCTGTAGCCAAGATGGTTGACTCTAAAGTTGATAGAGGCATGGGCGCCCTGGGTATCAATCACATAGTCGGCGGCATTCACGGCGCAAGGCAATAACAGGGCGCTGCCAAGCATACCGGCAAACAGGGTCTTTTTCATTTTGCTATCCTCTCTTGAGTTTAATCATCCTGACGAGTGTCTGATCTTTGTCGATAAAATGGTGTTTCAGCGCCGCCAAGGCATGCAGCACCACCAGGGCTATCAAGCTATAGGCGGCGTATTTATGTATCGCCCCGGCGATATCGGCCTGATTGTTAAACAGCTCACCGACACCCGGCAGCTCAAACCAGTCAAATACCGCGATACCCCGGCCATCGGCGGTGGAGATCAATATGCCGCTCAACATAATCAGCAGCAGCAACAGGTAGAGTCCCCAATGCGCCAAACGGGCCGCCTTCTGCAGTAAAGGCTTGTCCGGTATCGCCTGTGGCGACGGGCTCAGTAGTTTCCACAACAATCTGACCAAGGTAAGCGCCAACAGCAAAATGCCGATACTCTTGTGCAAATGCGGCCCCTTCTGATACCAGGCACTGTAATAGGTCAAATCAACCATCCAGTAGCCGAGCCCAAACAGGCCTATCACGGCAATGGCCGATAACCAGTGGTTCAAAATGCTGACAAGGCCGTAGCCCTGACGAGTGTTGGCAAGCATTTTCTATCCTTAAGCTATGTCTTAAGCACATCATATGGAAACTAAATGAAAACTAAAATCATTAAATATTGGCTATTTATTTCGAAATTTTAGAAAGAAGGACAAAAGGTGGGCTTAAAGAGCCACAGTGCTGCGGGTAACACGGCAGATTGAGGCAAAGATAGTTTGATGCAATGGGCGGCCTGCTGGCTTTTCAAGCGATATCAGTTTGATTTCAGCTCAAAAAGCCCAATTCTGAGCATTAACTGAGCGAACACAGGATTTATGCCGAAAAAGCACTTGCAGGAAAAAATTCAGAACTATATTATACGCGCACTCCGAACGACACGGGCCTCAACCCCCGGTTCGAAGTAGATGACTGACACTCAGTTCAGTTGCCCGAATAGCTCAGTTGGTAGAGCAGCGGATTGAAAATCCGCGTGTCCCTGGTTCGATTCCGGGTTCGGGCACCACAATTTAGCCGGCATAGCTCAGTTGGTAGAGCAACTGACTTGTAATCAGTAGGTCCCGAGTTCGACTCTTGGTGCCGGCACCATGAAACAACAAAAACGCCACTCACTGAGTGGCGTTTTTGTTTCTGTAACTGTCTACCGGCCCAACTCCTTGTCTCTAATCATTAATCTTCCCCATGTCGTAGTCATATATAGCTTAGAGCCATAGCAGAACCTGGTATTAAAGGCCTGTTCAAACAAACATCATTCAGAGTGCTTGTTTAAACAGGCCAGACGGTGAAGATTGACTCTGGATGCAGAGGCTATCCGCCCCATTGAAAGTCCATTTTCAGGTTCATCGCCAGTTTAAAACCAGGTCAGATTGCCGGTACCCTAAACCTCTGCCCTTGAATTTCCAGCACCACATCTCTTGGACGGATCTCAACAACCTTTAATATTCCTTTGATACTATCGCCCTCCTGCAATTCGGCACCGTCTACATTCAACCAACGCTTGGAAGGCTCTGAAGCGTATACATGGGCACTGATATCAAATTCAGGCACTTGCAGTTGCAGTCCGGCAGGCAAGCCACCATAGGGAGGCACCTCTTCCTCAGTTTTGGGAATGGGGTCCAATTCAGGAGGCGATACAGGTTTTTCCGCCGAGTGTCGGTGCTCAACATCGGCTAATGCAGCCTGAAACTGAGCCACCAATTCATCCTGGCGGCGACTCTCGGCACTGGATAGTCCCACATCCTCAGCCGCATCATTGACCTGGCGCTTGAGTGACTCGAGCACTTCAAGTCCGCGGCGGTTGGGATTGGCTCCCAGGATAATCGGCTCCTCATCCGCTGCCTGTATCGCTTGCCGCTGATTTGCAAAAGATGAACTGCCAGACTGAACTTGCTCAAACTGCAGCTCTTTGGCCGCTTCAGCCACACTGGCAGCCAGCGTATCATTATGATTAAGCTCAGTACTCGCTAAAGCCTGACTCTGATTGGCTTCGCCCCTTTGGTTTAGATTTGTGCTACTCACAGCTTGGGCATTTTGAGGCTGTGTGCTCTGCGGCTGTATAGTTTGCGATTGGGTTAGTCGAGATTGAACCACTTGAGCCTGAGGTATAGGTTGAGCCAGAGGCAAAGCAACTTTTCCGGCTAAACGCACCTCAGCAGCCCTCTCAGCCGCTTGGTTTGGTTGCTTGTCTCTTTGAGGATTATCTTGTTTCCTGGCTTGCTGCTGGGCACCCTGTGGCGAGGCTTGCGCCTCAACTGAAGATGTCTCGGGAGACTGAATCTTTTTGCTGTTATCCAACATGTGCCACCCCCAAGCCAGCCCCCCTCCTGCCAGTACAGCGACTACCAATACTGCCAGCGGCTTGAAATAGGCTCTGCCAGATGAAGGTTGACGATATTGCGCCCTGGGGGTCAACACAGGATCCAACTGCTCTCCCATTTCCTGCTGTTTGGCCCGGGTCACCGCATCAAGAAGAATAGACATCAGCTCTCTCCCCCCGCATACAATCTGGGCCCTTGATGGCTCAGATACAGGTTGAGCTGAACCAAAGTCTGGCTACCGGCAATACCGTCCGGCTTCAAACCATGACGACGTTGAAACTGTTGCAACGACTGCTCCAACTCGCTGTCAAAATAGCTCATTAATCTGGCTTGGCGCCCATCTACCTGCGCCAGAGTATTTTCCAGCCACTGCACTTGAGCCAAGCCGGCACTGGGGCCTATCGCCTTGAGCGGATCTTTGGGGGCATCCCAGATAATTTCAAAAGTGCCGCTGAAATGACGGTTGAACCAATCAACACTGACCCAAAGTTGCTGTTCATTGAGTTGTAGCAGTAACTGTTCACCATCTTTAGTAACCAAAGTGCCGTAGAAAGGCTGCTGTTGTTCATCTTCCAGATAGACCACAGCCGGATAATTGAGCCGTAGCAAGGAGTTGAGATTACCCTGCTGCTGATAACAGGCAAGCCCCTGCTGCTCAGCGGCCTGACAAGCGCTGATGCCTGAATATGGCACCTTGTCCCAAAGCGCAAACAGCGCCGCGAAGGCAGTATCTATATTGCGGCTCTGATCTATGGCCTGCGTCAGGATCCGTTGTGCCCGGTTGACAGCGGGCTTATCTGCGCCAGCTGGATTGACAGAAGGATGGTTAACAGCAGCTTGATTACCGGAAACCTGAGTCTGCTTGGCATCTGTCCCTGAATGAAGTTGGCGCCCGGACTGATCTTGGGCCACAGCCTTCTCCGGCTGCGCCAGGAAATAGTAACCACCGGCAAATGCCAAAAGCAGCATAGCGGCAGCAGAAGCCGGTAACCAATAATTACGCTGTTTGATTTTCTCTCCCAGCACCTCTTCGGCGGCAGAGGCCACCATCTTGGCATCAATAGGCGTTCGCGACTGACCATAACCCGCCATCAGTGCTCGCTCACACAAGAGGTTGATAAGCCTTGGAATACCACCACTGAATTTATGCAGCGCCCGAATCGCGCCGCGATTGAACAGGGGTTCGCTACGTCCGGCAACCTGCAACCTGTGCTGCACATAGAAACCCACTTCCTCTTCAGTGAGCGGCAACAGATGGTACCGGGCGGTTATACGTTGCGCCAGTTGCCGCAACTCCTGACGCTTGAGCAGTTGCTGCAACTCGGGCTGACCTATGAGGATCACCTGCAACAATTTACGGGTATCAGTTTCCAGATTGGTAAGCAAGCGCAGTTGCTCAAGCACTTCGGCCCGCAGATGTTGGGCCTCATCAATGATCAATACTGTGTTACGTCCGGCCTGATGGTTAGCCAGCAGAAAACCACTGATATGATCGGTCAACTGCTTAAGGGTAGGTGCCTCACCATAAGGAATTTTCAACTCATCACAAAGTGTGGCCAGCAGCTCAAGCTCGGTTAGAGATGGATTGAGGATAAAGGCAGTATCCGTGTTATCCGGTAGTTGCCGCAACAAACAACGGGAAACCGTGGTTTTCCCTGTGCCCACTTCGCCCGTCAGCAGCACAAAGCCCCCCGTCTCTCCCAGGCCATAGGTCAAATGCGCCAAGGCTTCCCTGTGTCTGTCACTGAGAAACAGGTAACTGGGATTGGGTGCAATTGAAAACGGGTTATCGTTCAGTCCATAAAAGGCCTTGTACATAGGCACTACCATCCTTCTTTGTTAGAGACAGCTCAGTTTAAGGCAAGGTCATAAATTGTAAAACCCCGGCCGCCATTTATGTGATGCACGGGAAAGTCCCCAGCGGCCCGCTCTCATGGTATCCTGAGGCCATTACCAAAGCAGTCGATTATAAGGAATTCACAAGCGTGCAGATTTATCTGGTTGGCGGAGCGGTACGCGATAAGCTATTGGGCTTGCCTGTCAAAGACAGGGATCATCTGGTCGTCGGAGCGACTCCGGAGCAGATGGTCTCACTGGGATACCGGCAGGTGGGCAAGGACTTCCCTGTGTTTCTGCACCCCAAAACCCAAGAGGAATATGCCCTGGCAAGAACCGAGCGCAAGACAGGCTTGGGATACGGCGGTTTTTCCTGTTATGCGGCGCCCGACGTCACTCTGGAAGAAGATCTATTGCGGCGGGACTTGACTATTAATGCCATAGCCCAAAGTGAGGATGGCGAACTGCACGACCCCTACAACGGCCGAAAGGATATCGAAACCAGGGTGCTAAGGCATGTCTCCCCCGCTTTCGTTGAAGACCCGCTACGGGTACTCAGAGTGGCCAGATTTGCCGCCCGCTTTGCGCCTCAAGGTTTCAGTATCGCCCCAGAAACCCTGGCTCTGATGCAGGAAATTGCCGCTGGCCCCGAGCTTGGCGCACTAACGCCGGAGCGGGTATGGCAGGAACTGGATAAGGTGCTCGGCTGCGAGCAGCCCCAGGTGTTCTTTGAAGTTCTACGTCAGGCCAAGGCTTTACAAGCACTGATGCCGGAAATCGACGCCCTGTTCGGCGTACCGCAACCGGCCAAATGGCATCCTGAAATCGATAGCGGCATTCACACACTTATGGTTTTGGAGCAAGCCGCTAGACTGACCCAGGACAAAGCGGTGCGTTTTGCCGCGCTGGTACACGATCTTGGTAAGGCTTTGACCCCGGCCGACATGCTGCCCAAACATCACGGTCACGGCCAGAAAGGTCTGGCACCTATCCGCAATCTGTGTGAGCGGCTCAGAGTGCCTTCTGAGTATCGAGATCTGGCGTTGCTGGTCAGCGATCAGCATCAAAATATTCATAATTTGATGGAGCTCAGACCGGAAACCATAGTGAAAATCTTCGATAAAGCCGATTTCTGGCGCAAGCCAGAGCGCCTGGAGCAACTGGCGCTGGCCTGTGAGGCCGATGCCAAAGGCCGCACCGGGCTTGAACAAGCCCCCTACCCTCAGGCGCAGGCGTTGAGGCAGCTTTTTGCGGTGGCAGCAGCGATAGATGTCAAACCCATAGTAGCAGCAGGGCACAAGGGCCCGGCCATCAGGGTAGAACTTGCTCAGCAGCGGATTGCTGCAGTACGTCAAGAAAAGCAACTGTTACTGAATTCCGCCGTTTCCTGAGAGAAAGGCAAGATATTGACAGTGATAATTTCAGTTATGTTAAAAAAATAGCGAAAAAAACTGGCTATTTTCCCAAAGACTTGGCAATTCAATGAGTATTCGATAAGGTAAAGTGGCCTGTGCGTGAATATTCGTAGCAAAATAAATTGACTATGACATAATTAGGCGGTGTCGGCTGTTTTGCAGTCGAGCCATTAAAAATCCAACCTATCTAAAGGGATTTCTTCATGAACAAAAAAGTACTGATGATTGCTGGCGTAGCAATGACTGCTCTGCTGGGTGGCTGTGCCAACACCACTGCTCTGGAAGAAAGCGTTGCTAACCTGGGCAACAAAGTTGATCAATTATCAGCCGAAGTTAGCTCTCTGAAAGCAGAGCAAGGCAAACTGTCTGCTGACGTTAAAGATGCCAAAGCTGCTGCTATGGACGCTCAGTCTGAAGCTAAGCGTGCTAACGACCGCTTGGACAACGTTGCTTCTCGTTACAAGAAGTAATTCAGTCCCGGATCGGCAACACCAAGGTGTTGCCGATTTGCTTTTCGCTGAAGCCTACAATGGCTTCCATTCAGTCCTGTTCAAGATTCCAGCTAACCTTCACTTTTCAGCCTAAATCCAAGGCTCAAACTCAGTTTCGTTTAATCACCAACAAACGGTAATCCAGCTCCAATCCCTTGATGGCCCGTCCGGCAATCGAGCGCTTCTGCTTTTCACCGGCACGCCAAGCATAAGGGGTGGTTTCCAGAAGCGTCAACGCCTGTTCGCCACTGACATCCAGCGAAAAACTCAAGCTCTCGGTTTCCAGCACTGTCAACTCTGCAGGCAGGCTGATACTGAACTCGCGCAGCTTAAGGTCAGCATTCAATTGTTCACGCAACTGCCATAAGTGCCTGGGCCCGGGTGCCAACATCATAAGATGTGCCCCCGGCTTCATCACCCTGGGGATCTCCTTGCCCTTGAGCTGACCATCGAGCAGAGTCACCAGTGAAAACTGCGCATCTGCGAAGGGCAAACGCTTGGCAACACTGAGAAAAACCTGCGCCTCAGGCAATGCCTTGGCTGCAGCGAAGGCAGCATTTTGCGCATCACAGATTAACAGGCGTTGCAGCTCTTCCGGCAGTTGCAGCATCTGCTGCAAAGCGCCGTCTCCGGCGTTGGGGTCAAGTACAGCTTCACAGTTTTCAGCAAGTCTGGTCAGCTTGAGATTGAGCGCCTGATGCAAAGGCGCCATCAACTCAGACTGCAACAAAAAACGCCGGGCCCGCAACGCCTGGCGCGACAAGGCATGTACCGCCGCGCTCTTGGGCTTGGCCAGCAGCCAATAGCCGTCTTCCTGGCGATCGAAGTGATGTTTGTTGGCGCAGTAAAAACCTCTGGATGCCAGATGTTGCCTGAGTTCACTCTGGCAAACAGGGCACTGAAATTGCACTGAATTCATCTTAAGGCCTCACAGAAAAATAAAGCCGCACAGAAGTGCGCCGAGCGCCAAACGATAGATCACGAAAGGCAGCATGCCCATCTTGCTGATGATCTTCAAAAACAGGTGAATACAGGTGAAGGCCGCGACAAAAGAAAGCACCACACCCAAAATCAAGGCTTGCCAGTCAATCACATGCCCGCCTTCGAGCAGATCTTTGCCCATCAGCAGCGCCGCGCCCAGGATCACTGGAATCGACATCAAAAAAGAAAAACGCGCCGCCGCCTCGCGATTAAGCCCCAGCATCAGGGCCGCAGTCATGGTGATCCCCGAGCGACTGGTGCCGGGAATAAGCGCCAATGCCTGGGCAAAACCTATCATCAATGCCTTGCGCCAACCGGTTTGATACTCAGTAAGTTCAAGCCGAGCCATCTTATCTGACCACCAGAGCAGCAAACCGAATACCACAGTAGTAATGGCGATAACACCCGGCCCCCGCAGATAAGTTTCAACCAAATCTTTGGCCATAAAACCAAAGATGACTGCAGGTATGGTAGCCAGAATAATCCACCAGGCGAGTTTACTCTCGGCGCTGTGATTGCCCTTGAATATGCTGCCAAACCAGGCATTCAGCATAGCTATGATTTCAGCACGGAAGTAGAGTACCACAGCGAGTAGTGAGCCTATGTGCACTGCCACATCGAAGGCCAGCCCCTGATCTTCCCAGCCGAGTAACTGAGAGGGTAAAATAAGGTGCGCCGAGCTGGAAATAGGCAAAAATTCAGTCAGGCCCTGGATCAGGGCAAGGATAATGACCTGTAATGTGTCCATAATTGTCCTTAAAAAATCAGGCCGACAGGCCCCAATCGAAAGCGATAGGCCAGAGCTTCTGACTGGCCTTATCATATTCCTGCCACAACTGCTGGTAGCTGAGTTGTGCCAGAGGATGCTTGGTTTGCGGTGCCAGTTCAGCCAGTGGCCAAAGCACAAAAGCGTTGGTCAGGATCTCGGCTCTGGGTAAAACAATAGGCAGCTGACAGACCTTGTCATCGTAGAGCAGTAGATCCAAGTCAAGAGTCCGCGGAGCAAACTTTTTGGCACCCGGGAGCCGACCGTGGCGCAGCTCTATCTGCTTGAAACAGGCCACCACTTCGGCAATACCGAGTGACGTATGAGCGCCCACCACCATATTGAGAAAGTTGCTGCCCTTGAATCCCACTGATTCACTCTCGTAAACCGATGACAACAGCAGCTCGCCAAAAGCAGCGTGCAGCTCGTGGATAGCTGCACGCAGATAACGTTCCGGGTCGATATTGCTGCCCAGACTGATGTAGATATGTGCCATATTGCCGTTAGATACCACGCTCGATTTCAACACCGACCGCTTTGGCCGAAGGAATGGCGCCGGGCTTCATCACCCGCACCTTGACCCAAGGCACTGCAAATTCACTCATCAGGCAATGGGCTATCATTTCGGCGACGGTTTCAATCAGCTCAATAGGCTTTGCGGTAATCAAGTCGGTAAGACGCTTGCTGACGGTTTCATAGCAGAGCGCCTGGCTGTAATCATCGCTGTCTGCAGCGGCTCTGTTATCCCAAGCCATATCCAGATCAATAAGCAGTGTCTGATGTATCTGTTTTTCCCACTCGTAGATCCCAATAACCGTCTCTATCTGTAATTCCCGTATCAGCACTCTGTCCATAAAATCCCCCTTAGCAACTGCCGGGCCTGAGGTCAGATAAGCTAACGTCAATAAAACCGCTATAATCCGACGCGTTCCGGAGATATTCACGGCAGCCCCTTTCTACCTGGCCCAATCTTAAGTAGGATAAGGCATTGAAGGACAAGATGAACCCGAAATTTCCAACCACCATTAAGTGGTCAAGATTTTCACCTTGGGTTATCCGGGCAAGGGCTGCATTTTTCAATGTGCGCGATAATACCTTAAGACGAGTAAGGAAACCAATTTGAGTACCATGGTACTGACCCCAATGATGATTGTGGCCGCTTACCTGCTCGGCTCTATCTCCAGCGCCGTGCTGGTGTGCCGCCTCAAGGGTCTGCCGGATCCCAGAGGCAAAGGCTCCGGCAACCCAGGCGCGACCAATGTGCTGCGTATCGGTGGCACCTGGGCCGCCGCCATGGTGTTTTTCTTTGATATGCTCAAAGGGGCTCTGCCCGCTTATACCGCTTATCTGATGGGGATAGATGCCGTCTGGCTCGGAGTAATAGCCATTGCCGCCTGCCTGGGACACATATACCCGATTTTCTTCGGTTTCAAGGGCGGCAAAGGCGTAGCCACAGCGCTCGGTGCCATGGCGCCTATAGGTGAAGGCTTGGCGCTGTGTTTGATGGGCACCTGGTTAGTGGTGGTTTTACTGACCCGTTATTCCTCACTGGCGGCCCTGGTTACCGCCCTGCTGGCACCTTTATATACCTGGTGGTTGGATGACAGATTTACCCTGCCGGTGGCCATGCTATCGACACTGATCATTATCCGCCACAAGGATAATATTCGCCGCCTGCTCAAGGGGGAAGAATCCAAAATGTCGCGCTCCAGGCGCACTAAATAGAAGCAATTGCACGGTTGTAACGACTGTCACAAAAACAGCAAAGGCGCCATTGGCGCCTTTTACTTTTCAGGTTACAGAGGATGAGTTAGCTAGGCTCCTTCAGGAAATCGCCTCCAGGGTATCCAGCGGCCAACGCGGCTGCCCTTTCACCGCCAACGTCTCACGCTCGCCGGCCTTGAGGCGCTGCAAGCCTGCGTAGGCTATCATGGCGCCGTTATCTGTGCAGAACTCGCCTCTGGGATAGAAAACCTTGCCGCCACGACTTTGCATCAACTCGGCCAGTGAGCTTCTCAGACGGGTATTGGCACTGACACCACCGGCAATAACCAAGCGCTTAAAGCCGGTTTGCTCCAATGCGCGGCGGCACTTGATAACCATGGTATCGACCACGGCTTCTTCGAATGCCCTGGCGATATTGGCACGGGTCTGCTCATCATCCGGTTCGGCGGCTATGGTATTGGCTGCGTAGGTTTTCAGTCCTGAGAAACTAAAATCCAAACCCGGCCTGTCAGTCATAGGTCGGGGAAACTTATAACCGGACTTTTCCCCTTTGGCGGCGAGTTTAGCCAATCTTGGGCCTCCAGGATAATCCAGCCCCATCAGTTTAGCTGTCTTGTCGAAGGCTTCACCGGCCGCATCATCTATGGATTCACCCAAGACTTCATAGCTGCCTATGCCTTCTACTTTCACCAGCATGGAGTGACCACCGGAAACCAAGAGCGCCACAAAGGGAAACTCAGGTGCATCCTCTTCCAACATGGGCGCCAGCAGATGCCCTTCCATATGGTGGACACCAACAGCGGGTTTATTCCAGGCAAATGCCAGGGAGCGACCAACGCAAGCCCCCACCAAAAGCGCACCTATAAGGCCCGGCCCCTTGGTGTAAGCAATACCGTCGAGATCTTCGATACGGGTATCGGCCTTGGCCAGTGCTTCACGGATCAGTGGCACTATTTTACGCACATGATCCCTTGATGCCAGCTCAGGCACCACACCACCGTAGTCGGCATGCAACTTGACCTGACTGTAAAGTGCATGGGATAACAGCCCCTGCTCTTCGTCGTAAACCGCTATTCCTGTTTCATCACAGGATGTCTCAATACCTAAAACCCGCATCTATGAAATCTTTCCACCTGAAAAGGGGCGCCAATTCTACCCCTAACCAGGAGATTTCTCCAGTTGTAGGCTAAAGTGAATTTACTTTAGGGACTTTACATTCAGTGCCTGTCGGTTTAAAATTCCGCACCATTTTAAATCCACTTGGGTCAAGTGATTGACTCAATACAAACTTACACCTAAGGGGTGATGGCGTATGCCAATTATTAAAGTACGTGAAAACGAACCATTCGACGTAGCTCTACGTCGTTTCAAGCGCTCTTGTGAAAAAGCCGGTATCCTGGCCGACGTGCGTGCTCGTGAATTCTACGAGAAGCCAACTACTGCTCGTAAGCGTGCAAAAGCTGCTGCAGTTAAGCGTCTGGCCAAGAAGCTTTCTCGCGAAAACGCACGTCGCGTACGTTTATACTAATTCCTTATGAGCCTGATAGATAAGCTGAAAGACCAGATGAAACAAGCCTTGGTGGCCAAAGAGAAGGTCCGCCTGGGTACGATTCGTATGGCATTAGCTGCCATCAAACAGATTGAAGTGGATACCCGCGAAACTCTGAATGATGAGCAGATAATAGCTGTCTTGACCAAAATGGTGAAACAACGCCGTGATGCCATTGCCCAATATGAGGCAGCGGGTCGTCCGGAGTTGGCAGAAGTCGAAGCAGCAGAGATTCAAGTTATTGAAACTTTCCTGCCACAGCCTCTGAGCGAAAGCGAAATCGCTGCGCTGATTGATGCGGCTATCCAAGATAGCGGCGCCAACACTATGGCGGATATGGGCAAAGTAATGGGAGCGTTGAAATCCAAAGTTCAGGGTCGTGCAGACATGGGTGCAATTAGTGCCCAGATCCGTGCCAAACTGCAATAAGCGGGTTTCCACGTATGAACAAGCCGTGCATCTGCGCGGCTTGTTTGTTTACATCGGTCAAGGGTGCATGACTCAGTCTGATGGCTATACCTCGTGATTTTATCAATGAGCTGATTGCTCGCACAGACATAGTTGATCTAATCGATCACAAAGTACCCCTTAAAAAAGCGGGTAAGAATTATTCTGCCTGTTGCCCTTTCCACAGCGAAAAATCACCCTCTTTCACCGTTAGCAGAGATAAACAGTTTTACCATTGCTTCGGCTGTGGTGCCCATGGCAATGCCATCGACTTCATCATGGAGTATGACCGTCTCGAGTTTCTCGATGCCATTGAGGAGCTGGCAAGCCAACTGGGGCTGGAAGTACCGCGGGAGAATAACCCCAATCGTCGTCGTGACGAAGGGCTCAGCCGCGATCTCTATCAGTTGATGGAAGAGGCTAACAGGTATTACCAAAGCCAGCTCAGACAACACCAGGACAAACAGAAGGTGTTGGACTATCTGGCCTTTCGTGGATTATCAGACCAGGTGGTCGAGCGCTTCGGCATAGGCTTTGCCCCCGACGGCTGGGATGGCTTGCTGAGTCGCTACCGCTCACAACAGGAGTCGCAGGACAAACTGTTGACTGCGGGGATGATTATCAGCAACGACAACGGTAAGCGTTATGACCGCTTCCGTGACAGACTGATGTTCCCGATCCGCGATAGACGCGGCCGGGTGATTGCCTTTGGTGGCCGGGTATTGGGAGATGGTACCCCCAAGTACTTGAATTCTCCGGAAACGCCCATATTTCATAAGGGTAACGAGCTTTACGGTCTTTATGAACTGAAGCAGGCTCACAGAGAACCCCGACAAGTGCTGATTGTCGAAGGTTATATGGACGTGGTGGCGCTGGCTCAATTTGGGGTCGATTATGCAGTAGCCTCCCTGGGGACTTCGACCACAGCCGAACAATTTCAGTTGTTGCTGCGCAGCGCCAAAGAAGTGGTTTGCTGTTATGACGGTGACAACGCCGGAAAAGAAGCAGCCTGGCGCGCACTGGAAACCGCCCTGCCACTGCTTAAGCCCGGCGATACAGTGCGCTTTATGTTTTTGCCCCAGGGGGAAGATCCCGACTCCATGGTGCGTAAGACAGGCAAAGAAGCCTTCGAGGCATTGATAGATGAAGCGCAAACACTGACAGGGTTTCTGTTCGATACCCTGACCACTAAATACGGGACAGACAAGGGCAACTTGGCGAAACAGGCCATAGCTCTGATTGAAAAGATTCAAGATACTGTGCTGCAAAATCTATTGCTCGAAGACCTGTCACACAGGCTCGGCATGAACAGCGCAGATGATCTGAAGAAGAAGCTGGGATTCAAGAGCCCCCAAGGGGTGGCTTCTGCCCGGCATAAAGCGCTTAAGGGCCGGGGTACCCCGCTGCGACTCGCCGTCGCCTTGCTGGTACAACACCCACAGTTGGGGCTGAATTTGATCCCCCAACCGGCTCTTAAGCATTTGCAGATGGCCGGCATAGACTTGCTGGTCGAATTACTGGATTTGACTCGCGCCCAGAAGATGAACAGCGCACAACTACTTGAGCAATTCAGGGATACGGACGAATTTTCCGCCCTGAGAAAACTAGCCCAATGGGAGCATCAAGTGGCGGATGAAAACCTGGAGCAAGAGTTCAAAAAATCCCTGGTATGGCTGAACAATCAATACATTGAGCAACGTTACCAGGAATTAAGTCTGAAACAGACCCATACTAAAGAAGAGAAAATACAGCTTAAGAAGCTAATCGCAGCGATGAAAAGCTGCCAATAAGCTCTCTCAATTTATGGGTCCGGTCGCCGGACTAGCACAGGGATGCGCACATGGCTATAATTGACGATTTGTGCGGCAAGAGCCCAAGGCCGCTGCCCATCGTTGTAACAGTTACCCAACTTGGATGATATCTATGGATCAAACTCCGCAGTCGCAACTTAAACTGTTGCTCGCCAAAGGCAAAGAGCAAGGTTACCTAACCTATGCAGAAGTGAATGACCACTTGCCTGCAGATATGGTCGATTCTGACCAGATCGAAGATATTATCCAGATGATAAATGACATGGGTATCCGAGTGTTTGAAGAAGCACCGGATGTCGATGACATTATGATGTCGGAAGACAGCACGGATGAAGATGCCGCCGAAGAAGCCGCAGCAGCTCTGGCCTCAGTCGAGAGCGAGCTGGGCCGCACCACAGACCCAGTGCGTATGTATATGCGTGAAATGGGCACAGTGGAACTGCTGACCCGCGAAGGCGAAATTCAGATCGCCAAGCGTATCGAAGAAGGCATCAACACGGTACAGAGCTCAGTCGCCGAGTACCCACAGGCAATCGCCATGATCCTCGAACAGTTTGATCAGTTCGAGGCCGAAGAGATCCGCCTGTCCGACATTATCTCTGGATTTGTCAATCCCGATGAAGACAATGTAGGCCCAAGCGCCACCCATATTGGCTCAGAGTTATCCGATGAAGACCTGGATGATGAAGATGATATGGACGACGATGACGAAGATGACGACAGCGACTCCGAAGATGAAGGCTCAAAAGGCCCGGATCCGGAAGAAGCCCGTGAGCGTTTCGGCCAACTACGTGCCGTCTATGAAAACTCACTGAAGCTCATCGAACTCAAGGGACGCGATCACCCCGAGTCAGTCGCGGCTCTGTTCCACATCGGCGAAATTTTTAAAGAATTCCGTCTGGTGCCCAAGCAGTTTGACCGTCTGGTCAAGAGCATGCGCAGCATGATGGACAAAGTGCGGGTTCAGGAACGCCTGATCCTCAAACTTTGTGTTGAACAGGCCAAAATGCCGAAGAAGAACTTTGTTAAGCTCTTCACCGGCAACGAAACCGACATCAGCTGGTTCAACGCTGAGATGAACTCCGGCAAGCCATACGCCGAAGGCCTGAAAATGGTCGAGGAAGACGTGCTGCGTTGCCGCGCCAAGCTGGAAGCCATCGAAGCCGAAACGGGTCTGTCTATCGCCTCAATCAAAGACATCAACCGCCGCATGAGCATAGGTGAAGCCAAGGCTCGCCGTGCCAAGAAGGAAATGGTTGAAGCCAACTTACGTCTGGTTATTTCTATCGCCAAGAAATACACCAACCGTGGCCTGCAGTTCCTGGATCTGATCCAGGAAGGCAACATAGGTCTGATGAAGGCAGTAGACAAGTTTGAATACCGTCGTGGCTATAAGTTTTCTACCTATGCTACCTGGTGGATCCGTCAGGCCATTACCCGCTCCATCGCGGACCAGGCCCGTACCATACGTATCCCGGTACACATGATAGAGACTATCAACAAGCTCAACCGTATCTCGCGGCAGATGCTGCAGGAAATGGGACGCGAGCCTTCTCCGGAAGAACTTGCCGAGCGGATGATGATGCCGGAAGACAAGATCCGCAAAGTGCTGAAAATCGCCAAAGAGCCTATCTCCATGGAGACCCCTATCGGGGACGACGAAGATTCGCATCTGGGGGATTTCATCGAGGATACAACCCTCGAGCTGCCACTGGACAGCGCCACCAGCGAAAGCCTCAAGAGCGCCACTCATGAGGTGCTGGCTGGCCTGACAGCCCGTGAAGCCAAGGTTCTCAGAATGCGTTTTGGTATCGACATGAACACTGACCACACCCTGGAAGAAGTGGGCAAGCAATTCGACGTTACCCGTGAACGTATTCGTCAGATTGAGGCCAAGGCACTGCGTAAGCTGCGTCACCCGAGCCGCTCGGAAATCCTCAAGTCCTTCCTGGACGAGTAAACAAGCTTTTGTACAAAAACCCCGCATCGCGGGGTTTTTTATTGCCTTTAAGACTCAAGTCTGATTAACAGATAACCACTTGAAAGCAATAGCATCAATAATGCGCAAAACACGGGTGACAAGCGCAATTAAACTTCGTATACTCTCTCCCGCTTCTGGTGATGACGATTGCCTTAAGCCGGCCCCTTAGCTCAGTTGGTTAGAGCACACGACTCATAATCGTTAGGTCCCCAGTTCGAGTCTGGGAGGGGCCACCATATTTTTCGAAGGCTTAGCTAACTCAATTTAGCTAAGCCTTTGTTGTTTCTGTGGCGTTGGGTGCTGTAGCGTTCAAACTCGCATTAGAAAATATCTTGTTGCCTTCCCCAAACCTCCCCAATAAAGTATCGGTCAAAGAGTATGCATGTAACCGCTTTTGAAGTGGTGGCAATTCCTAAACTGTACATCTAAGGACTAACATGAAAATTATAGGGATATTTACAGCGTTAATAACGCTATCGGCTTGCACCTACACATCTAACATGAACGTAGGAACCAATTTCAGTTCCGAGCAGGTGGCAAAGATAGCAAAGGGCAAAACGGCAGAAGCAGATTTAGTTAACCTCTTTGGTCAGCCACAAGTAAAAGCTGTCATCAACGAAACAGACGTAAAGTGGATTTACAGTTACACAGAGGGCAGCGCATCTGCCCAAGCGTTTACCATGAAAACCACATCCGACTTCACGACTCACACACTTGATATTTTGCTTAGAAATGGTGTGGTAGTGAACTTCGCAGAAACCCACGCGCCAACAAATATGACTATCAACACTCAAAGCTCAATAAAGTAATCAAGTGACTGTATGGACATATTGGACTATTACGACCTAAAGGAATGGTGGAACACGGCGTTAATGCCTGCACAACGCGCTCAGATAGCCAGAGACTATCAGCCGATGGGTTACCCTTCAGGCACACCATTTCTCTACTCGCCAATCGGCAAATCCTATGGTGAAACGGGTAAGTGCTGCCTACTGGACGTCTTAGCGTGTGTGGCAAAGGATGCCGCGAAAGACATCATCTGGAACAAAACCGAGCAAGCGGTAAAAGAGGCTCTTAGCCAGACTAAGCGAAATTACATAGATATTCACTTAGCTCTAGCTGGTTTAATTAAATATCATTACCGTTTGCGAAATGACCAAGCTCATTATGAAAAGGCCAAAGAGTTTTGCTTATTGCAGATATCTATTTCCAGTAAATTAGTCAAAAAATTTCGTTATCCCGAAAAACCGAAAGAATTAAAACGGCTTCATAAATTAACGGGTATGACTCATCCCTATTATGATGAGCCTCAAATTCTGCCTTCACATACAGGTTACAAACAACTTGCTATCATTCTTGAAAAAGAAGGCGATCTTAAAGGTGCACTTGAACTGGCCAAGAATGCATTACAGCAAGGGTGGACTGATGATTACGAAAAGCGAATAGCGAAACTAACAGCCAAACTTGCCAAGCAAAGGTAGCCCTTTTTATAGAGTAAGAAAACTCATCCTAAAGGTGTCCAAAAACTCCTTTAGCGATGTCAGAAAACGATCTGCTAATGATGTCGGAAAAGTCCACCAGCGATGTTGGTGAATTGCAGCCCAATTAAGCTTACAAACTCAAGGCGTTACGGCACTGACTGTTCGATTAAAAGATAATGCTGCATCCCACTGATTAGGTACGCAACCGAATACATTATCGCAAGATATGGAAACCAAAATTTTATACTTGCCACCGCCAATAGGTTCTTTGGTCGCTTGAACCGCTAATGACGGGCTTCCACCAGTCGCATTATAAGTTTGCAGAAGGACATCGGTGACTATTTGTAGCTTGAATCCAGCATTACGTACAATCCAAAGCTGAGCGGCTTCCCACTTAGCTTTGCAGTCTTTTTCATCAATACAAACTGGTGTTGTCGCCTCAAGTTGCGCCCGTTTAGCTTGAATATCTGCCGATGGAGTAGTTGCACAACTTGCGAGCGTTAGTAGGCATGCAGAAAAAATAAAACGTCTGTTCATTATTTTCGTCCTTGATAGTTGGTCGAGTTCCAACTCATTGATTATTTTTAATAACTATAAAATTTATTTATGAAGTTACATTTAAACATTATTTTTACGGCATGTATGATGTCCAAGTATTACTCATCTTTGCAAACGATAGCGCGGTGGTGAGCCCAAAATGTAAGTCAGACTTCCCTCATTGACACAGGTCGCAATAGCTGCACATATGGCGTCCGACTTAGGGGCTTTAAAGTTGGTAATTTTGGTTGTTTTGTACTGCCTAACCATTACAGCAACAAATTAGGAATAACTCAGCCATAACATCACTTCATATTCTGGATAGCTAAATACCGCTGAAACCCTTACCACACCTTAAACTGACCAAACCAACCAAAAGAGCCAATATCTCTAAACTTCATATATCATCAATTATCGCTTCCATTGTTAAGCTAAGCAAATTACCACCTTTCGCTTCAATATAACCACCATCAAGGTAATAGCAGAACAATTCTGAATCACGCATTAGATCGATAAAAACTGGATTGCCATTATCCGTTCCGATCGTAATACAAGATCTGCATTGTTCAATGGTTAAAGGAGAACTACCGGAAACTTCCAATTGAGTTTTGATGAAGACATAAAGCTGATTAAAGGTGTTGACAGTGTTTTTATCTATCGTGATTTCATCAATAAGCTCACTCTCCGGGAACAAATAGAACTCACTCCCTCTGTAACAGACAGCTTCAGCCGTATCAATACTATTGAGCCATTCCGCATAATAACTTGGTAATATCACAATTACTCCCCTTCAAAAAACAACATCTAAGCAATGCAAACAATTTTACCGAACAAAATAAATGACGCGTTGCGATTCAAACTTAATGCCACAGCCAGTTCTTAAACATTTAATCTACTCTCCGGCGAAACTTGATCATTTATCAGTTCAACAAGAGATTTAGCAACAAATTTGGCCTCGTCCCAGCCTAAATCACCACAATTAGCGATGTAATAGCCAGAAATTTCTCGCTGTTCAATTTTTGCTACGCAAATATTACCATTTCCATCCATACAAATAGGTATTGAGTTAGGCATATATTTCTTTAACTCGTATATATCCTCACCGAGTATTTCTATGATTGAGAAAAATTGCAGCTCTTTAAAACCAAAAAAGATGTCCGCCCCATTACTGTTCTGCCACCAATCATAAAACTCACTTGGTAAGCTCACACCAAAAGCCCCTTCAAGCTCTCTAATCGATTCTCTACTTACTCCCGGTGGTTTGTTTACGTATTCCATATCGTCCTTTATGCGTCACGCCGACAACAGCTAATCGTAGCGAGGTTAAGCCCAGAATGGGCAATACTAATTAGCCTATTATTGTGTTTTTTTTACATATTTCATCAATTTCTTCTAGATCCAAGCTTAGAGAAGAGTTTTGTTCATTTTGCTTGAGCCTTTCTGCCAATGCTTTCTGAAGCGTTAGCAGCTCCTCTTTTCTGCAACGCAAATGCCAGATATCTGCATTTGATGGTGCTCCCATTATTTTTGATTCTAGTAAGTTTGAAAGCTTAAAATTCCGGTGCAGGATCAGTGCGCCTATTTGTGAAATACTGAAATCTACCATTTGGTCTCTTTAACAAAAATCAAGCTATCCATTATAGAATGACAAATTAATCTTCTTTCTGTCTGCATCCAAGCAGCGCTATATGATTTAAGCTCTTTGAAATCGAAAGAGAGCCTTGAGTTGTAGAGCTTTGATGAAATCGAACTTATTTCAGTCGTGCTAACCTCTACCTAGGATTCATTGTCCACGTTTTTAAGCTTGGGTTTACTTGTTTTTCCCTTGCTTTTCATCCCGTTTTTTTGAGCTATAAAATACCTCAATGGACTAACCCTCAATTCTGTGATGATCAAAGAGGTAACCCCGAAAGCACTGACTGCAATCAGAAAAACATTCACAAAACTGATGGAAACTAAGGCTCCGTAAAGAGAAATAGAAAATAGAAACGTGTAGATGATACCGAGAGGTAAATCTCTAGTACCAACATCATATCGGCCTTTTGCCCAATCATAGGTAACCGATACCGGGTTGGTTAAGCCTCCTAAATGAATAATTATCGTATTACCTTGAATCTTGATATTGTACCCTTTGCTTTCTAGTTCATTGGCCAGTTCATTCATCAAGAAACTCCTTTTCCCAATTAAGGCATCAAAAAAATCTAGCAACCCACTAAAAGTTTATTTTTCGCTCAAACATTGTTTGGTACTTGAGCATTCTTTGGTCAAAATCTAGTGTTCAACTATTGTTAGATATCCATTTTTCCTTTGAGCTCGGCGAAGACGTGTTAACACCGGGCAGAAGTTGGGCGCTTTAAACGCCGCAAACTCTCCTTTTTCGTATGCGATACCAGTTAACTCTGCTAGTTCAAACAAGACTGCTTCGCTATCAGCAACAAGCTCAGAATACCTCATGACCCAATTCAAACCTACTAACAGCTGTAGGGTAAGCATACGCGGTTTCCAAAGCTATTATCCACTAGGAATACGTATATCATTATGACTTTATTGATGTTTTCAATTTCACCAGCAGATTAACGCGAAAACCGTCGATAACAGGCGCGCTTTTGCGGAGCATTTTGCTGCAAGCATAGCTACCGCACGGATACGAAACTGACTTCGTCCCTGAAGATACCCCAAAACCGCCGAGAGCAGCCCTGGAACTGTGTCAAGACAATATTCCCTATATGGCCTACTACACCAGGAGTTATAATCGCTTGCCGTTAAGAGAAAAAGCCTAAAATAAGCGGTTGAATTGTATCTACAATAACCAGATTGGGTGAGCGAAACAATCGCCAATCGGAAGAAATTAAGTAAAAGCGAAAAAAGGGAAAAGCACAACAAACAGGTCTGTCTGCCGACCCAGAGCACATAAGGGACTTGGTCGCACCTTCCTTAGCCTAGGGCACCTAAATGATTGGCTATTTGGGAAGTTAGTTGCTCTCTTTTGCGATTCAACTCATGCTTGTTTAGCTTTAGCAATCAGGAATGTGAAGCGGATTACAGCAGTTTGCAGCAAAACACTCTAGGGTAAGTTAACCCTAACAACGAGAGGCAAGCTCTCGGCTTTAAACAGGAATCTCAGATGTCTGATACAGATAAGGCGTTTTTTCAGCGTGCCAGTGAACTCATCGAGTTGGCTAACAAACAGAACCAGAATACTGAAGTCCAGACCGGTGAAGTCAGTGCCTCTTTCATGTATGCCCTGGCTCGTTACAATGCCTGGTTCGGCTCTACCGGTTTTGCCACCAAGGAGCAGATGCAGTCGAAGAAGCAAGAGATGATGGATTACTATATGGAGCGCTACAAGGAGATGCTCGAAGGCTCGATGGACGACTATATCGAGAATTTCGACCACTACCGCGCAACGCAGAAGTAAAGCCGCCATAGTCTTTCAAAATGCCCGGCCAGATGCCGGGCGTTTTATTTTGGAAAAATGGGTTAACTCATGTTTAAAGCCCTTCCCTGGCCTATCGATTTTACCAGCCTCGGATTAGCCCCTAACTCAGATAATCAGTAGCCGCTGATATCTGGGCTCATGTCTAAGCTATTTTCCAGACAATTGCTTGAGTTAATACTTAAGCTTTTATGCCGCTTTGTGGTCTTGCTCCTAAACTGAGTCTTAAAAGAGTGACCCGCTGTCTCGACCCTGAAAGGCTTGAGGCTTATGCTATGACACCTGTTTTGATAGTTAGACAGGTTTTGGCGCAACAGATATCCGGATTAAAACGCGATATGAAACTCTGCTCACGCTACAACCTAAGGAGACACTTGTGACACCCGCAATCGATCTCGCCACCAAGGCGGGGATCTCTTTTACCGTTCACGAATATCACCATGACAAGAATGCCCCTTCCTACGGCGAAGAGGCCGCCAGTGCGCTTGGACTGGATCCCAACAGGGTATTCAAGACTCTACTGGTCAGCAGCGATGAAAAGTCACCGCCACTGGCGGTGGCCCTGGTGCCGGTGAATCATCAACTTAGCTTGAAATGCGTTGCCAAGGCGATTAAAGCCAAGAAGTTGGTGATGGCCAATCCGCAATTGGCGCAGCGTTCATCCGGCTATCTGGTGGGTGGCATCAGCCCTCTGGGGCAGAAAAAGCAGTTACCCACAGTGATAGATGCCAGCGCCCGGGAGTTTGACAGCATCTATGTCAGCGCCGGTCGCCGTGGGCTGGAGATCTGTCTTGCCGCAGAGGACTTGGCCAAGCTCTGCCGCGGCAGTTTTGCGGCGATTAAGAGCTGAATCGTAAGCGGCCAAAGCAAAAGCCCCGCAACTGCGGGGCTTTGTTATATGTGGCTCTGAATACCTTTTACAAGAAGTAAACACTAACTTCTGGCGGTGTAATCACCGACACCCAACCACTTGTAGGTGGTCAGTGCTTCCAACCCCATGGGGCCTCTGGCATGCAGT
The DNA here is from genome assembly GCF_033842865.1 of Shewanella indica. Taxonomy (NCBI): domain Bacteria; kingdom Pseudomonadati; phylum Pseudomonadota; class Gammaproteobacteria; order Alteromonadales; family Shewanellaceae; genus Shewanella; species Shewanella indica. The sequence continues at coordinate 243,960 of NZ_JAWXXR010000001.1, forward strand.
TTCTGAGTACTGACAGCCACCTCGGCGCCCAGGCCAAACTGGCCGCCATCGGTGAAACGGGTGCTGGCATTGAGATAAACCGCTGCCGAATTCACCTGGTTCATAAACTCGGTAGCGGCGATGATATCATCCGTGAGGATAGCCTCGGAGTGACCGCTGGAATAGCGGCGAATATGACCTATGGCCTGCTGGATATCATCGACCACCCGGATCCCCAGATTGAGGGATAACCACTCGGTAGCAAAGCTATCCTCGCTGGCGGCGGCCACTTGCTCAGCCCCAAGAATCGCCACAGTCTCAGGGCAGCCTACCAGCTTAACTCCGGCATCGACTAAGGCCTTGGCCACCTTGGGCAATGCCTCCTTGGCTATCTGCTTGTGCACCAACAGAGTATCCAGGGCGTTACATACGGTTGGCCGCTGCACCTTGGCATTGAGGATGACAGGAATGCCCTTCTCCAGATCGGCCGCCTTATCCAGATAGAGATGGCAGATGCCGATACCGCCGAGAATAACCGGGATAGTTGCCTGCTCGGCGCAGAGCCGCTGCAGCTTGTCGCCGCCGCGGGGCACTATCATATCCACATATTGATCCAGCTTGAGCAGGCCGGTAACCAGGGTACGATCCGGGTTATCTATAAGCTGCACCGCATCTTCCGGCAAGCCACTGGCTTTAACGCCCTGGCGAATCGCCTTGGCCAGCGCCAGGTTGGATTTCAGGGTTTCCTTGCCGCCACGGAGGATCACCGCATTACCGGTTTTAAGGGCCAGCACGGCGATATCCACAGTCACATTGGGCCTGGCCTCATAGATAACGCCTATCACCCCCAGTGGCACGGCGCGGCGACACAGGCGCAAGCCGTTATCCAACACCCGGCTGTCATACTCGCGGCCAATGGGGTCGGCAAGGGCAATCACATTGTCGATATCGGCTATCACTCCGGCCAAGCGCGACTTATCCAGCAGCAGTCTGTCTATCATGGCCGCGTTGAGACCGGCCTCTTTGGCCGCGGCGACATCCTGCTCATTGGCCGCGAGAATAGCCGCTTCATCGGCCTTGAGAGCGGCAACGATATTGTGCAGCAATTGCTGCTTGGCGGTGCCGGAAAGATTGGCCAGGGCAAAGCTGGCTTCCTTGGCCTTTTGCCCCAGTTGTTGCAGATATTCAGCTGTCATAAAACCACCATGTCGTTGCGGTGCACTATTGCATCACCATAGTCATAGCCGAGCAAGGATTCAATGTTATCTGAATGCTGGCCCGCGATACGTTTGAGGGCCACGGCGCTGTAGCGACAGATCCCCCGCGCCAGTTTACGGCCCTTGGGATCCAATAGTTGCACCGTGGCGCCACGTTCAAACTCGCCCTCGACAGCAATAATCCCCTTGGACAGCAGACTGCGGCCCTTTTCGGTTACCGCCCGCACCGCGCCTTCATCCAAAGTCAGTTTCCCCTTGGCCTTGGGTCCGGCAAGGATCCACTGTTTGCGGCTCTCCAGCGGGGTTTCGATGGCGCAGAAGTGAGTCCCCACTGACTCGCCGGCAACGATTTTTTCTATGGCGTCCGGATGATGGCCCGAGGCGATAACCACCTCGATACCGGCGCGGCGAGCTATGTCGGCCGCCTCCAGCTTGGTAGCCATGCCGCCGGTACCCAAACCGGAAACCGAGCCGCCGGCCAGTTGCCGCAGGCTGTCATCGATATTGACCACTTCGCTGATCAGATGAGCATTGGGATTATGGCGCGGATCGGCATCGAACAAGCCTTTTTGGTCTGTCAGCAGGATCAGCAAGTCGGCATCGCACAAAAGCGCTGCGCGGGCAGACAGGTTGTCGTTGTCCCCTACCTTGATCTCATTGGTGGCAACGGCGTCGTTTTCATTGATGATGGGGATAATATTCTGTTTCAGCAGCGCATTCAGGGTATCTCTGGCGTTGAGATAGCGCTCGCGATCGTGCAGATCCGCCCGGGTCAGCAGCAACTGCCCCACGTGCAGACCATAAATACTGAACAACTGAGCCCAGGCCAGGATCAACTGGCTCTGGCCCACGGCCGCGAGCAACTGTTTGTTGGCCATGGTATCCGGCAACTCCGGATACATCAGGTGCTCGCGCCCGGCGGCAATGGCGCCGGAAGTACACAAAACCACTTCGATACCGGCGCGCATTAAGGTCGCCATCTGCCTGGCCAGCTCGACCATATGGGCCTTGTCCAGGCGCTTGCTGCCGGAGGTAAGCACACTGGTACCCAGTTTTACCACTACCCGGCGGTAGCGTGTGTCACTCAAGTTCATCACTTGTATTTACTTAAAAAAGTCGGGGATAAATCTTATACCCAATCCGTCGCCGGATTCCTAGCGGCAGTCGGCATTCAAGCGGACAAAATCGTTATTTATTGCGATATCTCATGTAAAGAATCCACCTTCTGAAGAAGGTGGCTTTGTATATGCCCCCTCAAAGGGGGCGTTGTTTACTCCAGCGTTAACTGAGTTTGCTCCTGCTTTTCTTCTTTCTCTTGATGCCGGACATAACGCCTTATTATCTCTTCATTTATTCCAACCGTATCGACAAAGTATCCTCGCTGCCAAAAATGGTTACCCCACATTTTGTTCTTCCTCAAGTATGGATATTTACTAAATAGTTTTAGTGCTATTTTGCCTTTGAGCGCTCCCATCAGTCTTGATATCGATAACTTTGGCGGAACTTTTATAACTAAATGAACATGGTCTACCTGAACATTTAACTCTACTACTTTGCACCCAAGTTACTCACTGTAAACGTGAATACAGCGGTAAACCTCCTTACCTACTTTGTTTTTGAGAATCCTAAAACGGTACTTTGGAGTCCAAACTATATGATATTGACATCGCCAATACACATGCGATGCTTGCTCGTATCTACTCATGCTTTTTGTCCTTTGACTTCGCTAAAAATCAAAAGAGCAATTAGCATGGGTAGCCTTTACAGGCCAAGCCTAAATTGATGATAACCACCTACTGAAGTAGGTGGTTTAGGGGCTGAAAACAAAAAGGGCCATACCAAGTATGACCCTTAATAAATGCAGTTTATAAAGCAGATGCTCGCGCTTTAGCCTTAACCGCCGTAGGCAAACTTGAGAATAAACAGCAGCGCCAGTGCCACCACCCCGGCATTGAGATCGCGAAAACGGCCGCAGAGAAGTTTAATCGCCGCAAAGGCGATAAAGCCAAAGGCGATCCCCGTGGCTATTGAGAAGGTCAATGGCATCAGCAGGCAGACCACCACCACAGGGGCGGCTTCGGTCAAATCTTCCCACTCCACATGCACCAGGCCAGACATCATCAGAATCGCCACATAAAAGAGGGTGCCCGCGGTTGCATAAGCAGGCACCATACCGGCCAGCGGCGAGATAAAGAGTGAAGCCAAAAACAGCAGCCCGACCACGACGGCGGTCAAGCCGGTACGGCCACCGGCGCTGACGCCTGAGGTACTCTCGACATAACTTGTGGTGGTCGAAGTACCCAGCATGGCCCCGGCAATAGTGGCAGCGCTGTCGGCGGTCAGGGCGCGATTGAGTCTTGGCAGGCGCCCCTTGTCATCCAGGAAACCACCACGCTGCGCCACGGCCACCAAGGTGCCAGAGGTATCGAACAAATCCACAAATAAAAAGGCGAACACTACGGAAATCATGCTGATCTCCAGCATGCCGGAGAGATCCATCTTCATAAAGGTAGGCGCAATGGAGGGCGGCATGGATACCAGGCCACTATATTGCACATCACCAAAGGCCAGCCCTAGCAGAGTGATGGCCAGAATGCTGAGGATCACCGCCGCCTTATATCCACGCTGAACAAAAGCGATAATCAAGAAGAACCCCAATACCGACATCAGTGCCGGAAATGCGGTGATATCCCCCATACTTACCAGAGTCGCCGGATTGGCAACCACAATACCGGCACTCTTGAGGCCAATGAGCGCCAAAAACAAGCCGATACCTGCGGCAATACCGAGGCGCAGCGACATAGGAATAGAGTTGACCACCCATTCCCGAATTCGTACCAGGGAGAGGATCATAAAGCAGATCCCGGAGAGGAATACGGCGCCAAGCGCGGTTTCCCAGCTGTAACCCATTTCACCCACAACTGTATAGGTAAAAAAGGCGTTGAGACCCATTCCCGGCGCCAGGGCGATGGGATAGTTGGCCAAAAGCCCCATGACCAGACAACCTATCGCCGCCGCGATACAGGTCGCCACAAAGACTGCGCCCTGATCCATACCGGCATCAGCCAGCATTGAGGGGTTAACGAAGATGATGTAAGCCATGGTCAGAAAGGTGGTTAGACCCGCCACAGCTTCCTGCTTCAGAGAGGTTTTGTTTTGTTTTAACTTGAACAGTTTTTCCAACATGGAACCAGGTTCCTTGAATTTGAGTGTAGGGAGGTTTGTGACACTTCTTTAACGAGGTCATCGGCGGCAGATTATAGGGAGTTTGCGCTGTTCAGACCAGCACCAGAGTACTTAGTCGGCCTGTGGTATCCATTAATTGCCCACCAGCTCACAATTTATTCACATTTTGCTGCGAACAAAAAAAAGCCTGCTCAAAGAGCAGGCCAAGACATGTATCAAGCACCCAAAAGGGAAAGAGTCTACCGCGCTAGCGGGTAACACCTGGCAACAGAAGCAAAACCTCTATTGCAACTTGAGTCTAAATACACCACAAAGTGGTGAACAAAGGTTGATGGATGATGGAACTACTTAAAGGGGTAGTCAGCCCTTAAAACTCATGGCGAACATGCCGCCGCGCAAAACCTGACAATCAAACCAGGTGTTGCTCCAATAAACTAGGTTGTTTTTGCCTGTGTAAGACATAGCCGATACTCCTAACAAAGTTGTGAAATAAATACTCTAGTGAAGCTTGGCTCGGTTCCCTGGAACTAGAGGTTCTCATATCCGTGGAGACAACTTGTCACTCATTTCCCTGGAGATAGTTATCCATCCTGGATTGACTAGAGGTGGAAGGCGCTTGCCTAACCAACGAGAGCTATTATAGCCATTTGTAATTTTATTACAAGTATCAAGGCTGAAAATTTAAAACACGCCTAAAAATGTAAGCCAATTACATAAACGTTACACAAGATTTACCCATGGCACTTAATGATACACTTCGAAACACAATGAAGAAAAAATACTACCACTTGATTTTAAAGAAATAATAGCAAAACAAACCAAACCAACTTCATTCAGATTAAGTAAAATCTAACGCTGTAATTGACTGTCAGTCAGCGCCCAAATGTTAGTCTCCCAACGGAGGTAAAAGCGTGATCTCAAAGAGGTAAGACCAGTTAAGGTGAATTAGATCACCCGGTTACAGGATTGGCTAAAAATCCGTCTGAAAGTTTTCTGTTGTTTTCAGGGTTCGTAGTGGATGACGATTCAAACAGCTTCAAATCAGCTCTGACCCAACCGCTTGCAGTGGAGAACTTAGACAAGATAGCGCCTAGCAAATGTCGGGGCTAGGTAATGCCAATATAGCGGTCGCCAAATGAACAAAAGCCAACGGACAGAGTACAGGGATAACCCGGCCGACGACATCGACCGGGAGGCGTTGAGGGCTTACTCAGTCATATAGGCAAACAACCCAAGCAGCGGCGCCGCCGTAGGTTTGCCATAGAGGGGGTCACCTTCTGTGGCACTGCCGGCAATATCCAGATGACTATAGGCCATAGGCTGAGCGTCTTTTACCCCGTGTTGTGCCAATCCGGAAGCCTTTAGCAGGAAGGCCGCCGGATACTGGTGCCCTCTGGCGGTAACCGATGAGGGCGCATTATTGGAAGAAAGTAGCTCTGAGGCACCGGAAACATCACGCACCTTGGCAAAATCTTCCTTACGCAAACGGGACAGCTCCAGCCCCTCACCGTAACGCTCGGCGCTGGCTTGCAACCGCTTGGGCAATGCCTGTTGCTCGGCAACGGCGTTGGCTACTATCGCGCTGTAAGATCCATAGGCTCGCACCACATGGCCGGTCAGGGTTGCCACAGAGAACAGCTCGGGCGCCGCACTGCCCTGCGCCTTTAAACGCAGATGGGACAGCAAGTCGGCCAGCACCAAGCGCCCTTCGGCATCGGTATTACCGATCCTGACCCTGACACCCGAATGGGCTGTGATGATTTCGTCCGTGACAAAGGCTTCGCTGCCTATGCTGTTGCGTACCAGCCCCAGTTCGGCCACCACGCGAATGCCTTTGGGCTTGAGTAATGACAAGGTCTTCATCAAACCGGCCACGGCAGCCGCGCCGCCCTTGTCACGGCTCATACCGGCCATGGCGCCGCCCACTTTAAGATCGGCGCCGCCTGTGTCATACACCACACCCTTACCGGCAAAGAAATAACTGTGCTGGATGTCACCTTCGCCGCGGTACTCCAATTTAACGACTCTGGGCTGATGTCTGGCCACGGCAAAAGAGGCTCGCGCCACGGCACTCAGCAAGGGATAGTCCCGCTCCAGAATGTCTCTGTCTTCCACGACCTGCAGCGACAGCCCTGAATCTTTGAAGGCATTGAGGCAGTAATCAGCAAAGGCAGGGGCGCCCATGCGCTCGGGCTCAGTGCCGCAAAGATCTCTGGCAAGGTTGCGGCCGGCTTCAATGGCATTGAGCATGTCGGCATCGGCGCCGTTCAGCACCCCTATAGCTTCTATGCTGTCAAGGGTGGTGCCCGCTTCCCGGGCTTCCAATGGTTGCCATAGTTCCTGCGCCATTGCCAACGCCGCAACCAGATCGGCCTTGGCGTATTCATCGCCCAAGGATACAGGCTTATCGACCCACAGCAGCGGCCTTTTAGCTCCTGCGTCTCGGGCGATGGCGATACCTGCCCTGGCAGCATTGGCAAAGGCGCGCACATCGTCATAATCGCCAAGCGGCGCGACCGGGGCGATAATCAAGCGGCCACCGGCAAGCCCGGGTGCAAACAACAGGGTCGGGCTCTTGCCCACCCGTTTGTCGACTTGAGCTCCGTGGGAGGCCAGTATCACCACCTCTTCGATTGGACACGCCGTCACATCGGCGCTGACCACCAGCAATGCATCCCAGCCTGCCTCACTGAAAATTGCATCCTGGTCAGTAACATCAATAAATTCAACCATGACCCATCCTAATTATTTTTTATTGGCGCCCAGCATTATTCCCTTTCCGGCGCCGGATTACCATTATCTGGCTGGCAAGTTTCGCTGCCACAAATAAACAATTGTCCCAACTGGGTTCTGCGCCCTTACGCCGCTGTGTGATAGACTGGTGACAACTCGCGCTTGGCCCGTTCCAAGCCCGCCAACCAGACGAAAAGATCAGGAGTTTGCTGTGTCCAGTCTCAGCCAATTGCAACCTCAGCCGCTATGGCAGTGGTTTGAACAAATCTGTGCCATTCCTCACCCATCCAAGCATGAAGCCGCGCTCAGCCAGTATATTCAGAGCTGGGCCAAAGACCGTCAGCTTGAAGTTATCGAAGATAAAGTCGGTAACCTGATTATTCGCAAAGATGCCACTCCCGGGATGGAAAACCGCAAACCCGTGGTGATCCAGGCCCATATAGATATGGTGCCGCAGAAAAATGCCGATAAAGAGCATGACTTCGTCAAAGATCCGATCCAGCCCTGGATTGATGGCGACTGGGTCAAGGCCCAGGGCACGACTCTGGGTGCCGATAACGGCATAGGCATGGCATCGGCGCTGGCCATTCTCGGCAGTGACGATATTCCCCACGGGCCGCTGGAAGTGCTGCTGACCATAGATGAAGAAGCGGGTATGACAGGAGCCTTTGGCCTGGAAGCCGGTATGCTTCGCGGTGAAATCCTGATCAACACAGATTCAGAGCAGGAAGGCGAAATCTACATGGGCTGCGCCGGTGGCGTGGATGCCGAGATCGCCCTGCCAATGGTCTGGGAAGCCACAGGCGAGGGTTTCCAGGCATTCAACCTGACGCTCTCCGGACTCAAGGGTGGCCACTCGGGAGTAAATATTCACCTGGGACGCGGTAATGCCAACAAGCTGCTGGCCCGTTTCCTGTTTGAACACAGCGAAAGCCTGCAGCTGGAACTGGCCGAATTCAACGGCGGTTCGCTGCGTAACGCCATTCCCCGTGAAGCCAGTGCCACTATTCTGGTACCGGCCGAACAAGCCACAGCGTTGAGCGAAGCCGTCGCGGCTTTCCAGGCGCTGCTTAGAGAAGAGCTGGCAGTTGCCGATCCGGCCGCTTGCCTGACTCTCACCGAAGTGCCGCTGCCTGCCAAGGTGATGAGCGAGCAGAGTCAGAACACTCTTATCGATCTGCTGCATGCCTGCCCCAACGGTGTCATGCGGATGAGTGACGAGATTGAAGGCGTGACCGAGACCTCACTCAACCTCGGGGTGATCAATACCAGCGAACAGGACGTCAAACTCCTGTGCCTGATCCGCTCCTTAATTGACTCTGGTCGCAACCAGGTTGAAGGCATGCTGATCGCCCTGGCCAACCTGGCCGGTGCCGAGATTGATCTTTCCGGCGCCTACCCAGGCTGGAAGCCAGACAGCCAGTCTCCTGTAATGGCGATTGTGCGCGACACCTATCAGGACATCTACCATAAAGAGCCGGTGATCATGGTGATCCATGCCGGTTTGGAATGTGGCCTGTTCAAGGAGCCCTATCCGGCCATGGATATGGTGTCTATCGGCCCCACCATACGCTTCCCCCACAGCCCGGATGAAATGGTGAATATCACCACAGTGGGCCAATACTGGCAGCTGCTGTTGGCGGTACTGGAACGTATTCCCGAAAAGGCCTGATACCTTGATTAAGGCACTTAAGCCTTGAATAGATAGCGCCAAACGACTTGGCGTGGCAGCCAGGCGACAAGTGAGTGGCTCTCCATCAACATGGGCAAACTATGTGATTGGGGTAAGCGAACCTTGCCAACACAAATGCCACTTCAATAAAGGCATAAAAAAAAAGCCGCACCGGAGCACTCCGGGGCGGCTTTTTGATGCGTAGCGCCTAGCGTTTAGGCTATTCCTCCAGCAAGCTACGCAACATCCAGGCAGTCTTTTCGTGGACTTCCAGCCTGCGGGTCAGCAGATCGGCGCTCGGCTGGTCATTGGCCTTGTCGATAACGGGGAACAGATCTCTGGCGGTGCGGGCCGTGGCCTCCTGGGCTTCAACCAGATGTAATATCATCTCATTGGCAGAGGGCACACCTTCCACTTCCTTGATGGATGCCAGGCGAACAAACTCTTTATAAGTCCCGGGCGCCGGATACCCCAGGGCGCGGATCCGCTCGGCAATTTCATCCAGCGCATTCCACTGCTCTGTGTATTGATCCATAAACATCTGATGCAGGCTGTTGAACTGTGGGCCTTTGACGTTCCAATGGAAATTATGGGTCATCAGATACAGGGTATAACTGTCGGCCAGCAGTGCAGAAAGCCCCGCGACAATTTTTTTACGATCTGCATCATTGATGCCTATATCTATAGTGGGTGCCTTGACTTTCTTGGTTGCCATATACACTCCTTTTGCTTGTTGGCGATAGTCGCACTCAATGGCGACTAAAGATAAATAGCTATAACAGGGTGGAGGCTTGCGCCCCCATAAACTGTGATCTACTACACAGTTTGTCCAGTTAGAGCTTCCCAATGGCTATCTAAATGACTGTTTTGATAAAACCACTCACAACCAGGGGCTGAACCAGAAAAAGACAAAATCTTTTGTCCATTCGCTGGATAATATTTAGCCCCCCCAAAACCTTCAGCTTATGTTCATCAAAGGCGACTTATCCTGAAGCCACTGATGGGGAATTGCATCGCAAGGCCTCAGTTAGCTCACTTGCCAGGCAGGTAACCATATCGGCCTAAAGGAGGCAACCATGAACAAGCTGAAAATCTGGCTGCAGCACAGTGTACTTATCCTGTGTCTGTTTGGCCTGCCAACTACGGCGCTGCAGGCCGCCGAATCCGGCAGTGATATCCGGGATCCCGAGCTGATGCAACTGCTCTCCCCTATCGCTCTCTATCCGGACACCTTGTTGACCCATATGCTAATCGCCTCAACCTATCCACTGGAACTGGTGCAGGCACAGCGCTGGCGCAAACAGCGCAGCCATTGGAGCAATGAACGCCTGATGGCCGAAGCCGAGAACCAGGATTGGGATCCCAGTGTGATGGCGCTTATCGCCTTTCCGGAAGTGTTGAACAAGATGAGCACAGATCTGGACTGGACCGCCCGTTTGGGCGAAGCCTTTATCGCCGATGAAGGCCGGGTGATGGATGGGATTCAAACCCTGAGACAAGCCGCCTGGGATGCCGACTCATTAAATGACCTGGGTAACCTCAACGCCAGACGCGACAAGCGCCAGATAGTGATAGCACCGACCCGCACCGAAATTATCTATGTCCCTTACTACGACAGTCGCCGTGTCTATGGCCACTGGCACTGGAGCAGCTATCCGCCTATCTATTGGGACCCTTTCCCCGGATATGTACGCTACCACTCCAGTCCTTTTTACTGGCGCAGTGCCGGGGTCAGCATTTCATTTAACTTCTTCTTCAGCGCCTTTCATTGGCATGACAGAGTGGTCTGGGTCGATTATCGCCACAAACACTATAATCACTACCGGCCGAGACTGGCCTATAGCCAGGGAGCCCAGCGCTGGAGCCATAACCCGCACCACAGACGTGGCGCCCATTATCGTCACCCTGGGTTGCAACAACGCTACAACAAGGCGGTATACAACAAGCCGCACAAGCGTTATGAATCCCAGGCCCGCAGCTTCAACCATAGCCAGAGGCTGCATCAGGACAGAAACAAGCAACAAAAGCAGTTGCAGCGAGAGTTAAAGCAGCGCAGAGAGCACAATAGCCGTGAATGGCGCGCCGCTGACAAGAGGGAGAAGATGCATAAGGGCGAGCCCCAAAAAGTTCGCCAGCTGTCACAGCAGCCGTCATATAGGAGTACCAATAACAGTGCCAACGCCGCCGACAAAACGATGCGGGTTAAACATCAGGCCAGAGACAGACAGTTGCAACAGGCCTCAAACCAGCACACTAACACTACTCATAGACAAGCTGAAAAGCGCCGGCAACAGGCAGATAAACAACATCAGCCTCAGAGACACTATCAGCCTCATAGTCAATCGAAGGTGCAGCATCAGCAGCGAGCTCAGCCACAGCGCCATCAGGCTGAGCGACGCCAGCCCCGCCGTGCTCAGGAGCACAGACAACGCTCAGTGCATCAACAAAGAGAGCGTTGAACAAAGAGAGTGCTGAAAAAGCTGAGTTGAAAAAGCCGGGTTAAAAGTAGCACTTGCCCTAAAGTGAAAACGAATGAAAAAGACAGGTCCAGCACTGGCCTGTCTTTTTTTGGGTGTAGTTGTATGACTCAGATAAAGCCGCTCAGACGGCTCTGTCGTCGTACAAGTCGATTTGAGTCAGCGCCGCCACCTCTTCGATATAGGCGCGCACTCTGGCCGGGAATACCAGCCCCTTGACCATGGTCAGGTTTCTCAGACCGGGGAACAGGTTGATATCATCAATACTCAACTTATTGCCCCGCTCCGACGGCAATAGCAGCCAGTCGAGCAGAGGCCAACACTTAGCCAGGCCCTCAAGAAAATCGGCCGTTTGCGCAAGCGCTTTTTCGAAAGACATCTCTATCATGGCGCTCTTGTTTTGGGTAAACCAGGCAATCGCCTCTTGGCAGCCAAATTCAGGCAGGCCGAGCAACACATTGCGGGGATAGAGCAAGCGACTGCTGAAATAACCGGATGCCTCCTGCCATTGGCTGACAGCATCGGCCTGGCTGGCAAGAGTAATGACCGGCTTACCATCCAGATTATCCAGATAACTGACGATATCCAGGCTCTCGGCCATGAAGCTGCCATCGGCTTTTTGTAAAATGGGTACCATATTGGCGCCGACCATAGCTATTCTGGACTCCACATCATGGTTTTGCAGATAGACCCGCTCCACCGGCAACGCCTTAAGCCCCACCAGCATCATAGCCTTGACGCAATAGGGACAATGGTCAAACACAAAAAGCTTCATCAGTACTCCTTAGCTTCCTTGGAACTGTCAGGGCCATCAGCATATCCTCCGAGGCCAGAGCTGGGCAACTCCTGACTGGCCGGCGGTGCAAACAGCAAACGCCAACGTTGCCTGAAACTAAGCCCGGGGCGGCTCACTTCCGCCAACATATCGCGCCATTCGGCAAAAGTGACTGTCACAGGATTAAAGCTGTTCACCGGTTTGGTAATACCATAGCGCACGGTTTCCCGCTCCGGCTCGAAGCTGCCGAATAATCTATCCCAAATGATCAACACCCCGGCGTAGTTCTTATCTATGTACTGAGGATTACGGCCGTGGTGCACCCTGTGGTGGGACGGAGTGTTGAATATCCACTCCAAGGGCCCAAGACGTTTGATGGCCTGGGTATGGACAAAAAATTGCAGTCCCAGATTAAGCAGCACCACAAATACCACCCAGTTGGGGTCGAAGCCTATGATCACCAAGGGCAACCAAAACAGCCACATGCCCGCCAATGGGTACATCAGGCTCTGACGAAAGGCGGTGGAAAAATTCATGTTTTCCGAGCTGTGGTGTACTACATGGGCGGCCCACATCCAGCGGCACCTGTGGCTGGCCCGGTGGAACCAGTAATAGCAAAAGTCCTGCCCCAGCATCAGCAGTAGAAAGGTCCAGCCATTCATCTCAATGTCGAACAAACGCCAGCCGAATAACCACAAATAAAGTTTGGCCAGCAGTAACCCTGTGAGAATATCGGCGCCCTGGTGCATGCCTGCCAGCACAAAGTTACAGAAAACCTCCGCCGGCCGATAGCGGGCATTCTCGGGTAAACGTCTGAGGCGGTCACCGAAAAACCACTCCAATGCCATACAGATGAAGAACAGCGGCGCCAATACCAGCAGCAGCCATTCAGGATGTGAAATAAGTAAATTGAAATCCATTTTTATTCCTTTTATTCCAACTCACCATTTGGCAAAGTGATCTTCTGTCAGGCCGCTCTGCTGCACCAGCTCATGGCGCTGGCCCCGGGAGTCTTTGACCCAACCGGAAAACAGCCCGGTATACTGGCGAAAATTGCTTTTAAGCAGCCCAAGGTTGAGCCTTTCGCTGCGGCACCCCAAGGGCGAAAATGTCAACTCCAGGTCACCGCGCTCAGACCAAACTCGCCATTGGCCGCCGGATGCTGCCCTGCGGTCAAACTCAAAATGCACCGGCGACAGCAAATGCCTGGCACCATCAACCCAGAGCACGTTTTCACAAGAGCCGGTCTCGTTGACTCCGGCCGCCAAGTTTATCCCCAACCCCTTGCCATCAATATCAGCATTGATAGAGGCCCAGCGCCAACTGGTTTCCCGGCGCATAAAGCCTGCGGAAAAGTCATAACCGGCTCTGGCATGCAGTAGCGGCTGGGGTTCATGATTAAAGGACAACTGGCCGGAGACCTTGAGGGCATTGTGTTTTTGGGTATAGGTCCAACCGTTGTAACCGGTTGGACTGCAAAGCGCCATCGGCAAGCTGAGCGGTTCGGGAGTCAAGGTCAGTTCCCCCTCAAGTGGCATTCCCTGTAGTTTAAGATCCAGACTCAGTTGCCATTGTCCCTGCTCACGCCGAAAGTGAATACCGCCCATACGGCTCTCCCCCTGCCATGGCGAACGGCTCAGGTTAAAACCAGCGGGTGGCCGCAGCAGATTCTGCTGATACATGCGACGACTCTGCAAATCAAACAGATAACAGAAACCACTGCCAAGATAGGCGATATCCGCCAAGGCAACGCCCAGCATCCATCTGGGGCTATTAAGGCCAATAAACTCAAACTGCTTATAACTGCAGCGCTGTTTCAGGCGTGAAACCCTGCGGTCCATCTCATTGAACAGCTGAAAGTCTGCCAATCCCAGGCTTTTCGGCGGGCCGTCGAAATGCCCAAACAGGGGCCGGCCGTGAACATCTATCAAAGAGTCAGGCGCCGCCTGGGTAGCAACCCCGGATTGAGTCGTCGGCAAAGGCCCGGATTTCAATTCCAACATATTCCCAACAGCTGTTTTTAGAGCAATAACTTGACTCTACCCTGTCGCCGTCGGAGATTGAAGCCTTGAATGTTACAAAAATGAAAAACCAATTGCAGAATACGATCTGGTTTACGATGTCATTCAGAAACGCTAACTGACAAAGACACCCCTTGATAATCTAAGCTAGCTGTTTCACGGGATTGATACTTGAGTTTGCCCCTTGGCGGCCTACGCGCAAAGAACCCGCAAAAATCTCCCCCTTACAGAACCAAAGTCGGTTATCTGCCATAAGCAGATGCTGGAAGCCAAACTCAAATCTGGTTATCCTGATGCCACCTTTTTACAGCTTCGGATTTTTATGAAACGGCTTGCTACCTTGATGCTGGGGTCGGCGCTGCTCTTTGGCTGCGCCAGTCATACCCCCAACTTTATTGCCCTGAGCCCTGAACTGCCTGCGGTCACGCCACAGACCTCGCTGGAGCCTGCTCTGGCGCTGCAAACCCTGGATACCCGCACCGCCAATTTTATTGTGCGATTCAATGAAGACGGCAAAGCCGCACGTCTGGTAAGCCCAGCCGAGCCACCCAGGGCCCAACTGGATCAACTGTTTCGTCAAGGTTTTGCCAAGGCCGGATACCGAATTGATCCCGCCAGTGGGAAAGAAGTGCAGCTGCAGCTGATTGAACTGCTCACTGATGTGGATGAATCCAGCTTCGGCTTCGAAGCCAAAACCAATGTCAGCATCAATCTGCTGGCGAAAAACAGCAGCCATACCCTGACCAAGCGCTATAAGGCCAAGGGGCTGCTCAAGGGGCCATTCAGTGCCGACTTCGCCTCACTGGAACTGGACATGAACAAACTGATCACCCAGTTGACCGGCGAAATACTCAACGACCCCGAGCTGCACAGCTTTTTGCAGCAGTAATTTATTGGGCCGGTCGGTGACTCACAGGCCTGCCCGTCTGCAACACTATGATAAGGAATCTGGTCATGAGCCGATGGATACTCGCAGCCGTATTGATGCTGACCAGTCAGCTGGCGCTGGCATTGGATATACAAAAAGACAATCTCTACCCCCAAGTGGAATTTGATACCAGCATGGGCAAAATCGTGGTCGAGCTCGACCGCACCCGGGCGCCCATTACTGTGGACAACTTTCTCACCTATGTGGTGCGCGGCGACTACAACAACACATTGTTTCACCGCATTATTGCCGATTTCGTGGTTCAGGGCGGCGGCCTCAGTCCCAAGTATGAAGAACTGCCGTCAGACAAGCCGATAGTCAATGAGTCGGGCAACGGCCTGTCCAACAGCCTAGGCACTATAGCCATGGCCAGAGAGAATGCCCCCCATTCGGCCACCCGCCAGTTTTACTTCAATGTGGCCGACAACAAAAAGCTCGACCCATCCTCCAGGCGCTGGGGCTATGCCGTATTCGGTGAAGTCAGCCAAGGGCTTGAAGTTCTGCAGAATATGGCGCTGGTAGAGACAGGCACCAACAGCACCTTGGGTTGGCCCGACGTGCCGGTCACCCAAGTTTTGTTGAAGAAAGCCACACTTCTGCCGAGAAATTAACCCCAGGCACGGCTCAGTATCAAAAAGCTGTCTATACTGAACCTGGCAAACATAAGGAGGCGATCTGATGACCCCGGAAGAGTTCATCGATGTGAAAGCGCCCCAACTGGCTCATTACGGCAAAGCATTCTTGAGCGACAAGCTGGAATTTAATGAAGTCAGATTGTATCTGTGGGATACCCTGGAAGAATGGCATCAGCTGAACTTGCAGGGGGAAGCGCAAACGGATGTCGAACGCGTATTTTGGCACTTGTTGTACGCCTTCGATAAATGGCCCGATTGGGTATTGCGCGGTAACCAGTTTTTGCGCCAGCAACTGGACGACTGCTGTGAATACCTGTTCGGTGGTGGCCCCATACCCGAAGGCTGTATCGGCGTCAGGCCCTGAGACAGACGTTAATCTACCCCGCCCGGGTGACACTTTAATGACACGGGCGACCAATCCCCGGCTTTGCCGGGGATTTTTTATTGGGCAAACACCCAAGCACGCCTTGAAGTCGCAGGCGCAGGCTTTTACTCTAAGGCCTTTGACTCTCACCAAGCCGTGCCATGCCTCAATCTTTTTTTGCCAGCACCCGAGACGCCCTGAGTATCTATTTCCATAAGCGGGTACTCATCTTATTGCTGCTCGGTTTTTCCGCCGGCCTGCCGCTGATGCTGGTATTTTCCACCCTGTCTTTCTGGCTCAGGGAAGCCGGGGTAGACAGGGCCGCCATTGGCTATTTCAGTTGGGTGGCCTTGATCTATGCCTTCAAGTGGGCCTGGTCCCCCCTGGTCGATCGCATGCCCCTGCCTTTGTTCAGCCAACTTTTTGGCCGTCGCCGCGGCTGGATGTTGTTCTCCCAGTTATTACTGATAGCCGCCATTTTGGGGATGGCCGGCAGCGACCCCATGGAAGATCTCACCCATCTGGCACTGTTTGCGCTGATGGTGGCCTTTTCCTCCGCCACCCAGGACATAGTGGTCGATGCCTTTCGTATCGAGTCGGCGCCGGAGAAAATGCAGGCGGCACTGGCCGCCGCCTATCAGGTAGGCTATCGCAGCGCGATGATCATAGCCACGGCAGGCTCACTGACTATCGCCGCCTGGGTTTCTCCCGAGCCGGAAAGCTACGATCTCCAGAGCTGGCAAACCGCCTATCTGGTAATGGCAGGTTTGATGGGCATCGGCATACTGGCAACGCTTTTTGCCAAAGAGCCGGCGGTGGATATCAGCTCGATAGGGGAAGAGGAAGCCGTTCTCAGAGACAGACTCAGGGCCAACCTGGCACCCAGACTCTCTGTCTGGGCCGCGCCGGCCAACCTGTTTATCCTGCGCCATGGCAAGTTACTGCTCCTGCTGCTGGGGCTATATTTCTGTTTTAGCCTGGCCGAGCCTTTCACCCAGGTACTGCAATCCTACTTTCCGAGTCAGGCCCTGAATACAAATGTGGTTACTCTGGCTACTATGGGGCTCACTCTGCTGCTCTGGTTGCTGATCTTCGGCGTCAAAAGTAAAGACAGGGCAATTCAAGAGCGGGAAGCCAAGCAGCTGACCCAGGCCGGCACAGATAGGATGGCCGCCTTTATCTCCTGGCTCTACAGTGCCGTGGCCCTGCCCTTTATCGATTTCTTTCGCCGCTACGGCAAGAGCGCGATTCTGATCCTTATGCTGATCTCCTGCTACCGGATCTCGGATATTGTCATGGGGATCATGGCCAATGTTTTCTATGTGGATATGGGCTTCAGCAAGGAAGAGATAGCCACCTTGAGCAAGGTCTATGGTCTGATAATGACCCTGGTGGGCTCGGCATTCGGCGGGGTGTTGTTGGCACGCTTCGGCACCATAAAAATCCTCTATGTCGGCGCCTTCCTGGTGGCCACCACCAATCTGTTGTTCGCCCTGCAGGCCATGGTGGGCTACAACGTGCCACTGCTGACCCTGGCAATTTCGGTGGACAACTTCAGCGGCGGTATCGCCACAGCGGCCTTTATCGCCTACCTTTCCAGCCTCACCAGCAGTGGCTACAGTGCCACTCAGTATGCGCTGCTGTCTTCGGTGATGTTACTGTTTCCCAAGTTTATTGCCGGCTTCTCCGGCGCCTGGGTCAACGCCTTTGGCTATGTAAATTTCTTTGTCAGCGCCAGCATCATAGGCTTGCCCGTGCTGCTGCTGATTTGGCTGGTGCAAAAAAACAGCCCGCCGAGGCGGGCTGATACTGCTCAGGATACGCTCAAGTCGCAGATTAACGACTAGTCGCGGAAATTATTGAACTGGAAAGGCTGGCCCAGCTCGGCATTACGGGCCAGCGCCATCACAGCCTGCAAGTCGTCACGCTTCTTGCCTGTGACCCGTACCGAGTCGCCCTGGATTTGCGCCTGCACCTTTATCTTGCTGTCTTTGATCTGTTTTACCAGCTTCTTGGCCACATCAGCCTCTATGCCTTGTTTGAACTTAACCTTCAAAGAGAACATCTTGCCGCTGTGAATCGCCTTTTCATCCACTTCCATCGCCTTGGGATCCACATTACGACGGCTCAGTTGGGTTCTTAAAATATCCACCATCTGATTGCACTGAAAGTCCGACTCTGCCGACAGGGTCACTACAAAGTCTTTATACTCCACCGCAAATTCCACCCCACGGAAATCGAAGCGGGTATCCAATTCACGTTTGCTGTTATCCACTGCGTTACGCAGCTCAACGGCATCTACTTCTGACACTATATCGAATGAGGGCATTTCATCGCCTTTTACTTATCAGTCAAACCAATAGCGCCAGTCTACCCTAAGTTGAAGCCGAGCTGAATAAATCCAAGTCTGCTGATGACAGCCAGGCTTTATTTTGACTATGATGTTCGCCAAGCTTTCCAACCCTGCGTGATTTGTGATTAACCGACAGCTGCTGTTTAAAATTGCTTTGTTGATTGCCCTGGCGGTGATCAGCTACCTGGTTTTTTCCAAGCCTAACTACCCTCAGAGCATTCCTAACCTGGATAAAGTGGGCCATATCGGCAGTTTCTTTGCCCTCGCCTGGCTGACCTATCTGGCATTTCGCCCCCGCTGGTACTTAATGTTTGCCACCCTGGCCGGCTACGGCATTCTGATAGAGATGGTGCAATCCCGCCTGCCTTACCGCAGTGCCGATATGGCCGACTTTGTCGCCGATATGACCGGAGTCGTACTCTTCTACGTATCTCTCTGGGGCTATCGCAAGTATTTTGGCGCCGCCATGCTGAAGGAGTAACGGGATGCAGATAGGGATCCTCGGCGTTGGGGCCATAGGGCAACTGCTGGCGCAGCAACTGGCTGCAGCCGGTCTTGAACCTTGGTTATTACCCAGAGTGTTGCCAACAGCCAACACCCTGCCATTGGCGCAGCAGGGCGAAGAACACGTCTATACCCTGGAGCTTGGCGACCAGAGTCTGCAAACATCGTTTCTGTGCCTGGCGCAGGACTCGAGCAAGCTCAAGCAGCTCGATCTCTTGCTGGTCACAGTCAAAGCCTATCAGGTTGAAGCGGCGCTGGAGCCTGTGCTGCCAAGACTTCACCCGAATTGTCGCATCCTGCTGCTGCACAATGGACTTGGTCCTCATCAGAGTCTGGCCGCCAAGCTGCATGAGCGGCCACTGAGCCTGGGCACGACAAGTCAGGCGGCGCTGAGACTAAGCAGCAATCATATTCGCCAAACCGGCAGTGGCCTGACCCAGATAGGTGACTTAATCGGCGCCCCCATGCCAGAGGTGATGAAAACCGCTCTGCTCAATGCTATTCCCGGCAGTCAGTGGAGCAATGCCATTCTCGAAGCCCTGTGGCAAAAGCTGGCGGTCAATGCCGTTATCAATCCGCTGACCGCCATTCACAGAGTCAACAACGGTGCCCTGGCCGCCCCCGAGTTTGAGGGAACAATCTGCGCCATTCTCGATGAGCTGTTACAGGTAGCCAAGCAGGAAGGCATAGCGCTGACGTTCGATGCGCTGCACGCCAGAGTCAAGGAAGTGATACGGCTAACCGCCGCCAACTACTCCTCCATGTATCAGGATCTCAAGCACGGCCGCAAGACGGAAATTGACTATATCAACGGTTACCTGCAACAGCGCGCCGAGCAATATGGGCTCTCGCTGCCAATCAACAGCGAACTGCTGGCCCAGATAAAGGCATTGGAGCCACACGGCTAAATCATCCCCAAAGCACCAATACCGCGGCCAGGGCAATCAATACCAGGCCGCCCATATCCTTGACCTTGACCCGCTGCTTGAGCCAAAGGCTGGAGATCAGCATCATAAAGAAGACTTCCACCTGCCCGAGCGTTTTCACATAAGGCACGGCCGTGAGCGACATGGCGCTGAACCAACCTATTGAGCCCAGACAGCTACTGATACTGATGGCCAGGGTCAACCCGGGCCTGTGCCGGAGTTTTTTAAGGGTCTCTTTATCTTTGATAAGAAGCCAGGCGAGCAGCAACAAGGTCTACAGCAAAATAACCAACAAGAGTACCCAGGCGGCGCGGTGAGGAAATGGCAAACCCAGCACCAGGCTTGCTTCCCGAACCCAGAGCGAAGTCAGCGCAAAGGCGCTGCCGCACCCCAACCCCAGCAGCAGCGTCTTGAAGGACAAGCCTTTGAGCCCGAGAATACTTGCCGATGAACCGCAAGCCATGACTGCAATGAAAAACGCCCGCAATCGCGGGCGTTTAAAGCTAACATGCTAGTTAAGTGATTCGCTATTCAATCAAAGGCGCAGCTTGCAGCCGCTTATGTAAGGTTAACCAAGCGCTTGGCTCAGCGACTGGTATCCAGCGCCGGGAAAGACTTCACCAGCTCATCAACGGCCTTCATCTGGCTCAGGTACCCTTCCAGTTGCTGCAATGGCAAGGCACAAGGGCCATCACATTTGGCGTTGTCCGGGTCCGGGTGTGCCTCAATAAACAGCCCGGCCAGTCCCAGCGCCATGCCGCTGCGGGCCAGTTCGGTTGCCTGGGCACGACGACCACCGGCAGAATCTTCACGGCCGCCAGGGCGCTGCAGCGCATGGGTGGCATCGAAGATCACCGGGTAGCCTGATTGCTTCATCTCATCCATGCCCAACATGTCCACTACCAGGTTGTTATAACCAAAGCAGCTGCCACGCTCGCAGAGAATGATCTCATCATTGCCCGCTTCGTTGAATTTCTTGATGATGTGTCGCATCTCATGGGGCGCCAGGAACTGAGGCTTTTTCACATTGATGATAGCCCCTGTCTTGGCCATGGCCACCACCAGATCTGTCTGACGCGCCAGAAAGGCCGGCAACTGGATGATGTCCACCACTTCGGCCACAGGCGCACACTGGTAAGGCTCATGCACATCGGTAATCAATGGCAGCTTGAAGGTGTCCTTGATCTCCTGGAAGATTTTCAAACCTTCTTCCATGCCGGGGCCACGATAGGAGTTGACGGATGAGCGGTTAGCCTTGTCGAAGGAGGCCTTGAACACATAAGGGATCCCCAGCTTCTGAGTGACTTCCGCGTAGGTTTCGGCAATGGTCATCGCCAAGTCCCGCGACTCGAGTACATTCATGCCACCGAACAGCACAAAGGGCTTGTCATTGGCTATCTCGATAGCCCCCAGATGTATGGTTTTATTACTCATCGCAACTTCTCTCTTGAATGCCGCTCATGCGGCGTTAACTTAAATCAGCCGGCCACGGCCTGCAGCAACTGGCCACAGAGCCAGGCCATATAAGTGCCTAAAGCATAGCCGAATACCGCCAGCAGTACACCTACGGGTGCCAGTGCCGGGTGGAAGGCCGCAGCCACTACGGGCGCAGACGCCGCGCCGCCAACGTTGGCCTGGCTGCCCACCGCCATATAAAACAGCGGCGCACGGATAAGCTTGGCCACCAGCAGCATCAATCCCGAATGCACCAACATCCAGATAATACCCACCAGGAAGTAAATCGGCGTATCCATAATTTGGGATACATCCATATGCAAACCGATTGTAGCCACCAGTATGTAGAGGTAAGCCGAGGCTATCTTGGAGGCGCCGGCCGCTTCCAAATGACGGGCCGGGCTGAATGACAGCAGCAAACCTATGGTGGTCACTATCACTACCAGCCAGAAGAATCCGGAGGTCAGACTGTATTGCTCGGTCCAGGGATAGTTAGTCGCAAACCAGGGAGCCAGCAGATCGGCGCCGACATGGGCCAGACCGGTAATACCAAAGCCCACAGCCACTATCAGCATAATGTCGCGCAGGCTGGGAATGCGGGCATTTTCGGCATGATACTGTTCCACCTTGGCCTTGAGGCTTTCAATGGCGCTGGTATCTGCACCTGTCTTGGCATCTATCTCCTTGGCCCTGGATGCCATAAACAGCAGCACGGCCATCCAGATGTTGGCGACTATCACATCGACAGTGACCATCACGGAGAAGATATTGCCGCCCACTTCATAAATCTCTTTCATCGCCGCCTGGTTGGCACCGCCGCCAATCCAGCTGCCGGCGAGTGTGGTCATGCCGCGCCAGACCGCGTCCGGGCCGTGACCAGCGGTCAATGTCGGGTCGATTGCCGACATGATAAGCAGGGCAATCGGGCCCCCGATGACAATGCCCATAGTGCCGGTCAAAAACATCACTACCGCCTTGGGACCCAATCCCAGAATAGCTTTGATATCGACGCTGAGGATCAGCAATACCAAACAGGCCGGCAACAGATAACGGGACGCCACATAGTAAAGTTTGGAGCTGCTGCCATCGACAATCCCAAAGGTATTGAGCAAGGATGGCAGGAAGTAACACAACAGCAAAGCCGGAATGAAGCGGTAAAACTTCTGCCAGAAAGGATGGCTGCTGCTGTTGGTATAAAAAACGAAGCCGAGAATGGCGGCCAGAATACCGAGCGCGGTGGCGTCATTGGTCACCAGCGCGGTCATTTCAGTAGCCGCCTGTGAGGTACTGCTCATAGGTCCTATCTCCCTTGCGATTGCAATTTATTGTTTTATTTTAATATTTATATTTTTATCACTGCCCTCGCGGGCAGGTTCAATGAAAGGTCTGAGGGTCGTCTCCCAATTCTCTGAGTTGCATCTTCACCAACTCGACCACAGGGTCGTGCGGGCTATTGTCGACAAAATACTGCAGGTCGGCGCTGGCGACATGAATCGCCCCCAGTTGCTGGGCAATAAAGGCGCGCTCCCGATGCAGGCTGAGATCGTCGGCATGCCATTCAAGTAGCAAATTACAGCACTCCATCGCGACTTCAAACTCATGGGCAACTATGGCGCCCGCCTTGAGTTCATGCAGCATGCGGGTCATCAGCCTCTGGGTGCCAACCGGCTTGAGGTAAGACGCTTTTAGCGGCGCACTGTTCCCAAGCTCACCGCGAACCAGGGCATGCAAGCGCTCTTTGCTGAGGCGCTCCCCCCGAAGCGGGTCGAGATAGATGAGTTCACCGGCCACGTGGCAGGCCAGCACTGTGGTGCCCGGCAGCAGCACAGGGTCGAATTTCAAGTCCAGCTGTTTGCCCAGCAACATAAGCACAGTTGCCAATGTGGTACTGTTCCCCTGGCGGCTGAGAATACACTGGCCGAGATCGGCCGCCTGCCGGGAAAAATAATCTTCCCTGGGGCCAAACCCCAGGTCCTTGTAAAACCAGTCCAGCAGCGCCTGAAAGCGCCGCTGCTGATCCACCAGATAATGGCTGAGCACTGAGCCGGACAGTTCCAGCCAGGCCCAGTTAGCCTGTTTGGCCTGGCCAAAGCCCAGATGTTGGCAAAGCTCAAATGCCGACTCGGGCAGAGAGAGTTCGTCTTGCTTAAGAGAATATTGTTGCATTACCCCAGAATTACCGCTTGTTTGAAGTGTGCCAGTTTTGCCGCATAAACCACCCAGCCCAGAGCACCGAGGAAGGCGAAGATCCGGAAGATCAGATTACGGTTGGACTTGAGCGCCATCACGCCCAGCAGTATGTAAGCGACCACTGCGCCTATCTTCTCCGTCATCCAAGGATCAACGAAGGGATACTGCTTAATCATAAAACACAGAATCAATCCGGACAGCAGCAGGAAAGTATCGATCACATGGGGACCTACCTTCAGCAGTTTCTTGTCCATAATGGCTGACTGACGCAGCTTAAGCACGAAACGCACAATGAACAGCAATACGCTGACGGCGATTAGAGTCATGTGCAGGTGTTTAACTGCCGGATACAGGCTGTAAAAAGTTTCCATCGGATAGCTATCTGTAGGTGAACAAAGGCGACAGTGTACCCTATCGCAGTGCTCAGCACCAAGGCCAAGCCGCTGTCGAAAAGGCAGAATTAAGGCAGGAAGTGGGGACGATATTCGCGGTTTTCAAGCCCGGGCGTGACTCCCGGGCACAGAGACTCAACCGGGCCACAAACCCAGAGTACATCTTTCATTGGAGCCAAAATCACGCACTGTGGCCACCTGTTGATAACCGAGCTCGGCAAGTTTCTCCCTGAGTTTCACCGCTTGGGCATAACCATGCTCCAGCAGCAGATAACCGCCCGGCAGCAAGTGCTCCCTGGCATGGGCTGCGATATGGAATAGGTCGGCAAAACCCTGATCGGCGGCGGTCAAGGCGCTGCGGGGTTCAAAGCGCACATCGCCCATCTCAAGATGCTCATCATCCTCCTCAATATAGGGAGGGTTGGAAACAATCAGTTGGAATTTGCGTCCCTTAACTGCCGAAAACCAGTCGCTCTGAAGGATCTCCACCTGCGGCAACTTCAGGTTATCCCGGTTGGCACAGGCCAGCGCCACCGCGGCCTCGACCTTATCGACGGCAGTCACTCTCCAGCCTTGCCGTTCATGGGCCAGCGCCAGTGCAATAGCACCGGTACCTGTGCCGAGATCCAGCACGGCGATATCATCTGAAAGCTGCAGATTGAGCGCGGTTTCCACCAGGATTTCGGTATCCGGGCGCGGGATAAGGGTGGATTCATTAACGATAAAAGGCAGTGACCAGAACTCGCGCTCACCGACAATATGAGCCACAGGCACACCTTGGCTGCGACGCTGCACCATCAGGGTGAACTGCTTGTGTTGTTCGGCCGATAAGTTTCTTTCGGGCCAGGTATAGAGAAAACTGCGGCTCTTGCCCAAGCAATGCAGCAACAGGGCTTCGGCATCTGCATGGGCAGACTCGGACGATGCGGCCAGCATAGAAGAGGCCCATTGCAGGGCCTCGGCAATATTGAGTTTAGTCACAGACAGTCCTTTTATTCGTCGGACAGAGCCGCCAGCATGTCAGCCTGATGCTCTTGCATCAAAGGCTCAAGCAGCTGCTCCAGGTCTCCTTCCATCACCTCGTTGAGACGATACAGTGTCAGGTTGATCCTGTGGTCGCTCACCCTTCCCTGAGGGAAATTATAGGTACGGATCCGCTCTGAGCGGTCACCGCTACCCACCAGAGAGCGACGGGTAGATTCTTCGGCGCTGCGGCGTTTTTCATCTTCAGCCGCCTGCAAACGGGCCGCCAGTACGCTCAAGGCCTGAGCCTTGTTCTTGTGCTGTGAGCGCTGATCCTGGCATTCCACCACCAAACCTGTGGGCAAGTGGGTAATACGAATTGCCGAGTCGGTTTTGTTAACGTGCTGACCACCGGCACCGGAAGAGCGGAAGGTGTCGATACGCAGCTCGGCCGGGTTGATTTCCACCGCCTGGGCCTCAGGCACTTCGTGCATAACGGCCACGGTACAGGCCGAGGTATGCACCCGCCCCTGGGATTCGGTTTCCGGCACCCTTTGTACCCTGTGACCACCGGACTCAAACTTGAGTTTGCCGTAAACACCGTCACCGCTGACTTTTGCTATCACCTCTTTGAAACCGCCATGCTCGCCTTCGCTGGCGCTCATGACTTCGACCTGCCAGCGCTGGCTCTCGGCATAACGGCTGTACATACGGAATAGATCGCCGGCAAAGATAGCCGCTTCATCACCGCCTGCACCGGCACGGATTTCCAGAAAGGCGTTGCTGGCATCATTGGGATCTTTGGGCAACAGCAGAATTTGCAACTCGCCTTCCAGCTGCTCCAACTGAGCGCGGGCCGCCTTGATCTCTTCCTGAGCCATCTCTTTCAGCTCAGGATCTTCCTCGGCCAGCATCTCCTGTGCGGTTTGCAGATCCGCCTGCGCCTGCTGGTAGGCCTTAAAGCCTTTGACCACATCTTCAAGCTGAGCATATTCCCGTGACAGGGCTCTGAACCTGTCCTGATCCGCTATGACACCTGCATCACTGAGCAGGGCCAATACTTCTTCATTACGCTCAAGCAAGCCTTCCAGCTTGCGGATAACGGATTCCTTCATTTAGCTCGCTAACCTTAGTGTTTATCCAAGCCGAGCGCGGTTCTCAATTGACCCAAAGCATTGAGATCCCCCTGACGACTGGCAGCAGTCAGGGCCTGGGTCGGAGCATGGATCAGTCTGTTGGTCAGGCGGTTAGCCAGCTCCAGCAGCACCTGCTCTGTGTCTGCTCCCTGTGCCAACTTGTTCATAGCCCGTTCAACCAGCTCATCTTTAATCGCCATGCTCTGGGTACGATATTCGCGAATGCTGTCGACCGATTCCAGTGAACGAACCCACTCCATAAACTGGTGTGAATGCTCTTCGGCAATGACTTCCGCTTGCTCGGCGGCCTCTCTACGGGAGGCCATATTCTGTTCGATTATGCTTTGCAGATCATCGACCGTGTAGAGGAAGGCATCGTCCAAATCACCGACTTCTGCCTCAATATCACGGGGAACCGCTATATCAACCAATAACATAGGTTGATGGCGGCGCTGCTTCAGCGCTTTTTCTACCATGCCCTTGCCCAGAATAGGCAGCGGACTGGCGGTAGAGGATATCACGATATCGGCCTTGGGGAGAAAATCTGGTATCTGTTCCAGGGTAATCGCCTGGGCATTAAACTCTTCGCACATGGCTTCGGCGCGGGAAATGGTGCGGTTGGCCACCACCATGCTGGTCACACCGTTTTCCTTCAGATGACGGGCAACCAGTTCTATGGTTTCACCGGCACCTATGAGTAGTACCTTGGTAGTCGCCAGAGAGGAGAAGATATGTTTGGCCATGCTGACGGCGGCAAAAGCTACCGAAACCGCCGCAGTACCGATTTCCGTTTCGGTGCGCACCTTCTTGGCCACGGCAAAAGTATTTTGGAACAGGCGATCCAGTGTCAGTGCCACTGTGCCTGATTCCTTGGCCTTGGCAAACGCCTGTTTGACCTGACCGAGGATCTGCGGCTCGCCCAGCACCAGAGAGTCAAGCCCGGATGCGACCCGCATTAAATGTTGCACCGCGGGTTGCCCACAGTGTTGGTAAAGGCAAGGGGCCACCTCTTCATGGCTCAGGCCATGATAGTCTTCCAACCAACGCACCACCTGCTCGGCATTTTCTGTATTGCAGTAAAGCTCGGTACGGTTACAGGTGGAAACGATGACGGCTTCCCCGCTCTGGGTCTCCTTGGCCAAGCTACGCATGGCGTCATGGATCTTATCCGGGGCAAAGGCAACTTTCTCACGCAGGTCAACAGTGGCGGTTTTATGGTTTATACCAATTGCTACAAGGCTCATCTGAACTCGTTCTGGACTCTTGGCGTCGCTGTAGGATGCGGCCATTCTACTGAATTGGCCACCTTAAAAACAGAATACGCTTAACAAAACCGAATAAAGGTCTAACTTCTCAACCAATTTATCAATTAAGCTAAGCAGGTGCTGGCAAAAGCCACAAGGGCGACACCACTGGGGTCGACGCTTATTGGTATTCTGCCAAAGCCCTCGTATCATAGGCGGCCTACACAGTGAACAACAGATGATTATTTTGAAGTACTTCACAAAAACCTGTTTTACACCTCTGTCGGCACTGCGCTTGTTGTTGCCCTTATTGCTCCTTACGTTGCTCGGTGGTTGTAGCAGCTTGCCCGATACCCGCTGGCAGGCGACTCAAGTCAAGCACGCCAACCAAGCCAAGGCCTGGGAGCTGAAAGGCAAGCTGGCGGTAAAGACTCCTGAGGAAAAGTTCAGCACTAATCTCTATTGGCTGCATACCCCGACGACGGAAGAGCTGAGACTCACCACCATGTTGGGCACCAGTGTGATGCTGCTGAAGAGCGGCCCGGATGGCGCCTTTTTGGAGCTGGACGGCGAAGTCTACCGCAACCGTGACCCGCAGCGTTTACTCGATGGCCTCAGCAGCTGGAGTATTCCGCTTAACGCCCTGCCCCGCTGGGTGCTTGGCCTCAGCGCCGCCGACACTGAACTCCTGCTCACAAACAATGACGGTAAACCCCAGAGCCTGGAAGATGGCAGCGTTAACCCGCCATGGCAGGTGAAGTACCTCAGTTGGCAGCAACAAAGCGGTGCCGATATTCCGCGCCTTCTCAAACTCAATCGCGGCGCACTCGAACTCAAGATCCAGTTAACCGAGTGGCAGGCGCTCGAAGCCCAGAGCACACTCATCACCAAGGAAAGCCAGCAGCCATGAGCCTCGATCACCCAAACCTCCAGC
This sequence comes from Shewanella indica, assembly GCF_033842865.1. Classification (NCBI taxonomy): domain Bacteria; kingdom Pseudomonadati; phylum Pseudomonadota; class Gammaproteobacteria; order Alteromonadales; family Shewanellaceae; genus Shewanella; species Shewanella indica. The sequence goes on from NZ_JAWXXR010000001.1 coordinate 272,044, forward strand.
CCAATAGTCTTTCGCTTGGCTGGCCGGCCCCGGCCAAGCTGAACCTGTTTTTGCACATCAATGGCCGCCGCCAAGACGGCTACCATGAACTGCAGACCCTGTTTCAGTTTCTCGACCATGGCGATCTGTTGGACTTTAAAGTCACCACCAATGGCAAACTCAAACTGCACTCCAATTTGGGCGCCGCTGTCCCGGATAACGATAACTTAATTCTCAAGGCCGCAAAATCATTGCAGCAAGCCAGTGGCTGTGAAATGGGGGCCGAGATCTGGCTCGACAAGAAGCTGCCCATGGGCGGCGGTCTGGGAGGCGGGTCGTCGGACGCAGCCACGACTCTGGTGGCTCTCAATGCCCTGTGGCAAACCGGCCTGAGCGAAGCGGAACTTGAACAAATTGGTTTAAAACTCGGCGCAGATGTTCCTGTTTTCATTAAGGGCATGGCGGCCTTTGCCGAAGGGGTCGGCGAAAAACTTCAGCCGGTGAAACCGGCCGAACCTTGGTATCTGATATTGGTTCCCGAGGCCCATGTTTCCACTGAAAAAGTATTCCATGACCCTGATTTACCGAGAGATACTCCCAAGCTCTCTCTGGAGCAACTACTGAGCAGCCCCTGGCAAAACGATTGTCAGGAACTGGTGTGTCGCCATTACCCTCAAGTTGCCAAGGCCTTGGCCTGGCTGCTAGAATATGCGCCGTCCAGAATGACCGGAACCGGCGCCTGCGTGTTCGGGGAATTCGAAAAACAGCAACAAGCTCTCGATTGTCTGGCAAAGCTGCCGTCATCATTCAAAGGCTTTGTTGCCAAAGGGATAAATAGATCGCCGCTTCAGAGTCGACTGGCTCGCCTCTGAACAGTTTCTTCCGGGATAAAGCGCTGCAACCGTTTTATCCCAGCCACTAAAATAAAGCAAACGCCTGAGGTTCTTACAGTGCCCGACATCAAGCTCTTTGCTGGGAACGCTACCCCCAGTCTCGCCAAAAAGATAGCAGACCGTCTTTTTTGTAAACTCGGAGACGCAGAGGTAGGCCGTTTCAGCGATGGTGAAATCAGTGTCCAGATAAACGAAAATGTACGTGGTGCTGATGTGTTTATCATTCAGTCCACCTGCGCACCAACCAACGACAACCTGATGGAGTTGATCGTAATGGTTGATGCCCTGCGCCGCGCGTCAGCCGGCCGTATCACAGCCGTTATCCCTTACTTTGGTTATGCCCGTCAGGACCGCCGTGTCCGCAGCGCCCGTGTACCCATTACCGCCAAAGTGGTTGCCGATTTCCTCTCCAGCGTGGGTGTCGACAGAGTACTGACCTGTGACCTGCACGCCGAGCAGATCCAGGGCTTCTTCGATGTACCGGTAGACAACGTCTTCGGTAGCCCTGTGCTGCTTGAAGATATGCTGGCCAAGAAGCTGGATAACCCGGTTGTTGTTTCCCCCGATATCGGTGGTGTTGTTCGCGCCCGCGCCGTAGCCAAACTGCTCGACGACTCAGATCTGGCGATCATCGACAAGCGTCGCCCACAGGCCAACGTGGCTCAGGTAATGCACATCATAGGTGACGTTCAAGGCCGTGACTGCATCATAGTTGATGACATGATCGACACAGGTGGCACTCTGTGTAAGGCTGCTGAAGCCCTGAAAGAACACGGCGCCAACCGCGTCTTTGCTTATGCGACCCACCCGGTATTCTCCGGTAACGCCGCCAGCAACATAGTAAATTCAGTGATCGACGAAGTCATAGTCACTGACACTGTGCCTTTGAGCCCAGAAATGCTCAAGACAGGCAAAGTGAGCCAGCTGACCATGTCAGCGGTACTGGCCGAGGCTATCCGCCGCGTCAGCAACGAAGAATCTATCTCTGCCATGTTCCAGCACTAAGCTGACATGCAGAGTTAACAAGAAACGCACCTTAGGGTGCGTTTTTTTATGCTTGATATCTGGGTTGCCATTATATGGCCCATCAGCTGCGGTGCGGATGGGCAGGAAGCCCGAATGCCGTGAAGAGCAAGATGTTCGAGAGCGGCCATCTCACACAGGCGATTTTGTTATTTTTTTATTTTGTTAACTGTTTTGTATTTGCTGATTATAGAATTCACAGCGTTCCTCTAAGCCCATAGACTTTGCAGCATCTTTGAGCTTTACCCAAATTTCTTCTGGAGGCTTACTTGTTGCCTCAAGTGCTGCTTCTTCTAGCATATCCAGTGCTAGTTCTAGCTCGTTGTGATCAAGGTATTCATCGTATTCGGCGATATATTTGCCAACACCCGGGCATTCACAAAGAACTGCACGAGCCTCACTCAACAAAGCGATAGTAATCTTCCACTTTTTTTCCAATTCTTCTCTGAAGCTCATATGACAGTTAACGCCCTGTTAAGGTGTGAGCAACGCAATACCGATGCTACTGCATACCACCTTAAACACTAAACGCAACGCATAGTAAAAATGCCATGCGTTGCGAATCACTCTTAAACAGTTTGTTATACGTTTCCTAACCCTACCATCGCTCTCATATTACTAAATCCACTAGAAGAAAATGTAGTATTCATAATACTCAGAGACTCAGTATTTGCAGTTACATTAATCCCAAACGGTTTAAGATTTAGCCTATTAACAACTACAGTACCATCACTTCTTTTTTCACATTCCAAGACTACGCCATCCGGAGTTGTCACTTTTACGCCATTGTCTCGTTTGATCACAATAACCGAAGGGTTAGTCGAGAAATTATCTTTAACAAGGGGATACCACTCCGTGCCTTGCTGGTTCATTGGTACATAAATCCAAATATGAGGAATATCACCATCACCAATTAGGATTGGAGTAAAACCATTGAAATCTATTAGAAATTGCACGTTATTTAGAGAATTTGAACCAATTAACATTTTCTCTGGGGCAGAATAATTACTTGGTAGCGAATCAACTTTCACTTTTCTCTCCCCCTTGAGTGAGGTGTAACCTACGCTTTCTATTTTGCGCGAAGTGCGTGTCAACAATTGACAATAATTGTTCTTTTTCTTTTTCGTCGTCTGATTTAATTTTACTTTTAACCAAAATAGAAATGCCTATCCCTACGATTACAGCAACAATTTCCCACGTAGCTAAACTCGGATCTTTTTTATCAATTAGTGAAGCTATAGTTTTGCCTATCACCGAGACCACTACTCCAGCGGTTCCTCCTGCGATAAGGTTAAACCACATTTCAGAGCCTGAAGATTTCTTCAGAATGCTGAATTCATAGCGAGTAAGGTCATATGGTTTTTCAGCAACATACCTTTCAGGCTCATATTCAATACCACCTTTCATGATCAAAGGAGTATCGAATTCCTCTCCTTTTACATGAGGGCTATCATTTACGATAGTCTCTTCTTTCACATAAAACTCCCTTGATTCAAAAACGTATAACGCCGCCAGCAGGGGCCGAAAAACCAGAGCGAAGAGGCGATTTTTTGGTCCCTCTGGCTGGCTTTGTTATGCACTGTATTAGGAATGGTAGGATTCATAAATATTTTCACCTTGGCGCTGCCGTTTTACTAATCCCATTACTGTAGTGTAGGAGTCATCTATTTGGGCAATTGCTTCCCACTCCTCTAGTTGTGCACAGTACTTCTCAATAGTTGGGGGCTTTACACCAAGTTCTTCTGCTACATCTTCAAGGCTAGACCCACCATCTAGTGCCTCTCTGGCGCTTAACCATCTATTGACTCGATTTGCCTGAGAAATAGATTCTCGGTGTTTTTGAAGATGCGCCTTTTGCAGGGCAATAAGTGATTTGTACTCTTCTGAATGCTGATCTAGGAATTCGCTGCAAGCAGTAGCTGACGATAGGACCTTTTCACTTAGCTCAATATTTAATGCCTCGGATATGCTTTTGGCATAGTGTTCCTGCTTATGGGTTGGAGGGCGCTTTTCCTCTGGGATCATTGGACGAATCATGTCTATGATCGTATCTACATGATAAGAATATAATTTCAAAGCTTCATTGGGTTTTACATGGTTTGAAATTATATTGAATAAGCTTGTTGGTAATTCAAATTTGACTCTAGTGTTGCCTATGACTATCTCGCCAACAGAAATATCATTCTTCATTTTCACCTCAATATTCGGTTTGTTCTCATGGTGCATAACGCCGCGCTCTGCGGCAAATTTGAAGCGCAGCGGAAAATTTGTCCGATAGCAGCGCCTTGTTATGCATCTTCAAGGTTTACACCGAACTTCTTAACTCGTCTTCTATTAATTTCGCTCTCAGAGGCAATCCTTCGTAGTGCCTCGGTGGCTCTACTAGCAATCTCCTTTTGTTGAACACTAGCATTCCCAAACTGGCCAAACTTCAAACAGGTCGTAACAAACACGAAGGTCAGCATGCCATGTAACGCCGCGCTCTGCGGCAATTTTGGAGCGTAGCAGAAAAATTGTCCGACAGCAGCGCCTTGTTATGCCTTTATACGATGCGTACATTGCCAAACCTAGCATTTTGAACATACGGAATGGAATTAAACAAAATGGAAACAAAATGGAGACACCCATAATTCTTGGCAGATTGTTGGCTCCTTGTCTAGGCTTGAATGGAGCCTTTGAAAAGGAAAGGATACCATGCCGAGGCCAAGATATGCTCAAGTCAGTCTTGAGGACACCCCCTTCTATCACTGCATCTCCCGCTGTGTACGCCGCGCCTTTCTGTGTGGCGTTGATGATTATTCCGGCAAGAGTTATGAACATCGCCGTGATTGGGTTGAGTCGCGTCTATTGGAACTGGTGGCCGTCTTTTCCATTGACTTGTGTGCCTATGCAGTCATGTCCAATCATCTGCACTTGGTGCTCAGAGTTGATTTGAAAACCGCCACTGAATGGACATTGGAGCAGGTTTTACAGCGTTGGCACCTGCTTTACAGTGGAACCCTGTTATCCCAGCGTTTTCTGCGCGGTGAAACACTTTCTGATATTGAATATCTCACCCTGCAACAAACCACTGAAGTCTATCGCCAACGTTTGATGGATATCAGTTGGTTTATGCGCGCGCTCAATGAACCTATTGCCAGACAAGCCAATCGGGAAGACGGATGCAGCGGTCGCTTCTGGGAAGGCCGCTTCAAATCCCAGGCACTATTGGATGATGCAGCCGTATTGGCCTGCATGGCTTATGTTGACTTGAACCCTATCCGCGCGGGAATAGCCAAAACCCCGGAGAACTCAGACTATACCAGTATTCAACGGCGGATACAGGCCGCGATGCTGGGCGAAAACACACCTGAGCTGTTACCCTTTGTCGGCAATGAACGGCTGAACATGCCACAAGGATTGCACTTTGATGCCAAGGATTATCTGCAACTGGTCGATGATACCGGACGTATTATCCGCCACGACAAGCGCGGCCAGATTACTGCCGGCACTACGACCATTTTGAATCGTTTAAACATCCCCATCGACAACTGGCTCAAGTTAACGACTGATTTTAGCCGTCTATTCAAGGGGCCGGTTGGTACACTGGAATCTCTTACAGACTACTGTACTCACCTACAACGACGACGAAGGCAGGGGGCCGAGAATTGTCAGAAGCTGTTTAGCTGAATCCCCGAGGCTCCAAGATATTTCTCTCCAATCGAACTTTGTTCGACCTCCATCGTGTCTGAAATGCGACTTTTCGCTCATTTCAACAACCGAACGCCCCTCAAAAGGCTTGAAAGATGATTTTCTCCCAGTGAAAACATCAGTGTTTCTGTAATCCAGGCAACTAGAGCTTTCACTCAGCTAACAATGGGTGTCATTGTTGTTTTCATAATCAAAAGAAGCTGGTGTATGTGTATGAAGATCGAACTTCCACCATCTTGCCCCAACAAAACTCATTGCTTACATCCTTATGTTCGATTTATTCAAGAGAGTGCTAACGCCTGTAGCTGCGGTAAATTGCGAGCGCAGCGAGTAATTTGTCCGACAGCCTACACTTGTTAAGCATTTGGATTTAGTGGCGCGGACTGCGGAATTACTCCCGCCTTTATGTTCTCTAGAGTCCCATCTACCAGAGGCCGAAAAGCGGGATCTTTGTACATTTCCGTTAAAATTACGATAGTGGTATTTGCAGGGCCAGAAAATGTAAATCTTGGCGACTCAAATTCATTGTGAGCCAAGCTAAATCCCGCCTTCCCCTCGATTACTAGCTCAGATGCTGAGAATCTGCATTGCCTAAACTCCTTTCCATCTAGTACTACTCGCTGCACACCGTATGTTTCACCTTGTATGCGTTTCAATGGCCCTTTTCCTACGTCGGAAGGGCGCACCAAAACCCAGCCTATGAGACCAAGGATGCCTAATAGAAAAACGAGCCAAACCGGCAACTCCATGCTTTTTGAAAGATAGTCTGTGTACAAATCCTGCCAGCCGAGTATCAGAGTGACTAGCGCACTGAAAAGCGAAAGAATAAACATAGCAAGTATGATTATTGGATGTTCTTGAAGCTGCTTGGTTAGTTTTGAGAGCATGTTCATCCTCGTATTGCTTAACGCCGCGCTCTGCGGCAAATTTGGAGCGCAGCGTAAAATTTGTCCGACAGCAGCGCTTTGTTATGCATTTTTACCACGACCTTCCAAGCTATTCTGGACTTGGTCTGGCACAAACATCCTCTTTGGTGTTTGTTCAAAAAAGCGAATATGAAATGCCGACGACATTTCGCTTGGTCGAATTCTGACCCAAGGATCTTCTAACTCTTGTGGCGTAAACTCAACAGGAATCGAAGGATCAAACTCCCCCTCGTCAATTTTTAAACACTCTGGGCCTATTTCTTGGATTTTGTAGCCGTTTGAATAGATATGAATAGCTTTAACCTTTTCTGCTAGCGATTTATTTGCTATTGGCAGAAACATTGCTTCATCAATATCTTTAAGGCATATGGTTGGGAAATACCGTATAAAACTATCTTTACTGTAAGAAATTGGGAGAAACTCGACTTCACTCCGCCCTATTGATGATGAGCTTCCTACCTGTTTGTAACGTTCATCTTCATCATCGTCTATTTCTGTTTCAGAATCATTTTCTATGTCGAGATAGCTTTCCCATTGCCCTCCGGCTATGCCGTGTTTAATACCAGGTATCTGTTCTGTAAAATCACTACCCTTGTCGTTTCGCATTCGGTTTGACTTATCAGAGCTACCAAAAATTATCCCAAGTATCTTTTGCTTCGGCTCCTTCAGATACATAGAGCAAAATAACCTGAAATGTCCTATATCATCCGCGGAATATTTTTCTTTGAGTTCAAATGAGAGAGTTAAATGGTTCAGCGGATCAGTTGATTCTTGGAGGAATAGCAACCTATTCAAGGTTCCCTCTATTCGCTGAAATCCGGTTGAGATAACTGATTGTATATCATCACCCCATCGAGCGAAGAAACTTGCTTGCTCCTCTTCAGACAGCGTTATATTCAAATATTGGAATCTTAGTGAAAATCCATCTGGGCTGTCCAAAGTTATTCGTAGCCTTTCGCGATCTAGAATTTCGCAGTGCGTAATACCTTGTTTTTTCGCGCTCTCAATAAGAGAGTCTTTATCTCCTATCGTAAGGTTTATATTGGTAAAGAACACGAAGACGCTTGGCTTCTTGTTTGCGCCAAGTGCACTATGTAGATCGCTAGCAAATTTTTCATTAATGGTTCTTTTCTGCTCGTTTGAATCGTTTGCCTGATTGACAAAGCCTACAGCCCCATAAGCTAGCGATTCATCCCGGAATAACGCCTCTATATCCCTACCACCATCGGGACCACCTCGTGGATGCCTTGGCCGGACATCAGAGAATCTTTTGTCTATAGCCAAAATAGCCCTGCACAATTGCTCTCTGTGCAACTGGTTAGTGTCTAAGTAACTTTTTAGTCGTTCGTCCGTTTGATATGGCAACTTCTAGCTCCGAACTTTAAATGCATAACAGCTGTATAGTGCGCATGCGCATTTTAGTCCTCGGAGGAGTGTAAACGCGCATCGCTATCTGTTTGTATTCGCTGGATATAATAGAGTTTAGCCCGAATATCCCTTGCAGCTAAACGCGCATGCGCGGTTTCTAAACCTATTATCTACCCGCTGTATTTTTTAACTTTATGAATTTAAATCTATTTTCTAAAATGTTACGGAAATAACGCGCAAGCTTAGCAGCAAATTTCCGGCATTTTTCCTGGAACGCCAATAATACTGTATAGAAAATCAGTTCTGAGGTGCTTGTCATAAGCGCTTCAAGCTGTACAACCTATGGCCTTACAAAAAACGTCGAGTAAAGCCATGGCTACCGCACGGGTCCAAACTCTGTTCGTCCCTACATTCCGCAATTCCGCTGAAAACGGAAAAGTGCTGCTTTCCGCTTAAGCAAGCACTAAAGCTAAGCGGTTGAATTGGTTATACAATACCCAGTACTGAATTTGAAAACAATTAGCCAAAGGTCAAGTTTTGACAAAGGCAACAAAACACTGATTTAGCTTGTTTTTACAACAGTATTGACTGGGTTGGAAACCCAAAGCGACGCGACTTTAGGCCGCTGGCACAGCGGCTATCATAGCTCCCAGCTAAAAGTTCCTAAGTTAGTACTGGCCGAGCTTCCGGCCACGATGTAGTCCATCACCTGCGGTGCGCTTTTCGCACAGGCAATCCTGTGACTCGCTGCGAGTACGTCCCTGTAAGCTCTGCCTCGCCATCCCTGGCTCGGAAGGTCACAGTTCCGCCTGTGCTTGGAATTAGGTGTATGTCTGTAGGTACATAAGCAATTTCAAGCAACGCTATGATTGCAGAATTGCACCAATTCCCGCTCGAAGCGGCCGCAGGGCGTTGATGACAATCGCGTAGCGAGGCATGGCCGTTCACGGGCTTCCTGCCCTTCACGGCATTGGGACTCCTGTCCGGCAGATGATGACGCAGCTCAGTCAAATCAGGGGCGAGTGTCGCCTAGCGACGAGCTAACGAGCGCGAAACAGGATGTTGAGCTGGGTTAGAGTCACATGGATGTGACTCGGAGCGTCTGGCGCGATAGCGAATTGGCATCATAAGCACAAGGGGTTTTCCGCTGCGTCGCGGGTCGATGGGGGTTTGGGAAGGGGGCGAGTCGATACAGCCCCCTTTCCTCGGGTGTGGGGCGGTGAGTGTCGCATAGCGACATGCTTACGAGCGAGAGCCATAGATGGCGAACTGGCAGTTGTGCATGGATGCACTTGCTCCACGACTTTACGCCGCTGGCACAGCGGCTATTTATGGCTTTAAGCCAAAACTTACCAATGAACTTGCTCCTAGCGGCTAGCTATAACCCATCACCTGCGGTGCGCCTTTCGCACAGGCGATCCTGTGACATGGCGAGAGTTGCGTAGCAACATGCTTTCGAGCGCGAGTCATGGATGACGAGCTGGCAGTTAAACAGGGACGTTATTCGAGTACGTCCCTGTAAGCTCTGCCTCGCCATCCCTGGCTCGGAAGGTCACAGTTCCACCTGTGCCTGGAAAATGGGTGTATGTCTGTAGGTATATAAGCAATTTCAAGCAACGCTATGATTGCAGAATTGCACCTATTCCCCCTCGGTGTCGCCGACAGCCGTTGGCACAAATAACGTGGCTGAGGGCGAATGCTCGCCGGTGGCGAGTGTGCTTATGAGCGCGAGCCAAGGAAGGCGAGCTGGCCTTTATCCATGGAAGGATTTGGATGCCGAAGCAGCGACAGTCGAATCAGGGGCGAGTGTCGCTTAGCGACGAGCTCACGAGCGCGAAACAGGATGTTGAGCCGGGCCAGAGTCACATGGATGTGATTCTGAGCGTCTGAAGCGGTAGTTATTTGCGCCATTAGGCCGAGGGGCTTTCGACACCGTGTGGGGCGGCAAGGGAGATCCAAGAGGGGATTGCTGTTGATCCCTTCTTGGTCGGGTGTGGGGCGGTGAGTGTCGCATAGCGACATGCTTACGAGCGAGAGCCAGGGATGGCGAACTGGCAGTTGTGCATGGATGCACTTGCTCCACGACTTTACGCCGCTGGCACAGCGGCTATCATGGCTTTAAGCCAACTCTTCACCGATCGTGAACATTCAAGAAATTTCGCTAAATTGTAAGCTGGTGTAGCATGGCCTCATACACAACTTATAGAATTCATAACAATCTCTGAGTTCAGTGCCAAGGCCTGAACTGACCAGGGTAAGAAAGTCTTTTGCAGGTAAAAAGCAACCAAGCATAGGAATCACTTTGAAAATTAGGACAAGAGAACAGTTGGTCGATTTCGTAGACCAAGGGAATAAGGTCAAGTACATATTCTTCTGGGGACACCAGGAGAAAGGAGAACAAATTTCCAAGAGTTGTTTTAGTCAATGGTATGACGCAAAGTTTGAAGAAGAAGGCAACGTCTTCATTACTGCGGAGCATTACATGATGTATCACAAGGCAAAGCTATTTGGTGATGACATTGCATGTGAAAGAATCCTCCTTGCAACCAACCCTGGCGCAGCCAAAGCTATTGGTCGGGAAGTTGTCGGGTTCAACCAAGAAGTCTGGGATGAGAGACGCTTTGAAATAGTGCTTAATGCAAACTTAGCTAAGTTTGCTCAGCATACTGAACTAAAATCGTTTCTGCTTAATACTGGAAACCGTATCTTGGTCGAGGCTAGTCCTGTAGATAAAGTATGGGGGATAGGGCTCGCTCAAGATCATCCTGAATCTGAAATTCCCAGGAGATGGAACGGCTTAAACCTGTTAGGGTTTGCACTCATGGAAGTTCGCGATCGGCTCAGAAAAGATCTCTGACAATCAAAAGCCAAAAGAATAACAAGCTTCAAATAATGAATAAAAATTCATTTATTTTCTCTCATCCTCTGGGTAGACTGAGCGCCCTCTTATCCAGAACATCATAATAAACATGCAATTAAGTCGTAGGCATTTTATTCAGGCCGGTTTAGCCGGTACCGCACTGGGGCTCAGTGGCTGCAGTAATTTCTCTTTATCTTCCCAGGAGCAGGCCCAAGCTACTGTCTCCAAGGGGCCCTTGGCGCTGAACTTCAATGAAAACCCGCTGGGGATGCCAAGCAGCGCCAGAGAAGCCATTATGCAGCATATGGGCGAGGCGCACCTGTATCCCGACAGTGCCCGTCAGGCCTTGCTCAAGCGCCTGGCAAGCTATCACGGTATCAGCCAAGAGCAGCTCATCTACGGCAATGGCTCTTCCGAAGTACTCAAGTTCGCCATAGATGCCATGGCTAGCGCTCACTGCCAATTGGTGATGCCCAAGCCTACCTTTGACATAGTGGCCGACTATGCCAAGGCCCGGGGACTCAAGGTAACTGAAGTGCCGCTGACCGCCGAGCTGCAAACCGATATCGCCGCTATGCAAGCCGCCGTGGCCGCGCACTCTGGCCCTTCCATTGTCTATCTGTGTAACCCCAATAACCCAACTGGCCTCTTGCTGCCCAAGGCGCCGGTTGCACAGTGGCTGGCCAAGGCCAGTCCCGAGCTGCAGTTTATTATTGATGAGGCCTACGGCGAGTATGCCGGTAGCGATTTCCAATCCGCGCTGCCGTTCATCCAAAATGGCCAGAAACACACAGTGCTGACCAAGACGTTCTCCAAAGCATGGGGAATGGCGGGACTGAGGGCCGGTTATGCCATTGCCGCTCCGGAAATGATAGCCGCCATGCAGGCCCAGGCGAGTTTTGACAACGCCAACCTGTTTGCCCTCTATGGGGCGGCAGCAGTGTTGGATGACAGCGCCTGGCTGGCGCAGACCCGCAGCAACAACTTAGAGGCCGGTGCCATTATCATTGCCACACTCAAACAACTGGGGCTCGACTATCTGCCACTCAACGCCAGTTTTATTTTCCACCGCATCAAGGGCAATAATGAAGACTATCGCAAGCGGATGCAGCAGGCCGGCATTCTGGTAGGCCGCACCTTCCCAGGGCTTGAAGGCTGGAATCGCTTGACCTTGGGCACACCAATGCAGATGCAACAAGTTGCCAAAGAGATGCAACGTCTGCGTTTGGAAGGTTTGCTCTAATTTCTCTTTCAAGTGCTGTTTCAAGAGCTGTTTCAAGAGCTGTTTCAAGCACTCTTTCAAGTGCCTTGGCTTTTCGCTAGACTCGGACTTTCGCAGCCTTTTTCAGAAGGATTCTGATATGCAGGTCCAATCCATTCTGGGGGCGTTATTCGCCCTCGGTTTCTCCCTGTCGTTGCAAGCCGCCCCCGGCGAGCTGGTCATCAACAAAAATGCCAAGCCCAAATCCTCAAACCGTTATATCGAAGCCGTTCATAAAGAGATCCCGGTAGCGGGAGCCAGAGAGGCCCAGGTTCGCTATGCCATTCTCGAAGGAATGCTCAGCACCAAGGGCTTTGCCTGGGTATACGAGGGCGAAGGTGAGGGCTATATCCTGGCCCGTTTCGACTATCGCGGCGACACTAATGTGATGCGCATTGAATACGACGCCAACTATATTCAGCTTAAATACCACGCCGCCCTGGGGGATTTTGTCTGCAAGAAGCTGATTGATGATATCTGCTACAAGAATGGCCGTGGCTATTACAACTACATCAAGAATCTGCGTCTCTCCATCGCCCAGGAGCTGAAAAAATCATGAAACGAATACTACTGCCGCTGCTGCTGAATCTGTTATGGCTAACCCCGGCTTCCGCCGAGACTGAATATCAATTGCAACGCTGGCAAAACCCAGTACCCACAGGTGGTTATGTGCAGGATATCCCCGCCATGTTGCAGCGGGCCGTTACCCGGGATAACTGGGAACTGGAAACTGCCGCTGATGGCACCTGGCTAGCCCGGCTCAATAACTACAAGGGATACACGGTCGAAGTAGAAGTCGCACGGCAGGCACAGGAACTGCAGCTTAGCCTGATCTCCAGCCGCTGCGATTGCAAAATGGACCAGGCCAAAATCGACAGCTGGTTAATTCGCCTCAGGCGCAATATCGCTCTCGAAGTCACCAAAGCCGCCAGAGATGAGAGTTTGCGACAAAAGCTGAAGGCCAAATATTAAGGGTATTCCCGTGATCGGCAAAGGTGTCGAAATCTTAAGTTAACAAAAACTTGCTAGTCTGTGCGCCGGAACCTTCCATGCCACACAGCACAGGCTCCAAAGTGTGACAGTTGAAGCTTAATATCATTTACCGCTTTCACTCTGCCACACTTATGCTACCTTTCAGCGACGCTATAATAAGTAAAAATATGCAGCCTATCAGGAATAACGACTGCGAAATGGATCCTCGCCTCAGAATACGAGCCGACAGCAAGCTGCCGACTAAACCTAACAAGTGGGGATCTGTTTTATGTTCTTCAATAAATCGTCCAGACATGCGCTGGAACAATGTCAATTGCAGCTATCCAGGCAACTGGCAACAGTACAAGCCATAGAGCAGTCGCTTGCCTGTGTGGTGTTCACACCCGAAGGCACTGTGATAGAAGCCAGTCGCCTGTTTGCCGAGTTGTTTGGCCTGGAACAGGAAAAGCTCAAAGGCATGCCTCACAAAAGCTTGTGTCAAACCGATTATGCCGCCTCAACCCAGTACCGCAGGTTTTGGGAGCAGCTCAGGCAGGGGAAAGCCGCTGCAGGGGTGTTTGAACGTCGCCATGCAGATGGCAGCAGCATCTATTTGCAGGCCACCTACTTCCCGGTGTTTGAGCAGGGTAAAGTCACCCGCGTCATGAAAATTGCCGCCGATGTCACCAACAGCCAAATGGAAACCGACACTCAAAAAGCAGTGGCCAACGCCCTGGATAACTCCCAGGCGATTATCGAGTTTGACCCCAAGGGCAATATCATTGAGGCCAATGCCAATTTTCTCGACGTCATGGGCTATACCAGGGCCGAACTGAAAGGACAACACCACAAGCTGTTTTGTGACGAGGCCTTCTACCGGGAACACCCCCATTTTTGGGAAGAGCTCAATAAGGGCCAGTTCAAGTCCGGGCTGTTTAAACGCTTCAATAAACTGGGGCAAACCGTCTGGCTTGAGGCCAGCTATAACCCGATACACAATGCCGCCGGTAAAGTAATCAAGGTGATTAAGTTTGCCAGTGATATCACCGCCAGGATAGAAAAGTCCCAGGCGATTAAAGAAGCGACCGAAATAGCCCACAGCACGGCGCTGAATACAGGTGCCACAGTCGAGCAAGCCATAGACAGTCTCGACAGGGTAACTGCTACCTCAAACAACATAACCTATCAGGTACAGCAGGCCTCAGAGGCGATAGCTCAGCTCAATGAGCAGTCACGCCATATCCAGGCGATAGTCTCGACCATCAGCGCCATTGCCGAGCAGACCAATCTGTTGGCGCTCAATGCCGCAATTGAAGCTGCCCGCGCCGGTGAACAGGGCCGAGGCTTTGCCGTTGTCGCCGATGAAGTCAGGCAACTGGCGGCCCGCACCAGTGAGTCCACCAAGGAGATAGGCTCTGTTGTCAGTCAAAATGGTCAGCTTACAGACAAGGCCACCCGGGAAATGGCGGCGGTGGCCGAAGCGGCCAACCAAGGTAAAATCCAACTTCAGGATGTCGCGGACCTCATGAGCGCGATTCTCGATGGTGCCCGTAATGTGGTTGATACAGTCGCGTCCCTGTCCGATGAACATCAGGGACATTGATTCGAAGGCTCATCCCGCTCCTCTAAAAAGCCCCCCCCAGCCAAGGCCGGGGCTTTCGCCGGATCTTGAGTTTACCCAACGGTTCGTTTCGGCTATGTCGCAACTGCGCCAGCGTCAGGCACAATGCGCGTGCAGATAAAAAGTTAACAGCGACAAAATAGCCGCTTGGACAGGCCAAGCCTCAAGCAACTCAAATGAATAAGCCTCTTTTTTACTACTGACATAAAAAAGGGAAGCGCTGTGCTTCCCTATCATCCTTACCGGCTCAACTACGCAGTTGCCGGAAACACTCGGCAATAATCTCCAGCCCCTGCTGCAGATCCCTGTCACTGACAGTCAAAGGCACCAAGAGACGCAGCACATTGCCATAAGTGCCACAGGAAAGCAGGATAAGACCGCGCTCTCGCGCCAAGGTAAGGACTCGGGCGCAGTACTCCGGTTTTGGCACACCATCTTCAACCAGCTCCATGGCCACCATGGCGCCGAGGCCGCGAACATCGGCAATAAAGTCGTGCTCCTGTTGCAGCTTGCCAAGCGCTTCTTTAATGACAGCACCCACCTGCTTGGCCCGCGCCAGCAGCTGTTCCTTCTCGAAGGTTTCTATCACCGCCAGGGCGGCAGCGCAGGCAAGCGGATTGCCGCCATAGGTGCCTCCCAAACCGCCGGGACCTATGGCATCCATCATCTCGGCCCGACCGGTAATACCGGAGAGTGGGAAACCGCCGGCAATGGACTTGGCAAAAGTCGTGATATCGGCGGCAACGCCCATCTGCTCCATGGCAAAGAAGGTGCCGGTACGGCCGGCGCCCGTCTGCACCTCATCGGCAATCAGCACTATCCCTTCCTTGTCACACAGCTTGCGCAGCCGCGCCATAAACTCGGGGGATGCGGCATAGAAGCCGCCCTCGCCCTGCACCGGCTCAAGAATAATAGCGGCAATATCCGCCGGCTCGGCATCATTCTTGAAAATCTGCTCGATGGACTTCATCGCATCGTCGTCACTCACACCATGCAGCGCGCAGGGATACTGGGCGCGAAACACGTTGGCCTGCATCAGCCCCATGCCCTTACTGTAGGGCGCCACTTTACCTGTGAGCGCCAGCGTTGCCATGGTGCGGCCATGATAGCCTGAGGTAAAGGCGATGACACCGCTGCGTTTGGTATAAGCTCTGGCGACCTTGAGGGCATTTTCCACCGCCTCCGAGCCACTGGTAAACAGCGCCGACTTCTTGGCGAAATCCCCGGGAACCAGGGCGTTGAGTTTTTCGCAAACGGCCACATAACTCTCATAACCCAGCACCATAAAACAGGTATGGGAGAAGTCTTCCAACTGGCGGGCAACCGCCTGCTTGACTCTGGGATGCAGGTGCCCGGTATTGAGCACGGCTATGCCACCGGCAAAGTCCAGATATTCGCGGCCCTCGACGTCCCATACCCGGGCATTTTCCGCCCGTTCCACAAACACCGGGTGTATCTGTCCCACACCCGGTGCCACTGCGGCCTGACGCCGCACCATCAGAGAGTCATTGCTTATCATCCTGCTATCCTCTGTTGATATCCCGGTATCGCCGGGACATGGGTTAATCAGACCGAGAGGCAGAGATACTTGATCTCCAGATATTCCTCTATGCCGTATTTAGAGCCTTCCCGTCCCAGCCCAGAGGCCTTGATGCCGCCAAAAGGCGCCACTTCGTTGGAGATAAGCCCGGTATTGATCCCCACCATGCCGTATTCCAGCGCCTCGGCGACTTTCCAGACTCTGGAGATATCCCTGGCGTAGAAATAGGCTGCCAAGCCAAACTCGGTATCGTTGGCCATGGCGATCACTTCATCGACACTGTCGAAGCGGAACAGCGGCGCCAGCGGGCCAAAGGTTTCCTCTTTGGCGACCCGCATGCTGCCATTCACCTCGGTCAAAATAGTGGGTTCGAAGAAGTTACCGCCCAGCGCCCGGCCGCCTGTCTTGACCCTGGCGCCTTTGGAGACGGCATCCTCAAGATGCTCCTGTACCTTTTTCACCGCATTCTTATCGATCAAGGGCCCTGTGGTAATGCCGGATTCGGTGCCGGCCCCCACCTTGAGCTCGGCCACTTTGGCGGCCAGCTTTTCGCTAAAGGCATCGTAAACGGACGACTGCACATAGATGCGGTTGGCGCAGACGCAGGTCTGGCCGGCATTGCGGTACTTTGAAATCATCGCCCCTTCTACCGCAGCATCCAGATCGGCATCGTCAAACACGATAAAAGGCGCGTTGCCGCCGAGTTCCAAAGACAGTTTCTTCAGGGTGGCGGCGCATTGCTGCATTAGATGAATGCCCACGCCGGTCGAGCCGGTGAAAGATAACTTACGCACCACGGCGCTTTCGCAAAGGGTATTGCCTATCGCCTTGGCATCACCGGTGATCACGCTGAAGACACCGGGAGGAATGCCTGCTTCAATCGCCAGGTAGGCCAGCGCCAGAGCGGTAAAAGGGGTCTGCGGCGCCGGTTTGACTATCATGGTGCAACCGGCCGCCAGTGCCGGTCCCGCCTTACGGGTTATCATCGCCGCCGGGAAGTTCCAGGGCGTAATGGCCGCAGTCACGCCCACGGGTTGCTTGATCACCAGCAGGCGCTTGTCCTGTTGATGGCCTGGGATCGTATCGCCGTAAACCCGCTTACCCTCTTCGGCAAACCACTCGATAAAGGAGGCGGCGTAAGCGACCTCACCACGGGCTTCTGCCAGAGGCTTACCCTGCTCTGTGGTCATCAGCAGCGCCAAGTCATCGGCGTGTTGATTGATAAGCTCGAACCAACGTTTGAGAATGCTGCTGCGCTCTTTGGCGGTCAACGCCCGCCAGGCCGGTAGAGCCCGCTCGGCGGCATCTATGGCTCTGCGGGTTTCAAATGCGCCCATCTCGGGCACACTGCCGATACGCTCGCCGGTGGCCGGGTTGAAAATATTGACCTTCTTGCCTGAGTCTGCGTCCAGCCACTGGCCTTCAATATAGGCTTGTTCACGCAGCAGCGCACTCTGGTTAAGTTTCATTGTGACTCCTTTAAATGGGCGCCAAGCGCCCTTGTACGGATAGGCATCAAATACCCAGTTTGTCCCTCAGGCTGTAATACCAGGCGCCGAGCGCAGAAAAGGGGACTCGCAGGGCATGTCCGCCGGGAAATGGATAATGGGGCAGGCTGGCAAAGGCATCGAAACGCTCCGCCTGTCCGGTCAGCACCTCGGCAATCAACTTGCCCGCCAGGTGGGTATAAGTCACCCCATGACCACTACAGCCCTGGGAGTAATAGATGTTGCTGCCAATCCTGCCGACCTGAGGCAAACGGGAGAGTGTCAGCAGAAAGTTGCCTGTCCAGGTATAGTCGATACGGACCCCTTTCAATTGGGGGAAGGTCTTGAGCAGCTTGGGCAGGATAATCGCTTTGATATTCTCCGGATCTCGGGCGCCGTAGACTACACCGCCACCATAGATCAGGCGTTTGTCGGCCGACAGGCGGAAATAATCCAGCAGATAGTTACAGTCCTCGACGCAGTAGTCCTGCGGCAACAGACTGTGGGCCAACTCATCACCCAAGGGTTCTGTCGTGATTACCTGGGTACCGCAAGGCATGGATTTAGCAGCAAGTTGGGGCAGCAGTTTGCCAAGATAGGCATTTCCAGCCACCACCACAAACCTGGCCTTAACCTGGCCATTGGCGGTATGTACTATAGGGTACTCCCCTTCGTCGATACGTACTACGGCCGAGTCCTCAAAAATTTTTCCACCGAGAGATTCCACCGCCCTCGCCTCACCCAGCGCCAGGTTCAGCGGATGGATGTGGCCGCCACTCTTGTCCAGCAAGCCGCCGATATAACGGTCTGTATTGACCACCTGGCGAATGCCGGCATCATCCAACAACTGCAGCTGGTCTGTGTGGCCATATCGCTCCCAGAGGGCTTTTTGCTGCTGCAGATGCCCCATCTGTTTGCTATTGATGGCGGCAAATACCCCGCCGTTTTTGAGGTCACAATCTATCTGGTATTTTTCGATGCGTTCGCGGATGATGCGGCCGCCCTCGAAGGCCATTTCGCCAAAGAGCTTGGCCTGCTCCTTACCGACAGTGCTTTCTATCACGTCGAGATCGCGGCTGTAGCTGTTGACTATCTGGCCACCGTTGCGGCCAGAGGCGCCCCAGCCCACTCTGGCCGCTTCCAATACCACTACCTTGAAACCGGCCTCCAACAGGTGCAGCGCCGAGCTGAGTCCGGTATAACCGGCCCCTATCACACAGACATCGGTTTCCAGCACCTCGCTTAAGCTGTTGCGTTCACGAGTGTCATTGGCCGAATCGGCATAATAAGAGGAGGTGTGGGCAGTGGCAGTCATGGTTATTCCAGCCTTTATGTTTGTTATTTTTAACACTTGCATCATCCTACACAGTTAAATCGACTAAAACCAGTAGAAAACGCATTATAAAACACAAATCGTTCAAAATTTAAAACACACAAAAGAGATAGCGGCGGTGGCTGTCACAGCCAACCGCCGAATTGTTATTCCTCTGTTTGTCTGCTGCGGCGTTCGGCGCGGCGCGCCAGATACCAGGACAGGAAAGCGATCAGGGATACCACCAGAATGATCAGTGTCGCCAGGGCGTTGATCTTGGGGGACACCCCGAGCCGCACCGAGGAGAACACCACCATAGGCAATGTAGTGGCGCCAGGTCCCGAGGCGAAGCTGGCAATCACCAGATCGTCCAGCGACAGGCTGAACGACAACAGCCAACCCGCCATCAGCGCCGGGGCTATCATGGGCACAGTTATCAGAAAGAAGGTCTTCAGCGGTGTCGCCCCCAGATCCATTGCCGCCTCTTCAATAGAGAGATCCAGCTCCCTGAGGCGCGATGACACCACCACGGCCACATAGGCGGCGCAGAAGGTGGAATGGGCAATCCAAACTGTCATCCTGCCCCGCTCAGCCGGCCAGCCGAGCAGATCCGACATATGCACAAACAGCAGCATCAGCGACAGACCCGTGATCACCTCGGGCATAACCAAGGGCGCCGTAATCATGTTCGACAGCGTCAGCTTGGCCCAGGAGCGACGAAAACGTGTCATCACAAAGGCCGCCATAGTGCCTATGATCACCGCCATGGTCGAGCTGTAGAAGGCGATTTGCAAACTGGTCCAGACCGCATCCAGTATCTGCTGATCGGCAAACAGCTCGGCATACCACTTGGCGGAAAAGCCGCCCCAGACAGTTACCAGTTTGGAGGCGTTGAAAGAGTAGAAAATCAGAATAAACATGGGGGCATACAGAAACACCAGCCCAATCCATAACATCAGGGTCGAGAAACTCAGCTTCTTCATATCTCTTTCTCCAGACTGCGGCTCTGATAGCGATGGAACAGGGTGATGGGCACAATCAGCAGCACCAGCATCACTATCGCCAGCGACGAAGCCACCGGCCAGTCACGGTTGTTGAAGAACTCCTGCCACAGCACCTTACCTATCATCAGCGAGTCCGGCCCGCCGAGCAGCTCGGGGATCACAAACTCCCCCACGGCCGGAATAAACACCAGCATGGAGCCGGCAATGACTCCGCTCTTGGACAGGGGCAAAGTCACTTTCCAGAAGGTATTGAGACTGCGGGAGCCGAGATCCGCCGCTGCTTCCAGCAGGCTGACATCCAGCTTCACCAAGGTGGCGTACAGCGGCAATATCATAAAGGGCAGATACGCATAGATGATGCCGATATACACCGCCAGATTGGTATTGAGCATCTGCAGCGGCTCATCGACAATCCCAAGCCCCAGCAGCAGGTTATTGATAAGCCCTGTGTTACTCAAAATCCCCATCCAGGCGTAGACCCGAATAAGAAATGAGGTCCAGGACGGCAACATCACCAACAATAGCAGCACTGTCTGCAACCTGGCCGGCGCCCGGGCAATGGCATAGGCCATGGGATACCCCAGCAGCAGACAACCCAGGGTGGAAACCAGCGCCATCTTGAGCGAGTTGAGATAGGCCGAGTAGTACATGGAGTCGCTGAGCAGCAACAGATAGTTGCTCAGGTTGATAAATACCTGCAACACTTCGTCGGCATACTGAAAACTTGGCTCATAGGGCGGAATGGCAATCGCCGCGGTGGAAAAGCTTATCTTCAGTACTATGGCGAACGGCAGCGCGAAAAACAGCAGCAACCACAGATAGGGAAAGCCTATGGTCAGGTGGCGGCCTTTGAATCCTAACTTGAGCTTCTTCATGATCTTAACACCACGCCACTGGTGTCCTCCCAGCTGATATAGACTTCATCATCCCAGGTGGGGTGATCGGCGCGGCGTTCACGGTTGGTCATGCTGCACTGGACTATCTGACCATTGCCAAGGCGAATGTAATACACGGAGAAACCACCGAGATAGGCGATATCGTGGACTATGCCCTTGGCCCAGTTGTATTGCTCTTCGGGCTGCTCGCGGCTTATCAGGGTTTTTTCCGGCCTGACCGCCAACCAGACATGCTTGTCCTCGACACTGGTAGACACCCCATAACCCACGTAAAACGCCTGGTTCAGGCTCTCTGATTGAATGATCACATGGTCCACCTCATCGGCGGTGATCTCCCCCTCAAACAGATTCACTGTGCCGATAAACTCGGCAATCATCCGGCTGTTGGGGCTTTCATAGATATCCATAGGCGAGCCGGTCTGGGCTATCCAGCCATCGCTCATGATGGCAATCCGCTCGGCCATGGTCATGGCTTCTTCCTGATCATGGGTAACCATGACGCAGGTCACCCCTACCCGCTCGAGAATTTCCACCACCTCCAGCTGCATCTGGGTCCGCAGTTTTTTATCCAGCGCCCCCATGGGCTCGTCCAGCAACAGGAGTTTCGGCCGCTTGGCCAAAGAACGGGCCAACGCCACCCGCTGACGCTGACCGCCGGAGAGTTGATGTGGCTTGCGGCGGGCATATTTTTCCATATGCACCAGCTTGAGCATCTCCTGCACCCGCTGCTCGATTTCAGCCTTGGGTAACTTGTCCTGCTTGAGACCGAAGGCGATATTCTGCGCCACCGTCATATGGGGAAACAGGGCGTAGGATTGGAACATCATATTGATGGGGCGTTCATAGGGCGGCAGATGGGTAATGTCCTGACCATCGAGAAAAATGCGTCCTTCGGTAGGCTTTTCAAAACCGGCCAACATTCTCAAAAGAGTCGACTTGCCTGAGCCTGAGCCGCCGAGCAAGGCAAAGATCTCGCCCTTGTTGATGGTCAGCGACACATCATCCACGGCACGAACATCGTCAAAGAGCTTGCTGACCCGCTCGATTTTGAGCAGCACTTCATCCTGGGTTTTATTATTGGGTTTGACAGGAATGCCCGAGGTGATTGCCATAATACTTCTCCGCAAAATACCAAATGGGCGGCTCAGCGGCCGCCGCTGGTGGAACGAGTAAAGTTTGCCTGTACTACGCAATCAGACAATGAAGGGGCAGCTGGCCCCTGAGTTATTGTTATTGGCCGGATTTAACCTTGGTCCAAACCCGGGTCAGGGCCCGCTGGGCCTTGAGTGGACGAATTTCCCCCACATACAGGTTGTCCAGAGTTGCCTGTGGTGGATAGATGCCGGGATCGTTGCGGATAGACTCATCCACCAGTTTCTGCGCCGGTACATTGGGGTTGGCGTAGGAAACATAGTTGGAGATGGGGGCTATCACTTCCGGCCTGAGCAGGTAGTTGATAAAGGTCAGCGCATTGTCGACATTGCCGGCGTCGGCAGGGATGGCCAACATATCGAACCAGAGGTTGGCGCCTTCCTTGGGAATGGCATAGGCAATCTTGTTGCCGTTACCTGCCTCATCGGCGCGGGTAGCCGCCTGGAGGATATCGCCGGAGAAACCGAAGGCGACACAGATATCACCATTGGCCAGATCCGAGATATAGCGCGATGAGTGGAAATAGGTGACATAAGGCCGTATCTTGGCCAGCACTTCACCGGCCTTGTCAAAGTCGGACGCCTTGGTACTGTTGGGATCCAATCCCAGATAGATCAGCGCCTGCGGCACCATATCATCGGCCGAGTCCAGCATGGACATGCCGCAGGATGACAGCTTCTGGGCATACTTGGGGTTGAACATCAGTTCGAGCGAATCTGTGGGTGCATCCTCTCCCAGCAGCTCTTTTACCTTGGCGACGTTATAGCCTATGCCATTGGTGCCCCAGAGGTAAGGCACGGCATACTGGTTGCCCGGATCGGCCTTCTCCAGCTGTTTCATCAACTGGGGATCCAGATTCTGATAGTTGCTCAGCTTGCTTTTATCCAGAGGCTTAAAGGCCCCGGCCTTGATCTGCTTGGCAAGAAAGTTGTTCGAAGGCACGACAATGTCATAACCGGAGCGGCCGGAAAGCAGTTTGGCTTCAACCACTTCGTTGCTGTCAAATACGTCATAGATCACCCGGATCCCGGTTTCCTTCTGGAAGTTGGCCAGGGTATCTTCGGCGATATAGTCACTCCAGTTATACACCCGGACGACTTCTTCGGCCTGGGCCGTGGCAGCGGCCGCAAGGCCTCCCAACAGTGCCACAGACGTTACTTTGGTCAATAGCTTCATGCTCTCTCCTTTTACGGGTAGCAGCGGTTGTAACCCGCCTTCAATTGTTAACTTATTGTCATTGTTATTAGTGTCACCAATGCTACTCCCTAAAACCCGCATCGGCGCCTTGGCAGCAAGGTATATCATGCCCTTACCGCCAATGGCAGGCAATCTTAGTCGTTCGATTTTTGTACGCTTGCGTAGGTCACATCGAGCGCTTGTTTCGCCTTTGTTACCAACTCATCGATTTGATCCTGGGTTATCACCAGGGGTGGCGCGATGATCATAGTGTCTCCCACCGCCCGCATCACCAAGCCACTGGCAATGGAGTGTTCCCGGCACTGAGTACCTACCCCAAGCTCGGCAGCAAAGCGCTGATGACTTGCCTTATCGGCGACCAGTTCCAGCGCGGCCACCATGCCAACGCCGCGCACCTCACCCACCAGTGGATGCTGGGCCAAGACTTGCCGCAGCCGCTGCTGCAGATAAGGCGCGGTTTCCTCGGCCACTTTGGCGACTATGTTTTGCTGCTTCATCAGGCGCAAGTTTTCCAGTGCCACCGCGGCACTGAGTGGATGGCCCGAATAAGTGTAGCCGTGGGCAAATTCACCGCCCTTATCCAGCGCATCGGCGACTTTATCCGACACTATCACCCCGCCCATGGGGGCGTAGCCCGAAGTCATCCCTTTGGCTATGGTGATAAGATCCGGTGCAAGATCGTAATACTCGGCGGCAAAGTAACAGCCGGTGCGGCCAAAGCCGGTGATCACTTCATCGAGGATGAACAATATGTCGTACTTGGCGAGGATCTTTTTGATCTCCGGCCAATAGCTGTCCGGCGGGACTATCACGCCGCCGGCGCCCTGAATAGGCTCGGCAATAAAGGCCGCCACCTTGTCTTCACCCAGCTCGAGGATCTTGCTTTCAAGCTCGCGGGCGCAGCGAATGCCAAACTCTTCGGCAGACAGTCCCTGGCCTTCGCCATACCAGTAAGGTTGGGCGATGTGAACTATGCCTGGAATGGGCAGATCGCCCTGGGCATGCATACCACTCATGCCACCAAGACTGGCACCGGCAACTGTGGAACCGTGATAGGCATTGTGGCGCGAGATAATGGTTTTCTTCTCCGGCTTGCCCTGGATGTCCCAGTAATGACGCACCAGGCGCAAGTTGGTGTCATTGGCCTCTGAGCCAGAGCCGGTGAAAAACACCTTGTTCATATGAGGTGGTGCCAGCGCGGCTATCTCGGCGGCCAGTTCAATCGCCGGCGGGTGGCTGCACTGAAAGAAGCTGTTGTAGTAAGGCAGTTCCAGCAACTGATGCGCCGCCACATCGGCGATGGAACGCAAGCCATAGCCCATGTTGACGCACCAGAGTCCGGCCATGCCATCGAGAATTTGATTGCCCTGTGAATCCCAGATATAGACGCCATCGGCGCGGGTGATCACCCGCCCACCTGCCTGTTTCAACGCCTTGGGATCGGTAAAGGGATGCAAGTGGTGGGCATGGTCCTTGGCCTGCCAGCCTTGAGTCTGTTGTGATTTCATCTCTCCCTCCTTAGACAGTCAGCAGCAGGAATTCCCGCTCCCAGGAACTCACCACCCGGCGAAAATTCTCAAGCTCGGCGCGTTTGACCGCAACAAAACCTGTGGTGAAGTCTTCCCCCAGATATTTACGGCAATATTGGCTCTCTTCCATCATGGCCATCGCCTCTTCCAGGGTCTGCGGCAAAGAGATCCCCGAGCGGTCTTCGTTGGCCCGGCCCTGCACCGGCGTCGAAGGTTTCACATCTTCAACGATTCCCAAATAGCCGCACAACAAGCTGGCGGCAATGGCCAGATAGGCGTTGGCATCGGCCCCCGGGATACGGTTTTCAATGCGGCGATTTTGCGGTGAAGACTCGGGGATCCTCAGGCCACAGGTGCGATTCTCCTCGCCCCACTCCAGATTGACCGGCGCCGAGGTGCCCGGCAGGAAGCGGCGGAATGAGTTGACGTTGGGCGCCATCAACGGCAGAAATTCCGGCATAAAGCGCTGCAGCCCGCCGATATAACTGAGGAAGTTCTGGCTCATGGTGCCATCTTCGCGGGTGAAGATATTCTTGCCGGTTTCCTTGTCGATAACACTCTGATGCAGGTGCATGGCGCTGCCAGGCTCATTGGTCACAGGCTTGGCCATAAAGGTGGCGCAGACGCCGTGTTTGAGGGCGGCCTCTCTCAGGGTGCGTTTGAATACAAACACCTGATCCGCCAGCGCCAATGGATTGCCGTGGCTGAAGTTGATCTCCATCTGCGCCGTGCCTTCCTCGTGGATCAGGGTGTCGATATCCAGCTCCTGCGCCTCACACCAGTCGTACATATCCTCAAACAGGGGGTCATACTCATTGGCGGCATCGATGGAGAAGGACTGACGTCCGGATTCGGCGCGGCCGGAACGACCAACCGGGGGCTTGAGTGGCAGATCAGGATCGTCACTGCGACTGGTGAGATAAAACTCCATCTCAGGGGCAATCACCGGCTCCCAGCCCTTATCTTCATAGAGCTTGAGCACTTTTTTCAATACGTTGCGCGGCGACAGCTCCAGCGGATTGCCCATCTTGTCATAGGTATCGTGGATCACCTGAGCCGTGGCTTCCAGGGTCCAGGGCAACATAAAGACCGCGTTTTCATCTGGCACGCAGACAAAGTCGATATCGGCGCTGTTGAGCAGACCATAGTAGGCCTCATCATCGACATAATCGCCGGTTACGGTTTGCAGCAGCACACTCTCGGGCAGCCGCATGCCCTTTTCATCGATAAACTTGTCTACCGGGGCAATTTTGCCGCGGGCGATACCTGTCATATCGCAGATAACACATTCAACTTCGGTTATTTTTTGTTCTTTTAAGAAGGCTTCAAGCTTATTCATATTATTTATTCCGCTGTTGCGCCCTAAGACTGCAAGCCTCCCCAAAGGCCTTAAAAATTGCGCTGTAGAAGGGGTTATTTCTGACCTGCCATTCCGGATGCCACTGCACTCCCAAGGCGAATGCCTTGGCGTCGGTGACAGAGAAGGCTTCAATCAGACCATCTGGAGCATGCGCTTCAGGCCGCAACCCCTGACCCAGGCGCTCCACGCCCTGAGTATGGACGGAATTAACCATCGCATGGCTACGGCCCCAGGCGTCGAAAAGCATCCCTCCAGGTTCTATGCTGACCTCGTGGGACAAACCATACTGCACCTCCAGCGGCGCGCTCTTGTCTTCTCTGTGTTCAATAAAACCACCTACTTCATAGAGCTTCTGGTGCAAACTGCCGCCGTAAACCACATTCATTTCCTGAAAGCCACGGCAGATCCCGAGCACCGGCACTCCGGCCTCTATGGCGGCGCGAATTAAAGGCAAGGTAGTGTCATCCCGCTTGGGATCATGGTGGGTGCCCGGCTCGCTGGCCGGGCCTTGGTAATGATGAGGTTCAACATTGGAGGGGGAGCCGGTAAACAATATGCCGTCCAGACGTTCGAGCAGTTGTGTTATCGGGGTATCGGCCCCCAATGCCGGGAT
This sequence comes from Shewanella indica, assembly GCF_033842865.1. Classification (NCBI taxonomy): domain Bacteria; kingdom Pseudomonadati; phylum Pseudomonadota; class Gammaproteobacteria; order Alteromonadales; family Shewanellaceae; genus Shewanella; species Shewanella indica. Next base: position 298,727 of record NZ_JAWXXR010000001.1, read on the forward strand.
CACCAGGGGCCAGGCTCCGGCACCTTCGACCACGCCCAGGAGGTATTTCTCGCCAACAATATTGAAAGGATGCAGCCCCAACTGCTCATTGCATGCGGTTACACCCACCAACGCCATTGCTGCCTGTGCCATATCTCACCCCAAAACACTCAAATCCAGGTCTCAGTTTTGAACATCCACCAAAGCGAATGTTCATTTTTTCACACACTACACGGATTTTTTCGCACAGGCAAGAGGTTAATACCCTGTTAAGTATTGCCCCAACCAAAAACAACTTAAGCCGTTGTTTTTATGTGAATAACCAGAAATTAGTTGCGCTTAACACAGGTGTAAACAAGCATGAACAAAGCAAAAAGTTGGCTTTGCATCACACTGGTTCAGCGGGCACCAATTCGGTGCACACGGGTTTTAACGGTCGATATTATTTACACTTTCAGGCAAATATGCTGCCCGAAGTGAATTTACGGGCAGCAAATCGCAATCAGCTGAGGAAATGGAAGATCAAAAGTTGGCAGGAGTGGTGGCACTGACCAGATGACAGGGTTCATCGAAAGGGTTGCGGAACCTGTGTGGTTGTTCGCTATTGAAATAGTAGCTGTCACCGGCCTCCAGAATAAACACCTCTTCACCGACCGTCAGTTCAAAGCGACCGGTGATCACCAGCGCCGCTTCTTCCCCTTCGTGGCGCAGCATCTCTTCACCCGTATCGGCTCCCGGGGGATAAGTCTCCGACATCACAGACATGGCACGGTTGGGGTAATCCCGACCAATAAGCTTGAACTCCAGCGGCCCAGTGCCTATGTCCAAAAGCTCATTGGAGCGATACACCACTTTTTGCTCGGTAGAGCCGTTTTCACCTATGGAGAAAAACTCCACCAGCGACATGGGGATCCCCGAAAGCACTTTCTTGAGTGAACTGACTGAAGGGCTGACACTGTTTTTCTCTATCATAGAGATGGTGCTGTTGGTCACCCCGGCGCGTTTAGCCAGCTCACGCTGGGACAGGCCTTTCATTTTTCTAACAGCCTTGAGGCTGGCACCTATATCCAAATCGCAAATCCCCCAAAAATCTCTTATCAGGCGGTTACAGGACACGGTCGGCAGCGGCTTCTGCACTAGGGCAACCAGGGTCCCGGTGAAATTGTTTTGTATTATATGACAAAAGCATGTTAAATAAAACGAACACTTTGAAGGCAAGAGTGCGACGACCGTCAGGTGTAACCAGCCGAGTCCAAACTTATAACAAGAACGGAGCCATGATGCCAATCCAGTCCCCCATTCACAGTGACAACTATCCCGCCTCTTTTTACCATGCGACCGCCAAAGAATTGTTTCAGCATCCCAGGCTGGAAGAGTCATTGGAGACAGATGTCTGCGTAATAGGCGCCGGTTTCAGCGGCCTCAACAGTGCCATAGAACTGGCTGAGCGAGGCTTTGCGGTCACCATACTGGAAGCCAAAAAAGTGGGCTGGGGCGCCTCTGGCCGTAATGGCGGGGAGTTGATCCGCGGTATTGGCCATAATATTGAACAGTTTGAGCCGAGTATAGGTAAAGAAGGTGTGCTGGCTATCAAGCAGATGGGTTTTGAAGCCGTCGATATTGTCCGGCAACGGATCGCGCAATACCAAATCGATTGCGATCTGCGCTGGGGCTACTGCGATCTGGCGCTGAAACCAAGACATATGCAGGAGCTTGAGCTGGAGCTTACCGAGCTTGAGCAACTTAACTACCCACATAAGCTCAAGCTGTTGTCCAAGGAGCAGTTGCCGGAAGTCATAGGCTCTGAGCGTTATCTCGGCGCGCTCAGCGACATGGGCAGCGGCCATCTGCACCCTTTGAATCTGGCCCTCGGCGAAGCCCGTGCGGCCCGAAGCCTGGGGGTTAACATCTATGAAGACAGCGCCGCCACCGAAATCATCAAGGGCGAGCAGATACGGGTCAGGACTGAGGGCGGCGAAGTCCGTTGCCGCTATCTGATTTTGGCCGGCAATGCCTATATAGGTGCCAAACTCGAACCTCATATCGGCGGCAAGGTGCTACCGGCCGGCAGTTATCTGCTGGCGACCGAGCCCCTGTCGCAAGCTCTCTGCGCTGACATTATTCCGCAGAATATGGCCTTCGCCGATATGAGCATAGCACTGGACTATTTTCATCTGTCGGCCGACAACCGTCTGCTATTTGGCGGGCTGTGCAACTACTCAGGCAGAGATCCCAAGGACATTTGCGCCGCGCTCAGGCCCAATATGGAAAGAGTCTTCCCGGCACTCAAGGGCGTGAAAATAGATTATCAGTGGGGCGGCATGATAGGGATAGGCGCCAATCGTATGCCGCAGATAGGCAGGTTGCCGGATAGCCCCAACATCTATTTCGCCCAGGCCTATGCCGGGCATGGCGTCAACGCCACCCATATGGCGGGGCGTCTGCTGGCAGAAGCTATCAGTCAGCAGGCTGAGCGCTTCGATATCTTTGCCTCAATAGAGCATATGACCTTCCCGGGTGGCCCGGCGCTGCGCTCACCCATTCTGGCGGCAGGCATGCTGTACCATAGATTCAAGGATCTATTCTGAACAAGGCCTGTTTTGAAAAGACCTGTTTTGAAGACAAGTGTATGTTGAATAGGGAGCCATTTTGAAAACAAGTGCAGCAAAGGCGTTGTGGCCGTCGTGAATACTCGCTTCGATATCAGCCGTGTTCATACGCCGCTGGGGATTTTTCGCCTCAAGGGGGAACTGCAAGCCTCACCGCCGATACTCGTGTGCAGGCAGCTTGAAATTCTCGGCAGTGACGGCTGGCTGGAGCTGCGAGTCGAAGATAACCGCACTCAATTGCTACTTGATGCGCTGTTTGAACCTGTGCGTGAACACCTCAAGCCCTGAACTTAGCCTCTTTCCCCCCGCAATGCAGGGGGATTGTCTATTACAGCAAACCGATTAAATGGCTATCCAGGTCGCCTTAATTTCTGTGTATTTATCAAAAGCATGTAGTGACTTATCGCGGCCGTTACCCGACTGCTTATAACCACCGAAGGGCGCCGTCATATCGCCGCCGTCATAATGATTGATCCACACCATACCGCTTCTCAGCGCCTTGGCGGTTCTATGGGCCTTGCTGAGATCAGAAGTCCACACACCGGCCGCCAGGCCATAGATGCTATCGTTGCCTATGGCTATCGCCTGCTCCATTCCCTCAAATTCAATCACACTCAGTACAGGACCGAAGATCTCCTCGCGAGCGATACTCATCTGGTTATTCACTTCACGAAACAGAGTCGGCGCCACATAAACGCCACCGGTTTCAGCCATGAGTTGCTCGCCGCCACAGGCCAGCACAGCACCTTGCTGCTTACCCGCCTCGATATAACCGAGAATAGTCTGCAGTTGCTGCTGATCCACCACCGCGCCACTGACGGTATCCGGATCCAGCGGATGCCCCGGCTGCCAGGATTTGAGCTCGTCGATAATGAGCGCTATCAGTTGCTCCTTGACCCCGGATTCCACCAGCAGGCGCGAACCTGCGGTGCAAACTTCGCCCTGGTTGAAGGCGATGGCCGAAGCTGCCGCCTGCGCCGCCGCCTTGAGATCCGGGCAATCGTTAAAGACTATGTGCGGGCTCTTGCCACCGGCCTCCAACCACACACGTTTCATATTGGACTGACCGGCGTAGACCATCAGTTGCTTGGCTATCTTGGTGGAGCCGGTAAACACCAGGGTATCGACATCCATATGCAGCGCCAGCGCCTTGCCAACTGTATGACCAAAACCGGGCAATACATTGAGCACTCCGGGCGGGATCCCGGCTTCCAAGGCAATGGCAGCCATACGAATCGCCGTCAGAGGGGATTTTTCCGAGGGTTTGAGGATAACAGAGTTACCGCTGGCCAGCGCCGGCCCCAGTTTCCAGCAGGCCATCAACAGGGGGAAGTTCCATGGCACAATCGCGGCCACTACCCCGACAGGCTCACGGGTGATCATGCCGATTTCATTGTCAGCGGTGGGCGCTATCTCGTCGTAAATCTTGTCAACCGCTTCGCCGGACCAACGCAAGGCCCTGGCGGCATTGGTCACATCCACCGACTTGGAAAAACGGATTGGCTTGCCCATATCCAGGGTTTCCAGCAAGGCCAGTTCATCACTATGCACCTCCAGCAAATCGGCAAAGCGTATCATCACCTTTTTGCGTTCTACCGGCGCCATTCGCGACCAGACTCCGGATTCAAAACTGGCTCTGGCACTGGCCACCGCCGCCTCGGCATCGGCCAGATCGCAACTGGCTACGGCGGCAAGCTTGTTGCCATCCACAGGGCTGATGCAATCGAAGGTCTCGCCGGATACGGCTGCACAATACTCTCCATGGATAAAGGCCTGGCCACAGATCTGCAATTGCGCGGCCAACTGCTGCCATTGCTGACGGGTTTGCGGTGTACTCATAAATCCTCTCATCTGCTTGCAAGCGGGCATTCCACTACCTCAGTAGGCCTATCGCGGCCAACTCGTGCAGCCATCGCCAGTTATTCGGGTCGCTCCAGATTAGCCTCGAGCACGGCATAAATTCAATATATTTTACAAAAATAGATTTTTTGGCATAAATAATTGCACACAGGCCTTCCATGTTCATTATTTCTGACATAGCATAGCGAAATATCAATCACCATTAACAAGCCCGCAACACTAAGGTTAATGCTTATGGCAGAGCTAAAACAACAGGCGAAAACACAGGGCAATCTCGAGCATTACTGGATGCCTTTCAGTGCCAACCGTCAATTCAAGCAGACTCCCAGGCTACTGGCTTCGGCCGAAGGCATGTATTACCGGGATGTCGATGGCCGTCAGGTGCTGGACGGCACCGCAGGTCTTTGGTGCTGTAATGCCTGCCATGGCCGGGCGGAGATCAGTGAGGCGGTCAGCCGTCAGATCCGCGAAATGGACTATGCCCCCAGCTTTCAGATGGGTCATCCGTTGGCATTCGAGTTGGCCGAGCGCCTCAGTGAAATCGCCCCGCCCGGCATGAACCGTATCTTCTTTACCAACTCGGGCTCAGAGTCGGTCGACACCGCACTCAAGCTGGCGCTGTGTTACCACAGAGCCAACGGCGAGCCGAGCCGCAGCCGTTTTATCGGCCGTGAGCTGGGCTATCACGGTGTGGGGTTTGGCGGTATTTCAGTGGGCGGAATTGGCAATAACCGTAAAGGTTTCAGCCCGCAGCTCCTCGGCGGCGTCGATCACCTGCCCCACACTCTGGATATGAAAGCCAACGCCTTCAGCCGCGGCTTGCCCGAGCATGGCGCCGACAAGGCCGAGGCGCTCGAGGGGCTGATTGCCCTGCATGGCGCCGAGAATATCGCCGCCGTTATCGTCGAGCCCATGTCAGGCTCGGCCGGGGTAATATTGCCCCCCAAGGGCTATCTCAAGCGCCTTCGGGAGATCACTCAAAAATACGGCATCTTGCTGATATTCGATGAGGTGATTACAGGTTTTGGCCGGGTGGGCGGCGCTTTTGCCAGCAACCACTGGGATGTGACTCCGGACATAATGACCACGGCCAAGGCACTCAACAATGGCGCCATCCCCATGGGCGCGGTGTTTGTGCAGCAAGCTATTCACGATGCCTGTATGCAGGGCCCCGAGGCGATGATCGAGTTCTTTCACGGCTATACCTATTCGGGGCATCCTGTTGCGGCCGCGGCGGCACTGGCCACCCTGGATATCTACCGTGACGAAAAGCTGTTTGAGCGCACTACAGCGCTGGCGCCCTATTTTGAACAGGCGCTGCACAGTCTCAAGGGGCTACCCAATGTCATCGATATTCGCAATACCGGCCTGGTGGGTGGCATTCAGCTGGCCCCCAGCCCGCAAGGTGTTGGCAAACGCGGCTATCAGATTTTCGAGCGCTGTTTCTGGCAAGGTGCGCTGGTAAGGGCCACCGCCGACATCATAGCCCTCTCCCCGCCACTGATAGTGGAAGAGTCCCAAATAGATCAACTGATTTCCACCCTGGCCGACGCCATCCAAACCGTCGACTGAAGCACACAGGATAGTTATGCGTATTTACAGCCACTATATAGATGGACATGAAACAGATGGCAGCCGGGCACAGGCTTCACTGCCGATTTTCAACCCGGCCAACGGCAAAGAGCAAGCCAGAGTCGCCCTCGCCTCCAAGGCAGATACAGAGCGGGCAATAGACTCGGCCAAACAGGCTTTTGACGCTTGGTCAAAGGTATCGCCCCTTAACCGGGCGCGGGTGCTGTTTCGCTTCAAAGCCCTGGTAGAAGCCCACATGGATGAGCTGGCCGAGCTTATCTGCCTGCAACACGGCAAAGTGCTTGAGGATGCCAGGGGCGAGTTGGTTCGAGGACTGGAAGTGGTGGAGTTTGCCTGCGGCATTCCCCATCTTCTCAAGGGGGAACACACTGAACAGGTTGGCACTGGCGTCGATGCCTGGAGCATCAACCAACCGCTCGGGGTGGTTGCCGGCATTTCGCCGTTCAATTTCCCTGTGATGGTTCCCATGTGGATGTTCCCGATTGCTATCGCCTGCGGCAATACCTTTGTGATGAAGCCATCGGAAAAGAATCCGGCGCCGGTACTCAGAATTGCCGAGCTGTTGACCCAGGCCGGGCTGCCGGATGGGGTTTTCAATGTTATCAACGGCGACAAGCTGGCGGTAGATACCCTGCTCTGCCATCAGGATGTTCAGGCCATCTCCTTTGTCGGTTCAACGCCTGTGGCCGAGTATATCTACAGTAAGGCATCGGTTCACGGCAAGCGGGTACAGGCACTCGGCGGCGCCAAGAACCACATGCTGCTGATGCCGGATGCCGATCTGGAACTGGCCAGCAACGCCCTGATGGGTGCGGCCTATGGTTCTGCCGGCGAGCGCTGTATGGCTATTTCCGTGGTACTGGCGGTTGCTGATGTGGCCGATGCCCTGATAGAAAAACTGCAACCCAAGATAGCCGCGCTCAAGGTAGGTAACGGCCTGGAGCCGGGTATGGAAATGGGGCCGCTCATCTCCCGCGCGCATCTGGACAAGGTCTGCAGCTATATAGACAGCGGTATACAGCAGGGCGCAGTTTGTCTGGTCGATGGCCGCAATACCTTGGCAGACAGCGAAGGTTTCTTTCTCGGTGCGACCCTGTTCGATGGCGTCACCCCTGAGATGCAGATTTACCGGGAAGAGATCTTCGGCCCTGTGCTTTGCATAGTCAGGGTGGCCGACTATGACTCGGCGCTGGCTCTTATCAATCAACATGAGTTCGGCAACGGCACCGCCATCTTTACCCAGAGCGGCGAGCTGGCGCGCGACTTTTGCCACTCGGTGCAAGTCGGCATGGTGGGGGTCAATGTGCCTATCCCTGTGCCTATGGCATTTCACAGTTTCGGCGGTTGGAAACGCTCGCTGTTTGGCCCACTGCATATGCACGGCCCGGATGGAGTTCGCTTCTACACCCGGCGCAAAGCCGTTACCGCCCGCTGGCCCAAACAGCTGAGTGCCGATTTCATCATGCCGACCATGAAATAGGGAGAGAGGGAGAGCTTGATGCACATCAACAATATCAGAGTACTGGCGCGCAATACTCCCGAGATAAGTGAATACTCCATCGCTGAGGAAAAGCGTCTGCAGGGCGCGCCGCGCCAACGACTGGAGAACCATTACTCCAGCCCCTGTGAGCAGTTTCATACCGGAATTTGGCAAAGCGAAACAGGCACTTGGAAAGTTAACTACACTGAGCACGAGTATTGCGAAATCCTCGAGGGTAACAGTGTCATCAGCGATGAGCAGGGAAATCATCTCGAAGTTGGCCCCGGCGACAGGTTTGTGATCCCGGCCGGGTTTCGCGGCAGTTGGCAGGTAACGGTTCCCTGCCGCAAGCTCTATGTGGTGTTTGAATCCAACAGATAAAAACAAAACCGCCATGAGGTCTCAGCATAGCTGCTGTTGTTTGGCATAAACCAGGCCGCGCCGGAATATTTCCGGACGGGGCCGGCAAACCAAAGAAGGGAGAAATGCTTGTGAACCCAGTGATAAGAAGAACCAACCCTCTGCTATGGGCACTGCTGCTTGGCGGCGCCATAACCTCAACCTCTGCCATGGCCGAAATCAGCGGCGAGATAGCCGTGACCAATGACTACCGCTTTAGAGGCGTGTCACAAACTGCCGGTGACTTTGCCGTGCAAGCTAGTCTGGACTGGAGTCACGACTCGGGTTTCTTCGTCGGGGCCTGGGCCAGTAATGTGGAATTCGATGAAGATGGTACTCCCAAAGAGGATCAGGTGGGTGCCGATTTCGAACTGGATGTCTACCTGGGTTACGCCGGTGAAATCAACGACAACCTGGCCTATGACATTACCCTGCTGCGCTATATGTACCCGGGCGACAATGTCTCCCAGGACTACAACGAAATCTCTTTCGGCCTCGAGTTCAGTGATTTTAGGGCTGCCTACTGGTACACCAATGACTATGCGGGTTCAGATCTGGACTACCACTATGCCGAGCTGAACTATAGTTATGAGTTTGCCGAAAACTGGAGCCTGGATCTGCACCTGGGTTACAACTTCGGCGATGCGCCCGATGACGATATGGGCAAATATCTGGATTACTCCATAGGTGTCTCGACTGAGATTGCCGGTTTTGGTCTGTCTCTGGCCTGGTTGGACACTGATATAGATTCGGATGCCGAGATAAGCAGTGGCACCTTCCAGAATGACGGCACTGTGCTGGCGAGTGTCAGTTACGCTTTCTAAGCAGCAAAATTGCGCTGCCCAGGCAAGCCATAGGACAGACCTGCACGGGCAAGCCCCCCATCTTCCTCCCACCAACCAAAAGTAACAGAGCCGCTCCCTGAGCGGCTCTTTTTTATAAATTGATCCAGTTCTCAACGCAGTGGCGGTACGTGGGGGGTATCGCCCCGGCGCACCTGCTGTTTGACGTCTTGCCAGCTATGGGTGAGGTGTTGCAGTTGCTCTCGCCGCTCGGGAAACTGCTCGCTGAGCTTTGCCATCAGTTCCACTTGTCTGTCACAGATTTGCGCCCAGCGCTCGGCATTGGAAAGGTACATGGCTTCATCCTTGATCTTGGTTTGTGGTAAAACAGGTGTTACTGAACAAATAATAACCAAGGTTTGCCAATTTGCCAGTCCTTCTAGCCTTATCACAAAAATCCACCCTGGGTGCACTGTCAAACGCCGCTGCTTGCAGGTATAACTGAAGATATAAGATCACATCTGGATAGCAATATTTACTCTTGCTGAAACAAGGAGTCTCACTATGGCCACTATGTTAAAAATACTCTTTATCGCCCTGGCGTTAGTGCTTATCTACAAACTGGTTTTCAGTAACAAGAAAGGAATGACAATATTTGAAATGCATTTCAAGGACGGTCGTATGACCTCGCACAAGGGCAAAATCCCGGAGAAGTTTGAACGTGAATGCCGCGCCCTGGTCAAGAAAGAGAAACTCACCTGCACAGTGCGCGCCGAGCGCAGCGGCGAAGTGCGGCTGCATATCAGCGCCAACGCCGGAGATGCCAACATTCAGCGCCTGCGCAACCTGTTTCCCTTCGAATACTATGACCGCAAACAGAGCGACAACAGCAAACAACTGGGTTGATCAACGCTGCCCGGGGAACACTTGAGAGTCGATTTTCCCTTCCCGGCGCGCATCATCTATGATCCTCTGGTTATCCTGTGCCATGGGATCTTCGGCGGGGAGATTGGGATTCACCCGCTCCTCCTCGGGCGCTTCAAAACTGAAATCGATACCATTCGAGCAGCCGCCGAGCGATACCAGTGCCAGTAAGCCCATTGAAATCCAAGGCAGTAGAAGAGACTTGTTGTTCATCAATATTGAAACCTGTGTTGAGAGACGGTTGTTATTAAAACAGAGCTAAGCTTAACTTAGGCTGAGACTCAGCGTTAATCATGGCGTACCATAATTGATAGCGTTTATTCAGGAGACAACATGCAAATGAACCAAAGGCACTATATACATGGAGATCAATTTGAGCAGGACTGCTCACTGTTCTATTGCGCAGCCTGTGACGCGTTCTTAAATGAGCATCATTTCTTCAGTAGAGACATAAGCTGTTGTGATCATTGGAGCAAATACGATGAAGCAATGAAACAATTAGGGAAATCGCCACAAAACCACAGTAATTTTGGCCGTCCAATAGACGCCGCTAATGTTTTTAGACACAAGCAGTAAAACGTCCTGCCGCAATTATTCTTCTTCAACCAACGAATAAATAAGGAATATTCAATTATTTTTGTGCAGCAGGAGTGCTTCCTTGTTAGCATCAAATTCGTTCAGCTTACGGATCACCAGAGTCACCTCCCCTACTGTCAGGCCCCATTTACGGATCTCGCTGCGGTTGATTATGGTGTCCGGCGCCGTTTGATACATCCAGTCGTCGAAATGCACCTGATACTCGCCGCTATCGAGCTTTAGCAGCATGTCGTAGCGCCAGCGCAGGGCAAAGCCCTCTGCTTGCCCTTCTGCCACCCCCAGAATATCCGCAGCTCTGCCCTGGTAGCGGCCATCGGCAAGCTTGGTTATCTGCCAGGTTCGCTCGGCAAGCTCACCATCGTCATACTCAAACCATTCCTGCAACACACCTTGATTCCCCTGCCAACTGCCCGTCATCCGCACATTGAAACGGCGCACCACCTGGCCGCTGTAATCTTGCACCATACCGGAAGCCTGCAACTCCCCGTTAAAGAACTGCTGCAGATCCAACTTAGGTTCGCTGGCGCTATAGTCATGAATATCGACACTGCCGCAACCGCTCAGTCCAAGCATCAGAAGTAACATCCAAACCTTAGTGAAACTGATAAACCTGCTGATTAACATTTGCATGCCTGCTCTCCTATCAACTGGGCTCTCAGTTGCGGCCGACTGCTGCGCTCTGACAACCAAATCGCCAAAAAGGCATCAGCAAAACGCTTATGCTCGCTCGAAGCGCTCTCATCTATAACAATCGCGGCTAACGGCTTGTCGTTGAACAGAAAATGCCCTCGCTGCGGCCCGCTTGCCACAAAGCTCAATCTATCCCCTTGCTCCACATCCGGCCAGATATCTTCAAGCAGCGCCAACCAGGCAGATATCTGCTCTCTGTCGTATCCCAGGTGCAACCACTGGTGTTTGGTGGCCTCCAGGAGTCGCGAAGCGGGTATATCCCGGTAATACTGAATTTCCAGCTGCTGCGGGAAGCTATTGGGCTGGTAACTACCATCCGGCGTCAGCAACCTGGCCCGATAAAGGGTTATAAACCACCAGTCCATTTCACCGCGGCCCACTTCCCGAAAGCTGGCAAGCTCCGCCTTGGATGGCTCGACCTGGGCAGCTTTGGGCTCAGGAGTCTGCTCTTGGCTCAGCGCTTGAGCCTGCTGTGCTTGAGTCTGTGCTTGAATCTGTAAATTGTCGGCCCAGGCCTGAGAGGGCAGGCCAAGCAGTATCATCAGCCCGGCAAAGCCTGCTTTATGCAACTTACCAGCTTGCTTTGCTCCCTTATTTACACCCTTGATGAATCGTTTCATTGCCGGTCTCCGTCAGAGAAATCCTGTAGTTGGGGGATTTTTACCCCATTCAAGCTTAAGGTTGCAATAGCTTAACAGTGGCAGCAGCAGCGACCAGATGATTATCAACAAGCTAAAAGTAACCGATTGCCCCAGGGGCCAAGCCACGGCCTCCAACCTGAATGCCGCCAGGTAACTGCCTGCGCCCCCCACAGCACCAAAGAGTGCCTGCTGCCATTTAGGCAAGTCCCTGAGCCAGGCCAGACTCACCCCCAAGGTCGCGGCAAAATGCCCCCAAAGACAGCAGAGCCACAAGGGTAAAAGTCGCGAGGGGCTGTCAAACTCAAATACTCCGCCAAGGTGCAGCATGGCGTCCAAAACTATGCCAATGACAGCAGGTATCAGTACGGCGTTGAATGCTTTCATACTGTATCCGCTGCGCTTTACGCTTTGCGCTGCCAGCTGGCTGTGCTGATCCTGGGCATTCTCGGCCATGAGGGCGGAGCGGTAGCCCGGATTGACAAGCAGCAACTGGGCACAAAGCAGCAAGAGAGCAAACACCAGCGCCTGATTGGCAAACAGGATCAAAGACCACCAGCCCAACTGGAAAACGATGGCGTTGAGCAGCAGAAAAAACCAAGGCGATGACAGTTTCATGGCCTAACCTGCAATTTGACTTGAGCTCAGCGGACGATAGCCGTCCTTGACTGCAGTCAGTTGCACCGTGCTTATGGTGCGCTCAAGAAAACCACCTTCGCAGTAACTCAGGTAAAACTTCCACATACGCACAAAATCTTCACCATAACCGAGTTCACGCACCCGCTCCCTGGCGTCATCGAAGTTGGCATGCCAGTCATTCAGGGTGCGGGCATAGTCGAGACCAATATCATCCAACGACCAGAGGGTCATGGAGGTTTGCCGCTGCAAGTGGCGCGTCATCTCGGTGACAGATGGCAGGCAGCCGCCGGGGAAAATATAGCGCTGAATAAAATCCACCCCTTTGCGGTAGCTGTCATAGCGCTGATCTTTAATGGTGATCGCCTGCAGTAACAGCTTGCCGCTCGGCTTGAGCAGGGCATCCAGGCCGGCAAAAAATCCCGGCAGATAATCGTGGCCCACTGCCTCTATCATCTCTATCGAGACCAAACGGTCATACTGGCCGCTGAGCTGGCGATAATCCTGCCGCAACAGGGTAATGCGCTCACTCAGTCCTTCGGCGGCAACCCGTTCACTGGCATATTGGTACTGGGCATCGGAAATCGTGGTAGTGGTTACCTTGACGTCATAGTGTTTGGCGGCATAGATAGCCAGGGCGCCCCAACCGGTACCTATTTCCAAAAGACTCATGCCGGGCTGCAGATCCAGCCGCTCGCAAATCAGTTGCAGCTTATACTGCTGCGCCTCATCCAACTGCGCCTCTTCATGGGGATAGACGGCGCTTGAATAGAGCAGCTCAGGGTCGAGAAATGCCTGATACAAGGGGTTGCCCAGATCATAGTGCGCCAGAATATTGCGCTTTGAACCGGCCTTTGAGTTTCGGCGCAGCAGGTGTTTCACCCGGCTAACTGTGTTGGAAAACCAGGAGAACCGCTGCTCTATCTTATCCAGCAGCGGCAGATTACGGGCAAACAGCCGCACCACTGCGGTAACATCCGGACTGGACCAGTGCCCCTGAATATAGGCTTCACCGGCGCCGATAGAGCCGCCCAGAATCACCTGGCGAAAAAAGCGCTCATCGTGAATACGAATTATGGCGACCAGGTCTGTGTCGAGCGGGCCGAAGGTCCACTGCTCACTGCCCAGTTGCAGTTTAAGACAACCGCCCTCCAAGGCATTCAAGGCCTGTTGCATGACTCTGGCCCATAGGCTCTTGCCGCTGGCGGCCAGCTGCTGTCTGTTCTTGGCTACTGTGTTTTCCATCTCATTCTCCAATGTTTGCTGTCACACTCGGGGAAATTTCCAAACCTTTAGGGAAGGTGCAAATAAGTCCTCGTGGCACTCTGGCTTGCACAGCAATTGGCGTTCAAGACATCTGACTGAACGCATGCCGGGGCCTGTCGAAGTCGGATAACGCAGAGAGCCGGTTGCTGTGAAAGCCCCGAAGGGCGTGGCTTACAGGCCTGCCTGCTGTGTTGTGCTTCTTGCAAAGGACTAGGGCCATTTGCTGCGAACCACGCCTTGCATCCAAGCCCGTAAGCCGACGCAGAGTACACATGGGACTTGTTCGCACCTTCCTTAGCCTCAATCCGTGCCGCCATGAGGCCTGCGCTCGTAAGGCACAAAGGGCACCCGCTTAAGCCACAAACGCAGCGCTTGCCAATAGATGAGCCAAAGAATTTTCAGGCTCATCAAGGGAAAGCCCCACAGATAACGTCTAAGTTCACGACCATTGAAGGGGCGGCGTTTGAGGCTTAATACCGCATCGAAGCTGACCTTTTGCGACTCGGGGGCAGCCTCTGCCTCATCTCCCTTGCCGGGCAGATTGCTGATCCGCAAGTCGAGCCGCTCTGCCGGCGCCGGAATATGCCAGCGATAGCGATAATCCAGCGACATAAAAGGCGATACATGGAAGCACTTGTCGCCAAGCGCCGGCGCCTCGGCCGACACCAGATAACAGTGACGCTCATTCCAGGGGGTATTGCTCACCTCAGCCAACAGGTATTTATATTCATCACCTTGAAAGCAGTAGAAAAAATTGACTGGGCTGAAATAGAGCCCAAAGTGGCGCAGTTGCCCGGCGAACAGCACGCTGTCGCAGTCGGCCTCGCCGCCGAGCGCAATCACCTTATCCAGTACCCGCTGTTTAAGCGATGAGGCAGTATTCGATATTGAAGCCGCCTTGAGGTAATCCTGCTGCCGAAAACGCAGCACTGACCAAGGGGATTCACCAAACAAGCCGCTGAGGGATGAGAGCCTTGGCAAGTCATCCAAGTCCAGCAGCATCAAGGCAAAGGGATAGCGAAAGCTGTGCCTTACCGGCGTTAGCCTCAAGTGACTGACGCTGCCGAGGTAGAGACCCGTTTCAGGTTTCATAGGCTCACCCCGAACCTTTCACAAACATCCAGGGCGCTGCGTACCCCGTCTTCATGAAAGCCGTTGTACCAGTAGGCGCCGACAAAATGGATACTGTCTTGGCCGCAGATCTCGCTGCGGCGTTGCTGCGCCGCCTGGCTCTGTTCATTGAATACCGGGTGAGCATAGACAAAACGTTTGAGCACCTTGTCCTCGGCTATCGCCTCATCCTGGTTCAGGGTCACCAAAAAATCCGGTGCAGACTTTGGCAGGCGCTGCAAAATATTCATGTTGTAGGTCACGCAGGCGGGACGGCTGGCATCACCATCGAGACGATAATTCCAACTGGCCCAGGCGGCGCGATGCTTCGGTAACAGCGAGGTATCAGTGTGCAAGGTCACCTGGTTATCCTGGTATTTAAGCCTGGAGAGTATCTCCCGCTCCAGCTCACTGGCGTCACTGAGCATGGCCAGCGCCTGATCGCTGTGACAGCCGAGGATCACCTGATCAAACTCATGCCAGCTATCCTTGACTCTGAGCTGCACGCCCCCCGCTTGGCGGCGGATTTGTGCTACCGGCGAGTTGAGATGCACCCGCTCGGCAAAGGGCGCGCTGAGCGCCGGAATATAACTGCGGGAGCCGCCTTCGAGCACATACCACTGCGGCCGATTGCTGACGGCCAACAGTCCATGATGTTCAAAGAAACGGATAAAGAATGGCAGCGAGAAGGCGCGCATATCCTGAATGCTGGACGACCAGATAGCGGCGCCCATCGGCAGGATATAGTGCTGACAGAAGAAGTCGGAAAACCCCTGCTGGTCGAGAAATTCCCCCAGCGTCACCGCCGGGTAACGACCACTTTGGTACAAGGCTTTGCAGCGGCTGTTGAAGGCCAAAATCTCCCTCAGGAACCCCCAAAAAGTCGGACTCAGCAGATTGCGCTTTTGCGCAAACAGGGTCGCCAGGCTATGGCCATTGTATTCAAGACCGCTGACAAGGTTTTGCACCGAGAAGCTCATCTCGGTCGCCAGCGCCTTGATACCGACCCGGGCCATCAAGGCCTGAAACCTGGGATAAGTGCGATCGTTGAACACAATAAACCCTGTGTCTATGGCGTAGGGTTTGCCGTCAAGCTCAACATCCACAGTGGCCGTATGCCCACCCAGATAATCGGCGGCTTCAAACAACGTCACCTCATACTGCTGTGACAACAGATAACCACAAGTGAGCGAGGAGATCCCCGAACCGACTATGGCGATGCGCGGCTTATTGCCGGTTGAAACTGTCATACTGGGCTCCCGTTTTTTGCAGAGGGTTTACCAAGGGCGGCGGCCAGCCAACTGCGGGGCAGCCAGCTCAGCAGAGTCAGCAGCCAGATAAAACGCCCGGGAAAGGCAATCAGGCGCCGTCTGGCGGCCAGGGCTTGGATGATGGTGTTGGCGGCTTTATCGGCGGAAATCCGCATCGGCATGGCGAAGTCATTTTTGTCGGTGAGCGGCGTTTTAACAAAGCCCGGGCGAATTTCGCTGACATCTATTCCCTTGTGGGCCAGATCGAGCCGCAAGCTCTGCGCCAGGTAACTGATCCCGGCCTTGGAGGCGCCATAGGCCTCCGCCCTCGGGAAAGGCAGCATCACAACGCTTGAACTCATCAGCGCCAGTTGGCTGCCACGCTCAAGCAAAGGCATAAAGGCTTCCAGGCAATAGCCCACAGCCAACAGATTGGTGCGGATAACCCGCTCAAACAGGGCGCTGTCAAAGGCCATAGCCTCGTCTATGTACTCACAGGTACCGGCATTGAGCAGCAGCAGATCCACACAGTCGGCTTGGCCTAACTCCAATTTGAGCTTGCTGCCCAGCTTCAGCACCGAGTCTCTGTCGGTGACATCGAACCTCAAAGGCTCGCAGCCTTCGAGGGCGACCAGAGCTTGTTCATTGCGGCCACAGGCCAAGACCCGCCAACCGGCGGCGGCATATTGTCTGGCAAGCTCGGCACCTATGCCTGAGCTGGCACCCGTGATCAATACCGTCTTCATCGGCTTGCCCTGCCCTTGACCATGCGCACCACTGAGCCCAGCAGCGGCAGCTGTTCATAGAGCATCTGCCCCAGATCCAGATAATCCCTGTGGTAATGGATTTTGTCGCCAAACTTGATGAGGCTGATACCATCGACGCTGATACTCTGCCCCCGGTTCAATTTGGGGTGGCAATACTTCATCTGCCAACTGATGGCGGCCTGGTCCCCGGCGGGCAAGACGTCAGTGATTTCAAAGGCGATTTCGGTCAGGTTGCGATACAAACCGGCAAAATACTGTTCCAGTTGCTCAAGCCCCTCCAGTCGGTGCATGGGATCGCAAAAACAGATCTCAGGCGCATAGACGGCCTGCAGCCTTTGGCGCAATGTGGGCAATTGCTCAGGACCCAGGGATTGATACAAGGCAATAAATGCCTGAATAATCTCTTGAGACTGCGGCGCTGCCGGCTGTGAAGCGGGCGCTATGTCCGCGGCGACTGAGTGGCTGGTCATGATAATCCCTCGGCTAATGAACTGAGTTCAGGCAGACTTTTTCAGCACGGCCAGGGCGGTCAACGCCCTTTGCCGCGCCGCGCTGTGCTCGACTATAGGTGGCGGATAAGCCGCAGTGGCGAACAGACTCGGCTCGGTGAAGCGAGACGATGCGGCTGTGCCCGGATGGTGTATCTGTTTAAGCGGCCACTGTGCCAGTTCAGGCAGATAACGACGGATAAAACTGGCGTCAGGGTCGAACTTTTCACTCTGGCTCATGGGGTTGAAGATCCTGAAATAGGGCTGGGCATCACAGCCGGTGCCGGCAGACCACTGCCAGCCGCCGTTATTGGCTGCCAGGTCACCATCTATCAGGGCGCGACGAAAATACTGCTCACCCCAGCGCCAGTCCACCAACAGGTGTTTGGTGAGGAAGCTGGCGGTCACCATTCGCAGCCGATTGTGCATCCAGCCGGTCTGGTTTAGCTGACGCATGGCGGCATCCACCAGCGGATAACCGGTGCGGCCCTCGCACCAGGCGGCAAACTCTTGCGGGTCGTTACGCCAGACTATGTCATCACCGAGCACGTTGAAATTGCGCCCCATACACAGCTGGGGCCAGGCGTGCAGCAGATGGCGGTAAAACTCGCGCCAGGCCAGCTCAGCCAGCCAGCTGCGCCCCGGACTATTGTCCTCTGCCATAGCCTCGGGGAAGCGATTGAGCAGCGCCGCCACACATTGCCGCGGGCTGAGAATTCCAAACGCCAGATAGGGCGACAGGCAACTGGTGCCATCGAGCGCCGGGAAATCCCGCTCCTGGCCGTAATCGGCAAGCTGGTTGGCAATAAAGCTATCGAGGCGCTGCCTGGCCGCCCCTTCACCCACTGGCCAGTGGTGGCTGTCTTGTTTACTGCCTTGATTGCTGATCTTAAAACTCAGCTCTGCGGGTTCGGGTAAAGCCGGGGCCAGAGGCGCAGGTACCGGCAGCGGCATTATCGCCTCACTTCCCAGCAGCTCACGCCAGCGGCGAAAGAAGGGGGTAAATACCCGATACATTTCGCCACCTTGGGTACGGACGCTGCCGGGCGGCAGCAGACAGTGCTCATCGGTAAACTGCAGGCCCACCCCTATAGTCCTGGTGAGCTGTGCCAGCGCCTGATCCCGGCGCTGCTCGTTAATCTCCACCTCGCGCCCGACAAAAATCTGCTTAACGCCCTGGCGTTGGCAATACTCCTCGACAGTGACATTCACCAAAGAGAAATCGTCACAGTGCAGCAAATCAAAAGCTATCCCCAAAGATGCCAACGCCCGTTGCAGTTGATTGACGCTGCGCTCGATGAAATCCAGCTGCATGGGACCAACAGAGTGCTGCTGCCACTGGGCCGGAGTCGCCATATAAAAACCCCGCAGCGGCAGACCTTGGGCCCTTGCCGCTTCGCACGCCAGCCACAGGGCCTGGTTATCTGAAGTGCGCAGATCGCTGCGAAACCAGATGGCAACACAGGCCTTTTCAAGGGAAGGCGCATGATTGGGCAAGGACTGGGACATGTTACTTGTCCTCCGGTTGTTTTGAGGCGGACTCGGCCTGACCCAGCAGTGCCAATATGGCGGCATTGCTGCTGCAAAGCACAGGATTCTTGACGGGCTCCCGGTTCTTGTTGGCGCCTTTTTCAGTCACAGCCAGTTCCTTGGCATAGTGCTCAAAGGCATTGGCGTGAGCCGCCACATAATCCCCGCTCAAGATCAATGGATATTCCAAAGCGCTCGCCAACTGGAAAAGGGCTTTGACACTGCTGCCCGGCAACTGGGAAGGTGGCAGCAACAAGAGCCCCTGCAGCGGCAGCCTGTGTGCCAAGAGTTGCAACCCCTGACCTTCCAAAGGCTCCTCTATATTGAGCGGCAAAAGGCTGACACCCCGGGTGATAAGCTCCAGTTGCAACAAGATCTCACTCCAGGCCGGCTGCTTGCCAAGCGGCAGATAAAGAAGTTGCCAACGGGGTTTCTGACGCAGCAACTGCTCGCTGCGAGCGCCGACATAGTGAGCCAGACGGCTTTCGAGCCAACTGCGGACAAATGCGCCGTCGAGGCGTTCATCGAGTTGGGTGTCCAATACTTGCAACCAATGGCGCAAGCGCCGACAACACAAGGCGATGGGATAGAGGGCACTGAATTCATCCAGCAAGCGGCCAAAGCGGGCACTGCTGAGAGAAAGTGCCGCCTCGGTGAGACTGCTGCTGAACTTCAGCCAGTCGTCGTCTTCATTTTCTTGCTGCAGCTGTTTTTCTGTCTGGCCACTGAGCAGTGGCTTGACCTTGCTGATGGCCACGCCCTGCTCAAGCCAGGAGAGGATTTCACGGATCTGTTGCACCTGCTCCTGAGTGTAGAGTCTATGGCCCTTGGGGGTGCGCTGCGGGATAACCAGTCCAAACCGTCGCTGCCAGGCGCGCAAGGTGACAGGATTCACCCCGGTCAGTCTGGCGACTTCGCCGATGGAAAGGTTGGCAATGTTATCAGTAGGCATAACGCAGTTTTAACTCCTGTGGATGAGGGTTGAGATAAACCTGGGCCGCAATATACGGCTGCGGATGCTCCCTCAAGTAATGTTTAATCAATGTCAGCGGCACCAACAGAGGTTGCAGCCCCTGACGATATTCATCTATCGCCTGACTAAGCTCAGCCTTCTGTGCCTTGGTCAGTTTTTGTTTGAAATAGCCCTGAATATGCTGCAGTGCGCTGGTGTGATTGCGGCGACTGGCCTTATTTTTCAGCGCCTCCATAAAGCCTTCAAAGTAACGCCGGGCAGTTTCCTGCAAGTCTTCACCACCTTCAGCCAGCAAGGGGCCAAGTTGGCGATATTGAGCCGGACTGTGCGCCAACAAGAGGTATTTGTATCTGGCGTGAAATTGGGTCAATTTATGCAGGCTTAAGCCGGAGTGCAGCAGACACTGCCAGTCGTGAAAGGCATACACCCGGGTGAAAAAGTTTTCCCTGATCACCAAATCGTTCAAGCGCCCCTCTTCTTCAACCGGCAGTTGTGGCCAGCGTTGCATCAGGGCCTTGGCGAACACACCTATGCCACTGCGATTCCCCTGATCGCCGCCTTCCTTGTAGACAGTGACCCGTTCCATGCCGCAGGTAGGTGATTTGGCACAAAGCAGATAGCCACTTAAAAACCCCAATTCAGCGACTTTTTGCTCACTGAAACTTTGCAGGCTCTCGGTTACATCCAAGCTGGCATCACGGCTCTGGATCCTAATCTCATCACCGCGGCGCACCTGACGTATGCTCTTGCGTGGCGCGCCCATGCCTATTGCCATCTCAGGACAGACGTGCACAAAGTCGAAATGTTGCCTAAGTTCCTGCTGGCAATAGACAGAATTCTTATGACCACCGTCAAAACGCACCTGCTGCCCCAACAGGCAGGCACTGATACCCAGTTGAATTCGCTGCGGCTCAAACTTGTACATATTGAGAATCCTTGTATAACCTTGTAGTAGATTAAGGCATACACCTGTACAAGGATCAAGTTTTTGTACAATATTTTTTTAGTAAAGAAGGATCGACTTGCCGGGCAAGTCATACAAGACCTTAAAAGGAGTCGAGCTCAGAAAACCTGAGCTGTCTGCTGGCGAAGTAGCACCCATCTTGGATGAAACCTGTAACGCAAAGGCATTTAAGAGAGATTCGAAGGGAGATAAAAAACGGGAGCCTTGAGCTCCCGTTTTCTGTCATTGATATCTTTCACTGCAGGGCACTAACGCCTGAAATTATTGCTTGCCGGCCCCCAGACGCTCAACCAGGAGTACCAGGCCAATTCCAGCGGCGGCACACAAGAGCGCCAACCCCAACTGATGCGGCTGCTGTGTCAGTTGCTCAAAGCCAAAGGGTGACAGGTTTTGCTGCACCAGGGGTACCTGCTCACCATGGGAATTGGTGCGCCAGCTCAGCGTCTGTTTCCAGGGCCAGATCTTGCCCAGCGTTCCCAGCATAAGCCCGGTAAGGAAGATAAGGGTGGCATCGTGAAAGCGCCGCAGCAACGCCGACAGCAGATGGCTGAAACTCAGGATACCTATCACGGCGCCGACAGCAAAACAGCCGAGAATGTCCAACTGGATATTCTTGGCCGCCGCCAGCACGGCTGGATAAAGCCCCAACAACAAGAGGATAAAGCTGCCGGATATCCCTGGCAGTATCATGGCGCAAATGGCAATGGCACCGCCAACAAAAATATTAAAGTAGCTGGCCTCCAACTCGACCGGGCTCAGCACGGTAATGCCCCAGGCAAAGGCCACTCCCAACGCGAATATCAATAGTCGCGGCAGTGAAAAACCGCCCTTGACCTGGCGCAGCATATGCACCACGGAGATCAGGATCAGCCCGAAAAAGAATGACCATACAGGAATAGGATGATGTGCCAGCAGGTAAGAAATAAGCTTGGCCAGGCTCAGAATACTGCTGAGGATCCCCGCCAACAGACTCAACAAAAAGGCGCCATTGATATGCGCAAACGCCGCCTTGATGCCGTCACGGCGTATAATGCCCCAAAGACTGGGATTGATACGGCGAATACTTTCCAGCAGGGTGTCATAGATGCCGGTAATAAAGGCTATGGTTCCCCCGGAAACGCCGGGCACCACATCGGCGGCCCCCATGGCCAGCCCCTTGAGGTAGGTCAACAGAAATTTCACTAGGTTTCCTTACTACTGTTTTGATAATTCTCGCGGATTATACCAATCCTGATTGAAGTTGGATTGTCCAAGGAAGTGATTCTTGCACTTGCAAAAGGTTCACCCATTCGCACCTTCCCGAAGAAACCGCCATTTAAGCACAGGCACCAGTTGCTGCCACGCGTTTTTATTCTATCTGTTCAGCCTCAGCTCAGATTGGCGAGCCCCTCGATCATCTCAGCCAATACTCTTGGTTCTTTCCTTTTAGCTCGTGCCTCTTTCCTTTTAACTCTTGCCTCTTGGCTCTTGCCAAAGCGCTCGTCAGCATACACACTCATCCGACCAGATTGATAACAAAAACATTACCCTATACCAACAAAAAACATCAACAAGGAATACCCACAAGGAATCACTATGAGTAAAACCGCCAATTCGACCCTGAACTTGTATCACAAATGCCGGCGCCTGCCCTTTGGCAATAAGATATTCTCCTTGCTGGTCAGCCGGATGGCGCCCTACTTTGGCAGTATCAAGCCGATAATTACTCAGTTGGAGCCCAACTACTGTGAATGCCTGTTGCGTAAACGCCGCGCAGTGGAGAATCACATAGGTACAGTACATGTCATTGCCATCTGCAACGGCCTGGAAATGGCGATGGGGGTCATGGCCGAGGCTTCAATACCACCTCATCTGCGCTGGATCCCCAAGGGCATGACGCTGGATTACACCGCCAAGGCCGGCAGCGATATCCGCTGTGTGGCCAAGGTTGATGCCAACGCCTGGCAGCCGGGGGATCTTGATGTCGAGGTGCTCGCCTATGACAGCAATGATATCCTGGTGGTCAAGGGCAATATCAGGCTCTGGATCTCGGCCAAGCCGGCTAAAAACGCGACCGAGAAGGGATCATAATTTGAAACAAGCGAGCACTTCCCTCATTCGGGTTTGATTGCTAACTTAGCTCTGTTAATAAAAGCCATAGATGGTATACAAAAATAGGCAGGGAAAAGATGCAGGGACAGCCGGTCAAAATCAGTCACAACCCCAATATCGATGCCGTCAGAGGGCTGGCGGTATTAGGGATATTCTTTCTCAATGTGAGTTTTATGGGCGTCACCTTATATGGTTATGCGCCCTTTCCCGAGTTTCATTTAACCGATGCCATTACCGAAACCCTGAGTAATTTTCTGCTGGAGGGGCGCTTCCTCAGCCTGTTTTCCATGCTCTTCGGTGTCGGCCTCTATATTCAACAACAGAATTTCCTCGCCAGAGGATTGGAGCCCTTCCCCTTAATACGCTCGCGCTTACTCTGGCTGATGCTCTTTGGGGCGCTGCACAGCCTGTTTATCTGGCCGGGGGATATCCTGCTCACCTATAGCATTTGTGGCTTCCTCACCTGGCATTATCGTAACCTGGAGATTGAAGCCCAGCAAAGGCGGGCACTGCTCTTTATCGCCATCGGCATCCTGGCCTATGGCCTGATGATCTTTCTGCCGGGTGATGAAGCCTGGATCCGCGGCAACGCCCTCTTCAATGAACAATACAGCGCCTGGACCGGCAGCTATGGCGAGCAGTTGCTGATGCACCTGTTTATGACCTTGCTGATGCTGATTTCCCTGCCATTTACTCTGCTGTGGTTTGTCAGCGGTGTGATGCTGCTGGGGATCAGCCTGTATCGTCGCGGGCTGTTTGACCAAGGTTTACCCCAGGGCAAATTGGGGAAATTGCTGGCACTGAGCTTACTGCTGTCGCTGGCGGACACGATTCTCAGCCTGCAATCCCGCCCCAAACTGGTGATGCTTTCCGATATTCTGGTCATGCTGAGCGCCATTCCCATGGCTATCGTCTATGCGCATCTGTTAGTTAAGTTCGGCCGACGCCTGCCATGGCTGCAAATGCGCCTGCAGGCGGTTGGCCGGATCCCCTTGAGCCTGTATATTCTGCAGTCCTGTTTTGGGATCTGGCTGTTTCGCCATCAGGCGCCCGAATTGCTGCTGACACTTGAGCGCATAGACTACCTGGCCATAGCCCTGGGTTTTGCCTTGGTACAGATAATACTGGCCGGCTGCTATCTTAGGTTCTTCAACCAAGGGCCGCTGGAATGGCTCTGGCGTCGTCTGGCCTTTGGCAAGAAGCCAATCAATAACGCCATGAATACTCACGAGTCAAACACATGAAGCACAAAGGAAAAGTCAGCCATTGGCAGGACGATAAAGGCTTTGGGTTTATCAGCCCCAATGACGGCAGTGAACGGGTGTTTCTGCACATTAAATCACTGAGCCTGAGCGGTCGCAGGCCACAAGTGGGCGACGTGCTGACCTTTGAAATCACCCAGGATGACAAGGGTCGGCGCCAGGCAAAACAGGCCTTCTTTCCCGAGGACAGGGGCAGACTCAAACAAAAGCAGCGTCAGCAGAATAAGCGCAGCAGTCACAAGTCTTTCATCGGTAAGCTCACCGCCCTGTTTGCCCTGCTGTTACTGGCTTTAGTGGCACTGGATAAGCTGCCGCTCTTGGTGCCCGTCTGGTATCTGCTGCTGAGCCTTCTCTGTTATTGGCTCTATGCCCGCGATAAAAAGGCCGCTGAAACTGGCCGCTGGCGCACCAAGGAGTCGACCCTGCAACTGACCGGCTTGCTCGGTGGTTGGCCCGGCGCTTTACTGGCACGCCATCAGTTTCGCCACAAGACCAGTAAAACAAGTTTCAGACTCCTGTTCTGGTGCTGTGTCGGCCTCAACCTGTTGGTGCTTGGCGCCGCTCTTAAGCTGGGATGGCTGGCACTGCTGCCCGAGATAGCCTTTTAACGGTTGGCTCTAAACTCAAGGGCAAGCTCACCTATCAAGCAGGCTCAATCATCTAGGCTTAATCAAGTAAGCTCAGTGCCAGCTTGCGGCCGCGCTCGGCAGCATACTGCCGACTGACGAGCTGGGCCGAGACTATCGCCCCCTCTTTAATCAAACACAACTGCCCGGCCAACTCACGAGCGCGCTCGTTGCCAAGCCAAGACGACAACTTCTGCTCAAGCTCATTTTGAACCCTGGCCTTATGCTCACGGCAGAGACGATTTACCGGATGCTCGGGTGAGGGATACTCGGCGGCGGTATTGATAAAGAAACAGCCGCGAAACTGGCTCAGGGATTCAACCCGGCTGTTGAACCAATCATCCAGGGCGTTAAACAGCTCATGAACCAGCTCCGTCGGCGTTTGCGCCGCCTCCAGCCTTTGATTCAACCAATCAAAAAACAGCTGATCGCGATAACGCACCACGGCCAGCACCAGGGCCTCCTTACCCTCGAAATGATGATAAAGGGTCTTCTTGGCTATGCCGGCCTCAGCCAGAATTTGATTGATGCCCACCCCATGCACACTCTCTCGATAAAAGAGTTCAAAGGCGCCGGCAAGCAGTTGGGAAACCTTGTCCATCTCACGCTCCTTAACGATTCAATCTGAGTTTGACAAAAGTAGAACGGTCTGTCTACCATAAAAAGTAGACCGATTGTTCTACCAGGCAAAAATGCTGACAACCAAAGGAAAACAGATATGGACAACACACCGCCCCTGACCGCAACACCTGCTGCAAAAAACACAGCCCAAGCGGCGACAAACCGTTGGCAGGCTGCCGCCTGGGCCACACTGGGCGCCGGAAGCTGTATTGGATTACTGGCGGGATTACAGGAGATGCTGACGCAGAACCTGAGCTGGAGTCTGCTGCTGATGGCACCATTCGGCGCCACTATGGTGTTGCTCTACGCCCTGCCCCAAAGCCCGCTGGCGCAGCCGAAAAACATTTTCTTCGGCCACCTGC
Source organism: Shewanella indica (assembly GCF_033842865.1). Classification (NCBI taxonomy): domain Bacteria; kingdom Pseudomonadati; phylum Pseudomonadota; class Gammaproteobacteria; order Alteromonadales; family Shewanellaceae; genus Shewanella; species Shewanella indica. The sequence goes on from NZ_JAWXXR010000001.1 coordinate 324,224, forward strand.
TCACCTGCGCTCTGGGACTCTTGTTATTGCACACCTTGGGAGTGTCGCCGCTGACACTGGGGCTGGGAACCGGCCTGGGTGTCGGCCTGATGATGCTGACTAACACCACACATCCACCGGCCGGCGCCAACCCCTTGCTGGTGATGCTGGCCGGGGCCGACTGGCAGTTTTTGCTAACCCCTGTGGTTTCGGGGTTGCTGCTGATCCTCGCTTTCGGTTGGGCCTATCACAAGAGCCTGTATATCAAGGGGATCAGCAAGCATAGCTGGCCTAAAACCAGCTGAGGGCAACACTTATCACCACGCCGGTGATCAGCAGCTGCATCAGACAAAAACCCATGATATCCCGGGCCTTGAGCCCGGCAATAGCCAGCACAGGCAGCGCCCAGAAAGGCTGGATCAAGTTGGTCCAGGCATCCCCCCAGGCCACCGCCATGGCGACCCTGGCGACATCGGCGCCAAGAGCCTCGGCGGCCGGCAACATGATAGGTGCCTGTACCGCCCACTGGCCGCCACCGGATGGCACGAAGATATTCACCACCCCGGCGCTGATAAAGCTCCAGAATGGCAGTGACTCGGCGCTGGCAATGGCAACAAAACCCGAAGAGATACTCTGTGCCAACCCGGACTGTACCATCACCGCCATGATGCCGGCGTAGAAGGGAAACTGGATCACTATCCCGGCGCCGCCCTTAATCGCCTCATTGAGACTGACCAGCAGACTTCGCGGCGTCTGGTGCAGGGTTATCGCCAGGAACAGAAACAGGAAGTTGACTATGTTGAGGTTAAGACTGCCCCCCTGAACAAAGAACCAATACCCCAGATACCCGAGACCACACAGGCCCACCAGGATCCCGAGTATCCGGCTGTTCTCCAGATAGTCGGCCGGGCGTTTGTTCTCACTCTGAGTCGGCGCAGCATCCTCGAGCAGCGCAGGATCGACTATCACTGACTCTTTGTCATCCGGCAGCATAAAGCGATTGACCAGCGGCATTATGATAAACAGCAAGGCAAGTAGCAGCAGATTAAAGCCGGCAAAAATAGTTTCCGAGGTAGGAATAATGCCTATCTGCGCCTCGGCAAAGTGTCCTGGTGTGGCCACTGTCAAGGGCACTGAGCCCGCCAAGCCGCCATGCCAGACCACAAAGCCCGAATAGGCGCTGGCCACCAGCAAACGGTAATCCACCTTGACCCGGCGCGCCAACGCCTTGGCAAACAAGGCACCAACCACCAAACCGAACCCCCAGTTAAGCCAACTGGCCGCCAAGGAAACCAAGGTCACCAGTATGATAGCCTGCGGCGCGCTGCGGGCCAGGGACGCTATGGCATCCAGCAACTTCTTCACCGGCGGCGAGCTGGCCAGCATAAAACCGGCCACCAGCACCAGCAACATCTGCATCGAGAAACTAAGCAGGTTCCAAAAACCGCTGCCCCAATAACCCAGCACTTCTACCGGTGTCTTTTGCTGGCCGAGCATGGCGGCAGCAAACACCAATAAAGTAAGCAGGAGCACAAAGATATAGGGATCGGGCAGATACTTATCCACCAGCTTGACCAGTGGCCGGGAGGCGCGATTGAGCATAGGGGTTTCCTTGAGTCTTATTATGATTATTCTGCGGAGAGCTGATTTAGGGAAGGTGCGAATAAGTCCTCGTGGCACTCTGGCTTGCACAGCAATTGGCGTTCAAGGCATCTGACTGAAGGCATGCCGGGGCATGTCGAAGTCGGATAACGCAGAGAGCCGGTTGCTGTGAAAGCCCCGAAGGGCGTAGCTTACAGGCCTGCCTGCTGTGTTGTGCTTCTTGCAAAGGACTAGGCCATTTGCGGCGAACCACGCCTTGCATCCAAGCCCGTAAGCCGACGCAGAGCACACATGGGACTTGTTCGCACCTTCCTTAGCTTTCACTTTTTTATCAATAGCCTACACAAGTCTGCCCGAGGGATAAAGCCCGACAAAAGTACACTATAACCCTAAGCTGTAAATGCCGCAGTCCAACTGCTAAGATAGCGCCACCTTCAGGACAGAGGATCCCCAAATGAGAATGTTGCTTGCCGTGGTGGTTATCGCCGCAGTTATTTTTTACTTTTTCACCACTATGAATGGCCAGAAACTGGCAAAAGAGAATGTTGCCAAGGGCGAGGTATTTCTTGAGGCCAACAAGCATAAAGAGGGGGTGGTCACCACAGACTCGGGGCTGCAGTATCAGTTACTGCACAAGGGGCAAGGCCAGGTTCATCCGGGTCCCAAGGATAAGGTGACAGTGCACTACCATGGCACCCTGATTGACGGCACTGTGTTTGACAGCTCGGTCGATCGCGGTGAGCCCATCGCCTTTCCACTCAATCAGGTGATCAAGGGCTGGACCGAAGGGGTTCAGTTGATGACAGAAGGCGACAAGATGCGCTTCTTTATTCCCAGCAGTCTGGGCTACGGCAATCGCTCTGCCGGCTCGATCCCGCCGGGTTCAGTACTGATTTTTGATGTGGAGTTGCTCAAGATCAACTGACAATCCCCAACAACAAGCCCGGCCAAAGCCGGGCTTGTTAATTGGCACTTTTCTCACTCAAACCCAGCTCTCACAACACGATCCCTTTTTACGAGTTTGCAACTCCGGGCCTCGTCCATTCAAAATCTGGATGCTGGCAACTCAGGGCGCCAGCGCTTCACGGGTAAATTCCGAGTGGTCACACTCGGGGCAGTCGGGAATAACGCCTGGGAACTCGAAGTCCATCTCATGGCCGCAGTTACTGCAGACCATTTTACCCTGACTGACGATATCGCCGCTCTGATAATAGCCATGGTGTTTGAATTCATGGGCCAGTTCGTGCCACTCCACCTGGCTGCGGTCGCTGATTTCACCCAACCAGTGCCAGAGGGTATTTTCCAGCGTCAGCATAGTAGGGCTGTAACTGATGTCATCTTCCGTTTGGCTCTGAATATAGCTGGCGATATCCCGCTTGAGGAATTCCTCGACCAGAGACAGCTCGGCCTCACCGGCCTGCTGCTTGATAGCCAAATACTCTTTCCCTTCCTTGATAGAATTAAATAAGCTCTTCACTGTCAATGAGTTATCTTGGTCATACTGTTGTTTGACTCTGTCAATCAAGGCCTGATACAGCGCCAGTAACTCCGTACTTCTCTCACTCATGGCCAATACTCCTTTAAGACGAACCTTTCTTAATGACTCACTTCTGGTTTATTCTATGCAGATCTAAACGGCGCAGTATAGCGCGCATGTCAAAATAATGGGCGGCATTGCCGAAAAACCTGATGCAAGAGCAATATAATCCCTCAGAAATCGAAGCCAAAGTGCAAACGCACTGGGCAGAAAAGAAAACTTTTGAAGTCACCGAAGATCCGAGTAAAGAGAAGTTCTACTGTCTCTCTATGTTCCCCTATCCTTCAGGTCGGCTGCATATGGGACACGTGCGTAACTACACCATAGGTGACGTAGTTTCCCGTTTCCAGCGTCTGCAGGGTAAAAATGTGCTTCAGCCCATCGGCTGGGATGCCTTCGGTCTACCGGCAGAAAATGCCGCGATCAAGAACGCCACTGCCCCGGCGCCTTGGACCTATGAAAACATAGATTACATGAAGAACCAGCTGAAAATGCTGGGTTTTGGCTACGACTGGAGCCGTGAAATTGCCACCTGTACCCCGGAATACTATCGCTGGGAACAGTGGTTCTTCACCAAACTGTATGAAAAAGGCTTGGTGTACAAGAAGACCTCTTCGGTCAACTGGTGCCCCAATGACCAGACAGTGCTGGCCAACGAGCAGGTTATCGATGGTTGCTGCTGGCGCTGCGACACTGTAGTGGAGCAGAAAGAGATCCCTCAGTGGTTCATCAAGATCACTCAGTACGCCGAAGAGCTGTTGAATGATATCGATACCCTCGAAGGTTGGCCTGAGCAGGTCAAGACCATGCAGCGTAACTGGATTGGTCGCTCCGAAGGGGTCGAGATGACCTTCAAGGTGGCTGGTTCTGACGATAGCTTCGACATCTACACCACACGTCCGGATACCGTGATGGGCGTGACCTATGTGGCCATTGCCGCCGGTCACCCGCTGGCCGAGAAAGCCGCCGCCAACAACCCGGCGCTGGCAGCCTTTGTTGAAGAGTGCAAGCAGAGCACCGCCTCCGAGGCCGAGCTGGCCACTATGGAGAAAAAAGGTGTTGATACCGGCCTCAAGGCGATCCACCCGCTGACAGGCGAAGAAGTCCCGGTTTGGGCCGCCAACTTTGTCCTGATGAACTATGGTACCGGCGCCGTAATGTCGGTTCCCGGCCACGACCAGCGTGACTATGAATTCGCCACCAAGTATGGCCTGGCGATCAAGGGCGTGATTAAGCCTGCCGATGGCGAGCTGGATATCTCTGAAGCCGCTTACACTGAAAAAGGCATACTGTTCAACTCGGCCGAGTTCGATGGTCTGGACTTTGAAGCCGCCTTCAACGCCATCGCCGACAAGCTGAGTGCCGAAGGCAAAGGCAAGCGCCAGGTTAATTTCCGTCTGCGCGACTGGGGCGTCAGCCGCCAGCGTTACTGGGGCGCACCTATCCCTATGGTGACTCTGGAAGACGGCACTGTGATGCCGACGCCGGAAGAACAACTGCCGGTCATTCTGCCGGAAGATGTGGTCATGGATGGGGTCCAAAGCCCAATCAAGGCCGACAAAGAGTGGGCCAAAACCACAATCAACGGCCAAAATGCCCTGCGCGAAACCGACACCTTCGACACCTTTATGGAGTCCAGCTGGTACTATGCCCGCTACTGCTCGCCCAAGGCAGATCAGATGCTGGATCCAGCCAAGGCCGACTACTGGCTGCCGGTAGATCAATACATAGGCGGTATCGAACACGCCTGTATGCACCTGTTGTACTTCCGCTTCTTCCACAAACTGCTGCGCGATGCCGGTTTGGTTAACTCCAATGAGCCTGCCAAGCGCCTGTTGACCCAAGGCATGGTACTGGCCGATGCTTTCTACTACAGCAACGAGAAAGGCGCCCGCGTTTGGGTATCGCCACTGGAAGTGACTGTGGTTGAGAAAGACGACAAGGGTCGGATCCTCAAGGCAGTGGACAGCGAAGGCCATGAACTGACTTACACCGGCATGAGCAAGATGTCCAAATCGAAAAACAATGGTATCGACCCGCAAGTGATGGTGGAGAAGTACGGCGCCGATACTGTGCGACTGTTCATGATGTTTGCCGCACCACCGGAGCTGACACTGGAATGGCAGGAATCAGGCGTGGAAGGTGCCCACCGCTTTATCAAGCGTCTGTGGAAACTGGCCCACGACCATATATCTAAGGGCGAAGCTCCAGCGCTGGATATCGCGGCTCTGACCGGCGAGCAGAAAACGCTGCGCCGCGAACTGCACAAAACCATCGCCAAGGTGACCGACGATATCGGCCGCCGCCAGATGTTCAACACCGCCATTGCTGCTGTGATGGAACTGATGAATGCGCTGCAAAAGGCTCCACAGGAAACCGAGCAGGACAGAGCCCTGATGGCCGAAGCCCTGTCGGCCATTGTGCGTCTCTTGTACCCCATCACCCCGCACCTGAGCTTCAACCTGTGGCAGGAGCTGGGCATGGAAGGCGATATCGAGTCAGCCAGCTGGCCTGAAACCGACGAATCCGCACTTGTCGAAGACAGCAAGCTTATCGTGGTGCAGGTCAACGGTAAGCTCAGAGCCAAGATCACTGTGGCGGCCGATGCTGCCAAGGAAGAGGTCGAAGCCCTGGGTCTGGCCGATGAGCAGGTGATGAAGCACACCGAAGGCAAGACCATCCGCAAGGTGATCTATGTTCCCGGCAAACTGCTGAACATAGTCGCCAACTGAGAAAAAACAGGACATCCATGCTGAAACTATCTTTAAGCGTGAAGCAGTTGATGTTCGCCCTGCTGGCACTGGTCGTTATGACCAGTGCCGGTTGCGGCTTTCAACTCCAGGGAAGTTATTCCATTCCGCCCGAGCTCAGCAAGCTGAGCCTGGAGAGCAGCGACAAATACAGCGAGCTGAGCCGCCTGGTGCGTGAACGTCTGCGTCTCAACAATGTCGGCATAGAGGAACCCGCCAAGGGCATTCCCCGTCTGGTGCTGCTGAGCGACACTCTGGAGCGCTCAACCTTGTCGCTCTACCCCACAGGCAACGTCGCCGAATATGAACTCATCTACCATGTGCGTTTTGCCGTGTCTCTGCCGGGCAAGGAAGCACAGCCTTTCGATGTGGAAATCCGCCGCGATTATCTCGACGACCCCCGCACCGCGCTGGCCAAGAGCCGGGAGATGGAGTTGCTGGTCAAAGAGATGCGCATTCAGGCCGCCGATAACATCATCCAGACTCTGGCCGCCATCGAGGTGAACTGATGCGGGTCTATCCGGATCAGTTACACCGGCAGTTGTCGCCACTGAAATCCTGCTATCTGCTGCTGGGCGACGATCCCTATCTGCTGGACAGCAGTAAGCGGCAAATCCTGGCTGCCGCCCGTAGCCAAGGCTTTGAAGAAAGGTTGCAACTGACTCAGGAAGCCAACTTCAACTGGCAGGATCTCGCCAACGAATGGCACGCCATGAGCCTGTTTGCCAGTCGCAGGATCATAGAGCTCAACCTGCCACAGGCCAAGCCGGGCGCCGATGGCGGCGCCATGCTGCAAAGCCTTATCGCTGAACAAAACCCGGATATCTTGCTTATCATCGACGGCCCCAAGCTTGGCCGCGATCAGCAAAACAGCAAATGGTTCAAGGCCCTGGACAGTCAAGGTCTTTATGTTCCTTGCGCCACCCCCGAAGGGGCTCAGTTTCAGCGCTGGCTCGACGGCCGTATTCAATACTATCGGCTCAATCTCAAAAACGATGCCAGAGCCATGCTGTATGCCCTCTACGAAGGCAATCTGCTGGCGGCCGATCAGGCGATGCAACTGCTGCAACTGCTGGCCGGTGCCCGTCCTGTGGACAGCGAAGAGTTGAGCCGCTACTTCGAAGATCAATCCCGCTTCAGCGTGTTCCAATTGACCGATGCCCTGCTGGCTAACCAACAGGATAAGGCCCAGCATATCCTCGCCCAGCTCAAGGCCGAAGAAACCGCCATGCCCATTATCCATTGGGCGCTGCAAAAAGAGCTGACCTTGCTGCTGACGCTGCAATCGGCCCGCAGTCAGGGCGAGAGCCTCAATAGCCTGTTCGGCAAGCATAGAATTTGGGATAAGCGCAAGCCGCTCTATCAGGGCGCCCTCACCCGGCTGAGCCTGGAAGCCATAGAGTCCATGCTGGCTATCGCCTCCAAACTGGAGCTGGCACTGAAACAGCAAGGCCAGGAAAACTGGACCGGCCTGTCCCATCTGTGTTTGCTGTTCGATCCCAAAGCGGCGCGCCACCTTGACCATATTGAGTTCGACTGAGGAGACTAGATGCGTATCGGACTGATGGGCGGTACTTTCGACCCAGTTCACTATGGTCACCTCAAACCCGCGGCCGAAGTCAAAGCCCGGCTAGAGCTGGATAAGCTCTGGTTGCTGCCGAACCATATTCCGCCGCACAAGGCCAAGGCCACCGCCAGCAGCGAGCAGCGCCTGGCCATGCTTAAACTGGCCTGCGACGAGTTCCCCGATATGGACATTTGCGATATCGAGCTCAAACGCAATGCCCCCTCCTATAGCGTCGCAACGCTGGAAGCGCTGCAGCAAGCTTTCCCAGGCGCCGAATTTCAATTCATCATGGGTACAGATTCCTTGCTGTCGCTGCCGAGCTGGCATCAATGGCAGCGGCTGTTTTCCCTGTGTAACCTGGTGGTTTGCCAGCGCCCGGACTGGCACCTGCCAAAGGACGCCGAAATCCAAACCGAACTGGCCCAAAGAGGCTGCTCGGTCGCCCAGGCCTTGACAGCGAGAGACAAGGGCCAACATCAAAGCGGCAAAATCATCAGCCTCTCGGTCAAGCCGCAGCCCTTCTCCTCCACGGCCATTCGCCGCGCCATCGCCGCCGGTAACATTAATGCCTGCCTCGCCGCCATGCCCAAAGCCGTGCTCGAATATATAGTTACAAACCGCCTCTATCTTGGCGGTTAACTGCGGTGGATGGGCGATAAATCCTATGGGACTTGCCCGCCAGCGCTGATATACTACTGCGCTTGATCAAAAACATGAGAGGATCTTCAGCGTGCAAGGCACAGAACTGAAACAATTTGTTGTCGACAAGGTCGATAATCTCAAGGCACGGGACATAGTCGTGCTGGATGTCAGCAAAAAGTCCAACGTGACCGACTTTATGGTTATCTGCTCAGGCACATCCAAGACCCATGTTCGCGCCATTGCTGAAAATGTAGTTGCCGAAGCCAAACAAGCCGGTATGCAACCTCAGGGCGTAGAAGGCCGCGACAGCAGCGACTGGGTTCTGGTGGATCTGGGTGATGTGATTCTGCATGTGATGCAGGAGCAAACCCGCGAACATTACCAGTTGGAAAAACTCTGGTCTGACGCCAACGCCTGATGAAACTGCAACTCGTTGCCGTAGGCACCAAAATGCCGGACTGGGTCAGCAAGGGTTTCGCCGAGTACCAGCGCCGCTTCCCCAGGGACATGGCGCTGGAGCTGGTTGAAATCCCCGCCGGCAAGCGGGGCAAGAATGCCGATATCGCCCGTATTCTGCAAAAAGAGGGCGAAGCCATGTTGGCCGCGATCCCCAAGGGCAACCATATCGTCACTCTGGATCTGCCGGGCAGGAACTGGACGACTCCAGAGCTCGCCTCTGCCATGGAAAAGTGGCAGCTCGATGGCCGGGATGTCAGCCTGCTGATAGGCGGCCCGGAAGGCCTGGCTCCTGCCTGTAAACAAGCCGCCAGCCAAAGCTGGTGTCTGTCGGCCCTGACCCTGCCCCACCCTTTGGTGAGAGTCGTGGTGGCCGAGAGTCTGTACCGGGCCTGGAGCATCAACAACAATCATCCCTACCACAGGGAATAAGGCACCCAAGAGCCACTTGCTTTAGCTGACTTTGCATTAACTGTTTGAGCCGGAGAGAATCCATTGCCGCGTAGAAAGCGAATAACCATGCATGATCACGCCGCCGAGGCGGCACTGTTCAAACGCCGGGCGCTGTTTACCTTTGTCTGCGTGGTCGCTTTGCTCAGCCTGTTGCTCGGCAATCTTTACTATCTGCAGGTGGTATCTTTCAAAGACTACGAAACCCGCTCCAATGATAACCGTATCCGAGTGGTACCGCTGGCACCCAGCCGCGGCCTGATCTATGACCGCAACGGCAAGCTGCTGGCAGAGAACCTGCCCTTCTACACCCTGGAAGTGATCCCGGAGAAGGTGAAGAACATGCAGCAGACGCTGGATGAACTCTCAACCGTTATCGACCTCAGTCAGGATGAGCGCGACAGCTTCACCGAGTCACTGAAATATCACCGCCGCTTCAAGCCCTTGCCGCTCAAGACCAGGCTGACGGAAGATGAGGTGGCCCTGTTCAGTGTTAACCAACACAGGTTCGATGGTTTCTATGTCGATGCCGGTCTCAAACGCCACTACCCCTACAGCAGCCTGCTGACCCATGTGCTCGGCTATGTCGGCAAAATCAACTCCAGAGACAGAGACGCGCTGGAACGCTCCGGCAGTTGGAAAAACTATGCCGCCACCAAGGACATAGGCAAACAGGGTATAGAAAAGTTCTATGAGAGCCTGCTACACGGCCTGCCCGGGCATTTGGAGGAAGAGGTCAACAACCTGGGGCGCAGTGTCCGCACCCTCAAGGTGACCCAGCCCGAGCCCGGACAGGATATCTACCTGACACTGGATCTGCAGCTGCAGCAAAAGGCCACCGAGCTGCTGGATGGCCGCCGCGGCTCAATCGTGGCGATAGACCCAAGAGACGGCGGTATTCTGGCCATGGTCTCCAGCCCCAGCTATGACCCGAACCAATTTGTGCACGGGATCAGTTCAAAAGCCTACAGCGAGCTGCTCAACAGCCGCTCGCGTCCCCTGATTAACCGCGCAACCCAAGGGCAATATGCCCCGGCCTCCACGGTCAAGCCGCATCTGGCGCTCCTGGGGCTGGAAGATCAAACCATTAGCGAGAAGACCCGCATCTGGGATCCCGGCTTCTGGCAGATCCCAGGGGTCGACCGTAAATATCGCGACTGGAAACGCTGGGGCCACGGCTGGGTGGATGTATATGACTCCATAGTTCACTCCTGCGATACCTTCTACTACGACATGGCCTACAAGGTGGGCATCGACAAGATCTCCGGTTTTATGGATCAATTCGGTTTCGGTCAGAATACCGGGGTGGATATCTTCGAAGAATCTGCCGGGGTAATACCATCGAGGGATTGGAAACGCCTCAAGTACAACCAACCCTGGTACATAGGCGACACCATCTCGGTCGGGATTGGTCAGGGTTACTGGACCACCACGCCTTTGCAGCTGGCCAATGCCACAGCCATTTTGGCCAACCGCGGCAAGCGTTTTACCCCGCACCTGCTCAAGGCCATCAAGGACAACACAGCCCGCATCGAGACGCCGGTGGATGAAAGGCCACCGATAGTGCTGAAAAACAAAAACAACTGGGAGATCATCAACGAAGCCATGCGCCGCACCGCGCAGAAGAGTCGCTTCACCGATGCCAGTTATACTGCGGCGATGAAGACAGGTACCGCCCAGGTCTTCAGCGTTGCCGAAGATGAGAAGTATGATGCGGACACCATTGACGAGCATCTGCGCGATAACGCGCTGATCATCGCCTATGCCCCCTACGAAGATCCAAAAATTGTGCTGGCGGTGGTACTGGAAAACGCCGGTTGGGGTGGCGCCAACGCCGGGCCGGTTGCCCGGGCCATGCTGGACGAATATCTGCTACGGGATACCTGGGAGTTGAAACATGAGCCACAGCCGTAAACCCAATATCTGGCAGAAGATGCATATCGATCTGCCACTGCTGCTAGGCATCCTGGGCCTGATGGGCTTTGGCCTGTTCGTCATCTATTCTGCCAGCGGCGAAGACCTGGCCATGATGGAGCGGCAGCTATTCCGTATGGGATTGTCCCTTGGACTAATGTTGATCCTTGCCCAGATTAACCCCGAGGTATTTCGCCGCTGGGCTCTGCCCATCTATCTTGCCGGGGTCGCGCTGCTGCTGGGGGTGCATTTCTTCGGTGAAATCAACAAGGGCGCCCAACGCTGGCTCAATCTGGGCTTTATGGAGTTTCAGCCGTCTGAGCTGATGAAACTGGCGTTCCCGATCACCATGGCCTGGTTTATCTCCAAGTTTCCCTTGCCGCCGAAGAAGCGTTATCTGGCCGGTGCCGGGGTGATTTTGCTGATCCCCACTCTGCTTATCGCCAAACAACCGGATCTCGGTACCTCAATTCTGGTGGCCGCCTCGGGGATCTTTGTGCTGTTTCTCTCCGGTATGAGCTGGGCCATTGTCGGTGGTTTTATTGCCGCCGTGCTGGCGCTGCTGCCGATTCTATGGTTCTTTTTGATGCACGACTACCAGCGCAATCGAGTGATGACCCTGCTGGATCCCGAGGCCGATCCACTCGGTACCGGCTACCACATCATTCAGTCCAAAATTGCCATAGGCTCGGGCGGACTCTGGGGCAAAGGCTGGCTTGATGGTACTCAGTCGCAGCTGGAGTTTTTGCCCGAGCGCCACACCGACTTTATCTTCGCCGTGATCGGCGAGGAGTTTGGCCTCATCGGCAGTCTGCTACTGTTGGCGCTTTATCTCTATGTGATCGGCCGCGGCCTGGTGATCGCCTCCAGAGCCCAAACCAGCTTTGCCCGCTTGCTGGCCGGCTCGCTGACCCTCACCTTCTTCGTTTATGTGTTTGTGAATATCGGTATGGTGTCCGGTATTTTGCCCGTAGTAGGAGTCCCGCTGCCGCTGATAAGTTATGGCGGCACCTCTATGCTGACATTGATGGCCGGTTTTGGCATTCTAATGAGTATTCACACCCATAGACGCTTCATCGACAGATAGGAACGCCTTAGATGCCGACATTCAAAAAGCTGCTCGCCCCTCTGGGCCTGCTGCTGAGTCTCAACCTCAGCGCCTGTGCCACCGCCGAGGTGCCCGCTTCCGAGCAGCTCAAACAGGATTTTATCAAACAGCAACAGAGCCAAGGCTTTAGCCAGGAAGAAGTCGAAAGCTTCCTCGCCTCGGCCAAAAAAAACCAGGCGGTATTGGACGCCATTTCCAGCCCTTGGGAGGCCAAACCCTGGCATCAGTACTACCCCATTTTTCTGACCGAAAAGCGCCTCGAAGCCGGGCTGAATTTCTGGCAGCAACATGAGCAAACCATAGCGCGCGCCGCCAAGACCTATGACGTTGATCCGCAAATCATAGTCGCCATTATCGGTATTGAAACCTTCTACGGCGGTTATATGGGCAAGTACCCGGTGATCGATGCCCTCTATACCTTGGGGTTCTACTACCCGCCACGGGCGACTTTCTTTCGCGGCGAGTTTGCCAAACTGATGACGCTGCTTAAAGAGGAGCAACTCGATAAGGAAACGCTCCTGGGCTCCTACGCCGGCGCTATGGGTTATGGCCAGTTTATTCCTTCAAGCTATCTGGCCTACGCCGTCGACTTTGACGGTGACGGCAAGCGGGATCTGCTGGGCAGTGTCGACGATGCCATAGGTTCAGTAGCCAACTATTTTCACCGTCACGGCTGGAAAGCCGGTGAACCGGTGGCGCTGGAGCTGAGCACAACGGCCACGCCCAAGGCCAAGGTCTGGAAGGGAGAAAAGCTCAATTACCAAGTGGCCAATATCCTCTCCCCCGAGGTGGCACTGAAGGAAAACCGGGATCTGGATGCCAGCCAAAAAGCGCTGCTTATCGAGCTGGAACAGGCCGATGCCAAAGACTATTGGCTGGGGCTGAACAACTTCTATGTAATCACCCGTTACAATCGCAGCCCGCTGTACGCCATGGCGGTTTATCAATTCAGTGAACAACTCAAAGCCCACCATGACAAGACTTAAACTATTGCTGCCACTGACCGCCTCGATTCTGCTGGCCGCCTGTGCCGGCAACTCGGGCCGTTACACCATGAAAGATGATAGGCCTCCGGCCGATGCACCGGATGTCTCCAAGGTGGAAGATGCCCATCCCAGATTCGAGCCCTACAGCAAACAGGGCAATAAGGATTACCAGGTCAGAGGTAAATCCTACCAAGTGATGCCGTCCGGCAAGGGGTACAAGGTTGAGGGGCTGGCATCCTGGTATGGTGCCAAGTTTCACGGCCATCTGACCTCCAACGGTGAAACCTATGACATGTACTCCATGTCCGCGGCGCACAAGACATTGCCACTGCCCAGCTATGTCAGGGTCACCAATTTGGCCAACAACAAGAGCGTAGTGGTCAGGGTCAATGACCGTGGTCCCTTCCATCCCGACCGAGTGATAGATCTGTCCTACGCCGCGGCTTACCGGCTGGACATGCTGAAAACAGGCACCGCCAAGGTCAGACTGGAAGTCCTGTTTGAAGACAGTGAAGAGAGCCAGACCATGGCCGAACTTCGCAGCAACAATTTGCACTATGTGCAGGTGATGGCATCCGGCTCGCGCGAACGTCTGCTTGAGTTGGCTTCAGAGCTTGAAAACAAATACCAGGTCAAGAGCCGAATCACAGATGCCAAGTCGGTATACAGGCTGCAACTCGGGCCGGTCAGCCATGAAGGTATTGCCGCCAAATTGCTGGAAAAGCTGAAGCAGGACGGCTTTCCGAGCAGCTATATGGTGACTGAACCCAAAACATAAGCGTTCAAAATTCCACCACATTTTTAACTAATTAAGGAACCTTAACTGAAATTTCCGGTCGACTAATGTTATACTCGCTGCGAATTTCAGCATATTTTCCGACTCCAACCAGAAGACGTATTCAGGTAATGATGAATTTTGTAAAAAGTCCCGCGAAAGCCTTTCTGTTGTTCGCCTGTGCCTCGGTTTCCGCCGCACAGGCCAACAATGCCCCGATAGTCGTCCCAGATGCACCGGACGTTGCCGCCAAGGCTTATGTCTTGATGGATTACAACTCAGGACGCTTACTGGCGGAAAATAACGCCTACGAAAGCCTTAACCCAGCCAGCCTGACCAAGATGATGACCAGCTATGTCATAGGTCAGGAGATCAAGGCAGGTAACGTCTCTGCCGATGACGACGTGACCATCAGCAAGAACGCTTGGTCGAAGAACTTCCCCGACTCATCCAAGATGTTTATCGAAGTCGGCAAGACGGTTAAAGTTTCGGATCTGAATCGGGGTATCATTATCCAATCCGGTAACGATGCCTGTGTCGCCATGGCCGAGCACATTGCCGGAACCGAAGGCGCCTTCGTCGATCTGATGAACTCCTGGGCCAAACAGCTGGGCATGCGTGACAGCTACTTTGAAAACTCCCACGGCCTGGATTCAGACAACCACAAGTCCACCGCCTATGATATGGCGCTGCTGGGCGCGGCCCTCATTCGTGATGTTCCCGACGAATACGATATCTACAAAGAAAAATCTTTTACCTACAACGGTATCAAGCAGTACAACCGTAACGGCCTCTTGTGGGATAACAGCCTCGATGTCGACGGTATCAAGACAGGCCACACCTCGGGTGCCGGCTATAACCTGGTATCCTCGGCCACCAAAGACGGCATGCGCCTGATTGCCGTGGTCATGGGCACCAAGAGTGAAGCCGCCCGTAAGGCCGAGAGCAAGAAACTGCTCAACTATGGCTTCCGTTTCTTTGAAACCATCACTCCTTACAAGGCCGGTGACAGCTTTGTCACCCAGAAGATCTGGTATGGCGACCGTGACACAGTGGACTTGGGTGTAACCACTGACACTCCTGTGACCATCAACCGGGGCCAGGCTAAAAACCTGCAAGCCAACTTCGAACTTACCAAAGAGCTCACCGCACCGCTGGCCAAGGGTGAAGTCGTCGGCCGGGTATACTTCCAACTCGACGGTAAAGACATTGCCCAGTTCCCACTGGTGACATTGGAAGAAGTCAACGAAGGCAGCTGGTTCAGCAAGCTGATGGACTACTTCAAGCAGATGTTTGCCGGCTGGTTCAGCTAAGCCAATAAATTGTGAGAGAATGCCGCCTGCGGGCGGCATTCTTGTATCTGCCCAAAACATTGATATCAGCAGTGCCTGAGGTCATTTATCCTTGCAGCGCAAGAATAAAGCAGAAATGATCGGGCCTTGGTGAATTTTTTGCTATACTCCGCGCCCGCCCGGGTTATCCCGGCACTTGGCGTATACTCAGGCCTGAGCTTCCGGCATTTGGGCCGCCGACACCCGAAATAGCTAAGACACACGCCAAGCGGTTGAATACAGGAATATCGAGATGAAGTTTGAATCTTATAGTTTTGCCCCCGAAATACTCCGCGCGCTCAAAGAGTGCGGTTATGAGAGCATGACACCGATTCAGAGACAGGCCATCCCTGCGGTTCGCCGCGGTCAGGACGTACTGGCCAGCGCCCAGACGGGCACAGGCAAGACAGCCGCCTTTGTGCTGCCTATTTTGCAGCGCCTGCAGGATAACCCGCTCGAACTCAAACCCGGCAATATCCGGGCCCTGATCCTGGCACCGACCCGTGAGCTGGTGTCCCAGGTTGCCGACAATGCCCGCCAATACGGCAAATACCTGCAGTTGTCGGTGGCCACCCTGTTTGGCGGCGTCAAGTCAGCATCTCAGGTCAACAAGCTCAAGCAAGGCGCCGACATAGTGGTAGCCACTCCGGGGCGTTTACTGGAACAACTACTGGCCGGTAACCTGAGTCTGGGCTCGCTGGAAGTGCTGGTGCTGGATGAAGCCGACCGTATGCTGGATATGGGCTTTATCAACGATATCAACAAAATACTTCAGAGCGCCGCCAAGCAGCGGCAAAATCTGATGTTCTCGGCCACCTTCTCTGGCGCGGTAAGGCGCCTAGCCGATGAGATAATGAACAAGCCCAAGGTCATCACCGCCGACCGCCAAAACACCACAGCGGTGACCGTCAGCCAGGTAGTCTACCCGGTAGAGCAGCGCCGCAAGCGTGAACTCCTGTCTGAACTTATCGGGCGCAAGAACTGGCAGCAGGTGCTGGTGTTTACCGCCACCCGTGAAGATGCGGATCATCTGGTCAAGGAGCTGAATCTCGACGGTATCGCCAGTGCCGTGGTGCACAGTGAAAAAGCCCAGGGCAGCCGCCGCCGGGCGCTCAGAGAATTCAAGGAAGGCAAGGTACGGGTATTGGTATCCACCGAAGTGGCCGCCCGCGGCCTGGATATTCCGGATCTCGAGTATGTGGTCAATTACGATCTGCCCTTCCTGGCAGAGGACTATGTGCACCGTATCGGTCGCACCGGCCGCGCCGGCAAGACGGGTGTCGCCATCTCTTTTGTCAGCCGCGAAGAAGAGCGCACCCTGGCCGACATTGAAAAACTGATTGGCCAAAAACTCAAGCGCATCATGATGCCAGGCTATGAAGTGAGTAATCGCGATCTCCTGCTCAAGCAACTGCAAAAGCGCCGCAGCTTCGCCAAGAAAAAGCCGGGTGCCAGCAGCGCCTCGGAGCAGGTCGCAGCGGAAAAGAGCATGTCCGGCCGCAGAGTTAAGGTTAAAGTCGGCTCCAGCGGCATCAAGCCAAAGAAGCTCAAGTGAGCCGCCCCGCTTGACAGGCTTTAGCTCCTATGTAGAACCATTAAAAAGCCGCGCACTGCGCGGCTTTTGGCTAATTGGGTTTTAGCTGGACTTTCTACCGGCTGGAAACACTTGCATTCTCGGCGGCAAAGCTTGCTCCCCTAAGGGATAAGCGCTTTTGTTTACCGAATTCAAAGCAAGGCGTGGAACTGCGCCAACCACTGAGGATGAGCAGGCCAAGCCGGCGCTGTAACCAACTTGCCGTCAGTAATCGCTTCTGTCACCTCGATATCGGCATATTCACCACCGGCTTGGCGCACTTCTGGGGCACAGGCGGGATAAGCCGACACCTTCTTGCCCTGCACCACTCCGGCGGCGGTCAGCAGCTGCGCCCCATGACAGACGGCGGCAATCGGCTTATCCGCCTTGGCAAAGGCTCGAACCAGCTCAAGCACTTCATCATAGAGACGCAGATACTCGGGTGCTCGGCCGCCGGGGATCAGCAGCGCATCAAAGTCATCGGCACTTATCTGTTCAAAGTCACCATTGAGAACGAAATTGTGCCCAGGTTTTTCACTGTAGGTTTGATCGCCTTCAAAATCATGAATAGCCGTCCTGACAGTATCACCGGCCTCTTTGTCAGGGCACACGGCAGTCACCTTATGGCCCACCATCTGCAGCGCCTGAAACGGCACCATGATTTCATAGTCTTCCACATAATCACCGGCAAGGATCAATACGTTAGCCATTGTCTTCTCCTGTTATTCCATCGACTCACCATCAGACTCATCTTAACCAAGCCCATAGAGGCAGAGGTAACAACCGACTACTACCTCACTCTGTTCATTAAACAACCCAGTTGCCCGGCAGACAAGAGATATCCTTGAGATTGAAAAATTTACAGTAAGATAGCGGCGAAGACAGATCGGATAACTGTCTTACTGATAACCATTGTGGTGGTTTTTCTTTGTCTACCTGATATTGATAACTGCAGCATAGGGTATACTCAGCGCCCCATCCATATCTCTTATACGCGGAAATACAATGACAGAACAAAGCTACAATCAGGCCTTGCTGGCATTAACCCAAGCCGGCCTCGCTGCTTTGGCGGAACGTAACCATGCCGCCGGCAGCATCAAGACCCCGGCAGCGGAAAGTCATTTCCTCTGCAACTGGATGGTGCAGTCACTAAAAGAGAAACGTTTCTCAAAGTTAGTGGCAGAAGATCTCACTCGCTGGATAAGAGAGGGCCGAAGCCTGGGTGCCGGTGCCAAGTTACCCGAAGTGCTTCAACGTATCCAGGCGCAATATCAGCCAGCCATCAATAATGCCGCAGTGGGGCAATCGCTCCAGAACCTGATTGCCGAGCTCCAGGCCGAAGGCTGGCTCGTCATCCTCGACTGTGAAGTAAGCGGTAAACTCAAATTAGACAGCCAGGGGCAAAACAGCTTGGTGATCTCCACAGAGCAGTATCAGCAGCATCTGCTCGATGGCAACTTGATTAAACCCATCACCCTTTACATCCGCGCCGACGAGCAGTTGATTGCCCAGTTTGCTGTCAAACATGCGCTTCTATTCAGCCAGGGGGATAAGAAAGCCAGTTGCATCAAGCACCATAAGGCTTATCGACTCTATCCTGATAACCAACAGCCCGCATTGGCATTGCTCAAAGCTTAACTTTCAGCATCGGAAATGACCTTGGAAGTGGCACTGGTGAACACTCTCACCACAAGAGCCAAATAACATTGATTGGGCTTCCAGCCCATTGCCTGCCGCAGGCTTATGCACAGGCGCCCCTATGACTCGCTGCGAGTACTTCCCTGGATCGGAAGGTCACAGTTCCGCCTGTGCCTGGAATTAGGTGTATGTCTGCAAACTCTTCAGATATTTCAAGCTACTCAGCGCTAACAGAGTTGTACCAATTCCCCCTCGGTGTCGCCGAAAGCCGTTGGCGCAAATAACGTGGCTGAGGGCGAATGCTCGCCGGTGGCGAGTGTGTTTATGAGCGCGAGCCAAGGAAGGCGAGCTGGCCTTTATCCATGGAAGGATTTGGATGCCGAAGCAGCGACAGTCGAATCAGGGATGAGCGTCTGAAGCGGTAGTTATTTGCGCCATTAGGCCGAGGGGCTTTCGACAGCGTGTGGGGCGGCGAGGGAGATCCAAGAGGGGATTGCTGTTGATCCCTTCTTGGTCGGGTGTGGGGCGAAGCGACACGACTTTACGCCGCTGGCACAGCGGCTAGCATAGCTTCCAGCTAAAAGCTCCTAAGTTAGTATTGGCGAGCTTCCGGCCACTATGTAGTCCATCACCTGTGGTGCACCTTTCGCACAGGCGATCCTGTGACTCGCTGCAAGTACGTCCTTGTAAGCTCCGCCTCGCCATCCCTGGCTCGGAAGGTCACAGTTCCGCCTGTGCCTAGAATTAGGCGTATATCTGCAGATCTCTCAAATATTTCAAGCTACTCCATTGTCACAGAATTGCACCGGCTCCCGCTCGAAGCGGCCGCAGGGCGTTGATGACAATCGCGTAGCGAGGCATGGATGCCGAAGCAGCGCCAGTCGAATCAGGGATGAGCGTCTGGCGCGATAGCGAATTGACATCATAAGCACAAGGGGTTGTCCGCTGCGTCGCGGGTCGCTGGGGGTTTGGAAAGGGGGCGAGTCGATACAGCCCCCTTTCCTCGGGTGTGGGGCGAAGCTCCACGACTTTACGCCGCTGGCACAGCGACAATCATGGCTTTAAGCCAAAACTCACTAATGAACTTGATCCTAGCGGCTAGCTAAGTTGTAACTCATCACCTGCGGTGCACCTTTCGCACAGGCGATCCTGTGACTCGGCGTGAATACGTCCATGTAGCCTCGACGAAAACGTCCCTGTTTTCGACGGTCACAGTTCCGCCTGTGCCTGGAAAATAGGTGTATGTCTGCAAACTCTTCAGATATTTCAAGCTACTCACAGCTAATAATGGGTGTCTTTGTTGTTTTACGGGCAACGGTCATAACTAACCTCGACTGAGCTTTGATGGGTATTTCAAAGCCTAGTCAAAGCTGTGTAAAGCATCAAAAAGGTATGGCTGTCCTATCTTTCTTATCAGATAAAGCAAAGCATGAGCAGACGAGGAAACTGCTGGGACAATAGTCCGATGGAGCGTTTCTTCAGAAGCTTGAAAACAGAATGGATACCGATGACCGGCTACCGAAGTATCAGTGAGGCTCGGGTTGAAATATCACGATACGTGACGGGGTATTACAGTCAGCTTAGACCGCATCAATATAACGGTGGGCTTACACCGAACGAGTCAGAGCGAAGATACTGGCTTGAATACAAAACCGTGGCCAATTTAACTTGACCACTACAGACTTATATGTATCGGATGTTCAATTCTATATTATATGTTTCACAGGTATTAACTAATTCCTGAAAATATCATTAGCTAAGAAAGAATATACAGGACATCCTAAACACTTTCTGAGCCGCAAGGAAGCTCGTTGCAGGGGTCAGTCTCTGATAAATAACGACGTATTTTTGGAAGTAGACTCTCTAAGACGAGTAATCTGCATGCTTCATACAAAAACTGCAGTTACCAGGCAGGCCAACGGCAGGCTTAAGCCTGTTTCTGCAAAATCACCAAGGGTTTAAGGTTAATGGGGATGTATTGCTTGGCTTTGTTGCTTACCCCGGCACCATTTACCGCCATATTTGGCCTTCATGGCACACATTGCATCCCATCGGCCACTCATGCCACTGTACTGACGGCGAAACTCCTTAGCGGAAGTTATCCAGGCATCGTCACTGATACCAAGCTCAAGCAGTAGTTTGGGCCTGGTAGAGGCAATAAAGCCACGCTTGTCTTCCCGCACCGCCCGGCCTGTCCAATCAATCAGCTCCAGATAGTCGGCAAAGTGAAATGGGATGCCGCTTTGTTCGGCGGTAGTGGCTGCACCATCAAATTGCAGCAGTGGCTTAAGTGAAGCGTTGGCAGTTGCTGGCTCAGCAACTTCTTCTATGCGCTCCTGAATGGATGTGTAATCAGAAGTTTGCAGCGAATCTGCAATACCGGCGCGAATGGGATTTAAATCCACGTACATCATGCAGGCCAGCAGCGCCTGTTCATCGAGCAGCGCCTGCGACTTAAAGCGCCCTTCCCAGAATACACCCTTGCAACTATCTTCTCGATTGGCCTTGCGGGCGATATCTTCGTTTAAACAGCGCATAAACCAACTGATACTGCCAAGGCGTTCCTGCCAATCGCTAATCAGCGTATCCAACAGTATTCGCTCGCCTTCTGAGAGACTATCGCCCTTGAGGAACTTTGCCGCCACAGGATTGCCACTAAAGAGCCCGGTCCAACGCTCGATGACTTCAAATGGCGACAATGATTGTTGCGCAGCAAGGTCGATTTTGAGCACCAAATGGTAGTGATTACTCATGACCGCATAAGCGCAAACGTCGATGCAGAATATTGACGACAACTGCCTGATTTTATCCACTATCCAGCCACGTCTATGCTCGTAACTGCGCCCCGACAGTGCATCTTCACCACACAAAAATGCCCTTCTCACGCAACGGTTAATCACGTGGTAAAAGGGCGTACTTTCAGCATCTATCAACTGGCGACGGGCAGTGGTCATAACCAACCTCGACTGAGCTTTGATGGGTATTTCAAAGCCTAGTCAAAGCTGTGTGAAACATCAAAAAGATATGGCTGTCCTATCTTTTTCGATCTTTTTTCTTTATTCGTCCTGGGAACGCGGACTGAATGAAAACTTCAACGGTTTGCTGCGGCAATACATACGGAAAGGCACCGATTTGCGGACGGTAACAGATAGGCAAATTAGTGAGATTGAACGGGCATTAAATGCCAGACCGAGAAAGTGCCTCGGCTTCAGGCAACCTATTGCGGTATTCAATGAATTACGCAAGGCAGCCTAATTTAGCGAGTGGTGCACTTCGGAGTTGAATTCGCGATTAACTAATTCCTGAAAATATCATTAGTTAAAACTAATTCAGGGATACTTAAGACTCACACATCCCTTTTGCATTTTAATAACTATTAACGTGCAAGTTTAGCGTGTTTATGTGCATATTTGAGCTGTGTCCGGAGCAATTGATTGCAAATAGCTGTTCTGATCTTGTCACGCATGTAAAAATGCATGAATAGTCAAAATTAAATGAGTCATTCCACTACCTCTACTTGTTTGTTTTTTCAGACCAGTACCCTAATTTATCTTTTTGAGCTGATATTAATAAACCTGGTTCAATTAACGCAGAGATGAAAAAATGAGCCGCAATACATGGCGCTAAGCTTCGATCACCTACCCAGTAAACAACCCCTAAAGCTAACCCCAGCATAAATGTAGAGAAAGCGGCATTGATACCGGCTTTGATATTCCTCAAACCCCAAATCAAATGAACAACACCAAAAGCTAGGCCAGATGCAATAATTTGGATAAAGAAAGAGAAGTTTTCAGAAGCTAGGTAATCCATTACCCACTTTCTAAATACTATTTCTTCTACGATTCCTGCACATAAAGCCGCAACGACTACAACCATTTTTAACAAGTCTACTTTGAACATGTATTGTTTAACGTCAGAGATTTTCGAAGCACTGTAGCAGTATAAGACAGTCACAAATAGGGCTAAATTCCAGCTTAAAAAAGTGCCATACCCTTCACTAGTGAAGCCTAAGTATGCAACAAACCCAGGAAAATCTGAAAATACATTAATTACAACAAATGTCCCCATCGTTGATATGATGATGGCTAAAGTTAAATATATAGGTTTATGATTCATGACATATCTATTGAACTATGATGATTTATGGTGCATGGAGGTAGAAAAGGTTGCAGTGATACACTGGTGATTGATCTATCCAAATCAACAATCAAACAGAAGTACACCGCAAAAAACATACAAGAAAAAACATACAAGACATCCTAAACACTTTTCGAGCCACGAGGAAGCATATCATTCGGTCTCAATTGTTTATAAATGACGATGAAATATTGGAAGTAGACTCTCTAAGACGAGTAATCTGCGTGCTTCATACAAAAACAGCGGTTGCCAGGAGGGTGTTCAAAATTCTGTGTCACGTTAAAAATCACAGATCGATGTGAGCATCCAGTCGTCCTTCAAAATGGATGGACAGCTGAGATAGCGTTAAATTCCAGTTTTGAATCGGGTGTGACCACCGCTCCTGAGCCTTCAATATACCGGCGTAGAGCAGTTTGAGTAAACTGTTCTCGTTGGCAAAACCACCCTTGGTTTTCGTCAGTTTACGAAACTGACGATGTACGGCCTCAACCGCGTTCGTGGTGTAGATAGCCTTACGCACGTATTCCGGGTACTTAAAATAGGTCGATAACAGCGCCCACTTGTTGCGCCAGGACTTGATGACCACAGGATATTTGTCGCCCCATTTGGCTTCCAGCTCGTCCAGCGCCATCTCAGCTGCATTGAGGGTTGTGGCTTTATAGACACACTTTAAATCAGCCATAAACGCCTTCTGGTTTTTAGACGCTACGTATTTCATTGAGTTACGAATTTGATGAATGATGCATGACTGCACCTCTGTATGTGGGTAAATGGTTTCAATGGCTTCAGGGAAGCCTTTAAGGCCATCAACACAGGCAATCAGGATGTCTTTAATACCGCGACTATGAAGATCGGTTAGTATACTTAGCCACTGATGTGCACCTTCAGTGTCTGAGATATACAAGCCCAACAGCTCCTTTTTTCCTTCTACATTGAGCGCCAGAATGGTGTACACAGCTTTGCTGACAAAGCGGCCATTCTCTTTGATTTTATAGTGAATAGCATCAAGCCAGAGGATGGGATACAGGGCTTCTAAATCACGTTCACGCCAAGCCTGAAGCTCAGGTAGCAGTTTATCAGTAATGGCGCTGATGGTGCCATTGGGGACTTCAATGCCGTAGATATCGGCGATATGGGCACGAATATCCTGATAACTTGTGCCCAGTGAAAATAGCGCAATGATTTTCCGCTCCATCTCATCGGTCAGGTATGTCTGGTTCTTTTTTACAACCTGAGGCTCGAAGGTGCCATCTCGGTCACGCGGAGTATGCAGCTCAAAGCTACCGGTAGCGGTCTTCAGTGTCTTACTGGTCTTGCCATTTCTGCGATTACCAGGCTGCTTATCTTCAAGATGTTGGTCGAGCTCAACATTGAGGGCCGCTTCAGTAAGCTGTTTAATGAGTGGTGTGAGAATACCATCTTTGCCGGTCAGGTCTTTACCTGCACGCAGAGCTTCAATGGCGGCTTCCATGTCAAATGTAGGTTTGGTCATTTGAATATCCTTTTGGGTGTATATTACTCAAATGACACAGATTTATGAACACTACCGTTGCCAGGTAGGCCAACGGCAGGCTTAAGCCTGTTGCTGCAATATCACCAAGGGGTTAAGGTTAATGGGGATGTATTGCTTGGCTTTGTTGCTTACCCCGGCACCATTTACCGCCATATTTGGCCTTCATGACACACATCGCATCCCATCGGCCACTCATGCCACTGTACTGACGGCGAAACTCCTTGGCGGAAGTTATCCAGGCATCGTCACTGATACCAAGCTCAAGCAGTAGTTTGGGCCTGGTAGAGGCAATAAAGCCACGCTTGTCTTCCCGCACCGCCCGGCCTGTCCAATCAATCAACTCCAGATAGTCGGCAAAGTGAAATGGGATGCCGCTTTGTTCGGCGGTAGTGGCTGCACCATCAAATTGCAGCAGTGGCTTAAGTGAAGCGTTGGCAGTTGCTGGCTCAGCAACTTCTTCTATGCGCTCCTGAATGGATGTGTAATCAGAAGTTTGCAGTGAATCTGCAATACCTGCGCGAATGGGATTTAAATCCACATACATCATGCAGGCCAGCAGCGCCTGTTCATCGAGCAGCGCCTGCGACTTAAAGCGTCCTTCCCAGAATACGCCCTTGCAACCATCTTCTCGATTGGCCTTGCGGGCGATATCTTCGTTTAAACAGCGCATAAACCAACTGATACTGCCAAGGCGTTCCTGCCAATCGCTAATCAGCGTATCCAACAGTATTCGCTCACCTTCTGAGAGACTATCGCCCTTGAGGAACTTTGCCGCCACAGGATTGCCACTAAAGAGCCCTGTCCAACGCTCGATGACTTCAAATGGCGACAATGATTGTTGCGCAGCAAGGTCGATTTTGAGCACCAAATGGTAGTGATTACTCATGACCGCATAAGCGCAAACGTCGATGCAGAATATTGACGACAACTGCCTGATTTTATCCACTATCCAGCCACGTCTATGCTCGTAACTGCGCCCCGACAGTGCATCTTCACCACACAAAAATGCCCTTCTCACACAGCGATTAATCACGTGGTAAAAGGGCGTACTTTCAACATCTATCAACTGGCGACGGGCTGTGGTCATAACCAACCTCGACTGAGCTTTGATGGGTATTTCAAAGCCTAGTCAAGCCTGGGCGAAACATCAAAAAGATATGGCTGTCCTCATAGACAGTTACTGTTGGGCTTGTATATCTCAGACACTGAAGGTGCACATCAGTGGCTAAGTATACTAACCGATCTTCATAGTCGCGGTATTAAAGACATCCTGATTGCCTGTGTCGATGGCCTTAAAGGCTTCCCTGAAGCCATTGAAACCATTTACCCACATACAGAGGTGCAGTCATGCATCATTCATCAAATTCGTAACTCAATGAAATACGTAGCGTCTAAAAACCAGAAGGCGTTTATGGCTGATTTAAAGTGTGTCTATAAAGCCACAACCCTCAATGCAGCTGAGATGGCGCTGGACGAGCTGGAAGCCAAATGGGGCGACAAATATCCTGTGGTCATCAAGTCCTGGCGCAACAAGTGGGCGCTGTTATCGACCTATTTTAAGTACCCGGAATACGTGCGTAAGGCTATCTACACCACGAACGCGGTTGAGGCCGTACATCGTCAGTTTCGTAAACTGACGAAAACCAAGGGTGGTTTTGCCAACGAGAACAGTTTACTCAAACTGCTCTACGCCGGTATATTGAAGGCTCAGGAGCGGTGGTCACACCCGATTCAAAACTGGAATTTAACGCTATCTCAGCTGTCCATCCATTTTGAAGGACGACTGGATGCTCACATCGATCTGTGATTTTTAACGTGACACAGAATTTTGAACACCCTCGTTGCTAGGCATGCCTACGGCAGGCTTAAGCCTGTTTCTGCAAAATTTCCAACGGCTTAAAGTTAATGGGGATGTATTGCTTGGCTTTGTTGCTTACCCCGGCACCATTTACCGCCATATTTGGCCTTCATGGCACACATTGCATCCCATCGGCCACTCATGCCACTGTACTGACGGCGAAACTCCTTAGCGGAAGTTATCCAGGCATCGTCACTGATACCAAGCTCAAGCAGTAGTTTGGGCCTGGTAGAGGCAATAAAGCCACGCTTGTCTTCCCGCACCGCCCGGCCTGTCCAATCAATCAGCTCCAGATAGTCGGCAAAGTGAAATGGGATGCCGCTTTGTTCGGTGGCAGTGGCTGCACCATCAAATTGCAGCAGTGGCTTAAGTGAAGCGTTGGCAGTTGCTGGCTCAGCAACTTCTTCTATGCGCTCCTGAATGGATGTGTAATCAGAAGTTTGCAGCGAATCTGCAATACCTGCGCGAATGGGATTTAAATCCACATACATCATGCAGGCCAGCAGCGCCTGTTCATCGAGCAGCGCCTGCGACTTAAAGCGCCCTTCCCAGAATACACCCTTGCAGCCATCTTCTCGATTGGCTTTGCGGGCGATATCTTCGTTTAAACAGCGCATAAACCAACTGATACTGCCAAGGCGTTCCTGCCAATCGCTAATCAGCGTATCCAACAGTATTCGCTCACCTTCTGAGAGACTATCGCCCTTGAGGAACTTTGCCGCCACAGGATTGCCGCTAAAGAGCAATGTCCAACGCTCGATGACTTCAAATGGTGACAACGATTGTTGCGCAGCAAGGTCGATTTTGAGCACCAAATGGTAGTGATTACTCATGACCGCATAAGCGCAAACGTCGATGCAGAATATTGACGACAACTGCCTGATTTTATCCACTATCCAGCCACGCCTATGTTCGTAACTGCGCCCCGACAGTGCATCTTCACCACACAAAAATGCCCTTCTCACGCAACGGTTAATCACGTGGTAAAAGGGCGTACTTTCAGCATCTATCAACTGGCGACGGGCTGTGGTCATAACCAACCTCGACTGAGCTTTGATGGGTATTTCAAAGCCTAGTCAAAGCTGGGCGAAACATCAAAAAGATATGGCTGTCCTATCTTTTTCTTGGTAAAAGGGCGTACTTTCAGCATCTATCAACTGGCGACGGGCTGTGGTCATAACCAACCTCGACTGAGCTTTGATGGGTATTTCAAAGCCTAGTCAAAGCTGGGCGAAACATCAAAAAGATATGGCTGTCCTATCTTTTTCTATAGGATTCTATTGCTTGAACGAACATTTCAGGCATACCCCCAAAGCACCAATAGTGTGTGAATGGCACTCTGTTTTTATAATGCTGTATGAGCCTGCGATATATAGCGTTTGATACTCCTACATACGCAACCCTATTTTGGTCAATTAAGAAATACACGCCCCCTTTATTTGGTCCATCATTCAGTTCATAGGGCACAGAATTTTGAACAATGTGCTCAGGGGGATATATAAACTTTGGGAAGTTTTCTTTAAACCATTCAATAGGAGCCTGCCCCTTCTGCTTCCATTGTCCCGGAACAAAAGTCAGATATTCATGCCCTTCGATATCAATATCCATTTAGTTATCCATATGTCACGGTAGCTCTAAACGCACCAATAACCGGCAGCTAGAATGAAGCGAAGCGTAGTGTAAGCTGTCCGGCGCCGTAGGCGCGAAGTTGATTGACTTTTTAGGCATTAATTAATTTCACTGTTGGAGGACTTTCAGAAACAACATCTATGATTTGGTTTAAGCAGCAAAAGCCATAGTGAACAAATGGGCCAGGATACTCTGCTGTAGCGAATGTACCTTGGCCAATATAGTTTAGAAACGCTGACTCCGAGTAAACTCGTGCAAGCCTACCCTCGAACTTTTCTTCGATGCCTCCAGCATAGCTTTCATTTGTAACTGCATATGCTATGTAATCATCGAAGATGATTTCATAGTGAGCACTGCTGTCGGTTACCTCTATGGGCTTGCTCGTGTTCAATAACTCTCGCAGTGCCTCATTTGGCTCTTCTTCTGATGTTATTCCCGGTGACGCATCAGATACACCAGCCTCCGCTATTACTATTCTGAGACAGTCTTTATAGGTTTCTTGTATCTCAATCATATCGAGATACTTATGCTGATTCATTGTACTGAACATAGATGCCTAACGCCGTTATAAATTGCCGATAGAAGCGTAGCGTATTGAGGTCAATTTGATAACTTTGTTATGCATTATCTGACTCCTCAAATATCTTATTTGGAAATAGATTTCTAGAAATAATCTTTTCAGATAGCTTTGTCCCTTTAACCCCTGGTGCATTCATATAGAGCCTGAGGCTTTTCCCCTTAGGAGCGACAACAATAACAGTATATACATCTTCCTCAGAACCCTTCTCTCTTATCCTTGCTTCAATCATTTCCATTAGATCAGATCTGGAGAAAAGACATATCTCTCTATCTTGAACGCACACCAATGATATTAATGCTTTTTTTGAGCGTTTTTCAATTTCTTCTATTTCTTCCAAGTGCTCTTTTCTGAAATTAAAAATATATTCTTTATACCTCCCTGTCGGCTTCGATGCGTACTTAAGATAAACAGCGATATCTTGATTAATCAAAAAACTACTTCTAGATATCTTCTTTCCATCCCTGAATGCGTTTATAGCAGTAAACTGAGGGTGTTCAGCTATCTGAGTTAAAGCTGCCCCGTGATAGAGATGATCGTCATTTATACTCATAATTCTCTAACTCCTTGATTCATTGCCTAACAGCTGTATAGTGCGCATGCGCGTTTTAGTCCTCAGATGAGTGTAAACGCGCATCGCTATCTGTTTGTATTAGCTGGATATAATAGAGTTTAGTCCTAATATCCCTTGCAGCTAAACGCGCATGCGTGGTTTCCAAACCTATTATCTACCAGCTGTATTTTTTAACATTATGAATTTGATGCTATTTTCTAAAATGTTACAGAAATAACGCGCAAACTTAGCTACAAATTCCCGGCATTTTTCCTGGAACGGCAATAATACTGTATAAAAATCAGTTCTGAGGTGTTTGTCATAAGCGCGCCAAGCCGTACAACCGAGAGCCCTACAACCCAGGCCTTACAAAAAAAAGTTAAGTAAAGCCATGGCTACCGCACGGGTCCAAACTCTGTTTGTCCCTACATTCCGCTGAAAACGGAAAAGTGCTACTGCTTTCGGCCTTAAGCTTAAGGAAGTGCTAAATCTAAGCTTTTGAATTGGTTATACAATAGCCAGCATTGAATGTGAAAACAATTAGCCAAAGGTCAAGTTTTGACAAAGGCAACAAAACCCTGATTTGGTTTATTTTTGAAGTAGAATTGACTGGGTTTGAAACCCAAAGCGACACGACTTTAAGCCGCTGGAACAGCGGCTATCATAGCTTCCAGCCAAAAGTTCCTAAGTTAGTACTGGCCGAGCTTCCGGCCACGGTGTAGCCAATCACCTGCGGTGCGCCTTTCGCACAGGCGATCCTGTGACGCGCTGTGAACCCATCCCTGGGCGCTCGACGAAAACGTCCCTGTTTTCGACGGTCACAGTTCCGCCTGTGCCTGGAAATGAGGTGTATGTCTGCAGATCTTTCAAATATTTCAAGCTACTCAGCGCTAACAGAATTGCACCAATGCCCCCTTCGGAGCCGCCGCTGGCGTTATTGCAAATTGGCGTAGCCGAGACAGGGATGTCGAGACTCGAAGGTCGAGCAAGGATGCGAGTCCTGAGTGTAGCCAATTTGTTTCATAAGCCAGCGGGGATTTCGGCTACGTCGGGGTGTCCTTGGGGATGCAAGGGGCTTTGGACAAGCAAAGCCCCTTGCCCGGTGTGGTGTGGAACACCACGACTTTAGGCCGCTGCCACAGCGGCTAGCATGGCTTTCAGCCCCAAATAGCCAAATAACGTTGATTGAGCTTCCAGCGACGGACGTCTCCCATTGCCTGCCGCAGGCTTATGCACAGGCGATCCTGTGACTCGCTGCGAGTTAAGCTCTGCCTCGGCATCCATGCCTCGGAAGGTCACAGTTCCGCCTGTGCCTAGAATTAGGCGTATATCTGCAGATCTCTCAAATATTTCAAACTACTCCATTGTCACAGAATTGCACCGGCTCCCGCTCGAAGCGGCCGCAGGGCGTTGATGACAATCGCGTAGCGAGGCATGGATGCCGAAGCAGCGCCAGTCGAATCAGGGATGAGCGTCTGGCGCGATAGCGAATTGACATCATAAGCACAAGGGGTTTCCGCTGCGTCGCGGGTCGCTGGGGGTTTGGAAAGGGCGAGTCGATACAGCCCCCCTTTCCTCGGGTGTGGGGCGAAGCTCCACGACTTTAGGCCGCTGGCACAGCGGCTAGCATGGCTTTAAGCCCAAACTCACCAAAAAACTTGCGCTGAGCTGCTGGTTAATTTGCCCCCCCATCACCTGTGGTGCACCTTTCGCACAGGCGATCCTGTGACTCGCTGCAAGTACGTCCTTGTAAGCTCTGCCTCGCCAGCCCTGGCTCGGAAGGTCACAGTTCCGCCTGTGCCTGGAAAATAGGTGTATGTCTGCAAACTCTTCAGATATTTCAAGCTACTCAGGACTAACAGAATTGCACCAATGCCCCCTTCGGAGCCGCCGCTGGCGTTGTTGCAAATTGGCGTAGCCGAGACAGGGATGTCGAGGCTCGAAGGTCGAGCAAGGATGCGAGTCCTGAGTGTAGCCAATTTGTTTCATAAGCCAGCGGGGATTTCGGCTACGTCGGGGTGTCCTTGGGGATGCAAGGGGCTTTGGACAAGCAAAGCCCCTTGCCCGGTGTGGTGTGGAACACCACGACTTTAGGCCGCTGCCACAGCGGCTAGCATGGCTTTCAGCCCCAAATAGCCAAATAACGTTGATTGAGCTTCCAGCGACGGACGTCTCCCATTGCCTGCCGCAGGCTTATGCACAGGCGATCCTGTGACTCGCTGCGAGTACTTCCCTGTAAGCTCTGCCTCGGCATCCATGCCTCGGAAGGTCACAGTTCCGCCTGTGCCTGGAAATGAGGTGTATGTCTGCAGACACTTCTGATGTTCCAAGCTACTCAGCGCTAACAGAATTACACCGATTCCCCTTCAAAGCCGCCGCTAGGCGTTATTTGCATATTGGCGTAGCCGAGGCCGGCTTGGAAAATTGAAAACGAATTTTCCAAGGCTATACCTGATAAGAACAAGCTATGCCTGATAAGAAAATGCCCTTCGATGGAGGGCATTCATTGATGAGTACAACTGGGCTTAAGCGTTTCTCGGTTGCTCAGGCTTATCTATATCCAAAGTCACTTCATAGGCCACATTGTTTTGGCTGACAGGCTTTACCGTCTCCACTTTGGGCTCGGCACTGGCCTTGGTATCCCGGGCGATTTGCAACGCTTCATGGGTGAGCATGTTGTTGCCGCTCAGCAGATCATTCAGCCCGCCCTTTTCGGCATCTACCAGCCCCAACTCTCTGAGCATGGCATCGACCACAGGCGCATTGGCACGGTAGTTGAGCGCCGCACTGGTAACCTGCTCGGCAATGCCGCCCTTGACACCTGCGCCATCAGAAGCAGTCCCCAGTTGGCCGGTTACGCCGCTGCCATAGCCTTGAAGGATCTTGATGCCTTCGATGTTTTCCAGCGGTTTAACCGCATTGGCGACGATTTCCGGCAGAACTTTGAGGATCGCCAGTGAGCGCTGCAGGGCGACTTGCTCGTCACGCAACACGTTCTCGGCTTCGTGCAGCGCCTGTTTACCGGCCGCTTCCACCGCATACACCTTCTCATCGGCCTCGGCCTTGAGCATCTTGGCATCGGCACTGGCGCGGGCTTCGGTCAGTATCGCTATGGATCTATCTTCGGCGGCGCGTTTCTCGGCTTCAGCCTGAACTGTGACCCCAACGGCTTCCCGCTCTGCCTCTTTACGGGCGTCGATAACTTCAATCTCTTTGCGACGATTAGCCTCAGCCACCTGACGCACTGTGATTACCGCTTCCTCTTTTTCAACCTTGAGCTTTTCGGCCTCGGCGGCGCGGGCCCTGGCGGCAGATTCTTCTTCCGACTTGGCGGCAACCGCAATCTGTTTCTCCTGTTCGGAGACTTCGATATCTCGCAGCTGCTGAATTCTGGCCTGCTCAATTTGCTTACGCTTTTCAATTTCGCGGGTTTCTATGTCTTTGGTCTTTTCTATTTCCGCCGACTCGATGGCGCGTTCCTTGGCGATTTCCGCCTCCCGCTCCTCACGCTGCTTTTGCTCTTTCTGCTTGATGATCTCGGCCTTTTGTTCGGCGCGCTTGAACTCCAGTGCCTGCTGCTGGATCAAACGTGCTTCCTCTTCGGCCTTTTCAATGTTCAGCGACTCTTTTTCGGCTTCCAGGTTACGCAGCTCAATCTGGATCCGGTTGTCCTGCTGAATATCGTTGGTTTCTTTGCGCTTTTCTTCGATGATCTTGGCGAGTCTGGCACGACCTTCGGCGTCGAAGGCGTTGTTCTCATTGAAGAACTCCAGCTCTGTCTGGTCAAAACCTGTCAGAGAAACCGACTCCAGTTCCAGACCGTTTTTCTCGAGATCATTGGCAACGTTGTTCTGCACCCGCTGTACAAAGTCGGCCCGCTGTTCGTGCATCTCTGTCATGTTCATTTCGGCAGCCACGGCGCGCAGCACGTCAACAAACTTGGACTCCATCAGCTTCTTGAGCTCTTCCACCCTATTGGTACGACCGCCCAATGTCTGGGCCGCCATGGAGATACCTTCGGCATTGGGGGCCACCCTCAAGTAAAAGTCGGCCTTGACGTCCACCCGCATTCTGTCTTTGGTGATCAGGGCATCTTTTTGGGTCTTGCCCACCTCGATGCGCAGGGTGTTCATATTGACGTGAATAATTTCATGCAGTACCGGCAGGACAATGGCGCCGCCATCTTTGACTACCTTTTCACCACCGAAACCCGTGCGCACAAAGGCCATCTCTTTGGTGGCGCGGCAATAGAGCTTGGCAAAAATAAACCCTATCACCAACAAACAGAGCACTACTGCGCCTGCGGTAAACAGCAGCATACTGGTGCCGCTGGTATTTAAACCCGGGATGGTTTCCATTCCTGTTGTTTCCTTCTTTGGTTGGATTATTGTTCAAAACGGGTGGCAGACCACACGCGGCCACTGCGTCTTAGCAGCACCACTTGCACCCCTGCCGGGAATTCGGTGTCTTCGTCCTCGGGTTCGACCAGGACATAGTGTTTCTGACGGTATTGATCCTGAACCACGGCCTCGCTGGGATTACCCTTGATGGCGCAGCCGAGTGTTACTGTGCCGACGCTGCCGCTGAGATCTTCGATTGAGACGGCGCTGGATTCATTTTTGGGAAGGATTCTGGCCAACTGCCCACCGAGGAAATGGCAGGCAACCGCCGCCAGCGGCAAGGCCAGCAACAAGGAAAACACTTGCGGCAACAGGGCCGAGGTGAGCAGCCAGGAAAAATAGTTAAGCAGGTAGCCCGTAATACTGAAACATCCCAGTGCCAGTACAAACCAGATGAGCACAGGCAGCCTATCCAGGCAGAGCCAACCGGCCAGCGCTGTCAGTCCCCCCTGAGGCAGGTCAGTATCAAGATCGGCATCGGGAAGCCAGTCATCCATAGCGGCCATCAGGCTGATACCCGCAATTAGTGTGAGTCCCTCTATCACTCCAAGCAGTGCCACTATCGCCAAGGCTACAGCATAGGGCAGATTGGACTGGGCCAGAAAAAAGTCCAGCACAGGATTCCTCCTTGTAGACGACTGTACCTGTCGTCAATATTCCATATAAGCCTGTTTATTTCAGGTCGTTACTGAGTGTACCCCTTGGCAAGCTTTGACTCCAATAGCTTTTATCTGCATTTAACGTCAGAAATCTGCAGCGGCTCACATTAATGTTAGCCACTCCATACTGAGGCTATCTTTGCTTGGGTTAGTGTTGCAACAAACCACAAGGTTTACCCCAGCAACGCCCAGACAAAAACCGAATTGCAAACTTTGTTTTTTATTACAAGGCATTAATTTAATTACATTTCGCAAAAACAAAAACTGCCGAAAAACACTTGAGAACGATCCCTTGGCTTGGTTAGCATAAGAACTGTTCCCTCTGATGCATGCCATTATTTTAGAGCAAACCATGACTGCCAAAACCGAATACCAACATCTTTGCCAGCACTTTCGCACCATCAGCCACTTCGAGCATTTCAGTGCCCTGGGGGACTGGGATCAAGCCACCATGATGCCTATGGGCGGCAGCGAGGCCCGCTCCGAGGCGATGGCCGAGTTGGCATTACACATTCACAGTTTAAAAACCTCGCCCCGGCTTGCCGAATGGCTGGATGGCGCCGAAGCCAAAGCCGCCGAACTCAGTATCGAACAGAGGGCCAATCTCAGAGAAATGCGCTGGCACTACGCCCAAGCCATCGCCGTGCCGGGGGACTTGGTGCAGGCCAAGACGCTGGCGGGTTATCGCTGTGAAAACCAATGGCGCGAACAGCGGCATAACAACGATTGGCAAGGGTTTCGCCCCAATCTCGAGGCGGTAATCGCCTTGGTGCGAGAAGAAGCCCAGGCTCGCTCGGCGCACACAGGCAAGGCAGGTTACGATGCCATGCTGGACAGATTTGAACCCGGCATGACCTGTAAACGACTGGAGAGCACTCTCGGAGCGGTGCGGGACTGGTTGCCCGAGCTTATCCAAAAAGTGAAGCACAAACAGCTGCACCAGAGTTACAAGAGCAGCGCCGGCGACTACCCGATAGCAAACCAAAAGCTGCTGGGACGGGAGGTGATGCAATACCTGGGATTTGATTTCAACCAAGGGCGTTTGGATGTCAGCTCGCACCCATTTTGCGGTGGCGTGCCCGGTGATATCCGCCTCACCAGTCGCTACACGGAAAACGACTTTATCGCTGCCCTCACCTCCACTATTCACGAAACGGGTCATGCCCGTTACGAGCAGGCGCTGCCAAAGGATTGGCGAGGGCAACCCGCCGGAATGTCTCGCTCCATGGGGATCCACGAGAGTCAGAGCCTGTTTTTTGAGATGCAACTCGGCGGCAGCCGCGCCTTTATCAGCAAGCTCTATCCGAGAATTCGCCGACATCTCGACTGCCCGGTATCGGCCCATGAACTGGTCGACAATATCACCCGGGTCAAGCCGGGTCTTATCCGGGTCGATGCCGATGAAGTCACCTATCCGGCGCACATACTGCTGCGATTTGAAGCCGAGCAGGCCTTTATCGACGGCAGCCTGGAAGTGAAAGACCTACCCGATTTCTGGGATCAAAAGATGCAGCAATATCTGGGGCTGAGTACTGCCGGCAATTATAAAGATGGCTGCATGCAGGATATTCACTGGACCTTGGGCGAACTGGGATATTTCCCCAGCTATACCTTGGGCGCCATGTATGCCGCCCAGCTGAGATTTGCCATGGAAGCCGAGTTGGGCCCCATTGAAGCCCTGCTGAGCCAGGATAAGCTGGGGCAGATTTGCGACTGGCTGGATGAAAAGATCTGGTCCAAGGGGTGCCTGCTGGAAACCGATGAACTGATCCGCAGCGCCACAGGGCAGAGTCTGGATCCCAACTTCCTGCAGCGCCATCTGCAGCAGCGCTATCTGGATTAATTTATCTGCAAAAATGGTATAATGGCGCGTTTCTACGAAGTAACTGCAAAGAGAAAGTGAATTCAGATGTTGATACGCGCCATTAGCCAGGATGACTGGCAAGCCATAGGCGAAATTCAAACAGAGTGCTACCACGCTCTGGCCCCCGAACCTTTACATGTGCTCAAGAGCAAGTGGCAGGCATCACCGCAAACCTGCTATGTCCTTGAAAAGAGTGACCAGGTGGTAGGCTATTGTCTGGCTCATCCCTGGACCGAAGACACCCCTCCGCCACTGTACAAGGCGATTACCACACTGCCCAAGGCCGACACCCTTTATCTGCATGATATTGCCATCAGCAACAGAGCTCAGGGATTCGGCGCCGGACGCAAACTGTTTGATACCCTCAAGCTTCAGGCGGAAAAACTGCGCCTGGGTTCCTTGTCACTGGTTGCAGTACAGGGCGCCTGTGGTTACTGGGAAAAGCTCGGCTTTAACCACAAGCGTATCGAAAAATCGCTGGCCACCTATACAGATGACGCCAGTTATATGGTCTATCCGGTAGCCCGCTGACAGATGCAACCCACACTCATCACCATAGGCTTGTTGTGCCTGAGCAATATCTTTATGACCTTTGCCTGGTACGGCCACCTCAAGTCCCTTTCAGGTAAACCCTGGATCATTGCCGCTTTGGTCAGTTGGGGCATAGCCCTGTTCGAATATCTTTTGCAGGTACCGGCCAACCGTATTGGTTATAGTGTGATGAATGTGGGCCAGCTCAAGATACTTCAGGAAGTCATCACCCTGAGTCTGTTTGTTCCTTTTTCATTCTATTACCTTAAAGAACCGCTGAAACTGGACTATCTCTGGGCCGGGTTGTGTATGCTCGGCGCCGTTTATTTTATATTTCGCAGTAAGTTCGCTTGAGCCCACTGCTTTAATGAGGACACAAGATGGCACGTCAGGTCGCCTATGAATACAAGGGGGTCGCGAAAGTGATCAACTTTGCCTATGACAAATACCACGACATGTACGAGGCTGTTGCCGCCGCCGAGGGAATAGATCTCAGCCGTTTTCTGGCGATGGAGCAGCAAGTCGCCATGACAGCCAAAGGCGGTGGAGCCCTGAAGAGCTATCGCACCAGTGAATTCGCCCGTATGGGATTTCGTCATATCCACTTTGTCAAAGAAGAAGAGCAGGGTTAATACCTGCCCAAAAGAGGGTTAAGCCATGATAAATCCAGAGCACGCCAATTTTCCCCGAGCCGGCTTTTTCAAGCGCCTCGGTGCCGCCGTTTATGATCTGTTGCTGGCAGTAGCCGTCTACATGTTTGCCGGCGCCATAGGGTTTGGGATCTTTACCGGCCTGACCGCCTCCGGCCTCATTCCCATGGGGAACTATGAACATGTTTCGGATCTGCTCAATGGCAACAGCCTCTATCACGGCCTCTATCAGCTGTGGCTGGCCTGCTGTGTGGCCGGTTTTTACGCTCTCTTTTGGTCCAAGGGCGGCCAGACGCTGGGCATGCGCGCCTGGCGCCTCAAGGTGCAGCATCCCAACGGCCAAAACCTGAGTTTTATTACCGCGCTGGCACGGGTGGTTTGGTCCTTGCTGGGGATAGGCAACCTGTGGATCCTGTTCAGCGGTGACAAACTGGCACTGCAGGACAGCATGACCCGCTCCGAAGTGGTGCTTCTCAGTAAAGAAGCCAACTCACTGCGCAACTGGCACTGATTCTGAGGTAATGGCCTGAAATACCCAGGTAGCGGTAGCATTAAAATAGAGCTTTTTAGATACTAATACGCAAACCACAGCAAAAAGCCCTGTCAGTGACAGGGCTTTTTCATAGGGTTAATCAACAAGGGAGGCTTTAAACCGCAGCGGCTTTACTCTCAAGCCCTCAATCCTCAGCGTCCTCAGCGGCGGATATAGTAGATAGCCGCGCCGGTAAACAGCACACTCGGCATCATGGCCCCCATCAAGGCCGGCAGCTCATAGACTATGCTCATGGGGCCGAAGATCTCATTACAGATATAGAAGGTAAAGCCGGCTATCACCCCGAGTAATACCCTGGCCCCCATGGTGACGGTTCTAAGCGGCCCGAACACAAAAGAGAGCGCCACCAGCATCATCACAGCCACTGTGATGGGTTGCATCACCTTACGCCACAGCGCCAACTCATAGCGACTGGCATCCTGATTATTGTTCTTCAGATAGTCGAGATAACCGACCAAACCGCGGATAGACAGGGCATCGGGTTTAACCGACACCACACTCAGCTTGTCCGGTGTCAAACTGGAGGGCCATCTGTCTTCCTTGAGGTTATCCAGCACCACTTGCTCATTTTTGAACACAGTGCGGCGAACCTCCAATAAACGCCAATATTCCTTGGTGTAAATAGCCTGCTCGGCGTGCACCACACTGGCCAGCTTCTGCTCAGAGTCAAACTCATAAAGGGTAATATTGCCAAGACGAGTCACATCCTCAATCTCGCCAATATTGACGAACAGGTTTCCATCTCTGGCCCAAATCCCGCGGTGAGACTTAATCAGGTTGCCGCCGGAGATCTTATTGGTCTTCAGCTCATAGGCCTTCTGCTCCGCCACCGGTGCGCCCCACTCCCCCAGTACCATTACCATCAGCATCAAAGGAACCGCCGTCTTCATCGCCGACAGGGTGATCTGCAGCCGCGACATGCCGGAGGCCTGCATCACTATCAGTTCAGAGTTGGAGGCCAGCATGCCCATGCCGATGAGCGCCCCGAGCAACACGGCCATGGGGAAAAACATCTCCACATCTCTTGGGATCAAAAACAGCACATAGACGGCGGCATCCATCATGGTGTAGCTGCCCCGCCCTACCAAACGCAGCTGATCGACCCATTTGATGATCCCGGAAAGCCCGGTCAAAATCAGCAGACACAGGGCAGAAGTGCTGAGCAATACTCTGGCAATATACCAGTCCAGTATCTTCATGCTGCGGCCCCCCGGCGTTTGAACAGACCGGTCAGGCGAGTGCCCAAAGGTCTGCCCTTACCTATCAGCAAGATGCCCATCACCAATGCCGAGGCATGGATCCACCACATTCCCAGCCAGGCCGGGATCACCTCATCCTGCAGCGCCTTGCGCCCGGCGACCATCAAGCCGAAATAACCAAGATAGAGCAATACCGCCGGGAATACCTTGGCAAACTTGCCCTGGCGCACATTGACCCGCGCCAGCGGCACAGCAATCAGCGTCATCAAAGGGATAGCCAGCGGAATCGCCAGTCGCCAGTGGAATTCGGCTACGGCTTCCGGCCCCGGCGTATTGAGCAGCTCCTTGAAAGGCACGGCAGATAACTTGCGATCCCTCTCATCCACTTCCTGCTCTTTGAGCTGCATCTGATAACCGCCGAACTCAATCACCTGGTAATCCACCCGGTTCGGTGCTCCCTGATAACGCACGCCGTCATCGAGCTTGAGCCGCTGGCCACCTGTTGCGTCTTCCACCACCCGGCCACCATGGGCCACGACCAGGTTGGTAACGCCGCTCTCATCTTCCGCATCGGGAAGCTGGGCCACAAAGACTTTTTCCAATTCATTGTCTTTACTGATTTTTTCAACAAAGAGCACTGCCCGGCCATTGGCACTGGTTTGAAAGCGCCCCTGAACCAGGGCGGCTAACCCAGCCTCTGACTGGGCCTTCTCCAAAACCGCGTGCTGTTTGTCCTGGGCCCAAGGCGCAACATAAAGCGCCAGATAACCGGTAAACAAGCTGTTGAGCAACGCCAGGATCAAGGTTACCCGGGTAACATACCATTCGCTGATACCGACCCCGTGAAAGACCACCATCTCGTTTTCTGCATACATGCGGCCGTGGGCGAGCAAGATCCCCAGAAACAGACTCAGAGGCAGGATAAGCACCGTCAATTCGGGCAGATTAAGGCCTATCAGAGTCAGCACCAGGGAGGCGGGAAATTCGCCGTCGGAGGCATCGGCCAGGATGCGAACAAATTGCTGGCTGATAAAAATAGCTAATAAGACTGAAAGCACCGCTATTTGTGCCTTCAAAACTTCGCGGATCAAGTATCTAAATACAATCACAGGCTGAATCCGGTATCCAAACTTATCTTTTTGCTGGTGTCAGTGTTACTTTCATGTAGACTGTCTACTTTTGATAGTTTTCTGACCATAACAGGCGGCATTTTGGTTGTTTCAGGCGTATGATTCTTGTCAGCCAAACCAGCCCCCTGCTGCAGGAAATTTTCCGCCTTTAGGCGGCACAAGCAGACATTATCCAATAAATAAAAAAGTTTGTCTTTAAAAGAATCTAGGAGAGCTCATGGAGTTTAGCGTAAAGAGCGGCAGCCCCGAAAAACAGCGCTCGGCCTGCATAGTTGTAGGCGTTTACGAACCCCGTCGCCTGTCCGGCATCGCCGAACAACTGGACAAAATCAGTGAAGGTTACATCAGCAACCTGTTGCGTCGCGGTGATCTGGAAGGTAAGCCCGGGCAGATGTTGCTCCTGCATCATGTACCCAATGTGCTGAGTGAGCGGGTTCTGCTGGTAGGTTGCGGAAAAGAACGAGAACTAGACGAGCGCCAATACAAGCAGATCATCACCAAGACGATCAACACCCTCAACGATACCGGCTCAATGGAAGCCGTGTGCTTCCTGACCGAACTGCACGTTAAAGGCCGCGACACTTATTGGAAAGTGCGCCAGGCCGTGGAAACCACCAGCTCTACCCTCTACAGCTTCGATGGACTCAAGACCCGTAAGGGCGAGACCCGTCGCCCGCTGCGCAAACTGGTATTCAATGTCCCAACCCGCCGTGAACTGACGGTTGGCGAGCGCGCCATCGAGCACGGTGTTGGCGTTTCCGCCGGTATGCAGTTGTGCCGCGACGTGGCCAATATGCCACCCAACATCTGCAACCCGGCTTATCTGGCCTCACAGGCCCGGCAATTGGCCGAAGTGCATGAGAACCTGAAGGTCAGCACTATTGGTGAAGAGCAGATGGCCAAGCTTGGCATGAACGCCTACCTGGCCGTGGGCCGTGGCAGTGCCAACGAGTCCATCATGACAGTGATGGAATATCAAGGCGCCGTCGACACGACCGCCAAGCCGATAGTGCTTGTGGGTAAGGGCCTCACTTTTGACTCAGGTGGTATCTCACTCAAGCCGGGTGAAGCCATGGATGAAATGAAATACGACATGGGCGGCGCTGCCGGGGTACTGGGTACCATGAAGGCCATCTGTGAAATGAAGCTGCCCATCAATGTGGTTGGGGTACTGGCCGGCTGTGAAAACATGCCTTCCGGCAACGCCTATCGCCCAGGTGATATTCTCACCACCATGAGCGGTCAAACCGTGGAAGTGCTCAACACAGACGCCGAAGGCCGTCTGGTGCTTTGTGATGTACTCACCTATGTGGAGCGCTTCGACCCTGAACTGGTGGTCGATACCGCCACTCTGACAGGTGCCTGTGTTATCGCGCTCGGTAAACACGCCTCAGGTCTGTTCTCTGCCCATAACCCACTGGCGAGTGAGCTACTCAATGCCGGTGAGCAGAGTGGTGACCGCGCCTGGCGCCTGCCAATATGGGATGAGTACCAGGAGATGCTGGACAGCCCATTTGCCGATATGACCAACCTGGGCGGACGCCCTGCCGGTTCTATCACGGCGGCCTGTTTCCTGTCGCGCTTTACCAAAAAGTACCACTGGGCTCACTTGGATGTAGCGGGTACAGCCTGGAACAGCGGCGCCAACAAGGGCTCAACCGGTCGTCCGGTTCCTATGCTGGCGCAGTTCCTGCTCAACCGCGCCGGGGTCGAGCAAGGCGAATAAGCGCCTGACTCCCTGCTAATAAAAAGCGAAGCCCAGTGCTTCGCTTTTTCTTTTTGTGGGCTATTTTATAAAGCCAAGCTTCCCTTTGTCCTGCTCCTTCCCCGTCTTTTGATTATCGCCCCCGCCTTTTGATTATCGCCGAAAGCGTCGGCGCTTGGGCAAAATAGTATTCATCCACGGTTCAAACCACAGAGCGAAGCCACAGAGCTAAGCCACAATAAACCGCCCTGTTGAAAGGCAGTGGCTCAAAACAGCCCCCATAAAACTCGGCTTCAGACTAAGTTTGCACAGCTGAGTTTGCCAATACAGTTCCAGCCGACATGACTCCGTTTACTTTAACTCTGAACGCTTTAATTCATTGCTTTTCATCCAGTTACTTCCTGTCACTTTTTTTTGTCACTTGGTATTGCCGTTGAGATTCCAAGCCAAACAACTGCTGTTCAAATAAAATACTAGACGACTGGTCTAATGGTGATTATACTGGCCGCCATGAACACACAGACACAAAGCACACGCCAACACATACTGGACACGGGTTACCAGCTCGTCGTAACCAAAGGCTTTTCCAATGTTGGCCTGTCACAACTGCTGCAACATGCAGAAGTCCCCAAGGGCTCCTTCTACCACTACTTCAAATCCAAGGAGCAGTT
Organism: Shewanella indica; assembly: GCF_033842865.1. Classification (NCBI taxonomy): domain Bacteria; kingdom Pseudomonadati; phylum Pseudomonadota; class Gammaproteobacteria; order Alteromonadales; family Shewanellaceae; genus Shewanella; species Shewanella indica. Next base: position 366,161 of record NZ_JAWXXR010000001.1, read on the forward strand.
CGGCGAAGCCCTGATAAAGGACTATTTCAACGATTATCAGAATAAGCTGCAGGCACTTTTGGGCCATGAACGCACTCCGGCGCTGCAGCGGCTGCAAAGCTACTGGCAACTCTGGCTGGATTGCGACGCCGATGTCTGCGGCGCACAAAAATGCTTGGTGGTGAAGCTGAGCGCCGAAGTAGCCGATCTCTCTGAACCTATGCGTATGGCGCTGCTGCAAGGCGCCAAGCGGATCATTGCCACCATTGCCGAATGCATCGAAGCCGGAAACCGGGATGGCTCTGTCAAGGTCGGCAACAGTGAACAGACGGCGCAGCTACTTTACAACCTCTGGCTGGGAGCCAGCCTGATGAGCAAGCTGACCCAGGATAAAAACGCCCTCAACCTGGCGATGCAAACCACTGACAGCATACTCGCAGGCAGGCTGGACAACAGCGGCCAATAACAGATACTCCCCGCCACACAGGTGGCGGGATTTTTTTAACCGAGCACTAGACGACCGGTCTAATCAAGCAATAAAACCCAATGGAGCCTATTATGACTGCCAATCAAACCCCACATCAGCGCATTGTGCTGGCCTCTCGCCCGAGCGGCGCTCCCAACGCAGAAAACTTCCGTCTGGAAAGCAGCAGCAAGCCGGTGGCAAACGACGGCCAGGTGTTGCTGCGCACCATCTACCTGTCGCTGGATCCATACATGCGCGGCCGCATGAGTGATGCAGAATCCTATGCCGAGCCGGTAGCCGTGAACGATATCATGGTCGGCGGCACAGTTTGCCAGGTAGAAGAGTCCCGTCATCCTGACTTTGAAGTCGGTGAGTGGGTGCTCGCCTACACCGGCTGGCAAAACTATGCCCTTTCAGACGGTGAAGGATTGTTGAAACTCGGCAAAGCGCCTGCTGCCCCTTCATACGCCCTCGGAGTCTTGGGTATGCCGGGTTTCACCGCCTATATGGGACTGCTGGATATTGGCCAGCCCAAAGCGGGAGAAACTCTGGTGGTTGCCGCCGCGACCGGACCGGTTGGCGCAACCGTAGGTCAGATAGGCAAACTCAAGGGCTGCCGGGTCATAGGTATTGCCGGCGGCGCTGAGAAATGTCGCCACGCCAAAGAAGTACTGGGTTTCGATGAGTGTCTGGATCACAAGGCAGAGGACTTCGCCGAGCAGTTGGCCCGAGTCTGCGACCAGGGAATAGACATCTATTTCGAGAACGTCGGCGGCAAGGTGTTTGATGCCGTATTGCCCCTGCTGAATACCAGCGCCAGAGTCCCCGTATGTGGTTTGGTGTCTCAATATAACGCCACTGAGTTGCCGGCCGGTCCGGATCGCCTGTCACTGCTGATGAGCACCATTCTGGTGAAGCGGATCAAGATGCAGGGCTTTATCATTATTGACGATTATGGCCACAGATATGAAGAGTTCGCCAAGGATATGGATGCCTGGGTATCTCAGGGCAAAATTCAATACAAGGAGCAACTGGTCGAAGGGCTGGAGCAGGCCCCACAAGCCTTTATCGGCCTGCTTGAAGGTAAAAACTTCGGCAAGCTGGTGATCAAGGTTGCCGAGCCGCTGTGATAAAAACTGATGGCTGCACTAGATTGATTGCTGCGGCCATTCGGTAACCAGCAAAGCAAGACCTGCGGCCCTCTTAAGCATAAACGCCAAGAGGGCCGCCAATTTTAACGGCTTAATTCAGGCTATTCACGCCATCTTTAACAAAGCCTTGGCTCCAGCTTAAACCGGGATTCAAAGACAATCCGGGCACTTCCTTTAATTTGAATCTTGCATTCAGGCCTGTAGGCCGACGCAGAGCACACATGGGACTTGTTAGCGCCTTCCTTAGGTTTCCTTAAAATCACCTCACGCTTAACATCAAACAGCAGCTCAATATGGTTGGCAGCAAGACAACGCCAAACTGAATCTTGATCCATTTTATGCACGTATGACTTATTAGCTAATAGCTCAAGAGCCTTATCGGGATGGCGCTGACCATTTCAACCTTTGGCCAAAAGGTGTAAAATCCTCCTCTTATGTCAAATGGCTACCAGTGTTCTGTGCAGGGGTGAGATGCAGGCGATGAGCAAGGCAACTTTTTATCTGCTGCCAAATGCAGCACAGCAACCAAGCGCCGAGCAGTTGCAACTGCTTGCCTGTCAGTTGGCCGGGCAGCATTATGCCAAGGGTGAATGGCTCTATATTCACTGTGAGGATCAGGCGCAGGCCCATGGGATTGATGAACTGCTTTGGCAGTTTGAACCCAGTGCTTTCGTGCCCCATAACCTTAAAGGGGAAGGCCCTGCCGCCGGTGCACCGGTTGAAATCGGCTTTGACAAGCTGGGGCCCAACCAACGCCGCCCGATACTGATCAATCTGGCCACAGAAGCCCCGGCATTTGCGGTAAACTTTGGCAGGATCATAGATTTTGTTGCCGGTGATGAGCAACACAAGGCCCTGGCCAGGGACAGATACCGCCAGTATCGTAATCTGGGAGTCACGCTCAGCACCCAGGATTTGGCAACACAACCACTTAATTTTGTTTGAGAAACGACAGTTCCCATGGAAAAAACATACAATCCGCAGTCTATTGAACAAGCGCTCTACCGTGTATGGGAAGAGAAAGGTTACTTCAAGCCCCACGGTGACGAGTCCCAGGGCAACTATTGCATCATGATCCCGCCGCCGAATGTCACCGGCAGCCTGCATATGGGACACGCCTTTCAGGATACCATTATGGACACCCTGATCCGTTACCAGCGGATGAAAGGCAAGAATACCCTCTGGCAAGTGGGTACCGACCATGCCGGTATCGCCACCCAGATGTTGGTGGAGCGCAAAGTCGCCGCCGAAGAAGGCAAGAGCCGCCACGACCTGGGCCGTGAAGCCTTTATGGACAAGGTATGGGAATGGAAGAACCAGTCCGGTGGCACCATTACCCGCCAGATGCGTCGCCTGGGCGCCTCGGTAGACTGGGACCGTGAGCGTTTCACCATGGACGAAGGCCTGTCGGAAGCCGTGCAGGAAGTGTTTGTTCGCCTCTATGAAGATGACCTCATCTATCGCGGTAAGCGCCTGGTTAACTGGGATCCCAAGCTGCACACTGCAATTTCCGATCTGGAAGTGGAAAACAAGGAAAAGCAGGGCCACATGTGGCATTTCCGCTATCCACTCGCCGATGGCGCCCTGACCGCCGACGGTAAAGACTATCTGATTGTCGCCACCACACGTCCGGAAACCATGCTGGGTGACAGTGCCGTTGCCGTGCACCCTGACGATGAGCGTTATCAATCCCTGATTGGCAAAGAGATCATTCTGCCAATCGTTAACCGCCGTATTCCTGTGGTGGCCGATGACTATGTAGATATGGAGTTCGGTACCGGCTGCGTGAAGATCACTCCGGCCCACGACTTCAATGACTATGAAGTCGGCAAGCGTCACAATCTGCCTATGTTCAACATCCTTACCCAGGATGCCGCCATCCGCACTGTGGCCGAAGTAGTGAATGTCGACGGTAGCCTCAACACCGAATTGGACGCCTCTTTGCCAAGCCGTTATGCCGGTATGGACAGATTCAAGGCCCGCGATGCCGTTGTCGCCGAATTCGAGACCCTGGGTCTTTTGGAAAAAATCGAGCCCCACGGCCTGAAAGTGCCTTATGGCGACCGCAGCGGCGTGGTGATTGAACCGCTGCTGACCGACCAATGGTATGTGTCTGTCAAACCACTGGCCAAGACAGCCATAGAAGCGGTGGAAAACGGCGATATCAAGTTTGTACCTCAGCAATACGAGAACATGTACTTCTCCTGGATGCGTGACATTCAGGACTGGTGTATTTCGCGCCAGCTGTGGTGGGGTCACCGCATTCCGGCCTGGTATGACAACAGCGGTAAGGTCTATGTCGGCCGTAACGAAGCCGAAGTACGCGCCAAGCACAACTTGGCAAGCGATATTGCTCTGCGTCAGGACGATGATGTACTGGATACCTGGTTCTCCTCTGCCCTGTGGACCTTCTCAACCCTGGGCTGGCCACAGCAGACTCCTGAGCTGAAAACCTTCCACCCCACAGACGTGCTGGTGACAGGTTTCGACATCATCTTCTTCTGGGTAGCCCGGATGATCATGATGACCATGCACTTCATCAAGGATGAAGACGGCACACCTCAGGTACCCTTCAAGACTGTCTATGTGACCGGGCTTATCCGTGATGAGCAAGGCAACAAGATGTCCAAGTCCAAGGGCAATGTGCTGGATCCTCTGGATATGATCGATGGCATAGATCTCGAGTCTCTGGTTGGCAAGCGCACCGGCAACATGATGCAGCCGCAACTGGCCGCCAAGATTGAAAAGAGCACCCGCAAGGAGTTTGCCGACGGCATCGAAGCCCACGGTACCGATGCGCTACGCTTTACCCTGGCTGCCATGGCATCCACCGGCCGTGACATCAACTGGGACATGAAGCGCCTGGACGGTTACCGCAGCTTCTGTAACAAGCTGTGGAATGCTTCCCGCTATGTACTGATGAACACGGAAGATCAGGATTGCGGCCCCAACTCACCTAACGGCAAGGCCGGCGGTGAGATGCAGCTGTCGCTGGCGGATCGCTGGATCACAGGTCTGTTCAACCAAACGGTCAAGACCTTCGAAGAGCATATGGGCGCCTATCGTTTCGACCTGGCCGCCAATACCCTGTACGAATTCACCTGGAACCAGTTCTGTGACTGGTATCTTGAGCTGACCAAGCCTGTGCTGCAAAACGGCTCTGAAGCCGAGCAGCGTGGCACCCGTCATACTCTGGTGACTGTACTCGAGCAGCTGTTGCGCCTGATGCACCCATTGATGCCATACATCACTGAAACCATCTGGCACCGTGTCAAACCACTTGCCGGTGTAGAAGGTGAAACCTTGATGCTGGCCGCCTTCCCTGAGTATCAGGCCGACAAAGTCGATACCGAGGCCATGGCCGACTTGGAATGGGTCAAGCAAGTGATTGTTGCCGTGCGTAACATCCGCGCCGAGCTGAACATAGCTCCGTCCAAGCCGCTCAACGCCTTGCTGCGCAGTGTCAGTGTTCGCGACAAGGCCCGTGTAGAGGCCAACCAAACCTTCTTCACTACCCTGGCTAAGCTGGAAAGCATGACGATTTTGGCCGATGGCGACAACGCGCCCATGTCCACCACCCAACTGGTAGGCGAGATGGAACTGTTGATCCCTATGGCAGGGCTTATCGACGTAGCGGCCGAAATGGCCCGTATCGACAAACAGCTGGAGAAGCTGAGTGGCGAAGTGGCCCGCATTGAAGGCAAGCTGTCCAATGAAGGCTTTGTCGCCAAAGCCCCGGCAGCCGTTATCGACAAAGAGCGCAGCAAGATGGCTGATCTCAAGCGCGATATGGACAAGCTCAAAGAGCAACAAGCCGAGCTGGCCAAACTGGAAGCCTAACGGTTAACCCAAGAGCCATAAAACCCAAGGGCAGTCAATCGACTGCCCTTTTTTACTATTCGCTTGCCCTCGACTCCAAATGGCCCCCGAATTCAGATAATTTCATCAGCTAAGTCTGGCTATCGGAACAACATATTGTTAGATTGAAGAATATTCCAAGGGGAGTAACTTCTCGCCGGCTTGTCGTCATTACGGTGTTTGCGCACCCGGCAACCGGGCAAAGCCACTGAGCTGTGCTTTGTAAGTGAGACCTTGCCGACAGGCAAGATCCGCGCTCCTTCAGCTGGCCTGCCGTCGGTGGCAGGCTTTGTTGTATTTGGAGAAAATGAAATGGGTACCTGGTGGTTATGGAGCGGATTTCTGGTAATAGTACTGGGGATCCTTTGGATAGACCTTAAGTTTGTCGGCGGTGGTCACAGCCATAAAGTCTCTATCAAAGAGGCGGGGATCTGGACCCTGGTATGGATAAGCGTCGCCATGCTGTTCAACTTAGGGATTTGGTTCTACCTGAAACAGACCGCAGGTCTCGAAGTCGCCAATCAACAAGGGCTGGAGTTTCTCACCGCCTACCTCATCGAGAAAGCCCTGGCCGTGGACAATGTGTTTGTCTGGCTGATGCTGTTTAGCTATTTCGCTATCCCCGCCGAACTGCAAAGACGGGTGCTGCTCTACGGAGTACTGGGCGCCATAGTGATGCGTACCGCCATGGTATTTGGCGGCACCTGGCTGATTAATCAGTTCCATTGGGTGCTGTATCTTTTCGGGGCATTTCTGCTGTTTACCGGCGTCAAGATGCTGTTTACCAAGGAAGATAATGAAACCGACCTCTCCAACAACAAGCTGCTCGGCTGGCTCAGAAAACACCTGAGGGTGGTGAAAAATCTTCAAGGTGAGCATTTTGTGGTGCGTCGCCACGGCGTATTATTTGCCACCCCCCTGCTGCTGGCGTTGATCGCTGTGGAGATCAGCGACATCATCTTCGCGGTGGACAGTATCCCGGCCATCTTCGCGGTCACCACAGATCCCTTTATCGTACTGACGTCCAACATCTTCGCCATCATGGGCCTCAGGGCCATGTACTTTCTGTTGGCGGGCGCCGCCGAACGTTTTGTACTGCTCAAATATGGCCTGGCGCTGATCCTGATGTTTATCGGTATCAAGATGCTTCTACTGGATATCTATCATCTACCTATCATGCTGGCACTGGCGGTCATCGCGATTATTCTACTGGTCAGCATACTGGGCAGTCTGTGGCTGACCCGGGATAAGGGGAAGCAGCCACAGGCATAATACCTGTCTTTTGTCCGTCACTCGAAGGGGGCACAAGATAATGAAAAATGATCCTGAGTGTAGTGGTCGCACCCATGCGCTGCACGGGGCGACTCACCTGGTGTTGTTTGTGGTCTATCTGTTCTTGATGTTTGAGTAATCATTCGCGGATGTTGGCCATGAAAAACACATCCACATACTCGCCATCGCGAAAAGCATAGTCCCGCGCCTCGCCCTCAATCACAAAGCCATGGCGTTTGTAGAGCGTTATAGCGGCGTGATTGTCGGTATAAACCGTCAGCTCAAGGCGTCTCACCGCCAACCAGTTATGGGCCAAATCCACTGCGGCCGCCAGCAGCGCAGAACCCACGCCGATACCGCGGCACTCTTCACTCACCGCCATCCCCAGGTCGGCCACATGCTTACGTCTGGGGTTGGTTTGCACCTGCAAGGAGAGCTGACCTGCCACCTCCCCTTGCCACTCTGCAACCAGCGAATAATAACCATCCGGCAGTTCGCCCAGGCGCTTATACCACTTTTCGAGTGACGGAAAGGGCTGCTGCAAGGTGCCGGCATAACAGCTGGGCTGAGTAAATAGCGCCCGTATTGCCGGAATATCCGTGTGCTCGCTGTGGCGCACCACTACCTCTTGTTGTGACTGACTCACCTTGGGTTCAAACTCTGTTACCTGCACTCTGTTGTTCTCCTTAACTAAAAGCCGCCAAGCCTGTCTGGGCCCGTCCCAGGATCAAGGCATGAATATCATGGGTCCCCTCATAGGTATTGACCGCTTCCAGGTTCATCAGATGCCGGATGACATGAAACTCGTCACTGATACCATTACCACCATGAATGTCCCTGGCCTGGCGAGCAATTTCCAGCGCCTTGCCGCAGGAGTTACGCTTGATTAGCGAGATGGCCTCGATAGCCAAACTGTCCTGATCCAGCAAGCGACCGGCCTGCAAGCAGGCAAACAGCGCCGTGGTGATATCTGTTTGCATATCCACCAGCTTTTTCTGGATTAGCTGATTGGCCGCCAATGGTCTGCCGAACTGGACTCGGTCCAGACTGTATTGCCGCGCGGCGTGCCAGCAAAACTCGGCCGCGCCCAAGGCGCCCCAGGCGATGCCGTATCTGGCCTTGTTGAGACAACCAAAGGGCCCCTTGAGCCCCTCGACATTGGGCAGCAGAGCATCGACACCCACTTCAACTCCGTCCAGCACGATTTCGCCGGTTATCGAAGCCCTGAGAGAAAACTTGCCCTCTATCTTGGGCGCCGACAGCCCAGGGGTGCCCTTTTCCACTAAAAAGCCACGAATGACCCCATCAAGCTTGGCCCAAACCAGGAAGAGATCGGCAATCGGTGAATTGGTGATCCACATCTTGTTGCCATGGAGCCGATACCCTCCGGGGATGGCTTCGGCGCGAGTCTTCATACCGCCGGGATCTGAACCTACATCCGGCTCGGTCAGCCCAAAACAGCCAATCAGTTCACCCCGGGCCAGCCTTGGCAGATATTTCTGTTTCTGCTCTTCACTGCCGTAGGCAAAAATCGGATGCATCACCAAAGAGGACTGCACACTCATGGCGGAACGATAACCACTGTCGACCCGCTCTATCTCACGGGCAATCAGGCCATAGCTGACATAGTTGACCCCGGCGCCGCCATATTCAGTCGGCAGAGTCGCCCCGAGTAACCCCAGAGCACCGAGCTCTGTCATGATCTCGGGATCAAAGTATTGCTCGCGATTTGCCTGCAGGATCCTGGGTTGCAATTTGCTTTGGGCATATTCATGCACAGTATCGCGGATCATCCTTTCTTCCGGCAGCAACAGGCTGTCAAACTGCAAGGGATCTTGCCAATCGAAGGGGTTACGGGCCATAGCTTTGTCCTTTTTTTCAGCTGATTTTCATCATGCTAACTCAGTCCCGGATTTCTGCCCAGCGCTGAAACCTCCGCCAAACAAAGATTACGTCTGTATCAAATTGCTACTTTCATGAAAGAAATCTCTGAATTTGCGCCGCACAAATGTTAGTCTTCAGCACTATTCTTGGTCATAGCTTTTAGTAATATTTTCGGTATTCAATGTCTGTACGGCTCTGCTTATTCATAATCGGCCTCTTGTCTCTCAATGCCTGGGCACATCCCTATTGCAAAGAGACAGAATGCATCCCTATTGATAAATGGGATCTAGGACTGGCCTTGGGTTACGGTCAAAAAACCAACCCCTTACGCCAGCAGGACGATATTCCCCTCTATGTCATTCCCAGTATTGCCTACTATGGTAAAAACTGGTTTTTTGATAACGGTAATCTGGGACTAACCCTGGCCGAGTCGGAAAACTACACCATTAATCTGGTGACGGCCTACAGCAAAGAGCGGGCTTTTTTCTATCGCTGGGACCCCAGTAATGTATTTACTTTCGGTGGCAGCTCTCAGATCTCCAAGGCCACCGAGAGTCGCGCGGCACCCATGATGTTAATGCAAGCCAATGAACCACCAAAAGTATTTAATGAATTGGAAGACAGACACTTTACATTTCTTGGCGGAGCCGAGGCTTTTTTTTACACTCAATACGGTATACTGAATCTTTCGCTTACTCATGATATGTTCAATGTTCACCAGGGCACTGAGGCCAAAGCCAGGTGGTTGTATCAGCTGAATTTGGAACGCTGGAAACTTGAGTTCGCCCTGAATATAGAGTGGAAGAGTAAAGAAATAGTCGATTATTACTTTGGCGTAAGACCAAGCGAGAATGCCTATTGGAGTCAGGCTTACCAGGGGAGTTCAGGCTTTAACCGCGGGCTGGAGTTTACCGGCCGTTATAGCCTCAACGAGGACTGGGATCTTATATTGGGACTGCGTTATACCAAACTTGCCGATGAAATAGCCAAGAGCCCTCTGCTGGATGAAGATGATGTCAGGGCTTTTTTCATTGGTGCTGCCTATAGGTTTTAAACAAGGTGCGCATAGCAAACAGCTGGCGTTGGCTGTTCCTGCTGCTGATGTTGTCAATGATATTTGCAACCAAGGTGCAGGCTGACCCAGATAATAACAATCAAGAAATCAAGCTGGCTATCACACCTCAGCTCTGTATTCTCAAGAGTGAAGAGGACACCTGTTCGCTTGATGTCAGTTTAAGCTGGACTAATACAAATGGTGCGGTTTGTATCCTTTCTGATTATGAAGGGTTACAACGTTGGTGCAGTGAAACTGAAGATGTGCACAGCCTCACATTCCGGCTCACAACCAGTGAGGACATTCATTTTGTCATGGTAGATAAAGACACATGGCAAACCTTAGCCGGCGTTTACTTTAGAACGACCCCCGTATCTGACACCAATGTCAGGCGCAGATATCGCAACCCTTGGAGTTTATTCTGATGACCTCAGCGCAATCGACTCACCGAGTTTTATTGGTAGAAGACGACATTCGTCTTGCCAACCTTATTGTGGATTATCTCAAGTCCCATGGCATGCATGTAGAAGTTGAGCGCCGCGGTGACACAGTTTTGACCCGACTGCTCAACTACAAACCTGATATTATCTTGCTGGACATCATGCTACCAGGCATGGATGGACTGTCGCTGTGCGAAAAACTGCCGGATTACTTTGCCGGCCCTATCCTGCTGATGAGCGCACTTGGCTCCAATGAAGATCAAATCAAAGGCCTGGAACTGGGAGCCGATGACTATGTGGTTAAACCGGTTGACCCGGCACTCCTGGTCGCGCGGATCAACAATCTGCTGAGACGTCATACCAAGCCACCTATGGCAGAATCTCACTGCCTGAGCTTTGGCAAGCTGAGCATAGATCCTCACACCCAGGCAATTCGTCTGGGCGATAAAGAGGTGGATCTCACCAGTCACGAATTTGAACTCCTGTGGCTGCTGGCATCCCAGGCCGGCCAAGTACTGAGCCGCCAATATATCTATCAGTGCCTGCTGAATATCGACTTCGATGGCAAGGATCGTAAGATAGACGTACGTATCTCCCGCCTGCGTAAAAAACTGGGCGATAACATAGAAACGCCATTCAGGATCAAGACGGTTTGGGGCCAGGGATATCTATTTGCCCCCGAAGCCTGGAACAGCTAATCCCCAAATAGGTTACCGCGTGAAACGCCTCTTCATCAGTTTGTATCTACTGATCAGCCTGAGCTTTCTCGGGCTGGGATGGACCCTAGACGCCCTTTGGCAGCAACACGATGACGAGGCGGAACTCTTGGCCGATGCGCCACTTATGGCCATGGCAGCCATCTTGAAGCCCATGAGCCCAGAACAGCGGCAACAGGCGATCGCCACCGCCAATGTCAATGCCACCTATCCATTGCGTCTGTTCAGTGCCGACAAGATCACCCTGGCCGATGATGGCGAGTTAGCTCCCGGTGAAGTCTTCACTACCCTGACCAACTCAGGTAGACAGATGCAGTTTATCCGCCTGGACCAACAGGTGCTGATGACAGGCCCGATAGACACAGATCCCAGAGCCAGACTGCGTGGCCTATTCACCCTGTTTTTCTATCTGTCGCTGGCCGGTGTGGCCTTGGTTTGGGTCTGGCCGCTATCGAGAGATCTTAAAGTGCTCAAACAAGCAACTGAAGCCCTCGGACAAGCCAAATGGGATACCCGTATCAAGCTGTCGCCCCGCTCTCAGGTAAAGCCCCTGGCGCACACTTTCAATGAGATGGCACGGCATATCGGTGCTCTTATCGACAACCAACGACACCTGGCCAATGCTGTATCCCACGAGATCCGCACGCCGCTGGCCAGGCTCAAGTTCGCCCTGGCGCTGATCCCCAACTATTGCCGTAAAGGAGCCGATGAAACCGCCAGAGCCGACTTTATTGCCGGCATGACAGAAGATGTCAAAGAGATGGAATCCTTGCTGCAGGAGATGCTCACCTACGCCAGCCTGGAGTCGGCCCAAACAGGGCTGAGACAGGAGAGCTGCGATCTCACCGCCCTCTGCCGCCAGGTGATAGACAGACTGCAGAGCCTGAGCCCGATTCCAATAACCCTGGATAGTTCCGTCGCCAAACTGCCCTTCACCTGTGAACCGGCCTTGATTGAAAGAGCACTGCAAAACCTGCTCACCAATGCCCAGCGCTTTGCCGAAAGCCAAATTCAGGTGACTCTGAGTGATGAAAAAGACAGGGTGACTATTGAGGTTAAAGACGATGGTGAAGGGATCCCCGAAGAGGAACAACGCAAGATATTCGAGCCCTTTGTCCGCAGCGATACCTCACGCAACAACAATAAAGGCTTTGGGCTGGGGCTGGCAATAATCAAGCGTATAGCCGAACGCCATCATGGGGAAATCCTGCTATTCAGCCGCCCCGGGGAAACCCGTTTTTGCATCAGCCTGCCCAAGCGTGAACTCAATCGAGACTGAAATCACTGAAGTCCAGAGGCTCGTCTGCGTCGTCTTTGGCATCAAAGTCCAGGCTGTGATTCAACTGCAGCTCTTCCACCTTTAGCTGCGCCCTGCGCGCCTTTATTTGCGCCAGTTGCCAACGCCGTTTACGCGCCTTGCACAGGCGAATAACATCCAACTTGCGGGCGTTGGAAAAATTGAGCCAATCAAACCTCTCTTCACGGTTACGGAAACAACCTTTGCAATAGCCCTTGGCATCTGTCTGGCAGACACCGATACAGGGGCTGGGGATATCAAAAAAGACCAGTTGTTCCATAGGGGCGTAAATGCAGGCTCTATCTGATGGGTAAACCTTAGGTATATCATCTCATTCTTAAAAAGGCGATTTTTTATCCGCTTCTTGCACTAACGGCCGCTTTGGCACAAAGTCACAGGGTAAGGTATATCCTTTCACGGAGGACAAGCGATGACATTCAGGACACTTTTGCTGCTGTTACCCCTGCTGCTGACGGCCTGCGCCCAGCAGCCGAAACAGGACTACGACCCAGGATACAGCTTCGCCAAGCTACAAAAGTTCACCCCCCTGCCGATTTCCAGCAGTGATGATCCCCTGAGCGCCGAGCGGATCAATCAGGCAATTGTCGACACGCTGAAAAGCAAACAATTTACTGAAGTCACTGAGTCAGCGGACTTCAAGGTTTCCTTTGCCTTTCGCACTACAGATAAGCCGAAAGACTCAGGCCTCTCCATCGGCCTTGGCAGCGGCACCTGGGGCTCTGGCGGCGGCATTGGCGTAGGCACCAGTGTGGGTGTGCCCTTGGGCGCCGATGCCAAACTCCAAACCATACAAATCGATATCATAGAAGCGAGTAGCAACCGCCTCATCTGGCGCGGCAGCGATCAGTTCAGCTTCAGCGATGGCGGTGAAGGTAAGGCAGAGGCAACTCGGGAAACCGTGATACGGATCCTGAGCCAGTTTCCGCCTCAACCGTGAGCCATCACAGTGCGGCCGTTGGCCCATTGACGCAAAGCGTTGAGCTTTTCGGCCATCACCACAGATAAGGGGCGGGTCCGACTCAGGGCATCGAGCAGCCAGGCCTGATTGGCCTCCTGCCTAGCTGCCCTCGCAGCATAACGGGCGGAAATAACCGCCTGCTCTATCTCGGCGCCGGAGAAACCTTCACTGGCGCTTGCCAGACTCGCCAATTCCAGCGCGGCCGGATCGATATTGCGCTTACGGCAGTGGATACGGAAGATCTCCTCCCGGGTGGAGCTGTCCGGCAGGTCGACAAAAAATATCTCATCCAGGCGTCCCTTACGCAGCAGCTCGGGAGGCAGCGCGCTGATATCATTGGCGGTCGCCACCATAAAGACTTCGGACTTGCGCTCTGCCATCCAGGTCAGCAGGGTGCCGAGGATCCGCTTCGAGGTGCCTTCATCGCTGTTACTGCTGCCCAGCCCCTTTTCAATTTCATCTATCCAGAGTACGCAGGGCGCCATCAATTCCGCCATCTCCAGCGCTTTCTTGAGGTTGCGCTCCGTCTCGCCTATGTACTTATTGTAGAGTCCGGCCATATCCAGGCGCAGTAAAGGCCGCTGCCAGATCCCGGCCACCGCCTTGGCCGCCAGGCTCTTGCCGCTACCCTGCACCCCGAGCAGCATCACGCCCTTGGGCGTATCGAATGCTTGCGCATCGCTGCCAAGGCGCCTGTGATTCAGCCACTCCTTGAGTCTGGACAGCCCGGCAACATCGGCAAAGTCACAGGTGTCGTACTCAAATTGCAGCACACCTTCCATATCCAAAAGCGCAAACTTGGCCTTGTTGACCACGGGAATATCCGAGTGACACAAGGCGCCATCATCCCAGATGGCCTTACGGGCAAGACGGCGGGCATCGGCATGGCTCAGACCGCGAAGATTACCGGCAAGCAGTGGGATCACGGCTTCATCGAGACGATTCAAGGCCCCTTTGGCTCGGGCCAGGCGCGCTTCCTCTATGATGAGGTTTTCCAGCTGGGCCTGCCCTGGCATGGAAAGGGAGAAATGAGCGCAGTAACGGCTCAGTTCAGGGGGAACATCAAAGGCGTGGCTGACCATCACCAGGGTGTGCTGCAAGGTTTCGTGCTCAAGGGCAATCTCCTTGATCATTCTCACGTTACGCGGCGCCTCAACCACATAAGGGTGAAAGTCACAAAGCACATAGATCCCCTGCTGCTGGCTGGCCTTGATGTGCGCCAGAATATCGGTCGGTTCGGCATTGAATTTCTGCACCCCAACTTCCCTGTCCAGCCGCTTGAGCCCCTGGGTAACACTCCAGCCATACAGGGGCTGCATCAGCACACCGGCCACTCGTTTGAGCAGTTCCAATACCCTGGGCTCCTCATACGTTTCAATTATCACCAAGGGCGTACCGCCCCTGAGCACCCCGGTTAAGTCTTTGACATCCTGCATTCTGGCTTCCCGCACGATAATAACGGACTTAAGAATAACAAAATTCCAACATTCGCCACAGCAACGCAAGCAGTGATCCAGCGCACAATTTATCAAGCCTTCCGCCCAAGTCGATTACCAAAGGGTAAACTAGCAAAAAAATCCGCTGCCACAGGCAGCTACAATAACCAAAGGTACCCACACTATGTTAGGCACTCCCCTTAGCCAAGGCGCCGTGCGCGCCATGCTGCTCGGCTGCGGCGAACTGGGCAAAGAAGTTGCGATTGAACTGCAGCGCCTGGGCGTCGAAGTCATCGGCGTCGACCGCTACCCCAATGCCCCGGCCATGCAGGTCAGCCATCGTTTTCATGTGGTCAACATGCTCGATCCCGAGGCGCTGCGCGCCGTCATCGAGCTGGAAAAACCCCATCTGGTCATTCCGGAAATCGAAGCCATAGCCACAGCGACGCTGGCGCAAATGGAGGCCGAAGGCCTGAAGGTGGTACCCACCGCCAGAGCCACCCAGTTGACCATGGACAGAGAAGGCATTCGCCGTCTGGCGGCAGAGACGTTGGGGATCCCCACCTCGCCCTACGTCTTTTGTGACACTGAAGCAGAATTCAATCAGGCGGTGGCCAAAATAGGTTTGCCCTGCGTGGTCAAGCCTGTGATGAGCTCATCGGGCAAGGGCCAGAGCGTGATCCGCGAACAAGCTCAGATAGCCGCGGCCTGGGAGTATGCTCAGCAAGGTGGCCGCGCCGGGCAAGGCCGGGTGATAGTCGAAGGCTTTGTGCCTTTCGACTACGAAATCACCCTGCTCACCATAAGTGCAGTCAACGGCATTCATTTCTGTGCGCCTATAGGCCACAGGCAGGAAGACGGTGACTACCGCGAATCCTGGCAGCCACAGGCCATGAGCCAAGTGGCCCTGGAAAAGGCGCAACAGATAGGCGCCAAAGTGGTTGAGGCGCTCGGCGGCCATGGTTTGTTTGGGGTAGAACTCTTTATCAAGGGCGATGAAGTCTACTTCTCTGAAGTCTCGCCCCGGCCCCACGACACCGGCATGGTGACCCTGATAAGCCAGGATCTGTCCGAGTTTGCCCTGCACGTGCGTGCCATTCTTGGATTGCCGATCGCCAATATCCGCCAGCACGGCCCCAGCGCTTCGGCTGTGGTGCTCAAAGAAGGCGACTCAAACAACCTGCGCTACACGGGCCTTGCAGCAGCGCTGAGCGAAGCCGACACCCAGCTGCGACTGTTCGGCAAGCCGGAGATCCATGGTCGCCGCCGTCTGGGAGTTGCCCTGGCAAGGGATCTGGATATCCAAAGTGCCATAGACAAGGCGCTACGCAGCGCCGCCAAAGTAGAAGTAATTTTTTAAAAGAAGCCGCCATGAGCCAGCATTTTCAGGGTAAGTATGAAGTGGAACTCAAGTTCCGTCTGAATGAATCTTGCAGCAAACAACAACTGCTTGAGCGCCTCAATGCCATGGAGCATGAGTGCATGTTTGCCGATAATCAGGAGGACGACTGCTACTTCGATACCCCGGATGGTCAACTGGCCGCGGCGGACAAGTCTCTGTGCATCCGGGAGATGCAGCCATCCAACAATCTGCTGTGGATCCTCAAGGGCCCGGGAGCGGATTGCTGTGAGGCGGTCAATATCTCGGATGCCGCCAGGGCCCGCAGCATGCTCAGCGCCATGGGCTATGTGCCGGTGCAGCGGCTGCAAAAACGCCGCAGCATCTACTTTATCGGCAAGTGGCATATGACGCTGGACAGCCTGGCGGGGCTCGGCGATTTTGCCGAGCTGGCGATCATGACCGACGATAGCGATAAGCTGGAGCAGCTTCGCAGCGAGCTTTGGCAACTGGCGGCCCGGTTCGGGCTGACCCAAGCCATGTTGGAGCCCTGCTCCTATCGGCAACTGTGCCGCACTATACCTTATTGAGTTAAACCTGGTTAACTGAGTCTCCGTCAATAAAGGCGCGCAGGTTGTCCACGGCAATATCCAACAGCTTCTGCCTGGCTTCTATTGTCGCCCAGGCATTGTGCGGACTTATGCTGACTCCTTTGGCATTGAGTAAGGGGTTGTCTGGCATTGGAGGCTCACTGGAGAGCACATCCACTCCGGCCCGCAACTTGCCCTGATTGAGTGCTGTGGCAAGCGCAATTTCATCCACCAGCCCACCACGGGCGGTATTGATCAAAATCACCCCGGGCTTTAACAGCTGTAGCGAGTCTTGATTGATCATCTTCTCGGTCGCCGCGGTCAGCGGGCAGTGCAGCGAGATCACATCGGCTTCACGATACAACTGCTCCAGTGGCGCCCAGTTGATGCCTTCGGCCAGGTCATGGCGCTCAGTTCGGGTATGCAGCAGCACCCGCATCCCCAGCGCCCTGGCAATATTCGCCACTCGCGAGCCTATATCACCATAACCGACTATTCCCATCACCTTGCCCGTGAGTGACATCAGCGGTGACAAAGTAAAACAGAAGTCGGCGCACTGGCTCCAGGCCCCCGCCGCCACAGCCTGGTGGTGCTGCGCCACTTGTTGGGTGTGATACAAGAGATGGGCAAAAACCATCTGCGCCACCGCATCCGGACCATAGCCAGGCACATTGGTGACTGTGATGCCAAGGTCGCCGGCGGCCTGTAAGTCGACCACATTGGTGCCCGTGGCAAGAATGCCTACGTACTTGAGCCCGGGCAGCGCCGCCAGTTGCTGCGCCCCGAGCACTGTCTTGTTGGTGAGCAGAATATCGGCGCCTTGGGCGCGTTGCTGCACAAGCTCAGCCGGAGTTCTGTCATAGACGCTAAGCTCCCCAAGCGCCTTGAGTGGCGACCAATCGAGATCGCCGGGATTGAGACAAAAGCCATCCAGAACTACTATTTTTAAGCTCATACTCACCTCTTTGTTACCCCACTCAGAAACGGTATCTTAACCCCAGATTGACCTGTCCCTGCCACAGGGTATCGCCCTTGATATGCCATAAGCACTGATTGGCATCGCAAAACAGGCTGCTGTCACTGTTTATCAGGGTCGCATAACCGCGCACATCGGCAAACAGGGATAGCTGCTCCAGCAGTTGGTAATCCAGCCCCAGCCCAAGTCCCATGGAAAAACGCGTCTCATTACTGCCATACTCGGGACGCAGTTGCGTCAAACCGGCACTGGCGGTGACATAGGGCCGCAGCTTGCCTTTAGGGAAATAGAGCGTGCCCCCCAGATGCAGATAATCAACGCTGAGGTCCATCAGCTTGTCAGCGCCCGGAAAACCATTGCCACTGAGCTCAGTGCCCTGATGGGAGTAAAGCAGATACATGTCACCCGGCTCTGACGTCGTCAGCCCCAACATAAAGCCAAAATGACCGGCCTCGGTAATATCCGCACTATTGTTGTCATTAACTGCGCTTTCGCTGGACCTATAGTCCAGATCATTGCCGCCAAAGCTGTAACCGCCGAACGGCGCAACAAACACTTCGGCCTGAGCCTGACCGCTCAGGGCCAAAAGCAAGGGAATTGAATAAGCAAGTTTCATGGCGCTCTCCTTGGGTGAACCCTCTTTAACAGTATGAGCCGCCCCCCAAGGGCTAGGCTCAGCGCATTCCTCTACTGCTCTTGACCCTGTCGTAAGCCGCCTGAATATCCTGAGCCTTACGCTTGGCCAACTCCATCATCTCTTCCGGTAAGCCCTTGGCTACCAATTTATCCGGATGATGTTCATTCATCAATTTACGATAGGCGCGTTTGACATCCTGATCGCTGGCGGACTCCGACAGCCCCAAGACTTCATAGGCATCGGCAACCGATGGTCTATGATCGCCGGGCGCTTGCTGAAAGCGAAACTCTGCCTGCCAACGCTTGAGCAGCTCATCGAGCTGAAAGCTGCTGAATCCCAGCTCTCTGGCAATCACCTGCAGTATTGCATATTCCTTGTCCTGCAGCTCACCGTCAGACAGGGCTGTCTGGATTTGAATTTCCAGAAACATCTGCTGTACTTCCCGGCGACCAAAGGTGATGCGCCGAAAACGGCGCAGGCTGGCTTCCAGTTCAAAGTCCGGCTCCTTGCCCTCGCGAAACGCCTGCTGGGCATCTTTTCGCGCCGCGCCGCTGAGGCGCAACATATCCATCAGACTGGTGGCCATGCGGATATCATTTTCAGTCACCCGTCCAGAAGCCTTGGCGATATGCCCCATAACGGCAAAAGTGGTGTTGAAAAACTCAGCCTGCCGACTGCCGGCACTTTCCCCCTGAGCAGCTGCCATCCGCTTGTCATATAGATGTCCAAGCCAGATCCCCAGTAAGGCACCGAAGAAACGCCCGAACATAAAGCCGATGACACCGCCGAAAAATTTACCCCAAATACGCATCTGTTATCCCATAGTGTGCCCGCCCTTGGCCGGGCCAATATTCAATCTTGAACTGTCTTATCTTGTGTCTGCTTGCGGGGTCGTGGTTAAACAGCCCCTTTGGCCTGCCTCAGCTCCAGCTGTTGCAACCTGTCCAGTGTGCCGACATCACACCAATAACCGGTGAAATGACTGCCGCTGATAAGCCCCTGCGCCATCTTTTGCCGCAGCAGCGGCGCCAAGGCAAAATGTGTTTGGGTTACCCCATCGAATAATTCGGGGCGATATATTCCCACCCCGGAGAAAGTGTACCTGGGCGCGCCCCTGTCACTGACCCGCGAATAGCCGAATGTTTGCGGCAGCAAGGCGAAGTCTCCCTCGGGATGCTGCGCCGGGTTATCCACCAGAAACAGGTGCGCCAGAGTATCGGCCGCCAAATTGGGCAGCTCAGGCATGGCATCGATAAACACATCGCCGTTAATCACCAAAAAAGGTGCATTACCCAGCAGTGGCAGGGCTTTCTTGATCCCGCCGCCGGTTTCCAGCGCTTCAATCTCACGGCTGTAATGAATCGTCACGCCAAAACGGCTGCCGTCTCCCAGGTGTTCAATCAGTTTGTCTGCCTGCCAGGCGCAGTTGATCACCAACTCTGTCACGCCCATGGCGGCCAAACGTTCAATGTGATACTCAATCAAGGGCTTACCGGCCACGGGCACCAGGGGTTTAGGTAGCTTATCGGTCAAAGGGCGCAGACGCTCCCCTCGACCGGCAGCCAGAATCATCGCCTTCATTTTTGCTCCTGTGCCTCTGCTTGTGGTCTGGACTGTAATTGAGACTGGGTTTGAGCCTGTTGCTGAGTCAGCGGCAATAACTTCAGTCTTACCCAGGAGGAAAGCGCCTGCAACTGAGGATAACGCTCACAGATATCTGCCACATAGCCGAGTGTAAGCGGTATATCCTTGAGATAACCTGACTTGCCATCTCTGTGATGCAAGCGGGCAAAGATACCCGCCGCCTTCAGGTGTCGCTGCACTCCCATAAGATCGAACCAGCGACTGAAAGTGGCATAATCAACATCTTTGCCAACCAACCCCAGCTCGCGACACTGTTCAAAGAAGGCTTTGAGCAGCGGCTCGACTATCGCATCCGGCCAACGTATATAGCAATCTCTCAGCAGCGAGACTGCATCATAGGTCACAGGTCCCAATACGGCATCCTGAAAATCTATTACCCAAAGCTTACCTTCTTTAAGCATCAGATTACGGCTGTGAAAATCCCTGTGCATACCGACTTGGGGTTGCGCAAGCGCGCTGGCAGTCAGAATAGCAAAGCTTTCGGCCAACATAGTATGCTCAGCGGCTGTCAGGGAGACTTGCCAGTGTTTTTCCAGTAGCCATTCGCTGAAAATCGCCAGCTCGCGCTCGACAAAGGCCGCATCATAGTCGGACAAGGGACCAAGCTCACTTTCCCGCACCGCCGCGATATCCGGCAAAATCGCCAGCGCCTTGAGATACCAAGCACTCACATTGGTTTCAGTCAACTCAGGCAACAACAAGTTATCGCCAAGATCCTGCTGCAGGATAAAGCCCTCCGCCTCATTGAACTCAAGCACCTTGGGCACTCGGATACCCGCTTGATGATATGCCCGTGCCAAAGCAATAAAGGGTTTGTTATCCAATAAGTTGGGCGGAGAGTCTGTGACTATGTAATCACGACCATCCACATTGAGGCGAAAATAACGCCGGAAGCTGGCGTCACCGGAAATCAGCTTGGCTTGCAAGGGCTTACCGAAAAGTTGCTGCAACCAGCACGACATGGAAAGAAATCTGGGGTCAGACAAGGTCATCTCATGGCTCTTGACGAAAAATTGCTTTATTATACCGAGGTAAAAAACAGGAAACAGCCAATAAATACAGAGTTTTTTATGGCTGCGTTGCCCGAGGCAGGATGCAACTTTTCCCTCCGAATACTTGTCCAGACAAAGAAATCTAAATAATTGACCTAAGATGCAGATCCGATATTTTCTGGCACTGAGCCTTTTACCCCCCCTGACGCTGGCTGAACCCCTTTCTCAGGAGGGCGGCAACAACGCTCAATGTGTTATCTTGCCTCCGGTTCCCTACCATCAGGTTGGGGAAAGCAGCGGCCCTTTGGCCGATCAAAAAATACAGATCCATTCGGATGCTTCTTCGGCACAATTGGGGCTCGAGGCCAGCTTTGAAGGCAATGTGACCTTTTCTCAGGCCGGGCGCAGAATTTCCGCTGAAAGAGCCACGGTCAACCAGCAGGAGCAGCAGTTAACCGCTCAGGGCAATCTGGTGTTTCAAGACCCGCTGTTTACCGTGACCGCCGACTCGCTGATGGCGCAGATGCGTTCCAATAACGCTACCCTTGAAGGGGCACAGTACTGGCTTCACGGTCAGCAGGTTCACGGGGATGCCCAGAAACTGGAAATTACCCAAAACAACAACCTGATCCTGAACAACACCAACTTCACCACTTGCCCACCGGATAATGTCTCCTGGCTGCTGGAAGCCGAGAAGATCAAAATCGACAGCAAAGAAGAGTGGGGGGAGATCTGGGATGCCAAACTCAGAATAGGCGGGGTGCCGGTATTCTATATTCCTTACATGACAGTGCCGGTTTCGGAGAAACGCAAGACAGGTTTCCTGTTCCCCAGTTTCAGTTCCAGCACCACCAACGGGGTGGAATTTGCCGCGCCGTTTTATTGGAACATAGCCCCCGAATACGATCTGACCTTCACCCCACACTATATGTCGTCGCGGGGCTTGTTTACCAAGACAGAATTCCGCTATTTGTTGGGTGATGCAGGTAATCGACAAACGCCTACAGGCCAGTTCAACCTGGAATACCTGGGCAGCGATAACATGCTTGATGGCAGCCCCAACCGCTATATGTATCACTGGGAACACAGCGACGCTCTGGATGAAAACTGGCGGGTGTTAGCCAACTATACCGATGTCTCGGACAACAACTACTTCAACGATCTCAACTCTGATGTCAATCGTGCCACGGACAACCAGTTGTCCCGGGTTGGTGAAATCGCCTATTTCACCGACAACTGGGACTTCAGTGCCAGAGTGCAGGACATCAAAGTATTGGGCAAGGAAGAACGGCCCTATCAGGTGATGCCGCAGTTGAACTTCAACTACCGCACTCCGGGAATGTGGCAAGGCTTGGATTTCAACTTCGCCTCAGAGATAACCAACTTCCGTCACAAAGAAGATATCTACACCACGGCAACACGGGTACATATGGAGCCCAGTATCCTTCTGCCTATTCACGGCCCGGCAGGCTCACTGACCAGTGAAGTCAAGCTGATGCAAACCAACTACTGGCAGCACAATATTCAGCAGTCCGAGCAGGAGAGTAGTATAAGCCGTACCTTGCCTCAGGTGAGAATTCACGGTCAGATAAACTTCGAGCGCTATACCGACTACTTTAACCAGAACTATCGCCAGACATTGGAACCTCAATTCCAGTATCTGTATGTCGGCTATGAAGACCAGTCCAAAATCGGTCTTTATGACACGGGTGAACTGCAACAGGACTATTTCGGCCTGTTCCGCGACCGCCGCTTTTCGGGGCTGGACCGCATCGCCGATGCCAACCAGTTAACCCTGGGTCTGACCACCCGCCTGTTTGATGAGCGTAACCTGGAACAACTGAAGTTCAGCCTAGGCCAGATCATCTATTTCGATGACAGCAAGGTCAGCCTCTATGAAGATGACCTCACGGAGCAACCATCAACTTCGGTACTGGCCGCTGAGCTGGATGCCCGAGTCTACAAAGACTGGTTTGTCAGTGGTGCTATTCAATACGATACCCGTAACAGCTCCAACAAGAAGAGCGAAGCATCTCTGGACTACCGCCCCGGCCCCAACAAGCTGCTACAGTTCAGCTATCGTTATGTGCCGGATCTGCTCAACAGTAACACCAACGACAGAGTGGATATCTCCCAGGCTGGTTTCCGTACTACCTGGCCTATTACCGATGAACTCTATTTTGTCGGTAACTGGTATTACGACCTTAAAGAGGAACGCTCGGTGGAAAGCTATACCGGCTTCCAGTACGAGTCATGCTGCTGGGCAGTGCGTTTGAGCTACCACTACCGTATCAAGACCAACTATGAAGACGACCTCAGGACTGCCGCCCCCAACGAGCGCGAAATGTTCGAAACCGGCGTCTACCTCAACTTTGTAATCAAAGGTCTCGGTGGCTCAGGTCCTCTGGGGGTCAACGACATGTTGGATGAAGGTCTGTTCAACTACCGCAAACCACTTTATCTGAGGAATTAATCAAGATTTGTGGTAGATTGCTGAACCTCGGACAGGACAGAGAGTCCAATCTGGACAACCCGGGCCGCTGCCATCGGCGGCCAACGAAACGAAAATGTGGCAAGGATTTTGTGGATGAAACCCTGTAAGAAACTGATTTTTGGATTTTTTGCTCTAGTCATGAGCCAGGCTTCCCTGGCGGCACCACAACTGCTGGATCGCGTTGCGGTGCAAATCAACGACGGCATAGTGCTGGAAAGTGAAGTCCAGAACATGGTCGACACAGTCAAGGCCAACGCCAAGGCCGCCGGCCAAAGCCTGCCTTCAGATCAGGCACTGCGCACCCAGGTTATTGAGCGTTTGATCCTGACCCGTCTGCAACTGCAGATGGCCGACCGTATCGGCCTGCATATCGGGGATCTGCAGCTGGACCAAACAATAGAGAATATCGCCAAGCAACAGAACATGACGGTCGCCCAGATGCGCGCCGAAATTGAAGCCGATGGCAACAGCTTCAGTCAATACCGCGAGCAACTGCGTGAAGAAGTGACTCTGGGTGAAATCCAGCGCATTCAAGTACAACGCCGAATCCAGGTTTCGCCCCAGGAGATCAACAGCCTGGTGAAACTGATCAAGGAACAGGGCCTGAAAGACGTCGAATATCAGGTTGGCCACATACTGATCGAAGTGCCTTCCAACCCCAGCTCAGAGCAATTGGAAGCGGCCAGTAAACGTGCTAATGCCGTATTGGAACGTCTGAAATCCGGTGCAGACTTCCGTGAAACTGCCATTGCTTCCTCCGCAGGCCCCAAGGCGCTGGAAGGCGGTATCTGGGACTACATGAACATCAATGAGATGCCGACCCTGTTTGCCGAAGTCATTACTGATGCCAAAACAGGCGACATCATAGGCCCCATTAAGAGTGGTGCCGGTTTCCATATCATCAAAATTATGGACGCCCGCGGCCTACAGACTCAGGAAGTTGAGGAAGTCAGAGCCCGCCATATTCTGCTCAAGCCATCACCAATTCTGTCTGAAGATAGAGCTAAAGCGATGTTGCAGCAGTTCCTCAAACAGATCCGCAGCGGTGAAGCCAAGTTTGAAGATCTGGCGCGCCAGTATTCGGAAGATCCCGGCAGCGCCACCAAAGGCGGTGAGCTGGGATGGGCTGCCCCAAGCATTTATGTGCCCGAGTTTGCCCAAACACTCAACAGCCTGAAGCAAGGTGAAATCAGTGAGCCCTTCCGTTCAACCCACGGCTGGCACATCACTCAGCTGGAAGAGAGACGCAAAACCGATGCCACGGATCAGTTCAATACCAACCGTGCGCATCAGTTGATCTTCCGCCGCAAATTCAACGAAGAGTTACAAAACTGGCTGGACGAAATGCGGGCCGACGCATACATTGAACTCTTCGACCCAGAAACTGACAGAGGTTAAGTCGCTTGGATATTAAACGTATTGCCATTACCCCCGGAGAGCCTGCCGGCATAGGTCCGGATCTGGTAGTACAGCTGGCGCAGCGCGACTGGCCGGCCGAGCTGGTTGTGTGCGCGGATCCTGCCTTACTGCAGGCGCGCGCCAAGATGCTGGGGCTCAGTCTCCAGCTCAAGCCTTATCAACCAAGCCAAGCGGCCAAGCCACAGCAAGCCGGTAGTTTGACCATAGTGCCCTTTCCCATGGCCTGTGAGCCGCGCTGCGGCGTGCTCAATGAGCAAAACAGCGCCTATGTGGTCGACACCCTGCGTTATGCAGGTGAAAAGAACATGAACGGCGAGTTTGACGCTGTAGTGACAGGTCCGGTTCACAAGGGCATTATCAATCAGGCCGGGATCCCTTTTTCCGGCCATACCGAGTTTTTTGCCCATCAGGCCGGTTGCCAGGATGTGGTGATGATGCTCGCCTGCCCAGGTCTGCAGGTAGCCTTGGTGACCACTCACATTCCACTGGCTTACGTTTCCAAGGCGATCACCCGTGAACGCCTGCATCAGATCATCAAGATACTGCACCAGGACTTGGTGAATAAGTTTGCCCTGGACAACCCCAAGATTTATGTCTGTGGCCTCAATCCCCATGCCGGTGAAGATGGTCATCTGGGTCGGGAAGAACTGGATGTGATCATCCCGGCGCTGAACGAGCTCAGAGAACAGGAGCAGATGCGCATTATAGGCCCTCTGCCTGCCGATACCCTGTTCCAACCCAAATATCTGCAAGACGCCGATGTGGTGCTGGCCATGTACCACGACCAGGGCCTGCCCGTGCTCAAATCACAAGGCTTTGGCAAATCGGTCAACATTACGCTGGGCCTGCCCTATATCCGCACTTCGGTGGATCATGGCACGGCACTGGAACTCGCAGGCACAGGCAAGGCCGATATCGGCAGCTTCGTCTGTGCACTCAACAAGGCCATAGAACTGGCCGGTAAAAACTGATCCAACTGAGTATCAATGAGCAATAAAGTACACTTAGGCCATACCGCCAGAAAACGTTTCGGACAAAACTTCCTGACCGACGACAATGTGATCAACCGTATTGTGGCGGCTATCGCCCCGGATAATGAGCATGTCATGGTCGAAATCGGCCCGGGTCTTGCGGCCCTGACCGAACCTGTGGCCAGTGCCATAGACAAGCTGACCGTGGTCGAGCTGGATAGAGATCTGGTGGAGCGTCTAAAGCAGCACCCGGTATTGAAAGACAAGCTGGAAATCCATCAGGGTGATGCCCTGCAGTTTGACTTCAACAAACTCATGGTCGAGGGCAAGAAGCTCAAGGTCTTCGGTAACCTGCCATACAATATCTCCACGCCGCTGATGTTCCATCTGTTTGAATATGCCGAGCAGATCACCAACATGCACTTCATGTTGCAAAAAGAGGTGGTACTGCGGCTTTCAGCCAGCCCGGGCAGCAAGGCCTATGGCCGCCTCACCGTCATGGCCCAATACTATTGCCAGGTAGTGCCGGTACTGGAAGTGCCTCCGGGCAGCTTCACGCCGCCACCTAAAGTAGATTCCGCCGTAGTGCGTCTGGTGCCCTATGAAACCAAACCCTGGCCGGCCAAAGACGTTGCCATGCTCAGCAAGGTAACCAGCACCGCCTTCAATATGCGCCGCAAGACCCTGAGAAATAACCTCAAGGGGCTGCTTGATGATGCCGATTATGAGACCCTGGGAATCGATCCCGGCCTCAGACCCGAGCAGATCAGCGTCGAGCAATATGTCGCCATCGCCAACTTACTGAGCGACCGCCAGGCATAACATCCGGACGCCGGTCGGCGTCCTTCCTTTCCATCAGAGATTTTGGCCAGGAACTTAAGATGAACCCCCAGAAAAGCCGTATCAGAGTCGAGGTGCAGACCCAGTATATAGAACACCAGTCTGCGCCGGATGAAGACAAGTATCTTTTCAGCTACACCATCACAATTATCAACCTGGGTGATGAGGCGGTGACCCTCAAGAGTCGCCACTGGGTGATAACAGATGGCAATGGTCAACAAAGCGAAGTTCAGGGTGCTGGTGTCGTCGGCGAAACTCCGAGGATCAAGCCCAATACCGCCTACCAATACAGCAGCGGCACAGTGCTGGAAACGCCGCTGGGCTTTATGGAAGGCAGCTACCTGATGGAAACCGATTCGGGCGAGAGTTTCTACGCCCAGATCCCTCCTTTCCGCCTGGCTGTACCCGGCCAGGTGCACTAATGGGCAGATAACTGTGGCTCACTATTTTGTCGGCGATATTCAAGGCTGTTTCAACGAGTTGCAACGCCTGTTGGAGAAAGTCGATTTTAATCCCTCCAAGGACGAGCTGTGGGCGGTCGGCGATCTGGTCGCCCGCGGTCCGGATTCTCTCTCGACCTTGAGATTCTTCCGCGATCTCGGCGACTCGGCCAAGTCTGTGCTGGGTAATCATGACCTGCATTTACTGGCCGTCAAGGCCGGGCTCAAACGCGCCAAACCCAGCGACAAGCTACAACCGCTACTGGACGCTACAGATATAGACAGTCTCATCGACTGGATTAGAAACCAGCCTTTGATGCGTGAGTTGCCCGAACACAAACTCATCATGACCCACGCAGGCGTGCCGCCCCAGTGGGACATCCAAACCTTGCGACAGGAAGCGGACGCCGTCAGCCAGGCATTGCAAAGAGCCGACTATTTAGACAGTCTCATCGCCCGGATGTACACAGAAGAGCCGGAAGACTGGTCCGGTGCGCTCAGTGGCCTGCCCAGACTCAGGTACTGTATCAACGCCCTGACCCGAATGCGTTACCTCTATCTCGACGGCGCTCTGGACTTCAGCTGCAAGGTGCCGCCGGCCAAATGCGAAGATCCCAATCTCAAACCCTGGTTTTTATTCCCATCAAACACAGCTGACTACACCCGGGTCTTTGGTCATTGGGCCGCCCTGATGGGCAAGGTCGATGGCGAAAGACTGCAGGCGCTGGATACCGGCTGCTGTTGGGGAGAACACCTAACACTCTGGCACCTGGAAACCGATCAAAAAATTACCCAATCCAGGTTAAAAAAAGGTTAAGCTTAGCTGACATACGCCGATAACCATTTGGTAACGTGCCTATGAAAACTAAAAGATTTTTCCAAGAGAAAAACCACAACCTTATCCGGAGTAGCCTATGAAGTTGAATGTAGCAACCCGGGTCATAGCAGGATTTGCCGTAGTCACCCTGCTATTGATCCTGCTTGGTGCTGTTTCCTGGTTCACCAACAATGAACTGAAAAACACGACAGAAGTTCTACAACAACTGAGTATTCCGGCACTGAAATCAACCGGCGAACTGAGTGAGACCCTCAGCGAGCAGCAAAGGTTGGTTCTGGTGGGTTACCATGTCCCCAAGGCCAATAAGCTGCCGCCGATCCAACAGCTGTTTGGTAGTCAAAAGCAAAGCTTCAAGGCGCAATTTGCCAGTCTGTCGAAACTGGTACAGCACGAACCCGGACTCAAAGAGATCCTGCCCCAAGTAGAGCGCAATTATCAGGCCTTTATCAACACCAGCGAACGCATGATGGCCGACCACCTCAGTGCGCTGGAACAGCAGGAAAGCCTCAATAAACAGCGGGATCAATTGGAGACAACCGCCGATGATGCCGCCAGTCTGCTGCTGGACCTGATGGATCTTGAGCAAAGTGAAAACACCACAGAGCGGGAAATTGCCGCTTCTGCCGCAGCACTGGACAGCAATGTCACAAATCTGATCAGCACGGTTTACGATCTGGTGGCCACCGAAGACCGCAGCAAATACGAGATCATAGTCAAAGAACTTAGCTATATCAGCAACGAAGCCGAGGCCAAACTGGAATACATCAGTCGTCACGGCACAGGTGTCATTGATACCGACATGCTCAATAAGTTGACCAGCGAGCTTGGCAAACTCAACCAGCATCTTAAAGGCAAAAACTCGATTCAGGCCCAGAAAGCAATCCAACTTGAACTCAAGGCCAGTACTCAGGTGGCACTGTCTCAAGTGGAAACCGACAAACAAAATGCCAATCAGGCAATGGCAGCCCTTTCCGGGGCCATCGAAACCCTGACCAACGAGATCAATGCCAAAACCCTGGCCAGTATCGACTCGGCCAGTATGCAGACCCTATTGGTGGTGCTGGTAGCTATTGTGGTAGCCATAGCCGTGAGTATTGCCGTGGTGAAACCACTGACCGCATCACTCAACCGTATCAATCAAGCATTGAATATCCTCGCTTCCGGTGACTTGACCCATAAACTGGATGACTCAGGCGAGGATGAGTTTGCCGAGCTTTCCCGCAACTGCAACCGCCTTATCGACAGTCTCAGAGGTCTTATTCGCGGCATTTTGGATAGATCCAACCAGTTGGCAGCCGCCGCCGAACAAACCTCGGCAGTCACCTCACAAACCACTATCGGGATCCAGGAGCAAAAGAGTCAGGTAGATCAGGTAGCCACAGCCACCACAGAGCTGAGCTCAAGTGCCCAGCAGGTATCCCACAGCGCAGATCACGCCCTGAGCCAGATAAAACAGGCCGATGAAGAAGCTCAGAATATGCGGATCATTGCTGAGGAAAACCGCCGCACCATAGAAGCACTGGCCGACGAAGTCGCCAAGGCGGGACAGGTGATCAACAAGGTGCACTCAGACAGCGACGCCATTGGCTCGATTCTGGATGTTATTCGCGGCATTGCCGAGCAAACCAATCTACTGGCTCTCAACGCCGCCATCGAGGCCGCCAGGGCCGGTGAACAGGGACGCGGCTTTGCCGTTGTGGCCGATGAGGTACGCAACCTCGCCTCCCGCACCCAGGAATCGACCCAGGAGATCCAGCAGATGATCCAGGTGCTGCAAACAGGCACCCAAGAGGCGGTCGCTGTCATGGAACAAGGCCGCGCCCAGGCCAACTCCTGCGTCGCCAAGACAGAGCAAGCCAATCAGGCTCTGGAAGCCATCAGCGAATCTGTTCATCAGGCCTTCGATGCCGGCACCCAAATCGCCAACGCCGCTCAGGAGCAGAACCTGGTCAGCCAGCAGGTTTCAGAAAAACTGGAACATATTGCACTGATCTCGGAAGAAACCGCCTCAGGCGCCGATCAGACCGCCCAATCCAGCCATCAGGTGGCGCAACTCGCCGAAGAGTTGCAGGCTTCGGTTGGCGAGTTTAAAGTTTAACGCCAATGGTTGGCCGGAGCCGAGAATGTTTCACCGTCTGAATAGAGAGAAAACTCGGCGCTCAAACCAGAGGTCAGTGGATTGACGCCCCAAAGACTCCAAAGCAGAGCCAGGCTTTGGGGCTCAAAGAAGGCATAAATCCACCATTGGTTATTCCCCTCATCGATTACTTCTGTGTTTCACCTCTACCTACAGCAACAGGCACAAGCAACAAAAGTGACACAAAAACCTGTTTTATTTATTGACAATCAACCTCTGTCGCTTGTTAGCTTGCAGATAAGGAAATTAGCGGGAGCTTTCAATGGAATACAGACGTATCCCCCACTCTACTCTGGAAGTAAGCAAACTGTGCCTCGGCACCATGACCTGGGGCGAGCAAAACAGCCAGGCCGAGGCCTTCGCCCAGTTAGATATGGCCCTAGCCGAAGGGATTAACTTTATCGACACTGCCGAGATGTATCCGGTGCCGCCAAAACCCGAGACTCAGGGTGAGACCGAACGCATTCTTGGCGCCTATCTCAAGGCCCGCGGCAACAGAGACAACCTGGTGATAGCTTCCAAGGTGGCGGCTCCCGGCGGCAAGAGTGACTATATCCGCAGCAAGATGGCACTGGACTGGCGCAACATCCAGCTGGCGGTGGATGCATCATTGCAGCGCCTGGGCGTAGACTGTATCGATCTCTATCAAATCCACTGGCCCCACAGAAACTGTAACTTCTTCGGCGAACTCTTCTATGAGCAGCAGGAGTCGGAGTCGATGACCCCCATCCTGGATACCCTAGAAGCCTTGAGCGAAGTGATCCGCGCCGGCAAGGTGCGCTATATCGGGGTCTCCAATGAAACCCCATGGGGCCTGATGAAATACCTGCAACTGGCCGAGAAACATGGCCTGCCGCGAATTGTCAGCGTGCAAAACCCCTATAACCTGTTGAATCGCAGCTTTGAAGTAGGCATGAGTGAAATAAGCCACCGCGAGGAGTTACCGCTGCTGGCCTACTCGCCATTGGCCTTCGGTACCCTCACAGGCAAGTACTTAAATGGCCAATGGCCGGCAGGCGCCAGGTTGACCCTGTTCAAGCGCTTCGCCCGCTATACCGGCACCGAGTTGGCGCTTGAGGCCACCGAGGCTTACGTCAAGCTGGCCCAAAAATTCCACCTAAGCCCGGCGCAGATGGCACTGGCATTCGTCAACTCCCGTCCCTTTGTGGGCAGCAATATCATAGGCGCCACCAATCTGGAGCAATTAAAGGAGAACATTGCCGCCTCGCAACTTAAGCTGAGTGATGAACTGCTCGGTGAGCTCAACTCGCTGTCGAGCCGATTTCGCCTGCCCTGTCCTTAAGGGTTGAGATATTTCGTCTTGCATTGGGCGCACAAATCCATAAAGATCTGTGCGCCCTTTTGATTGAAGATCCACAGCAATGAGCACTCCACAATTGCGCGCCCAGTTTCCCGCGCTCACCCAGATGTTGGGGGATTATCCCCTGGTCTATCTCGACACGGCCGCCACCAGCCAAAAACCCCAGCGGGTGCTGGAAGCGATGGCGCGTTTCTACCGTGAAGATTGCGCCAATGTGCACAGAGCGGCCCATCAGCTTTCCGCCCGGGCGACCCAGGCCTACGAAGCTGTGCGTGATGCCTTGCAACATTTTATCCATGCCGCCCGGCGGGAAGAGATCATCTTCACCCACGGCACCACCGAAGCCATCAACCTGCTGGCCTGGGGCCTTGGCGAGCGCTTTGGCAAAGATGACCTCATTCTGGTCGACAGCTGCGCTCATCACGCCAATCTGCTGCCCTGGCAACAACTGGCCAAACGCAGTGGTGCCAGGCTGGAACCCATTCCGCTGGATAAAGAGCTGCGCCTCGATAAGGCGGCCTTTGGCCTGCTGCTCCAGCAAAAGCCCAAATTGGTGGCCCTCAGCCATGTCTCCAATGTATTGGGTACAGTCAATGACATAGCAGGCCTGTGTCAGGATATTCGCGCCGCCGGTGCCATCAGTGTGGTGGATGGTGCCCAGGCCGTTGCTCACCTGCCGCTGGATATGCAGCAACTGGGGTGCGACTTTTATGCCTTTTCCGGCCACAAGATGTATGGCCCCAGCGGCATAGGCGTACTCTGGGGCCGCTATGAGTTGCTGGACACCCTGGAGCCACTGCTGACCGGCGGTGAGATGATAAAAACCGTCAGTTTCCAAGACAGTACATTTGGCGACTTGCCCAACCGCCTCGAGGCCGGCACCCCGCCGATCGCCGAGGTCATAGGTCTGGGAGAGGCCATCGCCTTTCTCGAACAGCAGGACAGACAAGCCCTGGCGCTTGCCGAACAAAAACTGCTGAACGAGCTGCAACAGGGGTTATCCACCATTGCCGGGGTCGAGCTTTACGCCGCCCACGGGGATAATCTGGGCGCCGTGGCCTTTAATCTCAAGGGGGAGCATCACCAGGATGTAGGCATACTGCTGGATCAACAAGGCATAGCGGTACGCTGCGGCCATCATTGCGCCATGCCACTGATGTCGCTGATGGGTATCAAGGGCTGCTGCCGGGCCTCTGTGGGGATCTACACTGATGAGCAAGATATCAAACGTTTTCTCGATGCCCTGAAGGCAAGCGCCGAACTACTGGGATACTGAACCATGACAGAGCAAACACTCACTGCTGCCGACTTTATCCAGTTTGCCAAGCAAACCCAGGCGCCACTGGCCGACTTATTTGAAGCCGTCTCCTCGGCCAATAATTGGCAGGACAGATACCGCCAGTTAATGCAAGGCGCCAAGCTGTTACCGGCCCTGCCACCCGAGCTGCAAACTGAAGCCGCCCGGGTACGCGGCTGTGAAAGCGCCGCCTGGCTCTATTACTGTCAAATCGATGGTAAGCATCTGTTTATTGCCGACAGCGAGGCCCGCATCGTCAAGGGGCTGATCGCCCTGTTGCTGCATGCTGTGAATAACAGCGACAGCCAAACCCTGGCGCAATTTGAGCCCAAGGCTTATCTCAAGCAACTGGGTTTGGAGGGGCAACTGAGCCCATCACGCAGCAACGGCCTCTATGCCCTGATAAGCAGAATCATCGAGCTCAGCCGAGGGTAATGCCATGATGCTTTTTTCAGCGCTTCAACTGTCAAGCTCACATCGGAGAATAATTTTGCGGCCTGGTTGGCATTTTTCCAATTAAGCTTCACTTACCATCTGGTTCCAGAGTCGGAGCGTAGCTCAGCCCGGTAGAGCGCTGTCTTCGGGAGGCAGGGGTCGCAAGTTCGAATCTTGTCGCTCCGACCAATCAAACCGCTATCCAAGCGGCATAAAGACTCAAGGGCAGGTTCATCGAACTTGCCCTTGTTGTTTCTGCCCCGTCACACTGCCACAACCATCATCAAGCCGGCCAGCAACAGACAAGTGCCGAGCACGTATTGCAGCTGTTTCTTAGCCAGCACTTTACAGGTTACCTCCCCTACCATGCTGAGGATCAACACCGTCGCGCCAATCCCCACCAGATAGCCCAAGAACAAGTTGGAGCCACTGAGGGTCCAGTCGGCTACACCCAGATTGGCGCTGCCCAGGGTGTAGCCATGAGCAAATGCCAACATGCCAACCATTGCCGCAGCGATATGGGTGGCAAAACAGATATTACCGGCAATCAACATGCCGAGCACAAACATGGACAAGAGGACAAAGGATTTACTGACGATAAGCGCCACCGAGGTTTGCGCCATCAAAGTACCGGCCAACATCACCAGCACAAAGGAGAGAGGTACTGCCCACAAGGCTTTACCACCAAGCTGCGCCGACCAGACACCGACGCCCACGGCCACCAGCAGACTGGCCAACAACATCAGTGGGTTGAGTTGCATCACCTGCTCGGGAAAGCGTCCCACAACCCCCAACGACAACAGCAGACTGGCGCCAACACCCAAGAACAGCCAAGATCTGCCAGCAAACAAGGACCGCATCATAAGCACCTCTCACTTGCCGAGTGACTATGCTTTAACCTTATACCTTACAGTTAAAAAATGCTTGACCTGGCACAAACTCCTGACAAATAACCTCACTTTAATTGACTTGCATAACACAGACTCAGGACTTACTATCCTTGGGTCTTTAAATGTATTTTTGATTAATCCTATGTATTCCCCAATCGACTCATTGCTCATGCAACAGACTTGGTGGCGCAGCCCAAACCGGCGGCGTCAGGATTAAACATAGGTAAAATCATATCTTCCGGGCCGCCATAAGGCGGCCTTTGTGTATCTGTACGTCTTATGGCTCCGGCAATCTCAAGGAGAACAAGATGAAACAGATCATACTCACAGGCGACAGACCCACAGGCAAACTGCATATCGGCCACTATGTTGGTTCGCTCAGGCAAAGAGTCCAGGTTCAGGACGAATTCGATCAGAACGTAATGATCGCCGACTATCAGGCTTTGACCGACAACGGCCATAACCCGGCCAAGGTGACCGACAATATTCTCGAAGTCATGGCCGACTACCTGGCGGCCGGGTTGGATCCGGCCAAGACACGTTTTTGCCTGCAAAGCGCACTACCGGCGCTGTCGGAACTCACCTGTATCTACTTGAACTTGGTGACGGTTGCCCGGCTTGAGCGCAATCCCACAGTCAAGGCGGAGATCCAGCAAAAAGGCTTTGAGCGCAGCCTACCGGCGGGTTTTCTGGTCTACCCCGTCAGTCAGACCGCTGATATTACCGCCTTTCGGGCCACTCATGTGCCTGTGGGTGAAGATCAGTTGCCCATGCTGGAGCAAAGCAATGAAATCGTCCGTCGCTTCAACAATCTGGTGGGGGCCGAAGTGCTCAAGGAGTGTCAGGCGATTCTCAGTGACACAGGCCGTCTCCCGGGGCTCGACGGTAAAGCCAAGATGTCCAAATCCCTTGGCAATACCATAGAACTGGGAATGAGCAGTGATGAACTCAAGCAAGCGGTGTTTTCCATGTATACGGATCCCAACCATCTGAGAGTAGAAGATCCGGGTAGAGTCGAAGGCAACACGGTATTCAGCTATCTCGATGCCTTCCATCCGGACAAGCCCTTGGTAGCCGAGCTCAAGGCCCATTATCGCCGAGGCGGCCTCGGCGATATGAAGTGCAAAAGGATACTCAACGACTGCCTGCAGGAATTACTCGCGCCCATGCGGGAGCGGCGCAGGCAAGCCCTGGCAGACAAAGGGCAACTGCTGGCGATACTGCAAAAAGGTACGGAAGAAGCCAGAGCCATCAGTGATGCCGTACTGCAAGATGTCAAAGCCGCCATCGGGCTTAATCTGCTTCGCTAAACGATTGTTCACTCAGCCAAGAGTCTATAAGCCCGGCACTTGGCTGAGCCTCTCACAGAAACAACTCCCCCTGTTGGCACTCATACTAACCTTGATACTGCGAGCGCTATCCAGCCAGGCTGTTTTTTACTGGGCAGTTTATTGCAGTGCTGTATCATGCCAAGCTATGCCAACGCCGCCGAACAAAGTGTGGCAATCAACTATATCCATGGAGAAGGCCAGGCCAAGGGTAGCAAACTGGCTTATCAGCTGTATCTGGATCCCCTGAAACCTATCAGTGGAAATTTTGAACTGCCCCTGAAAGCCAGTATCAACTTTTGGGAATGCGGCGAAAATAACCAGCATGATGTCAATCATCTGCTGGCCATGTCACCCATATTGAAATACCCGCTGATGAGGGGACAATGGCTGGACTTTTATCTGGAGGCCGGGATAGGCTTTGCCTTCAAATTTGGCCGTGAGCGCAAACAGACAGGCTCCATCACCTACCTGCATTATTCCAATGCGGGCCTCAGCAAACCCAACCCAGGGCTCGACTTTGTCAACCAGGCCTATAGCTACCGTTTCTAACACCCTTTTAGGGGAGCGGGCCAATCAATTTAGCGGATGATTGGCCCGAAAATAGGCCCACTCTTCCACAATGCTGCCATCCGGCAGGTGACAATAGCCTACAGTGCCCTTTTGTTCCTGAACCAGCTCCAGCTTACCGCCGGATTCGACACAAAATACCGCTGCCGGATTAGGGCTTCCCACAGTATCTTTCAGACTCTCGGACCCGGTTTTTGCCGCCTCTTCAGAGCAGCCCCCCAACAGCAGCACAGTGCCCACAATCATTACAGTTAATACTCGCATCTTGGCTCCTTGCTCAGTCCCTTGGGCGCGCCCAATTGCCACCGCAGACTTTCCAGTATCAGCTCAAACAAACTCCAAGCTACAAGGAGATAGCAAGGTCTGCAAGCGAATGAGCCACTTATCCAAGTTAATGATTTGAAAGTTATGAATATTGTTAAAAGTAAGCAGCAATTTTTGCCAGG
The DNA here is from genome assembly GCF_033842865.1 of Shewanella indica. Lineage (NCBI taxonomy): Bacteria > Pseudomonadati > Pseudomonadota > Gammaproteobacteria > Alteromonadales > Shewanellaceae > Shewanella > Shewanella indica. The sequence continues at coordinate 402,297 of NZ_JAWXXR010000001.1, forward strand.
CAGATCATGATTTTTCCAATTTGATCAGGCTTGTTTTTTGGTGTTTGACAGTAAAGCGGGTAAAGTGTCGCGGTTATCACCTTTTTTGATACAAGGCATTAGCCTGCAATTGATAAAAGACCTACAAACATAATAATACAGACAAGGGAAGAGTATGAGCGACTCCAACTCCTGTGCAGGCAATGACCTGCGCGAAGTCAAGCAACTGGGAATGTGGGCCTCCATCGCCAGTTTAAGCTATATCTTCTGGCTGGTCGGCGGTATGGAACTGGTTGAACGTATCGCCTACTACGGCGTTAAGGCCAGTGCCGGACTCTATGCCAAGGCGCCGGCTTCCGAAGGCGGCCTAGGTATCAGCCTCAGCGATTACGGCATCATTATTTCACTCTGGGCCTTGCTGCAGACCTTTGTGCCGGTATTTACCGGCGGGCTCTCAGATAGGGTCGGCTACAAAGAGACCATCTTTGCCTCAACCATCATCAAGATCTGTGGCTACCTCTGTATGGCCTTCTTCCCCAGCTTCTGGGGCTTTTTGTTCGGTGCCATGCTGCTGGCGGCCGGTACCGGCATCTTCAAGCCCGGTATCCAGGGAACGCTGGTGCTGTCCACCAACCGTAACAACACCTCCATGGCCTGGGGTATCTTCTATCAGGTGGTGAATATCGGTGGCTTCCTTGGCCCCTTGGTGGCGGTGCATATGCGGCAGCTGTCCTGGGACAATGTATTCTACGCCTGCGCCGCCATTATCTCGCTCAACTTCCTGTTCCTGCTGACGTACAAAGAGCCGGGTAAAGAGCAACGCCTGGAACGGCAACGTAAGATCAAGTCCGGTGAACTCAAGCAGGAAATGCTTTGGAAAGATGCCTGGAGCGAACTGAAAAAGCCGGTAGTCATCTACTATATGCTGGTGTTTTCCGGCTTCTGGTTCCTATTCAACTCCCTGTTTGACGTGCTGCCTATTCATATTGCCGAATGGGTGGATACCAGCGTGATTGTCACCAGCCTGTTTGGCCCTGAAGGCACCAGCAACGGCATACTGCAATTCTGGCTCGGGCTGAACAACGAAGGTACCAAGGTCATGCCGGAAGGCATGCTCAACCTCAACGCGGGTCTGATTATGACCAGCTGCTTCCTGATAGCCGCTCTGACCGCCAAGTACCGTATCACCAGCGCCATGCTGGCCGGCTGTCTGCTGTCTATATTTGCCTTTGTGTTGATCGGTGCCACCCATGCGGCCTGGTTTATCGTGTTGGCTATCGCCATGTTCTCCCTCGGCGAAATGATGATAAGCCCGAAGAAGAACGAATTTATGGGCAATATCGCCCCCGAAGGCAAGAAGGCCATGTACCTCGGCTTTGTGATGTTGCCACAGGGCATAGGCTGGGGCCTGGAAGGCTATTTCGGCCCCAAACTCTATGAGATCTTTGCCTCCAAAGAGATCTTCTCCCGTGAGATGCTGCTGGATAAGGGCATGTCACAGAAGGATGTAGCCGCCATTCCGCAGGGGGAAGCCTTTCATAAACTGGTTGAGTTCACCGGCCAAAGTGGCCGCGAGCTGACTGAGATCCTCTACCAGAGCCACAACATAGGCATGGCCTGGTACATCATAGGCGCCATAGGCACCATTTCCGCCGTCGGCATCTATATCTACGGTAAGTGGCTGCTGAGAATGCAGCAGGCCCAAGCCTGATTGGAAACGCCACCTCAGGGTGGCGTTTTTTATATTGATTGTAAATGAGAGCTTGATCCCGCCAAGGGAACAGGCCAAAGTCTATGCTTAAAATAGCCATAAATAGAATGCAACTATTTGTATCCAAGGAAGTTTTATGCTTTTTAACCATCATCTTCACCGGCAGATAGATTCATTGAAACAGCGGCTCGATGAACAGAGCCAGCAGCACCAGGCGACACTGGAGCAATTGCAGCTACAACTGGGGCAGCTTAAACAGGAAAGGGACCAGGCACTGGCGCAAAACCGCGACTTCGCCGCCATGTTGGCCTGCCAGAACCAGGGCGGGCTCATGTTGCAATCGGTACGCGAGGCCATGGCCGAAGACGCCGGACGTCTGCTTGAGGAGCAAAGCAAACTGGAGCAACTCAACGCCCTGTTCGAGCAAACCCGCAGCGCCGTGACCAGATTGGGAGAGCGAGCCCATCTGCTCAGTTCTCAGTCACAGCATAGCCTGGGAACAGTGGCGCAACTGGATACCAGTACCCAAAGCATCAGCCAGTTTGTCAGCGCCATTCAGGGCATTTCGGCACAGACCAACCTGTTGGCACTCAATGCCGCCATCGAAGCCGCCCGCGCCGGAGAGGCAGGTCGCGGCTTTGCGGTGGTGGCCGATGAAGTCCGGCAGTTGGCGGCCAAGGCCAGTGACGCCAGCCAACAGATAGAGCAGTTGGTGCAACAGATCATCACTCAGTCAGAAAGCATACGAACCCTGACAGATGACAACCAAGGCTGCGCCGATGAAGTGGCCAGCTCGGCGGTGCAGATAGACACAGTGGTCACTCAGGTATTAGCGCAATCGGCGCAGATGCAACAGGTGATCAGCCATGCCGCGACAGTGTCTTTCCTCAACACCACCAAGCTGGATCACGCGGTATGGAAGCAGAATATCTATGAACTGCTGCAAAACCAGTGTTTTGATCAGCCGGTAAACAGCCACCATGACTGCCGTTTGGGTAAGTGGTACTACGAAGGACAAGGCGCCAGCCTCTATAGCTCACTCCCGGGGTTCCGCGAGTTGGAAGCGCCGCATGCATTGGTGCACGAAAGTGGCCGCCTGGCGCTGCAACAGGCCGCAGCCGGCAACACCACAGAGCAGGTAATGGCACTGCAACGGATGGAAGATGCCAGTATGCAGGTGGTACTTGCCATAGATAGCATTATCGCCGCAGTTCAGTAGCCGTCAGTAAAATCGTCAGTAAGCGACCGATTCCACCTCTTCCCGGGTCAACTCTCTGGCTTCGCCCTCGGCCAGAGAGTCATCCAGCATTATCTGACCTATCTGGCTGCGATGCAGCGCCAGCACAGGGTTACGAAAGCGGCCGAACATGCGTTTTATCTGGTGATACTTGCCTTCGGTGAGTATCACCTCGGCCTCATGGCTTGCCAACATTTTCAGCTCGGCCGGCGCTGTGATGACGTTTTCAAACTCAAAGAAAAATCCGTCCCTGAAAGCCTCGATATAAGTGTCATCCAGCGGATTGGCCAGACGCACCCGATAACGCTTGGCCTTGCTCGATGAAGGCAGGGTCAACGCCTGGGTCCAGCGGCTGTCATTGCTGAGCAGTACCAGCCCGGTACTCTGTTTATCCAGGCGGCCGGCGATATGCAGCCCCGGCACCAATGCTGCCGGGGGCAGGCAGTCGAGCACGGTTTTATGCTTGGGATCTTGGGTGGCGCTCACTACTCCGGCAGGCTTGTTCAGCATCCAATAGACAGGGTTTTGCCGCTGCAGCCATTGCCCATCGAGACGAATATGACTGAACTCATGAATAAGCCTGTCTGCGGCAAACACCTGCTCGTCATCGAGCCAAACCCGGCCATCGGCAAGCAATTGCCTGACCTGTTTGCGGGGAATATTCAGCTGCCCGGCAAGAAACCTGTCCAGTCGTCCCCTCTTACTGCGCATCGTTTAAGGCGCCTTTAGCTTCAATCCGATAAGCACAGCGACGTGAACCATCCAGGATATGTTCGCGGCGACTGATCTCCACTTCGGGCCCCAGCAACTGCCGGAACAGCGCCAACTCAGAGCGACAAAAGTTCTGGCAACTCGTGGCTGCCGCACAAATGGGGCAATGGTTTTCCAGCAGCCAAAAGCCGGTACTGTCCGCTTCAATCTGCGCCATATAGCCTTCACGGCTTCGGATCTCGGCCAGGCATTCCAGCTTATCGGCCAGGGAAGCGGCAGCGGCCATCTGGCTCGAATAGCTCTCGAGGCTTTGCTGCTCCCTGTGACTGATGAGTTTATCCAAGCCCTCGTCACCAAAGACCTGACGCACTGAAGTTATCAGCTGCAGACTCAACTCATCGTGACGGTCGGCAAACAGCGAGCGACTTTGCTCGGTCAACGTCCAATAACGCGCAGGCCTGCCGCGGCCTTCGGCTCTATCTTCTGTCCGCACCAGCCCCTCGGCTTCAAGGGCTTGCAGATGTTGACGCACCCCCATACTGGTCAGCCCCAGCTCAGCGGCCAGGCTCTGGGCCGTCTGGGCTCCGTTCAACTTGAGAATGTCGACTATCTTGTCTGTGGTCTTCATGGCACCTCCAGCGCTGATTATGCCCGGATCAGGACGCCGCATCCAGAATAAATAAACTTTTTTGTTTATTTTATCTTTACATTATTAAGTAAAGCACATACCTTATAAAATAATAAATAAACAAAAAGGTTTACTTAACATGAAATACCTAGTCGTCAGCGCCAGCCAACGTTTCCAATCCCAGAGTGCCAAGGTCGCAGAATTCATCACCCGGGAAATAAAGACCAAGCAGCTCGCAGAGGCGGAGCATTTGGAGCTCTGCGGTTTCAATCTTCCCTTCTGGGATGGTGAACAACAACACAAGGGCGCCGACTGGCAACGGATAGAAGCCAAGGTGACAGCAGCCGATGCTCTGGTGCTTATCACTCCGGAATGGGGCGGCATGGCGACACCTTTGTTGAAGAACTTTCTGCTGATGTGTGACAGCCAACATACGGCCCATAAGCCTGTGCTGCTGGTTGCAGTTGTCTCAGGCATAAGCGGCGCCTATCCCATCAGTGAATTGAGAATGAACGCCATGAAAAACAACAAACTGGTGGCCGTTCCGGATCATTTGATCGTCCGCGATGTCGAGAAAATGCTCAACCCCGAATGCGACAGCATCCGCGATGCCAGATTAAGAGAAAGGATCGGCTACAGCCTGCATATGTTGGCCCAGTATGCAGCAGCACTGGCACAGATACGTTTTGCCCACAGGGACGCCCCCTTTCCCAAACAACAGGAATATTGCTACGGCATGTAAACAAAGGCCCGAATAAGAAGGAAAAAGGGCAAATACCAAGGAGAACGCAAATGATACAACTGGAACATCTGAACCTGGTGGTCGCAGACCTCCCCAAGGCCCTGGATTTTTACCGCGCCGCCTTTCCTCACTGGCAGATCCGCTGCCAAGGAGAAGGAAGCTGGTATGGCAAGCCACGAAAATGGCTCCACTTCGGTGATGACTATCAATACCTGGCTTTCAGCGATAATGGCGAAGGCAATAACCGCGACTTGAGCGGTCATCAACCCGGGCTGGCCCACTTCGCCTTTGTCACAGCAGACATTGACGGGGTGATCAAGCGCCTGCAGGACGCAGGCTATAGCATAGATAAAGACGGTGCTGACGAGCCCTGGCGCCGCAATGTGTACTTTATCGACCCGGCCGGGTTTGAAGTGGAGTTTGTCCAGTACCTGAGCGATCTGCCAAAACAGCGCAATCGCCCTAGCTAAGGGCAGTCATAAATAGCCTTACAGGCTCCCTCGCCTTCGCTCACTGGGTGGGGGAGCCGCCTTGATTCACTTCTTGGCAAACAGACTGTATAACCAGCCCAGGGTGACGGCACCCAGCGCGAGGCTGAAAATGCTGTAGGCTATGATGCAATAATCAGCCATATTCATTCCCAGCAGTGACCAATCATCTTCTCCACAGCCCCCTGTCGGCGCAAACTCATAGGGTAACCATTCATGCAACGGTAACCCCAAGGGGAAATGCGGTTCGGTTGAACAAGCGGCACCACCGCCACCAGTAGCAAAGATATCGCCACCATCCAGCATGTGCGCAGCTGCATGTATCTGTTGCAGCTCAACTGACCAGAGCATCCCCTGGATCACACCATACCAAGCCAGCGCCAATCCCAAGACCTTGAGCCATTGACTGGAAGGCTTAATCGCCATGGCAATACCGGCAATCAAGATACAGCACTGACTAAAACGAATATAAACACAGAGCTCACAGGGATCCATGGCCAAAAACCACTGGAAATACCCCATTGCCGACAACAACAGAAACAGCGCAGCTCCGGCCATCAGCAACCACACACCTCTCTGAGCCTGCCAGCGGCCCAAGGTTGATAAAGGAGCCTGCTTAAACTCCCCAAACAAACGGCTAACAAGATTCATCTGCATTATCCTCACTTCTTGGACAATTCAAGGATCATTTCGTCCAGCATAGGCATACTGCGAATCGACTTGGTATTGATCAAATACTTGCCATTGACCACCAGCGCCGGGATCCCCTGGATTTTAGCGATGGCAATCCCTTGGTCCCACTTGGCCAAGAGTTGTTTCACTTCAGGGGTTCCCTTGAGACGGTTGAACTCTTCTTGCGAGATCCCAGCCTGACTCAGGCCAAAACGGATGAGCTCATCACCACTGGTAAACTTGGCCTTCTTATCGTGGATCCTGGCATATAAAGCCATTTTGGCAGCTTTATATTTGTCTTCACTTAACACCTTGGCCACCGCTAAGACCTCAGAGGCTTCGGCACCAAAAGGCGATTTACTGGAAATATGATAAGCATCGTAATCCACGCCGGAAGGCAAATTTCCAACCATTCCGGGAACAACAGACTTCTCATACTTGTAGCAGAACGGGCAGTTGACAGAAAAAATTTTGGTTACCTGTTTATTAGCCTGAAACTGAACATTTTCCGGTAAAACTTGATAATGGTTTCCTTCTTCCAAATCCAATGCCATTACATTGCAGCTTCCCAGTAGAAAAGCACCCACTACAAATTTTTTAATAAATTTCATTTTCGACCTCTTATCCATCAATCAGATTCAACCCCATAATGCCAATATAAAAACCAATCACAACAAGCCACTCCAGATAATTAATAACACTGTGAGTAACAACAAAATAAACAACAGAATTCAAATAAACCAATATGGATTTCAAAAAATAATGGATTACAAACAAACCAATAAGGTAAATCAATTTTTTTGAAGTTATAAGTCAAGACGTAAACAAGAGCACAAACAAAACATTAACCAAACATTAAAAACGCCAAATGTGACTATGGCCTCAAATTAAATTCCTCCGTTCAACTTAATTAATAAGCGTCTATTAAAAACAAAGGATGATGATATGAAAAAGTCACTCACTTCATTGGCTGTGGTATTAGGTATTGGTTTATCAGCCTCTGTCTCTGCTGCTGGTTTTTACCCAGCACCGCCAGCTGGAAACTTAGGAGGGATTATTGTCAACCCCTATGGTAATTCGCCACTCACTGCCTTAGTCGATTTGGGTAGCAAGCGAGTGTCCAATGTTAGCGTTACCGTGGCCGGAAAAGGTAAGAATGGAGTCAGTATTTCCTATCCGGTCGGTCCCAAAACTATTAACAGACATGACGGTATTCCTATTTTCGGTCTGTATGCCGATTATAAGAATCAGATCAGTGTTAACTTCACTCTAGATGGTAAAAAATATAGCGATAAATATGAAATTCTCACCAGTGCACTCGAGAACAAGTACATAGATAACCGTAATATTACTTCGATGCAGGAAGTAAAGGTCAAGAAAGTCGATAAAAACTTTAAAGACAGACTGTTAATGGTGAACTCTCATACCATGGTATTCCAAGGTTCAGATCTGCACTGGTCCGGAGTCAAGAGTAAGGATGCCGGTATTTTCGAGTCGACCCCAGCATTGGGCGCCATGACATTCGACATGGCCCCTCTTACTTATATCATTGATACACAAGGTGAAACACGTTGGTGGTTGGATCAGGATGCCACCTATAATGGCCGTGATATCGACGTAAACAAGCGCGGCTATCTGATGGGATTGAGAAAGGATGGCCGCGGTAATCTGAGCTTTGTCCAAGGTCAACATTTCGGATATCTGGACTTGATGGGTAAGATAGTCGACTTCAAGATCCCAAGGGGCTATCAGGACCTGTCCCATGAAAGCATAACCATGCCCAATGGCAACCTATTACTCAGGGGCGCCAAGACCAACTATGTCAACCCACAAGGGGACAAGGTGCATACCGTCAGGGACCATATCCTCGAGGTAGACCAACAGGGGAATTTGGTTGATGTCTGGGATCTCAATAAGATTCTCGATCCCTACCGTGATGCCTTGCTCAAGGCCTTGGATATGGGCGCTGTTTGCGTCAACGTGGATCTCGACCATGCCGGTCAAGCCGCCGGTGAAATGAAGATAGATGCTCCCTATGGCGATATTCCAGGTATAGCCGCAGGTCGTAACTGGGCCCACGTCAACTCCATTTCCTACGACCCCAAAGATGACGGCATCATTCTGTCGCTGCGCCACCAAGGGGTAGTGAAGATCACCCGCGATAAACAGGTCAAATGGATCCTCACCCCCAGCATAGGCTGGAAGGGAGAACTGGCCAAAAAGCTCCTTAAGCCCGTCGATGCCAAAGGCAAGGCCATTGCTTGCTCTGAGCAAGGTGATTGCCAAGGCGACTTTGACTTCACCTATACCCAGCACACAGCCTGGCTGAGCAGCAAAGGCACCTTAACTGTGTTTGATAACGGTGATGGTCGCCACTATACCCAACCCGCTTTACCCACCCAGAAATACAGTCGCTTTGTGGAATATAAAATCGACGAAAACAATATGACAGTGCAGCAAATCTGGGAATACGGTAAAGAACGGGGCTACGAGTGGTATAGCCCTATCACCTCCAACGTGGAATACGTTGCCGACCACAACACCATCTTTGGTTTTGGTGGCTCTATCAATCTGTTTGAGCCCGGCAGAGTCACAGGCAAATTCAATGAGATTGATTACCGCACCAAGGAAGTGAAACTGGAAATCGACGTTCTCTCCGACAAGGCTGGCCAGCCCCATTATCGTGGCCTGTTTATTGAACCGGCGAAGATGTTCGGACGTTGATTTGACTCTAACGGCCGGGAGCTTCCCGGCCTAAGGTAACACTATGTTAGTAAGGACTTCATTACTGCGGCTATTGCCCTTGTTGCTGCTGATCCCCACGGCCCAAGCAGAGGTATTCCAACAACAAAATGGCATCAAAGTCGGCTATGAACACCTGTTGGATGTCAAGGACAACAACCCTAATCTCTATAGTCAGAGTTACCTCAGCTTTACCAACACTACCCGCGCCAGTTGGGGCGATTTTGCGGCTTGGCTGACACTGGAAAACCCCCTGGACGACAACGACAATCAGCAAGGCGAAAAGGCCGGCGCTACCGTCAAGTCCTGGCTAAAGCTGGACTACAATCTGGGAGATAGTTCCTTTAACCTTTGGCTGCAGTCTTTTACGGCCAACAATAAACACCGTACCGAAGAAAACTTCTACTACGGCTTGTCTTACGACATTCAGTGGCAGAAGCTTAAAGGAACCATGGCGATTGGCGCCCATTACGCCTGGGGCGATATGGATGCCTCTAAGCAAGACTTTAATGGCAGCAGTGGTTATGCCGCAGTGGTGCAGATAGCATATCCTATAACTCAGGAATTACTGGGTAAATTTTACTTTGAAACCCAATTTGATCGCAGTGATGAACAAGTAACAACTTTCCTTTATCGGGATTCTGGTTATCAAGCAATTTTGGGGTTGGATTATCAACTCCTACCTCAAGCCTCAGCTTCATTGGCATATAAGTATCGAGATGCTTGGGGAGGTTCAATTCATCATGGAGGAGAACTGTTATTTGAGTTAGGATATCAATTTTAAAAAAAACAAATAAACAACACAAAAAGTATGCCAAAGGTAATAAGGATCACATTATTACCTTTGGCAATGTTAAAATACATATCACTCTTGATGGACGCGGGTCACAGTAAATCTCCATTTTATATACTATCTTGTATAAAAAGGGGAGCCGACCATGAATAAAGCCGACATAAACAATTTATCACTAATTCACCTTCAACTAATAAGGCTTATCCTGGAGCATGGAAATGCCAGTATTGCTGCTCAAGAATTAGGGTTGACTCAATCTGGAATCAGCTATCATATAAAAAAAATAAGACAGATATTTAATGACGAAATGTTTGTCAGAACAAAGTACGGCTTCACCCCAACAGAAAAGTGCAACAAAATTAAAAGCACTGTTCAGGATATTATATTAAGAATTGAAGATGATCTGCTAAACAGTTGTGACTTTTCGCCTATGAATATCGATAAGGAAGTCTGGCTTGCGGCCGATAATACTATCTGCAACTGGTTTCCAGAGTTAATAGAACAAGCCAATCAAATCGCTCCTAGAATGATACTTTGTACCCGCAGTTGGAATCAAAATAGTTTTGATGAAATTCTCACCGGCTCTATCAACTTTGGCATTCACGTTAACCAAACCTCGCTCAGTTCTCTCTACAAGGTAGATCTGCTACCCTGTTGCAGGTATTTCTTTATGCGTCATGATCATTACCTGGCGAAGAAAGGACATATTGATCTAAAGGATCTACTGGATTTCCCCGTGGTATTGCACGACTTGTGCGGTTTCAACTCTTATGGTCAATCCCTGATCGAAAAGACCATGAAGCTCAAATTTCCACACTTCAAGATCAGAGCTAAAATTAGCAGCATCAGTGAGATAATCGAAGTCCTCAAGAGCAGTAACGCCCTGGTGTATACCTCGGCACTGGCTTTCCCTCTGGAAGAAATAGGTACTGAGCTTTGTGTACTGGAAGCACCAAGCAGTCTATCCGATGTCGAGTTTATTTATAAACTGTATATCTCTTCCGCTCGCTACGGCTCAGTGGAGTCCGACTGGTTAATCAGCTTTATCAGCGAATCATTCCGTCATTTTGCCTGCCGTAAATATCAGCTGCTGGAGTCACTGATCTGCAACCAAGTCTAAGCAACCAAACAGAGCAAAAGCCACTATTGACAGGCGTTTCAAGAGCAAAAGGATCTGATGGCGCAGCCTGGTATAGCTAGACTTATACGAAGCCAAGATTAGACTTGGCTTCGAGGATAGCGTCATGAGTGTCTTTACACGCCTGCTGGCCGTTTCAGACGACAGCAATAGAGGAAAACTGGCCCTGAGAAAGGCTGTGCAACTGGCCAATGCCAGCCATGCCGAGCTCACACTGCTCAGAGTCAAAACCCCCCAGTATCAGGGTATTGGTCAGTGGTTACAGCAAAAAGTACATCCCCAGCCCTTGGTTTCCCATCTAAGGGAAAAACGCCCCCATTATCCATCGAGAGAGTTGAACCTTTGCGTGAAGCAATGTCAGGCCAAAGATCTGCCTACCGCCATTCTTATTGAGCTCAAACAAGCACATTACGATCTGCTGTTGGTAGAACATCACAGTTACTCAGCCCTGCAGTGTGAGTTGGGCCATACCTATGACTGGCAACTGCTGCAACGTGTGTCTCTGCCGGTGATGTTTGTCAGCGACTCTCCCTGGGAACAACAAGGGTCGTTGCTGGCGGCTTTGGAGCTGGATGAAGACACGGAAGATCATGCCCATTTCAATCACAGGTTGTTGCAACAAGCCAATGAATTTGCCGGATTACTTAAACAAAAATTACATCTGCTCAATTGCTATCAGGAAGCCGACATCAGCATGGCCTTCGATAACCTATTACCCGGCTGTCGCTCACTGAAAGACAATCAATGGCATAAACTGCGACAGGTTGCCAGGCCTTTGGCTTTGAGTGACGAACAGTTGCATCTGGCCAGCGGCATGCCGGATCATGTAGTACCGGAAGCCGCTCAAAAATGGCACAGCAACATAGTTATCATGGGGGCGGCAGAGCACAGGGGCTTGTTGAGTGAACTCAACGGCCACGCCTCAGAGCAGATGCTCAATCAACTGCGCTGCGATGTACTGGCGTTAAAACCCAGTTGCCCCTTGCTGCATTAAATCACTTCAGCGGCCGCCCACCATCAAGTGATAGAGTGCGGCCCGTTATATAGCGGCTGGTCATCAGATACTTCACCGCGGTCAGCATCTCCTGCTCGCCGCCCTCTTTAGGCAATAATGCCTTGGCAAGCGCCTTTTGCCGGTAGGCCGTGTCATCCTGCTCATTGAACAGCATCAGTGCCGGTGCTATGCCGTTGACCTTGACACCCGGCGCCAGCTTGGCGGCAAATGACAGGGTTAAATTATCCAGCGCCGCCTTACTGGCGGCATAGGCTATGTGCTTCTTACTGCCCTTCTGCGCCACATAATCGCTGATGTGGATGATATCTCGGCTGCCTATCTCATCTGTCTGCAGTAGCGGCGCCAGTGCCAGATTCAACTGATAGGGCACGGAGGCGTGGATCTGCATCATGCTGTCAAAAACCTCTGCGGCATCTATGTCAGGCCGCTCCGGCATCCAATCCGAGGCGTTGTGAATGATTGCCCGCAGAGACTCATGCTTGCTTTTTACCTCGGCAATAAAGGCTTTGATCTCGCTATTTTGCAAAAGATCCACTCGATACAGCTCAGCGCCCGCTGCCTTGAGATCGTCGATAGCAGCATAGTGGCTGCGATAAGTGCCGATAAGTGGGTAGCCCTGAGCCATCAAATCCTTGGCCATTGCCAGTCCCAGACGCTTTCCTATGCCGGTGATCAAAATAGGCTGCATGTATTTTCCTTTCATGTGTCAGTCACACTATTGTTTCACGTTAGGCCGCACTCTGACCAGTCTCGGACAGTGCTCTAACCTGGGCGCAGATGCTAATCTGAACATATTGGAAACCCTATGAAAATAAACAGATAACCTTGACTAATCGGCAAAGTGCCAACTCGCTCGCATATTTGAATTTCAAAGCCATAAATACTGCTACACCTGTGCTCGCTTCAACAGTATCGCCATACAAATACCCAGTATTATCAATTAAAAATTCAACTACAAAGGTCACTCCCATGCGTCTCAATCAGTTAATCTTATTGGTAGCCCTGTTTATTTCCCCTCTGGCCTACAGTGCCAACAGCCTGTTTGGCAAAGCGGTCGATCTGAATATCTTAGTGCCCATTTCCACATTGATGGCATCGCCGAATGACTATCTGGGTAAGGAACTCACAGTGGAAGGCACCATAGTCTCAGTGTGCAGTAAGCGAGGCTGCTGGATGGAGCTGGCAACCGACGACAGCTTTGATCGTTTGAGAATCAAGGTTCGTGACGGTGAGATGGTCTTTCCCATCAGTGCCAGAGGGCAAAAAGCCTATGCTACCGGAGCTTTAGAGGCAATTGAGCTGGATCTCGAACAAACCCGCGCTTATCTCGGACATCAGGCCCTGCAACACAACAAACCTTTCGATCCCGAGTCTATTACTCAAGCCGTGACTTTCTATCAGTTGCATCCATACGGGGTCGAGATCCGTGATGCTGAATAATAAGCTGCGCAAAAGGATACGTTTATTACACAGAGACATAGGGTATCTGTGCATAGGCATGACTCTGGTGTATGCCATTTCGGGAATTGCCGTCAATCATATCAATGACTGGAACCCCAACTATCAGATAACCCAAAGCGAAAGCCGTGTCGAAGGGCTGAGTCCTTCACTGGGTAATAATGACATTCAAAGCCTGTTGAGCAGGCACTTTTCACTGCAGGATAATATCCGCAGCGGTTACCGCGCCAGCGCCACCGAGTACCAACTATTTCTCAAAGACGGCAGCCTGCTGAGCGCCAACCTGGTATCCGGCAGTGTCTCGGCCGAGATGGTAAACAACAGGCCATTGTTGCAGGCGCTCAACTATCTGCACCTCAACCATGCCCGTGACGCCTGGACTTGGATTGCCGACATCTATGCCGCCATGCTGCTGTTTTTGGCATTATCTGCGCTAGTGATGTTGCGTAGCAGTAACGTGATGAAAAGCCGCAAGACCTGGCTGACACTCACAGGTATCCTACTGCCATTGCTGTTTATTCTGCTGCGCTAACGCTCTCTGAGCAAAAAACGCTAGCAGATAACAAAGAACCCGGTCATAGCCGGGTTCTTCCGTTTTCTGTCCCCTTGAAGAGCTTAACGACCGAAACGGTATTCCACTCCCAACCAATAGTTACGTCCCTCCTCGGGGAAGCCCTCACTGTAGGCGTAGTTACGGTCAAACAGATTATTGACCGAGGCATTAACACTCAGCCCCTGCCAGAGACGGTAATCGAAGCGAATGCCGGTCACGCCAAAGCCACTGGCTACCTGAGTGCCTCTGGAGCTGCTGAGGCTGTCGCTGCGAGCTTCCTGACTCAGGATGATGTCCAGCTTATCCAGCGGGGTCAGCTTAACCCAGGCAAAGAGTTGATGATCCGGCAGGCCGGTAACATCAAGCTGTTCATCCTCAACATCGGCGTGAATATAGCTGTAGCTCAGGCCTACACTGGCCCAATCGCTGAGATCGCCATAAAGCCCCAGATCCAGCCCGCTGTAATCTACCCTGCCGCTGTTGCGGTTTTGGATAAGCGTCGGGGTGATGTTATGGGTCAAAATCGCATCGGACACCCGGTTATAATAGACACTGCTGTCCAGTTGCCAGTTAGCGGCCAGAGTTGTCTGATAACTGAGTTCCAGGTTAGTCGCCCGCTCAGGCTCCAAATGCGGGTTGACTATGGCAGTTTGGCCATAGGCGGGCCTGAAAGTGGTGTAGCGTTCTTTCAATGTCGGAAAGCGACTGCGCTGGGATAGAGACAGTTGCAGTGTATCCAGGTTATCCAACTCATAACGGGCCATCACTTGCCAATTGAAAGCGTGCTGCGAGTTGTCTTCATAGCGGGTCAGGCTGCCATCCTTTTCATGTTTGTAGCCTTCAAGGCTCTTGCGGGAGTCATAGCTGATGCCCCCAACCAGATCCAGGTTCTCTCTCAGGGCCCATTGATACTCCACTGCCGCCGACAGGGTTCTGTCCTTGTACTTGTCAAACTCCCCCCCTGGCTCCCCCTGTTCCTTGTGCAGATCTTCCTTCCAGTGAGCGGCAAACGACAAGATATCGTCTTTGCGCATATCGATACTGAGCTGCAGACCGGCACCATTGCTGGCATCGTCATAATGACTGTAGGGGCCTTTTTGTTGCTGCAGGTTTTTCAGGCTCTTGTATATCCTCAGGGTGTTTTCAAATTCATCGCGATAGAGGCGACTGTGCAGCACAACCCCGGGGATGAACTCTGTATAGCCGCTGTAGTAAAAGCTCTGTTTGTCGTACTGCGGCCACTGCCAATAGGTAGGGCGAATATCGGCTTCAGTGCCGGCATAAGGCGGACTGTTCTTTTCCCCTTCCTGGCGGATATAAGTAAAAATGTACTCGTCTGTTTCATTGGGAGTCAGCCCCAATTTGGCGGTGCCGCGGCTATCGCTGTATGCCGAGTTGGCGCGTTTGCCGTCACTGCCGGCGATCGGGTTGTCGTTATCGTGGGACAGGCCAACAAAGTCTTTGTCCAGCTTATTGCCGCTCAATTGGATAAAGCCCCAATCATTACTGCCGGCCAGGCTGGCATCCAGGCTATAACCGTTGTCCTCTCCACGGGCCCAACCTTGAGAAGCGCTCAGTTGTGCTTCAAAGCTCTTCTTGGGTCTGCGGGTCGTCAGGTTGATGGCACCGCCCATCATATTCGGTCCCTGCAGCAAAGAAGCATACCCCTTGGAGACTTCCACCGAGGCCAGATCCGACGCCAAAAAACGCCCCAAGTCCAGATTACCGTCATAGGGGATGTAAATCGGGACTCCATCAAAAAACAGCGGTACCTGCCTACTATCAAAACCCCGAACCTTAACCTGTACCTCGTTACGACGACCGGATTTTTGCAGGCTAACCCCGGGAATAATATTCAGCGCCTCTGCCACGTTCTGCTTATTCAGCATCTTGATGGTGTCTTGATTGACACTGTCCTGATTGGCGGCAATCGGGCTGCCCCAGACACTGATCCTTTCTATTTTGGTTTCGTTTTTACTCTCAGGTTCAGCCACGCTGCCATCGGCAAGCGCCAACGGAGAAGCCAGCATCAGCGGCAGAATAGAGTAATAGTGCTTTGGTTTCATACTACAGACCTTCAACATCCAATCGATATATAAATCTCTATATATCGATAATTAAAAAAATACCCGGAGCTCGGTGCGAGTCCGGGCAATAACTAATCAGACTCTGACTCAGGACAGGGGAGTCGCATCCCAATAGACCATGGCCCAGCTGCGATCGCCGGTTCGCAGCGGTTTGTCCTGTTGCTTATGACGCTGATAATACTCTTGCAACCGCAGTTTTTCGGGTTCATCCAGCGGCCCCAGCGACCAGGCAACGTTGTCTTCAAACTGAGCGTAACTCTCAGCCTGGTTCATGCAACCACTGGACTCGATGAAGTCCACCTTGGGCTTAATACCCATCTGCTGCAAAATATTCACCGCATACAGATAGTTAGGCAGAGTCACCACCTTACGACCTATGGCTTGAATAATGGCGGGGTCGATAAAGGTTGAGCTGACTGTATGTGTGGTATAAACCCTTTTGCGGGCCTGACGATTGAGCTTTTCCAGGGCACTCTTGAGGCAGCCCACCAGAGTCGAGCGCGACGCTACTGCGATATCACACACGGGGATATCACTCCAATCATCTTCCCAGGCTCTCTTAATCAGAGTGACATTGCTCAAACCTTCCGCATCGGCGCGGCGTTTGGCCACTTCCAACATGCCGCTGCTGTAATCCAGGCCATAGACGGCCTGCATCTTGTCGGCCAGCCCCAGACACACTGAGCCAGGGCCACAGCCCATATCCAAAAGCGTGTCGCAATCACTCAAGTCCATCAGCTTGAAAAAGCCCTCCAAGTAACTGTCCTTGGGTCTGGCGCAGTTTTCGGCCATCTTTTCCGCGCGCTTGTCCCAATGTTCGGCACTCTTGTGGCTACGTTCAGCCCTTTGCAGGTGCTCGCGGTACATGGCGGCAAAGTCCAGCTCTTCTATTATCATGAAATCACCTTGCTTAAAATTTAGCGCTCCCGTCAACACCTCAAAGGTGCTCGGCAATCGCAGATTCACTGACGCCATAGAGCTGCGCCAGTCCTGATACTTGCAACTGCCCGGCCACTGCGCCTTGTCTCAGGCCATGACCGGGTTCCACCAAGGCCACGCTATCGGCCAACAGCTCGGCATGACGTGGATGGTGAGTCGACATCAATACTGCGATTCCCTGCTGCTTGAGTCGTTTAACCTGAGCCAGCAACTTGATTTGATTGCCGAAATCCAGGCTGGCGGCCGGTTCATCCATCACCAGCAGTCTTGGCGATTGCAATAGGGCCCTGGCAATCAATACCAGTTGTCGTTCGCCGCCGCTTATCTGATCCATGGCGCAATCGGCCAAGTGAGCTATATCCAACTGCTTCAAAGCCGCCAACGCCCGCTTCTGCTCATTGGCGCCGGGCACGGCAAACGGCCCCAATCGCGACTGGCAGCCCATGAGCACCATTTCCAACACCCGAAATGAAAAACGGCTCAACTGCGCCTGCGGCACATAGGCCATCTGCTGTGCCAGCTCGCGCTGCGACCATTGATGAATTTGCCTGCCGGCTATCTTTATCTCACCGGCCAGTGGTTGCAGCAAGCCAAGCAGCGTTTTCAATAAGCTGGTCTTGCCGCTGCCATTACAGCCGAGCAAACAGACGATTTCAGCTTCCGGCAAACAAAGCTCTACATTTGCCAGCAAAGGCTTACCGGCATAGCCCACTGTGACGCCTTGCATGCTGGCGATCATTGGCCCCGACCTCCGCCTCTTAACAGTAAAAACATAAAGAAAGGCGCGCCGATACACGCGGTTAAAATCCCCAGCGGCAACTCGATTGGCGCCAGAGTGCGCGCCAGAGTGTCGGTCAGCAGCAACATAAAGGCACCCAGTAGCATGGACATGGGCAACAAGCGTCTGAAATCGGCGCCCACCAGCAGGCGGGCTATATGCGGCACCACCAGCCCAAGCCAACCTATGATACCGGCGATGGATACCGCCGCCGCAGTCAGCAAAGTAGCCGCCAAAATAAATATCAGCCGGGTTTTCGCTATATTAAGCCCAAGACTGCTGGCCTCATCGTCGGCCAGGCTTAACAGATTCATACGCCAGCGCAGCAGCATTAACGGTACCAAGCCCAGCAACATGGGCAGCAAGCTGGACTTCAGGTCTGCCAGCGTAATATCCGACAACCCACCCATCAGCCAGAAAGTAATGGAAGGTAACTGACTGTAGGGATCGGCCAACAATTTCATCAATGAAATACCGGCGCCACACAAGGCGCCAATAGCTATGCCCACCAGAACCAAAGACAATACTGGATCGCCCTGACGACTGAGCCGCGCCAGCAGACAAACCAGAGCCACCACCAGCAAACCGCCGAGAAAGGCAAACAGCTGGATGTTGTAAACCGGTAAGTCCAGGTAGATGCCCAGAACAGCCCCCAGGCCAGCCCCGGCGGAAACGCCCAGAATATCAGGTGATACCAGAGGGTTACGGAACATCCCCTGATAGGCGGCGCCACTGGCGGCCAGACCGGCTCCTATCATAAGCGCCGCCAAAATTCTGGGCAGCCGCAAATGCCAAAAGACACTGATACTCTTGCTGTCCAGGGCGGCAACATCGCCGCCGATAGCATGCCATAGCGCTTGGCCCTGCTGCACCAGGCTAAGCGGATACTGGCCACTGGCCGCAGCAAAACAGAGAATACCGAGACAGATCCCGGCCGCCAGTGGGTATTTAATTCTGTCGTTCATGCGGAGCGCAGCAGATTGGCAGCCTGCTCTCCACTCAGCTCACTGTGGTAAAAATCGCGGTAGAAATCCTTAACCAATGCTTGCTTGGCCTGCTCATCAGCGCCGGATAAAAGCAGTCTAAGATAACTCATGCCCAGCAACCGGTTTATTCCCGGCGGTGAGTCAATCCAACCAAAGGGCTTGTTCGGCAACCAATAGACCCGCTGATTACGCACAGCCGCCAGCGTGCCCCAGACCGGGTCTTGACGAATATGGCGGATAAAGGCGGGATCCTGACTTATGATTAGCTCAGGCTCCCAGGCCATTAATTGCTCCAAAGAGACTTTGGCCAAGCCGCGGTAGTCACCGGCCTTGGCGACATTCTTAAGCCCAAGCTGCTCTATGGCTTCGGTATGAATGGAACCTGTAACTCCGGTTTCAAGCCCTGTCGCCCCGCGGCCGAAGTAAAAAGAGAGCGGCTCCCCCAAACTGCGGCCAAACTCTCTGGCATCACTGAGTATTTCGGCCGTACGCTTGGCAACAAAATCGGCTCGCTCGTTGACTCCCAATACCTGCCCCAATTTTCTCAGCTGTGCCGGAGTACCTGCGAGTGAGCCATCGAGCAGCAAAAACGGCACGCCGCTGATGCGTTCCACCTTTTGTGCCATCGACTGGTAGTTTTGGCTGAGGTTGCCATAGTCAACAACAAGATCGGCATCCAGAGTCATCAGCTTTTCCAACGAAAGACTGGCATTGCGGCCCACCAAACGGCCCAGTCTGGGCTTTTGCCACAGACTCGGAGCAAATCCATGCTGTTGTAACAAAGCCGGCTTGAGATGGGCGTAGCCGAGCAGTTTTTCCGGACTCAAGGCCAGCAACAGCAGATCAGCCGGCCCGCCGGCACTGATCACCCGCTTGATATCTTTAGCCTGTGGCAGCGACAATTGCCCATTTGGGGTCAACTCAGTTCCATTGGCCAGCATGGGCAAAAAGGCCAACAAGCCTAGACTTAAGCCGCCCTTAATAACACTCCTTCTATCCAATCTTGTTATCCTCACCGCCAATCGATATATACAAAAATATACAGCGCTGAAAATTACCTTTATCCACCCACTTTGGCAATGGATGGAGATCACAATTAAAAGATTTGCAACAGCGAACACTTAAAAACGCTATACAAGCGCGTGGAAGAAATAACTTAAAAGGCAGATAGTTATCTGGCAAACATAGACAAGGGTATCCGCACCGGCTCCTTTCTCGAACCAGTCAATAACACAATCAAATTATGGTCTTGCTGCTCAGGAATTATCAAGGCAGATCTGTGGCTTCATCCTATGTTCCCATAGATGCATTCGGGGCTGGTTGAGCATTATGGGGCAGGAGCGTGCAGACCTCAGTCGCCGCTCCGGCGCAGCATATAATTTATGTCGGCACACTAGCGTACCTTGATGAAATAGTCCGGCACTGCTGGCCTGCGCGGCGCAGTTCAAAGTTTACAGAATCAAAAGGGAGTCTGGGGATACGTCCTATACCTGCCAGTCTATTTCCACTTGCTGCCACTGCTTGAGTTGCTGATTGATGGCCGAGAAATGGCCACAACCAAAGAAACCGCGATAGGCAGAAAGAGGTGAAGGATGCGGGCCGCTTAAGATCTTGTGCTGCGGCGCCCTGATAAGTTTGCCTTTCTTAATGGCATGACTGCCCCAAAGGACAAAAATAATCGGTTCTTCACGCTGATCGAGCAGCTGCAGCGCCCTGTCGGTGAAGGTTTCCCAGCCCGCTTTGGCATGGGAGTGCGCCTTGCCCTGTTCCACTGTCAGCACAGTGTTGAGCATCAAGACCCCTTGTTTGGCCCAGTTTACAAGATGGCCGTGATCCGGGATTGTGAATCCTGGGATGTCAGTCGCCAGTTCTTTGTACATATTGACCAGCGAAGGTGGCGCCTTCACCCCAGGTTTGACCGAGAAACACAGGCCATGGGCTTGCCCTGGGCCATGGTAAGGATCCTGACCGATAAGCACCACTCTCACCTTGTCCAGCGGTGTCAGTTCAAAGGCACTGAACACCTCGTCTTCAGGAGGAAAGATGGCCTTGCCGGCGGCGCGCTCTGCGGCGACAAACTCACTGAGTTGCTGAAAATAAGGGACCTGTTGTTCGGCGGCAATAAATGCCTGCCAGTCAGTGGAAAGCGCCATGGTGATAATCCTCTGCGTAAAAGAGGCCATAGCTTAAGAGTGCCGACTGCGGGATACAAGCGCCGAGCATAGACTCTGAGGCCTGTATTCGAAGGAACCCGAGTCAATTTTGCAAGCCAACCTTTTGAAGTGTAAGCCAAGATACCCCACGGACACAGACTTGAGTGACAGCAACTGCCGCAACGGTTGAAGCCACTTTTTACCCAAATGCCAAGAACTTTGCCCCAAGGCGCGGGGATTCAGATCCCAATCACCAATATTTTTCCTTGGCATAGCGCCTTTTTAGGTTAGAATCGGCCCTCAATCTTTGGCTTAGCAAGAGCGAATATAATATGTCAGATGCCAACAACCAAACCACCATATTCCAGTTAGCAGATCAGTTTATCGCCCTCGCCAATGAACTGACCCAGCAAGAAGGCGACGTCGGCAAGGTTGGCACCGCCCTGAGATTTGCCGCCGCCCGCTTCAACGCCTTTGAAGCCTCGATCAAGTCTGCCGATCTGGGCGCCGAAAAAGCCAATGCCCTGGAGTGGTTTACCGCCGAATATCGCGACATGTTGGATGACAACCTGGAAGATCACATTGCCAACCCTCCAGTAGTCAACAACGAAGAAACTACCGAAGCGGCCGATAATGCCGTGCAGCAATTCAAGATCTAGGCTCAGTTTATTGCAGCTGCGGGGCCTGGTCCCCGCACTATTACACCATTCCGGCTTTCCCCTTCTCGGTCTCGTCAGCGCATCACAACCTCTGTTTCTTCCGCGACACTTTCAAAATTTATTTGAATATCTGCCAATTACAGGCATAAATACCAGAGTCATCAACAGGACTATTCTGGGTAACCGCGCATGATACGAGCATTGCAGGACTTGAAAATATTCAGCGAAACCGCCAGACAGGGCAACCTGTCGCGGGTGGCACAACAGCTTGATCTGACTCCAGCCGCCACCAGCGCTGCCATCAAGCGCCTTGAGGCCCAACTCAACACTGTGCTCTTTGTCCGCTCTACCCGCAGCCTGCGTCTGACTCAGGAAGGCGAAATCTTTCTGCAGCACTGCAATGAAGCCCTGAATATTCTCGATAATGGCTTTCAGGCGATTCAACAAGGTCGGAGCCTGCTCAAGGGCAAGTTACAGTTGTCATTGCCATCGGATCTCGGCCGCAACCGCTTGCTGCCGATATTGGATGAATTTATGGAACGCCACCCACAGGTGAGTATCAGGGTGCAGATAAGCGATCGCCTGACGGATATCTATCGCCAACCCGTCGACCTAGTGATCCGCTACGGGCTGCCAGCCGACTCGGCGCTTATCGCCCTGCCGCTTTGTCGCCAAAATGACAGGGTGCTGTGCGCCTCGCCCGACTATATTGCCAGGTTCGGTGCGCCGGGCAGCCCGGAGGAACTGGCAAAGCACAACTGCCTGTGCTTTATGCTGGCCGATGCGACTCACAGCAAGTGGCTTTTTCAGTCACAGTCGGGCCAAATCACTGTGCAGGTCAAAGGCGATAGAGTCGCCGATGATGGCGAGTTGGTACGGCGTTGGGCCGTGGCCGGCAAAGGCATAGCCTACAAGTCACGGCTCGATATCAGTGAAGAACTGAAAAATGGTCAACTACTACAACTCTGCCCCGAGTGGCGCGGTGAAGAAGCACCACTCAATATGCTCTGCGCCGACAGACGCCAGCTCAGTCCTTTGGTTATCGCCCTCAGGGAACATCTCGAGCAGGCATTGCAATCACAGCAGTGAATAGATCACCCGCCCGGCCAACAGGATAAGCACCAGGCCGCTAAGGCGGTCAATCAACTGTGCCTTCTCTCTCAGCTTGGGTAACACCTTGGGCTGAGACAACAGGAAGGCTATCAGAGTGTACCAGAGTCCATCCACCAGCATGGGGGTCAAGACTATGATGCCTCGCCCCAGCAGGCTGTCTGCGGCGGCGACAAACTGGCTGAACAAGGCCAGGAAAAACAGCAAAATTTTCGGGTTAAACAATGAAATGGCAATACCGTCACGGGCGGCTGTCAGCATGCTCGTCGGCTTGCCGGCACTAAGCTTTTGCTGCATTCCGCCCTTGGATTGCAGTGCCTGAATTCCAAGCCAGGCGAGATAAAGCGCCCCCAATAAGGCGATGCCATTAAACAGCAAAGGGGTGTGTTTCAACACCACAGCCAAACCCAGCAGAGTGATAAAGGCGTAAACACCTATCCCCAAAGAGTGTGCCCAGGCGCAGGTAATACCGCGACTGCGACCGCCCCCCAAGGTGTGGCGCACCACCATGGCCAGGCTCGGCCCGGGTGACATGGCCCCCAAACACGAGATAGCCACCAGTCCCAACCAGTCACTCCAATTCATTGTTTCCCCTCGATGAAACCCACACCATTTAGCCCTGTTTTGTGGCCCACAAAAGACAAGTACCATCCGCAACAGGTTGGTCAATATACTCTATGAAGCCAGCGCTTTCGAGCCGCCAATTTTCAATTAGTTTTAAGGCTTGCTGACTATACTGGGCGCCCTTATAGCTCCCTACCCCCATTGAGGCCCGGATGATACTTACTCTCAGCATGCTGGCTCTGCTCAGCCTGATAGCAGTGATTGTGCTGCTGTTAATCAAAAAACGCCGCGGCGCCAAGATCCCCATGGCGGTGATCCTGGTGTTGGGAGGAATGGCTTTTTGTGTCGCCGCCGTGGTCAGTTTTGTGTATCGCGGCGAAGATTATGAGGCTTACCGGGAACTGCATTGGCAAACCTTAGACAGCCAGGCAATCCCGGCTCTGGTGGCCGAAGGCAAAACAGTCGTCATCGATGTGAGTGCCGATTGGTGCCTGATTTGCCAGGCCAACAAGGCCAATGTGCTCCATCGGGAGCAGATTGTCAGAGCGCTGGCCGAGCCGAATATTGTATTGATGCGCGGCGACCTCAGTAAGCCCAACCCGGCGGTATCCAACTATCTCAGCTCCCAGGGCGTTGCCGGAGTGCCTTATAACCGCATCCATGGCCCGGCCGTGCCCGAGGGAGTCGTGATGCCCAGCGTCCTGACGGTCAATGATCTGCTCAAGGTGCTGGCTCATGTTCAAGCCAGGCAGTAAGGCACGATATATCGTGCCTCTATACTGACAAGCCCCGTAAGCGGCTCTATACTGGCGCAGTCCTCAGTGCCGAAGGAGCCGCTCTTGTCTGACTCAAACAGCTTTTTACCCGAAAACCGCCTCTTGCTCAATGCCGTCAGTGAAGGCATTTATGGTTTTGATCTTAAAGGCAATGCCGTCTTTATCAACCCAGCTGCCGAGAAGATGACCGGCTGGAGCACCGCCGAACTCCTGGGGCGCAAGATCCATGACTTTCACCACCACAGCCATGCCGATGGCAGCGCCTATCCCCACGAAGATTGCCCCATCTATCAGACACTCAAAGACGGCAAAGCCAGAGAAATCACCACGGAAGTCTTCTGGCGCAAGGACGGCAGCTGCTTTCCCGTACACTATAGTTCCACCCCAGTGTGGCAGGACGGTAAGCTCAAGGGCGTAGTAGCGATATTTCGTGACATCAGTCTGCAAAAGCAGACTGAGTTGTCGCTGCGTCAGGCGCTGGAACAGGTACAGGCACTGTCGGAACAGCTGGCCTCGGAAAACTCCTGGCTGCAGGCCGAGCTGGAAGACAAGACGGGCACCCAGGAGATTGCCGGTAACAGCCCGATGATCCAAACTCTGCTCAAACAGCTGCGCCTGGTGGCCAATACCGACAGTACCGTGTTGATCCAGGGGGAAAATGGTACCGGCAAAGAGCTGGTCGCCCGCCAGTTGCACCGACTCAGCAGCCGCAAAGACAAGCCGATGATCTCGGTCAACTGCGCCGCCTTCTCTGCCGGACTCTTGGAAAGCGAACTATTCGGCCATGAGAAAGGCGCCTTTACCGGTGCCAGTCAGCGGCGCAAGGGGCGCTTCGAACTGGCCCATAGAGGCACCCTGTTCCTCGACGAAGTGGCCGAGCTCAGTCTGGAGGCGCAATCCAAGCTGCTACGGGTCATTCAGGAGCAGGAGTTTGAACGCGTCGGCGGCAGCGACAGTATCAAGGTGGATATTCGACTGATCGCCGCCACTCACCACGATCTGCAGCAGCGGGTGGAGCAAGGTCTGTTCCGGATGGATCTCTTCTACCGACTCAATGTCTTTCCGCTCAAGGTCCCGGCACTGAGACAGCGGCGGGAAGATATTCCCGAGCTGGTGCAACAGCTGCTCAAGAGTCTGTCATTGAAACTGGGTAAACCGCTGGCGGGCGTTGATGGCGATAGTCTGCGGCGGATGATGCAATATCAATGGCCGGGAAATGTGCGTGAATTGCAAAACCTGCTGGAGCGGGAAGCCATCCTTGCCCGCGAGCCGATACTGCATCTCGCTCCCTTGCCCAGCGATACACAGCTGCCGACCGTGGGTCAGACTCTGGCCGAAGTGGAGGCGGCTCATATCAAGGCGACTCTGGATGCCTGTCACTGGCGAATATCCGGCCCAAGGGGCGCGGCCAGCAGTCTGGGGCTGCCTCCCAGCACCTTGAGATCCCGGATGCAAAAGCTGGGGATCTGCCGCCAAGGCAGTTAAAGCCATAACAGGGGATTCAAAGCGTAAAAAGTCACGACATATCGCCAACTCACGCTATGTCGTGAGTTGGGTTTCCTACATCTAAATAAACATTAGATATAAATCAACAAGTTAATCCTGTATTTGAACTGGCACGTCTCTTGCCATTGCCTAGCCGTATGTAAGTCGTCATTCAGGAAATAGCATGGTTCAACAGGCAAGACAGTCATCGGAAGCGATTCCGGTCACTTTTATCCCCTCCCCCCAAGATAAAAAGAGCAGCCACCAAGGCGGTAAAATCCACTTTCGTAGCCAACGCGGTTATTTTCAGCGTTGGCGCAGCGGCCTCAACGCCCTGTTGATAGCCCTGTTTCTGTTACTGCCCTTTATCGACTGGCAGGGGCGACAGGCCATCTGGTTCGATCTGGCCAATCAACAGTTTTACTTTTTTGGTGCTAGCCTCTGGCCCCAGGATTTTACCCTGTTGGCCTGGTTCTTTATCGCCGCCGCCTTTGCACTGTTTTTTGTAACCCTGTTTTGGGGCCGGGTCTGGTGTGGTTATCTCTGCCCGCAAACCGCCTGGACATTCGGCTTCGCCTGGGTAGAAGAGAAGCTCGAAGGCAGCCGTAACCAGAGGATCAAGCTGGACGCTTCGCCCATGAGCCTCAGCAAGGCCAGCAAACGCGGCGGCAAACACCTGCTGTGGATATTGATTTCACTGCTCACCGGCTGTGGCTTTATCGCCTACTTTGTACCGGCCAAGCAGTTGTATCCGGAGATTTTTACCTTCTCCGCCGGTTTTTTGGATAGCGCCTGGGTGTACTTTTTTGCCCTGTGTACCTATCTCAATGCCGGTTGGATGCGCGAACAGATGTGCCTGCATTGCTGCCCCTATTCAAGGTTCCAATCGGCCATGTTCGATTCCTTCACCAAGACAGTGACCTATGATGCCCAGCGGGGTGAAAGCCGCGGCCCAAGAAAGCGCAAACAAGCCACAGAGCTTGGCGACTGTGTCGATTGCAATCTCTGCGTCGAGGTGTGTCCCACCGGGATAGATATTCGTAACGGCCTGCAATATGAGTGCATCAACTGTGGCGCCTGCGTCGATGCCTGCGATCAGACCATGAGCAAGTTTGGCTATCGCCCCGGGCTCATCTCCTATACCAGTGAAGAGTCACTGACCGGGCAAACTCCGCCACTGTGGCAACGCAAACGCTTTATTGGCTATGGTGCCGCCTTGCTGGCCATACTCTGCACCATGGGGCTGGATATCTACTCGCGGGATCCCATCACGCTCAATGTGATCCGCGACCGCCAGAGCCTGTACCGGGAAACCCTGGATGACGGCATAGAAAACAGCTATCTGCTGAAAATACGCAATAAAACCCAGCAGGATAAGCACTACCGGATAGAGATCAGCGGCGCCCTGCCCTATAAGTTGTCGACCAATCGCGTTCATATCGCCGCCGGCGAGCAGTATGAATTGCCGCTAACCCTGACTGTGCCTGTGGCGCAAATTGACAACAACCGCAGCAATCTGCTGTTTAAAGTGCTTGAGGCCGATGCGCCAGATAATAGCGTCAGCCAGAAGTCGGTATTTTTTGCCCCTTGAGTTGCCTCAGGGCGGCGAAGTGTTTCACCCTGCTTCGTCGCCCGCTTTTTTATCCTCTACTCTGCTGGGCAATCAGCCCCTGCAGTATGCTTTTCACCTTGCTCTGCTGGTCATCTCCCAGCAGATAACCATCTTCGGTAAAGGCTTCGTGAGCCCTGGCAAGCGCCAACTGCTCGGGCAATACCAGCGCTCCCAGGTTGAACATCAGCTCGCGGACCGGGGTCAAGCCTCTGAGCCCCCCGAGAGCTCCCGGGCTTGCCGCCATCAAAGCTACCCATTTACCGGCAAATACATTGCCCGCGGGCTGAGTTGCCGGGCGGGACAGCCAGTCGATGGCATTTTTCAATGCCGCAGTCATGGAACCATTATACTCGGGGCACACCAGCACCAGACAATCGCTCCGCAACAGCTTGCCCTTAAGTGCCACGGCAGCTTCGGGAGCGCCAAATTCGGCCTCTTCATCCTGATTGAGCAGAGGCATGGGAAAGGCATTCAGTGTCAGCACTTCAGGCTCCAGCCCCAGTCCAGCGGCCACTGTTGCGGCATAAAGGGCTAGGCGGGTGTTGAACGAACCTTTCCTCAGGCTACCGGAAATAAACTTTATCCGCAGTTTCTGCATGTTTTTATCCTTAATTACAGTCAATTAACCCACTTATTGCACAGGATTTTTCATCAGTCACCATTGCCTTGACCGCGCTTTGCCTCTAACCTGAACTCTGATCATTACTAAGCACTCCAAAAGGTGCAGAAAGTGTCGGGGGAAGCACGGGCCAAAGTTAATATCATGGCTGGATAAGTATTCAAAACCCAATAACAATAATAAATTCCAAAGGAAAAGGTGATGACAAGAGTGATACAGAATCAGGTATACGATAGCCAGACTCAGTTGGATTTTTCCCGCTACGACTCTCTTGCAGATATGATAGTCAGCAGTTGTGAGCGTTATGGCAACAAGAGCGCCTTTGCCTGCCTCGGCAAGGCCATCAGCTTCCGGGAACTGGAGAGGGATTCACGCGCCTTTGCCGCTTTCCTGCAGCACAATACCCAGTTGCAAGTCGGCGATCGCATCGCCATTCAACTGCCCAATATCAGCCAATTCGTTATTGCCGCCTATGGCGCTATTCGCGCAGGCCTGGTACTGGTAAATACCAACCCCTTGTATACCGAACGGGAATTGATCCATCAGTTCAAAGATTCAGGCGCCAAGGCGCTGGTGGTACTGTCAGATCTCTTGCCGATTCTGGCCAAGGTCGTTGCCAGCACCCCGATAGAAACTGTGATATCCACCCATCCGCTGGATCTTATCGAGCCACAAATTCAACCCAAGACCGGCCTGAAAAACCTCGAATTTACCAAAGTTCTTGAACAGGGGCGTCAGCTGGAATTCACCGAAGTAAAGCTGAAGCTGGACGATTTGGTGGCGCTGCAATACACGGGCGGTACCACAGGCCTTTCCAAGGGAGCTATGCTCAGCCACAAAAACCTGATTGCCAACGCCCTGCAATGTGAATCACGTATCGGCGCCAACCTGGTTCAGGGAGAAGAGATCTTCGTCGCCCCGCTGCCCATCTATCATATTTACGCCTTCTTGGTGAATCTGGTGCTCTACTTCGAGCGAGGCGCCCTGACAGTACTCATTCCTAATCCGAGGGACATAGCCTCACTGATCAAGACCTTGGCCAAATATCCCTTTACCGGATTTGCCGGGCTCAACACCCTTTTTGTTGGCCTGTGCCACCAGCAAGCCTTCCGTGAACTGGACTTCTCTCATCTGAAGATCACCATTTCCGGCGGTACAGCCCTGACCGAAGCCGCGGCCAAACTCTGGCAACAAACCACTGGCTGTACCATATCCGAAGGCTATGGCCTGAGTGAGACTTCACCGGTTATCTCCCTCAACGCGCCGGGGTTGGAACGTCTGGGCAGCATAGGCAAGCCGGTTATCGAAACTCAGGTGCAAATTCTCGATGGCAATGACCAGCCCCTACCGCCGGGGCAAGCCGGTGAGCTGGCGGTGCGCGGCCCTCAGGTGATGAGTGGTTACTGGCAAAAGCCCGATGAAACTGCGGCTGTGATGACAGAGGATGGCTTCTTCAAGACTGGGGATATCGCCATTGAGAGCGAAGATGGTTTCCACAGCATAGTGGATCGCAAGAAAGATCTGATTATCGTCTCCGGCTTCAATGTTTACCCCAATGAAGTCGAAAACGTATTGGCCCGCTGTGAATTGGTACTTGAATGTGCGGTTATCGGTGTTGAAGATGAGCGCAGCGGTGAAGCTGTCAAGGCGGTAATTGTACTCAAACCCGAGGCCGATGCCACCCAGGCTCAAGCAGCTATAGAGGCACACTGCCGGGCAGAGCTCGCGGCCTACAAGGTGCCAAAGGTGATAGAGTTTGTCGCCCAGTTGCCCAAGAGCACGGTCGGCAAGATACTCAGGCGTGCACTGCGCAAATAAGTCAGATAAAAATGCCGCTTAAAAGCGGCATTTTTATTACCAAAGTTTTTTACTTTCAGCGTGCTACTGACGGAAGAAGTCCAGCAAATGGCTGAGGGCACAGATGGCGTGCACTATCAAAAATCCGATAAAACCGTGAGCCAAATGTTTATGCCAACCACGCCAGAGCAGCGCATCACTGGAGCCTTGGGTCAAATACCAGAGCAGGCCGGTCAGGGCAACACCGAGCAGCAGTAACATCCCCAGCCCTTCTATCAGGCTGAACAGCCCCTTGCCACCGGCAACCGGTAACTTGCCTTTGAACAAGCCGCCGATATCGGCACCTATCTGGCGCCAATCGCCGATAAACAGGCTGAAATACTGACGCCAGCGGCCAGCAGTACAGTTACTCACAAGAAACGTCAGCGACAACGGCACACACAGTAACCCGAGATAAACATGGCTCAGATCCCAGAAGCCGGCACCGGCCCTGATGCTGCGGATCATCATCAAACTGCTGCTACCCAGCACCAGAAACAAACACAAGAGCATTAACAACAAGTGTTGATGGGCACTATAGAAGCGCCAAAGACGTTGCAACAGAGCCATTTCTGCCTCGCTTTAACCCGCTCTGGAGATCAGAGCCTGCGCCGCCAATTGCTCGGCAAATTCCTGCACCTTGTCCCAATTAGTGTATTCAATACAGGTATTGGGATCGGTCGGTCCCTTGGTGATCCACATGATGAAACGTATGATATTTCTGTCCATGGCTCCATAGCCCTGATAGTCAAGGTTGCCGCCAAATACGGCCAACTGCTTGGGCTTCCATTCAGTCTTGGCAAGAAACGCCTGCATGTAAGGGTTGGTTTCAGGAGTATTTTTTTCCGGCTTGCGCGCCACCAGACTCACAGAAAAGAAGCCATTGGCCTTGCTTTCCAGTTGCTGCTGATGTTGACGGATATAGTCGAACACGGCGGGATTGTGTTTGCCGTGTCGAATACTGGCTCCAATGGCGACCCGATCAAAATCGGCCAGATCCGGCGCATCATCTATCGCCGCCATGGTCACTTGCTGCCCCAAAGCGCCAAGTTGCTTTGCCATAACGTCACAGATCTTGCGGGTCTGACCATGCACGCTGGAATACAGCAGAAGAGTCTTGCTCACCTTAACCCCTAATAGTTCAATCTCTTAGTACTGATGTCATCTTAGGTGATCCATTAGCTCATTTACATGAAACAGATCACGGGCGAAGGGCGAAACGCTATCCAAGCCGCGGAAATACCGAGTAGTTCACAAAAAATAACCGCTGTGAGCCCCTTTGAGTAACCGTCCCTCAAGGAGCCGTTATAGCAGTGGAACCTTGGCGCTACAGCAGCTTTACAGCCGAATAATATTTTTCAACAAAGTTTTCTGGTTATCTCTAGGTTCAGGCATTAGCATAAGCTGATACTCTGCAGCCATTTTCTAAACAAGATGCAGCAACCAAGCCGCAATCCCCAGGCCTTGCTACTATGGATGACCTTTGTCATGTCCTTGGTATTTGCCGTCTGGCAGGCCCTGTTGAACAACTTTGTTGTTGAAAGAGCACAATTTACTGGCGCCGAAATAGGCATGCTGCAAAGCCTCAGGGAAGTTCCCGGTTTTCTGGCCTTTAGCGCCATTTTTGTGCTGCTGTTGATTAAAGAACAGGCCTTCGCTCTGTTGTCGCTGGCGCTGCTGTGTATTGGAGTGGGCATTACCGGTTTCTTTCCCCAGGTATTGGGACTCTACCTGACGACCGTTTTAATGTCAGTTGGCTTTCACTACTTTGAAACCATCAATCAATCCCTGACCCTGCAATGGGTCGACAAGTCCCAGACAGCCGGTTTTATGGGAAAGGCCATGTCATGGCGCGCTGCGGCCGCCCTGGGGGGTTATGGCAGCATCTGGTTGGTGATGACAGTCTTCAAGCTGGACTATGTCTGGATGTACAGCCTTATAGGGGCCTTGGGGCTTTTAATGGTGATCACCCTCTACTGCTATTTCCCCAGGTTCGATACCGGCGAAGTCCAGTACAAGAAAATCATCCTCAGAAAACGCTACTGGCTTTATTACTTGCTGACTTTTTTCTCGGGAGCCAGACGGCAAATATTTATGGTGTTCGCCGGCTTTATGATGGTGGAGAAGTTCGGTTACAGCGTCAGTGAGATCACGGCTCTGTTCCTGATCAACTATGTAGTCAACCTGCTGTTTGCCCCGGCCATAGGCCGCTTTATCGGCCGCATAGGAGAAAGGCACGCCCTGACCCTGGAATATATCGGCCTGGTGCTGCTATTTATCAGTTATGCCCTGGTGGAGGACGGCCACATGGCAGCGGCACTCTATGTGATAGACCACCTGCTGTTTGCCATGGCGATTGCCATCAAGACCTATTTCCAAAAAATTGCCGAGCCCAAAGACATTGCCGCCACCATGTCGGTCAGTTTTACCATCAATCATATCGCGGCCGTGGTGATCCCGGTATTGCTCGGAGTGCTCTGGCTCAGTTCACCTGCGGCAGTATTCTATATCGGTGCAGGTTTCGCCGCCTGTTCGCTGTTGCTGGCACGCCTGGTGCCCAAAGATCCTGCCCCTGGGCGCGAACTCAGTTGGCACAAGACTCTCGTTGCAGAAACCCAACAACAGGAAGCCGGCTGAACTACTGGACAACTAACTGAAAACTATGCATAAATAAGCACAGTTTTTGCTAGAAGATAATTAAGATGGCAGAGGAAAAACTCCCCAGAGAAATCGAAGAGCCAGGTCAGGCATCGGCCCGCAAGAAGGCACTGCGCCTCGGGCGCCTGCTGGGACTCGCCTCTGAGCAGGACTACAAACCCGCCAATGCCAGCGTCGCCGAGCGGGCCGCCTTTCGCATCGACAAACAGCAAGCCCAGTACCAACGTAACCTGGAAAACATCTATGCCATGGCACTGAGCTATACCCCATCCGACGTGACCGGGGTGGAGCTGGATCCCGACTGGGTACATCAATTCTTCCAAATGGCCGAGCAGATCCACAATCGCAAGATGCAGGATCTGTGGGCTCGGATCCTCTCCAGTGAAATCATCAATCCAGGCAACTTCAGCCTGCGTACCCTGGCAACCCTGAAACAGCTGACCTTGAGAGAGGCACACATACTGGAAAAAGCGCTGGGGATGGCGGTCAAGGTCAACAATGAAAGCCGACTCAAGCTTATCAGTGGTTACAGAGTCAGCGGCGGCATAGGCCAGTATTTTCGTAAACACAGCGCGGTCAACCTGGGGTTGTCGCAATTCGGCATGCCCTACTCAAGCATACTCACCCTGGTGGATGGCGGCATACTGCACAGAGGCGAGTTCGAGACCGGCATATTGGACAGCAAGAGCCCACTGCAACTGCAGATCCAGCAGCAACACCTGAAGCTGACCCCCAAATCAGGCCACCTGTTGTTCAGCTACTACCGCTTTACCCCTGTGGGCGATGAACTGGCACTCTTGGTGCGCCCAAGGGAAGACGAAGCCTATATCAAGGCGCTGAAGGCCTTGTTTACCAAAGACTTCAGCATTAGCTAGGCATCAACTGAGCCTCAGGCGCTGGCCTGTAATCGCGTCGATGGGATCACTTCCAAGGCAGAGAGGTAATCCAGCAATGCCTGCACCTGGGTATTGAGATCGCCCTTGCTGGTATCTATGGTCAACTCGGCGGCCAACGGCTCTTCGTAGGGCGCCGAAATCCCGGTAAAGTCTCGGATCTCCCCCTTACGCGCCTTCTGATACAAGCCCTTGGGATCGCGGGCCTCACACACAGCCAGCGGCGTGGAAACAT
This sequence comes from Shewanella indica, assembly GCF_033842865.1. Classification (NCBI taxonomy): domain Bacteria; kingdom Pseudomonadati; phylum Pseudomonadota; class Gammaproteobacteria; order Alteromonadales; family Shewanellaceae; genus Shewanella; species Shewanella indica. Next base: position 435,554 of record NZ_JAWXXR010000001.1, read on the forward strand.
GCACTTCGATAAAACGTCCCGCGGCAAACCGACAGCGAATGGCATCACGCTCGGCCCGGGTCGGCGAGATAAAGGCCGACAGTACCAGCAAACCGGCATCCACCATCAGGTGCGCCACTTCGCCCACTCTTCGCAGGTTTTCATCCCTATCGGCGGCGCTGAAGCCGAGATCTTTGCAAAGACCATGACGCACATTGTCGCCATCGAGCAGATAGGTATGAAACCCCGCCTCGAACAGTGCCCGCTCCAGGGCGCCTGCCAGGGTCGACTTGCCGGCGCCAGACAGCCCGGTGAACCAGAGCAGCACAGGTTGTTGGCCCTTCTGGGCTGCCCTTGCCGCCTGATCGACAGCATGCTGGTGCCAAACGATATCGGCATTGGGCTGGGTAGAATTCTTCATCGTCACTCCTTAAAGACCCGCATCAAAGGGGAACAGCATGGGCACCAGAAACAGAACTATCGCCGAGTAAAGCAGCGACAGCGGCAGCCCCAAGCGCACAAAATCAATAAAGCGGTAGTTACCGGCGTTGAACACCATCAGATTGGTTTGGTAGCCATAGGGCGAAATAAAGCTGGCGCTGGCACCAAAAACCACTGCCAGAATAAAAGGCCGACTGTCGACCCCGAAGCTGGTCGCAATCGCATAGGCCACGGGAAAAGCCAAGGCCGCCGCCGCGTTGTTGGTAATGAGTTCGGTCAACAGCAAGGTCAGCAAATAAACCCCGACAAAGGCACCAAAGACCCCAAAGCCGGAAAAAGCGCCGAGCAGAGTATCAGCCATCCCTTTGGCCAAGCCGGTATCCAACATCAGCTTAGCCAGACTCAGGGCACTGCCGACAATCAACACCAGCTCCAGCGGGAACCGCCGTTTGAGCTCGCCCAGGGTCACGGCACCTATCGCCAGATAACTGAGCAGCAAGAGCACCAGCCCCTTGGCCAGCGGCAGCCAGCCCAGCAGACTGGCAGCTATGGTGAGCACAAAGCCCGCCAGTACCCACTGACTGCGGCGACTGTCCAGCCTGACACTCAGGTCCAGGCCGCTGACGGCGGCAAAGTCGGTACTGAGACGCGGATTACGGCCAAAGCCATCGCCCGGGGTCAACAGCAACACATCTCCGGCCTGCAGCACTATGTCGCCCAAGCCGCCCTTGAGTGGATGATGGCCACGGCGAATCGCCATTACGGCGGCATCAAACTGCTCCCGAAATCGCGAGGCCTTGAGTGACGATCCCACCAAAGCCGAAGACGGCGCCAGCACGGCTTCCACCAGATTCTGGCCCCTGGCCTGCTGCTTGCCGAACCACTCCAAACCATCGAATTGATGCAGCAACTCCACCGACTCCACCGCGCCGCTGAAGCGCAGCACATCCCCCGCGGCCAGCACGAGTTGCGGCGGCACAGGGCAGATGCGAATGCCGCTGCGCTCCAGCTCCGCCAGATAGAGCTTTTTCAGGGCCCTGAGTCTGTTGTCCTGCACGCTGCGGCCCACCAGGGTTGAGCCGGGCAACACCTTGGCTTCCAACAGATAGGGCAGACTTTCATCTCCATGTTGCTCATCGCCATCGGGCAACAGGTGTGACAGCAATACCAAAAGCGCAATACCGGCCACCACCACGGCCAGACCAATCAAGGAAAACTCAAAAAAGCCCAGGGGTTTCAGCCCGGCATTTTCAACAAAGGAGTTCACTATCAGGTTGGTCGAGGTGCCAATCAGGGTCAGGGTGCCGCCCAAAATCGCCGCGTAGGATAAGGGCAGCAATAACTTGGCCGGTGCGTGTTGCTGATTGCGACGCACCACGCCAATCAGCGAGGCCACCACTGCGGTATTGTTGGTAAAAGATGACAGCAGCGCGGTGGAAAACCCCAGCTTGGCCATGGTCAGTCCCAAGGAGCCTGAGCCTATGACCTGGCTGAGCCTGCCGAGCAGGGGCGTCTTCTCCAGTGCCGTGGTTGCCAGCACCAGAAGCACCAGAGTCACCAGACTGGCGTTGGTAAAACTGCCCAGCAGCGACTCCAGCTCCAGCATACCCAAGAGGTAACTGAGCAGCGCCGCTATGGTAAACAGCATGGCCGGTGATGCCAGACCACTGACGAGTCCGGCCACCAGCGCGAGCAGTATTAACCCCAGGATCCAGGTTTCAGACAATTCAGTCTCCCTGAGCGCGGATATCCAGCGCCTGCCAATGGGGGAAATGCTTACGGATCAAGGCATTGAGTTCCAATTCAAACTCACTGAAATGGGTCGTTTTTTCAGTTTCCCCAAGCGCCTGCTGCACCATACCGGCACCGACAGTGACATTGCTGATGCGATCGATAAAGATAAAACCGCCGGTATCGCGATTGTCACTATAGGCATCGAACACCAGGGCCTCGCTCAGCTCAAGTTCAACCAGGGCTATGGTGTTGAGGCTCAGCTCGGCAACACTGTCCTGTGCCAGGGTATTCACATCTATGCTGTGCAATATGCGGCTGACACTGGCGGGCACCTTTTTGGTTCCCAGCTTGATGTTGTACTGCTTGCCGGGTGTCAGCGGCTGCTCGTGCATCCACACCACCTTGGCCAGCAGCCGGTTGGAAACGCCCACAGGGCTCGCCGCCGGTACTATCACATCGCCGCGGCTGATATCTATCTCATCATTCAGGGTCAGGGTCAGTGCCTGGCCGGCATAACCCTGCTGCCGCTCACCATCAAAGGTGACAATCGAGGCGATAGTCGACTCTTTTCCCGAAGGCAGCACCTTGACCCTCTGGCCAACTTGCAGACTGCCGGAAGCCAAAGTACCGGCAAAACCGCGGAAATCCAGGTTGGGACGGCTGACATACTGCACCGGGAAGCGGGCATCGAAGGCGTGATTAAAGCCGGTCACAGGCGCACTCTCCAGCATGGCAAGCAGGGTTTCACCCTGATACCAAGGGGTGCGCGCCGAGCGGTTCACCAGGTTGTCGCCATCGAGTGCCGACAGCGGTACAAAGCGGAGCTCTTCCAACTGTAACTGGCCGGCAAACGCCAGATAGTCGGCCTTGATCGCCTCGAAACGCTCCTCACTGAAATCCAGCAGATCCATCTTGTTGACGGCCACGATGAACTGCTTGATCCCCAAAAGAGAGCAGATAAAGCTGTGTCTGCGGGTCTGGGTCTGCACCCCGTAGCGACCGTCGATCAGGATAATCGCCAGATCGCAGTTGGAAGCGCCGGTCGCCATATTGCGGGTGTACTGCTCATGCCCGGGAGTGTCGGCAATGATGAATTTGCGCTTCTCGGTAGAGAAATAACGATAAGCCACATCTATGGTGATCCCCTGCTCGCGCTCGGCCTGCAGGCCATCCACCAGCAAGGCCAGATCCACGGCTTCGCCCGTGGTGCCATGGTTCTTGGAATCCTTGTGCAGTGCCGCCAGTTGATCTTCATAGATCTGGGCGCTGTCGTGCAGCAAACGGCCTATCAGGGTTGACTTGCCGTCATCCACGGAACCACAGGTCAGAAACTTCAAAAGCGATTTATGCTGCTGATTTTCAAGATATTGCTCTATACCCAGCTCATTGACTTGTTGTGCAACCGACATTAGAAATACCCCTCACGCTTTTTCTTTTCCATCGACCCGGACGAATCCCTGTCGATGACCCGTCCCTGACGCTCACTGGAGCGGGACAGCAACATCTCTTCGATAATCTCTGCCAGTGTCGCGGCACTGGACTCTATGGCGCCGGTCAGGGGATAACACCCCAAAGTGCGAAAACGCACCCGGCGATACTCGGGCACTTCGCCTTCATTGAGCGGCATCCGCTCGTCATCGACCATGATCAGGCTGCCATCGCGCTCCACCACAGGGCGCTGCTCGGCAAAATAGAGCGGCACTATGTCGATGTTTTCCTGATAGATGTATTGCCAGATATCCAACTCGGTCCAGTTGGAAAGCGGGAAGACCCTGATGCTCTCCCCCTTGCTGACCTGGCCGTTATAGGTGTGCCACAGCTCGGGGCGCTGATTTTTGGGATCCCAGCGGTGATGGCGATCGCGAAAGGAATAGACACGTTCCTTGGCGCGGGACTTCTCCTCGTCGCGGCGGGCGCCGCCAAAAGCGGCATCGAAACCGTATTTATCCAGGGCCTGTTTCAGGCCTTCGGTCTTCATCACGTCTGTGTGCTTGGCCGAGCCGAAGGTAAAGGGATTCATGCCCATCGCCAGGCCTTGCGGGTTCTTGTGCACCAGAAGCTCGAAGCCGTACTTCTTGGCCGCCTGATCGCGAAAACGTATCATCTCGCGAAACTTCCAGTCGGTATCCACATGCAGTAAGGGGAAAGGGATCTTGCCCGGATAAAAAGCCTTGCGCGCCAGATGCAACAGCACGGAAGAATCCTTGCCGATGGAATACAACATCACCGGGTTGTCAAATTCGGCGGCAACTTCGCGAAAGATCTGGATGCTCTCGGCTTCCAACTGTTCAAGGTGACTCAACACTGGCCCTGACATCTTATTTCTCCAATTGATTCAAAGTGCTGTAACAGCATCATGTTGTAGTTGCAGGCCATTGTTCGCCGCCTCGGGTTCAAACCAGCTGAGGCTGTCCGCCAGAGCGACGACTTCGCCTATGATCATCAGCGCCGGCATCACTACCCGCGAGTCCTGAGCCAGGGTTTGCAACTGCTCCAGAGTGCCGATAACACGCTGCTGCTGCCTGGTCGTGGCCTTGGAAACTATGGCCACCGGCGTCTGTGGGCTACGACCATGGGCAATCAGTTGTTGCTGAATAAGCCCGGCATTGAGGATCCCCATGTACACCACCAGGGTGTTGGCCGGGTTGGCGTAGCCTTGCCAATCCATGGGGCGGTTTTGCAGCTGGCAATGACCGGTAATAAAGCTGACCCCCTGGGCAAAATCCCTGTGGGTCAAGGGAATCCCCGCATAGGCGGCGGTACCGCTGGCGGCCGTGATGCCCGGCACCACTTCGAAGGCGACGCCGGCCTGCGCCAGAGTCTGCAACTCCTCGCCGCCGCGACCGAAGATAAAGGGATCGCCCCCCTTGAGTCTGACCACGGTTTGGCGGGTGAAGGCCTTGGTCAGCAACAAACGATTGATTTCACTCTGGGAAGCACTGTGCTCACCGGCCCGTTTGCCCACGGCAATGCGCTCGGCACCTTCGGGGATCAGCGCCAGGATCTCGGGACTGACCAAGGCATCGAACAGCACCACATCGGCGCACTTAAGCAGGTGCCACGCCTTGACGGTCAATAGCTCAGGATCGCCGGGACCGGCTCCAAGCAGATAAACTTTGCCTTTGGCCCGCTTACCGGGCAGTGTCAGTAATTCCATGCGCTATTCCCCATCTTGCTGATGCAAGCAATATAGCGGCTATACATATTCCACTATAAATAGAGAATCATTAGTTGTTATTACTTTTGGGTATATACGAGGAAATCGCGATAACGGAAAAGATATCTGGGACAGATAAATCTGTTAATAAAAAACATTTCTTTTTACTTTCAATGAATTACGAAAATAGAGTCGAACCGGATTGATGAAATTTTTTATTGTTTACTGCCGCATTTGGCACTAACTTATGGCAAAAAATTCTAGTTTAAGCTCAGTGACTACGACTCGGGATGGGAATGTGCAGGCTAAAGCCAGGATGTTACACTCTCAAGCCGAAACAATAGCCGGGCACCCATCAAGCCTCAGAGACAACAGGGAAGAATATGTATACCAAAATCCGTTCCAGCCTCAGCGGCCTGACCTTGGCCCTGGTCATATTACCGTCCAGCCAACTCTCTGCCGCCGAAGCCAATGGCCCTTCGCTGGTCGATCAAAGGGTGCAAGAGGAGCTGGAAACCTCAGAGCGACCCTTTGTAATCACCCCGCACAAGGTCAATTACATACTACCGGTCACCTATAATCCTTCGCCCAATATGGCCCCTTTTGAATCGAAAACGACTTCAGAAGATGAAACCTTGGATAAATATGAAGCCAAATTTCAAATAAGCTTCAAATTCCCGCTGATGTACAACGTGTTTGGCGACAATGGTCACCTGTTTTTCGCCTATACCAATCAATCCTGGTGGCAGGTGTACAACAAGGATATCTCCTCGCCGTTTCGGGAAACCAACCACGAGCCCGAACTCTTTATGTTGTTCAACAACGACTGGAAAATAGCCGGTTTCACCAACTCCTTCTGGGGCTTTGGTGCGGTGCATCAGTCCAATGGTAAGTCGGGCGACCTGTCCCGCAGTTGGAACCGTATTTATGGCACCATGGTGTTCGACAAAGGCCCAATCGCCCTGGCGGCCAAGGTGTGGTGGCGGATCCCGGAAAGCGAGAAAGACTATGAGGGAGATCCCCGCGGCGACGATAACCCGGATATCACAGATTACCTTGGCCACTTCGAGCTGACCGGCGTCTATGGCATAGACGACCACAGATTCAGCCTGATGTTGCGTAACAATCTTCAAAGTTCCAACCGCGGCGCGGTGGAGTTTACCTGGAGTTACCCCATACTCGGTAACCTGCGCCTATATGCACAATACTTCAATGGCTACGGCGAAAGCCTTATCGACTATAACGATCACAATCAGCGTATAGGTATAGGGGTCGCCATCAACGATATCCTGTAAGCTATCAAGGGCGAGCTTAATGATTGCCTCTGTGCCATTTATAGGCCCAGAGGCTGATATCAGGGAGAGATATGAAGCCGGGATTCCGTGAAATAGTTAGCTGCTTTATCCTGCTGTTGCTGATCTCCTGTCTGCAGTTGGGACGATTCCTGCTGCCTGAGCCTGCGAAAAAAGAGCTGCTTAGCCAAAGGCAGATGCAGGCCGACCTGACTGTGCTGCTCAAACAATTGCAGCAGCACTCGGCCTTTATGGTGCTGGATCCGGACATTGAATCCCGGCTCGAGAAACGGCTGCAACGGCTGAAACAGGAATACCGAGACAGCATAGCTATCAATCGTTTCACCGCCGAAGTCAATAAACTGCTGGGAGAGCTAAAAGACCCCGGAGTCAGGGTCAAGCAAGCTGCGCTGCCTTCCGGCGTCTTGCCCCTCAGGCTCAAGCCCATGGAAGACAAATGGCTGGCGCTCAATGACAAGGACGAGCCCCTTCAAAGTGATACACCTTTTATCAGCCATATCGATGGCCTGCCCATCAGCCATTGGCAGAAGATTGCCAATCACTTTTTGCCGCCGGAGCAGCGAAATAACGTACCTATGCAGATACCTTGGCTGCAACAGCTGGATCTGCTGCGGCGGGAGATGGGGCTTAGAGTCAAAGATGAGGTACTACTGACGCTCTATGGGGCCGATCTCCAGCCACAAAATATAGAGATAAAAGTACCGCTGCAATTTCTCAGTGCTCCTCTGTCTATTCTGGCCAGTTGGCAACAATTGGCGCCTGACACAGCCCTGTTTACCTTGACGGATCTCAACGCCATAGAGACAGACCCTCAGCTGCAACAAGATCTGCTGCGCGCGATGAGTAATCACACCCTGGTGCTGGATCTGCGCCACGCCAACGGATTCAGCGACAGCCTGCTGCAGTTTCTCGGCAACTATCAAGATGGACTCAGCAGCCAACCACTGGGCTATAGCCGCTACCGCCGCTCACCGCAGCTACGGCGCGACTTTCTGCAGCCACTGCACTTTGAACCGCTCACTCAATTCGCACCGTTTCCGCCGGTACAGGCCGCACTGGACAATCAGCCACAGCCCAACCTGAGTCACTGGTATGCCCGACCGATCCCAAAACTGACTGCAGCGCCCGTGCCTGAGTCGGGGCGCCTGGTCCTGCTTATCGGCCCGGACTGTCGTCAGGAGTGTGAATGGATTGCCTATGCCGCCAAACGCTGGCGCAGGGCGCTATTGGTGGGCGAACCGACCCGCGGCGATCTGGGGCGTTTACATCATTTCACCCTGCCGGCCAGCGGCCTTAAACTGAGTATCAGCGCCTCGCTTGGCTATGACGGTTATGGTCAGTTGCTTTCCGGAGTCGGCACAGAACCGGACCTGTTGCTACCTACAGATGCCCCCTTGCAATGGCAGGGATTACTGTCACTCATCTCCCCGGAGCAGCGTTTGCGAAAGTCTAAGGATGCTCAATCAGAACTCATGGAACCCAAGACTCAATTAAGCTCGACTACGCCCAGCTCAACTGCTCGGTAGCCCCTCTCCGGCATCTTATTTTCAATAGTTGACTCATTCAAAAAGTCACTTGATGAAAACCTTAGTTAGTAGAGACACAGATGAAGTTGAAGTTTGGAACAAACAATTCCCGGATAGCCCCATGAAAGGGTAAGTGGGCTATCCGGGACACGGAGAGTGCTTTGAAGCTGCGCCAGCAAGCCAATCAAAGCTCGGGGTCACTCGCGACCGACTGCTGAAAAAACCTGGGCAACCGATGCCATAAAGGCGAGCCGTCTTGATGTGTATTGCCGACTGCACTGCCTGCCGCTAAGCCGATGTTTCATAAAAACACCCGATACAGAATGACATATCACACTTCCCCCAGCGGGAACTATGGATTATAAACCAGAAAACCGCCCTGTGCATAACCCTGTGAACAAATATGTACTAAAGTATAACCCTCAACGGTTAGAAGACCGTAACAATAGGAATCCTCAAGGTTAACTTTCCAAGATGACCACAAGATGACAAGCCGGACAACTTGTCCACAGACAGAAAAAGGCCGCTGATGACAGCGGCCCCAAAATCAGATCTCATAGTGCAATCCGCACTCGCGTTTTAACCCGTTAAAACGTGTCTCTTCTTCCGTCATCCCCAGCTCCAGGGGCTTGCTCGAATGGCTATCACCCACAGAGACATAACCCTGCTCCCAGAGGGGATGATAGGGCAAGTCATAGCACTTGAGATACTCATGCACCTGTTTGTTACTCCACTCGATAATCGGCAGCATCTTGTAGCGCTTGCCGTGGATAGCCAAAATCGGCAACGCCTCCCGGGTCGATGCCTGGGAACGGCGCAAACCGGCAAACCAGGTGCCGACATCCAGCTCAGCCAGTGCCCGCTGCATCGGTTCCACCTTATTGATGCGATTGTATTGCTCCAGCCCTTCAAGCCCCTGCTGCCACAGCTTACCGAATCTGGCCTCCTGCCAGGCGGCGCTCGTCTCGGCCCGATAGACTTTGAGATTGAGTCCGAGTCGCTCTGTCAGTTGATCGATAAAGCGGTAGGTCTCGGGAAACAGGTAGCCGGTGTCGGTCAAAATCACTTGTGTGCCTTGCTGCACCGAGTTCACCAGATGCAGCATCACTGCCGCCTGAATACCAAAGCTGGACGACAAGGCATGGCTCCCGGGCAGATAGGCCAGGGCCCATTGGATCCGCTCCTCAGCGCTCAATCCGCCAAGATAGCCATTGATGGCAGCGAGGGCACTTTGCTGCTCAGAGGTCGGCGCATCCAGCAAGGCCAGCAGCGCCTCGGCGCTGTGCAATAAACTTGTGGTATCAGCCATGAAAGTCCCTCGCGGCGTCCAATACAGGTTTTACTATTCCGGCGCGCACCGTGAAATCACCGAAGCTCTCGCCGGTTTCGCGCTCGGCGGCATAGCGACCAAACAGGGCATCGAGCTCGCTGAGGATCTCGACTTCCTGAATATTCTCACGGTACATCTTGTTCAATCGGGTGCCTTCGAAGCTGGCGCCCAGATACATGTTGTAGCGCCCAGGGGCCTTGCCCACAAAACCGATCTCGGCGGCAAAGGGGCGGGCACAACCGTTGGGACAGCCCGTCATACGCACGACTATCGCCTGCTCACCTATGGCGTGCTTGGCCTGCAGCGCATCCACATGATCGATAAACTCGGGGAAATAACGCTCGGCTTCGGCCATAGCCAGGGCGCAGGTCGGCAGCGCCACACAGGCGATAGAATGGCCACGGGTTGCGGTGATCACCTGCCCCATCAGACCATACTTACGTGCCAGTGCTTCGATTTCAGCCTTATCCTCATCCGCCACTTTGGAGATGATAATGTTCTGGTTGGAAGTCATCCGAAAATCGCCCTTATGTATTTTGGCGATTTCCCGAAGCCCGGTCTGCAACAACTTACCCTGGGTATCTTTCACCCGGCCACCTTCGATAAACAGGGTCAGGTGCCAGTGGTTGTCTATGCCTTTAACCCAGCCGTATCTGTCACCGCGATCGCCAATGACCACATCACGCTTGGGGGCGAACTTAACCCCGGCGCGCTTCTCAACCTCGGCCTTAAAGGCCTCAAAGCCGTGATCCACTATGGTGTATTTGAGACGGGAGCGTTTACGATTGCTGCGGTTACCCCAATCGCGCTGCACTGTCATCACGGCCTCGGCAAACTTAATGGTGTCTTCGGCCTTGATAAAACCAAAGTCATCGGCCAGCCGCGGGAAGGTTTCCACTTCGCCATGGGTCGAGCCCATACCGCCACCGGCCACCAGATTGAAGCCCACCAGCTCGCCCTCTTGCGCCACGGCAATAAAACCCAGGTCATTGGTGTAAACATCCACATCGTTGTCCGGTGGCACAGCTACCGCCATCTTGAACTTACGCGGCAGGTAGGTCTTGCCGTACACAGGCTCGACCTTGGCTGGCTGCTCATCTTCTGTGCTGAGCAGCTTCTCCTCATCGAGCCAAATTTCGGCATAGGCACGGGTGTGCGGCAGCAGATGATCCGACAACTTCTTGGCCCAGAAATAAGCCTGCTGATGCAGCTTGGACTCTACCGGGTTGGGGTTACACATGACGTTGCGATTCACATCACCACAGGCGGCAATCGAGTCCAGCGCTTCCCTGTCCAGCCCCTGAATAATGGTTTTCAGGTTGCGCTTGGGGATGCCGTGATACTGGAATGTCTGCCGGGTCGTCAAACGTATGCTGTTGGAGCTGGTCAGCTCCGAGGCTATCTTGTCCACACCCAGCCACTGCTCTGGAGTACAGACACCACCCGGCACCCGGGCACGCAGCATAAAGCTGTACAGCGGCTCGAGCTTTTGCTCCTTACGTTCGTTGCGCAGATCCCTGTCGTCCTGCTGATAGAAACCGTGAAACTTGATCAGTTGCTGATCGTCGTCGCTGAAGGCGCCTGTCACTTCCGTGCCCAAACCCTCGCGTATGGTGCCGCGCAGATAGTCACTGTCGGTCTTGATATGCTCGTTGGCGGATAATTTCTGCTCACTCATGGCCTTATCTCTTTATTCCTAGGTTCTTCAGCTCAGTAGACATCTTTCTGGTAACGCTTGGCGCTGCGCAGTTGATCGAGAAACGCTTCGGCGGCCTCGCTCGTCAAACCGCCTTGCTCCATGGCCACTTCAAGCAGTGCCTGGTGTACATCTTTGGCCATTCGCTCGGCATCGCCGCACAGGTAGATATGAGCCCCGCGCTCAAGCCACTGCCACAGCTCTTTGGCCTGTTGTTTAATCTTGTGCTGAACATAGACTTTCTCCGCTTGATCCCGGGAGAAGGCCAGCGAGATCCGGCTCAGGGCGCCGCTCTTGAGGTACTGTTGCCACTCGGTCTGATAGAGAAAATCCTGCTCGAAATGGGGATTACCGAAGAACAGCCAGCTGTCGCCGGCCACGCCCTCGGCCACTCTTTGCTGCATGAAGGCCCGAAATGGCGCGACACCGGTTCCCGGCCCTATCATGATCACTGGCGTCTGTGGGTCTTCGGGCAGGCGGAAGTGCTTGTTGGGTTCCACATACACCCGCACCTGAGCCCCCTCCTCGGCCCGGGCCAGGAAGTGAGAAGCGGCGCCGAAACGGCGTTGACCGTCACGTTCCTCTTCCACCAGCGCCACTGTGAGATGCACTTCAGACTCCACTTCACTCTGACTCGAAGCGATGGAGTAAAGCCTTGGGGTAATGGGGCGCAGCTTGTCCAACAGAGTCTGGGCAGAATCCAGCTTGGCACCATTGAGAGGGTAGCGTTTCACCAGGTCCACCAGTTGGTGGCTGAGAATAAACTGCCGGGTCTGCTCCTTGTCTTGACTGATAGTGAGCAGCTCGTCGCTCTGTACGGTTTCGGCCCAAAACTGCACCAGACCGGGGTAGAGTTGAGTCAGCTCTTTGTGCTCAATCAGGGCATCACGCAACGCCAAAGACTCGGTGCCAAGCTGAACCCGGGTATCCGGCTCCAGCGCCAACGCCTCGAGAATTTCGGCCACCAGAGCCTCATCGTTATGGAAATAGACCCCCAGCGCATCACCCGCCTGATAGCTGATGGACGACTCGCCCAAATCGATTTCCAGATGACGGATATCCTTGAGTGAATCCCGGCCCGTTAGTTTCTGGCTGACTATCACTTCGGCGCTGTAGGGGTTTTGCTTGTCATATTCCTGGCCGATATTGCCATTGATACCTGCATTAACGGCATTGATGGACACCACATTGGTCGCTGCGCCATCGGCCGCCTGCAGCAGAGGCTTAACCCGCTCAAGCAGCTCGGTTTGCCAGCTGTCGCTCTGTAACTGATAGTCCACATCACAGTCCACTCTGGGCAGTAAAGGCTTGGCCCCGAGGGCACTCAGGCGGGCATCGAAGTCTTTACCTGTCTGACAGAAAAACTCATAGGAGGAATCCCCCAGCGAGAGAACCGCATACTGAAGCTTATCCAGCTTGGGGGCGCGTTTGGAGCCGAGAAACTTGTGCAGCTCAATGGCATCATCGGGAGCTTCACCTTCACCATGGGTACTCACCACGGCCACCAGCAGGGTTTCCTGCTTGAGATTACGGACATTGTATTCGCCCATAGATGCCAGGTTAACGCCATAGCCCAGACTCTGGGCCTTGGTGGCCAACGCCTTGGCGATACCCCGGCCATTGCCCGTCTGACTGCCATAGAGTATGGTCAGAGTTTGCCCGCTCTGGTTTTGGGGGGAAGCGCCCTCCTGCCCCTGAGCGCTGGCGGCCAGAAAACCACTGACCCATGCCAGCTGCAGCGGGCTGAGCTCGGCGGTGAGTTGTTTAAGCTTATCCACTTGTGGTGCTGAGAGTGGCGAAGCCAGTGAAGAGAGTTGTTTCAGTAACATTGAGACGGCCCGGTGACAGAGTAATGTCAGCAGCTTAGCCCCACTATCGAAAAGCAAAAAAGAATAATATTTAATTTTTTATATCAATAAGGAATATGCATGGTATAAAAATTAAGCTACAAAAGTGTGGCCTGGCGCAAAGAATTTGCTCTGACCAGTGGAGAAACACACCACATGAAGAATATGAGCTTGTTTCCATTGAAAGACTTGCGACAATGCCAAAAGCACGCTAGGTGCCATGAAAGGAATATCTGTACCCCACACCCAGGATTTCATTCATGAGCGGGCTTGGTTCCTGAAAACATTTCAGGAAGTCCCCAATGGAAAGGGAAAGACCAGTCCCCCGAGTCCAGGTCAACAGACTTGCATTCTTTCACTCTGCCAGCGGAGTTTTGGCGGGGTGAATTTTGTTTATCAACCATCAGGGAATAGTCATGCAGATTGGAATACCGAGAGAGAGTCTCGCCGGTGAAACCCGGGTCGCTGCGACCCCGGCAACGGTAGAGCAACTTAAAAAACTCGGCTTTGAAGTGGCAGTGGAAGCAGGCGCGGGTGCGCTGTCCAGCTTCAGTGATGCCGCCTTCGAAGCCGCCGGTGCCAGTGTGGTACCGAATGTATGGCAGGCCGACTTGATCTTTAAGGTCAACGCGCCAACAGAAGATGAAATCAGCCAAATCAAAGATGGAGCCACCCTGGTAAGTTTTATCTGGCCGGCCCAAAATCCTGAATTGGTGGAAAAGTTGTCACAGCGCAACATCAATGTGATGGCGATGGACATGGTGCCGCGGATCTCCCGTGCCCAGTCCCTCGACGCCCTCTCATCCATGGCCAATATCGGCGGTTATCGCGCCGTGGTGGAAGCTGCCCATGAGTTTGGCCGTTTCTTTACCGGCCAAATTACTGCCGCGGGTAAAGTCCCACCGGCCAAGGTGCTGGTGATAGGTGCCGGGGTTGCCGGTCTTGCCGCCATTGGTGCCGCCGGTTCATTGGGCGCCATAGTGCGCGCCTTCGATACCCGTCTGGAAGTGGCCGAGCAGATCGAATCCATGGGCGGTGAATTCCTCAAATTGGACTTCGGCGGGGAAGACGGCTCTTCCAGCGATGGCTATGCCAAAGTGATGTCTGATGAATTCATCAAGGCTGAAATGGCGCTGTTCGCCGAGCAAGCCAAGGAAGTGGATATCATCATCACCACAGCACTGATTCCAGGCAAACCTGCGCCCAAGCTCATCACCAAAGAGATGGTCGACTCCATGAAGCCGGGCTCAGTGATAGTGGACCTGGCGGCCGCTACCGGCGGCAACTGCGAATACACCCAAAGCGGCGAACTCTTTGTGACCGACAATGGCGTTAAAGTCATAGGTTACACAGATCTGCCAGGGCGTTTGCCGGCACAATCCTCCCAGCTTTACGGCACCAACCTGGTGAACCTGATGAAGCTGATGTGCAAGGAGAAAGACGGCAACGCCAGCATAGACTTCGAAGACGTGGTGATGCGCAACATGACGGTCGTCAAGGCAGGTGAAGTCACCTTCCCGCCGCCACAGATCTCTGTGACCGCAGCGCCCAAAAAACCGGCTGCCAAAGTCGAGCCGAAAAAGGCTGAAGAGAAAGCGCCATCCAAGCTCAAGTATATTTTGGGCGCTCTGGGTGTGGCCGCGTTCGGCGCCGTGGCCTCGGTGGCTCCGGCTGAGTTCCTGTCGCACTTTACTGTATTCGTGCTCGCCTGTGTGGTGGGTTACTACGTGGTTTGGAACGTGACTCATGCGCTGCATACGCCATTGATGTCAGTCACCAACGCTATTTCCGGCATTATTGTGGTAGGTGCACTGCTGCAGGTTGGCCAGGGCTCGGCCCTGATGACCGCACTGGCATTTATCGCCGTGCTGATTGCCAGTATCAACATCTTTGGTGGCTTTACCGTCACCCAGCGCATGCTGAAGATGTTCCGTAAGGATTAAGGGGGTATATCGTGTCTCAAGGACTGGTAACAGCAGCCTATATCATAGCGGCCCTGTTCTTCATCTTAAGCCTCGCCGGCTTATCGAAGCAGGAGTCTGCAAAAAATGGAAACCTGTTTGGGGTTATAGGGATGTCGATCGCTTTGATCGCTACCATACTGAATCCTGAAACCAATGGGGTTCACTGGATCATTCTCGCCATGGTGATAGGCGGTGCCATAGGTATTCGTCTGGCGCTCAAGGTTGAGATGACAGAAATGCCTGAGCTGGTCGCCATTCTCCACAGCTTTGTGGGTATGGCCGCCGTATTGGTAGGTTTCAACTCTTTCCTCGGCCTGCACCCACAGGCGATGAACGAAGTGATAGTCACTGTCGGTAATGACCTCAATGCCACTCTGGAAGCCGCCAGGGCAGCCATAGAGCAAGCCGCCGCCTCGGCAGCGCATGAGCCCATGACTGGCGCCATGCTCAACATCCACCTGGTGGAAGTCTTCCTGGGGATCTTCATCGGTGCCGTGACCTTCACCGGTTCTGTGGTGGCATTCGGCAAACTCAGAGGCATTATCTCCTCCAAGCCGATGATGTTGCCTCATCGCCACAAGCTCAACCTGCTGGCGGTAGTGGTATCCCTGCTGCTGATGATTTACTTCGTCAACGTAGGTGGCAGCATCTGGCCTCTGCTGATCATGACACTGATAGCCTTTGCCTTTGGCTGGCACCTGGTAGCCAGCATAGGCGGCGCCGACATGCCGGTTGTGGTATCCATGCTCAACTCCTACTCTGGCTGGGCGGCCGCAGCGGCGGGCTTTATGTTGTCCAACGACCTGCTGATCGTCACAGGTGCCCTGGTAGGTTCTTCCGGTGCCATCCTGTCTTACATCATGTGTAAGGCGATGAACCGTTCCTTTATCTCTGTAATTGCCGGCGGTTTCGGTACCGATGGCGCCGTTTCCAGCGGTGATGAAGAGATGGGCGAATACCGTGAAACCACGGCCGAAGAGGTAGCCGAGCTGCTGAAAAACTCCAGCTCAGTGATCATCACCCCCGGATACGGCATGGCGGTGGCCCAGGCACAGTATCCCGTGGCCGAGATCACCCAGAAACTGCGTAATCTGGGAGTGAAAGTGCGCTTCGGTATCCACCCGGTTGCCGGGCGTCTGCCGGGCCATATGAACGTGCTGTTGGCCGAGGCCAAAGTGCCTTATGACATAGTGCTGGAGATGGACGAGATCAATGATGATTTCGAAGACACAGATACAGTACTGGTGATAGGTGCCAACGATACGGTTAACCCGGCGGCCACTGAAGATCCTTCCAGCCCAATCGCCGGCATGCCGGTACTGGAAGTGTGGAAGGCCCGCAACGTCATCGGCTTCAAACGCTCGATGAACACAGGTTATGCCGGGGTGCAGAACCCACTGTTCTTCAAAGACAACACCCAAATGTTGTTCGGCGATGCCAAGGCCAGCGTAGAAGCGATTTTGAAATCACTCTAAGTAGCCTATCGCAGTAACAGCATGAGTAATAGAGGGAGCCTGATGGCTCCCTCTTCTTTTGCCTGCTCTTTACAGGTTTGAGCCCTCAGGCCGCTATCTCCTGCCCCCAAGCTGTCTTTAGGGAAGGTGCGAATAAGTCCTCGTGGCACAGAGGGGAGATTCACAAAGATAAACTCAGCTTTGGAGAATGGTATTAAAAGCAATCTGGCAATGCGGCATCACTATGCCGAAACAACTACCATGCCCACCTGCACCTCTTTATCTTTCTTGCCAAGCTCCGTCAGGGTTCGCTCAACGGCGTTTTCGGCGGCTTCTTGCGCCATGAGATAAGAAGTGCATACCTGCCACTAAGACCGGCTTTAGTGGTCTTTAGCCCACCGAATCTCCGCCCGTTCACTGTTCAATTTATGGACAATCAAATCATTGACCCTGCAAATTAGGTCTGTTAGATATACTCAGATTAAAAAATGCAAAGGAGATGTGAAATGAGTATACGGATCTTACTTGCAATTCTGTTATTGGGGTGTTGCTCTCAAAACGCGATTGCGAAACCAGAAAGCGATGTGCAAAAAAAAGTAGAAGCTCACGCTCAGTACTTTGGTTTTCAAAGTCCAGAGGCTTACTTGCACTTTTCAGCTGAATTAAATCAGCTGATGTCCGGGAAGAAAACCCTAGGAGAACCTCTTTTAAAAACGACTACTTACATCAACTCTTTGGGGGCTGGAACTACTTATTCTACACTTTCTGTTGAGCAAAAGAGTGAACTCTTTGCTTTGATAAAAGCACGTAGGCTAAAAATGGCTCAAAGTCTTGGTATTCCAGAGTCTTCAATGGATAGACTTATCACTCAATATGCAACCTACTCTAGGCTGAATGCAAAGTTGCATAACATTGCTCTGGATAAGGTGTTTCAAACCACATCAGGTGAAGATGATGAAATTGAGCGGATAGAAGTCGAGGGACGTCTACTACAAAGTTGGGGAGGCTATGACTCACTCATGATGTACGTAGGAATCACCGAGATGGCAATGCAATCAGGTATTTCCCAATACACTCCTTTCGTTGTTCGTTTTACCTCAAGAGAGTCTGAACAAACTTTTATGTATAATAATTATTCTGGTTCATGGAGTATCTCAAACGAAACTCCGTGTATACAAGATAGTTGCCAAGGGTATCCTGTTCTAAATCCTTAACTAAAAGGATTGCAAAAAAGCCCCAGTAGAATTAATTACAGGGGCTTTTTTGTACTTAGAATTTCACCTGGAGGAACCAGTCAGAAGTTGTCTTAGTTACTCTAGTGCGAGCCTTCGGCTCTCCCTCCGCTGCAATAACTTTACCTTGCACTTGGTGACCTTCCCTGAGGGGGAAATTCACAAGGACAAGCACTGCTTTGAGAATCGCATTAAACGTAATCTGGCAATGTGGTATCACTATGCCATTACTGTGAACAAAACGGTACGATTCACAGCCACTCTGGGATAGAACAACCGGTTGTTGATCCATTTATCCTCCAAAAGTTGGTGTGGAAAAACCCCGATTAAAGCTCACGCACACTCAGTGCCCCAGCTTGGCCTGCTCAATAAGCAGGGCCGCTGGTATAGCCGCCCTGCTTAGTTTTAGCCGTTAACCACCGAGGATCCGTTTCCACCAAGGCAAAGGTTCACCGCAGTTGGGCGCCGGATGATAACTATCGGCCAGCGCAGGAACCGCCACCACATTACGGCAATCGGCTTGTTTCGCCGCACCTGTATCCCGGTCGAAATAGCCCTGCACCACGTCGTTGACCGGCGGCAATCTCAGCCCCAGCGGCGGCCGCTCGGCGAGGAAACGTTGATAAACAGTCATGGCACCACTGCTGCCATAGAACTGGGTCTTGCCGTTGTCATCACGGCCAACCCAAACGGCGGCAACGTTACGCTCGTCAAATCCGGCAAACCAGGAATCGCGGCGGTCGTTGCTGGTGCCCGTCTTGCCCGCCAGCATCACTCCGGGGAAAGCCGCCCCCAGACGCGAAGCCGTGCCGGACTCCACCACCTTGGTCATGGCGTACTGCACCAGATAGTTGGCCGCAGGCGTTATCGCCTCATGGCGTGGCATACTGGCCACAGGCAGGGGCTGGTTGTCGCTGTCCAGCACGGCAGTCACCGCATTGAGCTTACGATAACGACCTCCGTCCGCCAGGGTCTGATATACCTGCGCCACCATCAAGGGGGAACCGTTCACGGCGCCGAGCAACATGGAAGGATAAGCCGATACAGCTTCATTCCAACCGGCCTCTTTTAGCGTCGCGGCTACGGCATCGACGCCAACCATCATGCCCAGATTCACGGTCGGCACGTTCATCGATTTCTTGAACGCCGTCAACAGCGGCACCTGGCCGCGGAACTTGCGATCCACATTCTGGGGCGACCAGGTCTTGCCCTGCTCATTCTTGAGGGTAATGGCCTCATCTTTGAGGGGGCTGGCGAGATTGAACTTACTGCCCTGTGCCAGCGCCGTGGCATAAACAAACGGCTTAACCAGTGAACCTATGGGACGGCGAATTTCCACCGCCCGGTTGAAACCCTCGTAGCCCGGCACCTTATCGCCCACCATGGCGGCTATCCCGGCGCTGTACTTGTCGGTCACCACCATGCCCACCTGCACCTCTTTATCTTTCTTGCCAAGCTCCTTCAGGGTTCGCTCAACGGCGTTTTCGGCGGCTTCCTGCGCCATGGGATCCAAAGTGGTATAGACCTTGACGCCGGACTGCTTCAGCAGCGCCGCACCATAGCGGTCCTTGAGTTCCTGTTTAACCACGGCAAAGAAGGCCGGCAGTTTCTGGTGCACCGGCTTGTCCGAGCGCCTTAATCCCAGCGGCGACTCCGCTGCCGCCTTGTATTGGTCGACAGAAATTTTGCTGCCTTCCATCAACAGCCTGAGCACCAGATCGCGCCGCTCCTGAGCCCTGTCAGGATAGCGCCAAGGGTTGTAGTAGGATGGCCCCTTGATAGCGGCGACCAGGAAGGCTTGCTGTGCCAGGGTCAGCTCTCCGACCGGGCGGCCAAAATAGAATTGCGATGCCAGCCCCATGCCATGCACAGCTCTGGATTTGTCCTGCCCCATGTAGACCTCATTGAGATAGGCCTCGAGAATTTCATCCTTGCTGTAACGAAAATCGATAATCAGCGCCATCAAGGCCTCCCTGGCCTTACGGATTAAGGAGCGCTCGCTGGAGAGGAAGAAGTTCTTCGCCAGCTGCTGGGTCAGGGTTGAGCCGCCCTGTACCGTGCGACCGGCACTGATATTGACCAGCAGGGCACGGGCGATGGCAAAGGGATTCACCCCGTGGTGCTCATAGAAGCTGCGGTCTTCCACCAAAATAAGCGCTTCGACTATGTGTTCGGGGATCTGTTCGGTTGGTACAAATAGCCTGTCCTCACCATCACCGGCGATGATCCTGTCCAGCAGCACAGGTTCGAGATGAAACACCGCCAGTTGACGTTTGTCGCTCATGCGCGCCACCGAAGTGACGCCGTTGGAGTCGAAACTTATCATCACCCGCTGCTCTGCCTGGCTTCCCTCAGGATGCAGGAAGGGGCGACGCCACAGCTCGATTCGGGTACTGGAGGCAGAAAACTCCCCCACCTGGCGCGGATTGGCCACCTTGCGATAGCCCAGCAGCTTAAGTTCGGCCATCAGCTGGGCGTGGCTCACCGCCGCCCCGGGATAGAGTGCCATTGAGCGACTGAACACCTGCGCCGGCAGGTGCCACTTCTGCCCTTCAAACTTACGGGCGATGATCTGATCCAGGTAGATACAATAGATGGTCAACGCCGCTACCAGAATAAGGGCCAGCTTCCAGGTTATCGACCATAACCTGCGCCACAACCCGGGGCTTTGCCGCGCCGGCTTGCTCTTGCTGCTGGTTTTTCTGGTACTTTTTTTCGTGGTACTTTTCTTGGTGGTCATGCTTATCCCAAAATTTACTGCTGGATATTCAAGGTCTTTTTCTTGGTGAATTTGGTCGGCAAAGTATTAGCCGGGTCGTCGGGCCACAGGTGTTTAGGGTAGCGCCCACGCATCTCTTTTTTCACTTCGACATAGGGCCCTTGCCAAAAGCTGGCCAGATCGGCCGTCAGTGCCAAGGGGCGCTGCGCCGGAGACAAGAGTTCCATGGTTACAGTCAACTCCCCTTGCAGTAGCCGCGGGCTTTCGGCCATGCCCAGCGCTTCCTGCAGACGCACGCTCAGCAGCGCCCGCCCGCCGGCATCATAGCGGATCGGCGCCCGGGTGCCCGTGGCCATTTTCCAATGGCTCGGCAGCCATTCATTCAGCATCTGCTGCGCCTGCCACTCGAGGCGATTGAGCAGCAGCTGCTTGATATCCAATGCCATTAACCCCTTTAGCTGCTTGATATCGCTCAAAAACGGCTCCAACCACTCCTCGAGAGAATCCAGTAGCGCCGGATCGCTGCTGTCCGGGAATAGGCTCGGATCTTTGGATCTTGCCAGTGCCAGCCTGAACTGGAGCTGCCTGACATCCTCATCCATATTGAGCAGCGCCAAGCCTTTACTGCGCAGCAACGTCATAATCGCCTGAGCCCTCAGCTTGGGATCCGCCTCTTTCTCGGCTTCCCGCTTGAGCACTATCTCCCCAAGACGCAGTTGGCGCTCGGCAAAGAAACGTCCCTTGGACTCATCCCAGCCCGCCTGCTGTTGCCAAGTGCAGAGAAAAGCCAGCTCATTTTCCAGCAACCCCGCCGGTAATTCGGCCGCCAGATAGATGCGGCCGGCGCTGCGGCCCTCGGTCTCCTGGTAATCAGCCACCACCAGAAACTCGCAGCCGCTGAGGCTGTCACCGGCATCGAGCACCACGCCGCTGCCATTGGCCAACTGATAGCCCTCGACGCCTCTTGCCTTGGCTATCCTGTCAGGAAATGCCAGCGCCAACAACAGGGCGCAATCGGCACGATTCGCCAATTTCAGAAAGTCTGCCGCCTTGCCATTAAGCCCTAAGCGTCTGAGCCAGTTGCCGACTTGTCTGGCCTCAAGGCCTTGAGTGGCCTGAGAAAGTTTATCCATGATATCGGCGCCGTTGCCCGCAAGGCTTCTGGCCTCCAATAAGGCAGCCAGCAGACAAGCCAGACCGGCGAGCTCAGGTTCGCCGCGCCCCTGCCCCAAACTCTGCGCCCGAAGCAGCATGTGCGCCAGCCGCGGTTGCGCCCCCAGTGCATAGGCCGCGCGGCCATGGGCGCTAAGCTTACGTTGCCTGTCTACCAATTGCAGCGACTGCAACAGCTGCCAGGCCACCGCCTCATTGGCTCTGGCCGGTGGCGTCAGTAAAGGCAAGTCACTGAGGCTACGCACGCCCCAGCAAGCGGCATCCAAGGCCATGGAGAGCAAGTCGGCATGCAAGATTTCCGGCTCATCCGCCTGCGGCAAGCGGCCGTGCTCCTCCTGGCCCCAAAGCCTTAAGCAGAAGCCCGCACTGGTGCGCCCAGCCCGCCCGGCTCTTTGAGTGGCCGATGCCTGGCTGATACGCTTGAGTCCCAAACGGGTCACGCCGCTGCGGGGGTTGAAACTGGCCTGGCGCTTGTAGCCACTGTCCACCACCAGAGTAATCCCCTCTATGGTCAGACTGGATTCCGCCAGGTTGGTGGACAGCACCAGCTTACGCTCACCGGCATTGGCCGGGGCAATCGCCGCATCCTGCTCTTTGGCACTCAGTGAGCCGTAGAGAGGACAAATACGCACATTGGCCGCCACTCTGGATTGCAGATAGTGCTTGAGGCGCTGAATTTCCCCCTGTCCCGGCAGGAAGGCGAGTATCGAGCCCTGTTGCTGCGCTTCGCTAACCCCCAAAGCGCTGGCCTGCTGAGGGTCCAGCAGCGCCAGCAACTGCCGCCCCATATGTTCAAGCCAAGGCGCCATGCCAGAGCCGGAACCCGAACCGCTGCGCCTCTGCGCCGAAACAGCGCTGTAGGCGATAGTCACAGGGTAGCTGCGACCCTCACTGGCAAGTAGCTTGGCATCCGGCATCAAGGTGTGTAACGGCAAACCTTCGAGCGTTGCCGACATGGCCAGCAAGTGTAAATCGTCCCGCAATGAGGCCTGCACTTCCAGTGCCAACGCCAGACCAAGATCTGTGCTCAGATGGCGCTCATGGATCTCATCGAAAATGATCATGGCAACGCCCTTGAGCTCAGGGTCCTGCTGGATCATGCGGGTCAGCACCCCCTCGGTGATGATCTCGAGTCGGGTGTTGCCGCTGACCTGACTCTCACCACGAACCCTGAATCCCACCTCTTGCCCCAGCGCCTGCCCTCTTTGGCGCGCTAAAAAGCCGGCGATGGCCCGGGCCGCCACCCGTCTTGGCTCCAGCATAAGGATCTTGCCGTCGATTTCCGGCCAGTCGAGCAGTGCCAAGGGCAGCGCGGTGGATTTACCGGCTCCGGTAGGTGCTTCGAGGATAACTTGCCGGCAACTGGCCAAGGTTTGGCGCAGTTGAGGCAACAGGGATTGAATGGGTAAGTCGTTCAAGATTCAGGGCATGGCTTACAAAAACAGGCGCTCAGTGTAACCAGTTTCCGCCGCTGTGGCTAACCTAACGAATTGGCTCGCTCAGCGCCAATAAGGGCCTGGGTTTACCTATGGCGTAACCTTGAGCATAATCCACTCCTAGCTCCCGCAGTTTCGCCACTATGGCCTCGGTTTCCACAAACTCGGCAATAGTTTGAAACGCCATCTGCTTCCCCAACTGACACATGGCGGCAATAATCGCCTGATCCGCCTTGTCTTCACAGAGATTGACCACAAACTGGCCGTCAATCTTCACATAATCCACCGCCAACTGTTTCAGGTAGGCAAAAGAGGAAAAACCGGCGCCAAAGTCATCCATCGCCAGCTTACAACCCAAAGGTTTGAGCAGTTCAATCAA
Source organism: Shewanella indica (assembly GCF_033842865.1). Taxonomy (NCBI): domain Bacteria; kingdom Pseudomonadati; phylum Pseudomonadota; class Gammaproteobacteria; order Alteromonadales; family Shewanellaceae; genus Shewanella; species Shewanella indica. The sequence goes on from NZ_JAWXXR010000001.1 coordinate 458,934, forward strand.
CCTATGAGCCTGCTCGAGCTGGCTGAGAACCGAAGTTTCGGTGATTTCGATACACAGCTTATCGACCAACTCGGGCTCGGCCAGCAGACGCATCTCAAGCCAGTCCATAAACTCCTCATCCTCAAGCGAGGACGCCGAAAGGTTCAGCGACACCAAAGACAGGGACTGCCACAACTCAAGATGCCGATTGCCCCAAAGCAGCAGATGATCTATCACCCAGCGATCCACTCTGGACGCCAGGTTATAACGCTCTGCCGCCGGCAGAAATATCGCCGGTGACAGCATCTCTCCCTCCTCCTGATACATACGCAGCAAGATCTCCAGATGCATACCGCTATCTGTAGCCTCCAGCGGGCGGATCTCCTGAAAATAGAGCTCAAATTTGTCGTTGGCCAGGGCTCCCAGGACATCGACCGAGGCGGTCATTTCGCTGTAGAGCCGCTTGAGGCGGGGATCGCTGCTGTCGTAGAGTAACCAGCCATTGCGCCCCTGCTCCTTGGCCAGCCGGCAAGCGGCATCGGCCTGGCCCATAACGGTATAGATGTCCTGCGCCAATGGTTCCAACTGGGCTATGCCTATGCTGGCCGAGACCCCATGTTTGCGGTTTTCCCAGTTGAATTCATGATTAAACAGCTGCTGACAGATACGCTCGGCGATATGTTTGGCCGACTCAGGGTTACAAAAATGCATCAGGATCCCGAACTCATCGCCGCCGAGCCTGGCCACCACATCCCCCTTGCGCACCAGCTGCTTGAGCCGCTGCGCCACCTGACACAAGAGCCTGTCACCCGCGATATGCCCGCTGACATTGTTGATCACCCGAAACTGATCCAGATCCACAAAGGCAATACACACGGGAGGAGCCTGTTCCTCGCCGAGCACCTTGGCCAGCAAGGCTTCGAAATGCACCCGATTGGGCAGGCCGGTCAAAGCATCATAATTGGCATGGAATGACAGCTCGCTGGCCAGCCTGTGACGTTCACTGACATCTTCAGCCATCAACACCAGGGTACGCTTATCAGCCTTGCTACGACTGATACTGAGCTTTTGCCAGGAGAGCTCCTGTCCATGCTGAAAACCAACCTCACACCAGGCCTGATTCAATACCCCATCGCGCACCACGGCCAGCGTATCGAGCAAAATGCCCTTGTCATCCTCACGCACCAAGGTCAGCAGATCCTGGCTATCAGCGGCTACCAGTGTCTGTTTGGCTATCCGGTTCATCATGGTCAGTTGGTTGCTGCTATCCAACTGACCACAAGCCAGGGGTAACTGCTGAAACAACTCCTGATACTTGCGCTCACTGGCCAGCAGCGCCAATGCGATACGGGTCAGTTCCATCGCCGAGCCTATCATGGCGGCCGCATGGCTAAGCTCATTGACAAAGTCCTCCCGCCAGCGCTTTTCACCACCGCATTGCAAGGCACCGACGGCGATATGGGTCTCCCCCAGATTCAGTGGCGGCAGAACCAACAGGCTACGTACCTGCCACTGGCGTAAAAAACGTTTCTCTTCCTGAGCTTCCTTGGGAAGCTCTTCAATACTGTCCAGGGTCAGGAGTTTGGGATGGCGTAACAGATTGCGAAAAAAAGGCATGTTCCCCAACCCCCACTCTCGGGTGGCTTGCAGAGTATTGAATTGGGGTTTGAGGTAGAGATTACGGGTCTTGAGCCGCCCGGGAGCCTTTCCAGCCGCCAGCACAAATACCCCGTCACAATCCAGTTGCCGGGTGATGATCTCCAGGGCGCGATCAACATTCTGCTCCAGGGTGATCAACGGAGAATCGCTGAAGACATCCACCAGGGCATGTTGCAATTGATTGGCTAGACTCACGGACATAATGGGGTCATTTCCTTACGACTGTTCCTGAACTGAAGAATCCATCTGATACCATTATGCTTCCATTTTAACGCAGTGAGTCAACTCTCATGCAAAATGGTATAAGCCACAGTATAGGTCAAGAGTATAAGCCAAAGCCTTAACCGGAAACGAAAAATGAGCCCAATTACGCCTAAAAGACTATTTCTCGGATTCTCGCCAGCCGCGGCAGAAAGAGCGAGCTTGCTGAAGTTGCAGCTGGCTTGTGAACAAGCTTATGAACCGTCAGCCCCAAGTCTCAAGAAAGTGACTGAGGCCAATCTGCATCTCACCCTGGCGTTTCTCGGCCAGGTGACGGCAGAACAGCTCGAGGATTTACTCGCTGCCATTCCCGGCTTGCCCTTGAAACGCTTTCGGGTGCGGCTCGAGCATCTCTGTTTCTGGCCCGGGCCGAAAATACTCTGCCTGGCCGGCATAGCCGAAGATCCAGCGTTAATGGCGCTCGCCAAGGCGGCGCAACAACTGGCAACAAATCTTGAGCTGCATAGCAGCGAATATGATTACCGCCCCCATATCACCTTGATGCGAAGGGCCGACAACCTACCGGAACTCGAAGATGTTCCAACGCTCGATTTAACGCCAAGCGAGCTGCAACTCTACGAGTCTTTGAGTACTCCAACCGGCGTCGAGTACCGGATATTGACCAGTTGGCCGTTAAGCGACTGAATCACTTAAGCGCCTTGTGCATCACCACGCAGTCGAGCACTATGCCTCTTGGGGAGTGATATTGGCTTATCCCCTCACCGCAAAAGCCACAACTGCGATAGAAGTCGGCGGCATTGAGGGTAGACTCCAGCGTCAGCACGGTCACGCCTCTTTCACGCGCCAAAGACTCGAGATAAGCGAGTAAGTCGCGCCCAAGCCCTTGGCCCATGGCTTGTGGATGCACGAACAGGGCTTCAATTCGGTCGTTATCCAGCATGCCGGTCGCCAGTATTTTTCCCTGATGTTCGATGAGATAAAAGTCTCTCTCCACCATGGTGATAAAGACAGAGGGCATCTCGCCTTGGGTCCAAATTCTGAGCTCTGCCTTTGTGTAAACCTCCTGGCAACCGGCCTGAATCGCCAGATTACGGATATCCCAGGCAGCTTGTGCGTCTTCCTTTCTTGCCTTGCGTAACTTCATCCTGCACTTCCCTTCGTTGAAAAATAGCGATACACAGGCATTAAAAAGCCGCCCTGTAGGCGGCTTGGTTGGGGCGTTAATTCCCTATGACTCAGTCCGCCAGCAGTTCGGCTATGGTCAACATACCATGAGTCGTGGCGCCTGCAGCCCAAAGGGCCGAAGCGTTGTCTTCAAATGCGGCGGCCAGATCGATATGCAGCCAATCGACACCTTCATTGACAAAACGCCACAGGAAACCGGCGGCATTGGAAGCGCCACCGGCACCGCCACCTTTTACCGGGCGGCTGTTGGCGGTATCGGCATAGGCAGAAGGACACATCTCTTTATGCCAAGGCTCCAGAGGTAAAGGCCAAACATTTTCGGCCACTAGAGCCGCCTTTTGCTGCGTCAACGCCAGCAGTGGCTGACTGGGGGAGAAGATGGCGTTATAGTTGCGGCCAACGGCCATCACGGCGGCGCCGGTCAGGGTGGCGGCATCGATAACCCGAGTCGCACCGCTGGCGCAGGCGGCCTGCAGACCATCGGCCAGCACCAAGCGCCCCTCGGCGTCGGTATTGACCACTTCAACCGTGGTGCCGTTCTTGTAGGTCAGTATGTCTCCCAGCTTATAGGCACGACCACTTATCAGGTTCTCGGCGCAGCAGAGGTAGAGTTTGACCCGCTTGTCGAGACCGTTCTGAATCGCCAGTCCCAGCGCCGCAGTAACCGTTGCCGCGCCGCCCATATCGGCCTTCATGCCCAGCATGCCTTCGGAAGCCTTGATGCTGTAACCGCCTGAGTCAAAGGTGATCCCTTTACCTACCAGCGCGACGGACACGGGAGCATCTTCACCCAGAGGATTAAAATCCAGTTCCAGCAACGCTGGTGGCCTTTCGCTGCCGCGGCCAACCGCATGAATGCCTATCCATTGCTCCTGCAACAAGGCTTCCCCTTCAACTATCCGGTAGCTGACCTTGTCACCGCCGAGTTCGGCCAGCCAATTGGCCGCCTGCTGCGCCAGTTTCAGTGGTGGCAGATTTTCCGGTGTTTCATTAATAAGACTGCGGGCAAACGATGCGCTGTAAGCCCTGCTGGTCAGCGCGCCCTTGAGCGCCTCATCACCGGCCCACTGGATCTCATGGCCGCCTTTGGCAGTGACAAAGCCCTGGGCAAAGGCCCACTGACAGTTGAGGTCCCAACCCTCTCCCACCAAAGAAACCTGATTGATCCCCTGGTTACGCAGTTTGCGGGCGGCCATCTGAATTTGTCGCAGGGCATCGTTTCCCTGCAGGTGGATCTGAGCCTGCTCAGCATTGTAGGTTACATCGGCCTTGCCCCAATGGGCCGCAGGGGCCTCATGGGTCAGCGCTATCTTCATGGATTGACTCATTTCGATTCCTTCTTCTTTTATATGTAGTGAACGCAAGGCGCCACAATTGCGTCCAGTGTACTGCATTCCTGCCTGGCACTTGAAGCCCTGCGCCGAATGAGAATTGTTGCCAACTGTAAAGCCTGCTAGGCTTTGGAGTTTTCAGTCACTTCAGGGAGATGGGGATGGAGTTTATCCCACCACTGCAATCCGGCATTTTGATCCAAAGGTATAAACGCTTTCTGGCCGATGTCAGGCTGGATGATGGCACTGAGATTACTCTGCACTGCCCCAATACGGGTTCAATGAAGAACTGCCAGTTCCCCGGCGAGCGGGTTTGGTTCTCCTGTTCGGACAATCCCAAGCGTAAGTACGCCCACACCTGGGAACTGATGCAAACCCCTGGAGGCGACCTGATTGGAGTCAACACCGGCCGGGCCAATGCCCTGGTAGAGGAAGGGATCCAAACAGGTGTCATCAAGGAACTACTGGGATACCAAAACCTCAAGCGGGAAGTGAAATACGGTGATGAAAACAGCCGTATCGATATTTTTCTCAGCGAAGGGGTAAAGGCCGATTGCTATATCGAAGTGAAGAACACCACACTCTTGGAAGAGGGTCACGGTTACTTTCCTGATGCCGTCACCAGCCGCGGTCAGAAACACTTGCGGGAACTGATGTCCGTGGTAAAAAGTGGCCAACGAGGGGTATTGGTGTTTTTAGTGCAACATACCGGCATAAAAACCGTATCAGCGGCCCGCCATATAGATTCAAAATATGCTGATTTATTGAACGAAGCCATAGATGCCGGGGTAGAAGTGCTTGCCTATGCCACAAGCCTTGCCCCAGAAGGCTTCAGGGTGGAATCAAGGCTCGAATTTATCCGCTGAACCAGCTGTAAAAAGTGATAAAAAGTTGATTTAATCGGGTTTAGCAGACATATTCAAATAATTAGCAATAAGTAAATCGAAATATTTGCCTAGGTAGAGAGATTCTGATATAGATAGCGGCCGTTCATAAGAACGCCCTACGACGCAAATGGAAACAGGAGATGCGTTATGCCTGAAGGCACTAAAAAACTTGGTGTACTCGCTATCGCTGGTGTAGACCCTTACCAGGAAAAACCCGGTGAGGAGTACATGAACTCACAACAACTGAGTCACTTCAAAACCATTCTTGAAGCATGGAGGAATCAGTTGCGTCAAGAGGTGGATCGCACTCTTACCCATATGCAGGATGAAGCTGCAAACTTCCCGGACCCGGTGGACCGTGCCGCCCAGGAAGAAGAGTTCAGCCTCGAACTGCGCGCCCGCGACCGCGAACGTAAGTTGATCAAGAAAATCGAAAAGACACTGCAGAAAATTGAAGAAGATGACTTCGGTTTCTGTGAATCCTGCGGCGTTGAAATCGGCATCCGTCGTCTGGAAGCCAGACCGACAGCCGATCTGTGTATCGACTGCAAAACGCTGGCAGAGATCAAAGAAAAACAGATGGCAGGTTAATCTAATCTGCCACAGCGCGGGGCCAAGTGTTACACTGGCCCCGCGATTTTTTTGTCACTCTGCCCTTGATGAACAACACTTCCTACATAGGCCGTTTCGCCCCCTCGCCTTCTGGCTCTTTGCATTTTGGCTCTCTTGTTGCCGCCCTCGGCAGTTATCTACGCGCCCGCTCAAAACAAGGGCTGTGGTTACTGCGAATAGAAGATATCGACCCCCCAAGAGAAGTCAGCGGCGCAGCCGATGACATAATGCACACTCTGGAAGCCTTTGGCTTACACTGGGATGGCGAAGTGCTGTACCAGAGCCAACGCCTGCAAGACTATCAACAACATATAGATGCCTTGCTGAAATCCAATCAGGCCTACTATTGCCAGTGCACCCGCAAACAGATCCAGCAAAGAGGTGGCGTTTACGACGGCCGCTGCCGGGAGTTGCAACTCAAGCAAGGTGCTATTCGCATTCACAACCAATTGGCGGTTGCTCAGTTTATTGATGACCATCTGGGTCAAGTCTGTGTCGACCCGGCCTTCGCCGCAGAAGACTTTATTATCAAGCGCAGCGATGGCCTGTACGCCTATCAACTGGCGGTAGTGCTGGACGACGCCTTTCAGGGCATCACAGAAATCGTCCGCGGCGCCGATCTCTTGGAGGCCAGTTGCCGACAGATAAGCCTATTTCGCCAATTCGGGTTTCAGGAACCGAGTTTTTTTCATCTGCCGCTGGCCAGCACCCAGGCTGGACGCAAGCTCTCCAAGCAAAACCATGCCACGCCGGTGGATAAACGCCATCCACAGCCGGCGCTGTTGGCGGCACTTGAGTTTCTCGGCCAGGCCGCTGTCACGCCCCAAGCCGATGTGACTCAGATGTTGGCTCAGGCGGTGGCTCAGTTTGATCCGGACAGCATTCCCAAACAGACAGAGATCCTCATCGGCCGCTGATATACTCATCGCCCGCTATTTGGTATATCATAGCCGCCAGTTTTTAACCCTTATTTTGCGTTAACGTTCCGAGGTGTCCCATTTTTCGCCGTATCAGTCAGTTTTGTAAGCAGTTGTTTGACGATGGTCAGACAGCCAAGGCTCAACAAGAAGACAACACAGACACAGGTTTGAGCCTGGAGGTTATCCCGCGCGATGGCCACAGCATTTCCCGCAGACAGATTAGCGAGAATGCGCTCAAGGTTTTGTACCGCCTGCATAAGTCTGGCTTTAACGCCTATCTGGTTGGTGGCGGCGTACGCGATCTGCTGCTTGGACTGGATCCGAAAGACTTTGACGTGGTCACCAATGCCACTCCGGAAGAGATCAAGAAGCTGTTTCGCAACTGCCGCCTGGTTGGCCGTCGTTTCCGCCTGGCCCATATCGTCTTTGGCCGGGATGTTATTGAAGTGGCTACCTTCCGCGGCCACCACGGTAACAGCGAAGAGAAGATTTCCAAGGTCAATTCGGCCGGACGACTGCTGCGCGACAATGTTTATGGCGACATAGATGAAGACGCCGAGCGCCGCGACTTTACCGTCAACGCCCTCTATTACAATATTGCCGACTACTCCATTCGCAGCTATGGCGGCGGTATTCATGATCTTAACGCCAGAACCCTGCGACTGATTGGCGATCCCGAGACCCGTTATCGGGAAGACCCGGTGCGTATGCTGCGGGCCGTGCGCTTTGCCACAAAGCTTGGGATGTCCATCGACAAGCGCACTGCGGCCCCGATCAAGAGCCTGGCTCCGCTGCTGAAAGATATTCCGGCGGCGCGTATGTACGAAGAAGTACTCAAGCTGTTCTTCGCCGGTAAGGCACTGAACAACTATCAGATGATGCGCGAATATCAGCTGTTTGCACCGATATTCCCTCTGGTGGAAAGCCTGCTGCGGGACGATCCCAAGGGCCCGGCCGGCAGACTGCTGAGCGAAATGATGCACAACACAGATGTGCGCGTCGGTGAAGACAAGCCTGTGACACCGGCCTTCTTCTATGCCGCGCTCCTTTGGTATCCGCTGCAAAACCGCGCCCAGGATATCGCCTTGGAGAGCGGTCTCAGCCCCTATGATGCCTTCTTTGCCGCCATGGGCGATGTACTTGAGCAGCAGTGCCGATCGGTAAGCATTCCACGCCGCTTCAGCACTCCGGCACGGGATATCTGGCAGTTACAGATGCGCTTTGAACGCTCTCAAGGGGGCCGCGCCTTTAAACTGATGGAGCATCCCAAGTTCCGCGCCGCCTATGATCTCTTGCTGCTCAGAGCCAATGCCGAAGGCGGTAATCTGGCCAAGCAAGCCAGTTGGTGGCAACAGTTTGTCGAGTCTGATGATGATAAGAGGCAACAACTGATACGCAGCGGCAACAAAACCGGCGGCAGCCGCAACCGTAATGCCAATCAGCGTCGGCGCCGCAAGCCACGTCGCCCAAGCGAAAAACCACAGGCGGCCGAGTAAGATGACCGGAGTCTATGTGGCGCTGGGCGCCAACCTGGACTCTCCCGAGCGCCAGCTTGATAGTGCTTGCCTGGCGCTGCAACAACTGGCGCTGCAAAACAGCTTTCGCGTTTCATCCTACTATCGCTCGGTTCCCATGGGCGATGTTCCCCAGCCAGACTATGTCAATGCGGTGGCCTGTTTCGAGACCGAACTGGCGCCGCTGGAACTCCTTGACGCCTTGCAGGCAATCGAGTTGCAGCAAGGTCGACAACGCCTGGTGCGCTGGGGGCCCAGAACCCTGGATCTGGACCTGCTGCTCTACGGCGATGAGCAGATACAGATCCCAAGGCTCACTGTGCCGCACTACGGCATCAAGAGCCGTGAGTTTGTCCTCATTCCACTGGAAGAACTCAATCCTTCGCTGGTGCTGCCCTGCGGCACCGGCATAGCCACACTGATCACCGATGCCATGCGCCAATCGCTGCAATTGCTCCATCCCTCCGGCTGAGAAACTGAGCCGGATCGTTGCAGTCCAAAGCTTCATGGCATATAACACCACTTTACTCGGTTAATAAGAAGAGCATTATGTCTAAAATCACCACAGCTACCCTGCGTAAATTCAAGCAGGAAGGTAGAAAATTTACCGCTCTGACCGCTTATGACGCCAGTTTTGCCGCCGCTTTTGACAGCGAAGGTGTAGACGTCCTGCTGGTAGGAGACTCATTGGGAATGGTTCTGCAAGGGCACGATGATACCTTGCCTGTCAGTGTCGAGGAGATGGCCTATCACACCCGCTGTGTTCGCCGTGGCATCAGCCGCAGTTTGTTGATGGCCGATCTACCCTTTATGAGCTACGCCACTCCCGAACAGGCAATGACCAATGCCACCAAGCTGATGCAGGCCGGCGCCAACATGATCAAGATTGAAGGGGGCCAATGGTTGCTGGAAACGGTTTCCATGTTGACCGAGCGCGGCATTCCTGTCTGCGCTCATATAGGACTGACACCACAATCAGTGCATGTGTTCGGTGGTTTCAAGGTGCAGGGCCGCGATGCCGACAACGCCCAGCGGATCCTCGATGAAGCCAAGGCGCTGGAAGGTGCCGGTGCCCAACTTTTGGTACTCGAATGTATCCCGGCAGCGTTGGCAAAACAGATAACCGAAGCGCTGCAAATTCCGGTGATCGGCATAGGTGCCGGCAAGGATACTGATGGCCAAATCCTGGTGATGCACGATGTACTCGGGATTTCCAGCGGCTATATCCCGCGCTTTTCCAAGAACTACCTCAAGCAGACAGGTGAAATCCGTGAGGCCGTGAAGGCCTATATCGACGAAGTTCAGCAGGGACAATTCCCCGCAGAAGAGCACACCTTTAACTGAGCCGGGGATTCGCCAGATTATGCTGACCACAGCCAAAATAGATGAGATCCGTGCCCGGGTACGGGAATGGCGCCAAAAGGGGGAAACCATCGCCTTTGTCCCTACCATGGGCAATTTGCACCAGGGGCATGTGAGTTTAATCCTCGAAGCTGCGCGCCGCGCCGATCACGTGGTGGCCTCGATTTTTGTCAATCCATTGCAGTTTGGCAAGAATGAGGATCTCGATGCTTATCCCCGCACCCTGGGCGCCGATCAACAGAAGCTGACCGAAGCCGGCTGCGAGCTGCTGTTTACCCCAACACCCGAGCTTATCTACCCCAAAGGGCTGGATGCCCAGACCTTTGTGGAAGTCCCCGGGATCTCCGATGAGCTTTGCGGTGCCAGCCGTCCAGGGCATTTTCGCGGAGTCGCGACCATAGTATGTAAGCTGTTCAATATAGTGCAGCCGGATATCGCCCTGTTTGGCCGTAAGGACTACCAACAACTTCTGGTGATCAAGACCATGGTGACCGATCTGTCGTTGCCCATCGAAGTCATAGGGGTAGAAACCGTTCGCGAGGATTCCGGCCTGGCGCTGAGTTCGCGCAATGGTTACCTCACCGAGGCCGAAAAGGCGCTGGCGCCCAAGCTCAAGGCAAGCATGGATAAACTGGCCGAGGCGATCGTACTGGGACAGGATATCGACCAGGCCATCAGCAATGCCAAGGAGTTCCTGCGCGCCGCCGGGCTTGAGCCCGACTATCTGGAAGTGCGTGAAGCTTCAAGCCTCAAGCCTGTGAACAGCGATGACAAATCGCTGGTGATCCTGGCCGCCGCTTATCTGGGTAAGGCCCGCCTCATAGACAATATGATATTGTCACGCTGATCTCTTTTTAAGGGGTAGGATAGCTACCCCTCCATTTTCTGCCCAATAGCTTCCCCCAGCCACAATAATTTCCTTAGTCAAAAACTGGTCTTCAATAAAGGCTTGAGTCATATTGGTTACACTTGTTTTAGATATGTGACGAAAGGATTCCCACCCCAATGTTGTCCGGACAGCCCAGACTCTGGCTCTTTGTTGCACTGCTGCTCGCTTGGCAAGTTCAGGCAGGTACCGTCTATAAATGTATCAAAGAAGACAAGGTGGTATTCAGCCAGCAGCCCTGCCCACAAGCCTTCACCCAGCACAGAATTGAATACCAGTATGGCGTGACCACGGAAACGGCCGAGGGAGAAAGAGTTGATCCGCTGCAATCCCTTTTGGAAAACGACAGCCTGCCCGAAGACAAGCTGTTGCGCCGACTGGAAGCCGAAGTCTATCGGCTGCAGCAGGAAAACAGCTATCTGGAAATACTGCGAACCAGCGAGCTACAAAAGCAGGAGCGGCAACGCTATTGGCAGAAAATGGCGCGGGAAGATCCCGCATTTATTGAGCAGCGCGGCAAGATAAATGCCCACTTTGATGAGCTCAAACGCGCCAATGATGACAAGATAGCCAAGCTGCAGCAATACAGACAATTGCTGCAGCAGAAAACCGAGGCTCAGCCCTGAATCAGCTGCGCAGCCCTATCCCACGAGAGATCAGATAATAGGCCAGCAACCACAGACCCGCACAGAACCCCAGCATCACCCCAATGGACAGCGGCACGCTCATATCGGCAAATCCCAGGAAACCATAGCGGAACACGTTGATCATATACACCACAGGGTTCAGCGCCGATACGCCACGCCAAAAGTCAGGCAACAGCGACAGCGAGTAAAACACCCCGCCAAGATAGGTCAGCGGCGTCAACACAAAGGTGGGGATGATGCTGATGTCGTCGAAGCTCTTGGCAAACACGGCATTGATAAGGCCGCCAAGGGCAAACAGCACTGAGGTCAGAAACACTGTGACTATCACCAATCCCAAGTGCTGCACACTGAGATCGACAAAGAACATGGCTACCAGGGTCACTATCAGGCCCACCAACAGTCCACGGGCGACACCGCCACCGACATAGCCGGCTATCATCACATAATGAGGCACAGGCGCCACTATCAGCTCTTCCAGGTTACGCTGGAACTTGGCGCTGAAAAAGGAAGATGCCACATTGGAGTAGGAGTTGGTGATCACCGACATCATGATAAGGCCCGGGGCGATAAACTCCATATAGGACACCCCGCCCATCTCACCGATGCGACTGCCCACCAGATTACCGAAGATCAGGAAATACAGTGTCATGGTGATCGCCGGCGGTACCAGCGTCTGTATCCAAATGCGGGTAAAACGGGTAATTTCCTTGATTAAAATACTCTTGAAGGCAACCAGATACAGACCTCTCATGCCTGGCCTCCTTGGGCATTTTCAACCAGTTTCACAAACAACTCCTCCAATCGATTGGCCTTGTTACGCATGGATAGCACTTCAATCCCCTGCTCGCTCAGTAAACCGAAGACGGCGTTCAGGCTGTGGGACTTCACCAAGTCCACTTCCAGAGTCATTGGATCGGTAAGCCTGACGCTAATATCGCCAAGCTTGGGTACCTCAACAAGCGGCTGCTTGATATCCAACACAAAGGTTTCCATATCCAGTTTCGACAGCAGGGACTTCATACTGGTGCACTCCACCAGCACGCCCTTATCGATAATGCCTATGTTGCGGCAGAGCATTTCTGCTTCTTCCAGATAGTGGGTCGTCAGTATGATGGTGACGCCTTCAGCGTTGATTTTTTTGAGAAACTCCCACATGGAGCGCCGCAGTTCTATATCCACCCCTGCGGTAGGCTCATCGAGGATCAAAAGCTTGGGCTCGTGCATCAAGGCCCTGGCTATCATCAAACGCCGCTTCATGCCGCCGGAAAGCTGCCGGGATTGGCTGTTGCGCTTGTCCCAGAGATCCAGTTGCCTGAGATATTTCTCGGCCCGCTTATGGGCCTCGGCTCTGGGCACACCGTAATAACCGGCCTGGTTAACCACGATTTGCAGTACTGTCTCAAACTGGTTGAAGTTGAATTCCTGCGGCACCAGGCCAATACACAATTTGGCCTGCTCCAGCTCTTTATCCAGATCATGGCCAAAGACCCGCACACTGCCGCCACTTTTGTGCACCAGCGAACTTATGATACCGATAGTGGTGGACTTACCGGCACCGTTTGGGCCGAGCAAGGCAAAAAAGTCACCCTGAGCCACTTTCAGGCTGATCCCTTTGACGGCTTCGACACCGCCCTTATAGGTCTTCTTAAGATTGTCCAGCTCCAACGCCAGAGCTTTGGTCGTCATAGATGTTTCTCCTAAAGAGCCTCCAATACCTGGGGTATCGGCAGCGGCCCGGGACGCAAAAAGCAAGACTCCCGCCGTGGCGGGAGTCTGTCTTACTATATAAACAAAGCCGACATCACAGCTTGCTTACTCCTGCGGGATCACCTTGGCGATATAAGGCAGGTTGCGATACTGCTCGGCGTAGTCGATACCGTAACCGACCACAAATTCATCAGGAATAGTAAAACCGACAAAGTCTACCGGTACATCGACTTCACGGCGATCCGGCTTATCCAGCAGAGTACAGAGCGTCAGGCTCTTTGGCTCACGCAGCAGCAGCATTTCGCGTACCTTGTTGAGCGTGTTGCCCGAGTCAATCAGATCTTCGACGATCAACACATCACGATCGGCGATTTCCGACTGAACATCTTTGAGTATCTTCACGTCTCTGGTGCTGGTCATGGCATTGCCATAGCTGGAAACAGACATAAAGTCGATCTCTACATGGCCCTTAATCCGACGGCAGAGATCGGCCATAAAGACCACTGAGCCCTTGAGCAGGCCGACCATCAGCAATTTGTCGGCATTGGCATAATGCGCATTGATGCGCTCGGCTAATTCATCCAGTTTCTGGTTGATCTCTTCTGCCGAGATCATCACTTCGGTGGTGTGTTTCATATCACTCTCAATTGTCGATCTCACTGTCTTTGGGTTTGTCATAACCCCAGCGATCCGTTAATGCATGTTCGACACCCAGATGATCCAGGATCCGGGCGACCATGAAGTCTATCAGATCTTCAATGGATTTGGGATGGTGATAAAAGCCGGGTGCGGCCGGCATTATGATGGCGCCCAGTTGGCTGAGTTTCAACATATGTTCAAGATGAATGGCGTTGAAAGGTGTCTCTCTGGGTACCAACAACAGCTGACCGCGCTCCTTGAGCACTACATCGGCGGCCCGCTCCAGCAAGCTGTTGCTCATACCAGTGGCCACCGCAGCCAGGGTGCCGGTTGAGCAGGGACAGATCACCATCTGCTTTGGCGCCGCCGAGCCAGACGCCGGTGGAGAGAACCACTCATCCTTGCCGAGCACTCTCAGTTCACCGCCTTCGGGAAACAGTTTTCTGAGCTGCTCTGTGGCCTTGTCCGGTGCGCTGCTGAGTTTGAGCCCATGTTCCGTTGCCAACACCACCCGAGCGGCGCTGGACACCATCAGAAAAACCCGAAACTCGGCCTTGAGCAAGCACTCCAGCAGCCTCAGCCCATAGGGCGCCCCGGAGGCGCCGGTCCAGGCGAGGCTGATACTCTTAATCTGCTGATATTTCACGCTTTGACCTCGCCACTTCTGGCTTTAAGGGCCTGGAGCAACTTTTGATGCAAGCCGCCAAAGCCACCATTGCTCATGATCAGCACGGTATCGCCGGGCTTGGCTTCACCACTGACCTTGGCCACTATCTCATCTATGTCGTGCAAAACCTGTACCGGCAGCGGTGCCGCCTGCATGGCCGCGGCAATATCCCAATCGATATTATCCGCCTGATACAACACGGCTTCATCGGCCAGGGCCATGGAGTTGGCCAGTGTGTCTTTATGCACCCCTTGCTTCATGGTGTTGGAGCGAGGCTCAAGCACGACAGTGATTTTGCCCTGGCCTACCTTGGCGCGCATTCCCTGAAGAGTTGTGGCGATTGCCGTTGGGTGATGGGCAAAGTCGTCATAAACGCTGACCCCTTCTACGCTGCCCAGTAACTCGAGACGACGCTTGGGCGGGGTAAAGTCTGCCAGCGCCTTGAGCGCATCTACCGGCAAGACTCCAACATGACGCGCCGCGGCTATCGCCATGGTGGCGTTGTCTATGTTATGACGCCCAATCAGGCCCCAGCTCAAAATGCCCTGGGATTCACCGCGGAAAAATAGCTCAAATTCGTGACCATCGTCTGCCAGCATTCTGGCACTCCAGTCACCCTGGCCCGCTTCATGGCTCAAGGTTTCCTGTTCACTCCAGCAGCCCTTGGCTATCACGCCGGCAACCGCCTGGCTGTCTTGCGGCCAGATCACCCGGCCATCCCCAGGCAGGATTCTGAGCAGATGGTGAAACTGCTTCTGTATCGCCTTGAGATCGTCGAAGATGTCGGCATGGTCGAACTCCAGGTTGTTGATCACCAGGGTTCTTGGCTGGTAATGCACAAACTTGGAGCGCTTGTCGAAGAAAGCGCTGTCATATTCGTCGGCCTCGACCACAAAGAAAGGCGACTCGCCCAACCTGGCCGAAATACCGAAATTCTGCGGCACTCCACCAATCAAAAAGCCAGCTTGATAGCCGCAGGCTTCGAGGATCCAGGCCAACATGCTGGCGGTTGAGGTTTTGCCATGGGTACCGGAAACGGCCAATACCCAACGTTCGGGCAATATATGGTCATGCAGAAACTGCGGGCCCGAGGTGTATTTCAGGCCGCGATTGAGTACGGCTTCCACACAGGGGTTGCCGCGGCTCATGGCATTGCCTATCACCACGAGATCCGGCTCGGGATCCAGCTGTGAAGGATCAAACCCCTGAATAAGGTCTATTCCCTGCTGCTCAAGCTGGGTGCTCATGGGAGGGTATACATTGGCATCGGAGCCGGTGACCTTATGTCCCATGGCGCGGGCCAGCAGTGCCAAGCCCCCCATAAAAGTGCCACAGATCCCCAGAATATGTACGTGCATTAAGGCCATCCTTCTGCAGTGAGTCCGCTCGCCCCACGTTGGGCGAGTTTGCATGCCGCTCATTGTACCTATGCCACCGGCAAGACGCGAGAGGCCTCTGCCTGCTGTTCAGCTTTCTCTCATCTTCCGCTAAGCAATGTGATTAATAGATAAAGGAATTTTCCAAAATCTGAGCCGAACGCTGGTCAGGACAGGGCCGCGCGTTTAAAATGCCCGCAGCCTACGCAAATGCGATTAGCATCAGGAAAGCAGCATGCAGTTAACGGAAGAACTCCAACATCTCAGGCGCGAGCTTGAAGATCTCAAACTCAAAGAGACGAACCTGGAAATCAGGACAGATATCCGCCTCGACGCGATAGAACAAAGAATCGAGGCGCTGTTTGCGGCCGTCAATCAGCTTGCCGAAGAGCAAGCTCAGCCTTTGGTCGCCAAGGTTGCCGAGCCGTCTGCAATGCCTGAACAAAATGAACCTCAGGCCGAGCCAAAAGCTGCCGACTTGTCTTTCGAGTCACAGGCTCAGCGCCAGGACGCCTGGCAGCGCAGGGCCGATATTCAGCCTATCGAGCACACCAAACCAACAACAGCTGAAATAGCCGCAACACCAATTGCAGCCAAAGCGCAAACCGCCGCCCCAAAAGTATCCCCCCAAACACAAGAGGGTCGAGGGCAGCAGACTCCCAACTGGGGGCGTAAGTTTGATCAGGCTGTGGCCGCTTTTTTTGCCGCTATGCTGAGCCCGCTTTTGGGACTCTTCGCACAAGCCAAAGATTTTTATCAGCACTATCAAGCCAAAGGTCAGGGGCCGGTATTTATGATGACCCTGGCCGGGATCATCGCCATGACCCTGGGCTTTGGTTATCTGCTGCAGTATTCCATGAACCACTGGCTGTCGGATACCGGAAAGGCCTTGACCGGCTTTGTCTGCGCCAATGGCATTCTGGCCTTGGGGGCCTTTATCCGCAAACGGCAACGAGCAATGGCCGATTTCGGCTCGGGTCTAGTGGGCCTTGGGCTGATTATCAACTATCTGTGCGCCTATTTTGTCGGTCCCTACTTCGAGCTGGTACCGGATGGCGTCAGCTATCTGCTGCTGTTGCTTATCACTGTAGCCGGTTACAGTCTGGCGCTGAAACTGGAAGCCAGAGTCATCAGCATAGTCGCCTTGCTGGGTGGCTCCCTGGCACCACTGATGCTGCTTTCCGGCAGTCAGGCGCCTTTGATGTATCTCCCCTTCCTGCTGCTGATTGGCGGCTGCTCTTTACTCTTGAGTCACAAGATACGTTGGCCTGTGCTGCTGGAAACGACAGCCATACTGCACATAGCCTGTATCGAGAGCCTGAGTTTCTTTGTCGAGCTGCCGCTGCAAGGGCAAGGGATAATGGGAGTTCTGGCGCTCATCTCCCTGCATGGCCTCTTTTATGGCTATGGACTTGGCAGCCTTTGGCTGTTTGGCCGGGAAGGTCTCAGCCACAGGCTGCTGGCTCTGCCGGCGGCCTTGCTGGCCTTTTTGGTCTATAGCCTGAGCCAGTTCAGCCCCCACGCCGGCGAGCTGCTGCTGGCCAACGCCGCCGTGCTTATCGGCCTGTCGCTCTGGCTTAAACAAGACAAACAGCTGCAGACGCTATTATGGCTGGCGACCGGTGCCTGTCTCGGTTTTGCCGCGCTCAGCCTGCTCAGTGGTGAGCTGCTGGGGCTGGTGTTACTGCTCGAAGCCTTGCTGTTGATGTGGCTAGGTTGCCGTGAGCAGCAAGCCTCGCTGCGAATCGAGGCCATCACCCTGCTGGCTCTGGGACTGGTCATCAACCTGTTGGCCCTTGGTGATATGCTCAATGAAGCGCCGGTGCTCTTGTCACTGCCGCTGCTGGCTTGGGGGCTAAGCACGCTTAGCTTGTTTGGCTTTAACCAACTGCTGGGCAAACAGCCCGAGCTCAGCCGCTGGGAGCAACAACTGCTGCAACTGGGACGCGAGCTTGCCAACGTGCTGCTGGTGTCTTTAGCCCTGGTTAGCGCCTGGCTGATAAGTGAAAACTACTTCCTGGTGATAATTCCCGGATTGAGTCTGACCTTGCTGCTACTCGCGCGCAGGCAACAACTCAGGGTCAGCGAGGCCTTGGCCTGGGCCTTGTTGTTACCGCTGGCGGCTCAGGTCATCTTCGCCGTTGTGGATGTGCATAGCCTGAGTTTCCGCGCTCAGCCGCTGTATGCGCAAATCGCCAGGGTAGAGCTGTTCCTCTGTCTGTTACTGGCCTGGTATGCATACCGGCGCTTCCATCCCAAGGGCGAACTTAGGCGTTTGGCCTGGTACGCTCGCCTGGCCTGCCTGGTGCTATTGCCACTGCTGTGGCTGCCCAAAATCGCCCTTCGCTTTGAAGATTGGCTAGCCCCGGCCTTGTGGTTATCCTGCTTTGTCAGCTTAGTATTGGCCCGCAAGTTCAGGCAGCCGATACTGAAACGCGAAGCGGATGTGCTGCTGGTGCTGGCTATAGCCCAAACTGCTGTTGCCTGCCTGGCAGGACAATGGCCCGGGCTTATCGCACTGCTGCTGGGCAGTCTCTATTCCGGTCTGCTGCTGTGGCGCTATCCATTCTTGCCAAGGCTCTGGCAAGGCCCCTGCCGACTCGGCTGGCAGTTGTCACCCTTCTATGGCGCCCTGCTGCTGGCAGTGGTGAGTCACAGCCTGGAGGTCTTGTTCAGCCACACTCTGGCACTGAGCAGTGTGGTGCTGAGCGGCTACTTCTTTATCCTGCTCAGCCGCAAACCGCTCAAGGCCCTGCGCCCGGGTTACCCCTTTGCCTTTGCCAGCTTCTTTATCGCCTTGCTGCTGCCCTGGATTACCTGGCTCGACAGCCTGCAGTCGTTGCAGCTCGATGCCCTGACCCGGCCCTCTGAACCTTGGCTGATGGCGCTGGCACAAGCTTGCAACCTGGCCTTGCTGGCGCTGTTTATCCGTAAACGGCCATTGGCCATGAGACGCTATCGTCAGCAGTTGCCGACCAATATGGTGTTTATCGCCTGGCATGCCCTGTTGCTGCTGGCCTATCTGCCTCTGGCCTACCAGATGCCAACCGGATTCGATGCCACCTTAAGCACAGTGCTCATGGTGTCCCACGGCTGCTGGCTGATGTTCCTCAGCCTGCGTCCCGGCTGCCAGATTATGCTCAAACTGGCCGCAGGTCTGTTTGCCATCAGTTGCCTCAAGGTATTGCTGCTGGATATGGCCGCCGCCGATCTGCTGCAAAAGATCATCGTCTTTATGCTGATTGGCGCCTTGCTGCTCGGGGTGGCTTACTTCTACCAGAAATCCAGAGCCCGGCTGCTGTCACAATAAACCAACTCAAAGGCGCCTGCGGGCGCCTTTGGGAATAAGTCTGACTGAAGTTTTGCTAACGACCTTTTACTCCATTCTTGGTAATTTATGAAACTGACCCAAATAACCCTATTTTCCCTGGCTCTGTTTTCGCTCCCCGCCCTAGCCGGTGGTCATTGCGCCAAAAAAGAAGCCGCAATCGAAAAGCAGCTCTCTGATGCCAAAGAGCATAACAACAGCCACAGAATACGGGGACTGGAAACGGCGCTGGCCGAAGTCCGTGCCCACTGCACTGAGGCCGGTGAAATCCAAAAGCAGCAAGATTCACGCGATGAATTGGCAAACAAGATCCGTGACAAGCAGAATGAGATTCGCGAGTTAGGTGAAGAACTGGCCGAAGAACGCGCCAAACTGAACGCCGATATCGCCGAGGCCGAGCGCAAGGGCAAAGTCGATAAGGTCACCAAATATCAACGAGAACTGGCCGAGGAAGAGGCTAAAACAGCCGCTAAAATCAGCGCTAAAGAAGCTGAAATACGTGGATTGAAATCCGAGATGGACGCCAGATAAGTATTAGCCCCGCTTGGCGGGGCTTATTGATGACATCATCAAGCCTGGGACGCTTCCAGCGCCTGGGCCACATCGCTGATGATGTCGTCTATATGCTCAATTCCCACAGAGATCCGGATTAGATCTTCACTCACCCCTGCACGAGCCAACTCCTCGGCGTTGAGCTGCCTGTGGGTCGTGGTGGCAGGATGACAGGCCAGTGACTTGGCATCGCCTATATTCACCAGACGCAGGATCATCTGCAGCGCATCGATAAAGCGCCCACCGGCCTCTTTGCCCCCCTTGATACCAAAGCTAATAATGCCGGACGCCTTACCCGAGGTGATTTTGTCGCAATTGGCCTTATAAGGGCTGTCTGCCAGGGCGCCATAATTGACCCAGTTCACCAGCGGATGGGACTGCAGGTAACTTGCCAGCGCTTCGGCATTACTGCAGTGGCGCTCCATCCTCAGGCTCAAGGTCTCCAGCCCCTGCAACAGTAAAAAGGCGCTGTGTGGTGATAAAGCCGCGCCGGTATTACGCAGCGGCACCACCCGGCAACGGCCGATATAGGCCGCCGCGCCGAAGGCTTCGGTATACACCACCCCATGGTAGGAAGGGTCCGGCTGATTGAGCACCGCAAATCTGTGTTTATTGGCAACCCAGTCAAACTTGCCCGAATCGATGATCACCCCGCCCACTGTGGTGCCGTGGCCACCGACATACTTGGTCAGCGAGTGGACAACAATATCGGCGCCATGTTCGAAGGGGCGGCACAGCACAGGGGTCGCCACTGTGTTATCCACCACCAAGGGCACACCATGTTTGTGGGCAATTTCTGCCAGACGCGCGATATCGACAATATTGCCGGCGGGGTTGCCTATGGATTCACAAAACACCGCCTTGGTGCGCTCATCAATAAGCGACTCCAGGGTATCGAAGTCATCGAACGAGGCCATGCGCACCTCTACCCCCTGGCGCGGCAGAGTGTGAGCGAACAGGTTATAGGTGCCGCCGTAGAGCTGGCTGCTGCTGACTATGTTGTCGCCCACTTCCGTCAGCGCCTGCAGCGCATAAGTGATGGCCGCCATTCCCGAGGCCAGCGCCAGCGCGCCAATGCCACCTTCAATGGCCGCCATTCTGGCTTCGAGCACGGCGTTGGTGGGGTTCATGATGCGACTGTAAATATTGCCGGGCACCTTGAGGTCAAACAGATCGGCGCCGTGTTGAGTATCGTCGAAAGTATAGGACGTCGTCTGATAGATGGGCACCGCCGCCGACTTGGTGGTGGCTTCCGATTCATAACCATGGTGCAACGCCAGGGATTCCAGTTTCATCTCGCGCTCCTTGATGACAGATAATGCTGACTGAATGAGTGAGCAATCAAATTAACAGATAGACGTCCAGATGTCCAAATAAAAAGAAACCACCCCTGAGGGTGGTTCTTGCCAGGCGCGATTAGCTGTCTGTTATGGCTTGGCCTTGAAGCTCGCCAGCCAACCCACTATTGCGCCGCCAAGGCCGATGGCAAACACTGAGTAGGCTATGATGCAATAGTGCGCCATATTCATGCCAAACAGTGACCAGTCATCTTCACCGCAGCCGCCGGTAGGAGCGAACTCAAATGGCAGCCACTTATCCAGCGGCAAGCCCAGAGGGAAGTGCGGCTCGGTGGAGCAGGCTGAACCTGCCGCCGAACCTGCCTCGGCAAAGAAGTCCATCGATTCATCTACTACCAGGTGCGCGGCGTCGTGGATATTCATCAGTTGAATCGACCAGGCCATTCCCTGGATCACGCCGTAGAGGGCCAGGGCAACACCCAAGGCCTTGAGCACATGGTTCTTCGGATTGATCAAAATGATGGCACCGGCCAGTACTATGCAGCATTGGCTGAAGCGTATGTAGACACACAGCTCGCAGGGGTCCATCTCCAGAAACACTTGAAAATAGCCCATAGCGGAAGCGAGCAAAAATACCGCTGCGCCCAGCATTATGCTCCAGAGTATTCGCCCCTGTTGCCAGCGGGCCAGAGTGGGAACGGGTGCCTGGGTAAACTCCCGAAACAGCATACTCAATTTATTCATCCGTTACTCCTTACTTGGCGGCCAGTTCGGCCACCAATTCATCGAGCATCTGCATGCTGCGAATAGACTTGGTGTTGATCAAGTACTTGCCATTGACCACCAGTGCCGGGATCCCCTGGATCTTGGCGACTTCCACGCCTCTGTCCCATTTGCTCAAGAGTTGTTGCACCTCAGGGCTATTCTTGGCCGCTTCAAAACCGGCGCGATCCAGGCCTGCGGCCTTGAGGCCAAAGTCGATGACTTCATCGGCGGAGGCAAAGCGGGCCTTGTCGTCATGATACTTCTTGTACAGTGCCATCTTGACTGTCTTGAAAGCCTGCTCGGATTGGGTTTGGGCATAAGCCAGCACCAGGGCTTTCTCCATGCCGAATGGCGGCTTGGTGGTGATGTGATAATCATCGAAGGTCACCCCCTTGGGCAGATTTTTCACCATGCCGGGGATCACTGCCTTGTCGTACTTGTAGCAGAAGGGGCAGTTGACCGAATACACCTTCACCACTTGATTGGGAGCATCAAAGCTGGCGGCCCCCAACAGTTGATAGTGTTCGCCTTCATTATATTTGGCAGCGGAAACAGAGCAGGACAACAACAGGGCACTCAGTGCCAACAGACTTTTCTTCATCATGATACGGACTCCAAACAGGCGGCAGCCCGGCTGCCGCCACAACAACAATTAACGATTGAACATGCTTTCAGGGTGAACCACGGTAGAGCGATAGCCAGGCTCATGTTTCATCAGGGTCTTCACCTTAATTTCAACCTTGACCTCGTTGGTCTTGGGATCCACTTCGGTGATCCAATGCTCGGGAGCCTTATCCCCTTCCAGCAATCCGGCAGAAGCCGAGGCCATAAACATAGTCTTGTGATCCGCTTGCCACTCTGTAATGGAAGTGATTGGGCTATACCACTCGTACCCCCGCTCTTTGCCGTACTCCCAGGTCTGCTGCACCGTCATCTTGCCCATGTTGACTTTGTACTCGACGCCACGGGAATACTTCATGGTCGGCAGCGCAGGTTGTTCCAGACCGCGGCCATCGCCGTTGTCAAACACTGTGACTGTGCCCCTGTCCGGTACCGGCCAAGCCGTGTGCTGAGTCCAGGTCCAGTCAAAGCTGCCTTCGCAACCCTTGGCGTCACACTTGAGTGCCCTACCTTTGGCATCCACGGGTTTCAGTACCTTGGCGGCCAGTTCTCCTTTCCAACCTTCGGGAGTACCGAGGATCCACTTGACCTTATTATCACGGCCAACCTTGATCACCGCAGACTGGTGGCGCGAGCTAACAATGATGCTGTCATCGGCCGGGTCATAACCTATGGAGTTGATATGCAACCAGTTGCGGCCGGTTCCGACCCCGGCAACATCGCCGTAGGGTTCGCTGGCCAGCTCTTCGGTGGTTTTGGTTTCACCGGCCTTGGAGACATCCACGTTCAGGCAAACTGCCCCCATATCCAATGACTTAAGCACAGTGTCACGCATAGGGTCGAGTATCTTGTTGAAGTCCCAAACCTTAACGACATCACCGTTCTGATCCACTTCAATCACATGGTCGCGCACTGTGTCGACCTTGAGGCCATCCGGCGTGACATAATCACGCTTGCCCACCCTCAACAGCAGGTGACCATTGGGCATTTCGGTGATCTCATGGGAGAAGCCATTAAAGCCCCGTGGAAGTTCGCGCTTGAAGATAGGCTTGCCGATAAAGTCATACTTGGCGTAGTAAGGCACCTGGAACCCTTGATGCAGTTCAAACATCAAACCCTGACCAAAGATCAGCTTGCCATCACGGGTCTGCTTGAAGGACATGGAGCCGCCCGGACGGTCATAGATAACATCGCTGTTCAGATGCCAACGCACATCGCCATTGGTATCTATGATGTTCTGGGTCGGGATCCAGTCCCAGTGGTCACGGATATTGGGTGGTATCACCTGCCCATCAACCAGATAGAATCTATTTTCAAAGCCTTTGGCGACTTTGACCGGCTCATACTCGTACTGGGTGCGGGCATTGCCGTCAATATGCAGGTGAGGCAGTGCGCTGGTGCGGATCTTGTATTCCTCGGTCACTGACTTACCGGCCAGTTTGTAGCTGACCTCAACCCGGTTCAGATAATCGGGATAGAGGCCAAATACCGGAATACCACTGTGGGTGTTGAGCTGAGTCAATCCCACAGGGTACTGAATATCAATCCCTTTCTTTCCCTTGCCTTTTACTGTGACCTTGACGTCACTGATGGACTTGCCACCGAGATCGATCACCGCCACCAAAGGGCTGAACTTGTAAGGATCTACATAGACAAATCCCAACTGCCCCTGAGGTATGGCACTGGAACTGGTACCCGGCAGATCGCCGCCGGCAATCACCTGGGTTGAGAAACCCGTTAATGTCAGACTGGATGCCGCCAACATTAAGTAACACAGTCTCTTCATTTTCATCTTGTCACCTTCCAATTAAAGTTGATATTGCAGGGAATAAAAAATAGCGTCGTGATATCCTTGTTTTCCTAAGTTATTTTCCGCATACCGATAACTCAGGATAAAACTCAGATTTTTGCTAAAAGACCAATTAACAGATAAAGCTCCATTAAAACCAAAATCTTTTCCATCACCAGATAAAATCAAATAATCATCTTCGCGATTAAAAAAGTGTTCTTGCCACCAGGTCAACTTAAAGTCTTGCTTAAATAGATTTAGCTTATGGCTTGCCAGAAAATAAACATACCCACCGTTGAAACCACCTTCAAAGTTAGCGTCAAAGCTCTTATAAGTGGCATCGACAAAATGTCCTGCCAGGGCAACTTGTAGATAAGTATCGTCATAACTTTTGTCCCAGCTCAGTCCCAACATGGTGTTGGTTTCGCCCCAACTGGGTTTACTCTTGTCAAACACTTGGCCATAGAGATTCCAATCTGTCTCCCCTAAGTTAATCTGACCTATCACATTAATCTCTGTGCCGTAGTAGGCTCCATCATCCGGGTCTTCCCACTTTACATGGCCATAAATATCCCCATACTCATTACCAACGGCACCTTTCAGAGTGATAAATGGGTTATTGTCTTTGGCCTCGCCAAAATAATCCGATGCTTTGGATTGCCAATCCATCATCCCGGCTTCAACAGCCAGCATAGCCGCCTGACAGTGGCCACCAAGGCAGGCAGAGATAATTAAGGGGTATAACAATTTCGTGTTCATATTCAATCCTTCCTTCCCGACTCAAGTTAATTATTTACAGAAGCAGAATTGAATAGGTGAACTAAATCACATGAAAATGTTTATTTTGTTTTTTTGTTAAAAGGTTTAATAAGGATCATCAAAAAATAAAATTTTATTTTTTGATGAGCGAGATCACAAAGAGCTAATTAACACTCAAAAACTTTTATTCTCCAACTTATAATAAACCAACACTTTCTTGAGTATTTTAAAATGGATAAGCCCGAGCATAACCGTATACGGGAAGCTATTTTGGATTTGGCAGAGTCTGTTATTGCCAAAGAAGGATTATTGTCACTGAAAGTATCAGACATCACCAAAGGATTGGGCATATCCACGACTCTGTTCTACAGCATCTTCAAGACCAAGGAAGATATTCTGGTGGCTCTCACCTGTCGCGCCTTTGACCAGGTACTTGGGCTTCGTTGGTGGCTCAATCTGGAGGGTTACTCAGGATTAGAGAAATTTATCGCCTATATTCTCAATGAGATCCAATTTACCGAGACCTACTGCCTACGCAGTTCCATCTCCACCATCTCCTGCAACAGGTTGATCTTCAACAAGGCCAGTGCCACTTATCTGCGTAACCTAAATCGACTGGCCATGGATTATTGGGAAACCCCGCTCCAACTTCTGGCTCAAGCAAAAGAGCAGCAGGAGATCTTGGCCAGTGATGTGCAGATCCAGCAGTTTTGCCATCTGTTATGCACCTATCTGAGAGGTCGAGAGTTGGTGGGGAATACCTATGCCGGTAAGGAGTACAGCCTGGATGTCAGGTTTGATAATGCTCGGCTACTCACTCAACTGCTCAAAGAGTTATGCCCAGGCAAAAGACTTAATCCCCAAACCCTTGCCAGAGCGCAGCAACTACGCCGCGAATTACCCCGCTACAGAGAATTACGCCAACAACAGCTAAACACTTGAGTGAACCAAAGGCCTTGGGTAATTCCACAAGCGACCGGGATTTAAGCTGCACAGTGCACAAAACCAACATAGAAGTAAAAACATCTAGACGTCTAAATTGACAGACGACTGGCTATCCCCTATTCTTTCGCCTAATTTGTCAGGAGATGATGCCGTTAAGACAATGCAATTCAGCGAGTTTGGCTGCTACGGAGGGAATCCCCGGCCAAACGTGATTTACAGAGAGTAGATTTTGACCCAGAACAACACTTCTCCAGCCGTTAAAGCTCCGGCCTCATTTGTGGCGCTGCTGCCACTATTTCTGTTTCTGGCGCTGTTTATCGGTGCCGGGGTCTATTTCCAAAGCCAAGGGGTAGATTTTGCCTTCTATCAGTTGCCAAGTCCGATAGCGATATTACCGGCGATTGTACTGGCCATTTTGCTGTCCAAGCAAAAGCTCAACCAGACCATGAACACCTTTATGGCGGGGATAGGCCACAACAACATCATCGCCATGTGCCTCATCTACCTGTTAGCCGGTGCTTTTGCCGCCGTAGCCAGTGCCACTGGAGGGGTCGATGCCACAGTTGCCCTGGGGCTTAAACTGATCCCGGCCAATCTGTTGCTGCCCGGTTTTTTCATTATCGCCGCCTTTATCGCCACCGCCATGGGCACCTCCATGGGCACGATTGCCGCTGTAGCCCCTATCGCACTCGGGGTTGCCGATCAGGCAGGGATTGAACTACCACTGATGGCCGGCTCTGTGATGTCCGGCGCCCTGTTTGGTGACAACCTGTCTATTATCTCGGATACCACTATTGCCGCCACCCGCACTCAGGGCTGCGAAATGAGAGACAAGTTCCGCGAAAACCTGATCTTTGCCATTCCGGCGGCGATCGTGACCCTGCTGCTATTCGGTTTCCTATCTTCCGGTCAAGCCGAACTGCCACCGCAGGAGGTCGACTTTGTTAAGGTGTTGCCTTACTTGAGTATTCTGGTGCTGGCCGTCGCCGGGTTAAACGTATTTGTGGTACTGGCCATCGGCATTTTGCTGGCCGGGACCACGGGATTTCTCACTCAGGACTATTCGTTGCTGACCTTCGGCCAAGACATCTATAAAGGCTTTGGCAATATGCAGGAGATTTTTATCCTCTCCATGCTGGTTGGTGGTTTGGCAGCCCTGATGCAGCAGCAAGGTGGTCTGAGCTTTGTCAGCCAACAGATTGAAAAACTGATCGCCCGTTTCTCCCGCGCCAAAGGCGAAGCCTCATGTCGCGCCGCCGAACTGGGTATGGCCGGGATTGTCGCCCTGACCAACTCCTGTGTGGCCAACAATACCGTCTCTATTGTGGTCAGTGGTGATATCGCCAAAGACCTGGCCGCCAAACATGGCGTGGCCCCCAAACGCGCCGCCAGTGTTCTGGATATTTTCGCCTGTATTATTCAGGGACTTATTCCCTACGGTGCCCAGGCCTTGCTGATAGCTTCCCACTTCAAGATCTCTCCGCTGGAAGCGGTTGCCAACACTTGGTACTGTATGATCCTGGCATTGGTCGCTGTAGTGATTGTGATACTGCGCCCCCGCAGTTAAACTAACAAATACAAAAACCAAACCGGTCCCTGCGACCGGTTTTTTGTCGCTGCCGTTTGGCAAGCATTATTGAATACTGATATTCAAACGAGCCACTGCATGCCCCCTTACGAGCAATATCACAAACAAGATCCGCAGCGCCTGGCATTTATGATGTCTCTGGTAGGCGTTAGCATAGCGGCACTGGGTATGATTTCCTCCTTTTGGGCCGCTTATGACAGTATGGGCAGTGCTATTTTCAACATGCGCATGGACAGACTGGGTGACTATTTAAGCTCGCCACTGGCCTATGTCTACAACATCTCGCTACTGCTCGGCGGTGCTTGCTTCACCTTGGCCATGGGAGGCCTCTGGTGGCAAAAGCACAGCGCGGCGGCCAACTTACTGTCAAGGTCGGGGATAGCTGTGGGGGTGGGGATAGCGGCGCTTGGTGTGTTTCCCTATAATGAACTCTTTGCTCACCAGTTGGCGGCCATCTTCTTTATTGCCAATACCTTGGTGATGTTTACTCTTTGCTGCTACTGCTTTGTTTCCCATCGAGCACTGTGTAACCTGCCGCTGTGCCTGTTTAGCCTGCTGGGAATAGTATCCGGTATTGGCTTGTTATCTCAGTTGCAATGGCCATCGATGAATTATGCCTCTTGCCCGGCGCAAACCCTCTGCCTTTCGGTATGGTTTATGTGGTTGCACTCCATTGCCACTGTGTTTGCCGGCCTCAGCCTATCGGCCACGGTTTATCGGCTGTGGCACTGGTCGCAGCCGACAAACGACTGATGTAACCCTGGCAATAAAGGCCTGCAATGACCCACGCAAGAGCATCTCAACAAGCCACAATCCGCCTCGCTCACTATCTGGCGCAAACCGGCCTATGTTCAAGGCGCGAAGCCGCCAGGCGCATCGAAGCCGGAGAGATTTTTCTGGGTGACAAACTCGCTAAACACACAGACAGAGTCACCCTCGCCACCGGGCAGCGCCATTGCCTCGAAAAGCTGTTTTATCTGGGCGAGCCCGTCGCCGCCCCGGCAGCTTACACTTATCTGCTATTCAATAAACCCGTCGGCATAGATTGCCGCCTAATCAAGGATGACCCGAGCAGCCTATTGCATCTATTGCCTCAGGATAAACGCCTGTATCCGGCCGGAAGACTGGATAAAGACTCCCGCGGCCTGTTGCTGCTCAGCAACGACGGCGAGCTGACCCAGCAACTGATGCATCCGGATTTTTGCCACAGCAAACACTACCGGGTCACTCTGGAGCGAGCATTTACTGACGCGTTTATCCATGCCTTGAGAGCGCCTATGGATTACGGTTATGGCCAGGTGCGGGCATCACAAGTCACACCGATTTCGGCAAACAGTTTTGAAATTATTCTGACTCAGGGCAAGAAGCGGCAAATTCGCCGTATGTGTCGGCATTTGGGCTACAGAGTCACAGACCTCTGCCGTACCCGGATAATGGAGTTAACACTTGACCAGCTCGCCGAAGGGGAAGTTAGGGAGCTCAGCCATGCACAAATCGCTGCGCTTAAAGATGCAGTACAACCTTGACTAAACAGCTGTGTATTTTTTACGACTCTAAATTATTGGCAAAACCAAGCGCTTGGTTAACTGTATCAACCCAACACAATATTGTTTGTGGCAACACTCACTCCTCATACTCTCTCAGACAAATCAGCTCTCACCCTCGTTGATAGAGGACATTTATAGTGGCCCGTTGTCGCCCCTTGGTTGAACGCGCCATAGGCGGCGTATTGGTCAGCCTGGGGCTGGGATTGGCCTTTTCCTCTGTGGGACGTTTCTGAGCAGTTTCTCCGTTAAGGCCGTCAGGGTTGACTGCCTTCACCGTTTTTAGGCTCGCTTGCCCGGGAAGTGGCGACTTTATCATCCTTCCCGCCGCCGGGTTGCAACTCAGACAGAAGATCGGCAGCCTGCGTCACGGCAGCCAGATTCGCCTGATGCTCTTCTTCCTCCACAGTCTTGGATTCGACGCGATCTTCCTTACTGCGCCTGAACTCGCCATTGGCCTTGACCTCGGAATCATAGGGCAGATCCTCAATTCCCGGCAGTGAATCAGGAATATCGCTGGGGCTGACATCCACTATCTGTGAGCGGTTCATGGTGATCTTGTATCTGGCATAGCGCGGCGCCTGCTTGCCCTCTTTGAGTACGGCGACCAGATTTATCTGATAACGCCGCTCCACCGACTCGTTAGTTATCCTGCCATCGGTTTCGCTGTAAATTTTGGCCTTACCCCGTTCCAGATAGCGGGCAAAGGGCACTAAGCTGAACACCACCTGCTCCTGCAATGTGTTATAACCGGAGAGAAACTCGGTATCTGCCACCTTGGTTTGAATGCCGTAGTGAAGAATTTCAGCGTCGACCTTATTTTGGCTATGGCGCCGCCGGAGGATCTCTTTGACATCATCAGGGAGATCCCGACTACGCATAAACTCAAGCCAAATCAGCTGCTTGGCAATAAACTTCTGGTTGGTTGTATCCCTCAATATCCGACTCCAACGGGGGCGTCCCCGTTGGATATAGCGCCACAAAGCATTGCGGACATCATCTTTAAAGATCTCCCGCGCGCCGTAAATCAGCGCTAACACCAACACCAATACCAGAGTCACGCCGCTGAATATCCCCTGAGCCTTGATGATCAAGGCTGATACCACCAGCATCACCAGCGCGGTAGCCAACCCTGTGGTTAACTTTTTAAGCCCAGTGTTCAGAGGTTTAATCTCCTCTTTGAGCACCACCCCTTGCTGAATAAGCCGCCTGAGCAGCAACATCTTGTTGGCAATACGATTGGGATCTTGCAGGGTTTGCGCCGAGTTATAGAGTCGCTCGGCCCGATAGTGATTTTCTACCCGGCAGAGGGTGATCACCTTATCCGACACATGGCTAAAGTCACTGTTTCTGGGACCATGGGCCAACAGCTTCAACAACTGCTGTTCACAAAACCAGGATAAGTAGTTATCGGCA
Source organism: Shewanella indica (assembly GCF_033842865.1). Classification (NCBI taxonomy): domain Bacteria; kingdom Pseudomonadati; phylum Pseudomonadota; class Gammaproteobacteria; order Alteromonadales; family Shewanellaceae; genus Shewanella; species Shewanella indica. Next base: position 489,132 of record NZ_JAWXXR010000001.1, read on the forward strand.
TTCTCAAAATAGTGTTTCCATCTGGCATCGGCCGGTTCGTTACGGCGAAACTTCTTCAGCAAAATCGCTGTCTGCTCGGTTAACTCCTCCAGCAAAGGATAGAAGTTTTCCGGCTCGGATTGCCGCGAAATCTCTTTGGCATCGTTCTCCATCGCCACCACAAACTGGTAGGCAAACAGGTTCAGATAGAGGCGAAACTCTTCGACGGTACGCTTCTTCTGGCTTACAAACCTGGATTGTACCAGGGGCAGATGCAGACCATCCGAGTAGTAAGAACGCCGTCCGAGAATGGCGCTGAAGTAGTATTCCTCTTCATTCAGGCTCTGCGGCCCTATGCCCATCTCCTTGGGCAGGGAAAAGTAGAGATCCAGCTTGCGCTGCTCCCCAACACCCATCAGATGACTGAATTTGATGGATAGATTTTCTTCCTGCTTGATACGTAGTTTGGACACAATAATGGAAAACTATCAATGAATTGATGAAAGAACCAGACTATAGCCCAAGCAACACGGGAATGGGATAGCGCACAGGCGTTAACTGAAAGGAAATGGTGAAATCGTCAGCAAAAATTCAGCCGTCAATGGATCAGGCGGCAGCCACATACTGTGTTACTCGGTTGGAACAACACAATAGCATAGTCTTTGGCTTCATCGGCATCAAGGATCTCCAGTGCCAGGTGATGCAGGCCTTCATTACTGAGGTTGAAGCTGGAAACATAAGAAAGGTATTGCATATGGGCGGGCCTTGCGCCCTTGCCGGAAAGCTCCTGTTTATCTGTAACCAGGATTTGATAACGCCCCGCCTCTTCCGAAGCCAGTTGCCCCTGCATCAAAATGCTGCCGGCCGGGGTGCCATCCATGTTGAAGTAGCGATAGTTGACCAGAGCTCGCTTGCCTTTGGTCTGCAGATCCAGCAGCAGGTAGTGCTGCGCATCTTCGCCCTCGTTCAACTGCCGGTCGTAGAGTTCAGAGCTGCAATTAAGCGCCAAAGCGGGCGCTGTTTGACTGAAACGATAGATCACCAGCAAACAGCCGAGCAAAAAGATCAGGATCAGCAAATTTATCACCCAAAGCCAACGTCTAGCCACAGAGATCAACCTCCTTAAGCCAAGGTACACTGACAAATGCCTTGACCTGACGTCCATCGCTTATTTTGAGATTGCGTACCACGGACTGTCCCAAATACTCGCCTCTCAATGTGAGGTTAAGGACTTGTTTGTCATGGGAAAGAGAGACATATAATTTGCGCCAAGGGCTGCTCTTACACTGAGCCAATGCCGAGGTCAGCACCTTGCCCTGTTCGGTCAACAACTGATTGTTGGTACGGGAATTGGAGTAGAAAAACAGCTCCATTCTCTGACCAGATAGCAGTGTCAATTCCTGCTTGTTCAGTGGGATAGTGGGTACCACTCTGGGTAAACGATACAGATAGAAGACACTGAGACCAAGCATGAGTATCAGTACCAAGCCCACCAGCAGTTGCTTGGGACCGGCATTCAACCTGGACTCCAGCACTCCCGCGGGTTTACGGGCCACAGATGAGCGTAGCAGATACCCCTGCCCCTTGACCGTTTCAATCAAAGACTCATATTCGGGCCCCAGAAAGGCACGCAACATACAGACAGCACGGGCTACAGACGAATCACTCAAAGGGGGATGATTGTCATCACCGGCGCGCAACTCGATACGGGAGACCAAACGTCCCTGATTGGCAAGCAGGAGTTTCAGCACCTGCAACTCCGCCCGAGGGAGATGCCAACTGTCTCCCCTGCCTTTGTGTTGTAACTCACCGCTGGCTTCATCAAACCAGCAGTCGCCTATCTGCATCATCTTCCTCCTGTTTTATATGAACATGAGTGTATGCAAGAAATCTAATCACTACTGTGATCCTCATAACCCTGACACAGGAAAAAGTTTAAAAAGTGATCCAACTCAGGCAAGGAAGCAAGCAAGAGGGAAGCAAGTAGCGTTTTGTGAACCAGTTCCCATGGTTGAAGGCTTTGAAAACAGGCCTGAATATTGATAAACCAGCCATTAATTAACATGAATAAAACAAATAAGGTGATTCTGCCCAACCCTTAATCCTCAAAAAGGATTAAGAATAGCCACTCTAATCACCTTAAAAGGTTAAAACTCCAGTCTTTGACAACTCAATATTCATGCGCGCTAAATCACAACCTTCATATCTTATCCCCCTAATCTGAATACAACCGACCCGGTCGGGAAAAACAAAGACAACAAAGGGTGATAAATATGAGCATTAACAGACGTCAGGCCCTGGGCCAGATTATCGGAATTAGCGCCGCAGCAGCCGGAGCCAGCCTTACGGCCACTTGCGCCTTTGCTGCCACGGATGAGTCAGGAAACTACCGCCTGGAGTTGGGTGAAAAACTCAAATATGCTCCATTGGATCCTATGGAGACAGCCAAACTGGCTTATGAAACCGGCGGTGGCTGTATGCATCAGGTATTTCACGCCACTGTGACCATGCTGGCTCGGTCTGCCAGTGTCGATGCCGACAAGTTTGCCACTATTCCAACGGCGCTGGCCGGCTACGGTTTTGCCGGTGTTACCGGCCAAGGCACGCTTTGCGGTAACCTCAATGCAGTAGGTATGTTGGTTAATATTCTCGATGACATTAATGGCCAAAACTCCGCCGTCATAGGTTCCTTGTTCCGTTACTACGAGAATACCGAACTGCCTTTGTCCAGCGATGAGTTCGTTGCCGGTATTGGCTCCACCGCCGAAAAGACTGCCCTGGTGGTCAAATCCTCGGTAGCCAACAGCGTATTGTGTCACTCCTCTATCAGTAACTGGTCCAAGGCCTCAGGCAAGACCTTCTCTGAAAAAGGTGAACGTTGCTATCGTTTGTCGGCCTCTATTGCCTATCACTTAGTGGAACTCTTGAACCGAGCCTACAAGGGTGAAGACTTGGGCGCCCTGCCTGAAAGTAAACCCAGCTCAGAAGCCCAGAGCTGTCAGAGCTGTCATGGCTCCACAAGTACTATGGGACCTGCCGCCAGCGTCAAGACAGACATGGAATGTACCACCTGTCATACCGGGCACTTTAACTGAGGATTATCCAATGAAAATCAGCTATCTGAGCCTGCTGCTCGGCTCGGCCCTGCTATTGGGAGGCTGTGGCAGCGATGATGACAACAATAATGGTGGCGGTGAGATCACGCCTCCGCCACCACCTGTGGAAAAACCCAGTCAGGATATCGCCGAAGCAAGTAGTATTGAGTTGACTCTCAACAGCTTCGACCCAGATTCAGGCCAGGTCACCTTTGCCCTGCAAAACGCCGAAGGCAAAGCGCTCACCAATGCCGCCAAGTACCAAATCACCTACTTTGGTTATCCGGCAGAAGAGCAAGCTTCCACCAAGCCCAAAGCCTGGAAACGCTGGCATGTAACCTATGGTTACAGCTGCGACCCGACAACCGAGTGCGCCGAGCCGCTGCAGGCTCTGGAAAGTGCCGGCAGCTACAGTTTCAGTCCATCAGGGCTCGACTGGGACGCTAATGCTGCTACTGGCGCGGTTAGCCGTTACAAGGTAGCCATAGAGGTATTCGGAACTGAAATCAGCAATGAAGTGACTCTCTATTCTCCCACTACAGACGTAAACTAAAGGTCACCAATCCCAAATGCCGTTGATCAATGAGAGCAACGGCATTTGGGACTCATCCTCCTCCTCAAATTCAGTCATACGACAGGCCCAAAGGTGATTGCCTGGACTCAGTTGAATAAGTGAATAATCGGCCAAAATATCCATCTCAAGAACATGCAACCTGAGCTCCAATTTACCCGACTGAGCCAAAGCCTTATTGATAGCCTCCCGCATTGCCATCAAGTATGGAGGGAGTTCTTCTTCACCTAATAGCAGTTTATCCTGATAGGGTTCCAGACTCATCATATAGCTTAGTGAACCAAGCTCAACGCCTTCTATAGTACCTGCCAGCTCAATACCCGCCCACGGCTCATTATCATAGCGATAGCTGACCTTCAGTCTGGTCTGCCCATTTTCTGTGGTTATCCCAAGCCTGAGTTTCTCCCCTCCCCTTGGTCCCCCGGCTTTGCCGGGGTTAATTAAACTCGCTTCACAATTAAAGCTTGGGTTTAGATACTTGGAAATCAAGGTGTCAACCGCCAGGATACCCACAACAAATAACAGCAGTAACAACAGCAATATCCAGCTCCGGTTTTGGCGTAAGCGCCACGGCAGAGTCGATTCAGTCACAGCGCAACGCCTCCTTCAACCAAGTATGCTCGGGGGCACAATCATTCATCTGAGACATGGTCAACTTGTAAGCTTTAAAGTACTCCCCTTGGTCACTTTCTCCCTTGAGCACCATACTCAATACCTTACTGTCATCACTGAGGGAAATGGAAATCGTACGCCAGCTATCAGGGCAAGGAGCCAGCCAGCCTTCAATGTTCTGAGTCAGATCTTTCAATGTCGCCAATGCCTTGGGTTCGCCATAGAGACGCAGGAAGGTAGTATTGCCCGAAGGGTGCGCGAGTTTTATCACTTCATCCGGCGTTTCCAGATAGCGCAGCGGTCCGACTCTGGACGATAGAAAAAACAATACCAACCCACTCAGCAGTAACATCCAAAAAAAATGATACCAGGGTGCCTTTCCCTTTAAAAACAGAGAAATTGGTTTACTTTTTCGAGTTTTGCTGTGCAGTAAAAAACCTTGCCGGTCGATGGGCTCCAACAGGTCACAGTAATCAGGCCCCAGGTATTGGCGGATACGGGCCACCGCTTGTTCCAATAAATGCTCTTGGTTGACGGGAATGCCCGCCTCCTGCAGCAATTGCATTCTGGAAACCACCTTGCCCTGATGGCTCAACAAAACACTCAACACACATTGCTCTATTTCAGACAAGACCCAAATCTTACCGGACCCAATATGTTTGAGCGTGCCGGTATCGGCATCAAACCAACAGCAACCTATCTGCATGGCATTGCTCAGCAGCAAATGAATGGCGGCAGTATAAGGGAAAAAAACACCCATCCAGAGTGATCTGCATGGGTGTTTTCAGGCTTTTAAGAAAAGCGTGAACCTTCTCTCAGACTTTTCTCACGATTAAAACTTTGTTAATTAACAATATGATACATGCTTTTCTAAAATGTAGAACTGTTAAGCCAGAGATGTATCAGAATACTGGCGATATAACCCAGGGCGATAACAGGCGTCCACTTGAGGTGAGCCCCAAAAGTATAAATGCCCCTCGCTTGCCCCATCAGAGCGACCCCTGCAGCACTGCCGATAGACAGCAAACTGCCCCCGACTCCGGCGGTCAGGGTTACCAGCAGCCATTGGCCAAGAGCCATATCCGGATTCATGGTCAGTACGGCAAACATCACAGGAATGTTGTCTATGATAGAAGACAGCACCCCAATGGCGATATTGGCATAAGTGGGATCCCACTGGGTGTACATGGCGTGAGACACCATACTCAGATAGCCCATAAAGCCCAAGCCGCCGACACAGAGCACCACGCCATAGAAGAACAGCAAAGTATCCCATTCGGCTCTGGCAATACGGCTGAAGACATCGAAAGGCACCACGTTACCCAGTTGCTCCAGACGCTTTTCATCCTGCATCAGGCGCGCCTTCTCCTGCGCCCTTGCCAATGCTTTGGGGAAATTCTTCCTCAGGTAGAAGCCAAAGCACTGCAGTAGTCCAAGGCCTGTCATCATGCCCAGCACAGGTGGCAGCCCCAACAATGAATGAGCACAAACAGCCATAGAAATAGTAAACAGGAACAGCAGTACTATCCGCTTGGCGCCTGTCTTGGTATAAACTTTTTCAACCAGGGCATCGGATTTTTCCCTGGAAATAAACAGGCTCATGATCAGCGCCGGCACCAGGAAGTTCACCAGTGATGGCAGGAACAGCTTAAAGAACTCGGAAAAGTGCACCATGCCCTTTTGCCACACCATCAAAGTGGTGATATCCCCAAAGGGACTGAAGGCACCACCGGCGTTGGCCGCCACCACTATGTTGATACAGGACAGGGTGATAAAACGGCGATTATCGGCGCCCATTTTCATTACCACGGCGCACATCAATAATGCCGTGGTCAGGTTATCGGCGATAGGTGAGATAAAGAAGGCCAATAAGCCGGTAAGCCAAAATATCTGGTATAAACTGAAGCCCTTGCCGACCATCCAACAACGTAAAGCATCAAACAACCGCCGCTCTTCCATCGCGTTGATATAGGTCATTGCTACCAGCAAAAACAGCAACAATTCGGCATATTCGAGCAGGTTATGCTTAAAAGCTGCCTCGGCCACTTCCGACATACCGTTTTGGGTATAGATATAACCTATCATGCCCCAGATAAGACCGGCGGCGACCAATACAGGCTTGGACTTCCTCAGGTGCAGTTTCTCCTCCCCCATCACCAGCAAATAGGCGATGGTAAATAGAGTCAGTGCCAGATACCCCACAGTTGAGTCGGTCAGGTTCAGATTATTTACGGCTTCCGTGCTAGCCAGGACCGCAGGCGAAAACAGTCCGGACAAAATTCCTCCTAAGGCTGCGCAGCCCCCATGCAAACGCATCAACTTCATTTCAATGATCTCTCGGTAGGAAATTAACTAAAACCTAGCACAGAGACAGGAAATCAAATCTTGATAAAACGCAAATTTCTGTAATTTAAGTGAGCAAGCCCAAGCCTTAAGCGGCAGACAACTGAAGAAAGGTTACCAAGGACTGGCAAAAAAACACCATAGATCATAAAAGCGCCCGCAGGCGCTTTTATCTGGTTCACACTTTTTTATATCACGACTTTTTAGAAGGAGTACAGCAGTGTCATGTTGGTTTCGGTATCTGTGCTCTTTTTGTCATCCAGCGGATCGCTGTTATAACGCACGACCACGGCGAACTTCATCGCCAATGCACCTATGATATTAGCGGTCAACGAAGTCTCGGAACGCGCGTCGAGCTTGTCACCATAGTCGGCAACAAACATCTGGCGGAATTTGGAGGTCTTGCTGATCTCAAGCTCATAGTTAATCACTCCGTGAGCCACCCAGCTGGCATCTGAGTTGTAACCCAGAATAGCACGCTGCTCACTGTCCAGACGCTGATACTGGTAACCAGGACCTATCTCGGCATCCAGGAAACTCTTGCTGCCCTGGAAAACCCGGTAGCCGTAACCGGCTGCGCTGTTGAATTTATAATCATAACCTGTAAAGGGATCGGCTTCGTAACTGGTGTTGGCAAACAGATAACTGCGCTCATCCAGACGGTAGTTGCCCTGAACACCACCAAAGTAACGCTTGGCGGTAACTTCTTCAGAATCTTCCTTATACAGACCTTCGAGCAGATACTGGTTTTCCCAGTTACCCAGTTCGTGTTTCATCGCCAGGCGACCCTTCACCGAAGAGGTATCAGTGTTACCTGTGGTCAGGGTAGCACCCAACTCCGCCTCACCGGCAAATGTTTTATCACCTTCGACAAAGTCGGCCCCTGCGTGAGCAAATGGTGCGACCAGCAGAATGGCTGCAGCGCTAAGCAGTTTTTTCATTCTTGTGCATCTCCGTTCAAAGCAATCCCTAAAAAAACGGGCGCCATCTTAACATCTACAGCGAAAAATACGAAACAGCTCGCATTTTTCAGCCGAAAAACCTGATTGCGTACACTATCTTGATAACAATGGCCCCCAATCATGCCCGCAACCCGGCCGCAGACATCAGCAGTCGCAATAGCGAAGAGACACTCAGCAAAGAAAGAACACTCAAGCACCAAAGCAGCAGCATCCAGCAGCCTGGACGGCTATCGAGCCAAGCCTTAGCGGGGGCCAACAGCCGGATGGCCCGGCCCCTCAAAGCATTAATGATAGGCATCATCGACGCTCACCTTGCCGCGGAACACATAATAGGTCCAGCAGGTATAGACCAAAATAATCGGGATAATGAACAGGGCCCCCACCAGCATAAAACCTTGGCTCTGGGGCGGTGACGAGGCCTGCCAAATGCTGATTCCCGGTGGAATAATGTAGGGCCAGATGCTGATCCCAAGACCGCAGAACCCCAGTAACACCAACAGCAGCGTCATCACAAAGGGTTGGTAAGTATCTTGCCTTTGCAGCCCCAGGTACAGATTCCATCCCAGCAGCGCCGTCAACAAAGGCACGGGTGAGAGGAAAATAAGGTTCGGCAGTGAAAACCAACGCTCGGCGATTTGGGGATGTGCCAAAGGCGTCCAGATACTGACCAGCACTATGGCCACCAACAAGCCTATGAGCAAAGAGCGGCTCAGCAGAAACATCTGTTGCTGCAGATGCCCCTGGGTCTTCATGATCAGCCAACTGCTGCCAAGGAGCCCGTAAGCGACCACCAGGCCGACACCGCATAAAAGCGGGAAAGGCGCCAGCCAGTCGAGCTGCGAACCGGCAAAGCTGCGATCTATGACGGGGAAACCGGATATCACAGCCCCCAGCACCACCCCCTGAAAGAAGGTCGCAGCCACAGAGCCGATGGCAAATGCCCTGTCCCAGGCTTTTCTGTGGCCTTCAAATGCCTTGAAGCGAAACTCAAACGCCAAGCCTCGAAAGATAAGCGCCACCAGCATAAAGGTCAGCGGAATCGCCAAGGCATCGATAATCACCGCATAAGCCAGCGGAAAGGCACCGAACAATGCGGCCCCGCCCAATACCAGCCAGGTTTCATTGCCGTCCCACACGGGCGCCACTGAGTTCACCATGATATCTTTGTCATCCCTGTCTTCAACCAAGGGCAGCAGTATCCCCACTCCCAGGTCGAAACCATCCATGACTATGTACATCAAGGTGGCGAAAATAATAATCACAAACCAGATAACAGCCAGATCGATACCCATACTCAGCTCTCCTTATGCAGCTCGTCGCTGTGAAACTGTGAAATTCGCCCGACCAACGCCGGGCTTTCGGATAAGGCTTCCTCGACCTTGGGTCCCTGACGGATAAGATTGAGCAGATAGAGATACCCCAAACCAAACACCAGGCTGTAGACCACAAAGAACCCCAGCAGGCTCAGGCTCATATGCAGCTCGCCATGGGCGGAGACCGCATCCTGGGTGCGCATTACCCCATGAATGATCCAGGGTTGCCGCCCCACTTCCGTGGTTATCCAACCGGCCAACAGCGCTATGAGTCCCGATGGTCCCATGCACAGACTGAAGCGCAGAAACCAGCGGCGCTGGTACAGGCCACCACTGTGTCTGAGCCAAAGGCTGACGACACCGAGCAGCAGCATCAACATGCCCAGTCCGACCATGACCCGAAATGACCAAAAGACGATAGGGACATTGGGCCTGTCTTCCACGGCAAACTCCTTCAGCGCCGGCACCTGGGCCTGGCTGTCGTGCATCAAGATCAAACTGGCCAGCGCCGGGATCTTGAGGGCATAGTCAGTGGTTTCTGTCTCCATATTGGGCCAGCCAAACAGGATAAGCGGTGTCGGCTCACCCGAGCTGTTGTCCCAGTGGCCTTCCATTGCGGCAACTTTAGCCGGTTGATGCTCCAGGGTATTGAGCCCGTGAATATCCCCAAGCAAGGCCTGCAAAGGTGCACAGGCGAGGATCATCCACAGCGCCATGGAGAACATCTTGCGCACCGCCGGGTTGTCGTTGCCTTTAAGCAAGTGCCAGGCGCCCGATGCCGCCACCATCAAGGCGCAGCAGATAAAGGCGGCCACCGCCATATGCGAAAGACGCGGAATAAAGGAAGGGTTGAAGATAACCGCCAACCAGTCTGTCGGTACTACTTGACCGGCTTCAATGACAAAGCCCTGGGGCGTGTGCATCCAGCTGTTGGAGGCCAAGATCCAGAACATGGACATTAGGGTGCCGAGGGCAACCATGCAGGTGGAAAAGAAGTGCAGCTGATCGCCGACTTTCTTCCAGCCAAACAGCATCACCCCCAAAAATCCGGCTTCGAGGAAGAAGGCGGTCAACACTTCATAGGTCAGCAGGGGGCCGGTAATACTGCCGGCAAACTCGGAAAAACCGCTCCAGTTGGTGCCGAACTGGTAAGCCATCACCAAGCCGGAAACCACCCCCATACCAAAGTTGACCGCAAATACCTTGGACCAAAAATGATACAACTGCTTGTATACCGGATTACGCTTTTTGAGCCAAAGCCCTTCCAGTACCGCGAGATAACTTGCCAGGCCAATGGTGATGGCAGGGAAGATAATGTGAAAAGAAACCGTGAAGGCAAACTGTATGCGTGCCATTTCGAGTGCATCCAGTCCAAACATGAACCACCTCAAAGGGTCAATAAACCTGGCAGGCATCTTAAGGACTGAGACAAAACTATAATAGATACAGAAAATATGATTTTATATATAACAGATTGAATAATTGTTATGCTGGACACGGGCAATAAAGCAGAGTAAACCATGGCCAAATATGAAACCCTGATCCAGCAATTGAGGCAGCAGATACAGAGCGGTGTCTGGCAGGTGGGTGACCGCTTACCTTCACTCAGGGAGCAGACTCAGCAGAGCCAGATGAGTTTGATGACAGTGATGCATGCCTATCAGGTGTTGGAGAGCCAAGGTTGGATAATCTCCCGCCCCCGCTCAGGTTACTTTGTCGCCCCGAAAGTGGCTGCCCCCAAGCCTCAAGGTCTGCATCAGTCCAGTGCTGTGACCCGCGCCGAGTCGGTGGATATCAACGCCTTTATCTTTGAGGTGTTGCAGGCCAGTCGCGATCCGGGGATCACGGGGTTTGGCTCCGCCTACCCGGACCCCGGGCTGTCGCCCCACAAACAGTTGAACCGGGCCTTGATTTCAAGCGCCAGAACCCTGGATTCCGCCAGCGCTCTGGACAATCTGCCACCCGGGAACCCGGCGCTCAGGCATATCATAGCCCAGCGCTACGCGGCGCAGGGAATGAGCATCTCGCCGGATGAAATAGTGATCACCGCGGGGGCACTGGAGGCATTGAACCTGAGCCTGCAGGCGGTTACCCGTCCCGGGGATTGGGTGGTGATAGAAAACCCCGCCTTCTACGGCGCGCTGCAGTCGCTGGAGCGCCTCGGCCTCAAGGCGCTCGCCATTCGCACCCATCCCCAGGAAGGAATAGATCTACAGTCTCTGGCCCAGGCGCTGCAAACTCACAGGGTCAAGGCCTGCTGGTTGATGACCAACTTTCAAAATCCCCTTGGCTGCAGTATGAGCGATGACAAGAAGCGTCGTTTGCTGAAACTCTTGCAGGAACACGACTGCTTTTTGATTGAAGACGATGTCTACAGTGAACTCTATTTCGGCAAAGATAAGCCCCTGCCGGCCAAGGCCTTCGACCCGGACAACAGAACCCTGCACTGCGGCTCCTTCTCCAAATCTCTGGTGGGCGGTTTTCGTGTCGGTTGGGTGGCCGCCGGCAAGATGGCGCTCAGTATTCAAAAACTGCAACTGATGAGCACCCTGGCCACCAGCACCCCGGTGCAATTGGCACTGGCTCATTACCTGTCGACCCGCAGTTATGAGACCCACCTGCGACAATTGAGGCGCACCCTGGAGCAGCGAAAATTCGCCACCTGGCAGGCATTGAAGAGCCGCTTACCCGACAGTGTCAGAGTGCATTATGGCGATGGCGGCTATTTTCTCTGGGTAGAGTTACCCGAGGGGCGGGACACCACAGAGCTCTATCGCCAGGCACTCTGGCAAGGAATAAGCCTGGCGCCGGGACAGATGTTCTCGGCGCACCGGGAGTTCAGCCACTGTTTTCGCATCAATGCCTCACTGCCTGGCGGGCCAAAGTTGGAGCAATCGATAGCCAGCCTGGCCAAGCTTATCAAAAAGGCGTTGTGATGACTCAAGAGCCATCCGGAAAACACTCCGCCAACCTCAGCCCTATCACCCGAGTGTGTCGTGACAGCCAAGGCGCAACAACTCGCGCCCACCTCGGATTTACACTCTGGAAGCTAAAAGTAAAAAAGCCCGCGAATGCGGGCTTTCAATACAGAGAACGGGATTACAGATTGATCTGTGGGTCCAGTTCGCCGGTCTGATAACGCTTGTACATGGCCTGCAGTGACAGCGGCTTGATCTTGGAGCCCATACCAGCACAACCGAAGGCTTCGTAGCGCACGGTACAGATGTCGGCCATAGCTTCCATAGAGGCCTTAAGGAATTTGCGTGGATCAAACTCAGTTGGGTTTTCGGCCAGGAACTTACGTACCGCACCGGTTGATGCCAGACGCAAATCTGTATCGATGTTAACCTTACGCACACCGTGCTTGATGCCTTCAACAATCTCTTCCAGCGGCACGCCGTAAGTTTCAGGGATCGCGCCACCATACTGGTTGATGATCTGCAGCCACTCCTGAGGTACAGAAGAAGAGCCGTGCATGACCAAGTGAGTGTTGGGGATACGGGCGTGGATCTCTTTAATGCGGTCGATACGCAGCACATCGCCGGTAGGCTTGCGGCTGAACTTGTAAGCACCGTGGCTGGTACCTATGGCGATAGCCAGGGCATCCACGTGAGTGTCGGCCACGAAGCGGGCAGCCTCTTCCGGGCTGGTCAGCATCTGCTCATGGCTCAGGGTGCCTTCGGCGCCGATACCGTCTTCTTCACCGGCCATACCGGTTTCCAGGCTACCCAGACAACCGATTTCACCTTCAACAGAAACACCACAGGCGTGGGCGAACGCCACTGTCTTGCGGGTGACATCGACGTTGTACTCATAAGAGGCAGGAGTCTTGCCATCAGACATCAAGGAACCGTCCATCATCACAGAGCTCATGCCGAGCTGGATGGAACGCTGACACACGTCAGGGTGGGTACCGTGATCCTGGTGAATACACACAGGGATATCCGGATACTGCTCGAGGGCGGCCGCCATCAGATATTTGAGGAACTGAGGACGGGCATACTTACGGGCACCGGCTGAAGCCTGCACGATCACAGGGCTATCAGTGGCTTCGGCGGCCTGCATGATAGCACGCATCTGCTCCAGGTTGTTGACGTTGAACGCCGGGACGCCGTATCCATGTTCGGCGGCGTGGTCCAGCAGTTGGCGTAGGGAAATAAGGGCCATTTTTTTACTCCAATAATAGGGTGAATTACTTCACCGAGGTCGCTATCGCTTGGATTTAACTTGATGCTCCCGGCAAAGCCGGGAGCGGTTTCTTTATAATTCTTTTGACTTTGCTTAGTTACCGCGGGCCTTGAGCATAGCCACTGCCGGTAACTCTTTACCTTCGAGGAACTCGAGGAAGGCGCCGCCGCCGGTAGAGATGTATGACACCTTGTCGGCGATACCGTATTTATCCACGGCGGCAAGAGTATCACCGCCACCAGCGATGGAGAAGGCCGGTGACTCGGCGATCGCCTGGGCGATACGCTTGGTGCCTTCGCCGAACTGGTCAAACTCAAACACCCCTACCGGGCCGTTCCAGACTATAGTACCGGCTTTTTGCAGGATAGCTGCCAAGGCTTCGGCGCTGTCCGGGCCTATATCAAAAATCATCTCATCGTCGGCAACCTCGGCCACTGGCTTCAAGGTAGCCACGGCTGCAGGGCTGAACTCCTTGCCAACCACTACATCGGTAGGCACAGGGATATCGCCGCCACGGCTCTGGGCATTGGCCACCAGGCGCTTGGCTTCATCGATAAGGTCGGCTTCATAGAGTGACTTGCCCACAGGATGGCCGGCGGCGGCTATAAAGGTGTTGGCGATACCACCACCCACCACCAGTTGATCCACTATGCCGGATAGAGACTCAAGCACTGTCAGCTTGGTTGACACCTTGGAGCCTCCGACAATCGCCACCAAGGGACGTGCCGGGTTATCCATCGCCTTACCCAGGGCATCCAGCTCGGCTGCCAACAATGGGCCGGCGCAGGCTATCGGGGCAAACATGCCGACTCCGTGAGTCGAGGCCTGGGCGCGGTGAGCAGTACCGAAGGCATCCATCACATAGACATCACACAGGGCCGCCAGCTGCTTGGAAAGCGCCTCGTCGTTTTTCTTCTCACCCTTGTTGAAGCGGACGTTTTCAAACACCACGACTTCGCCTTGGGCAACTTCGACGCCTTCAAGATAGTCTTTTTCCAGGCGCACCGGGCAATCCAGCGCCTTGGCCAGATAGTCAACCACAGGCTTGAGGGAAAACTCCTCATTATATTCGCCTTCGGTTGGTCGTCCCAGGTGGGACATCACCATCACGGCAGCCCCTTTTTCCAGTGCCAGTTTGATGGTGGGCAGTGACGCCCGCAGACGCGCGTCGCTGGTGACGACACCATCGACCACCGGCACGTTGAGATCTTCACGGATCAGCACACGCTTGCCCTGAAGATCCAGCTCTGACATCTTGATAATTGCCATTTTTACGCTTCCTTCTTAATCAAAAACAAATCTGTTTCACTAAGGGCGGCAGCTTCCCTGCCCCCTGAAATAATCTGTCGCAGTCTCTCAGGCGCTGCGGGCCTTGATCATCGCCAGTGCCGTATCCAACATACGGTTGGCAAAACCCCATTCGTTGTCGCACCAAAGCAACAGCTTCACCAGTTGGCCATCACTGACCCGGGTCTGGGTACCATCGACCACGCTGGAGCGCGGATCATGATTAAAATCGCATGATACCAGAGGCTCATCAGTATAGCCCAGAATCCCCTCGAGCCGGCCGTGGGTCGCCTGCTCCAACACTTGGTTTACCTTGGCAATATCCACTCTGTCGTTGAGGGTCACAGACACATCTATAGCGGTAACATTAATAGTGGGCACCCGCACAGAGATAGCCTCAAACTTATCCTTCATCTGCGGCAGGATACGCTCTATGCCGCGGGCAAGCTTGGTATCTACCGGAATAATTGATTGCCCGGCGGCGCGGGTACGGCGCAGATCGTCGTGATAGGCATCTATCACCTGTTGATCATTCATCGCCGAGTGGATAGTGGTAATGGCACCGCTCTTGACCCCAAAGTGCCGGTCCAGCACATCGATGACAGGGACAATACAGTTGGTGGTACAGGATGCGTTGGACACCACTGTGTGTTCGGCGGCCAACAGTTCCTGGTTGACACCATAGACTATGGTGGCGTCAACATCCGCCGAAGAGGGGTGACTTATCAATACCTGGCGGGCACCGGCCTGGATATGAGCCTCACAGCTCTGTCTATCAGAGAGGGCGCCGGTAGCTTCGAACACCAAGTCGATATCCAGCTCGCCCCAGGGCAGTTTGTCCGCCTCCGGCTCGGCCAACAGGGTAATGCTGTCATCCCCCAGTTGCATCATGCCATCGGCAAGGCTCGCGCGGCTATGGAAGCGACCATGGGTGGTGTCATAGTTGGTGAGGTGGACTATGGCCTCGGGCTTAGCCAGTTCATTGATAGCAACGATCTGAATTTGCTGCCTTTTACCCGATTCGTATAAGGCACGGAGAATTGAACGGCCGATGCGGCCATAACCATTGATTGCGACTCTGATCATGGAGATCCTGTTCCTCTAATGAGGGATGCTGATTGGGTAACGGCCTGACTTCCCGACAGGCCGTTGCACTTCCTGTGCGGCATTCCATTGCCTGGTTGCCGCACAGTCATTTCCAATCAGGCAGGCGCGGCTCAGGCGAGCAGAGCCTTACCGGCTTCAACCACTTTATCGACAGTGAAACCGAACATCTCAAACAACTGATTGGCAGGCGCCGACTCACCGAAGCTGGTCATGCCAATAATGCGACCGTTCAGGCCGACATATTTATACCAGTAATCGGCTATGCCCGCTTCCACGGCCAGTCGTTTTGTGACATTGGCTGGCAGTACAGCTTCTTTATAAGCCGCGGTTTGCTGGTCAAATACGTCGGTAGATGGCATGGAAACCACGCGCACCTTGGCGCCAGTAGCGGCCAGCTCAACCTGGGCCTTAACCGCCAACTCGACTTCGCTGCCGGTGGCAATGATGATCAGCTCAGGCGCGCCTTCGCAATCCACCAGCACATAACCGCCCTTGGCCACATCATTCAGTTGCTCGGCGCTGCGTGGCATCTGGGTCAGGTTCTGACGCGAGAAGATCAGCGAAGTTGGGCCGTCTTTGCGCTCAATGGCGTATTTCCAGGCGATAGCAGATTCTACCTGGTCACATGGGCGCCAGGTGCTCATGTTGGGAGTCATACGCAAAGAGGCAATCTGCTCAACCGGCTGGTGAGTCGGGCCGTCTTCACCCAGCCCAATGGAGTCGTGGGTATAGACTTGAATATTCTGCACCTTCATCAGCGCGGCCATCCGCATGGCGTTACGGGCATATTCCATAAACATCAGGAAGGTGGCACCGTAAGGTACAAACCCACCGTGCAGGGCAATACCGTTGATGATGGCGGTCATACCAAACTCACGCACACCATAGTGCAGGTAGTTGCCGCTGGCATCTTCGGCCGAAATAGGCTTGGAACCTGAGTACATGGTCAGGTTGGAAGGCGCCAGGTCGGCACTGCCCCCTAAGAATTCAGGCAACATTTTACCGAAGGCTTCCAGTGCATTTTGCGAGGCCTTACGGGAAGCGATATTGGCAGGATTGGCCTGCAGCTGCTCTATGTAGGCTTTGGCATCGGCGTCAAAGTTGGCAGGCAGTTCACCGTTGAGGCGACGCTTGAGCTCGGCGGCCAGCGCGGGGTGAGCGGCTTCATAGGCAGCGAACTTGTCGTTCCAGCTGCTTTCGGCGGCCTTACCGGCTTCCTTGGCATCCCAGGCAGCATAGATTTCAGATGGGATCACGAATGGCTCATGCTTCCAGCCCAGGAATTCACGGGTGGCGGCAATTTCAGCATCACCCAGCGGCGCACCGTGGCAATCATGAGAACCGGACTTGTTGGGAGAACCGTAACCTATTACGGTCTTGCAGCAGATCAGCGATGGACGCGGATCAGCCTTGGCGGCTTCAATGGCGGCGTTAATAGCTTGTGGGTCGTGACCATCGACACCGGCAACCACGTGCCAGCCATAGGCTTCAAAGCGCTTGGGAGTATCATCGCTGAACCAGCCTTCAACATGACCATCGATGGAGATACCGTTGTCATCCCAGAAGGCGATCAGTTTGCCAAGACCCAGGGTACCGGCCAGTGAGCAGGCCTCATGGGAGATACCTTCCATCAGGCAACCGTCACCCATGAAGACATAAGTGTGATGATCGACAATATCGTGACCGTCACGGTTAAACTGAGCCGCCAGAGCCTTTTCCGCAATCGCCATACCTACAGCATTGGTAATGCCTTGGCCCAAAGGCCCTGTGGTGGTTTCGATGCCGGGAGCATAACCATATTCAGGATGGCCCGGAGTGCGTGAGTGCAGTTGACGGAACTGCTTGAGATCTTCAATGCCCAGATCATAACCCGCCAGATGCAGCAGTGAGTAATGCAGCATGGAACCATGGCCGTTTGACAACACAAAGCGGTCGCGGTCGGCCCATTGAGGGTTCACAGGGTTGTGCTTGAGGTGATCCCGCCACAGGACTTCGGCGATATCAGCCATCCCCATGGGAGCACCGGGGTGGCCGGAATTGGCCTTTTGGACAGCGTCCATACTTAAAACACGGATAGCGTTAGCGAGTTCTTTACGGGAAGACATGCTCTCTCCTGCTTGATCTTAGAGGTCTTGGGCAAATTGGAGCCATATTTTCCCCTACCGGGCAGAAGGACGCAAATAAAATTCACCCACTCACAACGCCAAAAGCAGCCCAGGCTTTGCTTTGTGTTTACATTTGCGCCTCATTTGCGAAGCTTGCCGCTCACAAAGCTGTCAACTTGCCTGTCCGCTGTTCGCTTTCAATGCGGCTACCTGGGTTAAAGCGCCATAGGAAAACTCCTCACCCAGATACAGATGAATCTGATACATTTCAGCAAAATAGCTGAAAACAGTGGAAAAAGCTCTTAGTCATTTGAGCCGATTCCTGCGCCATGGCGCACAAATATTTGCGACAAGGGGTGTCATCCAAGTCGAATTCCACTAAAATGGCCGTCTAGATGTAGATGCTTCTACACGTTTGAATTCCACAGACGAGATTTTCCGAATTATGGCAAAACACTTGTTTACCTCTGAGTCAGTCTCAGAAGGACATCCAGATAAAATCGCCGATCAGATTTCTGATGCGGTACTCGACGCGATTCTGGCTCAGGATCCCAAGGCCCGTGTAGCCTGTGAAACCCTGGTCAAGACAGGTATGGTACTGGTGGCCGGTGAAGTCACCACCTCAGCCTGGGTCGATATTGAAGAACTGACCCGTAAAACCGTTCGCGAAATAGGTTATACCCACTCGGATATGGGTTTTGATGCCGACAGCTGTGCGGTACTGAACGCCATCGGCAAGCAGTCCCCCGATATCAACCAGGGTGTAGACCGTGCCGATCCCAAAGAACAGGGTGCCGGTGACCAGGGTCTGATGTTTGGTTACGCCAGCAATGAGACCGACGTGCTGATGCCAGCTCCTATCACCTACGCTCACCAGTTGGTTAAGCGCCAGTCAGAAGTCCGCAAGAGCGGCGCTCTGCCTTGGTTGCGTCCCGATGCCAAGTCTCAGGTGACTTTCGCCTACGAAGACAACAAGATTGTCGGTATCGATGCCGTGGTACTTTCTACCCAGCATTGCGAAAGCGTCAGCCAGGCGGATCTGGTGGAAGGCGTGATGGAAACCATCATCAAGCCAGTATTGCCTGCCCAGTGGCTGAACAAGGACACCAAGTACTTCATCAACCCAACCGGCCGTTTTGTTATCGGTGGCCCTATGGGTGACTGTGGTTTGACCGGTCGCAAGATCATCGTTGATACCTATGGCGGCATGGCCCGTCACGGTGGTGGTGCCTTCTCAGGTAAAGACCCATCCAAGGTTGACCGTAGCGCCGCTTACGCTGCCCGTTACGTTGCCAAAAACATAGTGGCTGCCGGTCTGGCTGACCGCTGTGAAATCCAGGTGTCTTACGCCATTGGTGTGGCCGAACCGACCTCCATCAGTGTGGAAACCTTCGGCACAGGCAAAGTCTCGCAAGAATTGCTTATCCAGTTGGTACGTCAGCACTTCGATCTGCGTCCATACGGCCTGACCGAGATGCTGGATCTGGCGCGCCCCATCTATCAAGGCACCGCCGCTTACGGTCACTTCGGCCGTGACGAGTTCCCATGGGAGCAAACCAACAAGGCTGAAGCCCTGCGTACCGACGCAGGTCTGTAATAGACTCAGCTTGCAGAAAAACCGCCTCAGGGCGGTTTTTTTATATCTATTTATCGGGCGATATCTCAGTAGCAGTGATCGAAATGGGCCGTTTCCATACAGAGGTAACCCAACTGCTCGGCCGATAGCGGCGTGATATCCAACACTTTCATTGGAGTGAATTCGGTATCAGTCAACTGGCGGATCTGCACCTGATAGCTATTGCTGCGCCCACAGTCGAAACAGACGCCCAAGGCTTGCAGCAGATAATGCGGCTTGCCATCGATTTTGGCTTCAAAAGCCTTTGCCTGCTGACCCTGCAGCGCCAAAACAGACACCAGGTATCTGACATTATCCCAGGCAGAAAGCCTTAGCGACTCACAGGATTGCAGTAGGGTTTCTGGCGTGTTTTGCATCTTACTCTCCCGCGTCAAAGCGCCTGTTAACCCAGCAGCAGATAGAAATCCCGGCCACAAAGGGTGACAAAATCCAGGGTGCGCATGCGGCCATCCCGGCTATGGGCACGTATAGACGCCTCGTTATCCTCGGCGATCAGTGCCAGCCAAGGCGCACTGATGTTGGCTCTGGCGGCGCCATAAAGCTTATCAAACACGCCCTTGCCACGATAATCAGGATGCACCCAAACCGGACCGTAATGCAAAGTCTGCTGCCAATTCAATTCCAGGTCAAAGCGATTCTGGGCCAGTTGCCGACAGAGGGCCTGACACAAAGGCGAATGCTTGAGTTTATCCCAACTGCCGGTTATCAGATAACCGGCTACCTTAGTCGCGTCCAACGCCAACCACACCAGGCCGGAAGCCACAAGAGGCTCAAGCTCCTTGGCAGAAAAGCCCTGCCCTTGCATGCCTTGAGTGCGCTCTCTGGCACTCAATTCATCCTGGCCGAAGCGCTGCTCCAGACTGGCAATCGTCTCAATATCGGCCGCCTCGGCCTGGCGGTATTGCATGGTTTGCGGCATTAAAAAGACTCAGCAAGAAAAGAAGCCGCATTATAGCCAAAGCAGGTTTAAGCCGCACTCGATTTGCGAAATTCCTATACTGCTTCCACACTTAAAGTTGAACTTAAGCCACATCACTCAGGAAGAGACATGCTCCCGGATACCATAGACCCAGGCAAGAGCCTATTGGAAAATGAAAGCCACAGACTCAACCTTATTCGCTGGATGCATCAATGTGAGCTAATGAAACGTTACTACCAGGCCGACAAAGTCTTTGTGCTGCAAAAGACAGAACAGGGATTTGAAGTCATTGTCAGCGCCGCCGATGCCAGCCACAGGTTCCCACCCGGTAAGGTATTCTCTGCAGACGAAAGTGTATTCCTGCGTATGGTCGATAGCCCACCCGAGGGCGTTAATCTGGATCTCACCCGCTCCACCTATAATGACAATCCAAAAGAGTTCAGCAATGTCCTTGGGATTCTATCCCGGCCCGTGCTCTGGCCCGATGGCTCGGTGTTCGGTTGCCTGTGTGTCATCAATGCCCATGCCAACGAGCAGCAACACATAAGCCCTTATATGCTGGAACCGTTTCAAATTCTGCTGCAGCAAGACTTGGCGCTCCTATGCCAAAGCCATAGAATCGAATCGCTATCCATGCGAGACCGGGAAACAGGCATACTCAACCGTTATGGTTTCATTATGATGGCGCCAAGACAGCTCAATCTCGGTCGCCGCTTCGGTGCTCATTCAGGCATTATTTTTTTCGAGTTGATACCCGGGGCGAATATGGATGCCGAAACGCTGGCACGTCATCATAAGGAACTCGGTAACCTGATCCTCAGTACCATAAGAACCGCGGATATTGCCGCCCACTACAACGACAGCCAATATGTCCTACTGGTGTTTGTCGATCTGGAGCGGGATCTGGAACATATCATCAAGCGCCTTGAGCGGCAGATGAACCAGTTTTCGGCTCCATTGCAGTTGGACTCCAGCAGTTGCTTTTTCAGCCCGGACTCAGCAGCCAAGTTGGCCCCCATGCTGGAAAGTGCCAGAGCAGGGCTCAAGTCATCCAAACAGAAGAAAGAAGCAGAAAAGCCTTGATTCAAAGCACAGAACAAGCATTAAAAAGACTCAGATCCAATAACTGATTATTTGCATTTTATTAACGCAAACGGTTAGGTATCCTGAGGCAATCCCTGCCATCAAAAATACGATAACTATATGCATGCGCAACTGACGGAAAAAACCAGCAGCTTAAGAGACCACCCCAACGACCCTTTGAAGCTTAGCCAT
Organism: Shewanella indica; assembly: GCF_033842865.1. Lineage (NCBI taxonomy): Bacteria > Pseudomonadati > Pseudomonadota > Gammaproteobacteria > Alteromonadales > Shewanellaceae > Shewanella > Shewanella indica. The sequence continues at coordinate 510,524 of NZ_JAWXXR010000001.1, forward strand.
TGGCAAAACCGTTTAGCCACTGTCAGAGAAATATTTCACGCCCAAACTGTGCTGTTACTACAGCATATGCCAGACACCAAGCTACAGGTCCTGAGCCACAGTTCGGTGGCTGAAATCCCAACTGAATTTGAAGATATTGCCTCTATACTGCAACACTTTGCAGCTCACCCGGCCGAGACCATCAAGTACCCACTTCATTGGTCCGATGGCAAGCTGTTTGGCGAATTACTGATCCTAAATGGCAAACCCAAGGTAGCGATAGAGCAGTTGCAGTCTTTGCTCGAGCCTATGCTTGAGCTACTCAAGAGTGAGCTTGGACAGTTGCAACTGATGGAACAGATGGCGTCTCTGTCTTTACAAGATGAACTCACAGGTATGCTCAATCCCAGGGGCTTTAATCTGCTGGCATCAAGGCAGCTGAGTCTTAGTCGCCGTTTGGGCTCCCATGCCGGACTTTTACTGTTGGAAGGCAAGGAACTTAACTCAAACCGTATTGCCGGGCTGCAACAAGATAAGGCCCTGAAAATACTGGCAAGGGTGATACTGGAGAACATGCGTGAAGCAGATATCTGCACCAGGTTGAATAAGAGCCAATTCATTATCCTGGCATTTGTAGACAACCAAGCGCATTTGGATATTCTCACCAGCCGCTTAAAAAAACGAGTTAGTCGCAGCGATTGCGGCCTACAACTGCTGGTTGGGAAAAGCTTCTTTGCACCTGACTCCCACTTCGAACTTTCACCTATGTTGGAACTGGCAAAGCAAGATCTACTGCAATACAAGGCCTCAAGTTAATCCGGGAAAACCGCTTGCGCCATGGCCGTTCATGCTAATTTTGAACTTAAGCGTTTATTGCGTTTTTTGATCCTGTGCCTTGGCCCATTGGATAAAGATAACCACAGGATATGGCGACATAAATACCAACCCCAAGCCTATCAGCGAGGCAATAATCAACATTCCGCTGACCTCAAGTGCCATAGTAGTCAACATATAAACCCCAACACCGACAAGCAGCATTAACACTCCGATCCAATGTAACAACTTTAGAAGGCCTATCACTGAGTTAGCATTGGATATCACCCTTCTCCCCCTTTTTAATCCGCGTTATTCTTGTCACACTATAAAGGCTTTATAGACTAATGGAAAAATGACCATGATTAAGAAAACTCTCGTAGCTGCTGCGCTGCTATTTGGTCTGGCTGCCTGCCAAACCACCCCGGATACCCAAGGTCAGTTTCTGCCACTGGAAGGCAGCTGGCAAGTAGAAAGCATTATGGGACAACCGACTATAGATTACAGTCCCGCCCAGTTGGTTTTTACCAAGGACGGCAAATTGTCCGGTAACAACAGCTGCAATAACTTCTTCGGCACCTATTCCCAGGAAGGCCTGAAGTTAAAACTCTCACCCGCCGGCAGTACAATGAAAGCTTGTGTCGATGCACTGATGGCCCAAGAACAACTGGTGATGCAGGCCATGCCTCAGGTGACCCAAGGTGAAATGAGCAATGGCAAGCTCTTGCTCAAGGGTGTTGACGGCCAGGTTCTGCTGCAACTCAGCAGCCTCTGATTTTTCCCTTCAGTCATAAAAAAACCGCCTTCAGGCGGTTTTTTCATTTATGTAACTCATATCAATTACGGCCATGCTCTATAGTGTCAACGGCATTCTGTTCAGCTATCAGAGCACTCTGCTGCATATCGGCATTGTAGTGTTCAATATCCAGTTCATTTTCCGACTTGGCAATCACTGTGGTAGCCACCAAGTCACCGGAGACGTTAACCACAGTGCGGGCCATATCCAGAATACGGTCGATACCGGCAATAATCGCCACCCCTTCCAGCGGCAAACCTACTGTGGTCAGCACCAGCGTCAACATCACCAAACCGGCGCCGGGCACACCCGCAGTACCTATAGAAGCCAGCGTCGCAGTCAGAATAATGGTGATGTAGTCCACCCAGGTGAGGTCTATGCCAAAGGCCTGAGCCACAAACAGCGCGGTCACCCCTTGGTAGAGTGCGGTGCCATCCATGTTGATAGTGGTACCCAGCGGCAGCACAAAACTGGAAATCTTCTTGTTCACCCCCAGGTACTCACTGGCACACTTCATACTGGCCGGCAAGCTCCCCGCCGAGCTTGACGTGGTGAAGGCGACGGCCATCGCATTGCTTATCCCCTTAAAGAAATGCAATGGATTGAGACGGGCAAAGACACTCAAGACCAAGCTGTAGAAACCGACAATATGCAGGAAACAGCCGATATAAACGGCAACAATCACCTTAATGAGCGGCAACAACATCTCCATACCGTATTCACCAGCCACCCAAGCCATCAAGCCAAACACCCCGTAGGGCGCCAGACTCATCACCATATCGGTCAGCTTGTACATAGCTTCTGCCAGACTCTCGAATACCCGAATCGCAGGCTTGCCATGTTCCCCTATCAACACCAGGGCGATCCCCAGTGCCACGGCGAATACGATCACCTGCAGTATCTGCCCTTCGGCCAAAGCCGATACTGGATTGGTAGGCACTATGTTGATCAGGGTTTCCATCAAAGAGGGAGCCTGGGCAACCTTTTCGGTACCGATTTCAGGTGTCATGCTCAAGCCGGATCCCGGACGTATGACAGAACCGACAATCAACCCCAAACTGATGGCAATGGAAGTGGTACCCAGATAGAAAGCAAAGGATTTAAAACCTATCCGCCCCATCTTGGCGGTATCCTGCATTGAGGTCACCCCCACTATCAGCGAGCAGAACACCAATGGCACTATCAGCATCTTGATAGTGTTGACGAACAAAGTCCCTATCGGCTTGAGATAGATGGCGTCTTTACCCAGCATCAGTCCTGTACTCATCCCCAGAACCATACCTATCAGTATCTTCAGCCACAAAGGCAGCCCCGACCAGCGTGACCACAGACGGCCGATGCGTGAAGGTTCGTGTTTTGACATGTGTAAACCTTGATATTTGAAAAAGAGAGGGGCCATTTCCTTGGCAGATGGCCAAGATCAGACATCAAGGCCGGTGCGCGAGTTTAGCACAATGCCCCTGTCGCAAGGATGATCTGTATCACGCTGCCCGGCTCCTGGGTGGAGTTACCATGAGCTGAGGCTGGATAATCCGGGTAAAACTTGAAGTGACACTTTTGATCCAGTCCCCTTTGCGCCTACACCTAACTGCTGATAAATTGTGCCCCGCACACGCAAATCCTACGGGCGCAAAAGCAAACAGAACTCAAAGGAATAATTATGCTTATAAGAAAAGGTACCCCAAGAGACGCCGAGGCCCTGGTGGCCTTCAACCAGGCGATGGCACAGGAAACCGAAGGACTGTCACTGAACAGCGACACCCTGAGCCGCGGCGTCAGCACTCTATTGGAAAACCCCGCCAAAGGTTTTTATCTGGTGGCGGAGATAGATGGAGAGATTGCAGGCTCCTTGATGGTTACCTATGAATGGAGCGACTGGCGCGCCGCCGACTACTTCTGGATCCAGAGTGTCTATATCAAACCTGAACACAGACGCAAAGGCATATATCGCGCCCTGTATCAGGAGGTCAAGGCACTGGCAGAGCACCAAGGCGGCGCCGCAAGCTTCAGGCTCTATGTGGAGCAGGAAAACACCCGCGCCCAGCAAACATACCAATCACTGGGCATGAGTCAGAGCCACTACTTGATGTATGAAGAAAAGCCCGCCTGAGTTCAGGCGCAGATACTGGTGACCTTAATAGCCAGGCCACCCTGGCTGGTTTCCCGGTACTTGGCGCTCATATCCTTGCCGGTTTCATACATGGTGGCTATCACCTTATCCAGGCTGACTCTGGGCTCACAGTTCCTGCGCAGTGCCATTCGGGCCGAGTTAACCGCCTTCACGGCGGCAATGGCGTTACGCTCAATACAGGGCACCTGAACCTGCCCGGCGACAGGATCGCAAGTAAGCCCCAGATTGTGCTCCATGCCGATTTCGGCCGCCATACACACCTGGGCCGGGCTGGCCCCCATCAGCTCGGCCAAACCGGCCGCCGCCATGGAGCAGGCAACCCCGACCTCCCCCTGACACCCTACTTCGGCGCCCGAGATAGAGGCATTGCGTTTGTAAAGTCCACCTATGGCCGCGGCCGTGAGCAAAAAGCGACTGTACTCTTTCTGCCCCAAAGGACGAATAAATTTGTCGAAGTAAGCCATCACGGCTGGAATAATCCCGGCCGCACCATTAGTCGGCGAAGTCACTACCCGGCCACCGGCCGCATTTTCTTCACTGACCGCCAGGGCAAACAGGTTCACCCAATCGACTATGACCATAGGATCGCTGGAAAGGCGCTCCCCGGTTTGCAATTGCCGCAACAGTGCCGGTGCCCGCCTTGGCACTCTCAATGGCCCGGCCAGAATCCCTTCGGTATGACATCCCTTGTCGATGGCTTGCTTCATTGTGTGCCAGATATTGCCAAGACCACGGTAGATGCGCTCCTCCGGAGCCAACGCCTTTTCATTGGCCAGCATCAAGGCACTGATACTCATGCCATGTTCACGGCACAGCGCCAGCAACTCTTCGGCATTGGTAAAGGGATAAGGTAAGCTCCGCTCACTTACAACTTGTTTGCCAAAGTCGGCCTCTTCCACCACAAAACCACCGCCGATGGAATAGTAGGTCTTGCTGCTCAATACCAGCTCACCGGCCCAGGCGGTGAGCCGCATGGCATTTTCATGCAGCGGCAGGGCCTCACTGTGAAACTTTACGACATCGGCCGGAAAGGCCACCTTGTGCCCGTGTCCGAGCACGAGTTCACCACAGGCCTGCACCTGTTGGATAAATGTCGGAATCGCATCTATGTCCACAGTCTCCGGACTATTGCCCGCCAACCCCATGATGATGGCGATATCTGTATGGTGGCCCTTGCCGGTCAGCGACAGTGAACCATAGACATCGACACTTACCCGGGTCAGGCGACTCAAACGTCCGTCAAGATGCAGCTGCTCGACAAAATCCCGCGCCGCCTTCATAGGGCCTACGGTATGGGAACTGGAAGGACCCACACCTATCTTGAAAATATCAAAGGTACTGAACATGCTCCCCCCAGTAACTTAGCCTTGGAAGAAGGAGTAAAAAATGGCGGTCATGGACATCAAACCGGCCACTATCACAAAGATGTTGCTCAAGCGACCGCGATAGGCCTTGAGTGCCGGTACTTTGTAAACGGCATACATAGGCATCAGATAGAGAATGGCCGCAATCACTGGGCCGCCCAGAGCTTCAATCATCGTCAGGATACTGGGATTGGCAATCGCCGCGCCCCAAACGGTCAGGAACATAAACAGCTGAATACCGCGATTCAGCCCCTTGTCGCTGCAACGCTCTCGAACAAACGGCAACTGTTTGGAGGCAATTCCCTTCAATCCTTCAGTGGCTCCCAGATAGTGGCCGAAGAAAGAGGATACTATGGCCACAAACGCAACAACCGGCCCCACATAACTGATAAATGCACTGTCATGGATATTGGCCAGGTAAGACAAAATCGGCAGGTTGGATGCCTTGGCTTGTGCCAGTTGTGCCGGACTCATGGCCAGAACACAGGAAAACACAAACAACATCACAAACCCCAGCAGCATCATGGCGGTATTACGCAAGATCATATCGGCCTTCTTGGCCGCATTGGCGCCATGTTCCCGCTTTAGCGATACCGCAAACTGGGAAATAGCCGGAGAATGGTTAAAAGAGAAGATCAACACAGGGATGGTGACCCAAACAATACCGAGAAACTCTCCGGCCGATGGAACCTGCATCAAAGCATCCATCTTCCAATCGGGAATGAGATAGAGCGACATAAACAGCAAGATGCCGACCAGAGGATAGACCAGGAACTGGGTCACTTTGAGCATCAACCGCTCACCGGCTACCATCACAGCCATCATACCGGCAATCAAAGCCCCGGACAGTAGCCAACGCGGTAAAGATGCCATCCCCAATTGATGCACCATAAAACTGTCAACCGTATTGGTGATACTCACGCCATAGATCAACACTATCGGATAGATGGCCAAAAAATAGAGCCAGGTAATGGCGCGACCGGCACCAACACCGAAGTACTCCTCGACCACTTGAGTGATATCACTGCCTTCAATCTTCGAGGCACAGACAAAGCGAGACAAGCCCCGGTGAGACAGATAGGTCATGGGACCTATCAAGATGGTCAGCAACAACAGCGGCCAAAAACCACCGAGACCGGCATTCATAGGCAAAAACAGGATCCCGGCACCCACTGCAGTGCCAAACAGACTCAACATCCAAGTAGTGTCCTGGGCCGTCCAGGATAGTGAGCCAGACACTTGTCCCTTTTCCGGGGCCGTGGGGGGCAGTACAGCGTCTTGAACCTGCGTACCTGTGATCTCTTGTTGCATAAGGATTACCTTAACTTCGGCTGAAATTGGCGGCAAGCATAGCCAATCGCCCGGCAAAGAAATTGATCTGAACCGCCATTCACGGCACTGAATTTGGGCTCTGAGTCATAACTGGGATCCAGATCTGCCTTTTGCTGTAATAAAATTTCAATTAGGCAACAAATTAATTCCACCCTGCAAAGCCGCGGAAACAAAGGTGCTACCTTGAATGCCAGCCGGTAAAGCATCAAGTTTGCGGAGAAAAAAGACAACAGAGATCACCAGCACGTTCGTGAGAAAAATATGACATAACTCAGCAAGGCCGAATTAAAACCCGACAGCGATCACCATCTAAATTGTAATTTTATTAACAAACCGGCAGCAGGCAAAAAAATGCCGCTCATCGAGATGAGCGGCATTGAAGCAGAATAAATAGTGCTTAACGCTCGAGCGTCAGGTCCATCTTGGATACGGTTGCCGCATCAATATCCGCTTCTTTGAACAGCAAGGGGCGGAAACGTTTCTCACTGGAGTAGAGCGCGGTCTGATCGGCAAATTCGGGACGCAGAATATTGCTGGTCTCTGAGTAGGTCAGTATCCCCCTCGCCTCCGGGCCCTCATCGGTAAAGCTCACCGCCATCATCCAACTGGAGCCATAACGAATCTGATAGCCTTTGGCGCTCAGACCTGAATCCAGCGCTTTACCGCTCAGTACATCGGTTGCCGGAGCGTAAGAGTGCTGTGGGATCAGAGTGTCGTCACCACTGGTTCTGGTGGAAAATACGTTGAAACCACCCTCGGCATGATGACTGCCGGGCCAGGGCAAACGCACGCCGCTGGCGCTGCCATCCGGCAATGAACGCTCAACAAACTGCACACTGCCAAGAGGCGCATCGACGGCAAAACCGGCCGCTTCCAGGTTGAGCGCGGCATGCGCCAGCGCGGTGAGCGCCGAACCGTCAGAACTCAGCCCTGTGGGAGTGGTCGCCGGCTGCAGATAATCAAAGCCTTGGGTCAACATGGTTTTGTCATTGAACAGATGGGCGAACTCCCGAAGCAAAGCGCCGCCTTTACTGTCGTTGTCCTGATGACCATTCCAGGCCTTGAGCGCCGCGCAGGCAGCGCTGATATCCTTGGCAAGGGTACCGACCATTACAGGTTCACTGCCCTTGGCTTCACACTGGGCAATCAGATCATCCAAAACAATTTCGGCCAGATAGCTGCGGTTGTTGAGCACTGCCGCCTCCAATTCATCCAGGTTGAACTTACCATCACTACCGGCGGCATCACCAAGCAGCTTGAGTCCCATGCGGGTTCTCATGCTCAGTTGACCACGCTCCGGGCCATACATGGGAGAAAAATACTCCAGCGGCTCGGCCGGGTTGGTAGACCAGAAGGAGTTATTGGAGTTTTGCACAAAATCTGTGCGTTCCAACTTGGGTGCCCGCTCGAAAGGCGTGGGGCCAGCGAAAGCGAACAGTGAGGTATTGCCCGGCAATATGGTAAAGCCCGCCTGCGCCTTGGCCGCCTTGATCTCAGGGGAAGTCTTCAGCAATACCACAGCCGCCTCGGATAATCCCGGCACGGTAGAGTCATCGATATAGAAGGCGTTGCCTTCCCTGTCGGCATACATGGTGTTATTGAAGATCATGCCGTCATAGTCTTTAAATGCCTGCACAAACTCCTGTTTGTTGGCGGCCATATTCATCGCCAGCCAGTGATCCACGGGATCCAGGGTCGCCATGTTGGCATCCTGCAACATAAAGGCCTGACCATCATCCCAGCCAAAAGGTGCCTGGGTCGCAGGCGCTTCGACTATAGGTCCTTTGGGAGTGGTATAGATATCTTTTTCGGCTACCAGCATACCCGCCGGACCGGCATTGACCAGCACCTGCACGGTTTCCTTGCTGATAGGCATAGGCTCACCGTCAAACAGATACTGCATCCGGTCGCCGGAAACCAGCTCCAGGTTATAGACCACAAAATGTTCGGCGGTGGAGAAGGTATGAGTCCAGGCGAGATCTTTGTTGAAACCAATATTGATTGGGCCCGGCATGCCGACCAGCGAGCCGCCCATCACATCCAGGTGTCCGGGAATGGTGGCATGGGACTGCCAGAATCTCAGGTTACCCGTATGCGGGAAGTGCGGGTTCCCCAGCACCATGCCCTTGCCGTTTTCTGTCTTGTCTTTGCCAAGGCCCCAACCGTTGGAGCCCAGTTCACCCGGGTTGGTCTCCGGGGTTGAAATATTGGCGGCTCTGGCAATCAGCTTGCTGTTGATGTCATTGACAAAAGCTGTCTGGGCGGCAGAGGCCGGAGCCGGGCCGACTATTCGCGGCAGATATTCATCACCATCACCCGGATTGGCGTAAAAGATCAGATCCAGGAAGTTGGCCGCCCCCGGTAACAGGGCGATTGAAAACAGGTAGGTCACCACATCTTCAGCTTCAATAGGCTTGACCCAGGGTTGCCCGGCACAGAAGGGCTCGGCCTGTTGCTTGCCTTCGGCCACATCGCTCAAATACCGGTTGTAGCCGGCGACAAACCCGCTGATCAGTGCCCGGGAGTTTTCACTGAATTCTGGCCATTTGGCCTCGGCTTGAGCTCTGACCTTGAGCGCCTTGTAGGCAAAGTCGGAGATCAGATTGCCATTGTCTTCCCGGGCCGGGATCCCTGTGGTGAAGTCCAGGCTGGCATGGGGGCCGAAATACATGGAACGCTCTGAGTTGGCCTTAACAAAACCATCGGCCAGGATGCACAGATTGTCCTGCGCCTGCACATAGCCGTTACCGAATCCCAGGCTTTCCAAATTGTCAGCTTGAATATGAGGTACACCGAAACTGGTGCGCCGCACGCTGACCGAGAGCTTACCATCCGGTGCAAATGCCTGCAGTGTGTTATCGACCGGAGGCGGGTTCTGATCATTATCGTCATCCGAACAGCCAACGAGTACCAGGGTGCCTGCCAGCCCCATGGCGTACATGAGTTTGTTGAATTTCATTATAATTATCTCTTTTTTAATGCCATTTATCCGACAAGGCCCAGCCCCTTGAACAATACAACTCCCCAAAGTCATGCGGGTTTGTCGTGGCGCCTATGTCGTGTCCCTCGGTGCACCTTGCGTTGTGATTTATGGCGCGTCACAATGACGCCCAATTCAAGGTCGCACCTCCGACCATTTAAACAATGATTCAAACACCCGTCTACATTAAAGATCTATCAAACAAACAAATATGAAACAAAAACAGTTACAGATAGTGGTGGGTTCTACCAACCCGGTGAAAATCAAAGCCGCCGAGAATGCGGTTCGCGCCCTGCATCCCGACGCCGAGATCCACTGCCACGCCATGAAGGCGCCATCCGGTGTCGCGGAGCAACCCATGACAGATGCCGATACCCGCCAGGGAGCCATCAACAGGGTGGAATGGTGCAAGGCGAATGCAGATGCCGATTACTATCTGGCAATGGAAGGTGGGGTGGATGAGTTCCCCCAGGGGCCAGCCACCTTTGCCTATGTGGTTATAGCCACCAAAGAACGCCTCTGCGTCGGCCGCAGTGCTCACCTGCCCCTGCCGCCCAAGGTTTATGCCGCGCTCAAGGCCGGTGAAGAACTGGGAGATGTGATGGATTCGCTGTTCAATACCATCAATGTCAAACAGGCAGGTGGCGCCATAGGGCTCTTGACCCAGGGGCATGCTACTCGCGAGAGTATTTATCGCTCGGCCTTGCTGCTCGCATCGGCGCCACTGCGTTACCCGGAGCTTTACTGATACCAGCAACCGCTGTTATTAATAACGGCGGTGTTGTTGACCGCCCCACTTCAATCTTTCCCAAGCGACCTGTGTAAATGCGGGACGATGACCAAACCCAGCTGTTGCAAATAGATACAGACTGAGCTAAGTTGAATTCAGAATTAGTTGCTTTACGCAACCATTTTATCATTTGCGAGGTAATTCCTTAGATGTCCCTCAGTACAAAACCGTTAAGTTTGGGCTCATCCAAGCCTGATGTTAAAGAGCCGAGCTCTCACCAGGAACCATCTCAGGATGAACTGGCCCAGGTCAGTCCTGTACTCAGACAACTGTCACGTCACTTGGTACGGCAACTGGGTATGTTGTCCGGCGCCTGTGGGCAACTGCCACTGACCCCGGTGCAGGCACACACACTGCTGGAGCTGGGACAGCAAGATCTCAGTATCAAGGAGCTGGGAAACCTGCTCAATATCGATAAATCCAATGCCAGTCGTGCCGTCAGTCATCTGGTCAAGAAACAACTCGTGCAAACCAAGGCTAATCCCAGGGACAATCGCTGTCTGCAGGTCAGCCTGACTCCGGCCGGGCATAGGATGCTGCAACAATTGGATAACCAACAGGATAACCAATTTGCTGACATTCTTGCCCAGCTGGCACCAAGCGAGGTGACCCAACTAGAAGCCAGCCTGCGCTGCTACAATAAGGCGATTACCAAGGCCAAGAGTCAACAAGGGGTAATAATCCGGCCACTGCAGGCGGCAGACGATGCCGAGTTAGCCGCCGTGATACGCGCAGTATCGGCCGAATATGGCCTGACACCCGATAAGGGTTATAGTGTAGCCGACCCGACCCTGGATCACCTGAGTCGCCAATATACTCAGCCAGGAAGCCAATATTGGATAATTGAAAAACAGCAGCAACTGCTCGGCGGTGCCGGTATCGCCCCCTTACCCGGCGAAGATGGCGTGTGTGAGTTGCAGAAAATGTACTTTATGCCCGCACTACGAGGCCTGGGGCTCTCCCGCCGTTTGGCACTGCAATGTCTCAGCTTTGCCCGCGAGCAGGGATATAAGGCCTGCTATCTGGAAACCACCCAACTGTTGCCACAAGCGCTCGGCCTCTACGCCAGCCTGGGCTTTACCACCTTACCCAAGCCCCTTGGCAATACCGGCCACAGCGCCTGCGAAATCCCTATGTTGTTGACACTTTAGCGGATTCAGCTGCCTAAGCGCTCTTTAATGGCCAGGGTAATAATGCTGGCGCCAAAACCATTGGCGTCGGCCCAGTCGACTATGGTCTTGCCGTCAGCTTCCACCACTTCCAATTCGGTTTTTGACAAGCGCTTGGCGATAAACTCGCCGGTATCTTCGGCGTTGCTGTGATAGGCAGTGCGCAGCAGGCTTTCGCCGTCACAGGAAAGTCCTGAATAGATATTACGCAGCTTCACTCGATTTTCTTTCAATTTCTTACGCAGGCGATTTTTGTCGTTGGACTTGACGTAATCACAGATACTGGCAGCCAACAGATCTTCGGCTTTAGCAGTTGAAGGGGATGACACTGAAGATACAGCAATCAGTGCAGCAATGGCCACGGGCAACAGACGCATCTGACACTCCTTTTTGTAATTGTTATTAAAGCCAAGAGTCCCCGGCAGACTTGTCTGCCGGGGACTCTTGGGCATAAGGATCGCTTCGTGGCCGGTGCCACTCACGTTTCAGGGTTCAAAAGTCTGCTCAAATTTAACATTTTCTAATCATATTAATAAAGCGAAAACCCAATCCATTTACACCGCGACCACTTTCCTCGTAAACTTGCTGCCAGCTGCCATCGTTCCATTCAGGAAAGCGAGTGTCCCCTTCCACTTGCAAGTCTATCTCTGTCAGATACAGCTTATCGGCCTGAGGCAGGATTTCCCGGTAGAGCTGACCACCACCTATCACCACCAGTTCTTCGCAGTTTCCTGCCGCTTCCACAGCCTCTTTAAAGGAAGAAACCCGGGTCACACCTTCCGGTGCATAATCGCTCTGGCGGCTGATCACTATGTTGTGGCGTCCGGGCAGAGGACGACCTATAGATTCGAAAGTCTTACGTCCCATCACCACCGGCTTTCCCAGGGTCATCTGCTTAAAATGACGCAGATCTTCCGGCAGGTGCCAGGGCATTTGGTTATCTTTGCCTATGACTCTGTCATGGGCCATGGCGGCAATCATGGCGATGCGCATATACGCTCCTTGTTATTATTGGATTAAATTACCGGGCGGGTACGGAAATACAGCAGGCTGGGCATGGCCAGACCGACAGATAAAGCCCCGAGAATGAACACGGTTTTCAGGCCATTGGTAACCACCTGCTCCCATAGCTCGGTACTGAGTTGTGACTGAGCGGTCAATTGCACCAAGGCAATCACAGTGTTGTAGGCATAGGAACCCGGGATCATAGGGATAATTGCCGCCACGGCATACAACAGCGGCGGTGCCAGATGACGCTTGGCAAAGGCGATGGTTACCATGCCTATGATGCCGGCAGCGGCAAAGGTGGCCCACTCTATCGGCAAGCCAAACTGCAACATCAAGGTCCGAGAGCTGTGGCCTATGGCCCCGGCCAGGGCACAATAAAGCAGATAACGCCTGGGAACATTAAACAGCATGGCAAAGCCCATGGCGGGAATCGCCGAGAAAAAGGCGTCATTCAGCAGTAACAACAGAGTGTCCATCACAGGAAGATACCCCCAAGCTGCATAGCGATGGTAATACCTATCACTGAGGAGACTGTCATCAGGGTCGCCTGTCCCCAGCGGGAGATCCCTACATTCATATGGCCTTTAACCATATCCGATATCGAGTTGATCATCGGAAAGCCGGGAACCAGCATCAGCACAGAGGCCGCCATCGTCAGCTCAGGGGTTTGGGTCACAGGATAGAGATACCCCAGTTGAGCCACCAAGCTGGTGACAAAGGCGGTCACGGCAAAATTCACCAACACATTGAAGTGACGTTGCGCCATAGCCAGGCGCACAAACATGCCGATCACAGAGGCAAAGAAGGTGATAAAGCATGCGGCCAGATCGCCACCGAAAAGATGACAAAAACTGCCGCAGGAAAGACCTATCATTGGGATAAGCAGCCACTTGGGATAGGTTTTGGGTTGCAGTCTGGCAAGGCGTTTGCGGACTTCATTGGGGCCATAGAGGCCTTTTTCGGCCAGCAGGCAAATACGCTGCAGCTCGCACACCACTGTCATATTGATGCCGTGCTCGCGAATGCGCCGGGTAGTGGTAATACAACGACCGGAAACCAAGCTGGTGAGCACCAGTGAATTGGATGAGATGGATAGCTCGACACTGGCCAAGCCAAGTGCCCGGCCAAGACGCTGACTGATCTCTTCAACCAGTTCAGATTCAGCGCCATAGGCCAGCAATAGCTGAGCAACCCGGACAACCTGCCGGGTGATATCGTTTTGGGTATCAGCGTACACAGGTGTTCAGACTCGCTCAGATATTATCTTTGGTAAATAACCTCAACATCGTAATCATCGTCGTCGAAGTCATCGTCGAACTCATCATCATAGTCTTCGTTGAGGTCTTCCAGGCTATCCTGGTGGTAGTTATCCCACTTGAACTCGACATCGGCGTCAGGATCTTGCTGTTGCTCTTCCGCCGGTAGACTACTGATAAAGTCATAGAGCTTTTCAGCCAGTTCCTTGGTGCCTTCACGGGTATAAGCCGAGATGGTGTAAACATCCCCTTCCCAGCCCATCTCCTTGACTATGCTGTCGACTCTTTCCTGAAGCTCTTCTTCCAGCAGCAGATCTGTCTTGTTGAACACCAGCCAACGTGGCTTGGAAGCCAGCTTGGGCGAGTATTTCTCAAGCTCAGCGACAATCGCCTTGGCCGCTTCTGCAGGACTTGAACCATCAATAGGCTCAATATCCAGGATATGCAGCAATACACGACAACGCTCAAGGTGTTTGAGGAAGCGAATACCTAAACCGGCACCTTCGGCAGCACCTTCAATCAACCCTGGAATATCCGCCACCACAAAGCTCTGCCCTGGGCGAGGATTTACCACACCGAGATTAGGCACCAGGGTGGTAAAGGGATAATCGGCTACTTTCGGTGTCGCGCGGGAAACCGCCCGAATAAAGGTCGACTTACCGGCATTTGGCATGCCAAGCAAACCCACATCCGCCAGTAGCATCAGCTCAAGGCGCAAGCTGCGCACTTCACCGGGAGTCCCCAAGGTCTTTTGTCTGGGGGCGCGGTTAACACTGCTCTTGAAACGAGTATTACCAAGACCGTGGAAACCACCTTTGGCCACCAACAGCTTCTGACCATGCTGGGTCAGATCACCGAGCACCTCATCGGTTTCTTCATCAACCGCCCGGGTTCCCACTGGCACCTTAAGCACCAAGTCCTGACCACCTTTACCGGTACAGTCGCGGCCTCGGCCGTTTTCACCGCGCTCAGCCATATGGAAACGCTCAAAACGGTAGTCAATCAGGGTGTTGAGGTTTTCATCCGCTTGCAGATAAACGCTGCCGCCGTCGCCACCATCGCCACCGTCTGGACCACCATCCGGCACGTACTTTTCACGTCTGAAGCTGACGCAGCCACTGCCACCATCTCCAGCTTCAACTCTGATCACTGCCTCATCGACAAACTTCATACATACTCCTGGCACCACGGAATGAGGCAATTATACTGCCTAACCCTGCAAGGCGCCAAAAAACAGAAACTATGGCTCTCGCCCAAAACAAAAGCCCCACCAATGGCGGGGCTCAAAGCAATTCTGGTTTGAAGATTAATCTTCGATGCTAACGAACTTACGGTTGTTAGGACCTTTAACTTCAAACTTAACTTTGCCGTCAGTCAGGGCAAACAGAGTATGGTCACGACCGATACCTACGTTAACACCTGCGTGGAACTTAGTACCACGTTGACGAACAATGATGTTACCAGCCAGAACTGATTCGCCGCCGAAGCGCTTTACACCAAGACGTTTGCTTTCTGAATCGCGGCCGTTACGAGTAGAACCGCCAGCTTTTTTGTGTGCCATGAGTCAGACTCCTATTAAGCGTTGATAGCAGTGATTTTAACTTCAGTGAACCACTGACGGTGGCCCATTTTCTTCTCGTGGTGCTTACGACGGTTGAACTTTTGGATAGTTACCTTTTCACCACGGCCATGGCTAACAACTGTAGCCACAACTTTACCGCCTGCTACCAGAGGGGTACCCACCTGGACGTTTTCACCATCAGCGATCAGCAGAACTTGATCGAATTCGATAGTTTCACCAGTGGCAACTTCAATTTTTTCCAAACGAACAGTATGGCCTTCAGCAACACGGTGTTGCTTACCACCACTTTGAAAAACAGCGTACATAGCTATTTTACTCCGAAATTCTTAACACGCCGGCTCATCTCTATGAGGCTGGGTGCTACAAAAACTTTAATGACAATGGGCGCGGAGTTTACGCGAATAATCCCTTACAGGCAAGCCCTAATTGAAGCTCAAGAAAAAAAGACCGGATTAACTCGCACATTGCTCCCTCTGCTACTGTCTTGTTCATTAATTTTAGGTAAACTTCGGTCTATTACAATACTTAAGCTTATCGGGAGCTGCCGATTCGGCGTTCCTTCATACCTAGAGTCTACTATGGATTTAACTGCTATCCGTCAGCTGGCTGACGCCGACATGCAAGCCGTCAATCAACTGATCTACAAACAACTCGAATCTGATGTTGCCCTGATCAATCAATTGGGGTTCTACATCATCAACGGTGGCGGCAAACGTATGCGGCCGTTACTGTCGATTCTGGCAGCAAGATCACTCGACTACAGTGGTGAAGCACACCTGAAGCTGGCCGCTATCATAGAGTTTATTCATACCGCTTCACTGCTCCACGACGATGTGGTGGATGAATCCACTCTGCGCCGTGGACGGGAGACAGCCAATGCCCTGTTTGGCAACAGCGCCAGCGTGCTGGTCGGCGACTTTCTTTATACCCGCTCTTTCCAGATGATGACAGAGTTGGAGTCGATGAAAGTACTGCAGGTTCTGGCCAACACCACCAACGTACTGGCCGAGGGTGAAGTGCTGCAGTTGATGAACTGCAACGATCCGGATACCACTGAAGCCAGCTATATGCGGGTTATTTATTGCAAGACCGCCAAACTGTTTGAAGCTGCAACCCGTCTGGCCGGTGTGCTGGCCGGTTGCGACAGCGAAATGGAAACGGCGCTGGCCGACTACGGCAAATACCTGGGCACCGCCTTCCAGTTGACCGATGACCTACTGGACTACACAGCGGACGCCGAAGAACTGGGCAAGAACATAGGTGACGACCTCGCCGAAGGTAAACCCACTTTGCCGCTGATCTACGCCATCGCCCACGGTACAGAGCCACAGCGACAGATGATCCGCCAGGCGATTGAACAAGGTAATGGCACTGAACATATCGAAGAGATCATCAATGCACTCAACACCTGTGGCGCACTGGAATATACCCAGCAAAGGGCCTATGAAGAAGCCGATAAGGCCGTAGCGGCCCTTTCGGTACTGCCAGAGTCCGACTACAAGCTGGCGCTGGTAAGCCTGGCTAAAATCGCCGTAGCCCGCAGTCACTGATAGACTAAAGACGACGATTTAAAGTCCATCAGTTAAATTTGTCGTTTAGCCCAAGTAAAAAAAAGGAGCGCTCAAAGCGCTCCTTTTGATTTATGGTGTGTTGTTTATGGTGTGATTACTGCTCAAACACCAAGTTGTCGTCGCGATAGTCCACCTTGATCGGTTGACCTGGCAGTAACTCGCCTCTAAGCAGCTTTTGCGCCAGTGGGTTTTCCACCTCTTGCTGCAGTGCCCGCTTCAGCGGCCTTGCGCCATACACAGGGTCGAACCCGGCTCTGGCAATAAAGCTCAGCGCGGCATCTGTGATCTCCAGCTCGAACTCTTTCTCCAGCAAACGTTGGCGCAGCGATTCGACCTGAATCGCGGCAATACTCTTGATATGCCCGCTCTCCAGCGGGTGGAATACCACGGTTTCATCGATCCGGTTGAGGAACTCGGGGCGGAAGTGGTGCTGCACCACATTCATCACCTGAGCCTTCATCTCATCGTAACTCTGGTGGCTGAACTGCTCCTGGATAATGTCGGAACCCAGGTTCGAGGTCATAATCACCACGGCGTTACGGAAGTCGACCGTACGCCCCTGACCATCGGTCAGGCGGCCATCATCCAGTACCTGCAGCAGTATGTTGAACACATCCGGGTGTGCCTTTTCCACCTCATCGAGCAAGATCACCGAGTAAGGACGGCGGCGCACCGCTTCGGTAAGGTAACCCCCTTCCTCATAACCCACATAGCCCGGAGGCGCCCCAACCAACCTGGAGACAGAGTGTTTCTCCATAAATTCGGACATATCTATCCGCACCATGGCGCTCTCTGTGTCGAACAGGAACTTGGCCAGCGACTTACACAGCTCGGTCTTACCTACCCCGGTCGGGCCAAGGAACAGGAAGGAGCCTATGGGCCGGTTAGGATCGGCCAGACCCGCGCGGCTACGACGAATGGCGTTGGCCACGGCATCGACCGCCTCATCCTGGCCTATCACCCGCTCATGCAATGCATCTTCCATATGCAGCAGTTTTTCCCGCTCACCTTCGAGCATCTTGGAAACCGGGATCCCGGTCGCCTTGGAAAGTACCTCGGCAATTTCAACATCCGTGACCTTGTTACGCAGCAAGGTCATATCCTGCATCTCGGCCTGAGACGCCAGATCCAGCTGTTTCTCCAGCTCGGGGATGCGGCCGTATTGCAGCTCTGACATCCGGGTCAAATCACCGGCGCGGCGTGCCACTTCCATATCCAGTCTGGCTTGCTCCAGATCAGCCTTGATATGCTGAGTGCCCGCCAGTGCGGCTTTTTCTGTGTGCCAAATCTCGTTGAGTTCGGCCGCCTTCTGCTCCACTTCCACCAACTCGCTGCGCAGATGTTCAAGACGCTTACGACTGGCCTCATCGTTTTCCTTCGCCAACGCCTGCTCTTCCAGCTTAAGCTGAATGATACGGCGCTCGAGGCGATCCAGCGGCTCCGGCTTGGAGTCTATCTGCATCCGGATGCTGGAAGCGGCTTCGTCGATAAGGTCGATGGCCTTGTCCGGCAACTTACGATCAGACACATAACGGTGAGACATAGTCGCCGCCGCCACAATCGCCGGATCGGTAATTTCCACATGGTGATGCAGCTCGTAGCGCTCTTTCAGGCCACGCAAAATGGCGATGGTATCCTCGACGCTGGGCTCATCCACCAGGACTTTCTGGAAGCGCCGCTCCAGTGCCGCATCCTTTTCAATATACTGACGATACTCGTCCAAAGTTGTGGCACCGACGCAGTGTAGCTCACCGCGGGCCAGTGCCGGCTTGAGCATATTACCCGCATCCATGGCGCCATCGGATTTACCCGCGCCCACCATAGTATGCAGCTCGTCGATAAAGAGGATCACCTGCCCCTCTTCCTGAGCCAGCTCGTTGAGCACAGCCTTGAGTCTTTCTTCAAACTCACCACGGTATTTGGCACCGGCCACCAAAGCACCGAGATCCAGCGACAATACCCGTTTGTTTTTGATGCCTTCGGGCACCTCGCCGTTGACGATACGCTGCGCCAGCCCCTCGACAATGGCGGTCTTACCCACACCGGGCTCACCAATAAGCACAGGGTTGTTCTTGCTGCGACGCTGCAACACCTGCACTGTGCGGCGAATTTCATCGTCACGGCCAATAACTGGATCCAGTTTGCCTTGCTCGGCACGCTCGGTCAGATCTATGGTGTATTTTTTTAGCGCCTGGCGCTGATCCTCAGCATTGGGATCGTCTACCTTCTGGCCGCCACGCACGGCTTCGATGGTTTTCTCCATCAGCTCTTTGGTCGCACCGGCCTGCTTGAGGCACTGTGCTAGGGTGTCATTACCTTCCAGTGCCGCCAGAATAAACAGCTCACTGGAGATATATTTGTCTTTGCGCTTCTGTGCCAGCTTGTCACACAGATTCAGCAAACGTATCAGCGCCTGGGATAACTGGACATCACCGCCAGTGCCTTCAACCTGAGGCAAGCGCTCCAGTTCCTGGCTTACCAGGGAACGCAGAGTGCTGACCTGAATACCGGCTTGGGTCAACAGCGGATGAATTGAACCGCCATCCTGATTTAACAAAGCCATCATCAGATGGACAGGTTCTATGAACTGATGGTCACGGCCAAGAGCCAGAGATTGGGCATCCGAGATAGCAAGCTGAAATTTATTGGTCATACGATCGAGTCGCATACAGCCTCCTGAAACTCTCAAAATAAGGTATTACTTTGTTAGCTTAAATATGAGGATGCTTTAACCAATTTCAAGTCAGACGAATCAAATAACCACTCAATCAGTGAGCCAAATCAGCGAGGCCATGCGGCCGGTACGGCCGTCGCGACGGTAGGAAAAATAATCTTTGTTGCTATAGGTACAGGCATCCAAGGCATATATCTGCCGGACACCCGCCTGCTGCAATCTGAGCCTGGCAAGCCCCTGCAGATCGCCGAGAAACTTATCTCCCTTAGCTACAAAGCAGTTGTCGGCCTTGGGGTCTTTATTGCAAAAAGCGGCGCGCACTTCACCGCCTACTTCGAAGGCCGTTTTGCCTATTGCCGGCCCAAGACAGGCGATAAGCTCAGAGCCGGGGCGAAAACGGGCAATTCCCGCCTCGATAACGCCATCACACAGGCCACGCCAGCCGGCGTGCAGCGCCGCCACCTGGGTGCCTGCACTGTCACACAGAAGTACGGGCAGACAGTCGGCGGTCATCACCACGGCCACATGCGCCTTGCTGTCGCTATAGCTGCCATCGGCAATCCTTTGGGCATCGCGCGCCAGGTCGACCACCTCTGTGCCATGGACCTGCTCCAGCCATGCCGGCTCGCTGGGCAGAGCCAGCCGCTTTGCCAGCAGAGCACGGTTGGCCTGCACAGATGCGGAAATGTCTCCCACATGCAGCCCCAGATTCAGACTGTCAAACGGCGGCAGGCTGACACCACCATGACGCTGGGTCATGGCGATTCTGACATTGGCCGGCAGCGGCCAGTGACAGCCGTACATGTTACAGATACTCCGGCGGATGCTCTTCGGTGTCTTTACGCAGCGCCTTGGTCAGCTCAACCATATCCTCGGGGATAGGTGCTTGCCAACTCATCAGCTCACAGGTGATGGGATGCACCAACTCCAATCGCACCGCATGCAACGCCTGGCGCTTGAAGTTTTTCAGCACTTCGAAAAAGGCTTCACTGGCGGCCTTGGGGGGTTTTGGACGACCGCCATAGACGGGATCGCCCACCAACACGTGCCCTATATGAGCCATATGCACCCGGATCTGGTGAGTCCGGCCACTTTCCAGCCTCAAGCGCAAGCGGGTGTGGGCACGGAATTTTTCCGCCACACGATAGTGAGTCACCGCCGGCTTACCGCTGTGGTGCACCGCCATATGAGTACGCTTGGTGGGGTGACGCCCGATAGGCTCATCCACTGTACCACCGGCTGTCATGGTGCCCAGCACTATGGCTTCATACTCACGGGTAATGTCGCGCGCCTGCAGCGCCGCCACCAGATGAGTCTGAGCCTCAACTGTCTTGGCCACCACCATCAGGCCTGTGGTGTCCTTATCGAGACGATGGACAATACCGGCCCTGGGCACATGTTCTATCTCGGGGCAATGATGCAGCAGGGCATTCATCAAAGTGCCGTCACTGTTACCGGCACCGGGATGCACCACTAAACCCGCCTGCTTGTTGATCACCAATATATGGTCATCTTCATAGACGATATTCAGATCGATAGCCTGAGCCTCAGCGTGCACCTCTTCTTCCAGAGTGGCGTGAACCTCTATCTCCTGAGATTCCAATACCTTCTCTCTGGGCTTGTTTACCACAGTACCATCAACGGATACTTTGCCATCGAGGATCCATTCCTTGATCCTGGTACGGGAGTAATCGGGGAACAACTCGGCCAAAGCCTGATCCAATCTCAGACCTGTTTGGGTTGCTGATATCTCGCTTTTTAGATTAATCTCTTGCGTCATAGGAACCGTCCCCAGTTAATGGGGTCAAAAACTGTGTACTTTCTGGTACACTCGGAATCGGCCATTTTATCGTGAAATGGAAAAATTCTTAACAACAACTTACTCAAGAATCGAATTCAAGTATGCATAATATTGCCAAAGGCGCTGCCATAGCCTTTTTTTCGCTGGCCATTGTGGCCTGTAGCAGCAAACCGGAAGACGACTTAATTAGCAGCAAGCTGTCTCCGGACGTTCTCTACTCCCAGGCCCGCACCTCTATGGAGCTGGGTAACTATACCAAGGCTGTGCGTTCACTGGAGGCATTGGATTCCCGCTTCCCCTTTGGCCCACACAAGACTCAGGTTCAGCTGGATCTGATTTATGCCTACTATAAGTTGGATGACACCCCATCGGCAGTCGCCAACATCGACAGATTTATCCGCCTCAACCCCACTCACCCGGATATAGACTATGTCTACTATATGCGTGGACTGGTGAATATGCAGGCCGACAACTATCTGTTTCATGACATGCTCAATATAGACAGAAGCGACAGGGATCCTCAATTTGCCCTCGATGCCTTCAAGGACTTCGAGCGCCTGCTCAAGACCTATCCCAACAGCAAGTATGCGGCCGACGCCCAGAAGAGAATGCAGCACCTGAAAAATCGTCTGGCGCTGTATTCGGTTAAAGTGGCCGAATACTATCTGAAGATGAATGCCTGGAGCGCTGCCGCCATCAGGGCTCAGTCGGTGATGGAAACCTATCCCGGCACCCCATCGATAGAGCGCGCGCTCGAGATCATGGCCACCGCCTATGGTGAGCTGGGTCAGGAACAGTTAAAACAGCATGTACTTACAGTCATGCGTGCCAACTATCCGGGGAACGACCTCCTCAAGAATTAATCCCTTAACGCCCCACTTTACCGTGGGGCGTTTTGTTTCCAGAAGAAGATAAAACCAGCCTGCCCTTAAACCTCGAAATCCCGGCTTTACAGCCTGAGTTTTCGATTGGGCTAATTTACCCCTAGCCCAGCAATGACGCGGCTTTCGTTCAAAAGCTAAGCAATATGCGCCTTTTCGAGTAAAACTTGCTCAAACACGCGTTATTTTGAAATATTTCTCAGAAAAGAGTTGACTCAAAACCGTAAAAGTCTTTTAATGCACGCCGTCGCCCGAATAGCTCAGTTGGTAGAGCAGCGGATTGAAAATCCGCGTGTCCCTGGTTCGATTCCGGGTTCGGGCACCACCTTCAACTTTAAGGTGCTCAGGCGACTGAGAAAATTGCAAGGCAGTACAGTGCAGGTGTGGTGGAATTGGTAGACACGCCAGCTTCAGGTGCTGGTGCCCTCACGGGCGTGGAAGTTCAAGTCTTCTCACCTGTACCACTTTGCAATAATAGTTAGCTGTACGTTAGACTCTCAATGTGCAGGTGTGGTGGAATTGGTAGACACGCCAGCTTCAGGTGCTGGTGCCCTCACGGGCGTGGAAGTTCAAGTCTTCTCACCTGTACCAATTAACACATGAAAGAGTCGAAATGAAAACAGTGCAGGTGTGGTGGAATTGGTAGACACGCCAGCTTCAGGTGCTGGTGCCCTCACGGGCGTGGAAGTTCAAGTCTTCTCACCTGTACCAATCATTTAAACCTCGCAATGCGAGGTTTTTTTGTGCCTCAAATTTGGTTCATCGCGGATCTCCGGGGAACGCCTCTCTGACTTTCAGAAAGAAGTATTCGGTATCCCGGTAGCCATAGCCCATTCGCTTCAGCAGTTTGATTTTGTTGTTCATCCCTTCTAGTCGGCAGGTGTGCAACGGATGAACCGCTGAAGCAACTATGCCATGAAGATAGTTTTTAAGACGCTGGCCAAATTGGAGTAACGGCCTGATACCGCTCTCTCTGACTTGTTGCCACCAGAGGTTCCATTGAGCCATGGCTTCGGCTTCATCTGTGCAGTACCACATCTCCTTGAGTTGCTCCCTGAGCAGGTAAACTGTCATTAAGCTTTTGTTCGACTCCAACAGCTCGTTGAGATAACCCGCCTGTTTGTCTGTCAAATTATCTCTGTTTTTGAGTAAGACCCAGCGCCCCCGTTTCACCCGTTTGCGGGCTGGTTTGTCGTGCTTGAGTTGATTAGCCTGGTCAACCCTGACTCGGTCGATGACTTCACGGCCATACTTAGCAACAACATGGAACAAGTCGTAGATCACTTTGGCTTGGGGACAGTGCATCTGTACCTCCAAGTCAAAGGCAGTATTCATATCCATAGCAACGGCTTCAATCTGTTGGCAGTACTGACCCAACTTAACGAAAAACGGCCGGATAGCTTCTCTACTGCGGCCTTCACCTATCCAAAGGACTTGATGAGTATCTGCATCGGCCACCACGGTGGCGTAACGATGGCCTTTGAACAGGGCAAACTCGTCCATGACCAGGCGTTTGACACGACTCCAATCAGGCTCTGTGACCCCGACGTTTGTCGATAGTCTTGATGGTATGCCAGTGCAGGCCAAGGAGTTGCGAAATATGTTTAATCGGCAAGAGCTTGAGTAGCGCCTCGACATGCTCAATGAGCCGTGTGGTCTGGCGAGCATAGGGCTTTAACCAACTGATATGTTCCCGAACGATACCGCAATCGGGGCAAAGAATACGGCGGACGGGTAGCCGTAACTGAACCTGAAACGCCAGTATGGTTCGTTCCGATACGCTGCGAAGTGAAGCGTCGTGAACGGCCTTAGCCGGTTTGCCGCAAGCACAGTAGCCGTTATCAATCGGCTTTAGGTGGATGATGAGGGTTTGTTGATTTTGCTCGGTATGGACGGCTTCAAAGCCTTCCCAGAGCGCAATGGGAAAAGTAATATTCGACATTGAGAACGGTTGGGGTTGGTTATTGTTTTGGTTTGGCGACTAAACAATAACTCTCCAACCGTTTTCATTTCCAGTCCACGCTAATCTGCGATGAACCTCAAATTTGCCCCTCTCTCGTCTCACGCGTTTCATACTTTTTTGCTATACCTTTTGTATGGCTCAACAAATTGGAATGACAGGGCCTCATCCAAGGACAAGTTCCCTTCTGGACCAAGGTTCTCAAGCATGAAGTTACAACTGAAACACAAGATGTTGCTCGGTATGGCCGTGCCTCTTCTCTTGATGCTGCTACTGTGCGGTATCGCCATCAATATCATGAACCAAATCGACTCAGGGGTAGAAAATATCTACAGCGACCGGGTTGTCCCACTCAAAGATCTCAAGAGCATAGGTGATGATTACGCCGTCTTTGTTATCGATGCGATCAACAAGGCCAATGCCGGAGACTTCAGTGCCGAACAAGCCAGTACCGCGCTCAATGAAGCTGACAGAAGCATCAAGCAGAAATGGCAGGATTACACAGCCACTCAGTTGACCGCCAGAGAATCACAACTGGTCAATGAGGCCAAGCGGCTGTTTATTCCCGCCGATGAGCAGATAAAGCGTCTGCAAAATAAATTGGCCACCCTGAGCGGTAATATTCAGGGCCAACTCAGCCAGGAGATCATGCCTCTCTATCAGGTGATAGATCCCATCAGTGGCAAGATTGCCGAATTGGTGACCCTGCAACTTGATGTCGCTAAACAAGAAAGAGAGCAAACCCAAAACCTCTACTCCTCTTCCGTTGTGCTGTTTATCTCCCTGGTCAGTGTCGCCATTATTGCTAGCTTACTACTCAGTGTCTGGGTCAACCGCAGCGTCATGTTACCCATAGGCGATATTCTCACTCAGTTAAAGAAGATTCGCAGCGACTCGGACCTAACTGTGCAATTCAAAACCTTCAACGCCGATGAACTGGGGCAGATATCCGATAACTTAAGAGATGTAATATCTCACCTCAGAGGGATCCTCAACAATATCGCCAATGCCGCCAATACGGTCAGCGACTCAGCGACAGAGCTCTCCAGCTTCACCCAACAAACCAACGAGCGGATGCACAGACAACAGGCTGAGACAGAGCAGACGGCTACTGCCATGAATGAAATGACCGCCACAGTCTCCGAAGTAGCCCAAAGCACCACGGCCGCTGCCGACTCCGCCCACAGCGCCGATGCCAGTGCCGCCAATGGCGATTCAATAGTGCAGGAGTCGATTGCCAGCATGGTGGCCCTCTCAGCGCAAATTCAGGGTACAGCGCAGGTGATCACTCATCTGGCCAATGAAAGCCAAAACATAGGCAGGGTACTGGATGTGATTAAGGGAATTGCCGAGCAAACCAATCTGCTGGCGCTGAACGCCGCCATTGAGGCGGCCCGTGCCGGCGAGCAGGGCCGAGGCTTTGCCGTAGTGGCCGACGAGGTAAGAACCCTTGCCAGTCGTACCCACAGCTCAACCCAGGAGATTGAATCCATGATAGCCACACTGCAGACAGGTGTGCAGGAAGCGGTGACGGCGATGGAGCAAGGTATCACTCAGGTCGAACAGGCCAACAGCAAAGCCAATATGGCCGGTGAGGCCTTGAAAGAGATAGTGGTGTCGGTCGATTCCATTGCCCAGCTCAATACCCATATCGCTACCGCCGCCGAAGAGCAAAGCAGCGTGGCCGAAGATATCAATCGCAGCATTATGGCAATCAGCGACATCACCCAACAATCGGCCCAGGCAGCCAACGAGTTAACCGAGTCGGTCAGCAACTTAAGCCATCTGGCGGAAAACATGCGCGCCGAAGTGGCCCGCTTCCGTCTCTAACTCTCTGAGGGCCCTTCGGGGCCTATTTTTTATCCCTGCCAACTCCAAGCCTTTTGTGAACCCAAAAACCTTTGCCGCCATTCCTGGTAGCCCCCTCGAAAAAGCCGTCTGCACAGCAGAGCTAGAAAGTGCCACAACCGCTAAAGACTACGACTGCAACTAAAACAAAACCGCGGACATGCCGCGGTTTTCGCCTGTGCCTGGAAAACTAGATTTTGAATTGGCTCACCGCCTGATGCAGATAGTCGGCGCGGTGGCGGACCTCATCAGATGCCGTGGCATTCTCTTCTGCCGCCTGAGCCGACTCCTCGGCAATATCGCGGATCACCACCACATTCTTGTTCACCTCGGCGGCCACCATACTCTGCTCTTCAATGGCGGCAGCTATTTGAGTGCTCATATCCATAATATTGGTGACATCAGCATTGATCTGCGCAAGCAAGGTGCCGGCACTGGCCGCCTGCTGGGCACTCTCACCGCCCTGCTTTTGGCTCTGCTCCATAATATCCACTATCGAATGGGTGCGGCTCTGCAGGGTTTGAATGATACCAGCAATCTCTTCGGTCGACTCCTGAGTTCGCATCGCCAGGCTGCGCACCTCGTCGGCCACCACGGCAAAGCCTCGGCCCTGCTCGCCGGCACGGGCCGCTTCAATGGCGGCATTCAATGCCAACAGGTTGGTCTGTTCAGCGATACCGCGGATCACATCCAACACACTGCCTATGGTCTGGCTGTCTTTTTCAAGTTCGGCCACCACCTTGGCAGAGTCGTTCAGTTGTTGCGCCAAAGACTGGATCTTATTGATAGTATCTTCAACCTCAACCTGACCATCCTGAGCATTGTGGTGGGTCTGTTCCGCCTTACCTGCGGCCAGTTCAGTATTCTTGGCAATCTCGTCTATGGTAGCGCCCATCTCGGTGATCGCCGTAGCGACCATATCGGTTTCATTCAGCTGTTTCGACACGCCTTCCGAGGCGCTGATGGCATTGCGGGACAGCTCTTCACAGGAATGGCGCATGGCATCCACTGATTCGATAACCTGTTCGATCAGCTTCTGGAAACTCTCCACCATGCTGTTAAAATGACGTCCTATCATGCCCAGCTCATCGTTGGAGCCCACATCACAGCGCAGCGACAGATCTTTTTGAAGCTCGATGCGGGAAATGACATCCGTGATACGCTCGACCGGCCTCATAATACTGCGGATAATCATCACAGTACTGACCACCAACAACAACGCAATAAGACCAAATAGTGCCAACCCCAGCATGAAGCTGTACTGCTGCTCGTTTTCCACCTTGGCTATTGCCAACTCTTTCAGCTTGGTAGATGAGCTTTCCGTGGCAAAAATCGCTTCTCGCAACTGCCCCATCATACCCTTGGACTCGTCGAGCCCCAACTCCTGCTCCTTGGCCACCAAACTCTTAAAGCTTTGCTGATATTTGCTCATCAGTTGCTCAATATTGCTACGAACACTGAAGTCCAGCAAACTGGCATTGAGCGCCTCATTGAAACGTTCGATATTGGTATCAAACTTATTGAGGTAGCTGAGATCCCGCCGCAACATAAAGTCTTTCTCATTACGCCTCAGTTGCAGCATCAACACCATAAGCTCAGACACATTATGCTCTGCCACCAAGCTTTCGACATTGTGCACCGCTGAGCGTAGCTCACCGTAGAGGCCACTCTTGGGGCTCAAACCTATCTCACGCTGTAATTGCACCACCCCGGTAAACAACTGCCGGTAGTTGGCAAAATCACGATTAAAGCTGTTTATCGGCGCCTCGGGGAGATCATACTCCTTGAAGATCAGTGCCAGTTCTTGCATCAACTGCGCCGTGGCCTGTGCTTCCTGCTGATGTATCTCGACATACTTGAGATCCTGGCGGCCAAAAAAATCCTTTTCATTCTTGCGCATGCTTAATACTTCTTTGTCCAGCTCAACCACTTTCTGGATGGCGATGGACAGTTCTGTCTGCACCGAGCTGGAATATTGCTGCAGTGCAAACATCAATACCAAGGCACCGATCGAAACGGCGGCACTCAGTAACAACTTGTGGCGAATAAGCATGGTGTTACCTCAATAAAAAGAGTCACTCTAAAAAAATAGTCGCAATTCTGTCCCCGTGTCAGTTGAGTTAATCCGGTAACAAAAATGTCATCTTATATTGTCAATGATTAACCTATTGAAAAACAGTCACTAGCCTTGTCACTGTGCAAAAAAAACTAAAATTTTTTCTATTAACTGAGTCAAAAAAACCGAAAGTGCCAAGCATCTGTCGTTCAAGGAAGGTTTTAACCCTACAAACAGCAATTGCATGCGATATTCAACAATCAGAAGTGAATCCAAGAAAGATCTAAGGAAAGTGCAAACAAGCCCCATGTATTCTCTGCGTCGGCTTACAGACCTGGATGCAAGGCGTGGTTCGCAGCAAATGGCTAAGTCCTTTGCATGCCGGTAATATCAACTGGATCTACTTATACAACAGCCAAAATGCAATCGATAAAGAAACCCTGAGTCTGGATGGCAAGTCTTTCGTACGGGATTGAGAATACAACAATCTGGGAGCCGTGGTAATGCCTCGGGCATACAGCGAGATGATGCGGTCATCGAAACCACCTAACTACTTTTCATCTTTCTTTATCAGCTGAGAGGTGAAGGTGCCCTTGCGGTCACGAGGAATATCCAGCTTGATATCACCGTGAACGCTGCGCACTGTTTTCGTGGACTTCCCGTTACGAGAGTTGCCGGAGTTTTTACCTTCCGGTGCATGTTTTGCGTAGCCAAGATGCTGTTCCATTTCGGCATTTAAGGCACGCTCAGTGACCTTTTTGGTGAGTTGCTTGAGAAGTCCAGCGTCACCGAGAATATCATCGGGAGAATTACAGCCAACGAGTAGCTGATTGATAAATTTGTCTGTTATTGGCATTCGACATTCCTTTTAAGAAGTTAAAAATGCCACTTACACAGATATTGTTACACTCTCAAATGTCAAAATGTTTGCCAATTGAAATGGTTTACATTTACATTTCAAGATATAACCATTACAAATCCATTGTTACCTCATGAGGTATAAACCGTTGGTATCAGCAACAAAAACTAACTGAGGGGCTACACATGTTGGCAAGTTATTATTTACCAAGGCGAAGGCTGAGCTATCACTTAGGATATCTATTCTTAGTGAGCATGTTCGCCACACCTGTATTGGCTCAAGACGATCAAACTAATTCACTTCCTATCCCAGAGGGTTATCAAGCCGTCTATCAACGTTCCGTTATCCAAGATGACGTGCCGATGACACTCACACGCTATGAACGACAAGACGGGCAAAATACGGGCTTACAAGGTGAGCATTTCAGTACCTTATACAGTAAAGATGGGACACTCATGGGTTTTATGAATATTACGTCCAGCGTGGTGGCTCACCCCTTGCCTTCCGAGAAAGAAAGTGAGCGAGTAGCCCGTGAGTTCCTTGCATCGCAGGCTCCCGATCTGCTCACCAACATGCGTATTACCTCTATAGCAACCTATACAAAACCCCTACGTCTTACCGCCACTAACGAGACAGTCGATGTCTCTGGGGTAAGGGTTAAAGCCTACAATAACTCAAGCAGTAACTGGTTTTGGGTCGTCGTTGGCAATGGCAATCAAATCTTATCCTATGAAAGGGATGTCGGTTGGTCTTACATCAGATTCCAACGCAGCAGTGAATATTGGTTGGATGATCAATGGTTACTCAATCAAGGCTATTAGTCACCATCGTCTAATTTAAAGTGGAAACCATGATAGATAGTGTATAGAAAAGCAGGTGTGACTGTTTATTCTGTACACAAAATTTCTGTTCATCGTTCAGGCCTACTCGCCGTTCTGATTGAACCGATATGATTGCTGATATTGACACAATCTGTGAGTTCTGGTGCTGCTCATCACTCAACAAGGCGCGAGCGTGATAGTAAAAAAAGGGGGGCAATATGGATTCATTATCTCAAGCACTCTTAGGTGGTGCGATTCAAGGAGCAATGCTAGGGCACCAGCAAGGGCGACGCTCTTTAATTTACGGGGCGGCTTTAGCGACACTGCCAGATTTAGACGTATTTATCCGTTATGCCGATCCTGTATCAAACATGACATACCACCGTGGCTTTTCGCACTCCATTTTTGTTTTGCTCCTTCTCGCGGCACTGCTGACTTGGTTGATCGGTAAACGAGGGATCTCGTACAGTCACACCAGACTTTTTGTGACACTGTCACTAGTTCTCATCACTCATTCGCTACTTGATTCGTTTACTATCTATGGTACGCAACTTTTCTGGCCACTTGGGATCAAGCCAGAAAGCTGGTCAGCTATTTTTATTATTGACCCCATTTATACTCTTCCCCTATTGGCGGCCGTTATTTGCTTTATAAACAAAGGTTTTTCGTCCAAGATCCGGCGGCTCTTAGTGATCTCTATAGTCTTCTCGACGGGCTACCTGTTATTTGGCTTGTTAGGGAAAAATGCAGCTGAAAACCGTGTTGCCAACTTTTTTCAAACCCAAGGTATTGAAGTTTCGGAGTTGCGAGCCGTACCTACCCCCTATAACACCTTAGTTTGGCGTGTTATAGGAAAAAGTCCTGATGGTAATTATCATGAGGTGATCACCAGTTGGTTCGACAAAGGCAACCCAGAGTGGATAACGCAACCACTCAACTTGGATCTCGCCCAAGTACTTGACGGGAACGAGTTACACCAACGTCTTAAATGGTTTACGGGCGACTGGTTACGTTATGATATCATTGATAACAACTTAGTAGTCAGCGATTTGCGCATGGGGATCCCTACTTTGTACACCTTCCGCTTTTCAGTCGCTGAGTGTACAGACTCTGGCTCTCTCGTGGCAAGTGTACCCGAGACTTGGCCTAGCCGTATGGCCTCATCAGCAGAAACGCAGATGATTTTTGGTCGAATCTTCCAACAAGATCCCCCGTTGCCACTGACGCAATGGCAACAGCAAAATCTCTCCAATACGAATACGCTCGTGTGTAGCAATGCGGTATCACCACAAATACCATCACAGACCATCACAAACAGCTAAATCACAGGTGGCTCTAAGGAAGGCGCGAACAAGCCCCATGTATTCTCTGCGTCGGCTTACAGACCTGGATGCAAGGCGTGGTTCGTAAATCCTTAGCAAGAAGCACAACACAGCAGGCAGGCCCTGTAAACGACTCTCTTCGGGGCTTTCACAGCAACCGGCTCTCTACAAAAGAGAACGCCGATAGGGCTTATTCGCACCTTCCCTAACAATTACTTTTCCACCACCAGATAAATTCTTGGTTTTTTTAATTCTTTTTTAAACCTTTTAAGCGGGTCAAACTATCCAATTACCATGACTCGCCCAAACCATTAAGGACAGCCCAGTGAATGCCAGCCCGCAGCTGACAGAAACCAGATACCAGCAAGAAGTGGACTTCCCGCTGGTGCAGCGTGCCCGTTTGGGGGACAAGCTTGCCTTCGCCGAGCTCTACCGTCTGCACCATGGCAGAGTCTATGCATTGTGTTTGCACCTGGCCGGCCAGGTGCCACTGGCAGAAGAGATGACCCAGGACTGCTTTATCCGTGCTTGGGAGAAGCTGGACCAATTCCGCGGTGAAAGCAAATTCAGTACCTGGCTGCACAGCCTGAGCGTCAATCAGGCATTGAGTAGTTTGAAAAAGCAGCGCAGCTTCTGGGCCAGATTTCTGCCTGTGACCACAGAGGCAGACACAGAAGAGTCAACCACAACCCACACGGAGGAAACCTCTGTGTTGGAGCGCAAGATCCTCAAGTTACCCGAGCGGGCCAGAGTCGTGTTTGTGCTGTTTGCCATTGAGGGCTACAGCCATGAAGAGATAGCCGCCATGATGGGCACAAGTACCGGTACCAGCAAGGCGCAGTACCACAGGGCAAGAAACTTGCTTCAGGAGATGTTGTCATGAACAAGCAGCCAACATTGGAACAACTGCTAGAACAACTGCCACGGGAAAAAACACCCGAGCGCGACCTCTGGCCTGAAATCGCCGCCAGGCTGGAACCATCTCAGCCACCCAAGGCCGCAAACGCCAGCAACGGCTGGCGCAATCTGGCTATCGCCTGCAGCCTGCTATTGGTGTCTCTGCTCGGCTATCAGGGCTTGCAGCAACAAACCCAAAGCCGCGTCGACCCACAGATGCTGGCCATGCTGGAGCAGTTGCAGTATCAACACCAACAACAAGTGAAACAACTGGAAGCCAGTGTCAATTTCGGCCAATGGCAAAAGGTCAGCATGACCACGCCGCTCAGTCGCGGCATAGATGAACTCAGGGAAGCCGCCACGCAGATATTCCAGGCACTAAAACAAGACCCGACCGATCAACAACTTTGGCAACTCTGGCTTTGGGTACAGCAAAGGGAGATAGAGCTGCTCACCCGGGGTGAACAACTGCCAACTCAACTCGACCAACAAGGAATCAGCATATGAACAAGATATCACTAACCCTACTCTCTTCAGCCCTGCTGCTGAGCCCGGTATTGCATGCGGCCGAGAAGGTCGATCAAAGTGCGGCGCTGGAGTCCGGAGCTAAATTGAATATCAAGATCCAACGGGGAGAAGTGAAGATCCGCAGTTGGGACAAGGCTGAAGTCGCCATCAAGGGCAAGCTGGATGAGCTCAGTGAAGGCCTGGTGTTTGGTCAGCAGGGCGGCAGCTTTGTTATCGAAGACAAGCTGCCCAAGAGCTATAACAGCCGGGACAAAGACGGCTCAAAGCTGGAGATCTTTCTGCCCGCCACCGTCAATATGAAGCTCAAAGGCGTTTCCGCCGATTATGACCTTCAAGGATTGGAGGGTGAGATCAACTCAGCCAATGTCAGTGGCGATATCAAGGGCCAGGATCTCAAAGGCAATCTGCAACTGACCACGGTTTCCGGCAGTATCCACACCCAGAGCAACCAGGGTGAACTGTATCTGGAAACCGTTTCCGGCGACATTGAGGATAAACAGAGTCTGGGCAAGGTGAGTTATCGCCTGGTGAGCGGCGAACTAAACGCCGAGAGTGATGCCATAGAAGTGGAGCTGGATCAGGTCTCGGGCAAGAGTCAATTGACCCTCAAGGCTCCCGAGTCACTCAAGGCCAGAACCGTCAGTGGCGACTTGAGTATTGCCATGCAAAGCCTGGCCGGCAATGCCAATGTCGATAGCGTCAGTGGCGATATTGAACTCAAGTTTGCCCAACTGCCGAATGCCGCCTTTGATATCAGCGGTGGCCCAGGTGGCAAGATTGACAACCAACTGACCCAGGACTCACCGAAAAAAGCCAAGTACACCAAGGCTGAATCGCTGCAATTCCAAAGCGGTTCCGGCCAAGCCGATGTCAGTATCAACACCATCAGTGGCCGGATTAAACTGCAGCAATAATCAGCTGTATCGCACCAAGGCCTCCAGCTGGCCTTGGTGCCTTTTCTTCAGCCTACCGAGGCTATCTCCGCTTCGGTCAGATAACGCCACTCACCGGGTTCCAGTTCGCTATCCAGTTCTATGGCGCCGATTGACTCACGATGCAGGGCTTCCACTTTGTTGCCCACAGCGGCAAACATACGTTTCACCTGATGATATTTACCTTCGGTAATGGTTAACAAGACTTCAGTCGGGCTAATTAACTGCAGCTGCGCCGGCCGGGTCAGCCCCTCTTCCCGGTGCAGCGCCAGGCCAGCGGCAAATTGTGGGATCAAGTCTTCAGTAACAGGGCTGGCCAGCCACACCCGGTAGCGTTTGCCGCATTCCTTCTTGGGAGAGGTTAGCTTATGCGACCACTGGCCATCATCGGTAATCAACACCAGACCTGTGGTATCAGCATCCAGGCGCCCGGCAATGTGCAGATTCTCGGGCTTTTCTATCTCCAGTAGACTGATGACCGAAGGATAGACCTCATCCACGGTTGAGCAAATGGTATCGACCGGCTTATGCAACATCAGATATCTGTTGCCTATCAAGCTGATAGGTTCACCGTCGAAGCACACTTTCATGCCGTCACGCACCTTGAAGCTGGAGTCCTTGACGATTTCACCATCGACACTGATTTCACCGCGGTGCAGCGCCTTCTTGGCCATGGAACGGGTCAGCTCTGTAGACTCACAGATAAATTTATCTAAACGCACTTGGCTATCCAACCTCTTGAGTTATGCCGTGTCAATTGCGCGCCATTATGGAGCCTGACAAGCTAAAGGGCAAAGACTGTCAAACGCTCACTCAAATAAGCGCCTGTAACCTTTGCTTACAACTCCCGCGTCGCCGAAGCTCACTGTCGTCGCAGCAGGACTTGTTTACATTCCCACACAGGCCTTAACATAGGCATCACTGCGGTTTTTCCCGAACAAACGGGTGTGCAGCCAATCTGATAAAAATGTCCCCTAGCGGGACAGCAAAGAACAAAGAAAAGGAAACAGCATGAGAAAAGTACTCATTGGGGGATTGTGTGCCTCACTCATCGCAGGCCTATCTGCCTGTAATGACAAAACGGCTGAAACCCAGGCTGAAGCAGCCAAACAGCCGGAAGTCGCCAAAACCGCAACTGCCGCCGCCGTCAGCCAAGCCCTGGGCTCGGGAATTGAATTTGCCAACTTTGATAAGTCTGTTCGTCCTCAGGATGACTTCTATACCTATGTCAACGGCGGCTGGATCAAGAACACAGAGATCCCGGCAGATCGCACCAGCACAGGCGCATTCTATGACCTCAGGGAAAAATCCCGTGACGATGTCAAAGCCATTATTGAAGAGGTGGCGCAGAGCAAAGATCTCAAGCCCGGCAGTGACGAGCAAAAAGTGGCCGACCTTTACCGCTCCTTTATGGACAGCGATACGCTCAACCAGTTGGGGATCAAGCCACTGGAGAGTGAGCTGGCAATCATAGATGCCATCAAAGACAAGCAAGCACTGGCGGCCTACTTCGGCAAGAGCCAAATTCTCGGTGGCGGCACGCCCATGGCCTTCTATATCGATGTCGATGCCAAGGACTCCAGCCGCTATGCCACCCATATCTGGCAATACGGCCTGAGCCTGCCGGAGAAAGACTATTACTTCAACGAAGGTGAGCGTTTCGTCAACATCCGCAAGGCCTTTGTTGAGCATATCGCCAAGATGTTCACCCTGGCCGGTTTTGCCGAGCCACAACAAAGCGCCGAAGCCATCATGAAGCTGGAAACCGCTATTGCCGCCAAGCATTGGGATGTGGTTGAAAGCCGTGACAGCACCAAGACCTACAACAAATTGGAGGTCAAAGAACTGTCAACACTGGCGCCGGACATCGACTGGAACGCCTACCTGACTGCGCTTGGCGCCGACAAGCAAGCCGATATCATCATCAATCAGCCCAGCTTTATCGAAGGCCTGAACCAGATAGTCAAAGACACAGATCTGGCGACCTGGAAGACATATATGCGCTGGCAGCTGTTGACCCACTTCGCCTCAGATCTGAGCGAGCCGCTGGATAAAGAAAACTTCGAGTTCTTCGCCAAGACACTCAACGGCCAGCAAGAACAGGAACCTCGTTGGAAGCGCGGTGTAGCCAAGGTCAACAGCCTGCTGGGTGAAGTCGTGGGTAAAGTATACGTCAAGCGCCACTTCGCCCCTGAAGCCAAGGAGCGGATGGAGCATCTGGTGGAAAACCTGCGCGGTGCCTACGCCGACAGCATAGATGAACTTGAGTGGATGGGCGCAGACACCAAAGTTGCCGCCAAGGAAAAACTGGCCAAGTTCAACCCGAAAATCGGCTATCCCGACAAGTGGGAAGACTACAGCAAGCTGACTATCAAGGCTGACGACCTGGTCGGTAACGAGATCCGCGCCGGTGAAGTGGAACATCAAAAGCAACTGGCCAAGTTGGGCAGCCCCATAGACAAGGGCGAATGGCACATGACGCCACAAACCGTCAACGCCTACTACAACCCGACCATGAACGAAATCGTGTTTCCGGCCGCCATCTTGCAGCCACCTTTCTTTAATATGGCTGCCGACGATGCCGTCAACTATGGTGGTATAGGTGCGGTTATCGGCCATGAGATGGGTCACGGCTTTGATGATCAGGGTGCCAAGTTCGACGGCGAAGGCAATATGCGCGACTGGTGGACCGAGCAGGATCTGAAAGAATTTGCCGCTCGCGGCAAGGCGCTTATCGCCCAGTACGACGGCTACTATGTGTTTGACGACCTACACGTTAACGGCAGTCTGACCCTGGGTGAAAATATCGGCGATCTCTCTGGCGTCACCATAGCCTACAAGGCCTACAAAAAATCCTTGGCGGGCAAAGAGGCTCCGGTAATCGACGGTCTGAGCGGTGATGAACGCTTCTTCCTCGGATTCGCCCAAATCTGGCGTGCCAAGATCAAAGAGGAAGCCATGCGCAACCGAGTGGCCACAGATCCTCATTCACCGGCCAAGTTCCGCGCCATAGGTTCACTGTCCAATATGCCGCAGTTCTACAGCACATTTGACGTGAAGCCAGGTGACGGCATGTATATTGA
Organism: Shewanella indica; assembly: GCF_033842865.1. Lineage (NCBI taxonomy): Bacteria > Pseudomonadati > Pseudomonadota > Gammaproteobacteria > Alteromonadales > Shewanellaceae > Shewanella > Shewanella indica. Next base: position 546,957 of record NZ_JAWXXR010000001.1, read on the forward strand.
GCCGGCCCAGCGCGTAAAAATCTGGTAATTTTACGCTTGCCAACAAAGGCGCCTCAAGGCGCCTTTGTTTTTAGATGAATAAAGTTTCATTTGAGGTTCAGCAAGGGTTCAGAGCCAAGTGCTACATTGGAGTCAAAGCCACTTAGAAGTCATTCTGGATGCGAGGCCCCATGACCCGATTATTCCGCACTTTCCTGGTTTTCCTGTTATTGCTTTCGGCGCGCACCGCCTACGCTCAGCCTTCAGAGTATGAAGCTGAACCAAGAGACGACAGCGGCTACAGCCAGCGCCAAAACTCGGCCCTCCCATTCAATGCCCTCAAGAAACAAAGCTTCAGCGCCCCAAGGCAGCCCGTCTCCAGCCTCAATGCCCTCTACCAGCAGGCACCGATGGCACAAAATGAATTGCACAGTCTCCTGTCACAGATAGCCAATCAGAGCGAGACTGAGCTGCTCCTTGCCAAAGTGAAAGAGCGTCAACGGGCCGAAGCCAAGGTGGCGCACAAGCTGAATAACGACCCCGCCGCCCTGACAGATCTGGTGCGAGCCACCCTGATAGCCGACAACCTTGATGACCTGCAGCTGGCCTTTGACACCCTGAATCAACAGGCCAATGTGCTACAGGTCAAAGACAGGTTTGCCCAGCCAAAGGCCTCTGGCTATCGGGATATCAACCTGCTGCTGCAACTGCCGAAAAGTGGCCTGATTGCCGAAGTTCAGTTGCACTTAAGGGAGATTGCCGCCATCAAAAACGGCGCCGAGCACCAAGTCTATGAAGAGGTGCAGGCGATGGAACATAAGGCTGCCCGCGAGCAAAGGCCGCTGAGCGAGCTGGAACTGGCCCGGATCCAGAAGCTGCGCCAGGAATCACACAAGCTGTACCACAAGGCCTGGTTAGGTTATAAACGCCAACAAACCCAGACTCTTGGCATAGAAAATACCATAGTCGCCTGACAAAGCTTGTCAGCGGCCAACAAGCCGCTATACTCCAGCGCATTGACCCTCGGCCAAAGCGTAAAATCATGCATGAAATCATAGAGCAACTGCAGGAACTGTCAGAGCAGGTTCCTGTACCGCTGGATCTGCCCGGCTTTGACGATCTGGTGGATATCGAAGAGCAAATACTCATCCCTTTGCCTGCGGAGCTGAAAGAATATCTGCTGCATGCCAGCGATGTTATCTATGGCAGCCTGGAGCCGGTGACCGCTGCCGATCCCCAGTCCCACACCTATCTGCCGGAAGTGACCTCCTATGCCTGGTCGCTGGGAATGCCCAGAGATCTGATTGCCATCTGCCAAACCGGTGATGACTTTTACTGCATAGATCAGGAAGGTGTGGTCTACTTCTGGAATCAAGACGGCCTGGATGAAGAAGATTGCTGGGAGTCATTCTGGCAATGGGTCGAAGACGTCTGGCTGCAAAGCTGACACAGGCCGGCATGCCCTGGGCGCCCCCCATCAGACACATAGAAAAAACAGGAAGCATTATGTCCAAACAATATCCGCTCAACGCCATCGAATTTCAGTGCCTGCGCCAATCTCTTGGCTTGGGTACCGCCCAGGCCGCCGAGTTACTGAAAGTCGATGAAGCCGAGTTGCTCTCCTGGGAAACGGGCGAGGCGCAGGTAAGCGAACTGGCTCAGAAAAAACTGCTGGAAATCGACGATATTATCGAGATGCAGGTGCTGAACACCTGTGATGGTATCGAGGCCATGTTCAAGAAAGAACCCAAGCGCCGTTTGGCCTTTGTGGTTTATCCTACCCAGGCGATTTACACCCAGTACAACCCTGAGTTTTTAAGCTCGCTGCCACTCACTGAGTTGTACAATACCGCCGCCTGGCGGATCAAGAAAGAGTGCAAACTGGTGCTGGAAGTGGATATCAGCCTGGTGCCACTGGATGTGGAATCCTACAAGGCCTTCAGAGAGCAGCAAGGCGGGCTGGGGGAGAGCCGCGAAAGCCGCGCCAAGTGGGCGGCCGCACAGCTCTGAAATATCACGGCCCCGAAATACTGCGGCTTTAAACCAGAGTTTGATTAATCAGTTAAATTGGCGCTGGCTTTGTCCAGCGCCTTTTTCATTGCCGGACGCAGGTTAAGCCTGTCTCGGTAAGCCGCCAGTTTGGGCGGGATCTGCTGCTCAAAAATGGTGGCCCAGTTCAGAGTATGGGCCAGCAGTATATCGGCCACAGTCAATTCATCACCGAGCAAGAATGGGCTATCAGGCAGCCACTGCTCGGCAATGGCCGCGGCCTTGTTGAACTCCCATACGGCAGTGGCTTGAATCGCCGCCACCCGCTGCTCCTCCGGCAAGGCAAACCTGTGCTTGCCCATGGTCCATAACGGCTGCTCCAACTCGGTTATCACAAAGCTCAACCATTGATGATGATGCCCGGAGGCTGCCGTGCCTGGCTTGGGCAACAGACGCCCCTCACCGTAACGCTCGGCCAGATAGAGCATAATGGCCGCCGATTCGGTCAATACCAGACCGTCATCCTCGAGCACGGGGATTTTACCGCAGGGATTAAGCGCCAGGAACTCAGGAGTGCGGTTCTGCTGCTTGGCCATATCAACAAAGTGAAACTCCCAGGGCAGTTCCAGCTCTTCCAACAACCAGGAAACCCGCAGCGCCCGGCTTCGCGGCGTGCCATAGAGTCGAATCATATTACTTTCCTTAAATTGCCCTGTCGCCATAAGCAATGGCTAACGCAGGTATGGTGGCAGAAAAGGCGCCCGCAGGCGCCATGATGATAAGGTCAACAGCAACAAGATACTCCCACTGCCTCAAGCTTGTCACTCAGTCCTTATTTCTCGGCTCTTATGTCTCACTTCTTATCTTAACTCTCCAGCATCCGGCCCTTGTCAGTTTGCCATCAAGGGCCGGGGGCCTGCTCAGAAGTTAAGACTAACCTTGGTGTAGATGAAACGGCCTCTGGGGTTATGCACAGACATCACATAGCCATAGAGATCGCCATCGCCATCGCCTATGGCAAACGGCGGCTCTTCATCCAACAGGTTGTTGACCCCGAGCGTCCACTTGAACATCTCGTTGAAACGGTAGGAAGCCTGCAAGTCCACCAGGAACTGGGCATCCACCATACGTGACTTGTTCTCGGTAAAGTCGAGGGCGCCGTCGAAGTTGATATCCGGCGTATCCTCAAATTCACCTATGTAGCTGACATTGAGGTTGGCGGCAAAGTCGCCCATGGTCCAGTTAGTGCTGGCCAGCCAGCGGTACTGGGGATACTCATACTCGCCGGTATAATCCAGGCCGTCCTTTTCAAACTTGTCCAGATAGCTCCACTCAAGGCCAAACTTGAGATCGCCATAGCTGTCCAGCTCCAGGCCGTAGTGAGCCGAGATATCCAGGCCCTGGGCCTCCTGGGAGCTTAAGTTAACAAAGCTTGAGTGAATCACATCAAGCACCCCGAGCGGCTCGCCACCGGCGGGGGGCAGGCGCACACAGATAGCGCTGTTTTGATCATTACAGTTGGCGGCATAGATATCGCCCAGAGGCTGCTCGTCTATCTTGTTGTCCTGGGTGATGTTCCAGATATCGAAGCCGATATCGAACTTCTGGCTCGGCGCCCAGATCATGCCGATGTTCCAGGTTTCCGACTCCTCGGCGTCCAGATCCGGGTTACCGGCAAATACCGTGTTGTAATCCAGTACCTCACAGTCGGCCTCGGAGATACCCTGAGCGGCGCAGGCATAGGTATCTTTAAAGAAGTTACTCTTTTCCGAAGGGCCCAGGCCTATCTGAGCCAACGATGGTGCCCGGAATCCCTGGGCCCAGGAGGCGCGCATACTCAAGTCTTCCGTCATGCCCCAGTGGAATGCCACCTTAGGATTGGTGGTGGAGCCAAAATCGCTGTAATGATCGTAGCGCCCCGCCAGTTGCAGCTCAAAGCTGTCGGTCACCGGAATGGAAAACTCCAGGTAGGCGGCATACTGATCGCGCTCGGCCGCGGCGGAAACCGCTTCAGTCCCGAAGATAAGCCCGCGCTGGAACTGCTCATCGGGCACATCGCTGACATCCTCTTCACGATATTCCATCCCGGCGGCCAGCATGATATCCCTGTCTGCCAGGGTAAAGGCATGCCCCGAAATGCTGGCATCATAGGCGGTAATATGTGACTTGCCCTGACGCACCAGACTGGTGGTAATGGCATCTATCACCTCGGGTGAGTTGATGGTGCCGCCAAAGGGGTTGTAGTTGCCGAGATTGATTTGCTCCTGCAGATAGTCCACCCGCACCCAGCCCTGGCTGCGATCCCCTGTCTGGGTCGACTCACTGCGCCCCTTTTGGGCCGAGACTTCCCAGTCCCACTCCTTGAAGCTGCCGCGCAGACCGGCCACTAATCTCAAGCTGTCGGACTCGATATCCCAGCGGCGGGGACCGGCATCCACTGTGCGGAAGCGACCTATGTCAATATCCTGACCAAAAGGATTGTTGGGATGTGAACCGGGAACCGTCAAACCGGCGGTTTCATCCAGCGGTGTGGCGGCGCCACCGGCCTTGGAAGTATTGTGCTGAGCCGCCAACTCCAAAAAGGCGGTCAGGGAGTCACTCAGGTGATACTCAAACTGACCTATGGCGCCTATGCGCTCGGCCTCGGGGATCACCAAGTTATAGGGGCCATAATCGAACAGGCAGCTGCCGCTCGATGTGGCGGAATCGGCCGGACAAGCCGGATCTATGGTCTTGACGCCATTGACATAGAAATACCCGGGAAAGCCCCGCGAGGAACGGAAATCCTCCCCGCCCCAGGGCGACTGATTGGCGGTACCAAACTGCCCCATCTCATCGGCGCTCAGGGTCGAGTTGCTGAAGTAATCCAGGATCACAGACGCGCTGCCCTTGTCACTCATGGTGCCCCACACCAGACTGGCGGTCTTTTCGTTGTAATTGGGGCCATCTGTGGCGCCATAGCCGAGATTGACTTCAATGCCTTCGATGTTTTTCCTCAGCACTATGTTGACCACCCCGGCGATGGCATCCGAGCCATAGATGGCCGAGGCGCCGTCCTTGAGTATATCTATCCGCTCAATGGCCGATACGGGAATGCTGTTGATATCGACAAAAGAATTGCTGACCCCTTCGGCAAAGGCGCTGATGGAAACCCGGCGACCATTGATCAGCACTAAGGTTGCATCCGGCCCCATGCCACGCAGGCTGATGGCGGCGGCACCGTTGGCGGTAGAGTCCTGGCTGTTGCCGCGGGTGGAGAAAGTGCCGGCCCCGGCCGCCGGCATTCTTTCCAGCAACTGCTGCAGGTTGTCGTAGCCCATGTTGGCAATATCTTCCTTGCCTATGGATTGAATGGGCGATGGGCCTTCCATATCGGTACGTTTGATCCGCGAGCCTGTGACTTCGATACGCTCCACAGACTCCTCGGCCGCGAAGGATTCTCCGGTAGGGGTCAAGGCAAGTGCGACGGCGCAGGCACTCAGGACAAGGTGAGGTCTGTTCATAATTATCCCTAATTTCTTCAGCTGTTTTTGTGGAAAACAACCACGACTACAAACTTCCGTGTTGTCATATTTCTTAACATTTACCGATTCAACTTAACTCTTTAATATCTAAAGTCAATGCCTCTACCCGAGGTAAATTTGATTTTACTGATATAGGAAGTCGCCATGTCCACAGCCGCCGCGCCACTGCTTCAGGCTCGCTTTGCCGATAATATCGCCAACATAAGCGCCGAGCTAACCGAGCGTAAGCTAGTGGTGCGCCGCGGCCTGCTGACCCGCACCGAAAATACTGTGCCCTTGGATAAAATCACCGACATGGCGCTTATTCAGCGGCCACTGATGCGCCTGTTCGGTCTGAAGAAACTCAAGCAGGAAACCGCCGGACAATCCGGCAATGACGCCCTGATAAGCCTGGTTGGCATAGTCGATGCTGACGGATTTCGCGCCGCAGTGCTGGCACTGGTGTTTCTCAACCTGGGTGCCGGTACCATGCATGACTCAGGAGCCTCCTTTGCCGACTCGGGAGCCCAGTTTGCCGGGCAGTTGATCTCCCTCTACGCCAGCGTGCTCGGGGAGTGGGGCCGTATGCTTATCGCCTTGGTGGCGCTGCTGTGTATTTTCTCCACCACTGTCACTGTGCTCTATGATTACAACAGCACCCTGGATGCCGGTTGGCGCCTGCTGCTTGAGCGCCGCCCCAGCGGTAAACGCCTGGCGGTGATCCTGCTGGTTATGTCGCTGCTGGCCTTGCTGCTGTTCCTGTTCTTCAAGGGTGCCTTGCTATCACTGTTGGAATTGGTGATGATCCAGGCCTTTATGACCACCTGCATTTTTGCCTGGTTGAATCTACGGCTGATGAGTTCCAAAACCCTGCCGACTGAGGCTCGTTACGGCAAGGGCATGCAACTCTGGGGCTGGCTGGGACTCGGTTACCTGTTTGGCTTTGCGCTGCTGTTTATCTATTGGTCTTGCTACATCAAATAAGGAAGTTGCATGAACTGCTCACCGCTGGCAAAGCCGCGCTTTTTAGGGCCAAACCTCTCATCGACAGTCAAAGGCATCACCATGGCCTGCATGCTGGGATTCACTTTAAGCCTGAGCGCGGCGCCAGGGCCCAAACAAGAGCCGGCACCAGGCAAGGGTTCGGCGCCATCTGCCTGCCACAGCCAAGAGCTGACACAACAGCTGCAGCTGATAATCAAGCAAAACCCCCTGCCCTTCAGCGGCGTAATCGAGTTAAGGCAAGGTAAAAAGACACTGCTGAGCCATGCGGCCGGAGAAAGCCAGGGCAAACCCATCACCTCTGATAGCCAATTTGTGCTGGGTTCACTGTCAAAGCAAGTGTTTGCCGTCTTGGTGATGCGGGCGATAGAAAGAGGCGATTTCAAGCTCAATGACAGCGCCGCCGCCCTGCTCGGCAAAAAGGCCGAACTGGATCCGGCCATCACAGTCGCCATGTTGCTGAGCCACACATCCGGCATAGGCATCCAAGGACAAGCCTTGCTGTTCACCCCGGGCAGCGATTTTAAATACAGCAATGACAATTATTGGCTGCTGGCCGAGATCCTCAAGCGTAACGGCAGCAGCAGTACTCAATTGCTGCAACGCTTCTTTGATGCCGAGGGGCTTGAGCTCAAGGCCCGCACCGGCAGTATTGAAAGTATCCAGGAACAGTTACCCCATCTGGCGATAGGAAGAACCGAGACAGACAGCGGCTTTGAGAGCGTGGCCGAGCAGTTGACTCTCACAGATAAGCTGCTGGCCAGCGGCGCCCTTATTGGCTCCGCCTCTGCCTTTGCCGACTTTCAGCAGGCCCTGCATCAGGGGCAACTACTGAGCCCTGGCGGCTATCTGCAACTGCTGGCGCCAAGAGGCAAACGCCCCCATCGTTGGGGCGAGCTGAATTATGCCGCCGGAATACAACTGAGCCCTGAGTTGCCCCTGGAGTTCAGCCACAGTGGTTACATAGCGGGTTATATCAGCACGGCGATTTATTATCCGGACTCGGGCTTCAATCTGGTGGTGCTGGAAAACACCTCTTGGTCACTCAAAGATATAGGCCGGGTGTTCGCCCTTCACGACAAGCTGCGACAAGCGGTGCGCGAAACGGCCGCGAACTGTCCACTGGAAAAAGCGGCAAATCTGCCCGGCTTTTAGGTATAATGCCGCAATACTGCGGAGCCTCCGCGCCTAACGCACCTAAGTCAATCGCCAGACAGTGTTAAAACTAAGCCGGGAGTCAAACCGGCCCAGGGACATTCATGACCAACAACGATATTCTGCGCCGCTTGCGCTTTGTCTTTAATTTCAACGACTCCAAGGTATTGCGTCTCTACGCTAAAATGAAGCGTGAAATGAGTGAAGCTGAGCTGGCCGGCCTGCTCAAGAAAGAAGATGAAGAAGGGTTCCGTCCCTGTGACGATCGCACCCTGTGCCAATTTCTCGATGCCGTGATCATCGACAAACGCGGCCTGCGTCCCGGCAGTGGCATTCCGCAGCCGCTATCCAGCCTGAACAACAACATCATCTTCAAGAAACTCAGAATCGCCTTGGAACTGAAAGAAGAAGATATTATTGCCATTCTTGAACTGGCCAACTTCCGTATCGGCAAGGCTGAGCTGAGCGCCCTGTTCCGCAACCCGGAGCACAAGCATTACCGCTATTGTGGTGATCAGTTAATGCGTAACTTTATCAAAGGCTTGTCACTTAAATATCGCGGTAAGTAAGCCAACAAGCAACGACTGATTTCTCCTTTGGAACCAGGCATCCGCCTGGTTCTTTGTTTTGTGTCGTTACCCTCTTAGGCTCAGGCCAATCCGGTTTGCCGCGTTTTAAACAAAATTTTTGCTCAAGCCCTCGCCCGCAGGCAACAAAGATCACATTTCGTGGTAATCTATGCGGATTTAGATCACAGCCCGTCATCCACCAACAAAGAACATAAAAGGTTAGCCATGGACGATAATAAACGCCCCTTATATCTGCCTTTTGCCGGTCCGGCTATTCTCGAAGCGCCGTTGATCAACAAAGGTAGTGCATTTACCGAGGAAGAGCGTATTTTCTTCAACCTCGAAGGCTTGGTGCCCTACGTGATTGAAACGATCGAAGAGCAGGCCTCACGTGCCTACGATCAGTTCAAGAACTTCAGCAATGATCTGGACAAGCATATCTATCTGCGCAATATCCAGGACACCAACGAGACCCTCTTCTATCGTCTGGTTCAGAACCACATCACAGAGATGATGCCTATCATCTACACCCCAACCGTCGGGTTGGCCTGTGAACGCTTCTCCAAAGACTACCGCCGTAACCGCGGCCTGTTTATCTCCTATCCGAACAAGGATCGCATCGACGACATCCTCAACAACTCCACCCGTCACAAGGTGAAGGTGATAGTGGTTACCGATGGTGAGCGTATTTTGGGGCTCGGCGATCAGGGGATCGGCGGCATGGGGATCCCGATTGGAAAGTTGTCACTCTACACCAGCTGTGGCGGCATCAGCCCGGCTTACACTCTGCCCATCACCTTGGATGTGGGAACAGATAATCCGCATCTGCTGGAAGATCCCATGTATATGGGTTGGCGCCACCAGCGCATAGGCGGTGAAGAATATCTGGAATTTATTGAAGCCTTTATGCAGGCGGTTCATCGCCGCTGGCCCGAGGCCTTGATCCAGTTCGAAGACTTCGCCCAGAAAAACGCCATGCCGCTGCTGGAGCGTTACAAGGATAAATACTGCTGTTTCAATGATGACATTCAGGGAACCGCCGCTATCACAGTTGGCTCACTGCTCGCCGCCTGTAAGGCCGCCGGCACTCAGTTGAGCCAGCAAAGAGTTGCCTTCCTCGGCGCCGGCAGCGCAGGTTGCGGCATCGCCGAAGCGATTATTGCGCAGATGGTTTCCGAAGGGATCAGTGATGAGCAGGCCAGACGCCAGGTGTTTATGGTCGATCGCTGGGGACTGTTGCAGGACAATATGCCCAACCTGTTGCCATTCCAGCAGAAGCTGGCGCAAAAGCGCGAAGAGCTGCAGCAATGGAGCAACTTCGGTGACAACATCTCATTGCTGGATGTGGTCAACAACGGCAAGCCGACAGTGCTTATCGGGGTTTCCGGCGCCCCTGGGCTGTTCAGCGAGGAGATCATCCGCGCCATGCACAGCCACTGCCCAAGACCGATAGTGTTCCCGCTGTCCAACCCCACCAGCCGGGTTGAAGCCACGCCCAAAGATATTCTGCATTGGACCAATGGCCAGGCGCTGGTTGCCACCGGCAGCCCCTTTGAGCCTGTGGTCATAGACAACCAGACCTATGAAATCGCCCAGTGCAACAACAGCTATATCTTCCCCGGCATAGGCCTTGGGGTATTGGCCAGTGGTGCCAAGCGGGTCTCCGATGAGATGCTGATGGCCTCCAGCCGCGCCTTGGCAGAATGCTCGCCGCTGGCGCTCAACGGCAGTGGTTCCCTGCTGCCTAAGCTGGAAGAGATCCAGAAGGTCAGCAAGCACATCGCCTTTGCCGTCGGCAAGGTCGCCATCGAGCAAGGCCACGCATTGCCGACTTCCGATGAGATGTTGCAACAGGCTATCGAGAGTAATTTCTGGCAGCCTGAGTATCGCCGCTACAAGCGTACTTCCTTCTAAGAGCGTCCGCACACATAAAAAACCGGCATATTAAGAAGATAATGCCGGTTTTTTATTTAGCCATTGGCTATCACATCTCGAATACTGTTGAGTAAGCGCCTGTCGGTACGAGCTTTTTTCAACTTGCGCACACTCTCCTTGAGCGCCGACTGTGAAATACGATCATATATGCCGCTATATTCCTGCTCGGCAATAGCCTTATCGGTATCCGCCAGCTGGGCGATATCCTGGGCCATCAAACTCAGTTGCAACCAGGCCGATGCGATAAAAAAGCCGTGAAATTCGGCTCTGGGCAGCAACTTGGCAGCACTTGGCGGCAACTTGTCCCAAGCCTGTTTGAACTCAGACTCCTTATCCTCCAGCAGTTGTTCAAACAGATTGTCATAGGCTTCTTTCAGCGCCGTCGGCAACTTATCCATGGGCAGAACTTGAGAGCAGATATTGATGGCGGCACTATGTGCCTGTTGCCGGTATTGAGCATCAACTTGAGTCATTGTGTATTCCGTCTAAAAGCGATTGGCGGCGAGTATAGCACCGGCATGAAACAGCAATCCATCTCCAATTGGCACCATGAAAATACCAAAAAGTCAGCGAAATAACGGAGCCAAGCGGGCTCAAAACCAGGTAACAGGCATTGGATGAAACCCTACTTGGTGCGCAAATTTAACGATTTATTGCTGGTCAGCCAATGCCCTGGTGCGTATGCTTAGTAACATAATATAAACATATCTCTATCGGTAAGCGTGAAGTCATACTTTTTGAAATCAGCCTTCGCTCTGCTACTTTTGTCCGGCATGGTTCCGCTCGCTCAGGCATTGGATAACCCCGAGGCAGATAAGTTATTCAAACTGCTTGAAAATGGGCAGGTCAATAATGTTGCCAAGGTGGAGCAAACTCTGGAGCGGATAGCCCAATTGTTGGCAGATAACGATCTTGATCGCCAAGTAAGACTCAGGCGCGCCCGCTGTTGGAGCTATGACATCAATAATAATGCCAAGGTTGATGCAGCAATAGATTACGCCAATACCCAAGAACAGATGGCTGAAAATCAAGCTTATCCGGAAGCCCTGACCGACTTTCGCCTGTGCCATGGTTGGTACTCTCAACTCAAAGGTAATATGGAGCAGGCCAAAGCCGACTATGACCAAGCCTTACAACAAGCCTACCAACTCGAAGACCGCCGGTTAATCGCGGATGCCCGCAGTATGCGTGGTGCCATGTATTCTTTTCAGGGCAATTTTGCACTGGCATTGGAAGATCTTCTGACCGCCCAACAGCTCTATGAACAACTCAAACTGGATTATTGGAGCCGCTACAACTTGGTTGATCTCGCTACCAGCTTTCGTCGTTTCGGCGATCCGCAGAGTGCACTCAACTATTACCGCCAATTGGAACAGGCTTATCGCCAAGGAGGCCATGAAGAACAAGCCTATATTGTCAATGGCGAGATGGCCATAGCTCTCGAGGAATTGGGAGATTTCGAAGCGGCTGTAACCAAATTCCAGCAGTCTTACAACTATCTCAAACGACAAGGAATGACTGTCGAAGCCGCAGGAGTTTCGGTCAATATGGCAGGTTCGCTGTTGAAACTCGACAGAATAGAGGATGCCAAACAGGCATTGGAGCGCGCCAAACCATTTGTGACCGAGCAACAGGGTGGCTTTTACAGCTTTATGCAACTCTACAGTGCCGATTTGCTGCTGCGCCAAGGTCAGGCGGAACAAGCTATGGTCCCCTTGGCCAAGGCAGAACAGAGTTTTCGGGATATCAGTAATGACAGGGGATTGGCCGAACTCTATCTGCTCAAAAGTGAAGTATTGGCCGCACAGGGACTTTGGCAAGAATCAACAAACGTGCTCAAATCATATATCTCCCTGCATTCTGAACTGGATAGTAAGCTTCAGTCATACCGCACCACAGAGATGCGTACCCGCTTCAATGCCGACCGCATGGCAAAAGAAAACCAACGTCTGCTGGAAAGCGAGCGTCTCAAAGAACAGGAGGTGCAGATACTGCAGCAAAACCGCCTGTTGCAGCTGGCGGTGCTGATCCTTGCCAGCATCATTATTTTCATTATGGCGATTCTGGCCTATAAACAAACCGGAAGGTCACGTCAATTTCAGAAGATAGCCCATACGGATCATCTCACTCAGTTGGCCAACCGACGCTATACCTATCAAAGGGGAGAAGCGTTATTCAATCAGGCCAAACATTCAGGCGTACCTATGTCTGTTATTCTGTTTGATGCCGATAACTTCAAGGATATCAACGACCAGTTTGGTCATGATGGCGGTGATAAGGTACTGCAACACCTGGCGAGCGTGAGCCAAACGCTTATTCGTGAGCAAGATCTACTGGGGCGGATCGGTGGTGAAGAGTTTCTGCTGCTGTTGCCGGAAACCAGTCGAGAAGAATGCCTGAAGATTGCTGAGCGTTTACGTCAAACCTTGGCAGAGTCAAGTCCAGAGGCGCTTGCAGGCGAGTCCAGAGTCACCATCAGTGCCGGGGTGGCGACTCTCAATACCGAGTTACAATTTTCAGAGCTGCTGAAACTGGCAGATAACGCTCTATACCGCGCCAAAAATAAAGGGCGTAATAGGGTAGAAAGCGCCTGAACCTCCCCCACCAATCAGTAATTCAGTGGCTATGCCATAACACTTCAGCCTCAGGCAGTGACGCCTTTGCTCCAAACCATTCAAAATACAGAGCATCAAATTCGCCACTTCGCTGCAATGCCAGCAGCGCCTTGTGCCAGGCTTCGACTCGCGCAGGATCTGTGCCACTGGAGAACGCCAGATATAACCGCAAGTGTGCCAATTCCAGCACAGGTCTCACAGCAGTCAACGGTTGATCCAATTGCCGCAAGACGCCCTGAACCGCGATCTCTGCCTGACACCAATAACGCACCCGCTTATGCAGCAACTGCCTGGCCGAATACTGAGGAAACCCCGAGATTAGCAACCGCTCATCCGCAATATCCCTCAACAACCTTTGCGCCGGAGAGTGACGATAAATCGCTATATTACCGGCCGCAGCCGCCTGTGATAGATCTGCCGGAGTGAAGTCATCATCCATGCGGGCATAAAGCTGGATACGGGTTTCGGCAATCGGGCCAACAAAATCAAATTGCTGCCGTCGCTGTTTATCAATAGAAGTGGCAAATAACAGGATATTGGCATGATGAGTTGCCATATTTATGGCGCGGGCCCAAGGCAAGATCTCTATGACTGGCTCATCATCGGTGGCGGTGACTTTGTGGTTCAACGCCTTTACCAAGGCAACGGCATAACCATCAGTTTGTCCTTGGTATTCATAACTCATGGGTGGCCAGGCTTCGGTCAAAAGCCTCAGAGGCACAAGTCTGGACTCGGGAGGCTCATTCCCGGCCTGGACGAAACCAGCAAAAATGCAGCCACACACAATCAAGCAGGCCCAAAACAGAGGCTTAATTGTCGGCATATATTCATTCCCCCTCGGTTTCAGCATAGCACCGACAAAAGCCAAAATCGCCGTTTGCGGCAACTGTGAGCGATTCTGCTTTACTGATATAATCAGGTCTTTTCCCCGGTCAGCCTCTGTTCATGTCAGCTCCTCAACCACCACAATTTGATCCCTGTATGCTTGGAAAGCTCGCCCGCGACATAAAAGCCTGGGGCAAAGAGCTGGGTTTTGCTCAAGTGGGGATCACAGATACAGATCTTCGCCGCGAAGAGCCCAGGTTACAGGCCTGGCTCGATAAGGGCTATCACGGTGAAATGGGCTATATGGCCAGCCACGGCATGATGCGGGCCCGCCCGGCCGAGTTGCATCCCGGCACTTTGCGAGTCATCTCAGTACGGATGGACTATCTGCCGCCAGAAGCGGGGTTTGCCTTCAATCTCAAAGATCCTAACCTTGGCTATATCTCCCGTTATGCCGGTGGCCGCGACTATCACAAGCTGATGCGTAATCGCTTGAAAAAGTTGGGCGAGCGCATAGATGAAGCGCTCAAAACCCTGCAACTTGAAGGCAGTGGCTTTCGGCCCTTCGTCGACTCGGCTCCCATTCTGGAACGGCCGCTGGCAGCAAAGGCCGGGATCGGCTGGACAGGTAAACACTCACTGATCCTCAACCATGAGGCCGGCAGTTGGTTTTTCCTCGGCGAACTGCTGGTGAACCTGCCGCTACCCTTGGATGTCGCCATAGCCGAAGGCTGCAACACCTGCGTTGCCTGCATCACAAGTTGCCCAACCGGCGCCATAGTCGAGCCTTATGTGGTCGATGGGCGCCGCTGTATCTCCTACCTCACCATAGAGCTGGCCGGCAGCATTCCGCTGGAGTTTCGACCACTGCTCGGCAATCGCATCTACGGTTGCGATGACTGTCAGCTGGTATGCCCCATCAACCGCGCCGCCCCTTTGACCGCAGAGACAGACTTTCATCTAAGGCCACAACTTAAGCAACCCAAACTGCTGGAGCTGTTCGCCTGGAGCGAGACCGAGTTTTTGAAAAACACCGAAGGCAGCGCCATTCGCCGCATAGGTCATGAACGCTGGCTACGTAATATTGCAGTGGCGCTGGGCAATGCCCCCGGCAGTGAAACCATAGTTGTCGCCCTGCAGGCGCGACTGACAGATGCCTCGGAGCTGGTCGCCGAGCACATAACGTGGGCACTGGCGCAGCAGGCAGAAAAACTCAGCGGCAAGGACACAGTGCCCATTCCCGCCCGCAAGACAGGACGCCTGATCCGGATAGTGGAAAAAGGCCTGCCAAGAGATGCCTAAATTCAAGTCTAATCCAGGGTAAAACCCACCTTGATGGTGACCTGCCAATGAGCGATGACACCGGCTTCCAGGTGGCCGCGGGTATCTATCACTTCAAACCAGCGCAGATTGTGCAGCGACTGACTGGCCGCCGCGATGGCATTCTTGACCGCTTCATCTGAGCTGATGGGGGATGAACCTGTCAGTTCTATTATCTTGTATACATGGCTCATGGGGCTTCTCCTGATAGTTATCTGAGTCCGGTTGCTGACCTGAGTATAGACAGAAATGGCCGATGGCATATTTCCCTCAGTTTCTGTATATTTCTCAATTGGATAACCATCAGAAAAAATCAAGGGATTGCCATGCAATTAAAACATTCAGGTCCAGGGATAGCCTCATTTGTCACCAGCATATTGAGTGGAATCGCCCTGTTTATTACTTTTATTGTTGCCGGAACCCTGGAAACAACAACACCGGGCGGCATGGATGAAAACTCCATGGAAGCGGTTCTTGTAGGGTTAATGATCATCTTTATGATGCTGGTCTGTCTGGTGTCTTTGGGGTTGGGTATTGGTGGCCTGGTACAAAAAGAGCGGCAGAAAATCTTCGCCATTCTGGGCACAATCTTTTCAAGCTTGATCATCCTGGGCACTGTGGGCCTGATGATACTGGGAATAAGCATGAGTTGAATCTTTACCGTGTTGAAGTCAATCAACATCAGGGGCGCATTGCGCCCCTGACTATTATTAACCACAGAATTTTATCACCCGAGTCGACGTCGCAACTCCCTGGTGGCATCAACCATGTTCTTTAAAGCCGGCTCAACTTCCTCCCAATTACGGGTCTTCAAGCCGCAATCCGGGTTAACCCAGAGCTGGCGCAGAGGAATTTTCTGCGCCGCCTTTTCAATCAGGCTCACCATGGCCTCCACTGTTGGAATGTTGGGGGAGTGAATATCGTAAACCCCGGGGCCGATTTCATTGGGATAGTCAAAGTCTTCAAAGGCATTCAACAACTCCATCCGTGAGCGCGATGTTTCTATGGTGATCACATCGGCATCCATGGCGGCAATTGCGGCAATAGTGTCGTTGAATTCGCTGTAGCACATATGGGTGTGAATTTGGGTCTCGTCCCTGACACCGGCGGCGCTGAGCTTGAAGGCGGCCACAGCCCAATCGAGATAATGGGCCCAATCGCTGCGTTTGAGCGGCAAGCCTTCCCTAAAAGCCGGCTCATCAATCTGAATAATGCCTATGCCCGCCTGCTCCAATGCCACCACTTCATCGCGTATCGCCAGAGCCAACTGAGTCGCTATCTGTTCGCGGCTAATATCCTCGCGGGCAAAGGACCAATGCAATAGGGTCACAGGCCCGGTCAGCATGCCTTTCACCGGTCTGTCGGTTAGACTCTGGGCATACTCGGCCCAGTCGACTGTCATCGCCTTGGGACGGGTCACATCGGCATAGATCAGCGGCGGCTTAACGCAACGGGAACCATAACTCTGCACCCAGCCATGTTTGGTAAAACCTACGCCGTCGAGCTGTTCACCAAAGTATTCCACCATGTCGTTGCGCTCGGCTTCACCGTGTACCAACACATCTATCCCCAACTTGAGCTGACGTTCTATGGTATCCCGGGTCACCTGTTGCAGTTGCTCTGTGTATACCGTATCGTCCAACTCCCCCTTGCGCCAGCGGCTACGCAGGTTACGAATGGCCGCCGTCTGCGGGAATGAACCTATGGTAGTCGTCGGCAACAAAGGCAGCTTGAACCTGGCCTGCTGGGCTTGTCTGCGCACCTCAAACTCATGGTTTCGGTCGTAATCAGCCGCAATCAAGGCATCAATTCTGGCACTGAGCGGTTGATTACGCCCCTGCGCCCTGGCCGCGCGCCGACTCCGGCAACGGGTGACCACGGCTTTGGCATTTTCAGTCTCAGGCGCCTCCAAAAGCGCCTTGAGCTCCTGCAACTCGGTGAGTTTTTGCCGGGCAAAGGCCAGTAAGCTCTTGAGCTCGGGCGCCAGCGCGGTTTCCACCTCAAGATCCACCGGGGTATGCAACAGGGAGCAGGAAGTAGCGAGCCAGAGCCGGTCTCCCAGATCCCGTGCCAGTGGCGCCAACTGCTCGGCCACAAGATCCAGATCGGCGGCCCAGACGTTACGGCCGTTGATCACCCCAACCGACAACACCTGCTCGGGTGCCAATGCACCAGCAAAGGCCTGCAACTGCTCGGGCGCCGTTACCAGATCCAGGTGAATACCCGCCACCGGCAGTGCCGACAACAGACTTTGATGGTGGGCGACAGTGCCGTAATAGGTTGCCAGCAACAGCTTGAGCGGCGCCGACTTGAACACGCCGTAGGCCTGATTAAAGGCCTGCTGCCAGTTGTCATCCAGCTCAAGTGCCAGCGCAGGTTCATCCAATTGCACCCATTCAACGCCTTGGGCGGCAAATCGGGCCAGAATGGTTTGATAACATTCCAGCAGCGCCGGCAGCAGTGTCAAACGGTCGAACTCTGAACCCACTGTTTTGGACAGATACAGGAAAGTGACCGGCCCCAAGAGTATCGGCTTGGCGGTGTGGCCCAACGCCTGAGCCTCGGTCACCTCTTCAAACAACTGTTCCCAGGCGATATCGAAGCGTTGATCTTCGCTGAGCTCAGGCACCAGATAATGGTAGTTGGTGTTGAAGTACTTGGTCATTTCAGACGCCGGCGCATGCTTGCCACTGGGCGCTCGGCCACGGGCAATCCGGAACAGGGTATCGAGATTGACAGCGCCGCCATCACTGTGACGCTCTGGGATAACCCCCAGAGTCGCACTCAGGGTCAGTACCTGATCATAGTAAGCAAAATCGCCGACCGGTAACAGCTCCACCCCGGCATCAGCCTGCCACTGCCAATGGGTGCGCCTAAGCTCATTGGCAACGCTTTCTAATTCGGCCACGCTGGACTCACCACGCCAATACTTCTCCAAAGCAAACTTGAGTTCACGTCGACGCCCGATACGGGGAAAGCCAAGACTGTTTAATCGCATAATGTATACCATCCTTTATAAAACATGCGGCAAATGACTGATGACGCCGGAATACAACAAATAAACATGGGCGTCTGGACGTCTAGAAGTTTATTGTGTTAGTCTCAACACAGGCAACCGAATTGAATTCAAGGGCAACATGAGCGGCATTCATGTGGAGAGGAAATGATAGAACTGAGACACCTTCGTACTCTGATAGCACTGAAAGAAAGTGGCAGTCTGGCCGGCGCGGCGAAGAAACGTTTTGTCACCCAGTCGGCACTGTCGCACCAAATTAAAGAGCTGGAGACCCGAATTAACTCCCAGGTATTTGTCCGCAAAAGCAAACCTCTGACCTTCACGCTTGAAGGTAGTCGTCTGCTGACCCTGGCAGAAGAGATATTACCTCGGGTACAGGAAACCGAATTTGTACTCAAGCGAGGCCTATCAGGAAACTGCGGCCCCTTGAAGGTGGGTATTGAGTGCCACAGCTGCTTTCGCTGGTTAATGCCTGTGATGGAAGCCTTTCATCAGTCTTATCCGGATGCCAATCTGGATCTCTCCAGCCGCCACCTGTTCGACTCACTTAATGCGCTGGAAACCGGTGAGCTGGATATAGTGCTAACCTCAGATCCTGTACCCGGCCATGCCCTTGCCTACCAGCATCTGTTTGATTTTGAGGTGAGACTGGTGATGGCCAAAGATCACCCGCTGGCAGGCAACAGTTATATTTTGCCGCAGCAGTTGGCCGGGGAAGCGATTATCAGTTATCCGGTACCGCTGGAAAGGCTGGATATTTTCCGTCACTTCCTTGAGCCGGCCGGGGTAGTGCCTGGCCCACAAAAACGCTGCGATCTCACCAATGTGTTGCTGCAACGCATCGCCTGTAAAGAAGGGGTAGCGGCCTTACCCAGCTGGTCACTGACCGAAACCCAGGGCTTGAGCCTGACCTCGGTGAAACTGGGGCAGGAAGGCCTGAAACGGCCGCTGTTCGGTGCCTACCGCCGCGACAGCAGCAATAGAGTGCAACTGCAAAGGCTGCTGGAATTGATTGCCAAAGAGGGATTACAGCGTCAGGACAGACACTGACTGAGCGGCTGCCACCGTCCCTTAAAGGCGGCGGCAGTCACAAAGCATTTAGAGAGGATTCAGCAGCAGACCGCGCTGGGACAATACCCTTCTCAGTACCAGTCCGGGCGAATTGGGATCCCGGGTCTGTCTCAGGTTATGAGCAACCATAAACTCGCTTTGCAGCTCATCATCCAACCCCAGAGATTCAAAGGCTTCCACCGTCAGCGTCTGCTGCTGGGTCTCTATCAGAGTCTTGATAATGCCCAGCGGGAAGCACTGCTCGGCTTCGGCGTTGAGATAGGCAAACGCCGTCAGGGCAATGATCTGACCGAATACGCTGAATAGTGCCAGAGTCTGCACTTCGTCCGCGTCTATCTGTACCCCTTGCATCTGATGCAAACTGTCCACAGATTCGATCGCCACTGACTCGGTCAAACGCCAATAGCCTTGTACCAGCTTGCGATATGGCTGCGGCAATTCATCGAGCCGCTCCTTAAGATAGAAACTAAAGGCATAACGGTAGATATTGACCTGTCCAAGGCGCACCAAGGCATCCTTGAGGCTGCGGTTGGGCTGGACTGAAGGTGAGAGCGCGTTATTGCTGCGCCACAGCAAATGGGCTGCCAGCGCGGGATCGGTCGCGACAATATCGATCACATTGCGGATATCACCATCGGCAATAATAGCCTTCTTAAGCGGGATCAGGATGCCGCGGCGCCCTATCACCTGCTCTTCGTTGGCAATAATGGCACGCACTTGAGTAAAAACCTGCTGCTCAAGATCTGTCATGTGATTCTTTAAACCTGCTGTTATTTATTATGAAGGCACTATTGCCATTTATTATGGCAGAGAATTTACCCACAAAACGCCCACCAGGGTCAAGTTCAATCGATAATTAGCCCGGTTTTTGCTAAATAGAATCAAAAAAGTAGCATCAAAAAGCGCCCGCCTCCTGCAGCTTGGAGAAGATGATTTGTGCCAAACGTAAATAACCCTGTTGATTAAGATGTACATTATCTGACTTGAGCTCGTTTGAACGCAAAAGCTCAGATAGAGTATCCTCCAGCAATATGGCACCGTGCTTGTCGGCCAGTTCGGCATATAAAGGCAGAGGTGACAGCAACAGACTCTTTTGCGGCACAGCCAGCAGCACTACCGGAATTTGCCGCTCTTTGGCCTCAAGTAACATGGTCTCAATGTTTTGCGCCAATTGCGCCTGGCTGCGACCGCGGAGAATATCGTTACCGCCTTCAAGCAAAATAAGCAGATCCGGCTTGGTTTCATCCAGCAGCGCCGGCAAACGCTCAAGCCCGGCAGCCGATTGCTCACCGGAAATCCCGGCGTTGATCACCTCACAACGGCACAACTCAGCCAGACGGCTGGGATAATCATGCCCGGCCTTGGCACCCACGCCTTGGGTCAGGCTGTCACCGAAGGCCAGCAGTTTGCCATTGCTGCCGATATAAGCCAGCTTGGGTTCTGAGCACGCCAGCAAAAACAGCGACAACAGGGCTATAACCCCGCCTCTCAAACCATACCTAAAATCAGCTTTCATATTTCGACTCTTGCCTCCTTGTCGGTGCTCGAAAAGGCCCAGGTTCTAAACTACAACCGATAGAAATACGGGCAGAAAAAAGCCGGGAAACCCCGGCTTTCTATGCTATCAGAAGCGATAGCTGACGCTGAATCTCAGCGCCCGGCCGCTTCCTGAGTAATAACCATCGCCCCAGGTACTGAAATAACCTGAGCTGGCATATTGCTTGTCAAACAGGTTGTCGACCCTCAGGCTGGCAAGCCAGGCATCACGGCTGTAGTTGAGGGCGATATTTCCCAGCCAGTAGCTGTCCAGTTTATCGTGCTGATTGCCATTGTCACCTTCCATATATCTGTCACCCAAATACTGGCCCTCGACAAATAGTTGCCAGTGCTGACCAAAGTCCACACTGGTGTAGACACGCCCTGAATGCTCGGCCACCCAGGAGAGAGATTTGCCTTTGTTGGCGCCTTCAGTAAATTCGGCATCGATATAGTTGTACTCAAGTCCCAACTGCAGCATCTCATTGAGCTGCCAGTCCCAGTCGAGGCTGGCGCCATAACGACGGGAAGCATCGGCATTGACGTTGGCACCGGGGAAAGCGCCGCCGATAGGCATATCGGCACTGGGATCAAAGACAATTTCATCTTCCAGCGACAGCCGGTACAGGTTCAGACGCAGGCTCTGGTTGCTCAAGGTCCAATCCCAGCCGGCTTCAATGGAACGGCCGGTCTGCGGCTTGAGGCCGACGACCGTTGGCGGCGTATAAGCTTGCTCATCGACCTTGGCGAAACGGAAGCTCTCATCACCGCGAAGATAAAATCTGTGGCCTTCCAGCGGCCGATAGTTGAGCCCCAACTCGAGCGCGTGAGCGTCTTCATCCAGATCTATGCCATTGGGATAAACTTTACCATCCTTGAGTTCATCCTTGACCTTGGCATAGCGCCCACCCACCACATAGCTCAGGCTGCTGGTCAGTGGCACATTGGCCTGTAGGTAGGTGCTGGTCATGGTTTGGGTATTGCTGCGCTGCATATAACTGAGATCGAACTCGGTTTCACCCCGTTGAATATCTGCGCCTATGACTATGCTCAGCTCACCATTGCGGGTCTGATAACGCCCAAGCGCCTTGGGGTTGAATTCCAACAACGAGCGCTCGTTCCGACCTGGGCTGCCATAGCTGACGCTGGACACTAGAGTGTCACTGTAGTTAAGGTCCGCAACCAAAGCCCAGTTGGCGTGCACCTGGCGCTGAATATGAGCACGCCAGGCGGAAGTCATCTCATGGTTGTAATCCCCCGGCGTCGATGTCGCCTGGCGAGGATCGGCCTCAAACTGAGCCAGGGTCAGTGAGCCTGGGGTCTGACGCTTATTATCGTAGTAACTGCCTTCGACAAAGAAATTGGTCAGCTCTGAATCATATTGCAGACGCCCCAGTACCGAACCGGTTTCGTTGGCATTGTTTTTACGGTAGTTGTCACTCTCGTTATAAGCAGCAGCCAAATAGTAACGCCAGTTGTCATTGATGGCACCGGACAGATCGCCACGGCCTTCGTAGGTATCGAAGCTGCCACCTGAGAGGGTCAGGTTGCCACCGCTGGCATTGGGTGCCTTGGTGATAATATTGATCACCCCACCGACGGCCTGATCGCCATAAAGCACCCCGGCACTGCCGGATAGGATCTCCACCCTTTCAATCTGATTGACTGCAATGGCACTCAGACTGGGAGCGGCAATATCGATATTGTTGAGTCGGCGACCATCAATCAGTATCAGGGTGTTATTCACCGCCTGACTGGCAGAAAAACCGCGCATCGCCAGCACAGGCCCTGAGTTATTGTCGGATATTTGAATGCCACTGCGGCCACGCAGCAACTCGCTCAGATTACTGGCACCACTTTGCTGAATATCGGCGGCATCTATGACCACCACATTGGCAGCAATATTGAGCGGCGTGTCATCCTGACGGCCAATGACCACCAGCTGTTCATCCACAGCCTTGGGTGTCACGCTCGCCATGACGGGAACAGAGGTAAATGCACCGCAAAGCAGCGCGAGATGATTTAGTTTGAAACCCATTTTCCTTTGACTCCTGAAAGGGAAACGGGGCAAGAGTGCCACGGCAGGGAGAGCCCCTTGGCTGCCGCATTTCGAGATCTGCCCACCGAAATCATCGAAATACCTCCAGGGCCGGTCTCCGGACTTTGGCTATGCGGTTGACCGCGCAAGAACCGGCTTTTATGACGCCGCTTGGGCGCGCCTGTCTCTCACCATTTACCGTTGCGGGGGCAGTGCCGGATTCTCACCGGCTTCCCGATTATCCCCGGTCTTTAATTCCGGGGCACCACGAGAGGTTGACTGAAATACTGTGCTGTCATTCCCGGCCTGGCCGAGAGCGGGCATTATAGACGTCTATATGGATAAATGTCTAATTTTGACGACGACGGACCACCGCAAATTTACCCTGAAAACAAAAAGGGAGCCGAGGCTCCCTTTTTATGCTCTTAGCTATTAACCCAGCTCTTTGGGGTTACTGCCAAAGCGGTTGTCACCCACTTCGCTATCCTGGCAGTAGAAGACCAGCAGTACAATCCAACCTATAACAGGGATTAGCCCCAACAGCTGCCACCAACCACTGCGGTCAGTGTCATGCAGTCGACGCGCCGCAATCGCAATAGAGGGTAATAGCAGACCCAAAGAATAAATCAGCCCCAGCACTGTGGTACCCAGAGCATAGTCGATAGCACTGACAACCATACTGAAAATGATATAGAACAGAACAAACATCCAGTATTCTGTCCGTCGGGCTCGACCGGTAAAGTCGGCGTATTTTTTGATGGCTCCGATGAAATGTTCCATGTTTTCTCCCAATAACAGATCCAAGATCCGAAAACGCCGCACCAATTATTGAATGGCTTAAGGCAACCAAAGTTTCACCAGAGTTTCTGACTCCCTGAAACAGCAAACAATTTTAACATACCTGAATGAACTGCAAAGTGACAGAAAAGAGATTTACATTCCGTTCGCCACAGAATCAGAGATATCTCACCCCGTCAGTCGTCATTGGTTTACAGATATCGCCAATAAATAACACATCGACGCTTTTTCATCTTACCTGGTCAGCTTAAAACCGCGGCTGGCGGCCAGAGCCTGGATATCGGCTTCCATTTGATCCAGCTGTGCCTGGCGCTTTCGACCTATTGCCCCCGAGTTAGACTTGGATGCCAGACTGGTGAGAATATTGCGCCAGTATGGCACTTGTTTTTTACGCTGTTTACGGCTCAAAGGATTGAGTGGCCGCTGCGCTGCGAGCGCCTTGAGCAAGGCTGCAGTAGCGCCGCGCCAAACATCTGGCAGCGATTCCAGGTTATTCAAAAGCCAGCCAAGACATACCAAGCGACTCACTTCGGTGTGGATAAATCCGTTGTCACCCAAAGGCATTTGCCGCCCCAATAACAAGGCATTGAATTGCCCCTGAATTTCAGTGCTCCAAGGTTTGCGTTGCAGCTCGGTCAGATGCTGGGAGAAGACCATCTTCGCCAGTTCATGCTCAGTAAACAGGCTGCGAATGCCATCGAGCAGTGCCAGAGTAAACTCAGGGTAACGACGACCGAGAGTCCATTGCAATGAAAGCCCGAGAACTGAGCTTTCCCAGATCTCTTCTCTTTTATTTGGCGACTCCCATTTGAGGCACACAGGGACAAACCAGGCAAGAAAACGCGTCTGCCATTCAGGTCTGGCGGCAATATAGCCAAGGGCCTGCCGCCCCAAATAGCTACTGGCCGGGCTGGCTCGATTGACTTCAAGAAATGCCAGTAACTCGGCGGGGTTATCGGCCTCCAGCAACGGCTCAAGCAGTGGAGAGAGTCGCTCTCTGGCCAGGAAAAAGCGCAAACATTGACCCGCTTTGGTCAAAGTCCAACCGCCTAGCGCCAACATAGGCAACGCCAATAGAATACCCAACAGTTCGTGCCAGGTATTTTGTTGCTCTCGATAGTACTGGATATCGGTGCGCGCTATGCCAGGTTCCTCAGGCAAATACCAAAGGGTCACAGCCTCACCGACGCTTTTTGAGTCGCAAAGCAGGCCTGGGGGATTCCAGATATAATGCTCACCGCCGTTAGGCAACTGGTAATGCACCAGGCAATCCCACTCATAACGGCCGACACCCCAGCGCCCCGGGGGCACATATTGTTGAGCACGCCGGGCGATATAACCTTGGGTCTCGACACCTCGCTCGAGCAGGATATTCACTTCCTGCCAGGATTCAACACTGTCCTTGACAAAAAAGAGCCCAAGAGCCGAGAACAGTCCACCGGCAAGCGCAAAAGAGCCGATAAAAGCCAGGTCTTTCCAGATTGCCCGTATCTTTCCCACCGAGCCCCCTTTGATTCAATCCTTTAAGGCCGCGGATTGTAGCAGATTTCAACAATCAGTTGAGGAACACTTCACAGTTTGCCATTGGGGTCTGCGCACGCCACAGAGTCATGCTATGCTCGGGCAAATTGCGAAAGGAGTAACAGCATGAAACGCCCTATCATTCTCGACTGCGATCCCGGCCATGATGATGCCATTGCCTTGATCCTGGCCCTGGCCAACCCTGAACTGGAACTATTGGCCGTGACTACCAGCGCCGGTAACCAAACCCAGGAAAAAACACTCAACAATGCCATGCGAGTGCTTACTCTACTGGGCAGAACCGATATACCTGTAGCCAGCGGTGCCCCCAAGCCTTTGGCAAGGGAGCTGATCATTGCCGACAATGTTCACGGTGAATCCGGGCTCGATGGTCCTGAACTACCGGATCCCGCCTTTGAACCTCAGCCGGTAATGGCCTGGGAACTGATGGCCGAAAAAATCCGCCAAAGCAGCCAGCCGGTGACTCTGGTGCCCACCGGGCCATTAACCAATATCGCGATTTTCCTGAGTGCCTATCCCGAACTCAAATCCCGTATCGAACAGATAGTGCTGATGGGCGGCGCCGCCGGTGTCGGCAACTGGACTCCTGCCGCCGAATTCAACATTTTTGTTGACCCGGAAGCGGCCGACATGGTGTTCAAGTCAGGTATCCCCATCGTCATGGCCGGGCTGGATGTGACCCATGAGGCGCAGATCATGGAACAGGATGTGGCCCGTTTCCGCGCTATTCCCAACAAGGTTGCCAAGTGTGTTGCCGATCTGCTGGAATTCTTTGTTATCTACCACAAGGATCCCAAGTGGGGCTTTGATGGCGCACCACTGCATGACCCCTGCACCATAGCCTGGCTGCTCAAGCCTGAGCTGTTCATCGGCCTGGACTGCCATGTGGCCATCGAAACCCAGAGCGAACTGACTGTAGGGATGACTGTTGTCGATCGTTACCACCTGACCGGTAAACCCGCAAACGCCAAGGTGCTGATGCATCTGGATCGTGAAGGCTTTGTGGATCTGCTGGTTGATAGCCTCTACGCCTATCAGGATTAAAATATGAGCAGACTAGTGATAATCGGCAGTGCCAACGCCGATCATGTGATGGAATTCAGTCACCTGCCCGAGCCTGGGCAAACACTGATGAGCCGCAGCTACCGGTTGGAACATGGCGGCAAAGGGGCCAACCAAGCGGTCGCCACCGCCAGACTGGCACAGCCTGGTACCCGAGTGGACTTTATCTGCCATCTTGGGGACGACGCCATTGCCGATACCATGATTAAGAGTTGGTTGGACGATGGCATTCACCCACAGGGGTTGAAGAAGATGCCGGCAATGGCGACCGGCAGTGCGATGATTTTCATCGGTGATAACGGTGAAAACTGTATCGGAGTGGCCGCAGGTGCCAACGCCAGCCTGGAACCTGCCGATGTCCACTGTCATCAAGACCTGTTCGAAGACGCCAGCCATCTGTTGGCACAGCTGGAAACGCCTCTGGAATCAGTCAAAACTGCACTGCAACTGGCTAAGCAACAGGGCACAGTGACCATACTCAACCCGGCTCCCGCAAGCCCCTTGGCAGACGATATGCTGGCCTTGGTGGATATCATCACTCCCAACGAAACTGAGGCAGAAGCGCTTACCGGTATCAAGGTGGAAGATGAGGCCGGCGCTGCCAGAGCGGCAGCCGCTCTGCAAGCCAAAGGGGTTGGTACAGTGGTAATCACCCTCGGCAGCCGCGGTGCCTACGTGCGCCATCCCGAGTTTGAGGGCCTGGTGCCTAGCTATCCGGTCAAGGTGATTGATACTGTAGCCGCAGGAGACACCTTCAACGGTGCCCTGATGGTGGCTTTAAGTGAAGGGCTGATCATGGAGCAAGCGGTGGATTTTGCCAATAAGGCCGCTTCCATAGCCGTGACCCGTCATGGCGCCCAGCGCGGAATTCCCTACCGCCGCGAGCTGTAATCACGCCTTTACCGCCACAAAAACGGGAGTCATAGACTCCCGTTTTTTATGCTGGCTGCCAGTCAAATTATTCGCCTGGATTGGCTTCTCTATGAGCCTTGAGCTTATTGGCAAACTCCTGCTGCAGTTGCTCCATTTTGGGCAGCAGTCCCTGGCTCAGCGATTGAGTCATCATCATCGACTCCTGCATCACGGCCGGCATCTTGGCAACCATGGAGCGCCCTGTGTCACTGGCATAAAACGCCAGCATATCGGCAATTTCCTTGTCACTGTAGTGCTTTACATAAATATCTGTCAGTGGCTGCTTCAGACGGTCCCAGCCCAGCTCCTGCTTGAAGATCTGCGTACTCTTGCGGGCAAACTCTTCAAATAAAGGCTTTTCACTCTCCTTGATATTGAACTCTTGTTGCATGCTCAAAATCATCTGTTCCATCTGGGTATAAGCCGTGTCCATCATGGAGTCCATCTGCATTTCCAGCAGCAGTTGCTCCACCTGGGCCCGGCGAGCGCTGTCATCGGCCAACGCCAAAGGGCTGGTGAGCAATACACCACCCAGAACAAGAGATGACCAAAAACCAGGACCTTTCATGAGTGCCTCCGTGGCAAATATTGATTCGACTGTCAGTCTATCACAACCCAAACAGCTGTCAGCTGCTCCGGCCGCGGCTGATAGTTAAAATTCTGAGATTAATTCTCATTTAAGCTAGATACCGTTATGATTAACCCAGGCGGGAGCCTGCGGGGCTCTCGTACTGTCGAGAGAAATATCGACCCTAAAACCAGAAAAGGAATTGAAAATGAATAAGTTAACCAAGAGACTCGCGGGTATTGCCCTATTGGGAGCCGGCGCCGTTATCAGCAGTACTGCCAGCGCCAACGAATGCAGCCTGACCATCACAGCCAACGATGCGATGCAATTTGATACCAAAGAACTCAGCGTTCCCGCCAGTTGCAAGACGGTAGAACTGACATTGACTCATTCCGGCACCCTACCTGTGATAGCCATGGGCCACAACTGGGTTCTGAGCAAGAGCGCCGATATGCAGGGCATTGCCACTGATGGTATGGCAGCAGGCGCCGATGCCGCCTATGTTAAAGCCGGTGATGAACGGGTCATTGCCCACACACCTCTGGTTGGTGGCGGCGAATCAGTCAGCATCAGCTTCAGCACCGAAGGCATGACACCGGAAGAAAGCTATAACTTCTTCTGCTCCTTCCCTGGCCACTGGGCCGTGATGCAAGGCAGCTTCAGTATCAAAGGCTAAGCCTGCGCGCTTTGGGCCCTGCAAGGGGCCCAAAGAAACATTTCCCTACCGTAAGACAGCAGACTTCCTAATCATCATTGGTCAAGGCCCGCGGGGTACAGCAATCTTTGCCCGATAAGGTTGAGCGCCCGGCCGCCGAGGTATGCCAGCTGTTGAATCAGGCCCTGCAACTCTCCCCCCCAGCGCTAGTTAAAAAAATCCCCGCAACTTGGCGGGGATTCAGATTAATGGCGAAGCTTACTTAACGATTTCCATCTCTTGCAGTAAGTTATCTGCATTATCCAGATACTTCATCACCCACAGCATGTAACGGCTGTCCACCTGAATGGAGCGGTTGATGTTATCGTCGTAGTTCCAGTCACCTATGATGCTCTCATAAACACCGTCAAACAGCAGTCCCACCAGCTCAGCGCGGCCGTTGAGGGTTGGCGAGCCTGAGTTACCGCCTGTGGTATCCAGAGTTGAGAGGAAGTTGACCGGTACCGAGTCAATATCTTTGAAGTAGAAGTCACCGTATTGCTTGGCCTTGATAAGCTCCAGCTCTTTCTTGGGAGCATCGAAAGGCTCAACCCCGGTGTCTTTCTGCACTATGCCTTCCAGACGAGTGAAAGGTACGGCGTAGAGACCGTCTTTGGGTGAGTAGCCCTTCACATGACCCACCGTCACCCGCAGGCTGGAGTTGGCATCGGCATACACAGGTTTACCCTGCTCACGGTTGTAGGCAATGATGGCTTCCATGTACTGAGGACGCACCTTCATCAGCTCACCGGCCAACTCTTTCTTTTTCTGCTCCAGCTGCATACCTGTGTCATAGAAGGCCACGGCAAACTGGATCATAGGATCTTTCGAGGCCTTGAAATCGGCAACCGACTTGTCCATCCAGGCCAGACGCACATCTTTGTTATCCAGCTTGGTATTCTTGTACATCTTGTCCAGAGTCTTCTTCAGCTTGGCCTCATCGAACTTGTTGCCTATGCCGAAGTACTTGTCCAGCGCCGGCAGGCGCTCAGACTTGGGCAGCGCCGCATAACGCTTGAGCATCTCAAACACCAGCGCCTTGTCGACACTGGCGGCATAGCGGCGATCGATACGCTCCATACCGGCCTTGAAGCGGATCATGTCACGCTCCTGGAAACCCGGCTCGCGTTCCATGTCCGGCAGCGCCTTTTCATTGGCCAGACGATAGAGTTCGCGGGCCGTTGGCAACATGGTGGTATACCCCAGATAGCCCAGGATAATATCACGCTGCTGATCCGCCTGGCTTTGAGCGACCAGCTTGTCCAACTGTGCCAACACCTCGCCATACTGGGCCTTGCGGCTGCTGTCGGCATCGATCCAGCTCTTGAGCTTGGCTTCCAGGGCACGCTTGTCTTCCAGCATG
This sequence comes from Shewanella indica, assembly GCF_033842865.1. Taxonomy (NCBI): domain Bacteria; kingdom Pseudomonadati; phylum Pseudomonadota; class Gammaproteobacteria; order Alteromonadales; family Shewanellaceae; genus Shewanella; species Shewanella indica. Next base: position 576,449 of record NZ_JAWXXR010000001.1, read on the forward strand.
GTCGACTTGCCGTAGAACTCGATCATCGAGGTGAAGTTCTTGGCATAGTTGGCCAGACCGGCGATCAGGCTCTCGTACTTGATGCGCTCGTCACTGCCTTCCGGGGCCGTCTCTTTAATGATCTCGATAAAGCGCTCACGCAGCTCCTTGCCTTGTGGATAGGACCACTCAAACTGGTTTTCCACTTCATTGCCGGTGCGGTATCTGTTGGTGCGTCCCGGGTAACCGGCCACCATCACAAAGTCCCCTTCCTTGACCCCTTTGGCCGACACCTTGAGGAAGCTCTTGGGCTCATAAGGTACGTTATCCTTGGAGAAATCGGCCGGCTTGCCATTTTTGTTGACATAGGCGCGGTAGAAGGAGAAATCGCCCGTGTGGCGCGGCCACATCCAGTTGTCGACATCACCGCCGTACTTACCCACGCTGGCCGCTGGGTTATACACCAGGCGAACATCACGGATTTCCAGCTGCTTCACCAAATAGTACTCGAGACCACCGTGGAAGCTGTAAACCTGACAGCGATAGCCATCTTCTTTTTCACACTGGGCCACCAGTGACTTCTCGGCCGCCTCGACGCCCTTGTAGAAAGCGTCGCCCTGCTTGTTGTCCAGGCCTTGCTTCACCTTGTCGGTCACATTGGTGACCTCTTCGGTGACATATACCCGCGAGCCCGGAGTTGCCGGCAATTCTTCGGCAAAGTTTTTCGCCAGGAAGCCATCACGCAGCAGATTCTTCTCCGGGGTGGAGTTGTACTGGATGGAGCCGTAGGCACAGTGATGGTTGGTTACCACCAGACCCTTGGGCGAAACGAAAGACGCGGTGCAGCCCCCCAGGCTTATCACGGCGTTCATCGGGAATTCGGTCAGCTTGGAGATAGACTTGGCGTCTATTTCCAGTCCTTTGGCCTTGAGTTCATCGGCCATGGCCGGCAGTTGGTAGGGCTGCCACATGCCCTCATCGGCCTGTACACCAAAACTGGTGGCTATGGCCGTTGCAAGTAACCATTTTTTCATTCTAGTAAGTCCATTCGCTGGTATTAGTTCAATTTGTTGTTTTTGTGCAACAAAAAAGCCGGGCACAAGTCCCGACTTTAACACAGACTACCAAGCGGCTACAGACTCGGAAAAATTCCCTTACAAAGGGCTTAGCTTAGGCCCCCAGCGTCGCATACAGCTGGGCAGCTATAATGCCTATCCCCAGGAGGGCCATCAGCGCCATCGCCGGCTTGCCACCGGCAACTTTGTAGCCTTCCGGCGACTCACGCCGCTGTTTCAGCGCTATGGCTATCGGCAAGAAGATGATGATCACCACTAAAGGCACGGCGGCAAACCCCAGCAGCGCTGAAAAACCTTCCGGCAGATACAGGGCGCAGGCCAGCGGCGGAATAAAGGTCAGCAACCAAGTCTGCAAGCGGCCGACAAAGTTACTCTTGGCGCGGATAAGCTCGGCGCTGAAGTCAAACAGGCTCAGGGTCACCCCTAGAAACGAGGTGATCAACGCCAAGTCGGCAAACAGCCCAATGCACTTGCTCACCAAAGGCTGCTCGCTGATAGCCTGCAAGGCACTGATGAGTTTCGACAGTGAACCGCCAAAGCCGTGAATGGTATCGCCGCCGACGGTACCCAGGGTTACCAGCAGCCAAAGCAGATAACAGGCCAGCGGAATGCCGGAGCCTATCAGTAGCACCTTGCGTAGGGAAACCGTGTCACCATCGAGATAGCGCACCAGAGTAGCAATACAGACATGGAAACCAAAAGAGGTAAATACCACAGGCACGGCGGCCAGCCACACATTGGCATAGGAATCGGTCGGCGCCTGCTCCAGTAAGGTGCTCATATTCACCTCAGGCAACAGAAACAGTACCACCAGCACCAGCATGACTATCATGGCAGAAAACAGCCCGCGGGAGAGCTTATCGACCCAACCGACTCCCAAGGCGGCAAAACTGCCCAGAGCCAGGGTAAACAAGAGTACCGCGTCCTGGCCATCCAGGGTCATATCGAACCAGGCCTTGGCCTTGAGCACCAGGAGATCGGCGCCGCCGGTCAGATAGGCAGCGGTCAGGGCAAACAGCAGGCTGAGAAAGGCGGCGCTTTGAATCAGTTGCCCCGTCTTACCCAAGGCTTTACCTGTGATGGCATGCAGGTTATCCCCCACGCCGGAGCGCAGATTGACTTCCAACATCAACAATGAGGTGTAGGCAGAAATGCCCCAAATGACCAACATCAATAGCAGGGCCGGCAGTAAGCCCAGAGCAGCCGTTGCCAATGGCAAGGCCAACATACCGGCGCCTATCGCTGTACCTGCGACTATGGCTACAGAGCCCAATATTTTAAAGTTCACTAAAATTCGTCCTGTTCTTTTGTCTTGTTATCTTTAAGGTCAGATTTACCCAAGGGGAAAGGCGAATTGTCAGCGCAGCTGGCAAGCTGTAACGTCTTGGCCGCAGATGAAATTCCGCCTTACGGAGTTTCATTGGCCCCAACAGCTCAGCAAACAGAAGAGGTATGCCACCAAGCCACTGGGGCTAACTAAATCGTGGACAGCGGAATTGGGGACTGCAAAGATGCAAACTCAACACTGAGGCTCTTTCTCAAAAATTAACTTAACCGGGACATTAACAGAGCCACAGCCCTTGGGCAAGCAGGGAAGCGCGACTATCAGCCAGTTACCCTATGCTTCGACTTGATTCCTGATACAGGGCTGTCAAACGGAAACATAAACCATTTTCTCGACTTTCAGCGGCGTAAAAAATCGACAGCCCCCTCTTTCCCAGATAAAGAAATCTCATTTTTATCGAAATCAGAGCAGTGTTGCCATAACGAACTTTATAGTTATAATGGCCGCCTCTGTCTTAGGGGAGTAGCTAACCTGGGTCCCGCCCAGGGGTAAGTATCAACACACTTGGCCTCATGCCATGGTGCTTACAGCAAGCTTAGGCTTGCCCGGCAAGACCTGAGTACGGTATACCGCACTAATTATAAAGGGGTGGGCGGTAGACTGTGCTTGGAATTTTGCCACCCCGAAGGAACGCCCATTTTGGAAGCTCTCATCGCCTCAACTCTCACTGTCGCCGTAGCCGAAATCGGTGACAAGACTCAGCTGTTGGCCCTATTGTTGGCCGCCCGTTTCAAAAACAAGACCGCAATCATCTCAGGGATCCTTATCGCCACCCTGCTCAACCATTTTGCCGCCGCCTGGCTGGGCCAATGGGCCATGGGTTGGCTCAGCGCCGATGTCGGCCGTTACCTTGTTGCCGGTAGTTTCTTTGTCATCGCCCTTTGGGTGCTGGTGCCCGATAAGGTCGATGCCGAAGAGAGCCGCTTCTACCGCTATGGCCCTTTCGTGGCCACCTGTTTGCTGTTCTTTATCGCCGAAATGGGTGACAAGACCCAGGTCGCAACCGTGGTGCTGTCAGCCAAATACGATAGCCTGCTGATGGTAGTAACAGGCACCACTGTCGGCATGCTGCTAGCGAATGTTCCTGTGGTACTGGCCGGCCATTTCAGTGCCGACAAGCTGCCCATGACCTGGATCCACAAAGGTTGCGCCCTGCTGTTTGCCCTATTGGGGATTGCCACCCTGTTGTGGGAATAGGGCAACCGCTGACAGCGCAAAAGGGGCAGCTCAAGCTGCCCCTGTTATTTCCGGCGTGCAATTATCAGCTGGCCAGCATCTCCTGCACCCGGCGGCCATAGTCGGCATCGGCCTGACTGAAGTGACCTATCATTCGCTGCTGCACATCCTGAGTCGCTTGGCTCAGAGTACCGCAGATATTGCTGATAAGCCTGGCCTTTTCCTCTTCCGGCAACAAGCGGTAAAGGTTGCCAGCCTGGGTGTAGTCATCCTGACCATAACGGCTGTATCTGTCAGCTTCACCATCCAGGCGCAGCGGCGGCTCTTTGAACTCTGTGGCATCCTGCAGGCCGCTTGGCTGCGAGTTGGGGCCATAGTTTGCCGACGCATCGCCACCTGTCTGGCTTCCATGATAAGGGCACTGAGCCCCGGCCATGGCACCGGCACGTTGATGGTGATTGGCCTGAGTCGCATGGGGGCAGTTCACCGGCAACTGGTTATAGTTGGCTCCTATCCGATAACGCTGGGCATCGGCATAGGCAAACAGGCGAGCCTGCAACATCTTGTCCGGCGATGCGCCAACACCGGGAACCAGGTTACTTGGCGCCAGTGCCACCTGCTCTACTTCAGCGAAGTAGTTCTGTGGCAGACGATTGAGCTCCAGTACCCCAACCTCAATCAGCGGGTAGTCCTTATGTGGCCATACCTTGGTCAAATCAAATGGATTGATATGGTAAGTATTGGCATCGGCTTCCGGCATTATCTGCACCTTGAGCTTCCAACGGGGGAAGTTACCATCCTGGATTGCCGCCACCATGTCGCGCTGGGCATGATCCGGATCGATTCCCTTCACCTTGGCGGCCTGCTCTTCAGTCAGGTTGGCTATGCCCTGCTCAGTCTTGAAGTGGAACTTGACCCAGAAGCGCTCACCCTTGGCATTCCAAAATGAGAAGGTGTGCGAGCCAAAGCCATGCATCTGCCGATAGTTGGCCGGAATGCCCCGGTCAGACATCAAGACCGTCACCTGATGCAAGGACTCCGGGTTGAGCGACCAGAAGTCCCACATCGCCTGAGGATCTTTCAAGTTGGTGTGCGGGTTACGCTTCTGAGTGTGGATAAAGTCAGGAAACTTGATGCCATCACGCAGGAAAAAAGTGGGGGTGTTATTGCCCACTATGTCATGATTACCGCGTTTGGTGTAAAAACGCACTCCAAAACCACGGGGATCGCGCTCGGCATCGGCGCTGCCCATCTCACCGCCTACGGTCGAGAAGCGAACAAAGGCCTCGGTCTGAGTGCCTACACCCTGGAAATGTTCGGCTATGGTGTATTGACTCATATCATTGGTCACTGTGAAGGTGCCATAAACACCCGTGCCTTTGGCATGCACAACCCGCTCTGGGATCCGCTCGCGGTTGAAGTGGGCCAACTTTTCAATCAGGTGCCAGTCCTGCAGCAACAGAGGACCACGCTCTCCGGCGGAGAGGGAATTCTGATCGTCTGCGATAGGGGCGCCGCTCTGGCTGGTGATATATTGCTTCTGACTCATCTCGTGCTCCTTAGTCCTTTGTTTTGTTTAACCAGTTTTCAATCACATCATATAGGGTGGCCATAGGTGCTCCCTTGAGCAGTCATATTGGCGATGTGGTCATCTTAGTCAAACGACCATTTTTTAAAAACGATTAAAACTGATTATCACAATTCCATTTATAGATTACATTGGGGCTGGCTTAATAAGTGGAGGATAAAGAAATGGATAACCGAGATAGCAGTGACTACCAGTCGAGATGAAAAACGGCTGAAGCAGAACAAGCTGACATTGTCACGAAAGCAAGAAACAAACTTTATAGAAACCGGCACCATGAGATTACTCGGGCGCCGGTGGTTTGCCAGTCTTACTTATCATCTGATTTTTCGCCGTTTATTTGATCACTTGACTGCAATTCAGGCGCTGGTGTGCGATAGAGTTTAACCAGGTAATAGGCATCGATAAGCACAATAAAGAAGTTCACCAAAGCCACAGGATAAGCAGCAATGGCCACACCATAGGCAACAAACAGTGCCGCTCCAAGCAGGTTCCACCAGCGCAACCGTTTGATATTGGACATCATCAGAGAGATAGCCACCACTACTGATGCCAGATATCCGACCCACTCCCATATATTGATTGTATCCATTCATGCTCCCCTATTTCACAGCAGCAACTGTCTTCGAATCATGACGCCCCTGAATGCCAAATTCCCAACCCCTCGCCTATAAGGATAGTCGCTTACAAACAGGAGCAAGAATGAATACTGGAGCTAAAAAATTGGCTTTGGGCCTGTTGGCAATCTACCCAATTGCAACTAGGCCCGTTGTCCATGCGAGTGAAATAATCTTGAAAAACAGGCGATACATTGGCCTTAATCTATGCTTTTACGCAAACTCAGCGCTAGCATATGGCCCTAACGCTTGATCACGGCCGCGGTCATACGGGAGATACAGGTCAGCTCACCGGCGCTATTATGAATAAGCACTTCCCAGACAGAGCTGCGTTTGCCCAAATGTACCGCTCTGGCGGTTGCCTTGAGTTCTCCATTACGGGCTGCCCGCAGGTGATTGGCGTTAATCTCCTGACCGACACAATAGTAGTTTTCAAAGTCCACCGCAAAATTAGCGGCATAGCTGGCCACCGTCTCTGCCAGTGCCACATTGGCACCACCATGGACTATTCCAAGTGGATTGTGGATAGCCGGAGATGCCGGCATGCTGGCAACCATATAGTCATCACCTATCTCTGTGATGCGGATCCCCAGTGTCTGCATCAGGGTGCCCTTGCCACTCATACCAACATCCAGTTTGGCACAATCTTCCAGGGTGATAGGGCGAAACCAAATACTCATCTTATTGTTATCCTTAGTACTCCAATTAGGAAAATCAGTGTACTTGGCCGCCAGCATCCAAGTAAACCCGACCAAGCAGATAAGCTTGCACCGACGCAACTTCAATGAAAGGTAAAGCAATGGGGCAATCGCCCCCCTGCGTAAATGATTGCGAAGTTCTGAAGTTATCTCCCCCTGTCATCAAAAATTAATTTTTGCACGATGTGTTTATAAAAAAAGCGGCCAGCTGGCCGCTTTCATCCATTTGGGTTATCAGAATTGAGCAACTACAGGATCAGAGCAAAGCTCGGCTTCCAGTTCACAAACCTGATAAGTCACGCTCTCGGCTTCAGTGCTGAAGCGATCACGGAACTGACCATCGTTGGCGGTAACGGCTATCTGCTCACCATCGCGGAAAATCGCCACTTCATCACCCAGGGCACCATTCCAGTTAACATCGACCATGGCGCTGCCACGACGGGACTTGAGGGCGCGGCTGATATCGGCAGAGATGCTGTGGGCAAATACCTGCACTTCCATGCTGACACTGTCGCTGAGCTCGGTGGCATCGGTCGCTGTCAGGGTCACTGTGTAGGTACCAGCCTGGGCATACACATGTTGAGGGTTTGCCTCGCTGGAAACAGAGCCGTCACCGAAATCCCAGTGGTAGCCGGCGATATCATCATTGATATCAGAGCTGCTGTTGCTGAAGCTGACGCTCAGACCTTCGGCTTGATAGTCAAAGCCGGCATTAGGTGCTGAAGGACCGGCTTCACCCAGCGCAGTGATCACCATACCCCAGTTGTTCAGGGTGCCATTGTCACCACCGGCGTGGTCAGTCACACTCAGAGTCCAGGTTCCTTGGGCAATTTCACCGTTGAAGTCACTCAAATCCCAACTCTTGACGATATCATCATTGCTACTGCCTTCACGATTATGCAGCACCACTTCGGTACCGGATGGCGAAGTCAGGGTCACAGTCAAATCACCAATCCAGGTGTGGCTGATGTTGACGTTGCTGTTGACCCCGAAGATCTGCAGCGGATCGGCGATCTCAATGGTGCTGGTCACTGTGGTGTTATCGGCAATAGCCACCGGGGTATCATTGCTGTACGGGAAGTCATTCAGCCCTTGAGGGATGATTTCCAGGCTCACCACACTGCTCTTTTCAATACTGCCGTCATTACCCGATACCGTGATGGCGTAATCACCCCACTGAGTCTCGGCTGTGCTGGCGACGTTCAGGGTAAAGCTGTCACCGGCACCAACATTGGTAGCAGACAAAGATACCCCTTCCAGAGCGGGTTCCACACTGACACTCAGCTCAACACTGCCATTCCAACCGGCGACACTACCGACACTAAAGTCATAGCTGGTGCTTTCACCGGCTTCAATGGTGCGGGCAGCCGGGCTCACGCTAAAGCGATAACTTGGGCTTGGATTAGCTTGATCGAGTGCATTGGCCGCATTCAGACGGGTACCGGCAACACTCTTACCTGTCATGGCCGCATTGGCATCACCCGAATTCATCAACAGTGCTTTCATCTCAAGCGGTGTCAGATCCGGGTTGATAGACCATACCAGAGCCGCGACGCCACTCACCATAGGTGTCGCCATTGAGGTGCCCGAATAGCTCTCGTAGCCACCACCAGGAACCGTTGACAGAATGGCACTGCCTGGCGCGGCCATATCTACACTGGTAGCACCCCAGTTGGAGAACCAGGAGATATCATCCGAGCTATTGGTACTGGCGATAGACATCACTATGTCCGATTCATAGTTGGACGGATAATGAGGGCTGGCATCATTATTTGTGGTGTCGTTACCGGCCGCAGCCAGGAACAGAATACCGGCGTCACCGGCAGTTTCAATGGAATCCTTCAGCGCCTGGCTGAAACCACCACCACCCCAGGAGTTGTTGGTGGCCTTGATATCGACACCATGATTCACCTTAAGATCTGTCATATAGTCGATACAGGCGATGGCATCTGCGGTAGAACCTGTACCTGCAGGAGTCAGAAACTGACAGCCGATAATAGTCACGTCCCAGTTGACTCCGGCGACACCCAGGCCGTTATTTCCCTTGGCGCCAATGGTGCCGGCCACGTGGGTACCATGACCGTTACCGTCCATGGGATCGCCATTGTTGTTGGCCGCGCTGAAACCGTGAATATCATCAATCACGCCGTTGCCGTCATCATCTATGCCGTTACCCGGAATTTCCCCCGGGTTGACCCACATGTTGGCCTGCAGATCCGGATGGGTATAATCAACCCCGGTGTCGATAACCCCGATGATCACATCCGTGCTGCCGGTAGTGACATCCCAAGCTTCGGGAGCATCTATATCGGCATCGGCCACACCACCGGTTTGCCCTGTGTTATGCATGCCCCAGAGTTCAGGGAAACGAGGATCATCCGGCATGCCTATGGCGCGCAAAATGTAGTTGGGTTCAGCATATTTAACCGCCGGGTGACTGGAAATCATCTTGATCGCCTGCTCAATATCGGCTCCTTGACGCAGATTCAGCTTGGCCAGACGACCATCAAGCAAGCGGGCAAATTTGTCATCTATACCATCGGCATTGGCATCACGCAAAGTACCACGTACCAGGCGCTGAGCCGCGATGCGCTCCTCCTTGGTGGCATTATCCTTGTAAACCACCAGGATAGAGTCCTTGGCGTAACGGATCTCGTTTTTAGCCATTGCAGGCGCGCTACCAAGCGCCATAACCCCAGCGACAGCTACTGCCAATGGCGAGAATTTTTTCAACATATTCGGGTTTCCTATAGTCCTTATAATCCCTTGGTATCCGGAACGGCTTGCATCTGCGGCACTTCCTTGAAACGACAGGCAAACAGTGACCAGCGAGTGAAATCCGGCGTTTATTTATTGCAAATAGATTGTTACCGCAATGAAAACGACAGCGATAGTAGCAAACGGTAAAATACGACTTTGATACTAGACGTGTTAGGTATAGATAATCTTATAAGCCGCCAAAAACAAAACACAATGCATTGTTTTAAAACAAAAATAAGTCAAACCACCATTATTACAAAAAGCAATATCGACTAAAGCCTAAATAGCCTTTAACTCCAATTGCGGCACCCATCCTATACGCGTAACTTTTGTTGCTGATTTGTTCCACTCTGGTTCAATCAAGGATATGTACGAAAAGGAGTCTTAGGTGTCGGTACTCGCAAAAATCCTGTTTGGTTCAACCGTTTTGTTGACCAGTCTTGGTACAGCAGCGACAGAGCGCCAGGTGAATGCATTACAGGAGTTGCCAGTCACCCTCCAGACACTGCTGGAAACTCAGGGACGTGACAACTTGGTCAACCTGATGCAACAAGGCAGTTTCAACCAAGCCATCATAATTCAAGCCGGAATTGACAACGGCGCCGTCATCACCCAAGTCGGATTGGGTAATCAGGCGCAAGTAGTACAACTCGGGGTCAATAACCAGGTTGAAATGATGCAGGTAGGTGACGCCAATAAGGCAAACATCACTCAAATAGGCAATGACAATCTGGTGCAACTCAACCAGCTTGGCAGCGCCAATTTTTCGATACAACAAATTGCCGATGCAGCCACTATCAGCATCACGCAGTATTAAAAACACAGGGAGCGTTTAATGAAATCTCAAGCTAAAAAGTCACTGATTGCACTGGCTATCACAACGGGTCTGGGTATGAGTGCCCAAGCCTTCGCCGGTAGTGTCAACGAAATATCAGTTAACCAGCAGAGCCGCAGCACTGTAGGACAGGAAGTCTATGCCGAGCAAACTGGCATTCTGAACCTGGCTGTCATCAATCAGGAAGGTTCTGCCCAGGAAGCCACCGTGGTTCAAGACGGTGTTTGGCACGAAGCCTATGTTGATTCCAAGGGCGACGAAAACAAAGTCACTGTGACTCAAAATGAAGACTGGCACGTGGCCAGCGTCGATGTGGATGGTAACGTCAACACTGCAACTGTCGCTCAATCCGGTTTCTTCAACGAAGCCAATGTGGAGCTGATCGGTGACAACAACAGCGCCGAAGTAAACCAGAACGGTGACACCAACTTTGCGGTATTCCGTGTCAACGGCAACGACAACTCTGGCTACATCAGCCAGAACGGTAACAACAACGAAGCCGGCATGATAGCCGTTGATTTCAGCCCCAACGTAGGCAACGGCAACTCTGTGACTGTACTGCAGGAAGGTAACGCCAACATAGGTGGCGTTCGCGGCGTTGCCGGTGATAACAACAGTATCGAAATCGATCAGGCTGGCGCTCTGAACACTGGCTTTGTTTATGCCCTGTCCGGCTCTGAAAACAGCATAGAAATGATGCAAACCGGCACTGCCAACACCGCAGTGCTCGAATTCACCACAGGTGATGATAACGACGTTGAAATCTATCAGAAAGGTGACGGCAACACGGTAGGCGATCTGCTGGTTGCCGATATTCAGGGTAGCGATAACCTAGTCGATATCCAGCAGGAAGGCGACACCAACGGCGTTGAATTCCAAATCTGGGGTGACGACAACAACATCGACCTGGAGCAGGATGGCAGCACCAACTTCGCCACTGCCGCCGCCTATGGCACAGACAACAGCATGGACCTGACCTCACAGGGCGATTACAACGAACTGGTCGCCTTCACCACAGGCGAAGACAACCAGATCGAAATCCATCAGGAAGGCACTGAAAACTTTGCCTATGCCGAATTGGAAGGCGATAACAACGAAGTGGATATGGAGCAAGATGGCAGTGCCAACGAAGCTTTGGTCACAGTGGTTGGCTACAACAATACCGATATCGAAACCACTCAAAGCGGTGAGCTCAACTTGGTAGACCTGCTGATCCTGGGTGATAACAACCTGGCTCAAATCGTTCAAAGCGGTGACAACAACTGGGTGAGTGGTGTTGAAGGCGGTGCCTTCGCTGTGGTTGGTACAGGTAACAGCCTGATGATCACCCAAAGCGGTAACGAAAACCTGGTTGTCGGTTCTCAGGCCGGCGCCAGCAATGCTATCAGCGTAACCCAAAGCGGCGACTACAACGTTGCCACTGTTATCCAGAACTAATCACTCTGGCGCTTTGTGCGAAAGGGAGCCTCTTGGCTCCCTTTTTATTTGCCCAATTGCCAACTGAGCGTGAGTCATTATGGCTTGAAAACTTATGGTTACAGCGGTTTCCTGGAAACCCCATACCATAAGCATCGAATAGCAAGGCGAGTACTCACTGCTGGCACAGTGGCTATCATGGCTTCTAACTAAAAGTTACTAATTAGTATTGGCAGAGCCTCCGGCGACGGATGTTTCTCATTGCCTACCGCAGGCTTATGCACAGGCGATCCTGTGACAAGGCGAGAGTTGCGCAGCAACATGCTTTCGAGCGCGAGCCAGGGATGGTGAGCTGGCCGTTAAACAAGGAAGTTGTTGTGAACCCATCCCTGGGCGCTCGACGAAAACGTCCCTGTTTTCGACGGTCACAGTTCCGCCTGTGCCTGAAAATGAGGTGTATGTCTGCAGACACTTCAGATGTTTCAAGCTACTCAGTGCTAACAGAATTACACCAATTCCCCCTTCGGAGCCGCCGCTGGCGTTGTTGTAAATTGGCGTAGCCGAGACAGGGATGTCGAGGCTCGAAGGTCGAGCAGGGCGAATGTTGCTAGGCAACAAGCTTATGAGCGCGAGCCAAGGAAGGCGAGCTGGCCGTTATGCATGGATGTATTTGGCGAGTCCTGAATGTAGCCAATTTGCTTTATAAGCCAGCGGGGATTTCGGCTACGTTGGGGTGTCCTTGGGGATGCAAGGGGCTTTGGACAAGCAAAGCCCCTTGTCCGGTGTGGTTTGGCGAGTGTCGCGCAGCGACTGGCTGCGAGCGAGAGCCAGGGATGGCGAACTGGCCGTTGTGCATGGAGGCATTTACACCACGACTTTAAGCCGCTGGCACAGCGGCTATCATAGCTTCCAGCTAAAAGTTCCTAAGTTAGTATTGGCCGTGCTTCCAGCCACGATGTAGCCAATCACCTGCGGTGCGCTTTTCGCACAGGCGATCCTGTGACTCGCTGCGAGTACGTCCCTGTAAGCTCTGCCTCGCCATCCCTGGCTCGGAAGGTCACAGTTCCACCTGTGCCTGAAAATGAGGTGTATGTCTGCAGGCATATAGGTAACTTCAAACAAGTTAGCTCTCACAGAATTGCTCCAATCCCTCCTCGGTGTCGCCGACAGCCGTTGGCGCAAATAACGTGGCTGAGGGCGAATGCTCGCCGGTGGCGAGCGTGCTTATGAACGCAAGCTATGAACAGATTGGAATGCTTAAGCCCCACGACTTTCGCCACAGGCACAACAACTATCATAGCTTTGGCTGAAAGCCATTCCCAACGCGTAAAAAAGCACAAAGCAGCGGCGATTGCCGCACTCTGACAGGAATTTTCCACTGACTTGGCTTACATAAAAAGCCATCAAAACATAAACAAGCCCCATTCGGGGCCAAGTTCAGGCTGAATCCAGCGACAAATCAACTGATGAGATCGAAGTGACTCTGATAGGTCTGGGCCCAACGCAACAATTCGACTCGATTACGAGATTGTGTCTTGCGGAAAATCGATGAGATATGCGCCTTGACCGTATGCTCACTGATACACAGACGCTGGGCTATCTCTTTATTCCTGGCACCACTGGAAACCAGCTGAATAATGGTACGTTCACGCCGGGTCAACATCTGCAGCATGGAAACCGTATCGGCCGACATCTCATTGCCAGTGTCCAGAGTTTTAACCAACTTACGGAACATCTTACTGATAAGGGTTCTGTCGTACCAGAGCTCATCGGCCACCATCTTGCGTAGACCAGTGAGCATAAGATCGATACGCTGATCTGAGTAGAGCACTCCGCGGATCCCCAGCAACATGGCTGATTCCTGATCCAGTGACCCTCTGCAGACTTGATAAAGGGCGACCGGAACATGGGAAACCAAACGACTGGCCAATAAAGGGATCCCCTTATTATCCAGCGCTGCCCCCTTCTGAGAGATTAGATAAAAAGTACTATCGCTCTTCTGCGGTTCCAACTGCTCCGGGTGGCGTACTATACGAGTCTTAAGACCGATGGACTCGGCCAGTATGGCCAAATGACAAGGGGCGGCTATTTGATTTATAAAAACCAACTCATTGATACTACTCATTTTTACTCTTCTCCCTGAAAAGTCTTGCTTATATCCCTAAAGGGATAGCTTCCTTAATCACTTTAAGTGCGACTACACAAAAAGCATCAGACGATTCTGACCAGATAACGTCCGGTTTTCATCACCATAAAGTATTATTCTAACAATCTTTAACAGATTTTTCAGACGGAAGATTGTAAAGAGTGTATTCAAAACTCTTTGTTCCAACTGTCAATCTACGTTTAAATGCCGCAATTGACGGTCATGAAATGAGGATAAGAAGAACAAGGCAGCGATAGCACCGACAAGGGCCATCAGCATATCCGACTGGGTATCCCAAACGTAGCCTTGGGTGCCGAGAAAGGCCTCGGCGCCGGTTCCGGTGGCAACGGCGACCCACCATTCTATCAGTTCATAGAAAGCCGATAAGGCCAAGGCAAAACAACTGACTAGAAAGGCACACCAGGCACCCGGCTTCACTGCCCGATTACGCAGCAGTATCTCCCGAGCAATCATGGCCGGGATAAACCCTTGCGCCAAGTGACCCAGTTTATCGTAGTTATTGCGCTCAGAACCCATCCACTGTGCCAAGGTATCGAACAGTGGCACCTCGGCGTAGGTGTAGTGGGCACCGACAAAGAGGATCAGGCAGTGCACCAAGATCAGGCCATAAAGCAGTGGAGTCAACGGGAAACGCTTACGGGTAAAAAACAGTATCGGCAGCGCCAGCATACCCGGCAGCGCTTCCAGCCACCAAGTAAAATTATCTTTGGGGGCTATCGCCGACCAGATAAGTACCGCAAAATAAATGACCAGCCAGATAATTGTGTTTTTCAAGCCACTTTCCTTATGCCAGTGATTGTTCTCTATTAGGAAAAAATACTTTAGCCATCTAGCCCTCCACTTAATCTGAAAAAAGTGCTACTTTGGTTGGGCATGAGCGAAAATATCATAGCATACGTACATTAGTTAATAATCAAGAGGGTACCTATATCATGGCGAAACACTCGCTGGACAAGGATAAAATTAAAATCCTGTTGTTGGAAGGCGTCCACCAATCAGCCGTTGATGTGCTGGAAAGGGCTGGCTACACCAATATCGAGTATCATAAGGCATCACTTTCCGGCACTGAGCTGCAGCAGTCGATCAAAGATGCCCATTTCGTCGGAATCCGCTCCCGTACCCAACTAACCCAAGAAGTCTTGCAACAAGCTGAAAAGCTGGTTGCCATAGGATGTTTCTGTATCGGTACCAACCAGGTCGATCTCAAGGCTGCCGAGCAACTGGGTATTCCAGTATTCAACGCACCCTTCTCCAATACCCGCAGCGTGGCCGAACTGGTACTCGGTGAAATCATCATGTTGCTGCGCGGGATCCCGCAGCGCAACGCCCTGGCCCATCGTGGTGGCTGGCTCAAGAGCGCCAATGGCAGCTTTGAAGCCCGCGGCAAAACCCTTGGGGTTATAGGTTATGGTCATATCGGCACCCAGCTTGGGATCCTTGCCGAAACTTTAGGGATGAAAGTGATCTTCTTCGATATCGAAGATAAGCTGCCGCTGGGTAACGCCCAACAAGTTCACTCCATGGAGCAACTGCTGTCTCAGGCCGATGTGGTCAGCCTGCATGTACCTGAAACACCACAGACCAAAGAGATGATTGCCCAGGCCGAACTGGCGATGATGCGCAAAGGGAGCATATTGATCAACGCTTCCCGCGGCACAGTGGTGGATATCGACGCCCTGGCCGTCGCCCTCAAGGAGCAGCAGTTGGCTGGTGCTGCCATCGACGTGTTTCCGGCTGAGCCCAAGTCCAACACAGATGAATTCCAAAGCCCGCTGCGCGGTCTGGACAATGTGCTGCTGACCCCTCACATAGGTGGCAGCACAGAAGAAGCTCAGGAAAACATAGGTATTGAGGTTGCCGGCAAGCTGGCCAAATACTCAGACAACGGCTCTACCCTGTCGGCAGTCAACTTCCCGGAAGTATCGCTGCCGCAGCATAAAGATGCCTCTCGCCTGCTGCATATTCACCATAACCGTCCAGGTATTCTGATCAAGATTAACCAGGCGTTTTCAGAAAAAGGCATCAACATTTCAGCCCAGTACCTGCAAACCACGCCGACCATAGGTTATGTGGTAATGGAAGTGGATACCACTCAGGCAGAAGAAGCACTAACAGAACTCAAGTCTATCGAAGGCACTATCCGTACTCGTTTGCTGTTCTGATTTTCACAGGGCGCCTTATTACCCTTGGCGCCCTGTTTATTTCTGTCAAATCCGCTACAATCGCAGATCTCTTAATGCCTTCAATCTCAGGATCTTGTTATGAGCATTTGCGTTTCTCAGCCCGATTGGCCTCTGGATGCCGGCATTCCGGATCTGCTTATTTCCCGCCTCTCTCACTTGGGTCTGCTTGCCGTTACCGGTGAACAGGGCCGCAGCTTTATCCACGGTCAGGTCACCACAGATATCAGCTCTCTCACGACAGAGCAGTGGCGCTGGGGCGCTCACTGCGACCCCAAAGGCAAGATGCTTTCAAGCTTCAGAACCTTTACTCTGGGTGATGCCCTGATATTGATGATGCCAAAAGATACCCTGGCAGCCGACTTGCCGCAATTGAAGAAGTATGCGGTATTCAGTAAGGCCGAACTGGTCGATGTCAGCGACGATTACAGCCTCTTGGGTGTTGCCGGTGCCAAGGCGAGCACTTGGCTGACAGAGCAGCTTCCGGGCTTCAACGCCGAGCAACAAGTCAGCGCTGTCGATGGCGGCGCAGTGCTGCAGGACGGCGAGCGCTTTATTCTGGTACTGCCCAAAGCCCAGGCCGATGCCATCTGCCAGCAGCCTCCAGTCGATGCCAGTGCCTGGCAAGAGCTGGAAATCCTTGCCGCCTACCCTAACCTGCCGGCAGCACAC
This sequence comes from Shewanella indica, assembly GCF_033842865.1. Taxonomy (NCBI): domain Bacteria; kingdom Pseudomonadati; phylum Pseudomonadota; class Gammaproteobacteria; order Alteromonadales; family Shewanellaceae; genus Shewanella; species Shewanella indica. The sequence continues at coordinate 592,955 of NZ_JAWXXR010000001.1, forward strand.
ATGGGCCAATTTGTACCGCAAATGTGCAACCTGCAAGCCATCAACGGCATCAGCTTCACCAAGGGTTGCTACATGGGCCAGGAAACCGTGGCCAGAATGAAGTATCGCGGCGGCAACAAGCGAGCCCTCTATATTCTCAAGGGCAAAGCCACTGTCGATGTCACCCCGGAAACCACGCTGGAGATGGCGCTGGAAGGAGGTTTTCGTAAGGGTGGCAGCATTATTGAAGCCGTACAACGAAATGGCGAGTTACTGCTGACCGCAGTACTGGCCAATGACACAGAAGTCGGTGCCAAATTCCGTATCGCCGATGATGAAAACAGCGAACTGACGGTAATGCCTCTACCCTACTCTCTGGAAGAGCAGGAGTAACAATAAATCACCCAATAAAGGCGCCGTCGGCGCCTTTATTTTTATCCGCAGTTTGTCGCTATTCGGTGCCGGACTCGGTTTCCATATGAGTGTCACGCACTTCAATCACCTGGGGCAATATCTGTTTGAAGTGCTCCACCAGTTCAGGGTCAAAGTGTTTCCCTGCCTCAGACTCCAGCAACGCCATGGTATCTTCTATGCTCCAGGCCTTCTTGTAAGGTCGAATCGAAGTCAGGGCATCAAAGACATCGGCAATGGCGACGATTCGCCCCTCAATGGGAATATCTTCGCCTTTTAAACCTTTGGGATAACCTGAGCCGTCCCACTTTTCGTGGTGGGTCAATGCTATCCTCCGGGACATCTGCAACAGAGGATCCGGGTGTTCACCAATAATCTCGGCGCCGATTTCGGCGTGTTGTTGCATGATTCTCCACTCTTCGGCATCCAGCTTGGCCGGCTTTTTCAGCACGGCGTCCGGCGTACCTATCTTGCCGATATCATGCATGGGCGCCGCATTATAGAGTAGTTCACAGAAGTGTTCCGGCAACTGGGCTTGCTGCGCCAGTAGCTTGGCGTAGTGGCTCATGCGAATAACGTGTAAGCCGGTTTCGTTATCCTTGTATTCGGCAGCGCGGCCCAGACGACGAATGATCTCGAAACGGGTCTGTTCCAGCTCGTGAGTGCGTTCACGCACCTGTTGTTCCAGCAAGCGCTGCTGATCATAGAGGGCCAGGTGGTTCCGCACCCGCGCCTTAACTATCGGGGCACTGACAGGCTTGGTGATGTAGTCGACAGCGCCCAAATCAAAGCCCTGGGTCTCATCGGCCACTTCAGAGAGAGCGGTGACAAAGATCACCGGAATATGGCAAGTCATAGGCTCTTGCTTGAGACGCTTACAGACTTCATAGCCATTCATACCCGGCATCATCACATCCAGGAGGATCAGATCCGGAGGGCTCTTCTGCGCCAACGCCAGCGCTCTTGGGCCATCTATCGCCACCTTGAGCTTATAGTCATCGCCGAGGATCCCGAGCAGAATATCAATATTCTCCGGTGTATCATCCACGACCAACACAGTGGCTTTTTCCATCCCAATCTCCCTCTTGCTCCAGACACCGATTTGCATCTCGGCACAGCAGGTTCCGCCGTAGCCCGTAATTACCCGTTGAGTATAGTCAGGCTTATTCCGCCTCGTTCAGCTCTTGCTGTAATTCGCGAATAAGGTCGGCAGCATCATCAAATTGATAGCTGCCAACCATGCTGCTGACAGGTTTCAAGCGCTGCCACAAAGGTTTACTCACCCGGCGGCTCAATGCTTCCAGTTGAACGACGGCATCAGCATCGGCATCTTCCAGACTGCTTTGCAGTTGCTGCAAAGCGATTTTAAGCGTCTCGATATCCATCTCCTCGGCCGCATCAGCTTGCGTCTGAGGAGCGCTTTGTGGCTTATCACCCATCCAATCTGCAATGGCGTCGACAATGACGGCGACCCGCTTTTCCACTGCCTGCAACTCTTGCTCACATTCTTCAGCGGCCGCCAACTTAGCTTCCAATTGCCGAGCCTCTTCCACCAAAGTCTCAGAGCAAAGATTGCCCGCCAGCCCCTTCAAAGTATGCGCCGCCCTAACCGCTTCTTCCTGCTGCTGTTCCTTGAGCGCTTTGCGGATCCGTTTGCCGACATTGCCCTGACTAGCGAGGAAACGCTCGAAGATGCGCCGATAGAGGCGCTCTGAATGCTGCACCAGCTGCAAGCCCCGGTCGATATCCAAGCTCTCTTGTTCCGGCCAGCTCACCAGATCATCAGGAGCATCACCATCGGCCATTTCAGTGTTATTCTTCCCTGCAGCAGGGGCTTGCCCCCCTCCCAGATACTGCAACAACACCTGATACAAGAGGCTGACTTCTATCGGCTTGGCAATGTGATCATTCATGCCGGCCATCAGGCACATCTCCTTGTCACCGGCCATGGCGTTGGCCGTCATGGCGACCACTGGCAACTGCTCAAGCCCTGGCATCTTACGCAGCGCTTCTGTGGCCTGATAGCCGTCCATCACAGGCATTTGACAGTCCATCAGCACAAGATCAAACTGCTGCTGCGCCAACTTCTCCAGCGCTATCTGGCCGTTTTCTGCGATAGACAGGTCTATGCCTACCTGCTCGAGAAACTCGGTCGCCACCTCCTGATTCATCTCGTTGTCTTCCACCAGCAGCACTCGTTTGCCGGCAAGAGCCGCCAATTGCAGCGATTCAAGATCCAATACCTTGCGCCTGACGGGAATATGGCCCTGACGTCCAAGCGCCAACATAATGCCGTCCAGCAGCCTGGAGGCACTGACCGGCTTGGTGATATAGCCGTTGATCCCGAGTTGCTCCAACTGTTCGATAAAGTCATTGTTGGCGTGGGCCGATACCATGAGGATCAGTGGCGGCTCCTTTAGCTGCAATATTTGCCGGGCGGTTTCCATGCCGTCCAGCTCAGGCATCTTCCAATCGATCAGGGCCATCTTGTAGGACTTGCGCTTCACCTTCTCCAGCGCCTCCATGCCGCTGCGGGCACAGTCGACGACAAAGCCCATACTCTCGAGCGTAGTACGCAATATATCTCTGGCGGTGCCGTTGTCATCAACCACCAGAATCGGCATACCTTCCAGTTCCTGCTCTACATTGAGCTTGTCGTTTTCCGCAACCTTGAGTCGCACGGTAAAGAAGAAACAACTGCCGTTACCAAACTGGCTTTCAACGCCGATTTCACCGCCCATCAGTTCCACCAGCTGTTTGGAGATCGCCAGCCCAAGCCCGGTACCACCGTATTTACGTGTGGTTGAAGTGTCCGCCTGGCTGAAAGACTTGAATAATCTGGCCTGCTGCTCGGCCGTCAGACCTATGCCACTGTCACGCACTGCGAATCTCAGAAGCACCTCATTCTGCTCTCGGCTAAGCTCAGTTATCGACAGCATCACTTCACCGCGCTCGGTGAATTTAATGGCGTTGTTCATCAGGTTAATCAACACCTGACTGAGGCGTAGCGGATCCCCTTCCAGATAGCTGGGCACACTGGGGGCCACGGCAAACAACAGCTCCAATTGTTTGTCGGCGGCACGCTCCGAGAACATATCCCCGAGATCTTCCAGAATATTGTCGAGCTGGAACGGCACCACTTCGATATCCAGTTTGCCGGCCTCAATCTTGGAAAAGTCGAGAATGTCATTGATGATCCCCAGCAGGGATTGCGAAGCCCGTTCAATTTTTTCCACATAGTTACGCTGCTTGTTATCCAGCTTGGTCTGCAGACACAGTTGTGACATACCGATAATGGCATTCATCGGGGTGCGTATCTCGTGGGACATATTGGCAAGAAAGTCACTCTTGGCCTTGTTGGCAGCATCGGCTTCATCCTTGGCCGTCATCAGCTCATTGGACAAGAGTTTCAAGCGGGTGATGTTGGCAATGCTCATAACCACTGAGCGTTCACGATCACCTTCTTCCTCAATTTCAGAAGCGTTGACGGCCATCCACATCGGCTCGCCAGAAGCACTGAGCAGGCGCCACTCGCCGCTGACACTGTGATCGTCACTCTGTTGCAAGCGCTCGTACAACTCGTTGGCTTTGCTTCTGTCTTCCGGCACCATCAGATCGGCAAACGAGCGACGTTTCAGCTGTTCGGCACTCATGCCCATATCAGTGCAGAATTGACCATTACAATCCATTATGGTGCCGCGATCATCCAGGTTGACTATGCCTATGCCTGCGTTATCAAACAGGGCCCGGAAGTGTGCCTCACTCTGGGCCAGTTCGGTTTCCATCTTTTTACGGCCGCTGATATCGGTCAGATAACCGTTCCAGAGCATGCCATCCTGCTGTTTGCTGCCTTTGGCACCGGCCTCGAGCCAACGCACCTCGCCGGAAGGGTGACGGTAGCGAAACTCTTTGATCCACTGCAGCCCCCCCTCACCGGAAAGCAGCCGAATAATGCTGCCCCTGTCTTCGGCAACAATCCGCTCGGCCACCAGATCAAAGTCGGCCATTACCTCATTCTTGTGGTGGCCCAGAGTGGCAATGGCTGCACTGGAAAGGAAGGTGAATCTGCGTTGCTGCGGGCTTTGCCAAAATAGTTGATACACAGTACTGGGCACAGACTCTGTGATGGTTTCCAGTTGCTCCCGCGACTGCTCCATCTTTTCCTGAGCCAGCTTGCTGTCGGTAATGTCGTTGAGGCTGCCATCGAACCACAGTGGATTGCCGTCTTCGTCGTAACTGGCCTTACCCTTTTCATGGATCCAACGCACGCTGCCATCCCGGTGGCGAATACGATACTCAACATCGAAGGCTTGCTGCTCGGCCAGAGCCGAATTTATGGTGTCAATACACAGTTGCTTGTCTTCATCAATAACCAGGGAGCCATAACTGCGCTTCTTGCTGTCGATAAAGTGCCAGGCCGGATAACCGCTTATCTCAGTGATATTGTCGCTGACATACTCCATGGTCCAATGTTCATCGACCCGGGTACGATAAACAGCGCCGGGGATGTTGGATACCAGACCGCGAAAACGGCTTTCGCTCTCGCGAATTTTACGCTCTACTGCCAGTTGCTCGGTCAGATCCCGAATCGATGCCGCCACCTGGTGTTTACCCTTCTGATCGGCCGGTAACAGGCTCAAACCTATCTGCACCGGAAACTGGGAGCCATCACACTTGAGCGCCTGCAGCGCCTTGCCCTTGGCCATCATGCGATCCTTACCGTCAGTCACAAAGGTATGACGCTTGGCCGCATGCTGCAAACGATCGACTTCCGGCAACAATTGATCTATGTTGAGTTTGAGCATCTCTTCAGCGTTATAACCGAATAGCTCCTGACAGCGGCTGTTGGAGAACACCAGCATGCCATTTTCATCGACAATCAGCATCGCCTCCGGCGCCGCTTCCAGCACTGCGTTGGACCAGGCCGCGGCGGAAAACTGCTCGGTAACATCGTTGAACAACATCTCCACCGAAATCAGCTTACCTTCATCATCGAGCAAGGGCTGCATAAACAGATCCAAACGTCTCAAGCCACCTTCGGCGTCGGCCAACTCCACCTGATGTGGCGGTACGGACTCACCGGCCAGCGCCTGTTCCATATACTGCCAGTTGGCTTCATTGATACTGTTGCTGGAAAACAGCCGCTGATACTTGCGCCTGAGCACCTCAGGGGAGATGCCCAATACCTTCTCCACACCGTCGCTGGCCTGCACTATGGCGCCGTAAGGATCCATAGAGCAGTAAAAGGACTTATCACTCATGCCATCGATAAGCTTGGCAAACCTGTTGCCACGGGAGTCGAGCAGTGCTTGTTCCCTCTCTTCGAGAATTTCAGCCATCTCATTGAATTTATTACTGAGAGTAGCAATCTCCCGCACCACGCCTTCAGGCTTTTGCAAGCGTTTTATCAACCCCTTGCTGAAGTCCACTATCCCGGTTTCCAACAGCTCCAGGGGCTGGGTGAGACGCTTGGCACTCCAGTAACTGGTCACCAGCAGCAATATAGCCAATAACAACAGATTGATTGTTAACGAGCTGAAATCCTGCAGGAAAGAACGCAGCAACTGTTTTTGTGGGGTAATCACCAATACCCGCCATTCCAATGGTGCCACTCTGGCAACACTGGCAAGGTACTGCACGCCATTGAGGTCACTCAGAGCCACTTCAGGGGTGTCGGCGGCGTAGATATGTTGCGCCGCTTCCTTTCCTGCAGCGGTATTGGCGAGCCAATCTTCCAATTTGGCATTGCGGCTAAGGTTATTGTCCGGGTGATAAATGAGCCGCCCCTGGTTATCCAACACCAACAGCTTTTTGGGATCGATTCCCAAGCGAATCGGTAAGCTGGAAAGCGCCAGATCTGTGGTTATGACTCCCAAAGGTGCCGCTTCACTGCCGAAAGGCTGTGAGAAGGTGATCATCAAAGCATTGCCGGCACCCTCGTCGAAATAAGGAGGAGACCAATAACCGTCAGGATGCTTAAGCGCCTCGGTCCACCATCCCCATTCGCCGCTGGTGTAATCATAGGCTTCCTGACCTATGTCCATAATCGCAATAGAAAGATCCTGGCGGAAAGCATAGGGCGCGAAGCGTTTTTGCCCGGGCAGAAATCCGGGCTGAAAGGCGATGGCGCTGCCGTAAAAGTTGGGGTTGCGCTGCAATCTGTCTTTAAGCAGTTGATAAAGATTGTCAGCTTGCTGCAGACGCTCGAATGACTCAAGATGCCCAATGCTGTAGGCCAGAGTTTGGGTATTGCGCTGCGCCAGAGACAATTCAAACTCAAGCCGCTTGGCAGCAAAGTCGGCCTTTTCAGCCAGATCGGTAAAGAAGGCCTTTTCTTCATCCTGATAGTTATACCAGCCGGTAACCCCCGAAATCACAGTCATGATAGTGATTAAGGGAATGGCTATCTGCAACAGAATACGGCTGCGAAAAGTTCTGAGTGTCGCGGTATCCGGCATAAATCTGCCTCTCTGACGATTTCCTTGCGACTCTGCAACAGCAAAGTCCTATTGTCAGGCACCCCCCTCTTGGGCATTCAATGCCGAAGTACATCAGGCGACTGAAGTCAACCAACTGATTAAAGGTCAAAAATTAACCTTGTCATTTAAGCATTAGCCATAATGTTACACAAGTAACTCGGCGCGAATTTACATAAAATTCATCCATCGGCGAGCGCCGGATAATACACTGCCGGCTAACAGCAAACTAAACTCACGGCGTGAAATAGACTCTTGCTGACATGGCGCATAACACTGAGCTATCAGCCCCTTTCCGCCAGATAGCCCAGCAATATATAAGCAACAGCTACCGAATAGCAGCCGCTAACTAGTGATAACCTTAAACCGCCTGCCACATTAGCCAGAATAAGGCGGTTTGAAGACTGGTTGCTGGCCTTGATTGCTTCGCTCAAGACTCAGGCATCGGCCTGAGGCAAAACCTCATCACTGCAGCCGCGCAGACGCTGAAAATAACTGCGGGTTTCTGCCAGCACCAGGTGGCGCAGACCTATGATGGCTATCAGATTGGGTATCGCCATCAAGCCGTTGACTATGTCGGCGAGCAGCCAGATGAGATCCAGCGTGATAAAGGCGCCCGAAGCAATGAGCCCAAGGAAAACCCAACGATAGAGCGGGATCCAGCGGCCCTTGGTGAGATAGCTCCAGCAGCGATCGCCATAATAGTTCCAGCCAAGAATGGTGGTAAAGGCAAAACACACCAGTGCTACGGTTACCAAATACTGGCCAATCAGCGGTGTGGTAGCACTGGAGAAAGCGGCGCTGGTCATACCGGCCCCGGCGCTATCGCCATTCCAAACGCCGGTAATAATAAGTACCAAACCCGTCATGGTGCAGATAATAATGGTATCGAAGAAGGTGCCCGTCATGCTCACCAGCCCCTGCTCAACCGGTTCCTTGGTCTTGGCGGCTGCCGCCGCTATCGGGGCACTGCCCAAACCCGACTCGTTGGAGAACACTCCGCGAGCTATCCCGGTTTGAATCGCCAGGGCAATACCGGCCCCCAAAAAGCCACCGGTCGCCGCCACTGGATTGAAGGCGGAATGCAACACCAGCGCAATAGCATCCGGAATCGCCTCACTGGCGCTCAGCAGCACCCAAAGACAGGCAACCACATAGCCTATAGCCATAGTGGGCACCAACTTTTGTGCCACAGCCGCAATCCGTTTAACTCCCCCTAAGGTCACAGCAGCCACCAGCAAGGTCAGTACCACGGCCGTGATCCAGGCTGGCACATCAAAGGCAATGGTCATGGCTTCGGAAATCGCGTTGACCTGGGCAAAAGTCCCTATACCGAAAAAAGCGACACCGACACCGAAAACCGCAAACAGCTTGGCCAACCAACCGAGCCCCAGGCCTTTTTCTATGTAGTACATGGGGCCACCGGCAATATTACCGTGGCGATCTGTGGTGCGAAACTTAAGCGCCAATAGACACTCGGCGTACTTGGTGGCCATGCCAAACAAGGCAGCAACCCACATCCAGAACAGAGCTCCGGGGCCACCGAGTTTGATGGCAGTAGCCACCCCGACAATATTACCCGTGCCTATGGTGGCAGACAGTGCGGTACAGAGGGCGGCAAAAGAGGAGAGCTCCCCCTTGCCATTGGCGGGTTTGAACAGCAATTGCAGCGCCAGCGGTAGACGCAACAGTTGAATGAATCCCAGCCTGAAGCTCAGATAAATACCGGTTCCCACCAGCAAGAGTAAGGTGGCAGGTCCCCAGACAATAGCGTTTATCTGGGTAAGAAGTGCATGAAAATCCATAGATTCCTCAGTTATTAAACATCTAAATTAATAAACGGAGGAGGAAAAGAAATGGCTGCGAAACCGCGGCAGCAAAGGCCAAAAGCGAAAGATCACCAGAGGCAAGGCGGTGCAATCATCCTCTCCTCTGTCCTTTTGCCTGAGCGTTTCGCGCTGGCCTAAGCCGGCACTTTCGCCTTCGGCGCCGGGGCATGCCCGGTCTCTCCAGAGGCTCGTCCAGTAACAGTCCACGCCGTCAATGCTGACCGGCACCTGAAAGAGTACCTCCAACCGGGTTAACCGGTGGAAATTGCCTCGTCGGTGTGGGGGCGATTCCCCACTCTCCTGCTACCTTCATCCGAACGGATTGCCACGTTATTCGTGGCAGGTGACACAGTTTGCGCCTAAATGGCCTCCGGCTCAAGGGGCAAAGCCCCCTAATCCTGTTTGCTGCAAAAAATTTGACCTCGACCTACACCCCGAGCGACCGAACCCGGTTCGGTTTACGCAGTAACAACAGCTGAAAGTCGAGTTCACCGATTAAAAAAACTTGTTATGCTGTAGCAGATTACTGCGATTCACAGGAGTTCAAATGCAGAGCCAGGTGTTGCTGGAAGGGGTAAGCAAAGGATTTTTGGACGGCGATCGCCCCCACAGGGTGCTGGAAAATCTCAGCCTGGAGATCAAACCCGGTGAGACGGTGGCATTGACCGGCCCCAGCGGCAGCGGCAAGAGTACACTGCTGAATCTGATAGCCGGTTTTGAGCACCCGGACAAAGGCCGCATTCTGCTGGCAGGTCAAGACAGCAGCCGCTGGCAGGACAAACAGTGGAGCGCCTTTCGCCGCCGCCATCTGGGGGTGGTGTTCCAGCAATTCAACCTACTGACGCCGCTCAATGTTCGCGACAATATTCTCTTTCCCCTGTCGCTGCTCGGTGAAGGCTGGCAAACCTGGTGCGATCACCTGGTGCAGGCACTGGGGCTGACGCCACTGTTGAACCGGGAAGTCGAAAGTCTCAGCGGTGGTCAACAGCAGAGAGTCGCCATTGCCCGCGCCTTGGCCCATAAGCCTGAACTGCTGCTGGCCGATGAGCCGACGGGCAACCTGGATGCCGCCGCCGGTGATGAGGTGATGCAGCTTTTGTGCTCTCTCGCCGCCGATGCCGGCAGTGCCATTCTTATGGTCACCCACAGCGAAACGGCCGCCGCCTATATGCAGCGCCGCTGGTACCTGCAGCAAGGGCGCATTCATGAATGACACAGGGGCGCTGACCACAATCAAGTTGGCCTGGCAGGCCCTGAAAGTCACCCTGGCCCACTATCGCAAGGCACCACTGCAAGCCGGCGCCATACTGCTGGGAGTGGTGTTGGCGGTGACTCTGTTGATTGGCGTCAAGGCCACCAATGACAACGCCATCAACAGCTACCGTGAGGCGGGCGAAGCCCTGGGACAACAAGCCAGTTTGTTTATCACCCCCAAGGCCCGCGGGGCCAGCCTCGATGAAGCGCTCTATTTCCAGCTGCGCCAAAGCGGTATCCAGGCGCTGCCGGTGATCAGCGGCGTCCTTGACGACGCTCAGGGTCGCCAGTGGCAAGTGGAAGGCAGCGATATCATTGCCGCCCTCGGCACCTTCGAGCAAAGGGGCAATGGCCGCAACCATCTGCCCTTGAATAGACTGCTCGCCGGAGAGCCCATCATTGTCATGAGTGACAGCCTGCATCAAGGACTCAAGGCGCCGCCAACCCTGTCCCTCGGTGGGCGCACGCTCGAAGTGCTGGCGCTCGCCGACTCAGAGCAGCTCGGTAACCGCCTCTATCTGGATATCTCGCTGGCCCAGCAACTATTAAAGCGCGAGGGCACCCTTAGCTATATCGCCCTCTTTGGCGAGCCGCAAAGGCTCAAAGAGCGACTCAAGCAAAGCGGACTGCCGCTGGATAAGCTGAATATCAGCGAGCAGGACAAGGGCGCCGCCCTGACCGCGCTCACCCGCAGCTTTCATTTGAACCTCAACGCCATGGGGATGTTGGCCTTCGTGGTGGGGCTGTTTATCGCCTACAACGGCGTACGCTACAGCCTGATGAAACGCCGCCGTTTGTTGCTCTTGTTGCTCAAGCAGGGCCTGGGACGGCGCGCCCTGATGCTGGCGCTACTGCTGGAGTTGTTGTTGCTGGTGTTCATTGGCTCGGCCAGCGGCTTTATTCTGGCGCTGCAGCTCAGCCAGTGGCTGCAGCCTATGGTGGCGCTGACCTTGGAGCAGCTCTATGGTGCGACTCTGCTGCCGGGGAACTGGCGCTGGCAATGGCTGGCTGAAGGTGCCGGTCTGACACTTATCGCCGCACTGCTGGCCTGCGTGCCCCTGTATCTTGAGCTTTGTCATCAGAGCCTGGCACAAAATACCCAGAGCCAATGGCATGCCCACAGACACAGAAGCATGCACAAACGCCTGTTTCTTATCGGGGTTGCGCTGCTTGCCCTGACGGCGCTGCTTTACCCCTTGAGCCAAACCCACCAACACAGCCTGGGCTTGATGGGGCTCTTGACCCTGGCTATCCCGCTGCTGTTGCCGCAACTGTTGCAGTCTTTACTCGGGCTATTGGCGCGGCTGTTTCCGTCCGGGCTCAGCAAGTACGCCATCGCCGATACCCGAGAGCTGGTGGCACCGCTGGCGCTGGCCATGATGGCGTTGCTACTGGCCCTGTGTGCCAATATCGCCATGAATACCCTGGTAGGCAGCTTTGACAAGACCCTCAGAAGCTGGCTCGACACCCGCCTGCATGCCGAGCTTTATATCCGCCCGGGCGCCGGCAATATGGCGAATCTGGAGCATTTTCTTGAGCAGCAAGCCCCCGGACTGGCTCACTTCTACCAATGGCAGGCGCCCTTCTATGCCAAGGGGAGCGGCAATGCACTGGAGATAAACCTTATCAGCCGGGACGCCGACTCTATCGCGCGCACCACGGCGCTGAAGACCTCGGCCCAAGTTGCCTCCAAAGAACAAGTTGCTTCCCAGGAACAGGTGCAAGGAGCCCAAAACCAGCAACAGCAAGCGCTGCTGACTGTGATCCAAGGCCAGGCTCTGGCTATCAGCGAGCCCTTGGCGCTGACCCTGGGGCTGGCGCCGGGCGACCAGCTCAGTCTCTGCCCGGATAAGGACTGCAAGACACCACTGACCCTGCCCATCAGCGCCATCTATTACGACTATGGCAATCCCAAGGGTGAGGTCCTGCTGGCGCAATCCCTCTGGCAACAGCTTAAGCTGCCAACTGAAGCCGTCAGCCTGGCTGTGAGTGGCATAGCAACAAGTGCAGAAAGCGCCAAGGGGGCAGGACTCACAAGCATTGCCGCCCTCGAGCGCACCCTCATTCAAGAGCTTGGACTCAGTCCGGTACAGGTCTACAGCCAGCAAAAAATTCGCGACGAGGCAATTCGGGTCTTCAACAAGACCTTCAGCATTACCCTGGTTCTCAACACCCTGACCTTACTGGTGGCCGCCGTGGGGCTTTTCAGTGCCGTGCTGATGCTGACCCAGTCCCGCCAGGCGAGCCTCGCCATGTTACGCTCGCTCGGGCTTACCCGTGGCCGGCTTTTGTCTATGTTGCTATTGCAGATGCTGCTGGTGGTGCTGCTCACCTGTCTGTTGGCCCTGCCCATGGGGGCGATTCTCGGTTACCTGCTTATTCATAAGGTGACGCTGCAGGCCTTCGGCTGGACCATAGCCATGCAGTGGGACTGGCTGGCCTATGGCCGGGTGGTGCTTTTGTCGCTGCTGTGCTGCATCCTGGCGGTGATAGTTCCCCTCTATTGGCAGAGCCGCCGCTCTCTGGTCTCCAGTCTGCAACAGGAGGTGCTCTAATGCGATTGATTACAATGCGATGGCCTGTCGCCGCGCCCTTGTTAGCGGGACTACTGCTGGGCGGCGCTGCGCTGAATGGCTGCGATAAGGCTCATCAAGACCAGGCTCAGCAGCAAGACTCACGGGCCATGAGCCGGGTGATGGGTACAGCGAGCGAAGGCTATGCGAAAGTCGAGCCAGGTGCGGCGCTGCAATTTCCGGAAGATCACTTATCCCACCCCAGGTTTCGCCAGGAGTGGTGGTATCTGACCGCCAATCTGACCACGCAAAGCGGTGAGCCCCTCGGACTGCAATGGACTCAGTTTCGTATTGCCCTTTCCCCGGATGAACCTGAATCCAGCTCTCCCTGGGCGACGAATCAGCTTTATATGGCTCACAGCGCACTCAGTTTTCAAAACAGTCACCAAAGCGCCGAGCGCTGGGCCAGGGGCGCACTTGCCGCGCCCCAAGGCAAAGCAGCCCATCCCCAGGGAGCTCAAGCCGGAGCCGTGGGCTTGCCGCTCAGGGTCTGGCTCGATAACTGGCGCTGGCAAAGCCGGGCGGCAAGTGGCCCCAATAGCGGGCTGTTTCCCGCCAGTTTACAGGTCAGCGAAGAGGACTTTGCCTTCGAGCTGCAACTCGATAGCCAAGCCGAGCTGCAGCCTCAGGGAGACAAGGGTTTCAGCCGTAAAAATGCCGCCGGCACTGTGGCCTCTTACTACTACAGCCAGCCCTTTATTCGGGTCGAAGGCAGAGTGCGCCACAAAGACCAATGGCTGCAGGTATCCGGCAATGCCTGGCTCGATAGGGAGTGGAGCTCAGAATTTCTCAGTCGCGGCCAACAGGGCTGGGACTGGTTCGCCTTGCGGCTCGATGACGGCTCGGCCCTGATGCTGTTTCAGCTCAGAGAGCAGGAAAACAAAGCCTTTTTCAGCGGCAAGCGCATGTATCCCGACGGCAGTGGCCACCCGCTGGCGCTCGATGATATCAGCCTCAGCGTCAAGGACTGGCAACAAACGGCCAGCGGTCGCTACCCTGTAGCCTGGCAACTGGAGCTGCCGGGAGAGTCTCTGTCACTGACTCTGGAAGCCCTCAATCCCAATGCCGCCATGAACCTGTCTATCCCCTACTGGGAGGGGCCAATCACCATCAAGGGCACACAAACCGGCATGGGTTATATGGAGCTGACCGGCTATTGAATAACCCAGCTATCGGGCTAGGTTGTCGATGTATGAGTGTTCAATAACCGAGCCGCTAAGCATCTAGGGCAGATAACCTCCTGAAAGACAGTTTGAAAAATCGCTTATCGGCAATGGCATCCGTCCGTTTGCATAACCCTCTTTAGGTAGTAAACAAGAACTATTCTCAAAATGGCGTTGCATTAATATTGCAAGAGTCAAGCGGCTAATCTGTTTAAATTTCAAACTTGGATTCAGATCACATTGAAAATGTTGATCCGGATCGCCAATCGCTTTCATTACCTCTCAAGAGGTATACCCACATTTTTAATGAGGTCTAGACTTTGATTCAGTTCCGGTGACTCGGCCCATGCCGTGCCTGTCGCCCTTACCTGTCGAGGTGAGCCTCAATGAAGCAACAAACAGAGATGGAATACCATGTCACCAGTCTGGTGGTGCATGCCGCTCCGGGAACCCTAGAGGCGGTAACCACTGCCATCCAGGCCCTTGAAGGCGCCGAAGTCCATGCCAGCAGCCCAGAAGGCAAATTGGTAGTCACCCTCGAAGGCGAAAGCCAGGGCGAGATCCTGGATAACGTCGAAGCAATCAACTGTCTGCCCGGGATACTGTCCAGCAGTCTTATCTATCATCAGGTCGATTCTGAGCCTGTCAGTCAAACAAAAGAAATAAAGAGTGAGGAAACACCATGAGCATAAGCCGCCGCGAGTTTCTTAAAGCCAACGCCGCCGTTGCCGCCGCCACGGCCGTTGGAGTCACTCTGCCAGTGAAAGTCGTCGAAGCCGCTGAGCAGAAAGACAATATTAAATGGGACAAGGCCCCCTGCCGATTCTGCGGTGTCGGCTGCTCTGTGCTGGTAGGCACAAAAGAGGGCAAGGTCGTCGCCACCAAGGGCGATCCTGAGAGCCCGGTCAACAAGGGCCTGAACTGTATCAAGGGCTACTTCCTGTCGAAAATCATGTACGGTAAAGACCGTCTGACCACTCCACTGCTGCGGATGAAAGACGGCCAGTATGCCAAAGAGGGTGAGTTCACCCCGGTGACCTGGGACAAGGCCTTCGATGTGATGGCAGAAAAGTGGAAGCACTCGCTCAACACCAAGGGCCCGACTTCTGTGGGCATGTTCGGCTCAGGCCAGTGGACCATCTGGGAAGGCTACGCCGCCTCCAAGCTGCACAAGGCAGGTTTCCGTACCAACAATATCGACCCCAATGCCCGCCACTGTATGGCCTCGGCCGTGGTCGGCTTTATGCGTACCTTTGGTATCGATGAACCCATGGGCTGTTATGACGACCTGGAAGCCGCCGATCACTTTGTGCTCTGGGGCGCCAACATGGCCGAGATGCACCCCATCCTCTGGGCCCGCCTGTCGGATCGCCGTCTGAGCCACCCCGACGGTAAGGTGCATGTACTGTCTACCTTCGAGAACCGCTCGTTCGATTTGGCCGACAACCCGATAGTGTTCAAGCCTCAGTCCGACCTGGTTATCCTCAACTATATCGCCAACTACATCATCCAAAACGACGCGGTCAACAAGGACTTCGTCAACAAGCACACCAAGTTTGCTCTGGGTGTGGATGACATAGGTTATGGCCTGCGTCCGGATCATCCGCTGGAGAAAAAAGCCAAGAACCCAGGTAACGGCAAGTTCAGCGATATCAGCTTCGATGAGTACGCCAAGTTTGTCAGCCGCTACACTCTGGAATACGCCAGCGAGATGAGCGGCGTGGAAAAAGAGCGCCTGCTGGAGCTGGCCAAGGCCTATGCCGATCCCAAGGTCAAGGTAATGAGCCTGTGGACCATGGGTATCAACCAACACGTGCGTGGGGTTTGGGCCAACAACATGCTCTATAACCTGCACCTGTTGACCGGCAAGATTGCCACTCCGGGTAACAGCCCCTTCTCTCTCACAGGCCAACCCTCAGCCTGTGGTACCGCCCGTGAAGTCGGCACCTTTGCCCACCGTCTGCCCGCCGATATGGTGGTCAACAACGACAAACACCGCGCCATCACAGAAAAGGCCTGGCAGCTGCCTGAAGGCACTATTCCGCCCAAGCCCGGTTTCCACGCCGTGTTGCAGAGCCGGATGCTGAAAGACGGCAAGCTCAACTGCTACTGGACCATGTGTACCAACAATATGCAGGCCGGCCCCAATATCAACGATGAAATCTATCCCGGTTTCCGTAACCCGGAAAACTTTATCGTGGTGTCAGATCCATACCCAACAGTCACCGCCATGGCGGCCGACCTGATCCTGCCTACCGCCATGTGGGTCGAGAAAGAAGGTGCCTATGGTAACGCCGAGCGCCGCACCCATATGTGGCACCAACAGGTAAAAGCCCCTGAAGGCGCCAAGTCGGATCTGTGGCAGCTGATGGAGTTCGCCAAGCGCTTCAAGGTAGAGGAAGTCTGGCCCGCGGAGCTGATTGCCAAGAAACCTGAATACGCCGGTAAGAACCTCTATGAAGTGCTGTTCGCCAACGGCGTGATCAACAAGTTCCCCGCCAGCGACTGTCAGGCCGAGCTCAACGATGAATCTGAACACTTCGGCTTCTATGTGCAGAAGGGGATCTTCGAAGAATACGCCGCCTTCGGTCGCGGCCATGGTCACGATCTGGCTCAGTTCGACCGCTACCACGAAACCCGCGGTCTGCGTTGGCCGGTAGTGGATGGCAAGGAAACCCTGCGCCGCTTCGTTGAAGGTTCTGACCCTTATGTTAAACCGGGTTCAGGCTATCAGTTCTACGGCAAGCCGGATGGCAAGGCGGTGATCTTCGCCCTGCCCTACGAACCGGCCGCCGAAGAACCCAACAGTGAATATGATCTGTGGATGAGTACAGGCCGGGTGCTGGAGCACTGGCACACAGGTTCAATGACCGCCAGGGTGCCCGAGTTGTACCGCGCCTATCCGGATGCACAGATCTTCATGCATCCTGATGACGCCAAGAGCCGTGGCCTCAAGCGTGGTGATGAAGTCATCGTCGCCTCGCCTCGCGGCGAAGTGAAGACCCGGGTTGAAACCAAGGGCCGTAACAAGCCGCCCAAAGGTGTGGTGTTCATGCCCTTCTTCGATGCCCGTCAATTGGTCAACAAGCTGGTACTGGACGCCACCGACCCTCTGTCCAAAGAGACAGACTACAAGAAGTGTCCGGTCAAAGTGATGAAGGCGTGAGGCAGCAGTAATGGGTGACAAACGCAATGGTGTCAATAACATCAATCGTCGCCAGTTTCTGGCGACCACGGCCAAAGCCGGCTGTGTGATGGGGTTGGCCGGGCTGGGGATTTCAGCGTTGGCCAAGTCCCAGTCGCTGGCGCCCCAGGCGATACGTCCCCCGGGCGCCCTCGCCGAGGACGCCTTTCTCTCGGCCTGTGTTCGCTGTGGTCTCTGTGTCGAGGCCTGTCCCTATGACACCCTGAAACTGGCGCGTTGGTTTGAAGGGGCTGCCACCGGCACGCCCTTCTTCAGCGCCCGCAGTATCCCCTGCGAGATGTGCGAGGACATTCCCTGTACTCGCGCCTGTCCCAGTGGGGCACTGGATACCGGCCTCGAGAAAATCGAGGATGCCAGAATGGGCACAGCCGTACTAATAGATGAGAAAAACTGCCTTAACTTCAAAGGCCTGAGATGTGATGTCTGCTACCGCGTCTGCCCGCTCATCGATGAGGCCATCACCCTTGAGCGTGCCCGCAATGAGCGCAGTGGCCACCACGCCATGTTTATTCCTACCGTGCATGCCGATATCTGCACCGGCTGCGGCAAGTGTGAACATGCCTGCGTTTTGGAAGAAGCGGCGATCAAGGTGCTGCCGCAGAAACTCGCCAGCGGCAAGACCGCCGAGCACGACACTTACATAGACACGGAAAAGACCACCCTGGAGATGCTCAATCAAGGGCTGCCTGGACTGGGTAACGGAGGCGCAATATGAGTCGAAGAAAAAACCAAAGCTCAGACGCCTTTGCCGCCGATGCCATCGCCACCCTGGGTTGGTGGAAGGCACACAGGTTCCTGCTGCTCAGACGCCTGTCACAACTGAGCGTTTTGCTGCTGTTTGCCATAGGGCCACTGTTTGGCCTCTGGCTGCTGAAAGGCAACCTGTCGGCCAGTCTGTTACTGGACACAGTGCCGCTGGCCGATCCGCTGGTGACGCTACAAAGCCTGGCCAGTGGCCATCTGCCGGAACTGAGCCTGCTGCTCGGCGCCGCCATTGTCGCCCTGGGTTATGGTCTGCTGGGTGGACGAGTGTTCTGCAGCTGGGTCTGCCCGGTCAACATGGTGACCGATACGGCCGCCTGGCTCAGACGCAAGTTGGGCCTGCCCAGATTGCCCGAGCTGCCAAGGTCGCTGCGCTACTATCTGCTGGTATTGGTGTTGCTGTTGCCCCCACTGACCGGCCTGTTGGCCTGGGAGTGGCTCAACCCAGTTCCCGTGGCCTACCGGGCCTTGTTGTTCGGTGGCTTCAGTGGCCTGTGGCTGCTACTGGCGATACTGCTGCTGGATCTGTTCGTCAGCGAGCGCGCCTGGTGCAGCCACCTGTGCCCCAGTGGCGCCCTCTACAGCCTGCTGGGCAAGCTGCGACTGGTCAATATCGAGGCGGTAAGAGCCAACGACTGCAACAACTGCATGGACTGTTTTACCGTGTGTCCCGAACGACAGGTGCTCAAACCCGCCCTCAAGGGAAGCAACCCTACGATAACCAGTACCGATTGCACCCTCTGCGGCCGCTGTATCGATGTCTGTGCCAAGAAGGTCTTTGAGTTTGATACGCCATTAACCCGGCTCTCGCCTAAGGGTGAAGCCAAAGACAAATCCAACAAAATAGATTGCAACCGAATTGCCACCAAGGCGGAGAACAAGCAATGAAAAAAACACTCAGCGCAGCCGCGATGCTGCTGGCACTCAGCGCCTGCTCAGGACAGCAGGCAGAAACGGCTCAGCCGGTTAACGTCAGTTCTCTTGGCGGTGGCGATGCAGAGATTAGCTCTGTACGCCCGGCCGATGCCATGCCTTCCTATCCAATGCGTGGCAATGCCATAGAGCGCAACTACGCCGAGCAGCCGCCGCTCATTCCTCACAAGGCCGACTACCCCATCAGCCTGAAGAAAAACAGCTGCATGAACTGCCATGACTGGAGCAAGGCCAAGCGCATGAAGGCAACGCCTGTGGCCAAGTCCCATGTTATCGACGACAAGGGCACCCTCAATGGACAGAACTATTTCTGTACCCAGTGCCATGTGCCTCAGGCCGATAACAAGCAGCCGCTGGTGGAAAATAACTTCAGCACTGGCGCTGCCAACTGATAGCGAAAAAACCGGGTCGCTGCTTCCTGGAGGCGCCCCGGTTTCAAGGTACAGCCCCAAAGGGATTGGGGCTTGCCTGCCCTTCCCAGCCCTTCACTTTGATGCCTCAATTTTTCTGAAAAATGGCAATCCGCCGCTCATCGACAAAACATAAGCTCAAAGCAAACATCTCACAGAGCCAGTCCAATGTTGCGCGATGGAAGAAACTGCAATGGGTAGGATCCCGGGTATAGTGCCAGTCATAAAACTGGGCTTCACTCTGCCAGCGGTCTGTCATTATGCCTAAATAGCCCCCCGGAACCAGATGTGCCAGCAGCGCGCTTATCTCGGCGGCAGGCCAGTGCAAGTGCTCGAAACACTCGCTGGAGAGAATAAAGTCATACTGTGCCTGCAATGGATTGGGGAAAAACAGCGGGTCGAAATCGTCACACGCTATCCCTTCCCGGGCCAGGAGTTTCGACAGTGTCGGCCCAGGGCCACAGCCAAAGTCCAGTCCCTGCATGCCCGGGCGCAGAAAGGTCATCGCCGGCGTCAACAAGCGCTGCAAAAAGCCCACATAGCCGGGATCGTCAATGCTGTTCTCGTGGGTATCGTAAAACTGCTGTTCCTCATTCAAGGGCAGCAAATGCACAGGGTCGAGAAAGATGAGCCGACACTCTGGGCAGAGAAAATAACGTCTGGCAACCCTGGCGGGAACTGTCTGTTTAGGTTGGGTGTTGGCACACAAGGGGCATGGATTCATCTATGACTCGGTTCACTTTAACGGCTTTGGTTTAACGGCTTTGGTTTAACGACTTTGGTTTTACAGCTTTGGTTTTACAGCCTTGGCCTAAAGGCTTTAACTCAGAGCTCTAATTCAGAGCTTTGGCTCAGTGCCTGGCTCATTACTTTGACTCGGCGGTTGGCTATCGGGCAGGAGCTTTCATACTTTCCCGCAACAGTCGCCGCCAAAAACTGCACCTACTCTAACAAACCCCGTCCCCGGCTCCTAGGGAAGGTGCAAACAAATCCCATGTTTGCTCTGCTGTTGTGGAATAGCAAAAACCGCCCCCCCAGAAGGCGGTTTTTGACTGAACCAGCTGAGCTATTCGGTGGCCAAACGCTCCAGCACATAGGTCAGCACACCACCGGCACGGTAGTAGGCAACCTCCATGCCGGTATCCAGGCGGCTGAGCAGCGCTATGGTTTTGGACTCACCATTGGCGTAATGGATCTGCGCCTGCAGCTTCTGGTTTGGCTTAAGCTCGCCATCCAAGCCGAGAATATCCACTGTCTCATCACCGGTCAGGCCCAGAGTCTGACGGGTCTCTCCGGGCAGGAACTGCAATGGCAGCACGCCCATACCCACCAAGTTGGAGCGGTGAATACGCTCAAAGCTCTCCACTATGACCGCCTTGACCCCGAGCAGCAGCGTACCCTTGGCGGCCCAGTCACGGCTGGAACCTGTACCATACTCTTTACCGGCAATAACCACACTCGCCTGCTTTCTGGCGCGATAGGCCATGGCAGCGTCATAGATAAAGCGCACCTCAGATTCGCCCTGCATTCGGGTTACACCGCCTTCATGCCCGGGCACCATCTCATTGCGGATACGGATATTACCGAAGGTACCGCGCATCATCACCTCGTGGTTCCCACGGCGTGAACCGTAGGAGTTGAAGTCCTTGTCGGCTACACCATGACCGCGCAGGTAATCGGCTGCCGGACTGTTTTTGGGGATCACCCCGGCCGGGGAGATATGGTCTGTGGTGACAGAGTCCCCCAGTAGCGCCAGAATCGCGGCCCCCTTAATGTCACCCGCATTACCGCCGTATTCGGCTTCGAAGAAGGGCGGTAACTGAATATAAGTGGAGGCGGGATCGAAGGCATAGGTTTTGCCCGAGCCCGAGTCGATGGCGCGCCAGGCATCATCGCCATGAAACACATCGGCGTACTGCTGCTGGAACATGCTGCGACTCACCTTGCCCATTACGGCGGCTATCTCGGCATTGCTGGGCCAAATGTCTTTAAGGAAAACCGCTTTACCATCGCGGCCTTTGCCTATGGGATCGCGACTGAGATCGATACGGCTGGTTCCCGCCAACGCATAGGCGACCACCAGAGGAGGCGAGCAAAGCCAGTTGGACTCCACCAAGGGGTGGATCCGCCCTTCGAAGTTACGGTTACCGGAAAGCACTGAACCCACATGGATCTTCTGTTCGCTGACCGCCTTGGTGACCGCCTCCGGCAAGGGGCCCGAGTTACCTATACAAGTAGTGCAGCCATAACCCACCAGGTTAAAGCCCAGGCTATCGAGCGCCGTTTGCAATCCGGCCTGTTGCAGATACTGGGTCACCACCTTGGAACCTGGGGCCAACGAAGTCTTGACCCAGGGCTTGCGCTCCAACCCCAGCTCCACCGCCTTTTGTGCCAGCAACCCGGCAGCCAGCATCACCGCCGGGTTGGAAGTATTGGTACAACTGGTGATGGCGGCAATCACCAGATCGCCATGGTGCATGGCAAGCTCGCTACCTTCGAGTACAAACGCCTGCTCAAGCTCGCTGCGCCCCGAGAGACGGATGGCATCTTCGGCCGCCTGTTTGAGCTGACTGACGGCGACTCTGTCCTGGGGCCTCTTGGGCCCGGCCAGGCTGGGTTCAACACTGGCAAGATCCAGACTCAGGGTATCGGCAAACTCGGGGGCGCTATCGCCAGTCTCTCGCCACAGCCCTTGCGCCTTGGTGTAAGCCTCCACCAAGGCAAGCGTCTGTTCATCTCGGCCACTGAGACGCAGATACTCCAATGTCTGCGCATCCACCGGGAAGAAGCCACAGGTTGCACCATATTCAGGTGCCATATTGGCGATGGTGGCTCGGTCGGCCAGCGGCAGCTGATCCAGGCCATCACCATAGAATTCGACAAATTTACCCACTACCCCCTGACGGCGCAGCATCTCCACGACTCTGAGCACCAGGTCGGTGGCTGTAATGCCTTCACTGAGCTGCCCCTTGAGCTCGAAACCCACCACATCCGGGATCTGCATTGAGATGGGTTGCCCCAACATGGCCGCTTCGGCTTCGATACCACCAACACCCCAGCCAAGTACCCCCAGGGCGTTGATCATAGTGGTATGGCTGTCTGTACCCACCAGTGTATCTGGATAGACCCAAGTGGCGCCTTCTTCGCCAAGTCCTTGCCAGACACCTTTGGCCAGATACTCGAGGTTTACCTGATGGCAAATGCCGGTACCCGGTGGCACCACGGAGAAGTTATCGAAGGCGCCCTGGCCCCACTTGAGAAATTGATAACGCTCGAAGTTGCGCTGCATCTCAATCGCCACATTGTCCCGATAGGCATCCGGATTGGCAAACTTGTCGATGCTGACCGAGTGGTCAATCACCAGATCCACCTTGGACAGAGGATTGATCTTTTGCGGATCGCGCCCTTTGGCCACCAGCGCCGCCCGCATGGCGGCCAGGTCTACTATCGCCGGGACGCCGGTAAAGTCCTGCATTAATACCCGCGCCGGATGGTAGGCGATCTCCTGCTGACTGCCGCGGCCGCGGCCCTTGGCCAGCGCCTGCAGATCGTCGATATCACAATGGTCGGTATCCAGATGCCGCAGAATGTTTTCCAGCAGCACCTTGCAACTCTTGGGTAATGCGGCCACCTCGGCAATTTCCGCCAGGGGCCCTTCATTGAGGCTGTAGTATTGGAATGAGGTGTTTTTGACAGTCAAGGTGCGTTGCGCCTTGGCCTGATATTTGACTTTGGACATCACTACTCTCCCTAAGTTGAGTTGTCGTTCCGCCAACCAGCTTAAGTTATGCTCAAATAAGGTACAAGGGCACCTTAGGTTGTCGCAGTATTTTTAAGTGTAATCTCAGCCACTTTGCGCTAGTTTAGAAACGAGCCCAAGCAGGGGGCGATAAGCTGGGAGCGATACAGATGAAGAAACACAAGAATGAAGCGGCTCTGTTGAAACTGGCGTTGGAGATAGGTTTGGGATACTCGCTCAAGCGTGGCTTTGCCCCTCTTGGGGATAAGGTGCCGGAGAAAGAAAAAGTCGAGTGCGTCTATCGCCTCTTGGTGCAGGATAAACTGATAGGGCCTTTGCCATCGGACAAAGAAGATGGCCCCAATATGAAACATAGGCTGGTAATGTGGATCAGCGGCAAATTGCCCAAGGAGCATCCACTATTACAATAACCTTGCATCATGCAGGATATAACTATGCCAAAATAGTTAAAATGACAAAAAGAAACCCGGCACGGGCCGGGTCACTTTAGACTGCTTTGGCTTTTTTGTGGAACATCAGCTTCCAGAAACTCTGGGACTTGGCTTTGACTGGCTTGGCCTTGTGTTCCTCAGTTTCAGTGGCAGTTTGCCACAGGGAGCTAACCCACAAACCTTGATATGCTTTCATCGATATTTCCTCTTTACTTGGGACGCTGATCAAATTAACGCCGCCAGGTCTATTAGTAAAATGAATTAATTCCATAGCAAGAATTCCAAATAAGCATGAACGTACCAATCAAGACCTTACACTGCTTTCTGACCCTGGTGGAAACAGGTAACTTTACCCGAGCCGCCGAGCAGTTGTACCTGACTCAGCCAACCCTGAGCAAAATGATCCAGCGTCTGGAAGACACTCTGGAACAACAACTCTTGATCCGCAGCAATCAAAAGGTAGAGCTGACGCAAGCCGGAGAAATATTTCATGCCAGCGCCTGTCAGATAATAGGTCAATGGCACAGAATGGAGCAGGACTTGAGTAACTTGAGTGGCCTCAAATCCGGCCACCTGCGCCTCGGGGTCTGCCCCATGATGAGCAGTCTGACCATAGATCTGTTAACCGAGTTTCGCCGCACCTATCCGGCGGTCGAGTTGCAGATGCATGAATACGGCGGCTTTGGTTGTGAGCAGGCACTACTCGCCGACACCCTGGACATCGCCTTCACCGCACTGCCTACCACCCATGGAGAGCAGTTGTCTTCATCGCCACTGCAGGGTTATCCGCTGAAGGTCTGTCTGCCGGTAGGTCACCCACTGACCAGCAAGCAGGCGATAGAATGGCGGGATCTGGCCGAGTATCCTTTCATCCTCTACAACGAGGACTTTTCACTGGCAAAGTTATTGACCCGCCTGAGCCGCGAAGCCGGGGTCACGTTGAATATCGCTTTTCGCAGTGGTCAATGGGACTTTCTCGGCGCCATGGTACAAGCCGGAATGGGGCTGGCGCTGCTGCCGGAGCCCATCTGCGACAAGCTCGGCGAGCAAACGCTCAGCTATCGACCTATGGCGAGTGAAATCACCTGGCAGCTAGGGCTGATTTGGCGCAACAACCTGCCCTTGACCCCGGCTGCCGAGGCCTTGGTTGCCCTCAGTAAAAAGGGGTTGTGAGAAGGCAGGCTATTAGCTTGCCTGTTCCTCATCGGTTGGGATAACCAGCACATTGCTGCGTACGCGCCGCAAAATCTGCTCAGCGGTATTGCCTATCACCCGCCCCATCAAGCCCTGGCGCTGACGTGCACCAATCACCAGATAGTCGCTCTTGAGCCTGCAGGACAACTGATACAGACAGAGGTCAGGATCGCCGGCAATAATATGGATCTGCTCTTTGGGGAGCCCAGTTAATTCCAACAGGGTTTGATGTCTGCGCCAGGCCGACTTGACCATTTCATGCAGGTTAAGCACCTCGAGATCGCGGATCACCTTAGGCACCCGAATAATATGTGCCAGATGCAACTTGGCACCACTGGCCTTCGCCAGCTCTCGACCATGCTGCAACACCAGTTGATTGAGGCGCTGTTTTTGCTGACTTTTGGCATCGAGATCCACCGCCATCAAAATACTGGATGCCTTCTTGATCGGGTTATCGCTGAGCAGCATCAAGGGCACCTTGGTGCTGCGAATAAGATGCCAATCGGTCGGCAGAAAATGCTCGCTCTGGTGCACTGTCTTAACCACCATATCAAAGCCATAGCGACCGGCATGGCTGCTGACATGTTCGTAGAGATACTTGCTCCAGATAATATGCAGCGGCACATCCTCTGCATCCAACTTTTTGAGATGAGCCGACACCTCGGCTTGCTTCTCCTTCATCAGCCGCTGCTGGGCGGCCCCGGCAAGCCGTGGACTGTAATATTCGTCACCAGAGAAATATTCGTAGCAATAAGCAAATACTTGAGGTTGCATCTCAAGTAATTCCGCTACCTCCAATCCTTTGGCAATCGCATCAGTGTTAGCCTCTTCATGTTGTTCGATGATAAAAAGCTTACCCATTTGTTTTCTCCAAACTTTCTGGTAATTGTCTACTTTTTAGACTCTAATCTGGTGCAGGATAAACCATACTGATCCCGATCAACAATTGCACCTATGGGGGATACTCAATGTCGATGGATAGTCTGTTGATCGCCTTGTTCCTGATCTTGCTGTTCTCCCGCGTGCTGGGAGAGTGCTGCAACCGTATCGGCTGGCCTGCGGTAGTGGGGGAAATAGGGGCAGGCTTGTTGCTTGGTCCTTCAGTGCTCGGCTGGCTGGAACCAACCCAAGTGCTGGCCAATATCGCCGAGCTCGGGGTGATACTGTTGCTGTTTTCCATTGGCGCCGAAACCTCGATACAGCGCCTCTACAGCGCCGGACGTCAGGTGGTGGCGGTGGCCATTATCGGCATAATCGCTCCTCTGCTACTCACCGGCCTGGCTGCCTTCTATTGGTTGGAGCTATCGCTGTTTGCCGCCCTCTTCTACGGCTGTACCCTGACGGCCACCAGCATAGGCATCTCTCTCAGGGTGCTCAGCGACAGTGGCCAGCAACAATCCAGTGCCGGTCATCTGATCCTGGGAGCGGCGGTATTTGACGATATTGCCGGGGTGATACTGCTCAGTTTGCTGTTTAACTTTGCCAGTGAAGGCCAACTGGCACCGCTGGCAATCATTAAACTCTGCGGCTTACTGCTGCTGTTTCTACTGCTGGCACCGCCACTTGGTAGGATGTTAATTTACCCGCTACGAGTGCTCAGCTATCAATCCCAAACCCCTGGCTATGAGGCCGTGGTCATGCTGACACTGATCTGCCTGTTTGCCTGGCTGGCACACCTTTTCGGCGCCCCGGCGCTGCTCGGCGGTTTTGTCGCCGGTTTGGCGCTATCAAGGCAGTTTATCTGGCCCTGGCAGAAGTATCTGCAAAACCCCTTTCCCTTTACCCACAAGCTGGAAAAATCGATGCAGCCACTGACCGATGTGTTCGCGCCTGTGTTCTTTGTCTATGTGGGTATCAGCCTCGACTTGAGCCAGCTGAACCTCAGCCCCTACAGCCTGTTGCTCTTGCTGGCGATGATACTGCTGGCATTTATCGGCAAGCTGGCGGCCGGTTTGGTGGTCAGCGGCACTTGGCGGCAAAAGCTGATAGTCGGCAGCGCCATGGTGCCCAGAGGAGAAGTCGGTTTGGTCTTTGCTGAAGTGGGACGGCAGTTGGATATCATTCCGGCCAAGGTATTTACCGAATTGGTGTTGGTGATAGCCATCACCACCCTGCTCGGCCCCTTGCTGCTCAGACGCCTGTTGCCCAAGGAGGGCGAAGCATAAAAAGCCGCGCCATATGAGGCGCGGCATTTTATGCTTCCAAATAATTTCAGCTTACTGGCTCAGTTGCCTTTCAGCTCTGTCTCGAGGAAATCGGTCAGCGAGCGGTACAGATGAGTGCGCACCTTATCGCCCCGCATCGAGTGCTTGGAGCCGGGGTAATCTATCATGCGGAACAACTTGCCTTCATCCTGCAGTGCCTTATATACCCGAGTACTGTTCTCGAACAATACATTGTCATCGGCCATGCCGTGATACATCAGCAAGCCTGAACCATACTTGCTCACATAGGGGAAGACACTGCTGGCCTCGTAGCCCCGGGCGTTGTCGTCAGGATGGCCGAGATAACGCTCTGTGTAGTGGGTGTCGTACAGAGCCCAGTCGGTCACAGGGGCACCACTGATGGCCGCCTTGAAGTAGTCAGGCGCCTTGAACAGGCTCATCAGCGCCATATAGCCGCCATAGCTGTGGCCATAGATGGCAATGCTGTCGGCCTTGACCCAGGGCAGGGTGCGCAGGAAATCGACACCTGTCTTCTGATCTGCCACTTCAGCATCACCAAGATGGCGGTAGATCACCTGCTCGAAGGCCGTGCCTCTGTGCGCCGAACCCCGGTTATCCAACTGAAATACGGCAAAGCCCTGCTGCAACAGATATTGGGTGTAGTAATCCTGCTCACTCCAGCTATTGACCACCAACTGGGCGTGAGGCCCACCGTAAACCCTTACTACCACGGGGTATTTGGCCTTGCTGTCGAAATTCACCGGCTTGAACAGACGGTATTGCAACACCTTGCCATCTTTGGCCTTGAGGGTGCCAAACTCGGGCAACTGCCACAGCCCGGCATAGTCATACAGAGGGTGTCCGGCCTTGACCGCGTTCTCTTCTACCCAAGCCAGATGCTCACCGCTTTGGTTGTGCAGACTCACCTGGGGAGGCTGCGACAGGCTGTTAAAGTAGTCGAGGTAGACAGATTCCTTGTCGGCAAACACGGCATTGTGCATGCCGCCACGCCGGCTGATGCGCTCTATCTCACCGCCATTGAGGCTGACCCGATACAGATGGCGCTCGACCACACTGTCTTTACGGCCACTGAAATAGACCCAACCCTGCTTTTCATCTAGGTGTTCTATCTCGTCAACCGCCCATTTCCCCTGGGTCAGTTGCCATTTGACCTTGCCCTTGTCATCAAACAGATAGATATGGTTGAAACCATCACGCTCGGATGCCCAGATAAAACCGGGCTGCTGCTTGAGAAAATAGAGGTCATGGTTGAGGTTAACCCAGGCATCGCTGCGCTCGGACACCAGAGTCACGGCGCCTTTGCCCTCGCGGCTGTCTACCTGACGCAAATCCAGCTGTTGTTGACTGCGATTCTGCCATTGAAACGACAAATGCTTGCTGTCCGGCAGCCATTTCACCCGCGGCAGATAGATATCTTTCTCACTGCCGAGATCCACCCATTGGGTCTTCCCGGACGCCAGTGACACCACCCCCAGGGCAATCTCGACATTGGGCTTACCGGCATAGGGATAACGCTGCTCGGTCAGCTTGATGCCATCGGCATAAATCTCATTGCGGGTCACCAGCTCCACGCCCGACTCATCGATGCGGGTATAGGCGATGGCCGATTCATCCGGTGCCCACCAGTAACCTGTCATACGGTCCATCTCTTCCTGAGCCACAAACTCGGCCATGGCGTTCTTGATGGCCCCGCCGCCATCCTGGGTCAGCGCCGTGAGCTTATGGTCTTTCAGCTGGAGTACATAGAGGTTTTGTGCAGCTACAAAGGAAACAAAATTGCCCTTGGGCGACAGTTTGGCATCTGTGGCAAAGGCATCCCCTGTCGGCAGTTGGGTTACTTTGGTATCGGCCAGGCTGAAGTAGTAGAGCTTACCGGCCGCCGGGATCAGCAGTGCCTGACTGTCGTCGGCCCAGAAGTATTCCATGATCCCCTGGCCATACACTCGCTGCCGCTCGCGGCGGGCCTTCTCTTCATCGGAAAGTTCACCGGCTTCGAGCCTGGAGGCATCCAGCAGCAAACTGATCTGGCCGGTGGCGACATCCATCTGCCAAAGGTCGTAGAAGTATTGGTTGTCTTTACGGCCCGCCAGGTAAGTGACCCGCTTGCCGTCGGGAGAGAGTTTCAGCCCTCGGGGGCTGGCACCGGCCAGTGCCGGTGAAGCATAGAGGCGCTCAACCGTTAAGGGCGTTTTGCCACCTTCCAGAGCGAAGGAGTGGCCGCTGGCCAGTGTCAGAGGTATCGCCATAAGCGCCGAAGCCATCCAAGTTTTTTTCATTATTATTTCCGGAATTATAAGAGACAAGAGCCACGGCATCCGGCCACAGCCCAAAAAACAGCCCTCATTCTGCCCCAATTGACAAGGGATCGGCAAACCCGTGCAATTGGCCGCTGAAATATCGCCGGTTCTCGGTTATGATCCTGTCCCAGAAAAAGCTCAGACCTCTTTTAAGGAAACAAGATGCAGACTCTGGCCCAAACCCTCAAACAGCAGGCTGTCACCCCAGCCTTGTCCCAATTGCTTCTCACTCTGGCCCAAAGCTCAGTCGCCATCAGTCAGGCGGTAAGACACGGCGCACTGGCCGGTGTGCTGGGCGCCACCACCCAGGAAAACGTTCAGGGTGAAACCCAAAAGAAACTGGATGTGATCACCAACGAAATGCTCAAAGATGCCCTCAAGGCCGAAAGCACAGTGCGCGCCCTGGCATCGGAAGAGGAAGATCATATTGTTGAAGTCGGTGACAGCGGTGAGTTTCTGGTGTGTTTCGACCCACTGGACGGCTCTTCCAACATAGACATCAACTCGCTGGTGGGCACCATTTTTTCTGTGCTGCCGGCACCCGAGGGGGAGATCAGCGAGCAGAGTTTCCTGCA
This sequence comes from Shewanella indica, assembly GCF_033842865.1. NCBI lineage: Bacteria > Pseudomonadati > Pseudomonadota > Gammaproteobacteria > Alteromonadales > Shewanellaceae > Shewanella > Shewanella indica. The sequence goes on from NZ_JAWXXR010000001.1 coordinate 622,393, forward strand.
AAAAGGCAGCGAGCAACTGGCGGCGGCCTATGTGCTCTACGGCCCATCGACCATGTTGGCCCTGACCACAGGCCAAGGGGTGCAACTCTTTACCCTGAATCCGGAAACCGGCGAGTATCTGTTAACCAATGAAGCGGTGAGTATTCCCAAAGACACCGCCGAATTTGCCATCAATATGTCCAACCAGAGATTCTGGGAAGCGCCGATGCAGACCTATATTGCCGATCTGCTGCTCGGCAAAATCGGCCCGAGAGAGAAGTCGTTCAACATGCGCTGGATTGCCGCCATGGTGGGCGATGTGCACAGAGTATTGAGCCGCGGCGGCATCTTTACCTACCCAACTGACAACAAGAACCCGGATAAGCCCTACAAGCTGAGACTGATGTACGAAGCCAACCCAATGGCACTGCTGGTTGAACAGGCCGGCGGCAAGGCCAGCACAGGTTATCAGCGCATTCTCGACATTCAACCGGAGCAAATTCACCAGCGGGTAGCCGTCATTCTGGGCTCGGCCAATGAAGTCGATGCCTGCCTCGAGTACCATCAGCAGGATTACAGCGGTGAGCCTGAACTCTAAACGCCGCTTGAGGCTGCCGGGGTCGGCAGCCTTGAATTGGCGGTATGGGCCAGGGCCTGAGACAGATTGCCTTAGATGAACTGTTGGCAATTAGTCTTAAGACCGCGGCCTTTCATTGGCAAGCCGTCAAATCGCGCTATAATACGCGCCACACTGAACTTCAGGCTGGACCTGAAATAGATTTATACACAGTCTAAGGATACTTCCATGAGCTTAAATGCAGTGCCTGCGGGCAAATCCCTGCCAGATGACATCTACGTGATCATCGAAATTCCACAAAACCACGACCCTATCAAGTATGAAGTGGACAAGGACACAGGTGCCTTGTTTGTGGATCGCATGATGACTGCGCCTATGTTCTATCCTTGCAACTACGGCTATGTGAACCAAACTCTGAGCCTGGATGGTGATCCGGTAGACGTGCTGGTTCCTACCCAGTATCCACTGCAGCCAGGCAGCGTTATCCGTTGCCGTCCAGTTGGCGTACTGAAAATGACCGACGAGTCAGGTGAAGATGCCAAGATTGTTGCCGTACCACACGAGAAGATCTCCAAGGAATACGGTCATATCCAGGATGTGAACGATCTGCCTGAGCTGCTGAAAGCCCAGATCAAACAGTTCTTCGAACACTACAAGGATCTGGAATCCGGCAAGTGGGTTAAAGTTGATGGCTGGGAAGATGCCGAAGCCGCCCGCGCCGAAATCCTGTCAAGCGCCGAGCGTTACAAGGGCTAAGTCCCGAGCGACAACGCCAGCAACATAAAAAAATCCGGCAAATAGCCGGATTTTTTATTAGGCGTTAACCGCCTCTGTCTGATGTCCCTTCTCGGTTTGGTCCACTATGGTCAACACCGCAGCGTCGCCCACCACATTGCAGGAAGTCAACACCATATCTATGATTCTGTCCAGCGCTGCCACTATCGCAAAAGCTTCCACGGGTAAGCCCAGTTGATGGATTAACACGCCTATCATCACCATACCGCCACCTGGAACCCCGCCGGCGCCCACAGACAGCAGAAAGATACTGAATATCAGAGTAGGCAGCTGTTCGCTGGAGATTGGCTGACCAAAGGCGTTGGCAACAAAGAAGATGGCGATAGTGATATAAATCGACACGCCGCCCATATTCATGGTGGCTCCCAAAGGCACACCGAACCCGGCGACCGCCTTATTGACCCCAAGCTTTTCGGTCAAGGTTCGCATAGTCACCGGGATGGTGGCATTGGAGCTGGCAGTCGACAGAGAAAACAGGATCTGCTCTTGGGTCTTGGCACGAAAGCTCTTGGCACTGACCGGGGTAAACACAGCCACAGCCAGAGGATAAACAATGAAAATCCACAGCAGCAGCATGGTTAGGATGATGGCCATATAACCCAGTACACTGAGAAAAACTTTGGCTTCCAGAGTGGCTCCCAGTTTGAACATCAGCGCAAACACTCCAAATGGCGCCAGCTGCATTACAGTCATGATGAGCTTCATCATGATCCCATTGGCAACTTGAAAACCTCTAACCGCTGCGCTGCCGGCGTCATCCAGCGACTTGATGACCCCACCCAGCAGCAGCGCCATAAAGATCACCTGCAACATGTTGCCCGACATAAAGGCATCGACAGGGTTACTGGGCACTATGCCGACAATCAGGCTGATCAAATTGGGCAACTCGGTCGCGGTAATGGCCATATCCTGGCCGCCACTCATATCCACTCCGACACCGGGCTGCAGCAATAATGAGACACACACCGCCGCCAGGATAGCGAGCAGGGTATTAATGATATAGAAGCTGAAGGTCTTGCCGCCCAAGCGACCGAAGCTCTTGAGGTCCTGCAATTCGCAGACACCGCAGACTATGCTGACAAATACCAGCGGCATCACCAGCATCATGATCATATTGACAAACATGGTGCCCGCCGCGGTGGCTACCTCAACCAGGGTGCCGGAAAAGAAACCGATATGCCCCAGCCCATATTGCACCACAGAGCCCAATAACAGGCCGCTGAACAGACCCATAAAGATCCGTCCGGAAAGAGATTTGAGTATTGCCATTGTACGTTCCAATTCGGCATCGTTCCTGATGCACAACTATCATCCCTGTTCGCTCTGGGAAGGGATAGTGAAACATGCTACTCAAAAGTTCAATGATAAAATGCTCAAAAAGTGCCTCCGCAACATGTTAAGAACCTCAAAAATCAACGATAAAAACTTGATTTAAAACCATTTTAAATTTTGTCAAAAATTTACCCTATGGATTACCCCGTTTACAAACGCACAGCGCAACAACAAATCCACAACAAATACAAAATATTTATCAGTGAATATGTCTAAAAATACAAAAATAACAGTATTAACAGCCAGAATTTCAATTCAAAGCAGTGAGCTTGTTAGGCCGCTTGCCATTTTACTGCAGATCCTGCTTGTTAATTTCGTCATCAAAGTGACTTTCCGCCTCACTCAACCCCAAGCTAGAAAAACCGCCACAGAAAAAATCATAGGGGCAAACCATAGAGAAAGTTGGCAGCAGAAGCACCAAAGCAAGCAGGAGAAAACCCGCAGAGCGCGATTGGAGAAGATAGTCCCACGGACAAAAAATGGGCAAAAAAAAGCCGGTGGGGCGCACCGGCAAATCAAGCAACATATTACCTGAGAGGCTCAGGAAAAACGCCTGACGATGCAGGCGGTCACCACAAGAAAAGGCCATCGGGTGATGGATAGACTCAAAAACGGCAGTAACCCTTGTGGTCAGGTCATCTACTTGAATCCAAATCGATTAAATCAAACAAAAATCAACGCAAATAAAGGCGCGCCGAGCACCATGGCGATACCGGTAAAGATCATCGTCAGACTGGCAATCACGCCTTCCTGCTGACCGAATTCGCTGGCTTTGGCGGCGCCGGCACCATGGGCAGAAGCGCCGAGTGCCACTCCTTTACCAAGAGAGGTCTTGATCCGCGCCAACTTGAACAACGGCTCACACACCAGCATACCTATCACGCCGGTGAGCAACACCAACATAGCGGTTAATTCCGGCACGCCACCGAAGGCACCAGTGGCCTCCATGGCAAAGGGCGTCGACACAGAGCGCACCAGTACGCTGTGACTCAGTTCGCTCGGCAGAGGCACCAATTTGACCAATAGCCAGGATGACACCAAACCCAACATGAGCCCGGCCATAACCCCAAGGCTAATAGTGATCGGATAACGGCGGATCAACTTGCGCTCGCGGTAAATAGGCACTGCAAAAGCTATGGTCGCTGGGGCCAGCAATGCCATCAGCCAATGGGTGTACTCAAAATAGGTCGGCAGCGGAATCGCCAACAGCAACACCACAGCCAGCACGGCCAAAGGCGCCAAAAATATCGGAGCCAACCACCAGCTACGATGCCTGCGGTATAAAGCCTTGGCGCCGTAATAACAGATAAGGGTGATCAGCAGACTCAAAAGAGCAAGTAAGCTGTGAGACATAGCGTTACCCTTGCACTCCATGTTTGGCCAGTTGGCGTTTCAAATTAAGGCGCCGCTCGAAACGAAATACCCTGTCCACCACAAAGCCGGTTCCCAGCAATACTGAAGCGCTGCCGAGCACCAGGGTCAGCATAATATTGAAACCATACTCCTCGAGTAAGGTTTCATACTTGAGTACTGAAATCACCGGCGGGATAAAAAACAGCAAGAGATCGCCAATCAACCAGGCAGCCCCCAGTTGCAACGCCTTTTCCGGGATAAGCTTGAGCCCCAGCGCCAACAACACTACCAGCATCCCAAGCACACTGCCGGGAATGGGTGAGTGCAATGTGGCGGCCAAGGCATGAGTAGCCCATGCCAGCAAACAGATAGCTGCAATTTGCAGCAAGGTCGCGCTGATGTATTTGCCTTGGAGCCAAATGACTTTCGCCACTTTTTGAGGGGAAGCAAGGCGTTTGCAGAGGGAGTGCATATCTTTACCGAATAACTTAACTGGTGTTTATTCTAGGCTTGCAATATAAATAAAAAAAATGAATATTAAGCATAGTTTGCATTCCATAAGGTTATTCAATTGGATCTGAAAGTTGTTCGCTACTTTATCGAAATAGTGGATGCCGGCGGATTTGCCAAGGCAGCGGAAAAGATCCACCTGACCCAACCTGCGCTGTCCAAGTCCATTCGCCAGTTGGAGCAGGAACTGGATCTTGTACTCTTGGAAAGAGGCAAGCGTGGCAGCCAGTTACGTCCTACAGCAGCCGGAGAGGTCGTCTACCGTCACGGCCAGGAACTATTGAATGTACGCCGCAACATGCTCAGAGAGTTGGCGGCGCAGCGCAGTCTCAACTCGGGTGAACTGCATCTGGGGCTGGCCCCTCTCGGCAGTGCCGAACTCTTTGCTCCTGTCATCGCCCGCTTTCGTAATCGCTATCCCAAGGTGCAGATGCATCTATTGGTACGCGGCGGCGTAGAGCAAACCGCGGCCCTCAAGAAAGGGGAAATCGAGCTGGCAACCGGGATCATCTCCTTTGAGGATGAGTTTGATGGTATCAGGATCCGCCGCGATCCCATGGTGGTGGTATTGCCAAGACAACATCCTCTGGCAGGTAGTCAAGAGCTGACCCTCAAGGCGTTGGCGGAGATCCCACAGATACTGTTCGAACCCGAATACGCCCTGCATGAGCTGGTAATCAATGCCTGCCAGAGAGCCGGCTTCAGCCCCAAAGATGTGACTCGGGTCAGTCATCCCGACTTTGGTATCGCCCTGGTGGCAGCAGGCACAGGAGCCATGATACTGCCAAGCTTTATTGCCGAGCGCCATGCGGTGGCCGGGGTGATCAGCATACCTCTGGCCGCATCCGATCTGCTCTGGGAGCTATCGCTATTCTGGCGCCGGGGGCAACCACTCTCTTTTGCCGCCCAAGCAATGGTCGAGCTGGTCAGACAACAACTGGCGCTGAAGTGAAACCCTTATGCTTCAAGTGCTGCAGCCGAGTGAATTTTCGCCAACCAAGTCACAGCGTACCGTTACAGCAGTACAAACTCATTGACACCCTCTTTTCGCGCCGCTAAGGTGAATCACACTTTTCCGGGCCCGCTTGGCCTGGGTTTATAAACACAACCCGAGATTCGCAATGCGGCCAATACACAAGCTTTATCTCTATCCCAAGCCACAGTGGCTTGGGCGGGGATAATGACCTGAACCTCCCTCTCCTGTGAGCCACTGTGGCTTTGCTGTCAGGTTTCGTTACCGGCTTTCCGGTTCTCTTGGGTACCCACAAATCCAAAGCCTGGGTCCCTATTACGAAAATGCTTGTTGAGAATGTAATAAAATGAATAACAACAAAACCTTTGGTAGCATGCTGATCATAGCAGGCACCACAATTGGTGCCGGGATGCTGGCGCTGCCGCTGGCCTCTGCCGGCCTGGGTTTCGGGGTCGCCTCGATACTGATGCTATTGCTTTGGGGATTGATGAGTTACACAGCGCTGTTAATGCTGGAAGTGCATCAACATGCCCCCGCTCATGCCACTTTGCACACCTTGGCACACAAGCTGCTCGGCCGTAAGGGGCAGTTACTGGCCAGCCTGGCAATGATGTTTCTATTGTATGCCCTGTGCGCCGCCTACATCGCCGGTGGTGGTGCCCAGCTCAACGATAAGCTGGTTCGTTATGCCGACCTGACGCTGCCGCCACAGGTAGGCGCCATAGGTTTTGCCCTGCTGATCGCCCTGGTGGTCGCCATAGGAACCCATTCAGTCGATATGATCAACCGGGTGCTATTCACCCTCAAAATAGTCGCCCTGGTCATCATGTTGGCGCTGCTGTTGCCCCACGCCCAAGGGGGATACTTGCTGGAGCTACCGTTGCAGCAAGGCCTGGTCATCTCAGCCCTACCGGTAATCTTCACCTCTTTCGGGTTTCACGGCTCTATCCCCTCTGTGGTGCGCTATGTGGGACTGGATCTCAAGGCGCTGAAGAAAATCATGATTGTCGGCTCAGCTATGCCGCTGCTGGTTTACCTACTTTGGCAATTGGCCAGTCAGGGGGCTTTGAGCCAAAGCGAATTGATGGCTTCCAAAGAACTGCCCAAATTCATCAATAGCCTGGGGCAACTGCTGCATAACCCCATGATAGGCCAGACAGTATCCATATTTGCCGACCTGGCACTGGCCACCTCTTTTTTGGGCGTCAGCCTGGGGCTATTTGATTTTATGGGTGATATTTTGCGCCGCAACGACAGTGCCGGCCATAGGCTGCAAACTGCAGCCATCACCTTTTTGCCACCACTGGGGTTTGCCCTCTTCTACCCTCAGGGCTTTATGGCCGCCCTGGGTTATGCGGCGATAGCTTTGGTGATATTGGCGGTGTTCCTGCCCGTTGCCATGGTCTGGAAACAGCGGCTCCAGCCTATGCCGGCAGGCAGCTACCGGGTCGCTGGTGGTAAACCCGCACTCATGCTGGCAGCGCTGTGCGGGGTGGTGATTATTCTCAGCCAACTGCTGCAAATGGCCGGGATACTGACCAAGATAGGCTAACCAAGGGGCAATAAACTGGAGAAGCTCCAGCACAGCGCCCAGGGCCAACCTTTAAACACAAAACGCAGCGCTCAGGCTGCGTTTTTTCTTGGTTCAACATTCAGTTTATTGGTTCCAGCGACACTCTAAAGCAACTGGCTGACAGCTGGGAAAAAACCAGGTCAAACCCTTCGGGGATCTCTTGCTCACTGATAACGACTCGCTGATCCAACTGCTGCTCCAGGGCCTGTTGGCGCCACTGCTGCCTTTGCTGCATTGCGCTTCTGCCACTGATAAAACTGGCACTGCCCAGCAAGATTCCAACCAGCGCCAGCAGATTGGCCATCATGGGATTGCCTATTTGCAGCGCACTGGCGTCATCCAGCAGCCACCAGAGAATCGAGGCACTCAGCAGTAATACCCCCAAGGCCAACCTGGCTATTGCGCTCGGCGCATTATCTGTCGGCAATCTCAATTGAATATCGGCGGGTAAGTCAGCAAGGGTCACAGTCAGGAACGACGGCTCATCCTGCGCTGAGGCACTCTGGGTATCAGGCATAAATCATCCTTAATTTGAATGGAATAGGCTAATGCGGGTCGGTGTAGAACCAATTTAATGACATCCTGTCCTTATGTCAGTGAGCACTGAGGTTACAATGCACCGATTCATTATATGTAAGCATAAATAAGCACTGCAAACTCAATATATTATTAACTCAAACTCTGCTGAAATTCTGTGCATTTTGTGGCAGTCATAGTGCCAGCGGTACTCTTGACCCTGCCAGGGACCGCAGACACAATAGCACCGGAGACCCATTTGACGGAGCCCGTGGTGAGCGGTCAGCAACAGATACCAGAGCTGAGATTGGGACTGGCCATGTGGTCCCATAACCAGTGGCAGCGAAGCCTTTATGGAAGGGGGACACCTCAGGCCGAGCGTCTGGCGCGCTACGCCGAGGTTTTCAATACGGTAGAGGGCAACACCAGCTTTTATGCCACCCCATCGGCAAACAATGTCAGTAACTGGCGCGATGCCGTGGGTGAGGACTTTCGCTTTACCTTTAAACTGCCGCAGGAGATCACTCACAAGTTGCAACTGAGGCACTGTGACGATGAACTCAAGCAGTTCCTGCAGGTGATGTCGCCACTGTTTGCCAAGACAGGCCTGTGGAAGATTCAGTTGCCCGGCTATTTTGGCCCTGACGCCTTGGGGACGCTGAACACCTTTCTTGGCAAACTGCCATCCGAGTTGCCTCTCGGGGTCGAGGTACGCCACCCGGCCTTCTTTGCCAAGGGAGAAACCGAGCGTCGACTCAATCGCTTGCTGCTGCAGCGCTCGGTCAACCGCATCATAATGGACACCCGGCCGGTATTTGCCGCGCCGCCAAACAGTGCCGCCGTCATCGACGCCCATGAAAAGAAACCCAGAGTGCCGGTACATGCCATAGCCACCGGCCGCTATCCCACAGTTCGCTTTATCGGCCACCCGGAGCTCGAGGTCAATCAAGGTTTCTTCAAGCCTTGGCTGGACAAGCTATGCCAATGGCTGGAGGAGGGGCGCCAACCCTATCTGTTCATCCACACCCCGGATAATGCCCAGGCACCTGAGCTGGCCATAAGTCTACAGCGTCTGCTCAGTGACCGTTGGCAAGCCAAACACGGCCAACCTCTAGCTGTGTTGCAACAGCCCCAAGATGCAAGAAATCACAGCAAACAACTGGGCCTGGAACTCTGACAAGCAAGTTTCTGATCCCATAAACATAAAAAATGCCGTTTAATTAAAGTGAACGGCATTTGGTACTATCAACTTTTATTTTCTGGCTCCGACCGGGATCATTATGTGGGCATAAGGGGTGCCCTTCCACATCACATAGGGACCACCTTGCGCCGGGTCTGTCGGCAAACTGTCAAGCATGGCGGGATCCGGCACCAGAATCATCAGGTGTGGTCCTTCGACAATCCATTGATTATCCGCGGTTTCCATTTCCGCATACGGGTCAATATTGCTGGCCCCTCCATCACCGGCCAACATGTAGGAAATACCTATTGCATTGGCCTGAAAAGGTTTTTTCTCCATCCAGGCATTAGCCCATTCCATCCAAGGGCCGTCCATACACATAGGAGCCGTTCCCTTGAGCTGCGGCGGAGTAGGAAAGCAGGTGTAGCTGCCATCTCCCTGTTGCAACACGTTTTTATCCCAATCGACAACAGTAACACTGGCGCGTATGGTGGGCGGCGCAGCGCTCAGGGCGTCATCCAACATCATCTGTTGCGCTTCCGTAAGTGCAGCATGGGCAACACCGGCGAAGGAAGAAAGAGTCAAGGTTAACATTAAAGCTGAAGTTTTCATCAAACCAGCCTCCAGGTTGAACTCGGATACAACAACACCGAGATCTTCAGTATAGTTTCTGCAGAAAAAATCGATTTTGCCCCGTAAATTCAATATATTGGACTAAGATAAAATAAAAAAACCAGGAGGAGACAAGATGTTTTCTCTGTCCCAGACCTTATCTATCTTCGCCGCTTTACCGGATCCGGTATTTATTCTGACCCGCAGTGGCCGCTATGCCGCAGTACTGGGAGGTGCCGACAGTCGCTACTATCACGACGGCACGGCCTTGATAGGACAATACATCTCCCAAGTCATCCAACCCCCCAAGTGCGAGTGGTTTCTGAGCCAAATAGCGCAAGCCTTGCTGAGCCGCCGCCTCAGGGTGGTGGAATACAGCCTGAGCGGCAACGATGTTATGGGGCTCACAGAGCAAGGCCCCACTGAATCCATCTGGTTTGAAGGTCGGATCCAAGCATTGGACTTTCAAGTCGATGGTGAAGATGCCGTAATTTGGGTCGCCAGCAACATTACCCGCCGTCATTATTTGGAGCTGGAGCTCAGGGAAAGGTGCGAGCGCGATCCGCTCACTCAACTATACAACCGCCGAAAGTTGCTCAAACTGTTAACAGAAAACCTAACCCTATTTCAACGTTACCGAACCCCAACCAGCATATTGATCTTCGATCTCGATAACCTCAAGAAACTCAACGACAGCTCGGGCCATCTGATGGGCGATAAGGCGATAGTTACCCTGGGAGAGGTCTGCCTGGCCGGTCTCAGGGCTCAGGATAGCGCTTCCCGTTACGGCGGCGATGAGTTTGTCATCCTTATGCCCCACACTGCTGCCAAGCAGGCGCAACCGATTGCAGAACGTTTGCGAAGCGAGTGTGCCCGGCGCCTCAGAGCCTTGGGTATTGCCGAAGAATGCGCCAGCATCAGCGGTGGCCTGAGCGAGTTTCAGTGCAGTGATACCGATATAGATGCCGTGGTTTCCAGGGCCGATGCAGCCCTCTACCAAGCCAAAGCACAGGGCCGCAACCGGATTGTGCTGGCCCAGGGGCCAGAGTGCACTGAATCGCCCTAAAAACAGGAAACAAAAAGCCGGCACTTGGCCGGCTTCTTCATGGAATTGACTCGTCTAATTCGAGCGACTGAACTTAAGCCTGTGGGCGCATGGCCGGGAACAGGATCACGTCACGAATGGTGTGAGTGTTGGTAAACAACATCACCAGACGGTCGATACCTATGCCCTGACCGGCTGTTGGTGGCAGGCCGTGCTCAAGCGCCGTAATATAGTCGGCATCATAGAACATGGCTTCATCGTCACCGGCATCCTTGGCTTCAACCTGAGCCTTGAAGCGGTTGTCCTGATCTTCGGCGTCGTTGAGCTCGCTGAAGCCGTTGGCCACTTCACGACCACCGATAAAGAACTCGAAGCGGTCGGTGATGAAGTCGTTGTCATCGTTGCGACGGGCCAGTGGCGAGATGTCCGCTGGGTAGCCGGTGATGAAGGTAGGCTGCATCAGTTTAGGCTCGGCGGTTTCACCGAAGATCTCTTCCAGCAGTTGACCACAGGTCCAGAAAGATTCGATTTCCAGCCCTACGTCTTTAGCCAACTTCCGCATAAACTCAAGATCCTTGACCTCTTCATAGGTCATGGCCTGAATTGTGGCGTTGTCTGGGTTGTAGTGCTGAATCGCTTCCAGCATGCTCATGCGGGCATAAGGGCCGCCGAAGTCTATGCTGTGCTCGCCGTAAGGCAGCTTGGTGTCACCCAGCAGATCCTGAGCGATGGAAGACAGCATCTCTTCGGTGAGATCCATCAGATCGCGGTAATCTGCGTAGGCCATATAGAATTCCATCATGGTGAATTCTGGGTTATGGCGTGGCGACAGACCTTCGTTACGGAAGTTACGGTTGATTTCGAACACTCGCTCAAAACCACCGACAACCAGACGCTTGAGGTACAGCTCAGGCGCAATACGCAGATACATGTCGATATCCAGCGCATTGTGGTGAGTGATAAATGGACGCGCGGAAGCACCACCCGGGATGACATGCATCATAGGGGTTTCCACTTCCATAAACTCTTTTTTCACCATGAAGTTACGTATGGCTGAAACCACTTTGGAGCGCATGACGAAGGCATCACGGGAATCCTGGTTGACGATCAGGTCAACATAACGCTGACGGTAACGGGTTTCCTGATCGGTCAAACCGTGGAACTTCTCAGGCAGCGGGCGCAGCGCCTTGGTCAGCAGCTGATACTCTTCCATATTAACGTACAGGTCGCCCTTACCGGACAGGTGCAGAGTGCCTTTAACGCCAACTATGTCGCCGATATCCAGGCCCTGATAGCGTTCTTTCAGATCAGCCTGTACTTCTTTGCCGGCATAGGCCTGAATGCGGCCGGATACGTCCTGCAGAACCAGGAAGGGGCCGCGCTTGGCCATGATCCGACCGGCAATGGCGGTCTTGAAGCCCAGAGACTCGAGCTCTTCTTTGCTCTTATCGGCGAACTGCGCCTGCAGCTCGGCAGCCTTGTGGCTGCGACGGAAAGTGTTAGGGTGACCATTGGCCGGGCAGCCCTGGCGTACATGTTCCAGCTTGGCGCGACGTTCCGCGATCAGCTTGTTCTCATCCAATACTTGTTCAGTCATTTTCCGCTTCTTCTCTGTTACAGCCCGGACTTCAGGCTGGCTTCAATAAATCTGTCCAGATCACCGTCCAACACGGCCTGGGTATTACGGGTTTCCACCCCGGTGCGCAGATCCTTGATGCGGGAATCATCCAGCACGTAGGAGCGGATCTGACTGCCCCAGCCGATGTCCGACTTGGCATCTTCCGCCGCCTGCTTCTCGGCGTTTTGCTTTTGCATTTCCAACTCAAACAGCTTGGCTTTCAACTGTTTCATTGCTGTGTCTTTGTTCTTGTGCTGTGAACGGTCGTTCTGGCACTGCACCACGGTATTGGTCGGAAGGTGGGTAATACGCACCGCAGATTCGGTTCTGTTAACGTGCTGACCACCGGCACCCGAGGCGCGGTACACGTCGATACGCAGATCGGCCGGATTGATATCGATGTCGATGGAGTCGTCAATCTCAGGGTAAACAAACACAGAACAGAATGAGGTATGGCGGCGACCACCCGAGTCGAAGGGCGACTTACGTACCAGGCGATGCACGCCGGTTTCGGTTCTCAGCCAGCCATAGGCGTATTCACCACTGAACTTGATGGTGGCACTCTTGATACCGGCCACATCGCCGTCTGAGACTTCGATAAGTTCAGGGTTAAAGTCATGTTCTTCACCCCAGCGCAGATACATGCGCAGCACCATATTGGCCCAGTCCTGCGCTTCGGTGCCGCCGGAGCCGGACTGAATATCCAGATAGCAGTCGGAAGCGTCCTGTGGACCCGAGAACATACGGCGGAATTCCAGCTCTTCCAGGCGCTTTTCCAGATCGCCCAGTTCACTGTTGGCATCATTGAAGGTTTCTTCATCTTCCTCTTCAATGGCCAGCTCCAGCAGTCCTTCGACATCTTCGAGGCCCGCATCCATATCGTCTATGGTCTTAACCACAACTTCCAGCGCCGAGCGCTCTTTACCCAGGGCCTGAGCGCGCTCTGGCTCATTCCATACTTCGGAGCTTTCCAGCTCGCGGCTTACTTCTTCCAGACGCTCTTTCTTGGCGTCATAGTCAAAGATACCCCCTAAGGAGCATTGTGCGGTCGGCAAGCTCCTTGATTTTGTTTTTTACCGGATTGACTTCAAACATGCGATTTCAACTTTCTTTGGTGTTAAGGACGTAGCAAACGAGGGATTTTAACCCAAGCAGCCGCTGAAACCTATGCCACTGCAGGCAGAAGCTTGATTTTTTTTCGCAGGTACTGCATTCAGAGCCGGTTCCGGTAAAACATCTGACACACTCTAGCGAATTCCGCGGTGAAAAAACTGTGACAAAAAATCAAATATGCCAACTTAATCAACAAATGAATCAGGTGGTCATGCCGAGCAGCAGCCTTCAATGACAAACGATACCTGCAGCCATCTATTTGAAATTTACATTGTCAGGGAGTCAATGATTTTTCAGCAAAAACTAGGCCTTCGAGCCAATTATGCGTACCCTTTTCAAGAGCAAATCATCTCGAATCTGCTACCGGTATTCTTCATACCTCAACCAAATAGCAACATACTCCAGCGTGCTTTTCCCGACTGACGCATTGAAATCCCAAGCGACAACTTCACCTCAGTTTAGTGCGCAGATATCTGTCAGCAAGATCTCCTGCCGAGCCAGATCACACTGAGTAAAATCCATTTTTCAGACAAGTGCACAGACTCGCCAAGCTTTGTGAATTCCCCGGCAAAAGCCTGTTCCAGCTCAATGAAGCAACTCACTCGATCGATATACTGCATGGTTATCAGCTTAATTAGTCCCTACTTCACCGCCATCGAGGTGAGCAAATAACAAGGCTGCCCATGTTTGAGATCTATATCGACGGCCAGGCCGTCAGCGCCTTTGAGGGCGAGACCCTGTTGCAGGCGGCCCAGCGGGCCGGCATCGACATTCCTTGTCTGTGTCACCATACAGACGCACACGCGGCTACCACAGAAGGCGCCGATCAACACCTGTGCCAACTGACCCGAGTTGACCAGGTAATGGTCGACGGTGACAGACCGCTGCTGGCCTGCTCGACTCCGGCAATCGCCGGAATGCAGCTCAAGAATCATACCCAGACAGTGCACAGTCATCGGCAGCAAGTGCTGAAACGGATCTTGAAAGATCACTTCGCCGATTGCGAAGCCCCCTGCCAGCAAGCCTGCCCGGCAGGCGTTGATGTGCAGTCTTACCTGTATCATATAGGTCAGGGCAACCACACAGAAGCGGTGCGGATCCTCAAGCAGACGCTGCCTCTGCCGCTGTCTATCGGCCGGGTCTGCCCGGCATTTTGTGAAAGCGCCTGTCGCCGCGCCCTAATCGATGAGCCACTGGCAATACGTCAGCTAAAACGCCACGCCGCCGATCTGGATTTGGCCGATGCCGAACCCTATCAGCCGCCCAAGGCCGACCCCAGCGGCAAGAAGGTCGCCATAATCGGCGCCGGTCCCGCCGGGCTCAGCGCCGGGTTTTTCCTCGCCAATCAGGGCCATGAAGTAGACATCTTTGAGGCCGCCCCCAAGGCCGGTGGCTGGCTAAGATACGGCATTCCAGAGTATCGCCTGCCCAAGGCGATACTCGATAAAGAGATAGCTCTGCTGGAGCGCAGCGGCATTCGCATTCACACCAACACAGTCATAGGCGAGCATATCCTGCTGCCGAAACTGGCCGAGGAGTATCATGCCCTCTGTCTGGCGATGGGCGCGCAAAAGGCTGTGCCACTCGACTATCCTGGCAGTGACCTGCCCGGCTGCTATCTCGGGGTCGACTACCTTAAAGATCTGGCAATGGACCACCAGCTGGTCACAGGTAAAAAGGTAGCCGTTGTCGGCGGCGGCAATACCGCCATAGATTGTGCCCGCAGCGCCAGACGCCTCGGCGCCGAAGTGACCCTGATCTACCGGCGTACCAAAGAGGAGATGCCGGCCGAAGCCTTTGAAATTCATGAAGCTGAGCAGGAAGGGATCCACTTCCTACTACTGACCAATCCTGTGGCCAACCATGCCGGCAGTGACGGCCGTCTTGCACGAGTCACGCTTGAAAAAATGTCTTTAGGCGAACCGGATGCCTCCGGCCGCCGCCGACCTCAGCCCAGCGGCGAAACCTTCGACTGCGAGTTTGATACCCTGATCGCCGCCGTGTCCCAATCACCGGATCTGGCCTTTCTGCAACAGGCCGAAAACCGTCTGCTGCAAGGCGCTCCGGCGCTCAGCCGCTGGAATACGATCAACGGCTGCGACATCACACTGAGTACAGGGCTGGAAAAACTGTTTGTTATCGGTGATGTACGCCGCGGACCCGCCACTGCGGTGGAAGCGGTCGCCGATGGTCGCCGCGCCGCCGAGGCCATAGATGCCCTGTTCAATCAGGGGCTCAGTTGCCCACTGACGCCGGTGGCGTTCAATGCCAGCAAGGCTATAGGGCTCAAGTCCCAACAGGATTTACCCAAAGGTCTTTTCCCCTCACAGGTGAAAAGTGCCAGAGTCAAGATGCCGGAACTGCCGGTAGCCGAGCGCCTGAGTAACTTTGCCGAAGTGGAGCTGGGACTGACGCCGCAAATGGCCGAAGCCGAGGCCAAACGCTGCCTCGAATGCGGCTGTCAGGCCAATATGGACTGTCGCCTGCGAGACTACGCCAGTGAATACAAGGTCAGCAGCCAGGGCTTGCTAGAGCAAGATAGCAGTGGCGACTCGGCGCTGCTGGCCAGACACTTTGCCCAGGACTTGAGTGCGCCTTTTATCCGTTTCGACGCCAATCGCTGCATCAGCTGCGGCGCCTGTGTTGACATCTGCCACAGTCGCAGCGGCCACAAGGCGATCAGCTTTGAGGCCGACCAATTCTCGGCGCTACCGGGAGGCAATAGCGAACGCCGGGCCCCCAGAGCCGGTTTCAGCGTCTCCATGGCCGACAGCGATTGTGTTCAGTGCGGCAACTGCCTGCAGGTATGCCCGACCGGTGCTCTGGTCGATGCCCGCCACAAGACCCAAGGACAAGCACCCGATACCAAGGTGACCAGCACCATCTGCACCTATTGCGGCGTGGGTTGTCGCATCCGCTTCAAGGTAGACACTAGCCAGAATCGTATCCTGGCGGCCGAAGGTGATGTGCGCTCACCTGTGAACCAGGGCATGCTCTGCGTCAAGGGCCGCTTCGGCTTCGACTTTATCAACAGTGAAGAGCGCCTGACCCAGCCACTGATACGCCGTAACGGCAAGTTGGAACCCTGTAGCTGGCAAACGGCCATCAGCTATATTGCCGCCCACTGGCAAGATCAATTGGCACAGTTTGGCCCGAGTTCGTTCGGTGCACTGGCATCCGCCAAAGCCACCAATGAAGAAAACTTCCTGCTGCAAAAGCTGTTCAGAGCCGTTATCGGCAGCAACAACATAGATCACTGCGCCCGCCTGTGCCACGCCTCCACTGTCACAGGGCTCTACGATGCCCTCGGCAGCGGCGCCATGACCAATGATATTCCCGGCATAGAGGATTCAGATCTCATCTTTATCCTGGGCTCGGATACCGACTGCGCTCACCCCATCATAGCCTCGAGGATCAAGTCGGTTGTCAATCGCGGCAAGGCCAGACTCCTGGTCGCCGATCCCAAGCGAGTCAGCATAGCCGACAGTGCCGAGCTGTTTGTGCGTCATCGCCCCGGCACAGATGTGATGCTGCTCAACGCCATCATGCAACAGATACTGCTCAACGACTGGCATGACAAGGCCTATATCCGCAGCCGCACCACAGGCTTTGAGGCCTTGCGCGAAGAGTTGTTGCGCCCGGATTACAGCTTGGAGCAAGCCGCCAGGGTGACAGGTGTCAGCAGCAGCGAAATAGCGGCCATGGCCAAAATGCTGGGCACAGCCCAAAAGACCGCTCTCTACTACGCCATGGGGATCACCCAGCACACCACAGGCCATGACAATGTCACCGCCATTGCCAACTTGCAGCTATTGCTGGGCAACCTCGGACTCGACGGCGCCGGGATCAACCCCTTGCGCGGCCAGAGCAATGTCCAGGGTGCCTGTGATATGGGGGCCCTGCCCAACTATTTCAGCGGCTATCAACGTCTGGATAACGATGCTGCGCGGCTGAAACTGGCGCGGGCCTGGGGCACAGATAAGCTGAGTCCTGAGACAGGTATTCCAGCCTCTCATATGATGCAGGCGATTTTGGATGGCAGGCTGCAGAGCCTGTTTGTCATGGGCGAAAACCCGGTACTGAGCGACCCTGACCAAGCCCATGTGCTCAAGGCGCTGAAAAAACTGCCATTTTTGGTAGTACAGGATATCTTTCTCACCGAAACTGCCGAAATGGCCGATGTGGTATTGCCGGCAGCGGCCTTTGCCGAAAAGCGCGGCCACTTCACCAATACCGAGCGCCGGGTTCAACGACTGGAAGTCGCCTTGCAATCGCCAGGTAGTGCCCGTCCGGACTGGCAGATACTACAGCTGCTGGCCAATGCCATGGGCGCCGACTGGCACTATGGCGATGAACAGGCAATTTGGCAGGAAGTCACCGCCCTGACCCCCAGCTACGCCGGGATCAGTTGGCGCAGAACCACGGATAACCCGGCCGGGCTGCAGTGGCCCTGCCCAGATGAGCAACATCCGGGTACCCGGGTATTGCACCGCAACAGCTTTACTCACGGCAAAGGGCGACTGCAGCCGGTCAATTATCGTTTACCGGCTGAGCTGCCGGACGGTGATTACCCCTTGATGCTGTCGACCGGACGCCTGCTGGAGCAGTTCCACACCGGCACCATGACCCGTAAAACCGCCGGACTGGACGAACTCGGCTCCCCCAGAGTGATGATCTCTGTTGAGGATGCCGAGCGTTTGGGCGTCGGCAAGGGCGACTGGCTCAAACTGGAAAGCCGCCGTGGTGAGATATTCATTCAGGCCTTTGTCAGCCGCCGGGCTCAGCCTGGGGTGCTGTTCCTGCCATTCCATTTCGTGGAAGCCGCGGCCAACAAGCTAACCATTAATGCGCTGGATCCCGTGGCTCACATTCCCGAGTTCAAGGTGTGTGCCGTCAAGGCTGAGCGCGCCGAGGCACCTCCGGCAGCTTGAAACTGAGCAGTAAAAACGGCGCCTATATAGAGCGCCGTTTTTGTTTTCTTCTTTTCCCAATTATTGAGATTAGAGGGCTACAGGTATTAAACCCTGAATTGATTCACCAGTTGTCCCAGATTATCGCCACTGTGGGACACTGTCTGGCTGACTCTGGCCGCTTCTTCGCTGGAATGCAACAGCTCGGCGACTATCTCCTGAATCGCATAAACATTACGGTTAATCTCCTCAGTCACCGAACTCTGCTCTGTGGCAGCTGTGGCAATTTGGGTACTCATATCATTGATGGAAGTAACTGAGCTGGTCACCGCCCCCAGACTTTCGGAAATCAGTCTGGAAGACTCGACACTGCGATGGCAGCTTTGCTGGCTCTCTTCCATGGCACTCACCGCCTGGCTTACCAGACGATGCAACTCACTGAGCATCTCGTTGATCTCCAATGTGCTGGCCTGAGTGCGGCTCGCAAGACTGCGTACCTCATCGGCGACCACGGCAAAGCCGCGCCCTTGCTCACCGGCACGAGCTGCTTCAATGGCAGCATTGAGTGCCAATAGATTGGTCTGCTCGGCTATGCCACCTATGACAGACAGCACGCTGTTAATTTTCTGCGACTGTTCGTTGAGCGACTGAATATGATCGGCGGCGCTGTTAATCTCTGCCATCAGGGTAGAGATTTCGGTCAGCGAAGTATCAACACACTCCTGGGCCTTAGCCACTTCATCGCTCGCCACATGGGTCGCCTCCGCCACCTGGGTGGTGTTCATCGCCACTTCCTGGGCAGTGGAAGACATCTCGGTAATAGCGGTCACCACCTGATCTGTTTCATTGTTATGGTTGGCCAACTGCGCCGCTATCGCCTGAGTCTGGGCATGAATGGAACCAGAGGCATCCTGCACCTCGTGGGTAGCGGTAGTCACGTCACGGATGATGTGTTGCAACTTGTCGACAAAGCGGTTGAATGCCTGCCCTAACTGGGCAATCTCATCATCACCGCGCACCTGCAAACGCTTGGTTAAATCCCCTTCCCCCTGAGCGATATCGTTGAGGTTATCCAGCATGTAGCGAATAGGAGTCACTGTTCGCTGCGCAGCAAACAGAATAAGCATAGCGGTGATCAGGGTGATGATTATGACTATCATCAGCGTCAACCATAACTTTTCTTCCATATCTGCCAATGCCGTTTGCCGATACTCGGCTACAGAAGCCTCAATATCATCGACATAAGCGCCGGTACCTATGATCCAGTCGGTGCCTGGAACCATGGCGGCATAACCTATTTTTTCCACCAGCTCGTTGGTGCCGGGTTTTTGATAGTAATAAGTAAGGATACCGTCACCACTGCGGGCTGCATTCAGCAAGCCCACTATGATCTTGGTTCCCTTGGGATCTGTCATCCCTATCTGATCTGTCCCTTCCAGATTAGGCAGTAAGGCATGAAACAGGTTTTTACCTTTACCATCATAGACAAAGAAATAACCTGCGCTGCCAAAGCGAACATCCCGTAAGGCCGCCTTATAGTCTCCACCCTGACTGCGCTGAAAACTGACAATCTCTTTGGCGACTTCGGTCACATGCATCAACTCCTGACGACGCTCGTTAAGCAGCTTTTCTCTGAAGTTGGTAATTTCGCTTTCAAGCGCATCCGATTCTACTGTCCAGGACGCCAGCATCAAAACAATGGAAACCGTCAACAATGGTAACAGAGCAAGTAAGAGTAACTTATTTCGTAAACTTAGACTGGACACTTAGGTTTTCCCCCAGGAAATGAAATCTCTACAAATTATAGTAACTTTGTTTACCTTAAGTTCGGATAAATAAATGCCCTAGATCAAAGTTAAACCATTTGCTTACATAAAGAGAGTCAAAACAGCGCCCATAGCCGCAAAGCCGAATACCAAAAATACCAAAGATAACCGCCACAGTTTAAGCAGCATAAAGCCGGTCAACACCATGGCGATATCAACCGGACGGGTCACGGCACTGGTAAATACCGGCTGATAGAGAGCGCTCACCAGCAAACCTACGACTGTGGCATTAATCCCCATCACCATAGCCGCCATTTTCGGGCGTTCGGCAATTCCCTGCCAGCCGCGGATCACCGCCAGCAACAACAGGAAACCGGGCAGAAAAATGCCCAGCGTTGCCACCAAGGCGCCAATAAGGGCATTTTGCGGCCACAGTTCGGCCCCAAGATAAGCAGCCAAACTGAACATGGGACCGGGAAGGGCTTGCGCCAGGGCATAGCCTGTAAGGAACCTGTCATGATCTATGCTGTTTGCCAACTGACTCTCAAGCAAAGGCAGTACCACATGGCCGCCGCCGAATACCATAGCGCCGGTCTGATAAAACTGCTTAAAGAGTTCAGCCAAAGGGTGAGCAAGTAAGGGACCTGTAAGCAGCAATAAAAACAGAAATATCAATAAAGCACTCCAGTTTAGCTGCATGCTTCCCGGCTTGGCCGGCATTGGTGCATCACGATTGAGCCAGAACAATCCACTAATGGCACCGACAAACAGCAACAGCAACTGAGTCAAATTCCCCGGCCATAAAAGCAGGATCACTGTGCTCAACAAGGCCAATACCTGAGTGGTGCGGTTGCGACAAAATTGCTTGAACATCCCCCAGGCAGCATCGGCGACCACCACCACAGCCAATAACTTGAGCCCGGCAATAACCCCCTGAAATAAATCGCTGAAGAGATATTGATAGCTGCTGACAGCCAACAGAAACATCAATAGAAACGAGGGCAAAGTAAAGCCGATAAAGGCCAGTACCGCCCCGGGAAGGGCTCCGCGGCGGTAACCTATGGCAAAGCCGACCTGGCTGGACCCAGGGCCGGGCAGAAACTGACTCAAAGCCACCAAGGACGCATAATCTTTATCATCAAGCCAGCCCAACTCTTCGACAAAAGTCTTGCGAAAGTAACCTATATGCGCCGCTGGGCCACCAAAACTCACCAGTCCCAAAGAAAAGAAACGAACAAAAATCTGCCACATCTGTGTTAGCTCTATACTTGTTTGATCTGGCTCCATTGTATGACATAAGTGTGACACTTATCTTATATTCATAGGCTTAGTCTTTAGGCGTACGGCAAGACAAACAAATGAACAGGCAACTGAGAGTCAGCCATAGCCTCTCAACTAGCTGTATTTATGACAAAATAGCGGTAAATCCCCCCCTGAATCTCGACCTTCCCACACGTAGGCAAGTATATCCGTTCGGAATCAACCACAGTCTCTTGGCTGTCTTAACGCCATCGCCAGGCGCGGCCCAGCAACATAAGCAAAACATTTAATATTTATTCAATGACGGCTAACACCGAGTATGGCCATAAACCCAAAGCTACTTGGCTAAAAATAAACCGCAACAAAAACAACGACCAATAATAGTCCTACCCACAGTAAACCAACCAGCATTGAGCTGACTACCAACACTTTTGACACCTGTCAATTTTAATTGCATAGATATTCACAAAAACATCAAATACAATCACCACAAAAGAACCCAAAACATAATACTTTTGTAGCATTTTGTAACTTGGTTAAATTTTTACATACTTTTAACAATTGTTTATTTAGATTCAATGAAAGTTAGCAGGAAGTAGAAGTAAGCTATGAAGCTTTGGTGGTACGCGATATTGATGCTTGGCCTTCAGTTGCCCCTGACTGCAGCAGCTGAAGAAAATGCGACGGAAACTGTCCCTGTGGATGAGTTCAGACTCGCCCTCGCCCTGGGATATGGTCGGCTGGACAATCCCAGAGTGCATGCCAAGCCGATAGAAACCTTCCTGCTGCCATCCTGGAGCTACTACTCAAAACGCTTCTATCTGGAAAACTTCACACTGGGCTACAGCCTTCATGAGTCGGACAACTTGCTATTCGACCTGCAAACCAAGCTCAATGAAGATGGATTCTTTTTCGAGTTTGATGGGCTTAACAAGTTGTTTTTAAGCGACATCATAGGCTTCTCTCCCCACAAGGGACAGGTCGTACGCCCCAACAGTAACAGCGAACCTACCCTTAACGAAATCAAGCGCCACATCTCCTACCTGGGTGGAGTTTCCGTCACTTGGATCACCCCCTACACAGATATCAATCTGGGCTTGTTTCAGGACATTTCCGGGGTACATGACGGCAATGAGCTGCAATTCAGATTGAAAAAGAGCCTGCTCTATTCCTGGGGAGCTTTAGGATTTGAGCTAGGCGCGATTCGCAAGAGTGAATCCCTGGTGCGTTACTACTATCAGCTTACGCCGGAAGAAAGCGGCCCGCTGAGACTGAGTTACACTCCCTCGGCCAGTATCAATTATCACGCCCGTCTGCTGGTTAATCTGCCACTATGGCAGGATATCAACCTGGTGGCGATAACCGAATACACCTGGCTTGACTCGGGGATCACCAACAGTCCCATGATAGACAAGGATGGCTATCTCTCAGGTTTCATCGGTTTGAGTTATCGGTTTTGAGGCTTCTATGAGTCGATGGCTACTGTGGTTACTCATGTTGACAAGCCCCTGGGCAAGCGCCTTGGGAGAAGAGCTTTGGCTGGCACCGGATACCTGCGCCATGACCAATCAGGAATCGGAATGCAGGCTGCAACTGCAACTCGAATTTCACAGCCAACAGCCTCGCTCTCTGTGCCTTTGGCTGGCCCACAGCACGGCACCTTTGACCTGTTTTCATCAACGCCGAGACTTCAGTTACAAGCTGCAATTGAGCCTGGTCAGGGATACGCTTATCGAGCTCAGGGATCAGCAAAACCGCACAGTTGCCAGCCGCTTGCTCAGAGTGGCTATCTATGAGCCCGTCAGCCGCAGACGGCGGGGCCTGAGTTGGGATCTGCTATGAAAGAAAAAATACTCCTGATCGAGGATGATCTGCCACTGGCTGAGCTTATTTGCACCTATCTGGCCAACGAAGGTTTCGAGCTGGTTCATCTGGACAATGCCGAAGCCGCACTCGCCCGTCAGGACAGTGACAGTTTCAGCCTGATCCTTTGCGATGTAATGCTGCCCGGTGAAGATGGCTTTTGTATCTACCCTCGTTTGGCGGCCTGTTATCTCTGCCCGCTGATATTCCTCACCGCCCGCGATAGTGAAGGCGATCAGATCCTGGGGTTGGAGCTCGGCGCCTGTGACTACCTACTCAAGCCTGTGGTGCCTCCCTTGCTGCTGGCACGAATACGTACTCAACTTCGTAACCGGCAACAGCTACCCGGACGTAAAGCTTTGTGTCTGCATGATCTACAGCTTGACCCTAACCAGCAGCAGGTGTTTATGGCAGGCTCGGCGCTGAGCTTTACCACCAAGGAGTTTGAACTTCTGTGGGTGTTTGTTATCAATGCCGGACGAATATTGTCACGGGAGTACCTGTTTGAGCAGTTTATTGGCCGTACCTATGATGGCCTGGACAGGGCCATAGATTTGAAGGTAAGCAGGCTGCGTAAACGCCTGGATGAACTACAGATAAGCGGTCTGCAGATCACCACAGTGCATGGCAAGGGCTACCTGTTCAACTACCAGCCCAATCAAGCCATGACCAGGGCTCGGGCATGAAATTTCAGTTCTATCGACTGTTCGGATTTCTGCTGCTGTCCTGCTCTCTGCTGCTGTGGAGTTTTGGCCAGTTAACAGAACAATACCGCAGCGAAGAAGCCAGTTATTTGATCTCGGTGGACGACTTATTGCAGACCCGGGGTCAGGGCGCGCATCTGTCGACTCTTGCCGCCGGCAGTCTGGCACTGCCCACTAGCCTGAGACAGCTACTCAACGAGGGGCAGACCTTAGCGCTGCGTCACTCCAGCGGCGAGCTCTACTACTACAAGCAAGGCTCAGGCACTGAGCTGCTCAGGTTTGGCCCGGTAACAGAGAAGCAAGATAAAGAGGACATCACCAGTTTGATCTTGCTCGGTTTCTACTCCAGTCTGACCCTGGTTGCCATCTTGCTTATCTGGCCTGTGTTTCGCGATCTCCATACCCTGCAGCAAAGCGCCATTCGCTTTGGCCGTCAACCTTCGCTACAACCGCTGACCATACGTAAAAGTTCGGCTATCTTTCCGTTGGCTCAGGCGCTTTATAGCATGAGCCACCAGATAGTGAGTTTTGTCCAGATGCATAAAGAGTTATCCCATACCATCTCCCATGAAGTACGCACTCCGCTCGCGCGGATGCGCTTTGCCCTTGAGCTGAGCAAGCAACAGATGGAGCCTCAATACGCAGCGCGCCTGGCCCAGGACATAGATGAGATAGAACAGCTGGCGGCCAACTACCTCTCTTTTGCCCGCCTGGAACATAAACAGGGAGAGCTATGTCATGCATCACAATCCATCGCTGACTTTATTCAGGCGCTTGAGCAGAAATACAGCCTCTATAGCCGTGACTTCCAGATAGGATTTCACTCGGTGCCGGGCCAGGCACAATTCGATAAGACGGCAATGAATGTGGCCTGCCAAAACCTGATCCAGAACGCCATGCGTTTCGCCGAAAAAGAGATACAGGTGAGTTTCGAGCAAAGCCAAAGCCATAACTGCCTCAGAGTCGAGGATGATGGCCCTGGCTTTGAAGATAAGGGGAAAAAACTACTGGCGGCCTTTGCCAGAGATGCCAAACAAAGTGATGGCAGCGGCTTTGGCCTGGGGCTCTATATAGTGCGCAAAATTGCCATCTGGCACGGCGGCCGACTGGAGCTGAGCCGTTCGCAATCCCTGGGCGGCGCCGCCATCAGCCTTTATTGGCCAAGAGCATAGACGCCACAGTCCTAGTCACGACTCAGCAGCACCAGCACCTCATAGTGATCCGTGTGCGGGAACATATCGAATAGCTGCACCTTGCGCACACTATAGCCGCTGATAGCCGCCAGATCTTTGGCCAAAGATTCAGGGTTACAGCTGGAATAGAGCAGATGCGGCGGCGCAAAGGTCGAAATAGCCTGGCAAAGCTCTGCCCCTATACCGCGTCTCGGCGGATTGACTATCATAAGATCCGGTACTTCTCCTGCCGACTGCGCCGCAGCAAAACTGCCCGAATCCAGCGCTTTGAAGTCCACCCGCTCAAGCCCCAGCTTTTCAGCCGATAATCGGGCGCAGGCGATAGCTTCGGCCTCAATTTCAATCCCCGTAAGCTCTGTGTCTTTGCTGGCGCAGTGCAGCCCAAAACCGCCGACACCACAGAAGAGATCCCAAATAGACTCAGGCTTCAGCTCACTGACCCAGTCTTTGGCGCTCTGATAAAGGGCCGCCGCCACTTGTGGGTTGGTTTGAAAGAAACTCTTGGGGCGGATATAAAGAGGCACGCCATTGAAAGACTCCTCCAGACGCTGCGCCTCGGTAAGAAAAATCTCCTGCTCTCCTTCGAGCCTGGCCATATGAACCGGCTGCAGATTCACAGATACCAGCTTGATGGCAGGAAACTCGGCCAGTAGCTTTGGCAGCTCACGTTCAATCCTCTCGATGGATTGCCTGGAGCGCAACACAAACCTGAGCATAAAGTCGCCGCTGATTTCGGCGCGGGTCAACAACACAAACTTGAGTTCGCCCTTGGCCTTATCTACCCGATAGGGTGGGATCCCGGCCTGACGCACAAACAGCTCAAGCCGATGCAGCAAGGCCTGCATATCGGCAGGATAGAGAGGACAATCGCATAGGCTCACGGCCTCACCACTCGGGGAGACTATCCCCAGAATGGGTTGATGGGCGGCGCCGAGTGCCACCATCTTGGCCTTGTTACGAAAACCCAGGGACGGCCCGCTGACAGGAGCCAAGAGTTCAAAGGGCGTGAAGGGGCTGAGCAGCTGCGCCAACTGCTCGCTCTTGGCGGCCAGTTGTTGCGCCATTGGCGTTTCTATGTGAGTACAGGAGCGGCACTTGCCCTGCGCAAAAAAATCACATTTCACTCTGATATATCCCAAGTTTCCAATTTTGCCCGGCGGCAAAAGCGGCACACTTTAGCCTGTTTCCCCCTAAAAATCATCCCAGCATCAGCTTGTCGACATCCGCTTTGGGGCTGCGTTTGCCAAGTACCTTGCTTATCTCTGCCGTCACCGCCTTGGCAGTGGCACGAAAGGTGGTTAACTTACCGCCGTATAGTGTCAGCAACCTGGGATGAGAATAACGCTGGTACAATTGTACCTCCCGCGGCCGCCCAAAGGCATCGCCATCGCCCTTGGGCAGCACCCGCATGCCACTGAAATGCGCCAATACCTTGGCTTCAAGCGCCTCTGTAGTGACAGAACCCATAAAACTGCCAGAATTTCCAAAATAGTGCCGATAGATCCCCAGCAGATAAGCTATCTCCTCTCGGGTGATCTGCGGAACCGGTCCCTGGCAGAGGGTTTCCGTGGTGCCTATCAGCGTCTTGCCGTACCAAGGCATCACGAATACCACCCGTTCATCGAAACAAGACTCCAGATAGAGCACCCCGGGCGGCGCAGGAATATCCAGAAGCAAATGACTCCCCTGCACCCAGTCTATTGCCGTCTGGGCTATGGGCGGTGTCACCCGCGCCAGCAGTTCGTTGACAAAGGCGCCGGCGGCGTTGACCAGAAAGCGGCAGTGCAGCATTTTGTCGCCATCCGCATCCCGATAACTCAGCTTACATCCCTGAGGCTCATGCTCTATCGTCAAACACTCGGCGCCCTCACGGATATCGGCACCGAGCAGCCTGGCGCTGTCGGCCACCGCCTTGGTCAGCAAGGCATCATCCGTCTGGGCATCCCAGTATTGGAACATATGGGTCATTCCTGCCAGCTTGAGTCCGGGAAAGCTCCCCCAGGCCCTGGCCGGCAGACTACGAAAACGGCCCAAGCGGTCAAACTCGCTCAGCAAGCCGTAGAGGCTGAGACCAGCCCTGAGGGTCAAGGCGCCGCGGCGACTGTCGCGATAAACCGGGATAAAGAAAGGAACAGCCTTGACCAGTGTCGGCGCCAGACGTAATAACTCACGCCGGGCCCGCAGCGATTCACGCACCAGATCCAGTTGCCCGGACTCAAGGTAACGTAAGCCGCCATGGATCAGTTTGCTGGACTGGGAGGAGGTGCCTGCCGCCAGAGTGGACTTTTCCAATAGCACCACGGAATAACCGGCTGCCGCGGCGCACTGCGCCACCGCCACGCCGGAGATGCCGCCACCTATAATTGCCAGATCAACCTGTTCCATCAGCCTCTTTCCGTTAACGTTCCAATTGCTGCCATAGGGTGTCACACAAGCTTTTCAGTTGCTGCAACTCCTCCCGCGGCATGGCGCTGCGACACAGCATCTGCTCGGGCACATCGACGGCGCGCGCTTGCAAAGCCAGTCCGGCATCGGTGAGCGTCAATACCCGCACCCGCTCGTCCTGTTCACTGCGGCCTCTTAACAGCAAGCCTTTTGTTTCCAGGCGTTTGAGCAAGGGCGTCAAGGTGCCTGAGTCCAGATGCAAACGCTCACCCAGCGCCTTGACACTGATGCCCTTGTGTTGCCAAAGCACCAGCATGGCCAGATATTGCGGGTAGGTAAGATCCAGGGCATCCAGCACAGGCCGGTAGGCCCGCACCATAGCATTGGCGGCACTGTATAGCGAAAAGCAAACCTGGTTTTCCAGGCACAGGGGCTCGTTTGACATATGCAAACCCTAAACACAATTTAATTGTGCACAATATACTTGCTTCAAAAACAAATATCGACATATCATTGCCAGCAACTATATTGCGCACAACTTAAATTAAGGAAACTATTATGCTCTATCACACTCAAGCCACAGCCAAAGCCGGCCGCAACGGCGAAGTAGCCACCCATGACGGTGCCCTGTCCTTGACCTTAAGCTATCCCAAGGAGATGGGCGGGACAGGAGCCGGGGCCAATCCGGAACAGCTGTTTGCCGCCGGTTACGCCGCCTGTTTCTCCAACGCCATTTTACATGTGGCGCGCCTGGGCAAAATCAAGCTTACCAGCGCTCCTGTCATGGCCGATGTCGGCCTGGTCAGTCAAGATGGCGGGTTTGGGCTAAAGGTATCTCTGACTGTCACTCTACCGCTTGCACAAGCCGAGGCCGAAGCCTTGGTGATCAAGGCCCACAGTGTTTGCCCCTACTCCAATGCCACCCGCAACAACCTTGATGTGGGGCTCACTGTGAATGACATTAAGATCAACTGAAGCTCTGATATTATTCAGTCAATTTCTTGGCAAGATATAAATAAATGTCGCAGCAATTGAAATTATATTTATTGCGACATTTTTCCGTCATTCGTTCTGTATTATGACGCTGTCATTCAGCAAAGGTTGATATTCATATAAAATTGATTTCCCCTGAACAATCGATTAAATTTGCGCCTCAAAAGTGGACAAGAACAATAATAAAGTCATAGTCAAAGGAGAATGATATGCGCGCCCTGATTCTGGGATTACTGCTGTTTACCGGCGCGACCCAAGCCACCTGTGAGAAAAGCGTTCTGCTTGGCAATGTTGATTATGCCAAGAACAGCTCTTATTTCAGTAGCCGGGATTCTTTGCAACTGGATAAAATTGTTGCCGATAATAGTGATAATTCAAGCGGCTATCTGTTATTGGAATTCAATATGGATAATTCTATCGGTGATGAAGAATTACAAAAATATAATATGTGGCTTGCCAATAGACGAATTGAACGGGTTAAAGAGTATTTAACCGCAGCACACTTCTCTCACCCCATAGTCACCCGTATTCGCACGGCAACCCATAAAGACAATCGCGAAGTGAGTCTGCATTGGTGTAATAACCAACAAATGATGGCGACCATAGAAAAACCGCGCAGCGCCGAGTAACGCCGTTTTTTCTGGTGATATTGATAAGCGGCGACGAGCTTACCGGCCCTATAGTCCCAACCGTTCCCCTTACTATCAGCGCTTATCCGCCATCACTCTCGGTTATGAATAACCCAGAGTGATGGCAGCCAGTGACTGCCACTAAAGTTTAAAACGCCCCACTTCACGGCGCAGCGAGTCTGACAACTCCGCCAACTCTTGCGCTTTGACAGTGGCACTGTTGGCCTCCTGTGACAAGGTATGAGAAACCTCACGAATCGACTCGGTATTACGGTTGATTTCGCTGGTAACAGAGGTCTGCTCTTCGGCCGCTGTAGCTATCTGGCTGGCCATATCGGATATCTGGGTAATCGCTTGGCTTATCTGCGCCAAACTGGCACTGGCCGATTCGGCATCCATCACACTGGTTTCAGCCATCTGATGACTTTGAGCCATGGAGTTCACTGCCTTGGCAGCGGTTTTTTGCAAGGTCTCAATCATGGTCTGGATCTCTTGTGTCGACGCGTGAGTACGCTGCGACAACACCCTGACTTCATCGGCCACCACGGCAAAGCCACGCCCCTGCTCACCGGCTCTGGCGGCTTCGATAGCGGCGTTCAAAGCCAATAGATTAGTCTGCTCGGCTATACCGCTGATGGTCAGCAAAATGCTGTTGATCTTCTGTGAGTGCTCATTGAGCTCGGCGATGATCTGACTGGCGGTATCCACTTCCTGCGCCAAACCGCGAATCGACTCCTGGCTCTGCAGCACCTGCTGTTGCCCACTGCCTGCAAGGCCGACCGCCGACTGCGCCGTCTGTGCCGTCAGTTCGGCATTGCTGGCGATCTCCTCGGTAGCACTGGCCATTTCGGTCACAGCAGTTGCCACCATAGTGACTTCGTCCTGCTGTACTTCGATACTCTGGCTATTACTCTCGGCTGAATAGCGGGTCTCCTGTGCCTGGCCAGCCAACTGCTGGGCTATATCACTCATACGAGAAATCATGCCGTGCAGGCGTTCAACAAAACGATTAAAACCGGCGGCGAGCATGCCTATCTCATCGTGCTGATTACGGGTCTCGATGCGGACCGAGAGGTCCCCTTCCCCTTCAGCAATATCGTTGAGCGCCTTGGCCAGACGTTCCAGATCGCGGAACTGGCTCTTGAACACCAATACCAGCAACAGACCAAAGCCCACCAAAAACAACACGCCCACCGCCGACATCCACCATGCCAGCTCGGTGGCCTCGGCCATGATGCTGGCCTTATCCATCACAAACATCAGTGCCCAATCTGTGTGAGGCACAGCCGCCAGGTAAAACAGCTTGCTGCTGCCGTCGAATGCCATCTCATCCAGGGTATTGGCGCTGATCCTGGCGCTGAGCCACTGAGGATTGAAGGCACTGCCAAGGCGGCTGAACTGCTGGCCGTTCAGCTCCTTGTCCGGATGGCTGATAATCAAGCCTGAGCGCTCAAGCATCACGGCATAGCCGTCACCCGGCACCTTGAGGGTTCGCACCGCATCTGTCAGTTGATCTATGGTGAGGTTAGCCGCTACCACGCCCTGCAGGCGACCGCTGTTCATTACCGGCTCGGCTATGGTGACCACCAGTTTTTGCAATGTGGCACTGACATAAGGCGCCGTCATTATCATGGCTCCTTCCCGCTTGGCATCCTGATACCAAGGGCGAACCCGGGGATCATAACCGGCCGTATTCAGGCTGGGATCCTGACGGTACATGTTGCCCTGCTCATCGCCGTAGTAGGTCAGCGCAAAACCGCTGGCCTCATGGGCCTGCATCAGAAAAGGGGTGATATTGACCTCAGAGTTCCGCTGTAGCGTGCCCTTGAGACTGCTGACCGCCTGTTGTCTGTCATACATCCACTGCCCTATGCCGCCGGCAAAAGTGGTCGCCAATTGATCGACCTCGCGCTGGGTTCGCTGCATGGCATTATCACGAATGGAAGAGGAGGAAAGGCCAACCAGGGCGGCAACCGTAAGCAAAACGGCGCCCAAACTGACCAGCAGTAAGCGGGTTTTAAGCGTGAACTGCATAAGAGGTCCTATAAATTTTTAGGGTGAAGTAAAAGTTTAGCGGCAAAAAAGTAAATTACTGAAGTCGCTTACCACAATGGCACTATTCGAATGCGGTTTTATTACTCAAAGCTTAACAAATGTCCATGTGTCTCACTTTAAGGACTTTTTCGAGTCTGCTAACAGTTTTGATGCTGCTTTATCATGAATACCAAGGCCTTGGAGTAAAGTATTCGTAGGGCACTTGTAGCCTGAACCGGGCTATGGGTCATTCAGATACAATTTAATCCCTCTTACACAGGTAAGCTTATGTTAAGAACCTTCTTTCTCTGCCTGTTACTGAGTTTCAGCGCAGGCCTTGCCGCAACCGAAAATTCGGCATCGCAGATCCAGTGGCAACAGGTGGATCAGCAAGGGCAGATCAAAATTCCTTTATATTTTGTCTGGTCCAAGACCTGCCCCCACTGCGCCGAAGCGCATCCATTCATCGACTCTCTACCGAAGCGCTATCCCTGGATAGAGCTGCACTCTGTGATGGTGGGCGCCGAAGGCACTCAGGAGCTGTGGCAACAGTTGGCCACAGAGACAGGAACAGAAGCCCGCTCAGTGCCCTATATGGCTACCTGTGGCAAGGCGATAGTTGGTTATTCCAGTGAAGAGGTGACGGGCCAGTTCCTACTCAACCGCCTCAAAAACTGCTATCTGCAGGCGGGCGGCCAGTTGAGCCCGGAAGATATGCCGGGGCAAACAAGCACTCAGGCAAGCACAGGTTCACCCCAGGCGCCGCTATTCGGCACCTGCGCCAATGACGGTGGCGACGGCACCTGTGATGCCACGGCTCTGGCGGCAGAGCCCGAAGTTCAGCCGGTAGAGTTGCCTCTGGTTGGGGTGGTGACACCTGAAACCATGTCGCTGCCAATCCTGACGCTGGTTCTGGCCGGTGTTGATGCCTTTAACCCCTGCGCCTTCTTTGTGCTCTTATTCCTGCTGTCCATCATGGTCAATGCCAAGAGCCGCGGCCGTATGCTGCTGGTTGGTGGCATCTTCGTGTTCTTCTCGGGCTTTATTTACTTCCTGTTTATGACCGCCTGGCTCAACATCTTCCAGCTGTTGGGCGCCGGCAGTGATGGCGGGATGATTATTCTGGCGGCGGGGATCCTGGCGCTGATAGCAGGCACTATCAACATCAAAGACTACTTCTTTACCAAGGGGGAAGTGACCCTCTCCATGTCGGCGGAAAACCGCAGCGGGCTTATCAAGCGCATGGGTAAGCTATCCAGCGCCTCCAGTTTGGCGACCATGATAGCCGGCACCACAGTACTGGCGATTCTGGCCAACGCCTATGAACTCTTGTGTACTGCGGGCTTCCCTATGATCTACACCAGTGTGCTCTCCATGCATAATCTGCCAAGCTTTGAGCGCTATATGTACCTGGTGCTGTACAACATCGTCTACGTTATCCCACTGGCCATCATAGTGATCGCCTTCAGCATGACTCTCGGCAAGCGCAAGCTGACCGAGAAAGAAGGCCAGACCCTGAAGCTGATGTCCGGCATCATGATGTTGGGATTGGGCGGCACCCTGGCGGTCAACCCGGCGGCGCTGCAGAGCGTCAGCCTGGCATTGGGGCTGATTATCGGTGCCATAGTCGTCACCATACTGATTGTCAGCATTAGAAAACTGTTGGAGCGCCGCCGTAAGGCCGCTTGATAGGTCACTCCTTGAGGTATAGACCCGCAGCACAAAGCCGAGTCGCCCATTGGTGGCTTGGCTTTTTGCCCAACAAGCGGGAATTAGACTAAAGTTAAGGCTATTGACGCCGATAACAGTATCATGCCCGAGTCCCAACGTGACTCATTAACCCAGAGGAAAGCCATGACAGTTTCTCTCAACTCCCAGCCACTGCCGGTCAATATGGATACCGGCGCTGTCGGTGTTAAAGTCGCGCAACTGGCCAAACAGCAACAGGAAGCCGAAGGCGAAATCGCGCTGCAACTTATTCAGGCCGCCACACCGGCACAGGAACCAGCCGCTCCGGTTGGTAACATAGGCCACAATATCAATACCACAGCCTGATATTCCCAAGGTTCTGG
Source organism: Shewanella indica (assembly GCF_033842865.1). NCBI lineage: Bacteria > Pseudomonadati > Pseudomonadota > Gammaproteobacteria > Alteromonadales > Shewanellaceae > Shewanella > Shewanella indica. Next base: position 655,378 of record NZ_JAWXXR010000001.1, read on the forward strand.
CGATAAAAGCAAAAAACCGGCAAAGCCGGTTTTTTATTGTGGATACATGGGTGAACCTAAGACTCACTTATGCTGCGCCAATGCCTCTTTCAGCGCCTGGCGCGTCGCGGTATCCTGCTGCCTTTGCTGTTCCTGCTGATGACGACGTAAGTTGTCTTCCGCCTGACGCACACACTGATTGTGCTCCTGCCAACCATCGGCAACCGCTTCGTCAGAACGGGCAGAGCAGAGAATATCGGCGCAGCCGCCGAGACTCTCCAAACCCAACAGCAAAGGCAACAAGGCGCTCTTTACCAAATAAGATGCAGACATTGTTATTTACTCCAAACCCGGAATGCCAAGGCAATCGAGTGGCAAGGTCATTTTCCACCAACCGGCATTGACCCTAAACGGTTTAAATTAACCCACAGAGACTGACGCTCAGCTGAACCAAAGGTTTACCTTAGGGAAGTGCTTCTTGCAAAGGAGTAGGGCCATTTGCTGCTAACCACGCCTTGCATCCAGGCCTGTAAGCCGACACAGAGCACACATGGGACTTGTTCGCCCCCTTCCTTAGAGTAAAGAATCCACCTTCTGAAGAAGGTGGCTTTGTATATGCCCCCTCAAAGGGGGCGTTGTTTACTCCAGCGTTAACTGAGTTTGCTCCTGCTTTTCTTCTTTCTCTTGATGCCGGACATAACGCCTTATTATCTCTTCATTTATTCCAACCGTATCGACAAAGTATCCTCGCTGCCAAAAATGGTTACCCCACATTTTGTTCTTCCTCAAGTATGGATATTTACTAAATAGTTTTAGTGCTATTTTGCCTTTGAGCGCTCCCATCAGTCTTGATATCGATAACTTTGGCGGAACTTTTATAACTAAATGAACATGGTCTACCTGAACATTTAACTCTACTACTTTGCACCCAAGTTGCTCACTGTAAACGTGAATACAGCGGTAAACGTCCTTACCTACTTTGTTTTTGAGAATCCTAAAACGGTACTTTGGAGTCCAAACTATATGATATTGACATCGCCAATACACATGCGATGCTTGCTCGTATCTACTCATGCTTTTTGTCCTTTGACTTCGCTAAAAATCAAAAGAGCAATTAGCATGGGTAGCCTTTACAGGCCAAGCCTAAATTGATGATAACCACCTACTGAAGTAGGTGGTTTAGGGGCTGAAAACAAAAAGAAGCCGGCACTTGGCCGGCTTCTGTGTTGCTAAAGGCTGTTGAGTGGTTAACCCATCAAGCCGCTGCCGATTCATCCTCTGAATGGCGGATCAGGTAGTCAAAGGCTCCCAGAGAGGCGGTCGCACCGCTACCCATAGCGATGATGATCTGCTTGTAGGCCGAGTTAGTCACGTCACCGGCGGCAAACACCCCTGGCAATGAAGTCTGACCGCGTTCATCGACAATGATTTCACCGCGCGGGGTCAACTCCACAGTACCACGCAACCATTCAGTATTGGGCACCAGACCTATCTGCACAAAGATACCTGCCAGCGCAATATTATGCTGCTCGCCACTGGCTCTGTCTGTGTAGTTAAGGCCGATAACCCGACTGCCATCACCAAGGACTTCAGTCGTTTGCGCCTGGGTGATAATAGTGATGTTACCCATAGATTTGGCCTTGCGCTGCAGCACATCATCGGCGCGCAATTTACTGTCAAACTCGAGTACAGTCACATGCTCAACTATGTTGGCCAGATCGATAGCCGCCTCGATACCCGAGTTACCGCCGCCAATCACCGCAACCCGTTTACCCTTGAACAGCGGGCCATCACAGTGAGGACAATAAGCCACACCGCGGCCACGATATTCCTGCTCACCGGGGACATTCATTTCCCGCCAGCGAGCTCCTGTGGCCAACAAGACAGTGCGGCTCTTGAGTAGGGCACCATTTTCCAGTTCCACTTCATAGAGGCCATTGCTGCCGAGACGAACCGCCTTCTGGTTATCCATCACATCCACTTCATAGTCGCGAACATGCTCTTCCAGATTTGCCACCAACTTGGGGCCTTCAGTCGCCTTGACCGAAATAAAGTTTTCAATGCCGACGGTTTCGCTGACCTGGCCACCGAACTTGTCGGCCAACAGCCCAGTGCGCAGTCCCTTACGGGCGGCGTAGATGGCGGCTGATGCCCCGGCAGGCCCGGCGCCAACCACCAGCACTTCGTAGGGCTTACGCTGGTTAAGGCTCTCGGCCTGGCGGGCAGAGGCATTGGTATCCAGTTTATTGAGTATCTCTTTCAGGCTGATGCGGCCGGCAGAGAAAGGCTCGCCGTTCAGATAAACCGAAGGCACGGCCATGATATTGCGCTGCTCAACCTCATCCTGGAACAAGGCACCATCTATCATGGTATTGCTGATCCGCGGGTTGATCGCCGCCATCATATTGAGCGCCTGCACCACATCCGGGCAGTTCTGGCAGCTCAGAGAGACAAAAGTTTCAAAATGATATTCCCCTGGCAGGCTGCGGATCTGCTCGATCAGCTCGGCCTCCAGCTTGATGGGATGCCCACCTGTGTGCAACAGAGCCAGCACAAGTGAGGTAAATTCGTGCCCCATGGGCAAACCGGCAAAACGTATGTCAGAGCCCTTGATTGAGGTAACTTGCATCGCCGGGGTACGGGACAATGACTGCTCGGTCACACTGACCAGGGAAGACAGCGAGGCAATATCCTGTGCCAGAGCCAACAGCTCTTTGGACTTTGGGCTTTCATCTGCAGATACGACAAGTTCAACTGGTTGCTTGAGGTTCTGCAGATAGGTTTGCAGTTGATTTTTCAGATTCGCATCCAACATGATGACTCCAGAATCAGACTAAAGGAAAACAGAAATAGTGCGGGGAAAGAGGCTCCGAACCCTTGCAGGGGGAGGTTCGGAGCCTTCTGGGTCAGACTGGCAGTTTAGATTTTGCCAACCAGGTCCAGAGAAGGAGCCAGAGTTTCGTCGCCTGGCTGCCACTTGGCTGGGCAAACTTCGCCGTCGTGAGTAGCAACATATTGAGCAGCTTGGATCTTACGAACCAGTTCGCTGGCACTACGTCCGATACCCAGGTCATGGATTTCAGCGACTTTGATTTCACCTTCAGGGTTGCTGACGAAAGTACCGCGCAGGGCGACACCGTCTTCCTCAACCAGCACACCGAAGTTACGGCTGATTTCACCGGTTGGGTCACCTATCATTGGGAATTGGATCTTGTTGATGGTGTCGGAAGTATCGTGCCATGCCTTGTGAGTAAAGTGCTTGTCGGTAGACACAGAGTAAACTTCAACGCCCATGGCTTGCAGTTTTTCGTAGTGGTCAGCCATATCACCCAGTTCAGTTGGGCAAACGAAGGTAAAGTCGGCTGGATAGAAGAAAACTACAGACCACTTGCCCAGCAGATCCTGTTCGGTCAGCTCAACGAATTCACCTTTGTGGAAGGCGGTAGCTTTAAAGGGTTTGATTACAGAGTTGATGATTGACTGAGTCATTGTATGCTCCCATTTTCAGTTTGAATTGTCCGGGTCAACTTCATTGCTGCCCGTCGATGGAAGTCATATTAACCAAAGGGTTTAAAATAAGATAACGGATAAAATCTGTTGCCTTAATCGGTTTTTCAGAGGAACTTGTATCGGGAGCGAAAAAAGCGAATTACCCTTCGCTCCCGAGCAAGTTATTGATCTATTGGTTATCACTGAACTTATTCTGTTCCAACCAATGGCTCAGCAGGCGTACACCATAACCGGTAGCTCCGGCCGGAGCCAACTGAGTGTCGCTCCTGACCAGGGCATTACCGGCAATGTCCAGATGAGCCCAGGGTTGCTCACCGGCAAAACGCTTGAGAAACATCGCCGCCGAAGAAGCCCCGGCGCTACCTTCACGGCCTGTGTTGGTTAAGTCCGCTATGCTGGAATGCAACTCTTCGCCGTAGGCCGGGTCCAGCGGCAGGCGCCACAGTTTTTCCCCTACCTGCTGCCCCGCATAGGTCAGTTGCTGCACCAAAGGTTCCGAGTCACTGAACAGGCCGGCATATTCCACCCCTAGGGCACGCACCTTGGAGCCTGTGAGGGTCGCCACGTCCACTATCACTTGTGGTTGGTATTGCTCGCGGGCATACCAAAGACCATCGGCCAGCACCAGACGTCCTTCGGCGTCGGTATTGAGGACTTCAACCGTCAGCCCCTGGGCAGTCTTGATCACATCCCCGGGGATCATCGCACGGCCCGAGACCATGTTTTCCGCCAGCGGCATGATACCCACCAGGTTAACCGGCGCCTTGGCGGCGGCCATGGCCTTGACCGTTCCCAACACTGTGGCGGCGCCGGCCATATCTGACTTCATCCGTGCAATCGAGGTGCCGGTCGCCTTGATGTTATAACCGCCCGAGTCAAAGGTAATCCCCTTCCCCACCAGCGCCACCGGAGCATCATCACTGCCTTGCCAGTGTGCGACTACCAACCTTGGGCCACGCTCACTGCCTTTGCCCACGGCCAGCAGCGCCCCCATATTGAGCTTGGCCAGGTCTTTGGGCTCCAACACCTTAACCTTGACGCCAAAACGCTTGAGTTCCTTGGCCGCATCGGCAAAGGACTCGGGATAGAGTTCGGCGGCAGGTTTGTTGGTCAGATCCCGCGCCAGCACCACGCCATCGGCAATCGCTGCTGACTTGAGGTGATTAGTCTCGGCTACCTTGGGCTCGGCGACCGCAAAATAGTACTGTTTTTCGGTGCGCGGCTTGGCCGTAAAGTCACGATAGCGGTAGCTTGCCAGGGAGATCCCCTGGGTCAATTCGGCGATAAACCCTTGGCTATTGGGGATATCAGCGGCCCAGACAGCCACCTTGGGTTGTTTGACGGCTTCCAGATGATTTGACAGCTTGCCCCCCAGCAAAGCTGTCTTCCCCGGCGTCAGTTCAGCATCCCCAAGCCCGAGCAGCAACAGGCGCTCAGCTTGGGTACCAATGGGGGCCAGCAATTCGAGCAGATCGCCCTCCTGGCCTGTGAAGTTAGCGGCAGTAATGGCGCGCTGCAGTTGTTTGCGGGTATCTGCCTGCAAGCCTGCGGCCGAGTAGAGGGTGCCATCCTGATGCTGGAACATCACCAAGGTGTTGGCCGGGGCGACTTGAGTGGCAAACTCATACTGTTCGGCCTGTATCGTCCCAGCGCCCATAAGGCAAGATAGGGTCAGAAGTTTTACAGCTAATCTTTTGTTTTTATTCATTTGTACTGCTTATCGTTAATGAGGGCAGACAAATATAACATCAGGGCTTTTACGGACCAGCGTCCTTAACAATCCCTTACAAATTAGCCTACTGCCAGAGTTCGAAGCGACTGAGGGAGCGGCCGAGATCGCAGTCCAGAACAGCAGACAAGCCGGCGGCGCCCTGCTTTAGCCCGGCACTGGTAAAGTTTTTCGGTGTCCTTGAGGCAAACACTACCCAGTTGCCTCCCCCCGTGAGACAGGCACGCACATCGGGGAAATGCTGCTGCAGGCGCGCCAGCAGGCCTCTGTCCTGACTGTGCTCTTTCCAGCAGTTGAGCACCAGCAAACCCTCACTCTTGAGCAGCGCCAGGCTCTGCTCGATAAAGGTTTGGCTCAGCTGACCGGCGTCAACGCCTTCAGAGCCGTAAAGATCGGCGAAGATAATATCTACCTTCTTGTGCTCGGCACTGGCCAGAAACTGATTGGCATCCTGATTGATAAGGTTCAACTTTTTCGACAGTGGCAATTGAAAATGGCTCTTGGCCAACTCCAGCACCAGGGGGCGCAACTCGACCGCTGTCAGCTTGATAGCGGCATCAAAATGCCTCAGCGCATGCACCAAGGCGCCGCCGCCCAGCCCCAAAATAATGGCGCTCTTGGGTTTGAGGTACAAAAGCGCCAGCAGCATGGCCTGCACATAGGTGTGCTGCGGTACATGGGGAGCCTTTTTCAACAGTTTGCTCTGCTCGTCGTGTTCGCCGAAGGCCAAGATCCGACAGTCGCCATCATCAAGGACAGCGACGCTGCCCCATTCATCCTGTTGCTGCACTAAGGTGCGATAATCTGACATGCTTGAATAATTCTCGGTTGGGGAGTTTATCCCCTGTGACAAAGTCGCTAGTATGCCAGCAAACGCCTTATTTCTCACAGAAGCAAACGCCATATGACTCACAATATTCTGATTGCCTGCCTCTATCTCGGGGTGTTTTTCTTTCTGCAGCGGGCGCTGAAAAATGCGGTGCAAACCCTGGCGGACAAGAAACAGGTCAGCGCCGCCCGCACCAGCCTGGTGACCCGCTTTATCAGCTATCTGTTGTTCTTTGTCACTCTATCGTTGATGGCCGTTTCTCTGGGACTCGGCTATCAGGAAGTTTCACTGTTCGTGTCTTCGGCATTTGCCGTGCTGGGGGTGGCTTTGGTGGCCCAGTGGTCGATACTGAGTAACCTCACCGCCGGGGTGCTGATCTTTTTCGTGTTTCCCTACAAGGTCGGTGAGCGGATCAAAGTTGTCGACAAGGATGAGGATATTACCGGGGTATTGTTGGAAGTGGGGCTGTTTCACGTGCTTATCCGCCGCGACAACGGCGATACTGTTACCTACCCCAACAACCTGATACTGCAAAAAGCCGTACTGAAGCTGGCACCCGGCAATGCCTCGGCGCCGCAGGCACAAGAGACAACACCGGAGCAGTTACCCAAGCAGGATTAACTGAGCCTGCGCTGAAACAACGCTAACGCCTGCTGATACATCTGCAACGCCAACGCCGGGTCATAACGGGGATCGCCATCCCTCATAAAGGCGTGCTGGGCATTGAGTTCCTGCCAGCTGTATAAGGTCTGGCATTGTTCCAACCTTTGCTGGATGAGCCTGCGCCCTTCACTCGGCACATGGGGGTCCTGCTTGCCCCAGATAAGCACCAATTCGGCACGAATATCCCGGCAGCGGCTCAGAGAGTCATTCCCCGGCGCACTCGGGATAGCGCCGCTGTGAATATCTGTGGCGTAGAGACAAAATGCCGCTGCGATATCGGGATTAAGGGCGGCGCGAAATGCCAGGTGGCCGCCAACACAGACGCCCATGGCACCAATCCGTCCGCGGCTCCAGGGCTGAGCCCGAATAAAATCCACCAGCGCCTGAGTATCATCATCGTGGGCTTCCAATGGCTTGCTCAGCTTGTCGCTGTTGCCTTTGTCCTTGCCACTGTCATCATAACCAAGCACAGTGCCCGGCGGATTGAGTTCGTGAAAAATCTCCGGCACCAATACCACAAAACCGTGACCGGCCAGCATGCAAGCCATGCGGCTTATTGGCGCGGTTTCCTGAAAAATTTCCGAGTAAAAAATGATGGCGGGAAAACAACCCTCACTATCGGGACGATAGACCCGGGTTTGCATGCTGCCGCTTGCCGTCGGCAGTTGATGAAGACTCTGTGTAACCAGCATGACACCTCCCTATGAGCATCTCCCCGATGCGGTTATTTCAATCTAGCAATCGGGGAGTCGGGTGTCAGTATTTATCTTTAGAGAATTCTTGCAAAGGACTAGGGCCATTTGCTGCGAACCACGTGCATCCAGGCCTGTAAGCCGACGCAGAGCACACATGGGACTTATTCGTACCTTCCTTAGAAAAGCTCGTTACCCGAACGCTCACCGCTGAGGAGTTTCTGTACATTGGACAGTGTGGTGTGGGCGATGGCGCCCAAGGCCTCTTCGGTCAAAAACGCCTGGTGACCGGTAAAGATCACGTTGTGGCAAGCCGACAAACGCCGGAACACATCGTCCTGGATCACTTCATTGGACTTATCTTCAAAAAACAGCTCTTTCTCGTTCTCATACACGTCCAACCCCAGCGAACCTATCTGTCCGAGCTTGAGCGCTTCCATGGCATCTATGGCGTTGAGCAAGCCACCACGACTGGTGTTAATCACCATCATGCCCGGCTTCATCTTGGCAAAGCTGTCTGCGTTGAGCAGATGGCGGTTTTCCGCCGTCAGCGGGCAATGAAGACTGATGATATCGCTCTGTTGGTACATCTCATCCAGGGTGACATAACGAGCCCCCAGCGTCTCTACTTGCGGGTTGGGATAAGGGTCAAACGCCAGTACTTTACAGCCAAAGCCCAGCAAGACCTTGATGGTAGCAATACCGATTTTCCCTGTGCCGACCACGCCCACTGTCTTACCGAACATGTTGAAGCCCACTAACCCTTCGAGAGAGAAGTTGGCATCCCGGGTGCGTTGATACGCCTTATGGATCTTGCGGTTCAGGGTCAATATCAGGGCGACCGTATGTTCGGCTACAGATTCTGGAGAGTAAGCCGGGACATTGACAACATTCATACCCAGACGTTTGGCCGCATCCAGGTCGACATTATTAAAGCCGGCACAGCGCATGGCGATGATCCTGGTGCCGTTGACAGCCAGTTCTGTCAACACCTCTTCATTGAGTTCATCGTTGACGAAGGCGCAGATCACTTCGAATCCGTAAGCCAGTTTCACTGTTTGCATACATAGGCGCACATCAAAGTACTCAATTTGCGCCCCGAAGGCTTCATTGGTACGGTTGAAATGCTGCATGTCGTAACGCTTGGCGCTAAAAAAACCTATCTTCATGCTATTTATGACCCGGTAATTGGAATGGTAGCTAAAAGTGTAAGTGAATTACTTAAACTTGTCTTTGCCTGGCAATAGCTATCTCACCGGAAACATGATGCAGCGCAATAAAAAGAAAAAAGCGGACTCCTGACAGTCCGCTTTTTTAATAGGGGCTCAAACGCCCCGACTCCGTGCTATCGGAGAATTAGCTTGGCCTAGTGCTCTTTAGCGTACTTGGCAGCTTCAGCACCGGCGATACGACCGAAGGTCACGATATCAGAGATGGCGTTACCACCCAGACGGTTGGCACCGTGAACACCACCGGTAGCTTCACCGGCAGCATACATACCCTGGATCAGATGACCGTCTTTGGCTTTAACCTCAGTCTTGGTATCGATCTTCACGCCACCCATGCTGTGGTGTACAGCTGGCTTAACTTCGATGGCGTAGTAAGGAGCAGTACCCAGTTCACGAGGCAGGTTAGGACGCTCGAATTGAGTGTCTTTGCCAGACTTCACGAAACCGTTGTAGCTGGCGATAGTCTTGGCCAGTTCCGCACCTGGAACACCAATCTTCTTGGCCAGTTCTTCAGGGGTCTTACCTTCATCAACAATGCCCAGATGGACATAGTTTTCAATCTTCTTCAAGCTCTTGCGAACTGAGTCATCGAACACCAGGAAGGCACTGGCACCTTTCTGTTGCAGGATGGCTGCAGAAGCCTTGTCACGAGTAGTGATTTCGTTGACGAAACGGTCACCTTCGCGGTTAACCAGGATAGCACCGTTACCACGTACGGCCTCAGTTACCATCACACCACCACGTGGAGACAGAGTTGGGTGAGCCTGTACCCATTCCAGATCGCGGGTATCGGCACCGGCTTGCATGGCAACGTCCAGACCGTCACCGGTTGCACCAGGATGGTTGGTAGCAGCAAAACCTTTCAGTTTAGGGTCGTACTTGGCAACGCGGTCGTTGTTTCTGGCAAAACCACCGGTAGCCATAACCACGGCATCAGCCTTGATCACGTAGTAACCAGTGTACTTACCTTCAACCAGAACGCCGGTCACTTTACCTGAATCATCTTTCAGTACGCGAACAACGCGGCTGTTCAGACGGATATCGGTACCGCGCTTAACAGCGTTGTCCCAAAGAACCTGAGCTACGTGAGCACCCACACCGGCACCACCAGTTGGACGGTGACTACGGTTTACACTTGCACCACCCATACGACCTACGTCATTCATGTCGGCGCCCATAGCGGTCAACCAGTCGATAGAGTCGGAAGAGTTGTTGGCCAGTACTTTAACCAGCTCAGGATCGTTGATGTTACGGCCACCTTTCATGGTGTCCTCAATCATGATCTCTTTCTTGTCTTTAATACCCAGAGCCGCTTGAGGCTTGGTTTCAGCAGCGTTCATACCGCCGGCAGCCAGCTTGGTGTTACCACCAGCAACAGGTTCTTTTTCCAGCAGAATAACTTTGGCACCGTTGTCGCGGGCAGATACTGCGGCGGCCAGACCGGCACCACCAGAACCTATGATAACCACGTCAGTAGTTTCACGAGGACCAGCTGCGATGGCTTTGTCTTGAGCATCTTTCTGCACGTCGATAGGAACGAACTTACGCTCCCACTTACCGCCGAATGGCATATCGAAGCCGAAGCTATGGCAAGCGTCACAGTATGCCACTGATTTTTCATGGCCGATGTGGCAAGAAGTACAAGCGATTTCACCGATAAGGTGAGACTTGTGTGGAGAAATTTTCAGATCTTTTTCACCGGCAGCGATCTCATTCAGATCACCGTGGCAGCTAACGCACTGAGCGTTCTCATGGGTCAGGTTGTCATCGGTTGGGCCTTTCTCGGAAACGTGGCAAGTATCGCAACCGCCCATCTCACCATGAAAATCCGCCAATACATCTGCGCCGGCATAAGCTGTACCGGCCATCATGCCGGAAATCAGAGCAGCCAGTGCTGTTTTTTTAAGTGCTCCCGTGAACATAAAGTGTTCCTCCACCATATTATTTCACATACTCATATATAGCTATTTCGTACTACAGTACTTTTTAGTTTTTTATACCAATTACCAAGGCTGTAGCACGTCATATCTCCCACGGCAGAAGATATCACTACCCCTTTAGTCATATATTTAACTGAGTCACAAAAAATTTCCTGCTGCAGACAGCTATCCGCATTTCTGTGCACTTTTGCAGATTAGCTGGTCACATATTGATACAAATCACGGTCAGCGTACCGTATAACTGACGAAGTTAACGTTTTGATGTTCTGTATTTCCATGTGAGAAGACTCGACAAATACAAGATCAAGCATAGTCGCCAATCAGTGAATACTGCTAAGCTAACGAAAAATTTGTACTCTGGATCACAAATATCATCGCCATGGCAAAAACACAGATGTCAGAAAAGCAGTTTTGGCTACAACGCCTTTGTAAGACCAGCCTCAGAGCCCTGCACATTTTGGGAATAGTCGGTGCCGGTGGCGGTATTTTGCTGTCGGTCCCCAGAGAAAGCTGGCAGCTCTATTGGATCATGACCATGGCCAGCGGCAGTTGCCTGATGCTGTGGGAGATAGTCCGGGATTGGCGCTGGCTTATTCAACTAAAAGGGGTGTTGACCCTGATGAAGCTGCTGCTAATCCTGTTGTTTATTCCCCTGGCAGCCTACAAGAGTGAATTACTTGTGACTGTGGTTTTACTTTCGGTCATAGTGTCACACGGGCCTGCGGGCTTGCGGCATTACTCTATAGTTCATAGACGCAGAATCGACAGTCGCAAGGAGATCAAAGGATGAATACCGCAGAACTGATTACCGCCTTTGACCGGCACACTGAGATAACACCTGAGCTCAGAGTGCTGGACCTGGCATGCGGCTCAGGGCGCAACGGTCATTGGTTTGCCAAACAGGGCGCCGAGGTCACCTTCATCGACCGCAACCCCGAGAGCTTCGATGAGCTCTGGCGCCAGTTTCCTCACTGCCAATACCTGGAATGGAACCTCGAGCAGGGTGACAAGCCCGATCTGCGCCCTTTCGACGTGGTATTGGTGTTCAACTATTTACATCGTCCTTCGCTGCCCTGGATTGCCAAACAACTCAAGCCTGGAGGCCTGCTGTTTTACGAAACCTTTACTCGAGAACAGGCCAAGTTCGGCCGTCCCAGCAACCCGGACTTTTTACTGAATGAGGGTGAGCTACAACACAGATTTGCCAAATTCGAGACTTTACATTACTTTGAAGGCCATATGCCCGGCGGAGAAACGGGAATGCTGCAAGCCAAGGCGCAATTGATTGCCAGAGCCGTCCGCTGATCCGCCTTTATTCAGCTGTATCAAGGACCTGTAATGTTTCCCTATCCCGAGCAGTATCGGCTTGCCCTGCCCCCGCTGATCACCGCCTTTATGGTGCTCTGGTCACTGTTGACCCGGCCTCTGCTGGGAGATGCCAGCCCATTCGCCCTTTATCCCTTGTTGCTACTGTTTCCCCTGGTGCTGGGGCTGCACCTGCACCTTATCTGGCAAGCCGCCGGCTTACGTCGCCTGGATCAGGCTTTTTACGCTTTGGTACACGGCATTCTGGCTTTCGTGGTCTGGACCTTTTGCATTATGCATGTGGGCGGTCACAGCTTCTCCTAAGCTTGCAGATGAATAAAAAGGGGCGCGGTTAATACCGTGCCCCTTTAGCTTGGAAAGGGGGGGTTATTTGTCCTTCGGGTCGAGCAACCTTGATTCTTCGGACGCAAGAACCAAGTTTAAAAACAGGTAGTACACCAATACAAAAGCGCTCAGTGAACCGACCAAATAGAGAGTTACCTGCAACATGATGGCCTCCATTGATGGTTATAGATTGATGGACTCATCGGGGATCTTGTAAATCACACACTCTGGATACGGCTCACACAGAGATGGCGTATTGACTTCATCCTTGCCCTTGGTGGGTGTCGACGCCAGCAGTAGCGGTAAAGCAAACAGAGTAGAAAGCAAGGCAAACCCAATCGCATTTTTCACAAACTGATTCAAACTTTTCATCATCTTTTCTCCTGCTGGGAAGGGGTGGGCGCAAGCTGCGCCCGAGATTGCTTTAACCGTTTAGCTCGGTACTCAGGGTAAAAACCAAGCGCTTTGGTGGTCAGGCAATCAAACTTGTCCCTAAAGCTATCTCAGGCAGAGAAAAGCACCATAATGAAAAGGTGACGGAAAGGTGATGTCTTATAAATCAGTTAATTACTTCAACTATATCGGTATTGGCAGGCCCCAGTAACGCCAGCGATATCTGGCCGTCATCTGTCACTGACAGCAATCTTGGGGAAACTTTCTCCATCGGAATGTCGCGCTCCTCTCTCTTACCTGTATGGAGATCTATCTTGAGGATGCCCATAGCATTGTCGTTGGGCCGCAGCAACCAGAGTGCCTCGGAAGCCAGTTGCCAACTGCTGCCGAAGTGAGGAGTATAATGGTCATAAAAGAGTTCTTCGACGCCCTGCTTCAGGCGCCAAATCCCTTTCTTGTACAGGCGGGTAAAATAAAGAGTACCGTCGGCGGCGTATTTGGCAGAAAAGCCATCTGTCAGTAAGGATTGCTGCTCACCACTGTCCAACAGCAGGCTGTTTATCTGCCAGCGACCATCAACACTAACCGCTGCCAGCAATTCATTACTGCTGCGCCCCCAGCTGACATTCCGGACATTGCCCAGTTGAGGGAAAAACTTGAGTTCACCGTTTTCAGGGTTAAGGACAAACACCTGTTGGTTGAGACTACCGGCAACCAGCTTGTCGTCGGCTGAATAACTGAGTTCATCTATATGGGAAAAAGTGCTCAGGCGACTCAGCTGTTTCTCGGTGCCCTGTTCATCCCGACGCCATAGTTGTGGCAAGCCGCTGCGATTGGAAACAAAGATCAACTCCTTGCCATCGTGGCGCAAGGTACCGGCGGTATCACGGCGACTGGACGCCACAAAGCGCTGCGGTTTGGAAGCCTCATCGAAGGGCGAGGACCAGAACCAGATCTCCTCTTCAAACAGTTCGCCGACAACCGCCGCCATGCGTCCACCACTATTGGCCGAGGGAGAATTGATTTCCTGCAATACACTCGTCAGCCGGGTTAACTTGCGGGGTTTGAGTTGCAAACGGTGAAGTTGCCCCTCCTCACCTCTGTATACCAAGGCGTTGCCGCCTTTATCCCAGGCGATACTACGCAGTGGATACCCCACCCGCTGCAGGTTTTGCCAATCACCGGATTCAATATCAAAGAGTAAGATCTGAGTATCAAACCAGTTGATACTGCGCAGCACCGCCAGACTGTGACCGTCGGGAGACAAAGCCAGCGCATAGTCGCCGCGCCCCACCACATGAGGTTGACTCAACTGCTGACGCCGGCCATCGCTGAGGCTGAGCAGAAAAATGCGTTTGAAGCCTTCGACCCCATCGGCATCGACATAAAACAGCGAGCGGTTCGATGGGCTCCAGGCGATGCTGGTAGACTGTGTCGTCTGATGACACTGGCTGACTATGCGGCTGCGCATCCCTTCGTCAGTCAGCTCTGTCAACATGATACGGCAGCCCTGAGTTTCACTGAACGCCAAATAAGCCAAGGCCTTGCCATCGTGGCGCCAGGCCGGGTAGCGCAGACTGTAATCACCCACAACAGGAATGGTTTTGATGACCCTGTCGCCGAGTGACATCAGCTCAATATGCCATTTATCGGCGTTCAGTTCCCGATAGGAAAACGCCAGCATACTGCCATCGGGGGACAGACTGGGGTCCACCTCCTGACCATTGAGTGAAGTCAGTGGAGTCAGACGCCGGATGGCCACATCGGTCAACTCAAGCTGGGGGTTTTCCTGGGCCGGTGCCAGATAGAGCCAACTGGCGATACCCGCTGCCAGCACTCCGAAGGCGCCGCCCCAATAGCCCCACTTGCTGCCGCCTGCTGCTATCTTTTGCTCAGTCTCGGCTCCTATCGGTTTTATTGGCAAAAGTTCGTCCGGCGAATCGTCATCGAGTGTCGTTTCACGCACTTTCGCTATTAGTACATAGCCCTGTTTGGGCACAGTCTTGATAAAACGTGGCGCTCTGGGATTATCCTGCAGATGCTGGCGCAGCAAACCGATAATGCGGTTGATGGCGTTATCCGTGATAATACCGCCGTGCCAAACCTCCTGGATCAACATCTCTCGGGTCACCAAGGTGTTGGCATGATGGATAAGACACAGCAATACCTGCATCACCCTGAGTTCGAGCCGTACTTGAGCCTCTTCGCGGCTCAACGTACTCATCTGAGGGTCAACCAACCAATCTTCCAACAGGTAACCTGAACGCCTTCCCATACCAATCCATTTCCAATTCAAACACTAAGATACTAATTGCCGCGGTTGTAAAAGAGAAGTAAAGCACTCAAATTAACCCAGGTAAGATATGGACAAGCCCCATGATGCTCTGCGTTGGCTTACTCGCCTGGATGCAACAACGCCCAAGAGCTTGCATCTGCCGACAGCCGCGGTTATCTTTGCCGTCCATTTTCATTGAGGCCATGACATGTCAGATTTTGTCTACAATCCACCAACCGAGCCTTGGCTGGATATTCTCTACCAGGACAAGGACATCATAGTCATCAATAAACCTTCGGGACTGCTCTCGGTTCCCGGACGGGATCCGGCCCATCACGACAGCGCCTATGCCAGAGTGTTGGCCGAACATCCGCAAGCACAAGTGGTTCACCGCCTGGACATGGCCACCTCGGGCGTACTCTTATTGGCACTGAGGCGCAGTGCCGAGCGTGAGCTGAAACGCCAGTTTCGAGACAGGGAAACCCAAAAGAGTTACTACGCCAGAGTCGCCGGTCATATCAAGGCCAACCAAGGCAGTATAGAACTGCCACTCATTTGCGATTGGCCCAACAGGCCCAGACAGAAAGTCGACCATCAAGTGGGTAAGCCGTCACTGACTCACTATGAGGTGATCAGCAAGGGACGCTATTCAACTCTGGTCAAGCTGATCCCCATCACAGGGCGTTCACATCAACTCAGGGTGCATATGATGGCGCTGGGCCATCCCATTCTGGGCGATGGTTTCTACGCCGACTCCTGGGCAAAAAGATTGGCTCCCAGATTGCTGCTGCACGCCGCCAGCCTCAGCATCCAGCATCCCTACTCGGGTGACCCCATGAGCTTCAGTGCACCTGTGCCTTTTCTCACGCCCGAAGGCGAACAATAACCGCTAACATCACCCTAGATGTTGAGCCAAAAGTCGCCTTAAGACTGGCAATTTTACAATAAAACACGTAAATTCATGCCTGATTATAAGCAATTTAGGCGTGATGCTGTGGATACATCATTTCAAAGAGATCAACTGGACAATCAGATCCTGGAAGCCCTGATGCAGGATGCACGAACTCCTTTTGCCGAGCTGGCCAAACGCTTCAGCGTCAGCGCAGGCACAATTCATGTCAGGGTAGAAAAGATGAAACAGGCAGGTATTATCACCGGAGCCCAAATATCGGTAAACCCCAAAGCTCTGGGCTATGACGTCTGCTGTTTTATCGGCATCAATCTCAAGAGTGCCGGTGACTACCCCGCCGCCATCTCAAAGCTCAATGAGCTGGAAGAAGTGGTCGAAGCCTACTACACCACAGGCAATTACAGTGTGTTTGTCAAAGTAATGTGCCAGTCCATCGATGCCCTGCAACACGTGCTGATTAATCGTATCCAGTCGATAGATGAAATTCAGTCCACCGAAACCCTGATAAGCCTGCAAAACCCAATTGTCAGGGCAGTAAAACCTTAACAACAGATAAAGAAAAGGCTGCCAAATTGGCAGCCTTTTTCAGTTTAAGACTCGGGGAAGTGCTTATTGCAAAGGACTAAAGCCATTTGCTGCGAGCCACACCTTGCATCCAGGCCTGTAAGCCGACGCAGAGCACACATAGGACTTTGTTCGCACCTCCCTTAGCTCGATTTCCTGCGCAGCCAGCCTAAAGGCAGCAACAACAGTGACAACCATCCCAGTGAACCACCACTGTCACGCTCCCAGTCAAACACCACTATGCTGACCGTTTCCGTGGTGCTATTACCCTTGGAGTCACTCACCTTCAGATTGAAAGTCAGCAAATCGCCAGGACCACCCACTTCAGGCGCTGTCAGCTCCAACTTGGCCGCCGAGCTGTCAAACTTCAGCGGCGCGCCGGCGATCTGAGTCCAGTGATAGCTGACCGAATCACCATTGGGATCGGCCGAGGCTGATGCATCGATAACAAAGCTATTACGCTCTGCCACTCGGTCGGGTGCATTGACTTTGATAACAGGAGCACCTTCTTTGACATCAAACAGATACTCCTGAGTCAATACCTCGGCGGTATCATTGACAACGGTATTGCTCAGTATCAGCTTATTACCCAGCCCCTGTTTACGCGGGATAAACTTGAAACTCAGTGTTTTGGCCGGATCGCCAGTTTGCATCACATGAGTCCAACTCAATACTCCTTGAGCCAGCTCCCCTTGGTCGCTGATAGCCGTGACTTCATGCCCTTCCGGCACCATGGCCTTGATCTGATACTCCCGAGCCTCAAGGGAAGTATTGGCAGCGATAGTTACTGTCATGGTTACTGGCTGCCCAGGGGTCATCTCACCACTGAGTACACTGGCCGCAGGCATCTGCACATCATCAACGACCCGGTTGAAAGCAACCGGCAAGTTCTTGGCGGCGACATTGGCATCACTGGACGTCAGAGTTACCACAGCATAACCCAGGTCGCTAGCGACAAAATTATCCTTCCAGGCGAACTTCAGTGAGAAGTCCTCGTTGTCACCTGTCTTGGTCAGAGTAAAATTGTCCTGAGCCGGACCTGCCTCTACCACAGAAGTTTTCAGGGTGAAGGGATCTTCGGCATTGGCGGCTGAAGCCTCATAGTTTTGCACAAAGATATAATAGTCACCGGTTTCTGGATTACTGATACTGACAGATTCATCAGAACCAGCTCTGGCCGATTGGCCGACAAGGGCATCCAACGACCCGTCACTGTCTCTGTCTATCGCCACATAGAGATCCAAATCCGGGGAATTGGTGGCAGTAATAGTCGTATTAAACAGCTTTGCCCCCTCTTCAACCCTGTAGGCAACGAAGGCGACACCATCAGTAATGTCGTCCAGGAAGCTACCAACATTTGAATCTTGCTTCAATACCGCCTCAAAACTGTCGGCCAGTGCCAAGGCAGAGACTTCTGCATCCAGTCCAGTCATATCAAGCGATTTAAGCTCGTTGAAAGTCAGCTCGTCAGCATCTCGTCCCGCCCTGATGGTAAAGCTGTCCGGCAAGTTATCACGGGCAGCTTTAACCGCCACAGGCATAGCCGCATCAGGGTGGTTGCTCGAGGTCAACAGCAGGTTACCAAACGCCCAATCACTTGAGCTCACCCCAGTGATATCGGCGGTGACAGTCACCACCTGCGACTGCCCTTTGGTCAGAGTGAAGTTTTCTGGTGAAACCGTTATTTTCAACCCTTCAGTCGTCGCTACTCCGGCAGCGCTCCATACGCCATCTTTGGTAGCCGTGACTTTTCGCTTCCAGCTGCAACTATTAACACATTGGCTACTGGACATACTGGGAAGATTCAAACGTCTTGGATCACCACCGAGCTCTGGGTTGGCAAACTCATAATTGTCCGCCAACTCATCCATGACAAGCCCAGTCTTGGCGGCCAAATCCACCCGTATCCGACCGGCTCCCACATCAAACGGATCCGCGGTAGTTTTACCATCTGCCTTGGTCATGGCACTGGCTGTTGTTGCTGTCAGCATCAAGGCTGAACGGATATTATCCGGCGTCCACTCTGGATGAGCCGACTTCAGCAGCGCCCCAGCGCCCGCCACATGAGGACTCGACATAGAAGTACCGGACATCAGGGTATAATCAGCAGGATCAGTACCTGTCACTTCATGGCCATACTGTTCATCGGCGTAAGCGGCATAGATGTCCACACCCGGAGCTGAAATCGACGGCGCAATCACGTCGAAGTAACGGTTTGGTCCAAGTAGAGAGAAACTTCCCAACACATCGGCCTGACGCTCAACGGCCGATGGAGTGGCATTGATTTTGGCCACCAAGCCTGGCGTGGCCGCCAGCGCATCCACGACGGCCAAACCGTCAATATTGCCGATGAAAACAGAAGGGATACTGGTGTTACCAAGTCCGGACATCTTGTTTCTGACGTTGCCTTCACCGTCTTTGTTAAAGACAATAACCCCTACTGCACCCGCCTCTTTGGCATTATTGACCTTGTCGGCGAAGTTACAGCCGCCGCGCTTAATCAGCGCCAACTGCTCCTTGAACGCATCGGCGGCAAAGGCGTTGCAACCTTCGAAATTATCAGCAGCCAAGTCACCGGCGTACACCAAAGGTGCGCTGATGTCTGTAGTAATCACCGGCCCGGTTCCCTGAGTGTAATCCAGCAGGTCACCGTTGAATTCGAGAGTGGAGCGCACTTCGCGGTTATGGGTTGATGCCGCGACTGAGGTATACCAAGGCGCATTCTTGGGTGAAGAAAAGGGAACTTGATTAACCGATGCAGAGGTATTTCCGGCCGACACGGCAGAGAAAATGCCGGCATTACGGGCTGCCAGGAAGCTCATTTCAGTGGAACTGGCCCAAGGGAAACCACCGCCGCTGATGGAATAGTTGATCACATCCACTCCATCGGCAATGGCATCATCCAACGCCTTGAGAATCGCCGATGTGGGGCAACCTGAGTATCTATCGCCATTGTTGCCCGGACGGCAGATCTGATAGGCAACAATATTGGCATGGGGAGCGACCCCGGAGATTTGTGTAAACTCGAGTCCGGTCTCAATGCCATCCCCTTGAGCCTCACCGACCTCACCGACAACATAAGGGACATTCTTAAGGATATTTCCCGCTGCCGTACCGGCAGTGTGAGAACCATGACCACCATAATCCTCACCATTCTTGGCAGGAGGTGTTGGACCAAAGACCTCCCCATCATCATAACTATCGGTAATCTCAGGATAACTTCTGACTCCGATCAGCTTATCGTTACACATGTCAGAGAACTCTACCGCACAGTCTCCGACGTAGACACCTTGTCCCCAGGGATTGGTATGGTCATAACCATCACCCCCAATATCCGCAAAGGATGGATGATCACTGTTGATCCCCGAATCGATCACCCCGACTATGACCCCTTCCCCCATAGCCTGAGTCCCTGTAGCACTGCCGTCCCACACTTTGGGAGAACCTATCATGTTCTGGCTGCTGTCGGTATCCATTGAATAAAGGCTTTCCCGCTCAATGAAAGCTACTTCGGGTAACTTGGACAGGGCTTCTGCCTGCTGCTGATCCATGGTGACCGCCAGCCCATTAAAGGCATAGTGATACCTGACCTTAGCCTGTAACTGAACCCCTTGGGCCGCAGCACTCATTAAAAAGTTCTGTTGCTTGGCATTCAAATACTTCACGTAGGACTTCACCGCCACACTGGCGGTATTCAGCTTGGGGGCCTTTTGGGACGCCAACCCTTGACTTCGCTGTGGACTGGTGGCTTCAAGCCCGGCAATACCACCGGCATAATTCGCCACAGAGGGATCTTTAAGGCGCACTATATAAGTGTATTTCCCCTCAGCAAGTCCTGGTTCCCTGACAAACTTATGTTGCCCCATCTCTTGCTGTTGTCCTTTGCGACCGCTGGATGCACTAAGCAGATCTGAAGAAATAAATGGATCTGAAACGCTCAACGGCGCGGCCTGGGTATGGCATGACATGGATAACAGCGCTGCTGAAACAGCTATTGCAACTTGACTCTTCAATTGTCTACTCCCATTAAGACTGTTTATTGTTGTTTTATGTTTCCGTTTTAAAAACACCCTAAATACAAGGGCGCCAAACATTTGTAACACCTATGGATACAATTGAAAAACAAATACACAAAAAATTACAATTTATCAGCCATTTACAGAATGATAGACGTTAAACTCCGGCTCACACCGGGACCTAACTTAATCAGAAAGAGTAAAGTAGTTGGTCATCACCTTGTAGAGCTCAGTCCCTTGGTGCACAGACGCCGAGGCAAAATGCAGCACGGGGATCACATCTTCCTCAAGTGAGAGCTTGGTAACCTCTGTGCCAACATCGACTCGATCGAGCCTGAGAATATTGACCAGAGGCGCGCCGGCGGGCAAAGGCACTCCCGGCTCGGCCAGATACTCCACCATACCCGCCATAGGTGCGTGAAACTTTCGATAGTCTTTCAGCAAACAAGCAAAACGCGGCATCACCTGCGGCAGTACGCTTTGGGCTATCACCTCTCTATAGCTCAGATAACTTAATATCCCTTCCGCATCCCGACTGGCATCGGCAAGATCGATACGCTCCTGACTGCCAAGCTCCAAAGTAAAGGCCGATACTGCGACTTTTAGATCTCGCCCCCTACTCTTGGCATAATCGCTGAGTTGCCACCAGGGATTAAAGGCCGCTTCATCCATGGCACCGCCAAAGCCTTTAGGCATCACCAAGGTGTAGGGAATATGAAAGTAGTCGGCAGCTGACAGCTCATACTCGGGACAATAAAGGTGTTTACAGGACTTGGGGCCGGTGTGCAGATCCAGCACTATGTCAGCGCCATGTGCCAGTTTCTGCAGATTGAGCGCCAATCTCTGGCCGGTCGTCACTCCCCAGGGATTGGCCAATGCCTGTTCACAGTTGGCAATGAGAAGCTGACGAAAAGCATCAAACAGTGCTTGCTCCGGCAGCTCACTATACTGCGGATACCAGTCATCCAGATGGACGACCTGCTCAAGATAGGCTCGGTTCCAGTTGATACCTGTGATGGGATCGAAGCGGCCTAAGGTAAACTCACCGCTTTTCTGGTTGATCCCCAAGGGGTTGGCCAAAGGCACCAGAGTGACATCTCCCAGAGGCGGATGCGCCTTGAAGTACTGCAACAATTGCAAAATCACCGCATTGCCCTGTACCTCGGCGCCATGCACATTGGCCTGAATATAGACGCTGGGCGCCGAGTGACCGGTGCCTTTGAAGCGATATATGGGGATGGTGATAGGCTGACCTGCGGCCAGCTCCCCAACCTGCAGGTGTTCAAGCTGCATCCTGAGCACCTTCAAATAAGTTACGATGCAAAGCGGCCACCACATCACCGGCTTCGGCTTCAGACACCAAGACACAGAGATTGTGTGGACTGGCGCCCTGACAGATCATTCGGACGTTATGGGGTTCGAGCACTTCAAATACCCGGCGACAGATCCCGGCGGTAGTGGCTATCTTGTTGCCAATGATCGCCACCAGAGCCAGCTTGTCTTCCACCCGCACCCGGCAGTTTTGCGATAACTCTTGCAGCAGAGCTTCGGTCAGAAGCCCCTTACCGGCTGAATCTGAGCCTGTTTTGTCCAGGGTCAGCGACACATTCACCTCTGAGGTGGTAATGAGATCGACACTGATCTTGTGCCGCGCCAACACAGCAAAGGTCTCAGCCAAAAAGCCCTGGGCATGCAACATCTGCAAACTATGCAAGTTAAGCAGGGTCTGATCTCGTCTCACGGCAACGGCCCTGAATACCGGCTCATCTTCCACTTGATGGCGGATCCAGGTGCCGCCTTTTTCCGGCGCCCGACTGGAACCGACAAACACTTGGATCTGTTGGCGCACCGCCGGCAAGATGGTGGCAGGGTGTAACACCTTGGCGCCAAAAGTAGCCATCTCCGCCGCCTCATTAAAACTGATTTCTGCGATAGGCCTGGCGTTGGGAGCCAGTCTGGGATCTGTGGTGTAAATCCCTTCTACATCGGTCCAGATCTCAACCGCATCGGCTTGCAAAGCTTCTGCCAACAGAGCCGCGGAATAATCACTGCCGCCACGCCCAAGGGTAGTGGTTCGCCCCTCGGCATCGGCACCGATAAACCCCTGGGTCACCAACAGTTGCTGCTCAAGCAAGGGTTGTAATTTCTCTGTCGCCAGTCGCTTCAGTTCGGCGATTTGTGGTTCGGCCTTGCCGAAATGGCTATCGGTACGCATCACCTGACGCACATCAAAGGCGCTGGCCTTGGCACCGCGTTCTCTCAATACCGCGGCAAACAGCGCTGAAGAGCATTGCTCACCAAGGGACAGGATCTCATCAACCATAGCATTACTCGGCCCCTGCAACAGCTTGGCACTGAGCGTTGCCATACGGCTGAGCAAGGCATCCAGCGCCGCGGCAACAGCAGCAGGTCTACCAAGTTTGTCCAGAATCGCATATTGAATGCTGGCAATATCTTTCAATAATTTGAGACGGCGCTCATCCCCCATGTCTGCCTGAGACAACTCCACCAACAGATTGGTTACGCCACTGGATGCACTCACCACAACCAGACGAGTAGCCGAATTTCCAAGCACTATATCGGCACAGCGATTCATCGCCTGATAATCGGCAACTGAGGTACCGCCAAACTTGGCAACAACAAGAGACATCAGCGCATTCCCCCACAGGCAGGTGACAGGGAAAGGTCGACAACGAGAATAGACTTCATGAGTTAAGCTCCGAACAGATAACGTTCGAAGAGCCTGGTGCTGAGATAACGCACCCCAAAGTAGGGACAAAGCGATCGTCACCAGAAGCTCTCCACCAAAAACCAGGTGACAGCCGCCAGGATTCAGCCTGACCAACCGACCGGAGAGCGTTACCAATACGCATCCCGACCTCGGCGTTAATCTCCCTCATGAGCCGTCATAGGAAATTGGTTTCCTCTGACTCACTACCTAGTTAACGCTCCTCTTCTGTTCCTTTCTTGCGAAAGGGATGAAAAAATTAGCAATAAAGCCCTTATGAAGTCAATGCTAATTTGCATCCGATGAAATATCCTCAACTTATTTATCACTAAGTTCAGGTAATTCATTGACCAAACGAGCTCGGCTTGCAAATAATCCAAGCTCTATTTCATGCTTGCCTTTATGGCAGGGCACTAATGTCAGTAAGCCTTTATCCACATAATAAAGTGCATTCTGACGGTACTTGAATGCCAGTTCGATTGCCGCAGCCTTATCCAAAAACAGGGCCCAACTTTTTTCCATATGACTGAGATCCTCAGCCGCACCTATAATGGCCCGATAGGGTATGCCGAGCTTATCAATATCACCTTGTAATTGCCGATCGAGAAGACGGTTCTGGCAGGAAGTCAATTTTTGCCCCAGAGGGTTATGGGCGGTGACAATGGCAAAAGGAACAGCGGAAGAAAACGACTGAGTCAAAAAAAAGCATGCGCTCTGGTAGTACTGCCAGAGACTTTCAAATGCAGCATCCATTGTAGTATCTGTCTCTAATGAACCGGAGTTATTCTAGCAAAGGCTTACGAAATCCCCTAGCCCCGTGAGCAAGCTCACAGTAAGACAAAACACAAAACGCTTAAGTTTCAATATCTAACATAAAAACTTGTGACTTAGATCATAGTTAAACATTAATTTGTTAACATTTCATTTGTTAACAAATGCCTAATCCTAGTACAATGGATTGTATCGACAGAGACCTAGAGTTAAGCGTGTGACCAGGCTAGCGCCATTACGCGACAGCATAAGTCTCTAATGATAACGACTCTGTACCAAATGTAATCTGGTTTTAAGATCGCATTTTCTGGATTTTCCATGTCTTTCAGGAACTAAATCCCGCCACTGGGAATCCTAGAGAGTACAGTTCGCGCCTCTCCAGGTGGAGAGCATACTTTTTGCTAATCATGAAGTGTGTTGCCGTTTCATTTCAGTTTTGAACAGCACTTACGTGAACCCTGTGAATGTTGGCGTTTTAGAGAGTATAGCGGAGCGTCACCCGCGCTCATGGTTAGATAAACTGATTTAATTAGGTAAATAACATGCAAAACCCGCACATTCTGATCGTTGAAGATGAAGCCGTTACCCGTAACACGCTGAGAAGTATTTTCGAGGCAGAAGGTTATGTGGTAACCGAAGCCAATGATGGCGCAGAGATGCACAAAGCCTTGCAGGAAAACAAGGTGAACCTGGTGGTTATGGATATCAATCTGCCAGGTAAGAATGGTTTGCTGTTGGCGCGGGAGTTGCGCGAAATCAACAATATCGGCCTCATCTTCCTTACCGGTCGTGATAACGAAGTAGACAAGATCTTGGGCCTGGAAATCGGTGCCGATGATTACATCACCAAACCGTTCAACCCTCGTGAGTTGACTATTCGTGCCCGCAACCTGCTGACTCGTGTCAACAGCTCAGGAGCTGAAATTGAAGAAAAGGCCGCCGTGGAACATTATCGTTTCAATGGTTGGAGCCTGGAGATCAACAGCCGTTCACTGGTCAGCCCTCAGGGTGAGTCTTACAAGCTGCCGCGTAGCGAATTCCGCGCCATGCTGCACTTTGTGGAAAACCCAGGCAAGATCCTCAGCCGCGCCGAGTTGCTGATGAAGATGACCGGCCGTGAGCTTAAGCCACATGACCGTACTGTTGATGTGACTATCCGCCGTATCCGTAAGCACTTCGAAAGTGTGCCTGATACACCGGAAATCATCGCCACCATCCACGGCGAAGGCTACCGTTTCTGCGGTAATCTGGAAGACTGATAAACACGCGTTATCGGCCCTGAACAAAGCCAGCTTATCGAGCTGGCTTTTGTTTATCTGCTATCACCACTCCCCCTTCTACTGATATTTGCTGTGATTTCCTCACGGTAATGCTCTGCCAATCCCAGCGCCTTTATCTTAGATAGCTCCTTTATCTTAGGTAGCTCCTTTGCCACATATGCCAGTTTCGGAAACAGTTGCCATACGATTGCCCATTGATATTCAGCGGCATCCGCCGAACTGAGTACAAACTTGATTCTGCTGGCTTAGTGGCACTGGATATTCGCCCACAAAAAAACCCGCCATCAAGGCGGGTTTTTATCAGGATAATTAATCCTTATTTCTTGGCTGCGTTACGAGCCTTGGTTTCTGCGATAACAGTCTCAGCCACGTTGGCAGGACATGGAGCATAGTGAGAGAACTCCATGGAGAACTGACCACGACCAGAAGTCATGGTACGCAGGTGACCGATGTAACCGAACATTTCTGCCAGTGGTACATCAGCCTTAACACGTACGCCAGTCAAACCAGCTTCCTGATCCTTGATCATGCCACGACGACGGTTCAGGTCACCGATAACGTCACCAACGTGATCGTCTGGAGTAAACACGTCAACCTTCATCACAGGTTCCAGCAACTGAGGCTTGGCCTTAGGCATAGACTGACGGAATGCACCCTTGGCAGCGATTTCAAACGCGATCGCTGAGGAGTCAACTGCGTGGTAACCACCGTCGAACAGTTCAACTTCAACGTCCAATACTGGGAAGCCAGCCAGAGGACCTTCGTTCATCATGTCTTCGAAGCCGCTTTCAACTGCTGGCCAGAATTCACGAGGTACGTTACCACCAACAACGCTGGAGGTGAACTTGAAGCCACTACCAGCTTCGCCTGGACGGATGCGGTAGTCGATCTTACCGAACTGACCAGAACCACCAGACTGCTTCTTGTGAGTGTAGCTGTCTTCAACGGCTTGAGTGATGGTTTCACGGTAAGCTACCTGTGGAGCACCAACAGTCAGTTCAACACCGTGAGTACGCTTCAGGATGTCTACTTTGATGTCCAGGTGCAATTCACCCATACCCTTAAGGATGGTTTCACCGGTTTCCTGGTCGGTTTCAACCTGGAATGATGGATCTTCTGCAACCATCTTACCCAGAGCAACACCCAGCTTCTCAGAAGCGCCTTTGTCCTTAGGAGTTACAGCGATAGAGATTACTGGATCAGGGAAGATCATAGGCTCAAGAGTACATTCGTGCTTAGGATCACACAGAGTGTGACCAGTCTGAACGTTCTTCATACCTACAACGGCGATGATGTCACCGGCTTGAGCTGAGTCGATCTCTTTACGATCGTTAGCGTGCATCTCAACCATACGGCCGATACGCTCGGTCTTACCGGTAGCAGAGTTCAGGATAGTGTCACCTTTCTTCAGCTTACCAGAGTAGACACGGATAAAGGTCAGGGCGCCGAAACGGTCATCCATGATCTTGAACGCCAGAGCGCGCAGTGGCTCATCGGCAGATACAGTAGCGACTTCACCGGTTTCTTCACCAGTTTCTGGGTCAGTCAGAGGCTGAGGCTCAACTTCTGTTGGAGATGGCAGGTAGTCAACAACCGCATCCAGAACCAGCTGCATACCCTTATTACGGTAAGCAGAACCACAGTAAGTGGGGAAGAATGACAGATTGATGGTACCCTTACGGATACAACGCTTCAGATCTTCGATAGAAGGCTCTTCACCTTCCATGTAAGCTTCCATCAGGTCGTCGTCCTGCTCAACGGCAGTCTCAACCAGGTGCTCACGGTATTCTTCAACCAGATCAACCATGTCTTCTGGAACTTCTTCTACAGAGTAGTTTTCTGGCAGACCAGAATCATCCCATACATAAGCTTTACGGTTCAGAACGTCAACAACGCCCTTAAACTCATCTTCAACGCCGATAGGCAGAGTCATAACCAATGGAGTCGCAGCCAGAACGCGCTTGATCTGACCTACAACACGCAGGAAGTCGGCACCCATACGGTCCAACTTGTTTACGAAGATGATACGAGCAACTTCAGATTCGTTAGCATAACGCCAGTTGGTTTCGGACTGAGGCTCAACACCACCGGAACCACAGAATACACCGATACCGCCGTCCAGAACTTTCAGAGAACGATATACTTCAACTGTGAAGTCAACGTGTCCGGGTGTGTCGATGACGTTGAAACGGTGATCTTTCCAGAAGCAACTTACCGCAGCAGACTGAATGGTAATACCGCGCTCGGCTTCCTGCTCCATGAAGTCAGTAGTAGTGGTACCGTCGTGGCTGTCACCCATCTTGTGGATTTTGCCGGTCAGTTTCAGGATACGTTCTGTGGTAGTGGTTTTACCCGCGTCAACGTGAGCAAAAATACCAATGTTTCTGTATTTTGATAAGTCAGTCATGATTCAACTTCAAATGATTAGTTAATAGGAGACGGAGTATGCCACTTCAAAGCTGCGACAGACGGAACCCCATAAATAAGGCGCGTATTATAACACCGAAACCCCCATAGGCTGCAATCAGCAGTTTCAATTTTCACCAGTTTGTCACCGCTAACGAATAAAAAAAATAAAACACCATAAATTCAACATCTTGAGCACACATACTTTCACTATTCGGGTCATAAACACGGAAATTGACTTCATAAAAGTGCGGCTCTAACCTCAAACCGATGAATTTGGCCCGATTTTATTGGCTCGATCATATTCAGGATCGCAGCAAATTCTGTTACGGCCTTCTGACTTGGCCCGATACAAAGCCAGGTCAGCCCGATCAAATGCGCTCCAAATAGACTCTCCGGGTTTCAGCTCTGTCAGGCCAAAACTACAGCTAAGGCTAACACCGGCAGAAAAGGGATAAACAGTCATCGCCGATGCCAAGCGCTCACACAGATGCCTTGCCTGAATACAATCAGTATCCGGGCAAATAATCATAAACTCCTCACCGCCCCAACGGGCCACCAGGTCGATTTCGCGGGCTCCCTCCATGAGCAGAGAAGCCAGATCACTGAGTATGGAATCACCCACGCTGTGACCATGGCGATCATTGATATCTTTAAAGAAATCTATGTCTATCACTATCAGTGATGTATGCCCTTGCGCTGCGTCACTGCGATGTTCTGGCGCAAAATGTCGATGAAAGTAGTGACGGTTATACAACTTGGTTAAAGGATCGTGGGTCGAAATAAACTCAAGTTCCTTATTGGTTTCCAATAGCTGATTACGCAGTTTCTCCAACTGTTGATTCTTGGCTGTCAGCTCCCGGTTATACTTACTAATCCAGCGGTAGCGCGCCAACAAAGCGCCGAAGACCAGTGTTATCACAACCATAAGCTGCCAAGTCAGCCCTCTATCCGTCTGCTCCAACACCGCCATATTGCTCCACTGACGATACAGCCTGGCCCTGTGGTCGTCAGAAATCTGCGCCAACAAACGATTTAGATCGGGCAGCATCCACTTGCTATTCTCAGTCACCGCCATCCGGAACTGATCCTCAGGCCCGGCCCAACCGGCGATTTTGAGGTTAAACAAGCCGCTCTGCTGAATGCGGGCATTGATGGAATACATAGAACCAATAAACAGATCAGCCTCACCGCTGGATACCATCTCCAGCCCCTGCTGCTCCGTCTCGGCCAGCATAATGTGGATCTTGGGATAGTTCTGACGCACATAATCCAGCAAGCGGTAACCTCTGGGGATCACCAGACTTCTATTCCCGACCTGTTCCATACTTTGTAGAAAGGGTTGCTCGCGACGGGAAACCAACACATTGGGAGAGCGACTATAGATATTAGTGAAGGATAAATATTCGGCGCGCCTGGAGGTATAGTTGAGCATGGGAGTAAATACGCACTGTTGTTGCTTCAAATATGTCAATGTCTGCTGCCAGCTGGCGGTGGGTACTAACTGAAACTGCCAATCAGTCTGCTCTTCAATGAATTCAAGAAAGCCGGATGAAATGCCCACATGTTTGCCTTGGTCTATGCCTTCATAGGGCATCCAGTCGGGGTCGACACAATAGGGAATCGTGACTGCATTGACTGCGGCCGTTGCCAGTAAAAGGTTGCCAAACAATATGGGCCGCAAAAATGTCAGCAAAGTGTTTACTCTCAGGCGAGTCAGAATACATAGAATTTTAGTCCATAAACTTTACTCTCTCATTCTGAGGAGCACTCTACTGCTATCGGCCAGTTCCCGCTTGAGCTGCTCAAGCGAGCACCCGGACGGCGCCAAAGATACCAGCTGTTCATTGCTCAAGCTTTGCCAGTTGGCCTCAATCTGCCCGGCATCGCTGAGATGCAACTCAGCCATGCTGACTACGCGGATCACGCCCATCTACGACTCTCCCTGTCTGCCCCAAGGTAATTAGGCTCCCTTGGTAAAACTCCTTGTTGCCTGTGGCGCTTTTTTTGCGCGCTTGGATGGTACTGCACGTTTTTACAAACAGCAGTTCAGAAATATCTGAAACTTTGGCTTTTTCCGATGTTTTTCGCGTCGTTAGCCGTAAAGCCATACTTTTGAGGGGGGCTTTCATTCGAAATGATGACCGTCATTTACCCCCAGGTGCCAGCTCACAGCAAAGTGTTGCTGCTATAGCCTGAGACCGGGGTTCTGGGCTATCATCTGGCCCCATAATTTCAGCGTATTCCAAAGCAGTATTCATGATCACCATTTCCGATGCCCAGTTGATCCGTGGCACCAAGACCTTGCTTGACGAGGCCTCATTGACTATTTATCCCGGCCACAAGGTGGGATTAGTCGGCGCCAACGGTACGGGCAAGTCCTCATTGCTGGCCCTGATTTTAGGGCAACTACACCTGGACAAAGGCGAGATCAGCGTGCCATCCCAGTGGCGCATTGCAACCGTTGCCCAGGAGACCCCGGCGCTGGAGGTATCGGCACTGGAATATGTGCTCGATGGCGATAGTGAGTTTCGCGAGCTCGAAACCCAGCTGGCCAAGGCTGAAGCCGAGGATAATGGCCACAGGATAGCCGAACTGCACGGCAAGCTTGATGCCGTAGGCGGCTACAGCATACGTGCCCGTGCCGGTACCCTGCTGGCAGGTCTTGGCTTTACCGAGGCCCAGCAGAGCCATCCGGTGAAGAGTTTCTCCGGTGGCTGGCGGATGCGCCTCAATCTGGCGCAGGCACTGCTGTGTCGCTCAGAATTATTGCTGCTCGATGAGCCCACCAACCACCTGGATCTGGATACCATGTACTGGCTGGAAGGTTGGATTAAATCCTATCAAGGCACGCTGGTGCTGATCAGCCACGACCGTGACTTTATCGATGCCATAGTGGACGAAATCGTCCATGTGGAACACCAAAAACTTAACTTCTACAAGGGTAACTACAGCGCCTTTGAACACACTCGTGCCGAACGTATGGCCCAGCAACAGGTGGCCTATGAACGCCAGCAGCGAGAGAGAGCGCATATGCAGTCTTTTGTAGACCGCTTCCGTTACAAGGCCAGTAAGGCCAAACAGGCCCAAAGTCGCCTGAAGGCACTGGAAAAGATGACTGAGCTGATGCCTTCCAAGGCCGACAGCCCTTTCTATATGGAGTTTCGCGAGCCGGATGCGCTGCCCAACCCCTTGGTGAAGATGGAAGATGTGTCGGTCGGCTACGGCGACAAGGCTATTCTCAACAAGGTGCACCTCAATCTGGTGCCCGGCGCCCGCATCGGTTTATTGGGTCGTAATGGTGCCGGTAAGTCCACCCTGATTAAGTTGCTGTCTGAGCAACTCTCGCCCATGCGCGGCCTGTACGAGCCCAATCCCGGGCTCAATATCGGCTACTTTGCCCAGCATCAGATAGAGTTTCTGCAGCTGGATGATACCCCGCTGCAGCATCTGCAGCGCCTGGCCCCCAATGCCCGCGAACAGGAGTTGAGAGACTTCCTCGGTGGCTTTGGATTCCAGGGAGATATGGCGCTGGCCCAAGTGCGTCCCTTCTCCGGTGGTGAAAAGGCCCGTCTGGTACTGGCGCTGCTGGTTTGGCAACGCCCCAATCTATTGCTGCTCGATGAGCCCACCAACCACCTGGATCTGGAGATGCGCCACGCCCTGACCGTTGCGCTGCAGGGCTTTGAAGGCGCCATGGTGATAGTGTCACACGACCGTCACCTGCTGAGACTCACCTGCAACGACTATTACCTGGTCGATGGCGGCGAAGTGCGGATGTTCGATGGCGATCTGGATGACTATCACCAGTGGTTGCTGGATGCCGCCAAAGCCGCAACGGCAAGTGTGTCTCAGGTTGACGAAGCCTCACCGGCCCAGGACAAGAAGCTGCAAAAACGCCTGGAAGCTGAATTGAGGCAAAAACTATCACCACTGAAGAAACGCCAGGCCAAACTGGAAGCCGAGCAGAGCCAGGCTACCGACAGATTGGCGGAGCTGGAAAATCTGCTGGCGGATACTTCTCTCTACGAAGCCGAACAAAAGCCCAGACTGACGGAGATCCTCGCCGAGCGCACCCAACTTTCGCAGGCGCTGGAAGAGAGTGAAATGAACTGGTTGGAACTTCAGGAAGAGATAGACACCATCGAAGCCGAGTCAGGCCTTTGAGCCGGGGAAACCCGGGTGTTGAGATTGCAAGCAAGGAGAAAAGCGTGCCACATACGAGTCTGTTTACCTCTAGTCTTTGGCAGGAATGTGAAACACTTTACCCGGCGCTGGAAAGCCTGCTGATAAAGCTGCAGGACGAACACGGCCTGATAGTCAACCTCTTGCTGCTGGCGCTGACCCTGGACAACAAAGGCGTTAGCTTCAACCAGGGCTCGTGGGCCCAGCTCCACAGCGAAGTTGAGCAGTGGGAAAGCGGCATTCTGCGCCCCTATCGGCGGCTGAGACGCCTGGCCAAACCCAACCTGGGACAAACCGAGTACCAACAGATGTTGGATGTCGAGCTGATGATGGAACGCAGAGGGCAGCAGCTGATATTGCACAAACTCAACGGCCTGCCTCGCAGCGTCACTGAAGACAGGCAACACAATCTCAGTACCTATCTGGCGCAGTTCAACCTCAGTCCTCAGCAATATCCTGCACTGCTGGCTCAGGCTTGAGCCTCCGGGCCAGCAAGCTGGCGTTGCGCGCCGTCAAACCATAGATACTCAGCTGCGGATTGGCCCCCAAACTGCTGGGAAATACAGAGCCATCCATCACCGACAGATTGCTGTAGTAATGCGCCTGGCCTTCGCTGTTCACCCAGGATAACTGCCTGTCTTCCCCCATGGCGCAGCCGCCCATCACATGTGCTGAAGCCACTATGGTCTTCAGTGGCGCCAGCGGCATATTGGCAATAACCTGTTTGGCCTCTTGCCAGGAGGACAAAATTCCGGCGCCCTCATTGATGGGCATAACCTGCTCGGCGCCTGCGGCAAACTGCAGCTCGGCCATGCTGGCAAAAGCCCTTCTGGCGGCGGCAAACAGGGCCGGCGTCAGAGGGTAATCCAGCGCTGTACCTTTATCTGTCAGCAATACCTGGCCACCGGGCAATTCCGGCGAAAAGCCATCCCGGATCAGGGCTATGGTGACCTGCAGATGATTGAACCAGGACATCAACTCGGCATGCTGTGGCCCATAGCCCAAGGTCTTGGAGGCGATAAGCACAGGATGCACCGGCGGTACTTCCAGCTTATATCCAGGTTGACCAGTGGCACCATCTTGCCAAACAAACTGATCCGAATATATCGACTGCGGTGCCCCGGAGTGGGCATTGATTGCTTCCCGAAAGCGGGCGCCGCTGAGTACGGTTGGGTGTAAACAGGTCTGCTTGCCGAGGCGCTGATAGGGATCTGTCATTTGTGAGCGCAGCAGCAATGCCGGAGTGTGGATTGCCCCGGCCGCCACCACATAATGACGGGCGCGGATCATCAATTTGACACCTGTAGGCTTGTTATAGCCATCGAGCGCCTCGGCTCTAAGGGCAAAAACCCGCTCACCATGATGCTCGAAGCGTTCGGCGCGAACATGGCTGTATAGCTCTGCCCCGGCATTCAGGGCAGCAGGTATTGTGGTGACCAGCATGGATTGCTTGGCATTCACCGGGCAGCCCATGCCGCAGTACCCAGTGTTCCAGCAGCCCAGCACATTGCGTTTGATAACTGTGTAGTCCCAGCCAAGCGCGACACAGCCATCCCTGAGGGCCTGGTTGTTGCGGTTGGGATCTATCGGCCAGCGACTGATATTGAGCCTTTGCTCCATCTTGTCGAACCAGGGATCCAGCTCGCTGCGGGACAAACCTTTAACCCCAAGGCTTTGCCAATAATCCAAGGTGGCTTTGGGGGTTCGAATCGAAGTAGTCCAGTTGACTGTGGTGGAGCCGCCGACCGACTTGCCCTGAAAAATACCTATCCCCTTATCCAGGGTCTTCATGGCCGCCGCTTGCTGGTAGAGTTCTGGATAGGCGCGGCGCTCCTCCATCACAAAGTCAGACGATGACTTGAGCGGCCCGGCCTCCAACAGCAAGACCCTGAGCCCAGCCTGAGTCAATATTTCAGCCGCCGTACCGCCACCGGCACCTGTGCCTATGATGACGACATCAGTCTCCAGTTCAAGATCCTCGGCCAAAGAGGCACCATCTGTATGTTTCCAACCTGTGGCCAGCCCGGCCAAAATGGGATCAACTATCGGCAAATGTGTCTCCTGTGGGGTATTAGAGGGCCAGTTTCGGCTTGCTGTAGTTAAGCCCGCCCCAATGCTCAGGGCAGGCGTAATAGCTCGCCATCAACAGTTCTCTGAGACCAAGATAGGCTTGTTGCAGCAGCGCCATCCAAGCGCTGCGCCAGGACTCCAGCATGTCGACCAATTCATTGGGGCTGCGCAGCATCAGAGGCGTCATGCTGCCGCTCAGCAAAAGTAAGCCAAAGCGGTTTTCCAGCAAGTCGAGCAGCTGTTCCAGCTCCTGACGCTGGGCCTTAGGTAGCCATTTCAGGGTTTGATTGACCGCATCCAGAGTGCGATTGATGGCATCGACTCTATGCTTGCTAATCTCAGGCAATGCGCCTTCAAGCAACACAGGGATCAAGGCACCAAGCAGAAGATCATGGGGCTTTTCCCGCTCACTCAAGCTGGCAATCTCCTCATCCACATAGAGGCTGACACCTAACGCCAGCGCCGTTGTTCCTCCCAAAGCCCACAATAGAAACTGCCGTCTTTGCATGCCTGTCCTCCTGTCATTTCCCTGCACTCGGCTGTGCTGACATCTGTGTTACAATCCGGCCGATAACCAATTAACCACAGCAAAGCGCCCACGGCAATAGGCCATTTTGCATGCGAGATCCCATGAGCAGCAGTTTTCGTCCGCCCTGGTGGGCCAGAAGCCCCCATTTTCAAACTATCATTCCCGTGCTGACCAAAGTGGCGGGGTTGCCGCTGCGGCGTGAGCGTCTGGAACTGGAAGATGGTGACTTTATCGATCTCGACTGGCTCAAGACGCCAACCCCGGGTAAGCCCTTATTGGTAATACTGCACGGGCTGGAAGGCAGCGCCGACTCCCACTATATCCGCCGCCTGCTGCGTGAGTGTCAGAAGCAGAGACTGGCCGCCGTAGTGCACCATCACAGAGGCTGCTCGGGTGAAGACAATCGCCTGGCGCGCAGTTACCACAGCGGTGATACGGCCGATATCAGCCATAGCCTGCAAACCCTGAAGCAGCGCTATCCCCACTCGCCTCTACTGGCGGTAGGTTACAGCCTCGGCGGCAATGTACTGGCCAAGTACCAGGGAGAATTTGCAGATAAAAGCCTGCTCAGCCGCGCCGCCGTGGTATCGGCACCGCTGGCGCTTGCATCCTGCGCCAAGCGGCTGGAGAAAGGCTTCTCCAAAGTTTATCAAAGTTATCTTATCCGCCAATTGCAGCAAAAAATGTTGCTGAAACTCGAGCGGGGCAACAGCCAGTTGCCGCTGAATGGTGAAGCCATCAAACGGCTGAACACCTTTTATGATTTTGACCATCAGGTGACTGCACCGCTGCACGGTTTCAACGGTGTCGATGACTATTATCAAAAGGCCAGCGCCTTGCCTTTATTGGGTAAGATAGCCAAACCGACCCTGATAATTCATGCAGCAGACGACCCTTTTATGACTGACGCCGTTATCCCATCATTGGCACATCTGCCCGCCTGCGTCGAATATGAACTTCATGCCAATGGCGGCCATGTAGGCTTTATTGAGGGTGGCACACCGTGGCGACCACGCTATTATCTGGAGCAGCGATTGCTGCGTTATCTGACGGAGTCAACTCATGCTGATACCCTATGAATCCCTGCTGCAACTGCCCAAGGAAACCCTGGATAACCTGATTAAGGAATACCTGCTTTCCCAGGTGGAAGACGGCAGTTTCGATTCCCTAGGTGACAAGGCGTTGGAGCAGGCCATCGGCAAGTGCCATCTGGCGCTCAAGAGCGGCCATTTACTGGTAGAATTCAGCGAAGATGACGAGTCCGTTGCCATCCGCTCCCGCGAGGAAATCATGCGCCGAACTCCACTTGCCCATGATTGACCCGTCCCCCTGCATTCCTTTATAAGTAGTTAACTAAAGGTTAACGGGCCAGATAACCACAGTGTTGGCCTGCGGCCCAAGTTCTTTGAAACAGGTAGGAAAAATGTCTGCAAAACATCCAATTATCGCAGTGACAGGTTCATCGGGGGCCGGAACCACGACTACCACAACCGCCTTCAGTCACATCTTCAGACAACTGGGGATCAATGCGGCCATGGTGGAAGGGGACAGCTTTCACCACTATACCCGCGCCGAAATGGAAGTGATGATCCGCAAAGCCAAGGCCGAAAACCGCAACATCAGCTATTTTGGTCCGGAAGCCAATGACTTTGCCCGTCTGGAGAAGTGTTTTGCCGACTATGCCGGCACGGGACAAGGGGAAACCCGCTCCTACCTGCATACCTTCGATGAAGCCGTGCCTTACAACCAGATGCCGGGTACCTTTACCCAATGGCGGCCGCTACCGGAAGACACGGATATGCTCTACTACGAGGGGCTGCATGGCGGTGTAGTGACCGGCGAAAGCAATGTTGCCCAGCACGTGGATCTCTTGATTGGCATGGTACCCATAGTCAACCTGGAGTGGATCCAAAAGATCATCCGCGATACCTCTGAGCGCGGCCATACCCGTGAAAAAGTGATGGGCTCAATCGTGCGTTCGATGGACGACTATATCAATCACATGACGCCGCAATTCTCCCGCACTCATATCAATTTTCAGCGGGTCCCTACGGTAGATACCTCCAACCCCTTCAGTGCCAAGGATATTCCCAGTCTGGATGAAAGCTTTGTGGTGATCCGTTTTCGCGGCATCAACAATGTCGACTTTCCTTACTATTTGAAGATGATCCAAGGGGCTTTTATGTCCAGGGTTAACACCCTGGTCGTGCCGGGAGGCAAGATGTCATTGGCGATGGAGCTTATTCTGACGCCGCTTATCAAAGACCTGATGGATAAGCGCCAAGCCCTGCTGGAGCAGGATATTGAATAAGCTGGTTGCAGATAAATTTTGGCTTCAGACTCGATTAAGTTTGATTTAAGTCTAAAAGGGTAAATTACAGTCATCGGGATTTCAGGCGAAATACTGATGGTTGACATACTCTTGGGGATAGATTCCCCCATCTTGATCTGTTTGTTCCCTCGAGTATGTCAACAACCTACCCTATTTTATATGCCCATAATGGGCATTTTTTATTGCCCGAATTCTTGCTCCCCATGCAAGCGCCCTTATCTTCCTCTGACGCAAACACAATCAACCACAGCTAAAACCCCAGCGTTCAGCAAAGGAATTATCCGTATCGGCTTGAAGCATTCACAATGGGCGTTATTCCATCAAGGGCACCACTTCACGGTAAGGCTTGTGACTGCGATAACTCTCCAGCCGCTGCCTAAATTCAAGCGCTTTACTGAAATCCTGTGACTGCTCAAGCGCTGCAATGGCCTGCTGCTGAGTCGCCACCGCAGCGGTAAAATCTCCCAATTCGGCGTAAGCTGCCGCCAGGTTATCGAGATTTGTGGGGTCCTGATTGTTAACTTCCAGTAGTTGCTTAGCAAGCGCCAACGCCCGACCACCATCTCGGTACTTGGCTTCCGGGCAAGTGGCCAGGATCCAGGCGGCATTGCCAAGAGAGATGTCATCACCGGCCGAGCTGAAAAACGCCACAGCCTTGCCGCAATGGCGGTTAACCCCTTCGCCGCCGGAAGCATAGAGGAAACCCAGTCTGAACTTGGCCCAATGGTTGCCCTGTTCAGCCAACGGCAGATACCAACGCTCGGCCAGCGCCAGATCCCGCTGCATTAACTTGCCTTCAAATGCCAGGTCTGCCAGGGTTTGCTGCGCCTTGGTCTCGCCCCCTTCGGCAGCTTTGGTCAACCAGGCGAGACCGGCAATTTTGTCCTCGACGACGAAACGGCCGGAGAGGTACATCAAGCCAAGCAGGTACTGAGCTTCCACTTCACCATTGGCGGCATTGAGCTGAATATAAGCCAGTTTGCTGGCGGCAATTTCCTTGCTTGGCTGGGGAATGGCAAAGGCCTGTAACTGTCCACTGAACAGACTCAAGGCCAACATGGCAGCCGCTGCAATTAAGGGGGTCTTCACTCTGATACCCTTTGGTAATCTATGCATACAGACTCATAAATTAGCCCGAACCCGGCGTGAAAGTCGAGGTGAATTCAACAATAAAATGCTAATAATAGCCCTCAATGTGCTTGGCGAATTGTGAGCAAGGCTGAGAAGATGTGATTTAACCTACAGACTCGAGCGAATCCAGAGGCTTTTAATCTGAATTGGTTGACATGTATCACTAAAGTATCAGAATGATAACCAAGATTAGCGATTTAATTGCGTTGATTCACTTAGTCTAAACTAAGACCAGGTTCAAAGTTTACTCTTTGATATTGACGTAAAATCCTTATTTAGAATATCCTTACTTTCGTTTTAATCAATCGAGGAACATAGGCATGGCTCTGATTGGTAAGCCAAAACCAGATCCGACTTTGGAGTGGTTTTTATCACACTGTCACATTCATAAGTATCCAGCCAAAAGCACCCTGATCCATGCTGGTGAAGATTCAGACACTCTGTATTACATAGTTAAAGGGTCTGTTGCCGTATTGATTAAAGATGAAGAAGGTAAGGAAATGATCCTCTCTTATCTGAATCAGGGCGACTTTATCGGTGAATTAGGTCTGTTCGAAGAGCAAGCCGAGCGTACCGCTTGGGTTCGCGCCAAGCAAGCCTGTGAAATTGCTGAAATCTCTTACAAGAAGTTCAAGCAGCTGATCCAGGTTAACCCTGAAATCCTGATGAAACTTGCCGCTCAGATGGCACATCGTCTACAGAGCACCAGCCAAAAAGTGGGCAACCTGGCCTTCCTCGACGTAGCAGGTCGTATCGCTCAAACTCTGTTGCACCTGGCCAAACAGCCTGATGCCATGACCCACCCAGACGGCATGCAGATCAAAATCACCCGTCAGGAAATCGGTCAGATTGTTGGTTGTTCCCGCGAAACTGTGGGCCGCATCCTCAAAATGCTGGAAGAGCAGAACCTGATCCAGGCGCACGGTAAAACCATAGTGGTTTACGGTACCCGCTAAGCCAGCTTCAGCTTGATTTAAGCCTGATTCTATAGAGTGGCCAAGGTAATATCCTTGGCCACTTTTGTTTTTCGGGAGCATCAATTGAGAGGGCTATTTTTCATTAGCTTTATTAGCCTGACTTTGAGTACTGCAAAGGCTGAAGTGGCCAGTCCCCACCTGGAACCCGATCACGATATCGCCAAGGAATTAGTGAAATCCGGGACGATTCTCTCCTTGGATGCCACTCTCTCTCAGCTACAATGGGTGTGCCATGGCAAATTGATCGACGCTCATCTCTATCAGAAAGATGGTGAATGGCGTTATGATTTGCAGATAAAAGTCGAACATGGCCATATCGTCAACCTGAGCCTAAATGCAGGCACAGGTTTACCCGATAACCTAACCCCATTACCGAGCGAATGTCGTCCCAATGAAACTGCTACTCGTTGAAGATAACGCCCTGCTGGTTGAAGAACTGGCAAAACAATTAAAGCAAGCAGGCTATGTCACGGATGTCACCGACAAAGCCATAGAAGCTGACTATCTGGTCAAAGAAACCCAGTATGACTGCATCATTCTCGATATCGGCCTGCCCGATGGCAACGGCTTGCAGTTGCTGGAAAAATGGCGTCAGCAGGGACTGACCACTCCTGTGATCATGCTGACCGCTCGCAGTCAGTGGCATGAAAAGGTCGAAGGCTTCAATGCCGGCGCCGATGACTACCTGGGCAAGCCCTTTCATACCCAAGAGCTGCTGGCCAGACTGCAGGCAATTATCCACCGAACCCATGGCCGTGCCACTGTGCCCGGCAAACAATTGAACTTCGGCGGCGTCAGTCTGGATGAAGCCGAACAGACAGTAACAGTCAATGGACAAAGTTTCGACCTGACTGCCATGGAGTTTCGCTTGCTGCGAATTTTCTTGATGTCACCCAAGAAACTGCTTTCCAAAGCACAGCTTACCGATAAGCTGTATCAATTTGACGATGAGAAAGAGAGCAATGTGGTCGAGGTCTATGTCACCCACCTGCGTAAAAAACTGGGTAAGACGGCGATAGAAACCCGTCGTGGCCAAGGTTATATCTTTCACGGCAGCCAATCCTGATGATGTCCATCCGCACCAAGCTGAGCCTGTGGCTAACAGCACTGGTGTTACTGAGTACCCTGATAGGCCTGGCGTTTATGGAGTCCATGCTGCGTCAGGCATTTCACGACTCTATCATCAACCGCTTGCAGGAAGATCTGGAACAGGTGGCACTGGCGACTCACCTCAATGACGGTGAGATCCTGATAGATCAGAGCCTGCTTTCCGGCTTCTACAAACCCGCCTATTCCGGGCGCTATTACCAGCTCAACCTGCCGGATAGGGAGATCCGCTCCCGCTCCTTGTGGGATCAACGCCTGGAGATAGTGCAATTGGAGCCAGGGCAAACCCGCGCCTGGCAAACCAAGGGGCCACAAAATCACGATATTCAGTTGTTGTCACTGGGGCTGACCTCCAGCAGCAAGAAGATCAATGCCACTTTGACAGTGGCACAGGATCTCAGCATAGGCCGTAAGGTATTTACCGAGGTTTATGGCACTAAACTGAGTGTCAACCTGGCTATGCTGCTGGCGATGATCCTGGGGATATTTCTGGTATTGAGGCAATCCTTCAAGCCGGTTAAGCAGATAAAACAGGCGCTGGCCAAACTCAGGGAGGGGGAAATCAACTCGCTGTCACTGGAGACTATTCCTCCCGAAGTCAAACCTCTGGCCGAAACCTACAACGAGTTACTTGAATACACCAGTAATCAAATTCAGCGCAGCCGTAATAATCTGGGCAATCTCAGCCACGGTCTGAAGACACCACTGGCGGTGATGCGTCAGCAGGTCGAGGCGCTGGGGTTGAAAGATCCCGACACCGCCAGGGCACTGGAACAGCAGTTGGAGCAGATCCACAAGATGATAGAGCGTAAACTGGCGGCAGCGCGAATAACCGGCGATATGCTACCTGCGGCGCAGCTGGTACTGCCAAGGGATCTGGAAAGCCTGTGCCAAACCCTGGATAAGGTGCATAGATACAAACAAATCAGTTGGCGCTTCGATATCAGCGATGGCATTCCCAGGCTGCCAATCCACAGGGAAGACGGTATGGAGCTGCTCGGTAACCTGTTGGATAACGCCTATAAATGGGCCTCTAGCCTGGTATTGGTGAGGGTATGGCAACATCAGGGGCAGGTATATGTCAGTGTCGAAGACGATGGTCCCGGGGTGGCAGAAAAAAACATGCAAACCCTCACCCGCCGCGGCAATCGTCTGGATGAAGAGATCAATGGTCATGGATTAGGATTATCGATAGTCAAGGATATTGCCGAGCAGTATCAGTTGGATATCGACTTCAGCAGAAGCCCGGCACTGGGCGGACTCAAGGTTTCACTGACCTTTAAGGCCTGAAGGTTAGCCTGGCTCCTCAAAGAGCCACTGAAACAAGAATAAAGAACCCAGACTAGGCTGGGTTCTTTGCTATCAAGCTGTCAGACCTTGGCTCAATCAAGCACAGGCAGGTAGCTCAGAGCCAAACGATCACGGCTCAGTTGACCATTGAGTATCTCACCCACAGTGCCGCCCTTGAGCTGCTGCGCCAACAGTTCAGGAGAAGCCGAGGCGATAAACTGCTGCACTTCCTTGATGCGGGCAATCAGCGCCAGCGCCAACTTGTTCTCGGCGGTGGCGGCATAGATTTTACCGTTCAGGGACACTTGGGCCTGCATATCCAGCCCAGGGGCAGCCTGATGAATACCGACATATTCACGCCATACCCTGGCCTTTTGCTCACCCTGATAGTCGCTGTCGACCGAGGCCAACACCACTTGTCTCAGCATCATCTGCAGCAGGTTGCTCTTGCCTTTGGGTTGACCATTGACTGTATCAAAACCAAAGAAGCGTGATACTGTGCGGTCATAATTGGGCAGAGGCTCTATGCTCTGGCTGGCAAAATCGCTGTAGTAAGGCAGATACGTTTCCAGCTCAGGGCTGCTGTTACAGGCATCGGCAAACAAAGGCTTGCCATTGCTGACCAGATCCGGGCCATTACCCAGCGCCATGCGGCAAAGCATCTCTTCGAACAGCTTGCCGGTTTGTGGCAGATCCACCAGCGCCTTGTGACCGCGGCTGGAAGTCGATCTCGGAGTCGTGCGGCTCACCAAGGCACGCACTGCCAACAGT
Source organism: Shewanella indica (assembly GCF_033842865.1). Taxonomy (NCBI): domain Bacteria; kingdom Pseudomonadati; phylum Pseudomonadota; class Gammaproteobacteria; order Alteromonadales; family Shewanellaceae; genus Shewanella; species Shewanella indica. The sequence goes on from NZ_JAWXXR010000001.1 coordinate 697,334, forward strand.
TTGTCCGGCCATACCCCAAGCACATCTCGCTCGTTGACATAAGGATGGTTGGGCGAGCCTTCAGGCGCCTTGACCCCGTTCAGCAAACGACCGGCGAAGGTAACATCGGCGCTCAGCATATCCCGGAACTCTTCCTTGATACCATAGTTGATGATCAGTTCCTTCAGCGCTTCTGGAGAGTCGGCAAACCGGCTGATCACTTCACCCGGAGCAAACCTCATGGTCATGTCGGCGCTCTTGAAACGATATTGCTCCAGCAACTTGGCAAAGTTGTACTGCTGTCTCAGCGCTGCCTGGCCATCTGCAGTGCGGAAGGTGACATCTACCACAGCATCATTTTCACCGGCAAGGCGCAGAAACAGGTCGGCCGCCTTGTTCATCGCCCTTTGGTTGGCACAATACCAGGTATCCTGGCCAGCTGCTTCTTTCACCTGGCAGTCGTTGGCGAAGAAGTTTTCCGGCAAGTCAAAGATCCCCTCGAGGAAGCTGACATCTTCGATAAACTGGCGGATCTCATCAAACTGGCGCTTGCGGGCAATGGTGTAACCCAGGCTGTGATCTTCATAAAGGGACTGACGGTTATGTCTCAGGTTACTGGTTTCATAGCTGTCCTGATATCTGTCGATATAGAACTGGGCAATGTCATCCAGGTTCTGACCGGCATCACTGCGGTTACAGTTACTGTTGAGCGACACATGCTCGTCGGTACAGAAGGCATAGCTGCGCAGCTTGTGGTCGCGGGCAATGTTATAGAGCGCACCGAAACGAGTCTCGCCCTGGAGCACGCCCTTTTGCAGCTCCTCACGACGCTTGGCATCTTCCTCTTTGAGGGAAACAAAATCACCATTTTCGGCTTCAACTTCACGGGCATAACCGAAACGCAGCGCCGCCAGGTCATAGGGCTCAAAAGTGGTCGCAAAGCGGTTAACGTTATAGTCCATCTGGCTGGAAAATTCGGCGTTCACTTTCAGATCCGAATAACCGGCACCGGCAAAAGCCTGGTTCAGTGTTTCCATTTCCTGTTGGCTAAAGGTGTTGTCACCATCGCGGCTACCGGCGAAGTTGTGTCTCAGGCCGAAGTTATGGCCCAGTTCATGGGTCAGAGTACCGGCAAAGGCTTGGGCGGCCAGCGCAGTGCTCAGGCTATCTTGCAGATCCAGGCTCAGCTTCTCGAATGCCTGCAGCTTACCGCCAACTTCACCATTGGCCCACAATTCGGCATTCTGCCAATCAATCTTGTGGTCCTTAACACCGGTCGGCAACATTCTTTGCTGACCGCCTGCGGCAAACACAGTGTCGATATGCATCAAAGTATGCTCGGACCAATAGTCACGGCTGGCTTCATCGAAGTCGGCCAAGGCGTTGAACTGTTGCTCAGCGGGTTTGAGTGGCAGAGCAGCCGGAGTGGCGGCTACCATCACATCGGCAGGCTTGTCCAGCGCGGCAGGCGCAGTTTCCAATGTTGCTAAAGCTGCAGGCTTAACCACGGCTTGCTGATAAGGCACGCCGGTGAGCGCTTCGACCGAAGCCGCATCCAGCTTGCCACGGTTATAATCCAGCATCAGTTGCCGATAGTAACGCACCGCGCCTTGCTTGAGGTTGGAGCTGTATTGGTTAACCCTGGCGCTGACAATCTCCCCTGTCAGTGGGTTGGCTGCTGATGGACCGTAACCGGCCAGACCGTTATCCAGAGGTTCATCAAACAGAGTGATATGGTTATAACGCAGATCGCCATGGCGTTTATCGCCCGCCTGCTCCAGCTTAATCTGTGGCAAGCCGGTATGATACCGACTGTTGGCGATATTCATCGCGGTCACAGACTCGATAGCCGCATCCAGGAAAGGCTTGTTCTTGGCTTCATAGAAGTTGTTGGACAAGTAGTACACCAACTCTCCCTTGGCCGGGTTGAAGCGGTTCAGGTAGGTTCGAACATAGCCATCCACCCCCTCTGAGTCGGTTCTGTCCCGATAGCTGTGACTGGAGTTGAAGAAACCAAAAGTGCCCTTCTCATGCTCGCTGTAAGGAATGGCTTGATAATCTTCACTGGCCAGCTGATCCAGCGCCACTATGGAGATAAATTCCGTAGTGGTGAACGACAGGTTATCCAGATTGCCACCGTAGAACTGATTGAAACACTGGCCCGATGCCTGGTAGGTGTGTTCAATCTCGAAGTTGATCACCCCCTTGTCCAGATCCATTTCATAGCCTTTGTAGGTTCCGGCATTGACCAGTTTTGGAGATTCAGTTTCGGTGACACACTCACCAAACATAAAGATATCGTTGATCCCCAGCTCAGCTATCTTGGTGTCGGCAAAGTCAGGCACAAAAAAGCGCTTGTCCTGCCAGGTCAGGTTGGCATCGGTATTGACCTGCTCGACGTTGATACATTCTCGCCACTTGTCTTCGGTACATCTGAAGTCTATGTATTCACCGGGGATGGTCAGCACTGGCGCCTGGTTGATGCCCTCCTGGTAGCGGCTGTCATGACCAAGACCTATGGCGTCCCGATCCAACTGACGAACCTGAATGCCATTCTCTGTCTTGTGCAGGGTCACTAACTTGGGATCACCTTGGCTAAAGCCGCGGATGGCAGCGGCATACCGCGGCGCCTTGCCGACACTGCGGATATAGAGATATTGGCGCTCACCGGCCTTCTCTATCGAGTCGCTGCTAATCTGTTTCTCATCTTTGGGCAACTCCTTGTATGGTTCTTCTCCTGCCCCACATCCTGCGAGTGCCAGGCTGGCTGCAATCGCCAGACTCAGACTTGACTTCTTCATTTAATCCTCTGAATAAATTGAGTTTATAAGTATTTTGTTACTGAGAAATAGAAGGTAGAGCTGCGCTTGTTATACAGCTCAAATCCTTCGGAAGGCCCCAGTTCCGGGTGGTAGAAACGGCCGCTGTTGTTATGGCCAATGGCCAGTGTCCAACTATCGGCAGGCATCCATCCCAGTTCCTGGGCAAAGGTGAATTGGTCATCCATACGACGACCACGGTAGTTCTTCGACATCCGATAGCGGCCGCTGATATCCAGGTACCAATGACTGGCAAATTGCCAATAGGCATCGGCCACCAGATCGACCTGATGTTCAATCAGCACCCGCTCACCGGCGGTCTTGTACTTGTAGGCGTTGTACCTGTATCTGGGAGACAGGTAGAAGCTGAAGTTGCCCTCAGGACGATAGAAGAGATAAGCCGCCACTCTGGGGGCATACTCCAGTCTATCCAGCTTGGTGTAATGCGCCGCCGGCAGATAAACACCGACACTGCCCTTAAGCGACAGAGTGTCGGTCAGGGAATAGAGTGGCGTTCGATACTCGAACAAGGGGTCAAAAAAGCTCGACTCCTTACCGTGCAGCGTCTCTTTTTCACCGCCAAAGGTCAGCAGTACACTGCCCCAATCACTGTTGTAATCGACCCTGGCATCCAGGCTATAAGCCCGGTAAGCATCGAAAGCCGATTCACTGTAGGCATTGCGGGTATAAGACGCATTGAAATAGGCAGTCCATTCGCCGAATTCTTCCTGTTTGAGTTCAAACTCATTAACCGCCTGAGCTTGTCCCGCAAGCAATAGTAAGCCCAGCAAAGGGAAGATCGTCTTTGCTTTTTTACTTTTTATTATGCGTGACAAGGCCAGATCGCGGTGATAGATACCGGATCTCATATTTAAAAGCCTTAATTTATTTAAAACGAATTAATCTGGAGCTAATTCCAGTCTAAGAGGTACTGCCACGAATAGGTTTTACCCATTCGAGAAGTAATTGCGCCCAATAGGGCATCCAACCAAAGGAAAGTTGCGGGACACCCAGGTTGGGAATACGGGGCCCGCAGAAGAACAAAATAAACCAACTGACTGCTATGGCTTTAAACACTTCGGCCAAGACGGCGTTATCTGCCAGTTTAACAGCCATAATACAAGGCAAGGAAAGAGAATAGATTGCCAGCTGATTTACCTGTGATGTGTTCTGTTTGGCAATAGATATCAGTGTATTAACTTCTTCAAACTCATTAGATATCGCTGCATTAGAAAAAGCCAAAAACAATAGCAAAGGCATGGCCAACTTGACCAAGCTCAGTAATTTATTATTCGACTTTGTTCTCTCGTTCATGGTTTTTTCGCTGTTCCAAGTGGAATAGCGTCTCGATATTGATACTAATGCACTTAATACGCATTGTTACGTATGTAAACAAGCATAGGCATGAAAAACCTTACAATCAACACCAATACTTAATGACTAGTCTAAATAGATTAAAAACTGGGTGTACGTCATAAAAAACATCATAAAAACAAATTAATAAAGCATGCAAAACACCAATGAAAAAACATATTTAAAACACAATAAAAACATTGAGACATCAAAATATTAAGCATGTCGTTTTGTTTATAAAAAAAAGCCTCCCTAATTAAGGAGGCCATTTATAAGAATTTAAGCAATGCTATGCTTTGACGTTAGTGCTCTCAAAAATCTTATCTGCCGAGGCCGCAACAAAGCCGGTATAGAGTTCACCATCGGCTTTAGGGTAACGCAGGGCAAATTCATAGAAACAACTGGGGATCTCTACCGTCTTGTCATCAAAGGCGACGGGGATTCTGTCGGCCATGGTGGACGACTGTTCCAACAAGACTTCAGCTGAGCCTTTGATCTCACCGCCCACACTGTTGAGGATAAAACCAGCTTCCTTGAGCGCGGTATTGACAGCGGCCAGGGTGCTGAACTCGGCCAGATGGTTCACAGACACGGTAAAGTGATTGGCACGATAACCAAAGGCGGCAACCCAGGCAGCATACTCACTCTCGGCAAGCAGGGCTTGGTAGGTGCCATAATCAAGCTGCCAATGCCTGCCTGAATAAGTAAAGTTATCTGCGGTCAAAGCCTGGGTTGGGATCTGCTCAACCAAGTCGGTAACCCGTTGTTGCAGCTCTGGGCTAAACTCTTCCACCAGCAGCTCGGAAATGAAGACCTTGGGCTGAGTCGGATCCGGATGCTCAAAGTGCTTCGCCACCAGCTTTTTCTGCTCAAAGCGATAATCTCCGCAAGCCACATAGCCCAGCGCTTCGAAATGGGCCGCCAGCACATCCAAGCCCACCTTGGGCAGATTAAATGTACGCAAGGCGATATGGTCGTTAATAATCGCCTTGCCTTGACCCAACAGCTGATGCACTTTGGCCGCCGAAGGCGTCATCTTGATATAGTCCTGCCACATGGCATTGAACAGCGCATTGATATCTGTATGCATGGTTATTCCCTGTGTAATGCAGTTTGCCCAAAGGCAAATGGTATGTTCAAAAAAGGGAAGCGCCACTGCGCTTCCCTTCACTGTCAGAGGCTAAGTCCCGGACTCAATGCCTGTGGCAAACTCAAACCATCGGCCTCCATGGAAGCCACGGGGTAAGCACAATAGTCGGCCGCATAGAAGGCGCTGGCTCTGTGGTTACCCGATGCCCCGACGCCGCCGAATGGCGCCGCACCAGAGGCTCCGGTGATCTGCTTATTCCAGTTCACTATGCCGGCACGAATCCGTGCCAGGAAATAGTCATAGTCTTCACGGCTATCAGCCAGCAGCCCGGCAGAAAGGCCATAACGGGTATCATTGGCCAGCGAAATCGCCTGATCAAAGCTGCTATAGCGCACCAGTTGCAGCAAGGGCCCAAAATACTCTTCATCGGGCAGTTCAATCACCTCGGTAACATCAATCAGCCCAGGTGACACCAGGCCGGTACCGCTCTCAATATGGGTCAGTTCCACCAGCGAAACCCCGCCGAGATTCTGCAGATTACGCTGCGCCGCGACCATGCCCTTGGCGGCTGCTTCAGAGATCATCGAGCCCATAAAGGGCTGTGGTTCGGCATTCCAGGGGCCGACAGCTATCGCTTTGACCGCTGCAACCAGGGCAGTAACCAAAGCATCGCCCTGCTCACCTTTCTCTATGTAGAGACGGCGGGCACAGGTACAACGCTGGCCACTGGAGATATAGGCAGATTGAATAATTTCGTGCACGGCCGCCTTGATATCACTGATCCCTTTAACGATGAGCGGATTGTTACCACCCATTTCCAGGGCAAGGATCTTGCCCGGATGACCGGCGTACTGCTGATGCAGCAAGTGGCCGGTGCGGGAGCTGCCGGTAAAGAACAGACCATCAAGCTGAGGATGTGAAGCCAGCGCCTTGCCGGTTTCCACTTCGCCCTGCACCAGGTTGATAACCCCGGCTGGCAGACCGGCTTTCTCCCACAGCTTGAGCATCAGCTCTGCCACTTTTGGCGTCAGTTCCGATGGCTTGAATACCACGGTGTTGCCCGCCAGCAAAGCCGGTACTATATGGCCGTTAGGCAGATGGCCTGGGAAGTTATAAGGCCCAAAGACCGCCACCACGCCGTGGGGCTTATGTCTCAGCACGGCCCGCCCGGCAGGCAGTTCATTTTCAGTTTCGCCGGTACGCTTGTGATAAGCCGCAACCGACAGACCGATTTTGCCTATCATGGCACCCGCCTCGGTGGCCGTTTCCCACAATGGCTTACCGGTTTCCTGCGCTATGGTGTCGGCGATTTCCGCCTTATGGGCTTCCAGCTGATCGCGATAAGCCTCTATCACCTGCAGGCGGCCGTCAAAACCGAGCATAAACCAGTCAAACTGTGCCTCTCTGGCGGCTGCAACGGCAGCTTCTACTTGAGCCGGAGTAGCGGCATTACCCTGCCACAGGGTTTCACCGTTGGCCGGGTTGCTTGAACTCATTGCCTGGCCTTCGCCAGCGAGCCATTGGCCCTTGATAAATTGTGTCATTATGCTGTTCCTATATTGCCAATACCCTGACCGATTGCCCGTCTGCCACCAAGAGTGCGGCGGCCAACTCGCTCGACAGGATCACTTCTTCACTGTCGTCTGTCAGCGCCAGCTTGGCCGAACCGGCACGGTAGTCTGCCAAATGGGTGTTGGAGAGAATAAAGCTGTCCTTTGATTGAGGCATATCACCGATACGCACCGTCAGTAAGCGACTCTCGCGCACGGAGCGAATATCCGCCAGGTTGCATTCAACCGTGGGGCCACCATCAAAAATATCCACATAGTTGCGCCAGCGGAAACCTTCCGCCTGTAACAGGCTCAAGGCCGGGCGTGTATTGGTGTGCACTTCACCGATAACCTTCTGCGCCGCTTCGGGCAACAGGCAAACATAGACAGGGCTGCGGGGCATCATCTCGGCCATAAAAGCCTTCTGTCCCAGACCTGAGAGGTAATCGGCCTGAATAAAATCTATGCCGAGGAAGTTTTGCTGCAGCCAGCCGTAGAAAGGGGAATTACCGTTCTCATCGCTGACCCCACGCATCTCGGCGATAACAGTTTCACCGAATCGATTGGCATGCTGGGCCAAAAACAGAAAGCGGCTGCGTGACAGCATGCGGCCATTGTTGCCCTTGCGGTAGGAATCTCTCAGAAACAGGGTGCAGAGCTCGGCGGCACCTGTGTAATCATGACACAGGCTGAGGGTTTCAACCTCGTTACGTACTTCTATCTGCGACGAATGATAAACCTCTGTACCCAGACGGTAATGGTAGAAGGCATCTTCCATTCCCACCGCGGCTTCCAGACCACAGGTGCCCACAACCTCTTGGGTCTCTGTGTCTTCCAGCACCATGAGGTAACCTTCATCAAAAGGCGTTTCCACCGCCTTGGCGAAAGAGGTTTCCGAACGGGCGATTTTGCGGGTCAGCAGTTCATCATTGACCGGCAGCGAGGTGAATCCATGGCCCGATTCCTCGGCGATACAGCGCAGCGCCGGGAAATCTGAGGCTCGGATAGGCCGTATGATTAACATGGTTAAATCTCCACTCATCCACAGTTGCTGCTCCGTCGGGCCTGCCCGTCAGAACAGCAGCTGTGAGTTTATTGCGCTAAGTGGGCCAAGGCCCACGGGGATCAGGCGGCAACCACCTTGGCGACCGCTTTTTCAAAGCGTGCCAGACCCTCGGCAATATCACTTTCAGGGATGATCAAAGAAGGAGTAAAACGAACCACATTGGCACCGGCCATCAGTGTCATCAGGCCATTGTCGACCGAGGCCAACAGAAACTCACGGCTGCGTCCCTGATACTGCTCATTCAACACGGCGCCGAGCAACAGTCCTTTGCCGCGCACCTCGGAAAACACCTGGTACTTGGCATTGATTTTTTCCAGGCCATCACGCAGCAGTTGCTCACGGCGTTTAACGCCCTGCAACACTTCGGGGGTATTGACCAGATCAAATACCGCGTTGCTGACGGCACAGGCCAGAGGGTTACCACCATAGGTGGAACCATGAGTGCCCACTTTAAGATGAGCGGCAATCTTGTCCGTGGTCAACATGGCCGCGATGGGGAAACCGCCGCCCAGGGCCTTGGCCGTGGTGAGAATGTCCGGCACTATATCTGTACCCATGTAGGCATACAGCTCGCCGGTACGGCCAACGCCGGTTTGCACTTCATCGAACACCACCAACGCATTGTACTTGTCGGCCAGTTCACGCACCTTGGCCAGGAACTCTGGAGTGGCGTTTATGATACCGCCCTCACCCTGCAGCGGTTCCAGCATGATGGCACAGGTCTTGTCCGACACCTCGGCTTCCAATGCGGCAACATCGTTGAATGGCAGGTGTGTGATCCCCTGCGGCTTGGGGCCAAAACCATCTGAGTAGGCGGCCTGACCACCGACACTGACGGTAAAGAAAGTTCTGCCGTGGAATGCCTTGTCGAAGGCGATAATCTGATCTTTTTCGGCGCCGAAATTGTCCAGAGCATAGCGGCGGGCCAGTTTCAGGGCCGCTTCATTGGCTTCGGCACCTGAGTTGGCGAAATAGACCTTGTCGGCAAAAGTGGCGTTAACCAGTTTGGTCGCCAATGCCAGTGCCGGCTCATTGGTCATCACATTGGACAAGTGCCAGAGTTTTTCGCCCTGCGCCTTAAGCGCCTCAACGGCGGCTGGATGACAGTGGCCCAAACAGTTAACTGCAATACCACCGGCAAAGTCGACATACTCTTTGCCTTCCTGATCCCAAACACGACTGCCATCGCCACGAACCGGGATAACGGGTGACGGTGCATAATTAGGCACCATGACTTCATCAAACTGGGCACGTGTCAAATTCATGTTTACACTCATTCCTTCTCATCCTTTGTGTTGTCGGCGGCTCTGTCGGCCACCGTTTTAAGCAGTTAATCTTTATTATTTGTGAGTAAAACTGCACTTACTTGTGTTGCTTAGGTGTCATTATTAGCGAAATTGTGATCAAAATACCAGTTTGATCAATATGCAGGAGCAATGCCTTGGCCTATAAGTGCATAAAGATCTGAGTTTGAGAATTAAGCAGGCAAATATCTGCCGTTTAACGGCATAAATAGTCACAAAAAATCTCAACTGACACCGAATTCGTTAACTATTCATACATTTTGAATAGTTAACGATAATCATAACAGTAGATTATTGCGTATAAAAGCAGCGATTTGGCCCCTGGCTTCCATGGCCTCAGGCAAGAGTTCAAATAATGGAAAGACATGGGGCATATTGAGGTAGAAACCGGCTTCTATGCGACCGCCGTCGCGTAATACCGCCTGTTGCAGGCGCTCGGCATCCTGTAGCAGCAGCTCACGAGTACCGGCCAGCAGCAAGATGGGCGGCAGATCGTTAAAACAACCATAAAGCGGCGAGACCCGCTCAGACATGGGGTTACTACCGGCGAGATATGCGCCTCTGAGTCTAAGTAGCGATTCAATGGTGAACAGAGGGTCGTCGGCTGCCAGAATGCGCTCGGTGTCGCCTGTGATGCCGAGATCCAGCGCCGGAGACAGCAACACGCAGGCTCTCGGCAACGGTAACTCAAGTTGTTTCAGCTGCAACAACAGACTCAAGGCCAGATTGCCTCCAGCCGAGTCGCCCATCAGCACCAATTGAGTCGGGTCACAATGCTCAAGCGTCATCCGATAAGCTTCCAGCACATCATCACAAGCTGCCGGAAATGGATGCTCAGGTGCCAGACGATAATCAGGTACATAGCAATCTGCCAAACTGCGCTGCATGATATCGGCCAGGAAACGGGCATGGGCATGGGGAGTCTTGAAACAGAAACCACCGCCGCGAATATAGAAGAGGCTGACATCTCTTGGCTGCGGCAGCTGGTAATGGATGAGCGGCGAGTGGCTCAGTGGCCAGTGCTCGACCTTAAGCTCCTGCGGCCAGCCCAACCAGCGACGATCCATCTCCAATAAGCGCTGGCGAATAGCACTGAGTGGTACTTTGGCACTGCCGCGACTGACCGACGGCCGCGCCACATAAGTTAACAACCGGTTCAATACCGAGGCTTGCCAACTGGGCATAGCTCCTCCATGGAAGGCCTACAGGCTCCGCAACAGCTTAAAGCAGCTCGGGTTTGCGGTAATTCTGGCCTTTGAGACGAATGAGTTCCTGTTCAGTGAGCTCATGATACGCCATCATGATCTGTCTGTCCCTGAATTCCAGTTGCCGCATCTCTTCCAGTAAAAAACACTTGGCAAAACAATCGGCTTTAGCCAGCACTGCCGCATTGGGTGACAACTGACTGAACCCCAGAGCAGTGTCTCGCTCCTTGAGCAGAGTCACCATGGCCGCATCCGCAAACCCAAGCTGGGTCGGCAGTTGCCAATTGAGTGACAGCGCATGCTGCTTGACCAGGGAATAGACCAAAGCGGCGGGAAAATCACACAGGGCGATGGCATCGTAGAGCGCCTTATCCCTGTCTCGACTCGCCTCCCTGAGCCAGGAGCCGCGCAACTGCTCAAACAGCTTGGCGCTCATGGAGAGCAGCACTGAGATCCCCAGTTGTTGCATCAGGGAAACCGCGTACAGCATTGGAGCATCCAAGTCATGCAACCTGGCCAGGGTTCTGGCGGCAATGCCCTGCACCTGCGAGAAACGCCATAGCTTGCGCACAGTCCAAAGCAAACTGGCATGACCTGTGGGCAGCCAATGACGACAGGTGTAGTAAGGGATCAATACCCGCAGGTGCTCAACGCCTATATAGCTGAGCACCAGCTTGAGGTCTGTCAATTGCACATCCAGATTCTGCGGCCTGCGAGCCCTGAATGAGGGGCTGTTGACCAGAGAGCTCAAGTCCCTCACCAACCAGCTCTGCTCGGCAACGACCGGGCGAAGGCGTGCCAGATCAAGCCTTGGATGCTGCAATAACTCCAGCAGTAAGATCTGTTTATCTGTTATGCCAGATAAGCGTGTCACCTCTTCGATGGAGGCAAGACGGTTGCCGAGTTCAGCCGCCAGGGTATAGTTCAACTGAACCGACACTCTTTGATAAAGCGCCTTGGCCTGTTGCTGCCTCGCGAGCCGCTCCAGAGTCGCCTCGCGTTCAACCTCAAGCTTGAAGGCCACCGCCGCCAGCTCAGGTTCAAGCTCATCGCCACCGCTATCAATGCGTTGCTTGCCCAGTATCAACTGCTGATACAGGCGCTGCTCTATCTCTATTACACTTCCGGGTTTTACGCCCCCCGCTACCGACAAGGCCAAATTATTACCTTCCTGCCACACCCGTACCCGGGCTCCATTTTTTATGTTAGTCCCTTTATTGTTATATATGTAGCGGCTTTATCAGCAATATCTTGATAGCAAAAAGAAACAGGCCTCGAATGAGGCCTGTAAAGTGACTATTTCAACTCTTGTTCAAACAACTTATAGATGCGGCGATACTCGTCCAGCCAGCTCGATGGCTGTCTGAAGCCATGGGGTTCAACCGGGTAGATAGCCGTCTCAAACATCGGCTTTTCCAGCTCTATCAGTCGCTGCACCAGGCGGACACTGTCCTGGAAGAAGACGTTGTCGTCCATTACCCCGCTCATGATCAGCAGCGGCTTTTGCAAGCCCTCGGCATGATAGATGGGCGAACTGCGTTCATAGGCGATGTGGTCCACATCCGGGGTGTTGAGTATGTTCGAGGTATAAGGCGCATTATAGTGAGCCCAGTCGGTCACTGGCCGCAGCGCGGCGCCGGCCTGGAACAACTCGGGTTGGGTAAACAGTGCCATAAAGGTCAAAAAGCCGCCGTAAGAACCGCCATAGGTGCCCACCCGCTTGGCATCAACGTTGGCATGCTGGCTCATCCACTTGACGCCATCGGCCAAGTCTTCCACTTCCGGATGCCCCATATTGCGGTAGATGGCGGTGCGCCAGTCGCGGCCATAGCCTTTGGAGCCGCGATAATCCATGTCCATCACCACATATCCCTGCTGTGCCAGCAGGTTATGGAACATGAATTCACGGAAATAACCGGAAAAACCATAATGGGCATTCTGCAGATAACCGGCGCCATGATTGAAGATCACCGCCGGATATGACTCGGCGCGATCCTTGTCGAAACCTGCCGGCAGATACACCCTGGCATAGACTTCACCGGCGCCATGGCTGGAAGGCACGGCAACCACCTCAGGCGCCTGCCAAGGATAACTCTTGAAGCTGTCGCTGGTGTAATGGGTCAGTTGAGTCAGCTCACCGCCTATGACTTGAATATAGAGCTCATCCGGCCGGGTCAGGTTGGAGGCGGTCAATAGCAGCGAACGGCCATCCGGGCTCAGGCTGTAGTCGAGCACCCCGTTCCACTGGGTCAGTTGTTCATCCTTGCCGCTACTTATCTCAACCCGATAAACATTGTACTTGCCGGGGTGTTCTTTGTTGGCCTTGTAGTAGATATAACGATTATCCGGGCTCAGGGTGATGTCACTGACCACGAACTTACCCGAGGTCAAAGCCCGCGCCTTGCCACCGAGCGGCTTGAGATACAGCTGCGAATAACCGCTCTCTTCCGACAGGTAGTAAAGGGTCTCGCTGCCGGGTAACCAACCATACTGATTGTAGTCATAGTTGACCCAGGCATCGTCATGCAGCCTGTGCTCAGTGACTAGCTTGCCCTTGGCCAGATCGACACTGGCCAGCCAACGGTCTTTGTTGTCCACGGCTTCCAGCATTACGGCCAAGCGCTTGCCTGATTCTTGCCATTGAATGGCGCTCTGACTCCAGCCCCAATCCTGCATCAGTTGGATCTTGCGCGGGGCTTTTTCACTTTCGTAGCGCTCGCCTTTCGCCTTGGCGTTTTCAGCCTTGACGCCGGCCAACACATCCTGGTTGTAACCGAGCAAGCCTTCGATAGTTATCTCTTTCTGACTCTGCTGCTGCAAGTCCAGCAGTACCAAGCGCTGCCCTGGCGCCTTGTCTTCAGCCACTCTGGCTCGCACCGGCACAGGATCGACATAGCCATCTTTGCCTAGATAGTTGGGCATGATGTCATGCTCGCCACGCCAGTTATAACTCTTGTCCTGCAAAGCCAGCAGCAGATAGCGGCCATCCGGCGACAGGCTCAGTTCCACCAGTTGCTCACTCTCACCCAGATACCAAGGCTTGGCCGTCAGGGTCGGGTCTTCATTCTGTAACTGCTGCTGATATGTCTCCCGAGACTTGGCGTTTTCCTGCTGCTTGGCCACATAGCGGATCAGTTTATGTTGCTCTTTGGCGAGATAAGTTTCCGGCTCTTGGGTCTGTGCCGGCTCTTTGGCCATCTTGATATCCGCGAGCTGTTCCACAAGGCCAGAGCCTGCATGCAATCTGAATACCTGCCCCGCCTGCCAATAGGCAAGATCGCCATTCGCTAAAAAGCGCAATCCTTCAACCTTGGTATTTTGCCGGGTCAACTGAGTGATTTCACCACTGCCCAACTCCTTTACAAACAGATTGCCCTGATAGATATAAGCCTTACGGCGCTTATCCGGGCTCAGAACGCCGTCTCGTTGCGAGACGGTATGCAGCTCAGACAGCGCCAGCTCCTGCGCCTGTTTGTCTGCCACTCCCTGACGATAGTAACTACGCAGCACAGATGCACTCTGCTGGCGGGCGAACAGCACAGCGCGGCTGTCATCGCTCCAGTAGGCACCTTTGGGGGCAAGTCCCATCCAATCGGGATCCGCCATAATTTGATTCAGAGTTAACGGCTTGTCGGCCACAGGAGGCGCTGCCAAGGGTACTGTTTGGCTGGCTTTGGTGATCTCTTGGGTGGTGAGTTGCGGCTCGGTGGCGGCGCAGCCGCTGAGAACGGCCAGAGTCAAAACACTCAGACCGGCATGACGCATCAGGCTTTTCATCATCCTTCCTTTTTATAGTTATCTTGGCCGCCGGGAAGCGACATATGACAGAAAACAAGCGATTGCGGCCTGTTATACCATATTTGCCAAAAGATGTTGTTCTGCAAAAGCTGAAAACTTGTAAAGGCTTGTTAAGGATGGAACCTTGGTACGAATCCGGGACTGGCTCACTGCTCCTTAAGCCAGACGCAGAAAATTATTGAGCAGTTCAAGCCCCTGCTGGGTCAGAATGGATTCGGGATGAAACTGCACGCCGTAGAGGCGTTTCTCGGCATGGCTGATGGCCATGATTTCCCGCCCGTGTACCGGGTCATCATACCAGGCATCCAGACTGAAGCCTTCAGGCACAGATTCAATCAGCAGCGAGTGGTAGCGGGTCACGGTCAAAGGATTGGCCAGGCCTTGAAACAGCCCACGGTCATTGTGACTGATGGCCGATGTCTTGCCATGCATCACCCGCTTGGCCCGAACCACCTTGGCACCAAACACCTGAGCCAGCGATTGATGCCCAAGACAGACGCCCAGGATAGGCAACTTACCGGCAAAATGTTCGATGGCGGCCAGCGAGATCCCCGCCTGATCCGGGCTACAAGGCCCGGGAGATATCACCAGATAATCCGGCGCCAACTCGCGGATCTCATCAAGCGCAATCTCATCGTTACGCTTGATAACAGGCTGCTGCCCCAACTGCTGAAAATACTGCACCAGATTAAAGGTAAAGGAATCATAGTTGTCGATCATCAGCAGCATTGTGGTCTCACCTTATCTTTGCCCGCAATTGCACGGTAAAGGTTGTGCAGGCGAGAGATGCTACCATACTGACGCACAGGGATCATGCCGAAAGTCAGCCAAGACTGGTTCAACAACGAGGTTTGAATTAAGCTGATATTTCGAGTGGCTTCTCAAAGTGCTTTGCCTATGCTCAATATGACCAGGTTACTGAATTTTTTACTGATGCTAGGGTGTGATAGATGTGCTGTCAAAACCCGGGAGCGCAAAGTCATTCAAGTCAACTTGGGCGTACTGGTTTCCATAGCGACTATATTATTATTTACTTTCGGCTTTTATATCAGCGGCAATCAGGGTTTTCTCCTTTCCGGCTTGAATCAGCTGCCCTTTGTTGCCCTGCTGCCTCTGGTGTTACTGCTCAACTACAAAGGCAAGTTCTTTGCCGCCAGATGGTGTTTAATGTTGCTGTTGATGGCCGATGCCGCCACAGCTTTAATGACAGCCCAAGGTACCAGTATCAAGATCCACAGCTATTACCTGCTGTTTGCCATCATGTTGGTTGTACTGTTTGAGATCCGTGAATGGCGTTCTATCCTGATCCTGATGTTAGCCAATCTGGGGTTGTTCAGCTTCTTTGAGCTGCATGGCTGGCCATCCCACCCGGATATCGCCCTGCTTTCTACACATACCCTAGCTGTTTTACAAGCCTTGGTGATCTGCTCCTGTATTATCAGCTCCTGCGCCATACTGCTGATCAGCGAAATGTATGCCGAGCGCGCCGAGCTGGTACTGCAACATCAGGCCGACACAGACACCTTAACCGGATTGCTCAACCGCCGCGCATTCATGCGCCAAGTCGCACTGCAAAGAGAGCAGCCGGGACACTGGGCGCTTTCCCTGTTGGATCTGGATTTCTTCAAAAAGATAAACGATAACTTTGGCCATGATGCCGGCGATGTCGCCCTTATCCATGTCAGCAAGCTACTCAAGCAAGCGCTCAAGCCTCAGGAGCGACTGGCCAGAATAGGCGGGGAAGAGTTTGCCTTGCTGCTGAGGCTGGATGAAGCCGGGACTCAGGCCCTACAGCAAAGAGGCGAGCAACTCCTTGAGTCTCTCAGACAACAAGGCCTGGAATATCAAAGCCATTACCTACAACTGACAGCTTCTGCAGGCCTGGCGACTCTTACTCCGGGAGTTAGCGCCAGCGAGGCGCTCAAACAGGCAGACAAGGCTCTGTATCAGGCCAAGATAAATGGTCGTAACCGAGTGGAGCTGGTAGATGCAGTATTGCAGCCGTTGAAAAGAAAAAGCCAGTCATTGTGACTGGCTTTTTGCAATGCTTAAGCTGAAGCGTTGACCCGGTTTTATTTAACCAAAGTCAGGTGGCCACGCCGCTTGGGCTTGTCTGCTGTAGGTTCAGTTTCGGCTTCAGTCCGTGGCTGTTCAACCTCTTCAACCACATTCAGCAGTGATTCCTCACCCTCTTCAAGCAGATAGGCATCTTCCATATCGAATACTGTACCGGCACCGTTTTCACGAGCATAGATGGCAACAATAGCAGCCATAGGCAGCAGCACCTGCTGTGGTACACCACCGAAACGGGCATTGAACTCAACAAACTCGTTACCGAGCTTCAGGCCACCGACAGCACTGCCGGCGACATTCAGTACAATTTGACCATCCTTAACATACTGCAGCGGTACCTGAGTATCCGGCATAGTGGCATCCACTACCAGATGTGGAGTCAGCTGATTATCCATCAGCCACTCATAGTAAGCTCTAAGCAAATATGGACGACTTGGGGTCAAATCTTTCATCAGATACCCATGCGCATTTCGCGCTCGGCTTCGGTCAGAGAGGCCTTAAATGACTCACGCTCGAAAATACGGTTCATATAGGCTTTGATGTCTTTACCTGTGCGGTTATCCAGTTCGATACCCAGCACTGGCAGGCGCCACAACAAGGGGCCAAGATAACAATCGGCCAAACCGAACTCTTCACTCATGAAGTAAGGCATTTCGGCAAACACAGGCGCGATAGACAGCAGACTTTCCTGCAACTCTTTACGGGCCGCATCGGCGCGGTCACCCTTACGAATACGATCAACCAGGCAATACCAGTCTGTATCGATGCGATGCATCATCAGACGGCTTTGACCACGGGAAACCGGGTAAACGGGCATCAGCGGCGGGTGCGGGAAGCGCTCGTCCAGATACTCCATGATAATACGGCTTTCGTATAACACCAGTTCACGGTCGACCAGAGTTGGCACTGAGTTGTAAGGGTTGAGTTCCAGCAGATCCTCTGGCATATCATTGGGATCTACCTGCAACACATCAACAGTTACCCCTTTTTCAGCCAATACGATGCGAACCTGATGGCTATAGAGATCATCGGCACCTGAGAACAGGGTCATGATAGAGCGTTTATTGGCAGCAACAGCCATTGATACCCTCCGGAATTGAAAAAAACAAATGTAAACGAGGGGCAATGCCCCCCGTTTACATTATGCGGATAATATATTCTACCCCTTTCTAAGGGTTAGTGTACATCCTTCCAATATTCTTTCTTGAGCAGGTATGCGATCACGAAGAATATAAACAGAAAGCCGAGTACCCACTTACCCAGGTTTTCGCGTTCCAGTTTAACCGGCTCAGCCGAGTAAACCAGAAAACCGGTAAGGTCGCGAACAACCTGATCGTACTCTTCCGCAGACAGGCTGCCACCGCTGACGGTGATGCTGCCATCTTCCTGCTTAACCGGCATACCTTGCAGGCCTTCCAGCACATGCGGCATACCGACTGACGGGAACACTGTGTTGTTCACGCCGAAAGGACGACTTGGGTCTTTGTAGAACCCTTTAAGATAGGAATATACCCAATCTTCACCACGGACACGGGCTACCAGAGTCAGATCCGGTGGTGCGGCACCGAACCACTTGGCCGCATCTTTGGTTTCAATCGAGTTTTCCATCAGTTCGCCGATCTTGGCATCTGTGTGGATCAGCTTGCGCATCTCGTCGACAGGGATATCCAGATCTTCAGCAACACGCTGATAGCGCTGATATTGAGTGCTGTGACAACCGGCACAGTTGTCTTGAAACAGCTCTACACCACGGCGCAGCGACTCTTTATCTGTCAGATCAATATTGGCATCTTCCAGGTGCACATTGTGACCACTGGCGGCAGACACCATACCAGGCACAAAGGCAACCAAAGCAATCAATAACTTTTTCATTTGAATGTCACCCTTTCTGGTACTGGCTTGGTCTTTTCACTCTTGCTGTAGATGAACAACAGCAGGAAGAAACCGAAGTAAGTGAAAGTAAAGATTCGGGCAACAATGGTCAGCGTTGGTGTCGCAGGTACCGCTCCCAGGTAACCCAGGACGATAAAGGACACAGCAAACTGAGCAATGTTCAGCTTGTGAATCATGCTACGGTAGCGAACCGACTTAACCTTACAGCGATCCAGCCATGGCAGCACAAAGAGTACGGCAATCGCCAGACCCATCATAACCACACCACCCAGCTTATCCGGTACGGCTCGCAAAATGGCGTAGAACGGAGTGAAGTACCATACAGGCGCAATATGCTCAGGCGTCTTCATTGGGTTAGCGGCTTCAAAGTTAGGCTTCTCGAGGAAGTAACCACCACCTTCAGGCATAAAGAACAGTACGTAACAGAAGACAATCAGGAAGCCGGCAACGCCCATGATATCTTTTACAGTGAAGTAAGGATGGAATGGGATGCCATCGACAGGCCAACCATTTTCATCTTTATTCTTTTTGATTTCGATACCGTCAGGGTTGTTGGAACCCACTTCATGCAGAGCAATCAGGTGCAGGAATACCAGTACGACAAGTACCAGAGGCAACGCAATAACGTGCAGAGCGAAGAAGCGGTTCAGGGTTGCACCTGAGATCACATAGTCACCACGGATCCACAGGGTCAAGTCATCACCGATAACCGGAATAGCACCGAACAGTGAGATAATTACCTGAGCGCCCCAGTAGGACATCTGGCCCCATGGCAGCAGATAACCCATAAAGGCTTCGGCCATCAGTACCAGGAAGATCAACATACCGAACAGCCACAGCAGTTCACGAGGCTTTTGGTAAGAGCCGTAGAGCAGGCCACGGAACATGTGCAGGTAAACCACCACAAAGAAGGCCGAAGCCCCGGTGGAGTGCATGTAACGCAGCAACCAGCCGTACTCGACATCACGCATGATGTATTCGATAGAAGCAAATGCGCCTTCAGCGGTAGGCACATAGTTCATGGTCAGCCAGATACCGGTCAACAGCTGGTTTACCAGAACCAACAGCGCCAGAGAGCCGAAGAAATACCAGAAGTTAAAATTCTTGGGGGTAGCGTACTGACCAACATGGCGGTTATAAGTTGCCGTCATAGGGATACGCGCATCGATCCAGTCAATTATATTCTTAACCATTATGCAGCTCCCTGGTCTACGCCGATGAGCACGTTACCATCATCAATATATTGATGTGGAGGAATCACCAGGTTCAGCGGAGCAGGTACGCCCTGGAAGACGCGACCGGCCATATCGAACTTGGAACCGTGACATGGACAGAAGAAACCTGAAGTCACACCTTCAACCTGCTCTGCAAAAGAGTCTGGCAGGTAAGTAGGTGAACAACCCAGGTGAGTACAAATACCTACGGCAATAAAGTACTCAGGCTTAATCGAACGTACGCCATTTTGGGCGTAATCAGGCTGCTGTAGTTCGTCAGAAGCAGGATCCCGCAATCTGTCATCGTGGGTTGGGAGCTCGTTAAGAACTTCCTCGGTACGGCGGACAATCCATACGGGTTTGCCACGCCACTCCACACGGATCAGCTGACCTGGCTCTAGCTTACTGATATTTACTTCTACCGGTGCACCTGCAGCTTTCGCTTTGGCACTCGGATTCCATGACTTTATAAAGGGAACCGCTACAGCGACGGCACCAGCACCGCCCACTACGGCGGTTGCAGCTGTCAGGAATCTGCGACGTCCGGTATCGACTGGCGCATTGCTCATCCACTTATCTCCCAGAGGGTGTTGGAATTTTTGTTTTTCAAGACTTTAGGCCTCTTAGTTCTCACTAAAGGGAAAAGCCGAATTTTGAGGCGGGGCTCATTATAGCGAAAAATTAGAAGCAGATCATAGTCAAAAGACATAAGTTGGTTAAGGAGATTACAGTTTTTTAGCTGTCCGGGTTAAAAAAACAGCGGATTTAGGCGGCTAAACACCAGCATCTCGAGAGTAATTCAATTAAAGCTGAATTATAACTAGTTGATTATTAACAATATATATTTGCTTTACACATTAATACCAATAATTCTGTGACTTTCACATCAAGCTAAGAAAAAGATAAAAAAAGACCCGGAACCAGTCCGGGTCTTTCGAGCAACACTGTTACTTGCCTTTTTGCTTCATGTATTTGAAGAATTCGCTGTCCGGCTCCAGCACCATAATGTCTGATTTACCGGCAAAACTGGCCTTATAGGCTTCCAGGCTACGCAGGAAACTGAAGAACTCAGGATCCTTGGTATAGGCATCGGCGTATATCTTGGCGGCAATGGCATCACCTTCACCGCGAATGTTCTCCGCTTCACGACGAGCATTAGCCAGAGTCACCACCACGTTGGCGTCGGTCATGGCGCGAATTCTCTCGGCCGCTTCCTTACCTTCAGCTCTGTGTTTCTTGGCTACCGCCTGACGTTCGGCACGCATCCGTTGGAAAATACTGTGGCTGACGTTGGATGGCAGGTTGATCTGTTTAACCCTGACATCGACCACTTCAATACCCAGACCTTCAGCGCTCTTGGCGGCATTTTCCAGGGTGATGCGCATCAAGTCATCACGGCTGCTGCTCTCGGCCAAGTTTGTGCTGCCTTCGCTGGTACCGGAAACAATCTGTTTGATGGTCAGTTTACCGAACTCGGTACGCAGGTCACTGTTGATCTTGCGCTGCAGCAACGACTCTGCCTTGGACTTGTTGCCACCTTCTGTTGCCAGATAGTATTTTTCAAAGTCCTTGATACGCCATTTGACATAAGAGTCGACCATTAGGTCTTTCTTCTCAGAGGTCACAAAGCGGTCGGCTGCACCATCCAGGGTCTGGATACGGGCATCCATATAACGGACTTTGTCAATCAACGGAATCTTGACATTCAGACCCGGGCCATAGACTCGGGGCACCATCTTACCGTCAACATTGTCTTTCAATACTTCACCAAAGCGGGAAACTATGGCGCGCTCCCCTTCGTTGACTACCATCAGTGAAGACACACCAACAATCGCCAGCAGGGCAATAATAATGAGTACAAATCTGCTCATGGTTTACTCCCTCCCCTGACGGATACGCTCTTCGCGGGTCATACGTCCGTTGAAGCTGCTGTTATTGGTGTTTCTTTGGCTGCTGACGGAATCCACATGCTGCTCGGGTTCCTGCTCCGCTTTAGGTTTAGGCTTGTTGTCCTGAGACATCAGCTTATCCAGCGGCAGATACATCAGGTTGCCGTTATTTTTGGCATCTATCAGCACCTTGTTGGTATCGCTGAATACCTGCTGCATTGCATCGATATAGAGACGATCTCGAGTCACCTCAGGGGCCAGCTTATACTCAGGCAGCAGCTTGTTGAACTTGGCTACAGCACCTTCTGCATCCTGAACAACACGCTCTTTATAAGCGCGGGCATCCTGACTGATACGTTCTACCTGACCACGGGCCTTGGGTTCGATTTCCAGCTGATAAGCTTCGGCCTGACGGATATAGGTGTGCTCATCTTCCTGTGCTGAAATCGCATCATCAAAGGCATCTTTTACTTCTTCCGGCGGTCTGGCCGGCAGGAAGTTAACGTCTTCAATCTGCAATCCCAGATTGTAAGGTGCAATGATACGTTCAATCTCTGCGCGGGTGTCGTCACGTACCTTGGCACGCCCGGTTGTCAAAATATCATTCATCTTTGAATGACCTATGACATAACGCAGCGCACTGTCAGTGGCTTCACGCAGGCTCGAGTTAGCATCAACGGCACTGAACAGATACTGGTAGGCATCTTTCACCTTGTACTGCACATCAAGCTCGACCACGACCATATTTTCATCGGCTGTCAGCATGCTGCCGGACGCCGGAATAGAGCGCACCGATGCGACATCTACCGGTAAAACCGTATCGATAAAGGTGGCTTTCCAGTGTAGGCCAGGACCAACTTCGCCGACATGTTCACCGAAACGCAGCACAACGCCCTGCTCCGCTTCTTTGATAGTGTAGAAACCGGAAAAACCCCATACCGCCAGGGCAATACCTGCAACTATGGCCAGAGTCCCCATGCTGAAGCCTGAACCACCGTTACCCTTGCCGCCAAAGCGTTTGGCCAAATTGCGAAATACATCGTCCAGATCTGGTGGCCCTTTGTCATTGCCACCTTTGTTTCCCCAAGGATCATTACCCTTGTTACCGGGCTCGTTCCAAGCCATTTAACTCTCCATAAGTGGATGAATAAACGAGATTATTAACAAACTACTTTATCAATCTCGGGTTCGAGGATAAAGGTTTCCAACTCACCTTGACTCTGCTTAACCAGCCGGTGCCAGTCCGGCTGTGGTAAACGAACAGACAAGATACAGTTCCCCAGGTCGTCATACTCTTTCTGCTGTATCGCATCCAGTCGATAAAACTGGCCAAGATAATGCCCGGCTGTTGCCGGTATTCTCAAGCTAAGCTCAACTATGGTAGCAGCAGTCAGCTGATCCACCGCCTGCTTGAGAAGATCCAGTCCCAACCCTTGCTGCGCCGAGATCCATACTCTGTATGGTCGGCCTTCAGGATCGAAATCTATTTTGGGGCCTATCTCTTCCAACAGATCTATCTTATTGCAGACCAGAAGCTGCGGAATGTCATCGGCCTCAATCTCTTTGAGTACTTCTTGCACCTGCTCAAAGTTGTCATTCATATTGTCGTCAGCGCAATCCACCACATGCAGCAGGAGATCGGCCTGGCGGGTTTCCTGTAATGTCGCCTTAAACGCCGCTACCAGTTCATGGGGCAAATGACGAATAAACCCCACAGTATCGGCTAAAAAGACGGCGCCGTTGTCCAACTCCAGCTTACGCAGCGTCGGATCCAGGGTCGCAAACAACTGATCGGCGGCATACACCTCAGATGTTGTCAACGCATTGAATAATGTGGACTTACCTGCGTTGGTATAACCAACCAGTGACACAGTAGCCAGGTCGCTTCGCTTCCTGGCACGACGGCTTTGTTCCCGCTGTTTGTCCACTTTCTCCAAACGGCGATTGATGGACTTAATCCGCCCCCGCAGCAATCGCCGGTCAGTTTCCAGCTGGGTTTCCCCGGGGCCGCGCAAACCTATCCCGCCCTTTTGGCGTTCAAGGTGAGTCCAGCCCCGCACCAGGCGAGTCGACATGTGGCGCAACTGCGCTAGCTCCACCTGCAACTTGCCCTCATGGGTACGGGCCCGCTGAGCAAAGATATCGAGGATAAGCGTGGTTCTATCCAACACCCGGCATTGGCACAGAATTTCAAGATTTCTTTCCTGTGCAGGACTCAATGCGTGGTTGAAAATCACCACATTTGCCTCGGTCGCAGCTACCAAAGCTGCCAGTTCTTCCGCCTTTCCTGTCCCCAAGAAAAACTTGCGGTCAGGCGCCCGGCGGCTTCCTGTTATCACCCCTACCGAACGCGCCCCGGCCGACTCGACCAAGAGTTGCAATTCAACAAGGTCTTCCCGACTGTCTTCATCGGAAAAGTCGATATGAACAAGTACTGCAGTTTCTCCCGCCTCATAGCGATCAAACAAGAAGTGAACTCCTTAACTTATTACTGTTCGCTGCTATCATCATGCTGCGAGTTGTAGTTCTGCTGACCACCGCCCTGATGATTGCTCACATTAAATGGACGAGAAGGCACAACAGTTGAAATGGCATGCTTATATACCATCTGGCTAACCGTGTTTTTCAGCAAGATAACGAACTGGTCAAAAGATTCCACCTGTCCCTGCAACTTGATACCGTTGACCAGGTAGATAGAAACAGGAACGCGCTCACGGCGTAGTGCGTTCAGGAATGGGTCTTGTAAAGATTGCCCCTTAGCCATGTTTTTATTTCCTTTTTTTAATTTATATAGTACTAACAAAAAGCTTTCTTGTTCGGTTTGAGTATTATACAGCAAGGGCTATTAAGCTAGCGGCAGTAACGCATAAGCTGAACTAAATTCCCTTGCGCCCCACTCTCCAGCCAATTCAACTCCGGCCATCCTCGCAACCATGTTAATTGACGCTTTGCCAATTGCCTAGTAGCAGCGACGGCTTTTTCGACCATAGTATCATGGTCAAATTCACCCTCCAGATATTGCCAACACTGGCGATATCCAACACAGCGCATCGAGGGCATATCCAGGTGTAGATCGCCCCTTTGCTTCAGCTTGGCCACTTCATCGGTGAATCCAGCCTGCAGCATCTGCATAAATCTTGTCTCTATCAACCCATGCAGCGTTTTACGCTCCTGTGGCGCAATGGCAAACTGCACCACATCATAGGGAAGCTCAGGCGATTTAGCCTGAGTCAATTCGGTCAAACTCTTACCGCTGATACGATACACCTCTAGTGCGCGTCCAAGACGTTGTGGGTCATTGGGGTGAATGCGTGCGGCCGAAACCGGGTCAATCCGCGCCAATTCCTGATGCAGCACTTGCCAGCCCAGTTGCTCGGCTTCTTGCTGTATCTGGACCCTTATCGCCTCATCGGCACTGGGAAGTGGCGATAAGCCTTGCAATAATGCTTTAAAATACAACATGGTACCACCCACCAAAAGCGGGGTTTTTCCCATATTGACGATCTGCTCAATTTCCTGCAGACAATCGCTGCGAAAATCAGCAGCTGAATAGCTTTCGCTGGGATCACGGATATCTATCAGCCTATGCGGCCCGCGAGCCAACTCTTCCACGCTGGGTTTGGCGGTACCTATATCCATTCCCCGATAGATAAGTGCCGAATCTACCGAGATGATCTCGCAGTTATGATGTTCGGCGAGTTCCAGCGCCAACGCTGTTTTTCCTGAGGCGGTCGGCCCCATCAATGTCAGCACTCTTGGCTGTTTCGCCTTACTCACTGCCTTCTTCTTCCAACCATTGCTGCCAAGGCAATACCTTAGCCAGCTGTAAAATTTCTTGCCGAGCTTGCTCGTCCAATGCAGAGATCCCCTGCCATATCAATGGTGCCGAAACAAAGCTACTCAAGCTGCTCTGTGCCAGCCAATTGGCCAAGGCCGCTTCCTGGGGCTGCTCGAACCTGAGCCATTGCAGCAGTTCAGGGATCAAGCTAGCCAGCTGCGTGTCCCTCAGATATGGGGGCACTTTTTTGATTATCAACTGTGAATGACGAATACTGAGATCCAGCCCCAATTGTCTCAGCAGAGTCTCCCTTTCCTCCAGCAATGCCGGCCATTCCGGATCGGCATCAACAGCGACCGGCATCAACAATGGCTGACCGGTCAATCCGGTAGGAAAGCGGGCGACAATCTCATTATATCTCAATCGCTTGGCAGCAGCTTTCACCTTTAGCAGTTTAAGCTGCTCATTCTCGACCAACACCCAGTGCTCGCCATCCAGCAGGGGCGGCATCACGGCCACATTTGCTTCAGGACTGGTTTCATTAACCACGCCAGGCGTCGCCAACAAGGCGCCATAACTACTGATGGCCGACCTGGAGGGGGCTGCGGCTCCCTGACGGGGACCGGCACCAGAATATGAACCCGATGCCTTACCGCTTAAAGGAGCTCTATCGCCATATTGGCTTTGATATCCAGCGCTGCCGCCGCTTGAATCAGGCTCACGAAAACGCGGCTCGGCACGGCTGCCATCTATCATCCCACCTTGGTTGAAGCTTGTAGCAGCGGCGTCTGAACCTACATCAATGGGCGCAGCATAATCTGTTTGGCTTAAATGCGGATTAACGTCATCGACCGGCAGTTGCTGTGCTTGCTGCAGAGCAGAGCTCAAAGCCTGCAGGATATAATCGTGCACATATCTGGCCTGATGGAAACGCACCTCATGCTTAGCAGGGTGCACATTGACATCTACCTGATGGGGATCCAGCTCCAGCATCAACACATAACCGGGCTGTTCCAACTCGGCCAAACCGGCAAAGGCCTGCCTGACTGCATGGTTCACCAAACGGTCTCTAACCAAACGGCCATTGACATAAAAATAGTGAGTATCACAAGGCTCAACTTGCCAGGGTGACTGCAGGTAGCCACTGAGGCGCATGTCGTCATGCTGACATTCCACCCTCAACGCTTGCTCGGCAAACGGACGACCACAGACCTGAGCCAGCCTTTGCAGATATTGGGCTTCATTCTCTGCCGGACGATAGTTGCGCACCTGTTTGCCATTGTGTTTCAGCGTCAGGTGAATTTCCGGCCGAGCCAACGCAATCCTTTTCAGCCACTCATCAATATGGGTGAACTCTGTCTTGTCACTCTTGAGGAAACGTCTGCGCGCCGGAGTATTGAAGAAGAGATCCACCACTTCAATACTGGTGCCCACGGGATGGGCCGCAGGCAGTATCTTGACCCCCATATCAGCACCTTCGGCATAGGCGAGCCAGGCCTCGGATTGTTCGGCCGTGCGGGATGTCAGGGTCAGGCGGGAAACCGAACTGATACTGGCCAGCGCCTCACCTCTAAAACCAAAGCTGAGAATGGCTTCAAGATCGTCCAGTGTATGCACCTTGGAAGTGGCATGACGGGACAGCGCCAGTGCCAGTTCATCCTTGGTGATACCAGCACCGTTGTCCTGAATTCGAATAAGCTTGGCACCGCCCTTATCGATTTCAATATCGACCCGGGTTGCACCGGCATCCAGGCTGTTTTCCACCAGCTCCTTAACGACGGAGGCCGGCCTCTCTACCACTTCGCCCGCCGCAATCTGGTTAGCCAGTTGTGGGGGTAATATCTGAATTGCCATCTCTTCCTCAGGCTCTGGGGATAACCAGTTGCTGACCTATACGCACTACATCCGATTTCAAGTTATTGGCTTTCTTGATATCGGCCACCGACACCTCATAACGATTGGCGATTACCGACAGAGATTCGCCTCTAACAACCTTGTGTTTAATAGCGCCCTGCTTGGCCAGCATGGTTCCGGCCGGCGGATTGGCTTCAAAATACTTGAGTACACCTTTATGAATCGCCTTGGCCAGTTTGTCCTGATGGTTGGCATTACTGAGCAACCTCTCTTCTTGAGGGTTGGAGATAAAACCTGTTTCCACCAGAATGGACGGGATATCCGGCGATTTGAGCACCGCCAGACTCGCCGACTCGGGCTTGTGCTTGTGCAGTTTGGTCACCTTGCCCAAACCAGAAAGAATATCGCTGGCCACAGTGTGACTCATCGCCATGGATCTATCCATCGACATATCCAGCAAGGTCATCGCCAGATACTGTTCATTATCGGTATTTTGAATAATCTCACCGGCACCGCCGAGCAGCTCTGAATGTTTCTCTTTCTGCTCCAGCCAACGGCCGATCTCGGTATTGGCCCGCCGCATGGAGAGCACCCACACTGAGGCGCCTCTGGGCTGAGGTGAAGTAAAGGCATCGGCGTGGATAGAGATCAGCAAATCGGCCTTACTCTGACGCGCCAGTTCCGAGCGACGGTTCAGGTTAACAAAATAGTCGCCGGTACGGATCATCACGGCTTTAAGTCCGGGAGTCGCATTAATTCTCTTTTCCACTCGTTTGGCAATCGCCAATGACACCTTCTTCTCGTACAGACCGGAAGGCCCGATGGAACCTGGATCATCACCACCATGGCCGGCATCGATAGCGATAATCACATCCCGCACCGCTTCAGTGGCTGTCGGGGTCACCCTGGCTTTGGCCGAAGTGCTCTTGTCATCAAGGTCCACCACCAAACGATTGCCGTATGGTGCGGTTGGAGGCAGAGAGAACAGATTAGCCTTGGCAGCCCGTTTGAGATCTATGACTAGCCGCAGCGTGCCTTTCTCCGGCGGCTGGCTCAAACGCACCTTTTTGACCAAGGGGCTGTTGTTTTCAACTTTTTCCAGCTTGACGCCATTGGTGCTCTTTTTCAGATCCACCACAAGTCTGTCAGGGTTGCTCAGCGTGAAATAGCTATAGTCAGGCGCCTGACTTAAGTCAAAAACTACCCGAGTCGACTCGGGCGCCGCCCAAATACGCACTCCGTCGAGTTTATTGGCCGCCCAAGTCGGCGCCGCCATTACCCAACAGATAATAAAAAAAGTCAGTTTAAATAAGATGTTATTAGTCTTTACCATTGCTTGTTATTTTTCTTAATAGCACCTTACCCTTGTCGGAATCGGCTTGCAGAGAAATTTCGCGACCAGTATTAGCATATTTGATATGCAGATGTATATCGGCAGCGGGCAAGCATCCCATCCCCTGTTCCGGCCATTCAATAATGCAAAGGCTGCGCTCGTTGAAGTAATCCCGGATCCCCATAAACTCCAGTTCTTCGGGGTCGCTGAGTCGATAAAGGTCAAAATGATATACTTCGATTCCTTCAAGCTCATAAGGTTCCACGAGTGTATAGGTCGGACTCTTAACTGCACCTTGATGACCCAAGGCCTGAATTAAGCCACGACTGAAAGTCGTTTTGCCGGCACCAAGTTCTCCGGTCAGATAAATGGTCAACGGCGCACTAATCAAGGCCGCCAATTGCCGCCCTAAGGCGACAGTTTGAGTCTCATCTGCCAATTGCAGAGTCAAGCTGTGTTCGATAGTCATTTAAGTGTGGATCCACGCCTTACATTGGCCCGTTAAGCTTACAAGTCAGTGTTTACCAGATGGCGGATCCAGGGCATAAGATCGCTGGCAAGCATGCCTCTCTCCCCGTCACGGGCAGCAAGGTCGGCTGCGCCGCCGTGAACTATCACCCCTGCCACAGTCGCGCGGGTGTTGTCCAGTCCCTGAGCCATCAGCGCGCCGATTATACCAGATAACACGTCGCCGCACCCACCGCTGGCGAGCCCGGGATTTCCCACTGGGGCAACAAACAGCTGTTTACCATCATAAATGAGAGTACCCGCGCCCTTGAGCAGTACCACACCGCCATATTGAGCCTGCAGCTTTCTAACCGCTGCAAACCTGTCGGCTTCGATATCAGCAATATCCGTTGCCAGCAACCTGGCGGCTTCCCCCGGATGAGGTGTCAAAACCCGATTGTCCTGGGAGCGTTTCTCCTGGCTCAAGAGATTGAGTGCATCGGCATCCAGCACGCAGGGCTTATCGCTAAGACTGACCGCCTTGAACAGATTATATCCCCAGTCGGCGCGGCCAAGCCCAGGCCCCAACACCAGTACCTGTGCCCAGCCAAGGCGCAGATAAACCTCCATATCCACCAGTTCACAGCCCCAGAACATCAGTTCCGGCCTGTTGGCATTAACCGTAAGTTGATGCTCCGGCCGGCTCACCACAGTCACCAAACCGGCACCGGCCCTGAGACAGGCTTCACCCGCCAGCCTGACGGCCCCTCCCATACCATAATCGCCGCCTATGACAGTAACCTTGCCCGACTTGCCCTTGTGACTGTCCCTTGGGCGGGCATCGAAAAGCCCCTTGAGGTACTCAGTGCCGACTCTGACCACGTCCGAAGGCGGCAGATAATCACTTAGTCCCAAGTCAACAAAATGCAGCTCGCCGCAGCAGTGCCTGGCTCTGCCGGTCAGCAGCCCTTGCTTAAGGGCCGCAAAGCAAAGTGTCTGCTCGGCTTCGACTGCCGCCCCAAGAGCTGCGCCGGTATCTGCATCTATACCGGAAGGCAAATCCAGACTCAGCACCTTGGCCCTTGCCGTATTTATCTGGGCTATCATGCCGGCGGCTTCCGGCCGGACATCCCCCTTGAGACCGGTTCCCAACAAGCCGTCCACTATCCAATCATATTCGGCAGCGGTTACCTCTGATACCTGAGCCACCTCCGGCACGGATTGCTGCAACTTATTCCAGGCTTGCTCCCACTCAGTGCTGGGCTGACTGGCGGGAAAGATAAACAGACTGGCATTGAAACCCGAGTTCAATAACCAGCGCAAACAAACCAAGGCATCGGCGCCATTGTTTCCCTGCCCGGCAATGACCAGCACCCGGCTGCCTGGGGTCAATTTGACAGCCAATGCCTCAAAGGCGGCTTTCCCGGCCCGCTCAACCAACTCATAGAGACTGCCCTGCCCGGCCGCCACCCAGTCCAACTCGGCCTGGCGCACGGCCTTGGCGCTATACAGCTGACGGGGCATATCTGACAAATCCTGGGCCATATCGATTCTCCTATCTCCTGACAGACAGATACTGATGACTTGTTAACTCGAAAAAAAACACTCGTTCACTAAACTTATGCTGTGGCAAAGGATGCCGGAAGGAAGCACAGGAATGATGCTACTGACACTGCTTATTTTAATACTCTGCGTATTACTGCTGGGATTACCCTTTAACTGGGTATTTCCCTGGTTCTGGCTCCTGGCTCTCTGTGCCTTATTGGTCGCCGTCGGCATCTTTCGGGCGCTGACGCTACCGATAAAAAATCAGCATAAAGACTGTGATGATTGATAATCACACTAGCAGTAAAGTCAGTGAGTATTTATGACTTGAATCAGAACAAGTTGATAAAAATGAAAAAGCCCGGTCTGGGCCGGGCAGAACTAACGGCAGACCCAAGCAGATCCGCCAAGTCTGGGAGAAGTTAAATATCGTCCATACGTATAGTACTGTGCACCAGTCGTTGCTGCTGGATCTTCTCGACCCGCACCAAGTCTTCCAATGCCCCTTTCACCTCGGCCGAAGCCGACGAACCGGCAGTTTTTTCCAGTAAGGCAATCAAGCGGTTTTCCAGATCCAGATGCAGATTCAGCACATCATCTTCTGTCATATTGGCCGCCAGCATGGTATCGCGGCAACGCTTGCCGAAGTCCTCAAACACAATGTCTTTGTACCAGGTGTCGAGGATCTTGTTTGGCGCATCATCGATATAGTTTTCAAGAGTTTCAGCAATATGTTTCTGATGCTGTTCAAAATATTCTAGCATTAGTTTGACTCTGGATGAGTCGGCCTGAGTGTGTAATCTATGATAG
The DNA here is from genome assembly GCF_033842865.1 of Shewanella indica. Classification (NCBI taxonomy): domain Bacteria; kingdom Pseudomonadati; phylum Pseudomonadota; class Gammaproteobacteria; order Alteromonadales; family Shewanellaceae; genus Shewanella; species Shewanella indica. The sequence goes on from NZ_JAWXXR010000001.1 coordinate 728,334, forward strand.
AGCTGAGCCATATCAAGACGACATTTCGCTATAAATTCAAGGAGTTCACGTAACTGTTGAATACGCATCTGCCTATCTCCATTCTTCTGCCGTCAACGGCACAATTCAATTCGGTATGGAGACATTATGGAAGTAAAAAAGGTGGGAATATTTGAACAAGGTCATAAATCAGTGCTTACAAATGTCGCTACATTAGACAAAACGCAAGAAACCTGCGACAGATCACGAAAAGCACTTTTTAAGGATTTTGAGGGGGAAATAAAGATTGGAGCGACATATCGGGTTCGAACCGATGACCTGTACCTTGGCAAGGTACCGCTCTACCAACTGAGCTAATGTCGCATCGCTTGTTTGCTTCATCATACGAGTTGACAATCAACAAAGGTACCGACCTTCTGTTTTATCAACTGAGCTAATGTCGCATCACTTATCTGCTTCATCATCTAAATTGACAATCAACAAAGGTACCGACCTTCTGTTCTATCAACTGAGCTAATGTCGCATCACTTATCTGCTTCATCATCTAAATTGACAATCAACAAAGGTACCGACCTTCTGTTTTATCAACTGAGCTAATGTCGCATTGCAATAATGCATCCACATTTAAAGACAGTGGGCGTCTGGAATTTGGAGCGACATATCGGGTTCGAACCGATGACCTGTACCTTGGCAAGGTACCGCTCTACCAACTGAGCTAATGTCGCATCACTTGTCTGCTTCATCATCCGAGTTGACAATCAACAAAGGTACCGACCTTCTGTTTTATCAACTGAGCTAATGTCGCATCACTTGTCTGCTTCATCATCCGAGTTGACAATCAACAAAGGTACCGACCTTCTGTTTTATCAACTGAGCTAATGTCGCATCACTTGTCTGCTTCATCATCCGAGTTGACAATCAACAAAGGTACCGACCTTCTGTTTTATCAACTGAGCTAATGTCGCATTACTTATCTGCTTCATCATCCGAGCTGACAATCAACAAAGGTACCGACCTTCTGTTTTATCAACTGAGCTAATGTCGCATCACTTAAGTCCACATTTAAAGACTGTGAGCGTCTGGAATTTGGAGCGACATATCGGGTTCGAACCGATGACCTGTACCTTGGCAAGGTACCGCTCTACCAACTGAGCTAATGTCGCATCACTTATCTGCTTCATCATCTAAATTGACAATCAACAAAGGTACCGACCTTCTGTTTTATCAACTGAGCTAATGTCGCATCGCTTATCTGCTTCATCATCTAAATTGACAATCAACAAAGGTACCTACCTTCTGTTTTATCAACTGAGCTAATGTCGCATCACTTAAGTCCACATTTAAAGACTGTGAGCGTCTGGAATTTGGAGCGACATATCGGGTTCGAACCGATGACCTGTACCTTGGCAAGGTACCGCTCTACCAACTGAGCTAATGTCGCATCACTTATCTGCTTCATCATCCGAGTTGACAATCAACAAAGGTACCGACCTTCTGTTTTATCAACTGAGCTAATGTCGCATCACTTAAGTCCACATTTAAAGACAGTGGGTGTCTGGAATTTGGAGCGACATATCGGGTTCGAACCGATGACCTGTACCTTGGCAAGGTACCGCTCTACCAACTGAGCTAATGTCGCATTTCCACTTACTTTAACCGTTCACACTGGTTACCACCAGCGGAAAGGTGAGGCCGCATTATATGGAAATTTCCATCTGCTGCAACCCCCTGAAACAGATTTATCGTCCGATCGCTCAAATTTTAAATACTCGCTCACGGTAGAACTTCAGTTCGGCGATCGACTCTTGAATATCCATCAACGCCTGATGAGTATTTTGCTTTTTGAAATCCTTCATAATTTCCGGCTGCCAGCGCTTGGTGAGTTCCTTCACCGTACTGACATCGATATTGCGGTAATGGAAGTACTCTTCCAGTTCACGCATATACTTGTTCAGAAAGCGTCTGTCCTGACCAACACTGTTGCCGCACATGGGAGACACACCTTTAGGCACGTACTGGCTCAAAAAAGCTATGGTCTCGGCTATGGCGTCAGCCTCTGTGTGTTTGGAGGCCTTCACCCGCTCAATTAGCCCGGAAGCGCCGTGATGCTGTTGATTCCAATCATCCATGGCAGCCAATACTTCATCGCTCTGATGAATGGCTATCACTGGCCCTTCACCGATAATGTTCAGCTCCTTGTCTGTAACCAAGGTTGCTATTTCCAATACTCTATCGGTTTCAGGCTCCAGCCCGGACATCTCGAGATCGATCCAAATCAGGTTATTTTCATCCGCAACCATAGCTCAGCCCACCGTTCCAGTTCGCCTAAATTCAGGCTTTTTTATTTAAGACCGTGTATCATACTGCTTTTTGCCAAGACACAAAATCACCTTATACTGCGAAGAGCTGCCTGTGAGTAAAAAGAAACCATTGAGCCATGGCCAACTGCGCCGTATGAAAGCCAATCACCAGAAGCGTCTGCAACGTGGGAAAAACGCTGCTGAGGCTGCTCCTGAAATACAAGATAGCTCACTCGGCCCCGAACTGGAGGCCACGGTTATTTCCCGTTTCGGCCAGCATGCCGATATTGAAACCCATGATGGCCAACTGGTTCGTTGTAATCTTCGCCGCACCATAGGCAGCCTGGTTACAGGCGATAAAGTGGTGGTACGTCTGGCGACCGACCCACAAACTACCGTCGCAGGAGTGGTTGAAGCCGTCCACCCACGCAGCTCGTCACTGACCCGGCCTGATCTCTATGATGGCGTTAAAGTTATTGCCGCCAATATAGATCAAATTTTCATAGTGTCATCTATACTGCCCAGCTTTACCACCCAGATTATTGACCGCTACCTGGTGGCGGCAGAAGACACAGAGATCCCGCCGGTGATCATTCTCAACAAGGTCGACTTGCTGGATGAGACTCAGGCTGTTGAAGTGGAAACCGCCCTGGCCCGCTACCGTGCTATCGGCTACCCGGTCTATAAAGTCAGCAGTAAAACCGCTGAAGGGATAGAACAACTGAAAACCCTGTTGCAAGGCAAAACCAGTGTATTCGCCGGGCAATCCGGGGTAGGTAAATCATCTCTTATCAATGCCCTGCTACCGCAGGCGCAGTTGCAAACCGGGGAAATATCGGAAAATTCAGGCCTGGGTCAACACACCACCACCACGGCGAAACTACTTCACCTGCCCAGCGGTGGCGATCTGATTGACTCACCCGGGGTTCGCGAATTTGCCCTCTGGCACTTACCTGCCGACCGTGTCGGCTGGTGCTTCGTGGAGTTCCGGGATTTTCTCGGCGGCTGTAAATTCCGCGACTGCAAACATCTGGACGATCCCGGCTGTGCATTGCGTAAAGCGGTAGAGGAAGGCAAAATTGCCGAAGACAGATTCAACAATTATCACAGAATTATCTCCAGTCTGGATGAACAGCGTCACGCCCGCCACTTCCGCGCCGGCATGGACGACATTTAAGCTGGCAAAGCCCATTTGAAGGAAGCAAAAATTGGATAAAGTGAAGATTGCACTGCAGTACATGCTGCCCAAACACCTGTTGTCCCGCCTGGTAGGGAAACTGGCAGCGGCCGAAGCCGGCAAGCTGACCACCTGGGCTATTCGCTGGTTTATCAAACAGTACAAGATAGATATGTCAGAAGCGGCCCAAAGCGAGCCTGAAGCTTACAAGAGCTTCAACGCTTTTTTCACCCGCGCCCTGAAAGACGGCGCACGCCCTCTGTATCAGGACTCAGAATATATAGTGCACCCGGTCGATGGCGCCGTGAGTCAGTGTGGTCCCATTGAAGACGGCCGTATTTTTCAGGCCAAAGGCCACCACTATTCGGCTCTGACCCTGCTGGGCAATCAGGCCAAAGACGCCGAACGCTTCGAAGACGGTGACTTTGCCACCATCTACCTGGCTCCCAAGGACTATCACAGAATCCATATGCCCATCAAAGGCACGCTGTCAAAAATGACCTATGTGCCCGGCGAACTCTTCTCAGTCAACCCGTTGACCGCCCGCAATGTACCCGGGCTGTTTGCCCGTAACGAGCGAGTGGTCGCCATATTCGAAACCGAGATTGGCCCCCTGGCAATGGTATTGGTCGGCGCCACCATAGTGGCCAGCATAGAAACCGTTTGGGCTGGTACTGTCACGCCGCCGACAGGCAAGCGCGTGTTTACCTGGGAATACCCCACCACAGGGCCGGATGCCATCACATTGGAGAAAGGTGCCGAGATGGGCCGCTTCAAATTGGGCAGTACCGTGGTCATGCTGTTTGCCAAGGACGCCCTGGATGAATTTGCCGATGGTGTTGAGCCAGGTGCCGTAACCCGTATGGGTACACCTTTTGCCAAAATAGAGGACTGAACTTGTCTGCCAAGGGGCAAGCACGTACAGGCCTGACAGAACTTCATCTGGCGGTACTCCTGTTCGGAGGAACCGCCCTGTTCTCCCGGCTTATCCCCTTAAGCGCCCTCGATATCACTCTGCTGCGCTGCATTATCGCCGCCATAGTTCTGGCGCTGCTGGTTAAACTTAGTCGTCAACGCCTGCGCTTGCTGCGCGGCAAAGATTACCTCATCGCCCTGTTGCTTGGGGTGATTGTCAGCCTCCATTGGGTGACCTACTTTGCGGCGATGCAACTCTCCTCTGTCGCCATCGGCATGATAGCCTTTTTCACCTATCCTGTGATGACAGTGCTGGTCGAACCCTGGTTTACCGGCAGTCGCTTACACCTTAGAGATCTTGTCAGCGGTTTGGCAGTATTGCTGGGGGTGATTCTGCTGATCCCCGAGCCGTCATTGGGCAACGACGTTACCCTTGGGATCCTGGTTGGGATTGTTTCCGCCATCTTGTTCACCGCCCGCAACCTATTGCACAAACGCTACTTCACCGCCTACAGCGGCCAGCAAGCAATGTTTTATCAAACCGCGGTGGCAGTGCTGGTGTTGGCCCCTTGGCACAGTCTTAATGCCGGTGACATCAACAACCAAACCTGGGGATTGCTGCTGCTTTTGGGAGTCGTCTTTACTGCGGCGCCCCATGCCTTGTTTACTTCCGCACTCAGATACTTGAGCGCCAAAACAGTCGGTTTAGTCTCCTGCTTGCAACCCTTCTATGGCGCTATGCTCGCCTGGTTGCTGCTGGATGAGTCGCTGACGCTGACAACCGCTATCGGCGGTACTCTGGTGGTAGCAACCGCCTTGTTTGAAACATCACAGAGTCACAAATCACAAGCCCCGAAAAAGAACCTTGGCTGACATATCAAAACCCGCTTAACTTAGCTAATATGAGCTGTCGATTCACTCTTTGTATTTAACTCTTTGAATTTAACTATGGTTCGAGCCTGCATCCTGCTGTTTTGTCTCTTTTTTGTCGCCACCGCCCAGGCCAACTCGCCACTGGGGTTGGATAAACGCCTGGGAATTAATCAACAAAACACTGAAACCCTGTCGCAGGAGCAACAACTGGCGCAGTTGGAAAAAAGCATTCAACAACTTGCCGACACCAACCGCAGCTATCAAGAACTGCAACTTAATTTCGAAAGCCGACGCCAGCATCTTTATGATCTGCTGCAGGAAGCCGCCACACCACTTAAGCCCGAACGCCATCAGGATCTGGATCAGCAGGCCTCCATGGCCTATCTGCGCCTTTCCGAACTGAAAGAGAGTGAAACCAGCCTCAGTCAGGCCAACAGCGCCATGCTCAAGCGCCATAGCGAATTACCTGCCGAAATAGTAAAAATCAGACAGGCCCTGCTGCAACAGCAAAAGAGTCAGGCAGTGGCCGGTGACAATGCCGCCAAAGAGCTGCAACAAGCACAGTTGTTATTGCTGGAGCAACAGCTCACCACTCTGGAAAGCGAACTGGCGGTCAGCCAACAAAAGCGCGAACTGCATCAGTTACAACTGCAACTGGTACGCAAGCAGTTGCAGCAACAAGAGCTGCTTATCGAACAGCTTAACCGCGCCATTACCGATGCCAGGCAGCAGCAGGTCAACGCCACACTGGCCGAAACCCTCAATTCTGAGGCCGGTACTCACGATAGTCTGACAACAGAGCTGAGTCTGGCCAACCAAAAGTATGGTCAGCAGTTACAGCAATTGACTGAGCAGACGGCGCAGACCATAGCCCTGCAGGAGCAGGCGGAGAAGCAGGATCAGTCCCACAGCAAGCAACTGGACAACATCAAAGAGCAGATCAGCTGGGTCAAGATGAACCCGGTTTTCGGTGAGCGCTTTTTGCAGATCCTGCAGTCACTGCCAAAGCCCCCCAACCAAGAACACCTGCAAACCCAGATAGCCGATGCCAGACTCAATCGCTATCAGATTGAGCAGCAATTTGCCGCCAATGAGCAACTGCTAACGACCCAGGCCTATAGCAATGAATCTCAGTTGCGATTGCTTGAATCGCAACAGGCCTTGCTGAATCAGTTATTGAAAGGCTATGACACCTACCTCAGTGAACTGGCCAAGCTCAAAAGCAAGTATGAGCTGCTCACCGACAGTTATCAGAGACTCAAGTCCACCCTCAATGAACACCTGTTCTGGGTGCCCAACGCCTACAGCATCAGCAAGCTGTGGCTGACGGATCTGCAGCGCTCCAGTCTCTGGCTCTGGCAACAAACCGACCTGCCGGAAATAAAGCAGGGGCTGACCGAACTGAGTCCATACTGGTCCTGGTGGATCATCCTGGCGGTGTTGTGTCTGGTAGCACAGGATATTCTCACCCCCAGATTCAAGACCATGATGCGCGAATGTGAGGCGCCGGTCGGCAAGGTGACCCAGGATAAGTTCATCTACACCATCCAAGCGCTGCTAATCAGCGCCGGTTACAGCTTGTTCAAACCCTTTCCCATAGTGGCGGCTGGCTTGATTATGCTGCAGTCCGACAGTAACCCCATTCAAGCCATAGGTATGGGCGTGCTGGCTATAGGCAGCCTGTACCAGCTCTATCGCTTCATCTATCTGCTGGCACTGGACAAGGGCCTGCTCATAGGCCATTTCAAACGGCCACAAGAGGTGATCCGCCAGGGCCAGCAGCGTTTTCGCCGCTTTATTATCATGACCATGCCCTTGGTGGGCGTCATGGGCTTTACCGAAATTCTCGACTCTTCTCTGGTGCGCAACAGCATAGGCCGCGGCGCCTTTATTCTGTTCTGTATCATGCTGTTTATGCTCTATCGGGACGTACTGACTCTGTCCCGTCGCTATCGTGAAAGCCATCTGGACGACAAGAATAAGCGTCTGCTGCAAAAGCTATTGTGGCTACTGTTGTTGCTGGTGCCGCCACTGAGCGCCGTGTTGGCATTCAGAGGCTACTACTTCACCGCCTTCCAGATGCTGCTGCAGCTGCAGCTTTCTTTACTGCTGGGACTCGGCTTTCTGTTGCTGTACCAGTTGCTGAAACGCTGGATGTTGATTGAAAGGCGCCGCATCGCCTTCGATCGCGCCAAGGCCCGCCGGGCCGAGCGTCTGGCGCAGCGGGAAAAAGGTGATACCTCATCAAGCAACAACGATCATCAGGACACCTATGAAGAGCCGGTTGTCGATTTGGAAACCATGTCCAGCCAATCACTGGGGTTGGTGAGATCCCTGCTGCTGCTGGCGTTTCTCGCCTGCCTGGTCGGCCTGTGGACCCAAACTCATACCGCCCTATTCAGCTTCCTTGATGGCATTACTCTTTGGACTACAACGACTACCGGAATAGGCGGAGTCGAGCAACCGCTACCCATCACCATGAAATCACTGGTATTTGGCGCTATCGTGGTCGGCTTTTCCATGATGATAGCCACCAACCTGCCCGGCCTGTTGGAGCTGACTATACTGCAAAAACTGGATCTCTCCCCGGGAACCGGCTTTGCCATCACCACTGTGACCCGTTACCTGGTGGTCTTTATCGGTATTGTCATCGGCTTTGCCACCCTGGGGATGGAGTGGTCCAAGCTGCAATGGTTAATTGCAGCGCTGACTCTGGGTCTTGGTTTTGGTCTGCAGGAGATCTTCGCCAACTTTATCTCGGGCCTTATCATACTGTTTGAAAAGCCGGTGCGGATCGGCGATACCGTCACTATTCGCGACCTTACAGGTACGGTATCCAAGATCAAAATCCGCGCGACCACCATCATAGATTGGGACAGAAAAGAAATTATCATCCCCAACAAGGCCTTTATCACAGAGCAGCTAATTAACTGGTCGCTGTCGGATCCCATTACCCGGGTGATCATCTATGTTTCGGTCGCCAGGGATTCAGATCCCGCTAGAGTGGAGGCCGCGCTCTACCAGGCGGTGAAAGAGTGTGAGAACGCACTGGAGACCCCAGAACCGGAAGTCTGGTTCGCCGGTTTCGGCAAGCACACTCAAGACTATGAAGTCAGGGCTTATGCCAAAGATATGTCTTCCCGCTGGCCGCTGCGCCACGATCTGCATAAGCGGATCAGCAAGAAGCTCAAGGAGAATCAGTTGGAGCTGGCCTACCCTCAGCTCGAAGTGCATATCAGCAACACGCACAACAAAGACACCAGCGGTATTATCAGAGGTTAATCGCAGATGTTGATTTTCGCACACCGTGGCGCCAGTGGTTATGCGCCGGAAAACACCCTTAAGGCGATGGCGCTGGCACTAGAGCTTGGTTGTGATGCAGTTGAACTGGACGTGCACCACGCCGATGGTGAGCTCTGGGTGTTTCATGACCGCCGTTTGAGTCCCAAGAGCGACGGCAAAGGGCTGCTCGCGCAGCAAAGCAGCAGCTATCTAAGACAGCTGAGGGTCGAGGGAGAGCCTATCCCTACCCTGCGCCAGGTACTTGAGCTTATCGAGGGGCGCATGACGGTCAACATAGAGCTCAAGGGAATAGGTTGCGTCGAGCCTTTTATCCAGCAATACCCGCAGCTACTGCAACTCGGATATCAGCCAGAGCAACTACTGGTGTCTTCATTCAATCATCTCTGGCTCAAACAGGTAAAACAGCAGTTGCCCGACGTACAGGTAGCGCCACTGCTCGAGGGGATAGCGCTCAACCAAGCCGCCGTGGTCAGTGAGCTCAAAGCCTGGTCACTGCATCTGGATATCAGCTTTATCAGCCGTGAACTGGTTGCCGATGCTCATCAGCGCGGCGCCAAAGTGTATGTCTATACCGTAGATGATGCCGATGATATCAGGGCGCTGGCGGCGCTGGGGGTAGATGGAATTTTTGCCAACTATCCAGACAAAGCCGCCGCCGCATTGACTCAGGAGTCACAAACCGACTACCGCCACTGGTTTGAGTGAGCAGTCGTTTGAATGATCTCTGGTTAGATTGTTCAACTCTGGTTGTTGCGCTGGGCCCAGCCGCCGACAAAAATAAAAGTGCCACTGACCAAGAGTAAAGTCCACAGCGCCGGTAGGTGCGCCAGCTGCCTGGCGAGCCAGGGGCTAAGAGCCACTATCAGCATGCCGTAACCAAAGGCGTTGACCAGAATAAAGATCAGCGTGCGCAGTACAAAATTGCGTGCCCCGAGCTTACGGCGCAGAAAACGGTTGAAGTCGGCACCGAACACCAAAATGACGCAGGCAACCATGGCGGTAGCTATCTCATTAAGCCAGGGATAGAGCTGACTGCCCAGCTGGGTCAGTAGTTGCGTAACTGAATCCATTAAAATATAAATCCATAAAAATAACGAAAACAACAAGGACAGATACTATGGCATACAAGCTGCTGTTACTCACCCGGGAAAATGCTGAATATCGACAGTTGTTGTCCGAAAAATCACTTCCTGGCCTCACTATCCTTGGCGATGACCCGGCCAATATCGCCAGTGCCGATATCTGGCTGGCCGAGCCGGCTCTGGCCCAACCGCTGCTGAGTCACGGCAAGAATCTCAGCTGGTTGCAATCAACCTTCGCCGGTGTCGATAAACTGCTTGGCGCTAAAACCAGAAAAGACTACCTGCTGACCAATGTGAAGGGGATCTTCGGCCCCTTGATGAGTGAATATGTGTTCGGTTATCTGCTCGCCGAAGTTCGCCAACATGCGCTGTATCATCACCAGCAGCAGGAGAAATACTGGCACCCAGGTCCTCTGGCCACCTTGCAGGGGATGAAGATGCTGATCCTGGGCACGGGTTCCATCGGCGAGCACCTGGCCGCCAGCGCCAAACACTTCAAAATGCAGGTCTGGGGCATGAACCGCAGCCAAAGGGCCGTCGCGGGCTTTGATTGCATCATCAGCCCGGCCCAGCTCGATGAGCTTTTGCCCCAGGCCGATGTGGTTGTCAACACTCTGCCGAGCACTCAGGAGAGCCGAGGCTTGCTGAGCAAAGAAAGACTGGCACTACTCAAAGACAGCGCGATACTGTTCAACATAGGCCGCGGCGACGCCCTAGATCTCGATGCCCTGGTGGTCGAACTCGGCCGCAGAAACCGGCTTAAAGCCGTGCTGGATGTGTTTGCCCAGGAGCCGCTGTCACCGCTGCACCCCATCTGGGATCGCCCCAATGCGGTAATCACTCCCCATATTTCAGCGCCCAGCTTCCCGTCTCAGGTGGTCGATATCTTCGCCCGCAACTATCACCACTATCTCAATGCCGAATCACTGGAGAACCTGGTGTACTTCGACAGAGGTTACTAATCCTTCCTCTATCGCGCCCATTCCTCCGGGCGCGGTGCTATTTTCTGACTAAAGACCTAAGGAAGTTCTTGCAAAGGACTAGAGCCATTTGCTGCGAACCACGCCTTGCATCCAAGCCCGTAAGCCGACGCAGATCACACATGAGACTTGTTCGCACCTTCCCTAATAACCAACTAAAGGGTGATCTACCCTAAAATATATCCAAGCGTTATTAGTATTGATAACGGTTTTCATTTAGAATTGCGTATTGAAAAATAACGTCCACTTACCAGCAGTAACCGGAGCCCGATAAATGTACGTTTGTCTGTGTCATGCAATTACGGATACCCAGATAAAGCAGGCAGTCAGCCAGGGAGATGTTAGCCTCAGCGAGGTGAAAAAACGCCTCGGGGTGGGTGATCAATGCGGTAAGTGTGTACGGATGGCGACGCAAATCATCCAAAATCAGCTGGATCTTGAGCCCAATTATTACGAAGTCGCCTGATATATCAGGTAAAAAACAAAAGCCGCATCATGATGCGGCTTTTGTGGTTTTTGGGCCGGGCTACTTTTGGGTCGGGCTACAGCGCCGGTTCCTCCACACTGACTTCAACACTGTCGACTCTTTGCAACCCTCTAGGCAGCTTGGCACCGCGGCGGCCACGCTCACCACGATAATGCTCCAGATCGCTGCTCTTTAGTGTCAGCTTACGCTTGCCGGCCCAAAGGGTGACATTGGCGCCTTCCGGCACCAAGTAAAGGTGAGTCACCAACTCTTCACGGTTTTTCGCCCGCTCCGATGGAATGCCGATGATCTTATTGCCCTTGCCCTTGGCCAACTGCGGTAGTGCCTCCATGGAGAACATCAGCATCCGCCCTTCATTGGTGATGGCCAGAATCGAACTGGGTCTGGACTTGTCCAGTTTACGTGGCGTCAAAGCCTTGGCATTGGTCGGCAGCGTCAGCAAAGCCTTACCCGCCTTGTTGCGCGACACCATGTCCTTAAAGGCGCAGATAAAGCCGTAACCGGCATCACTCGCCAGCAGGAAGCAGTTATCATCATCCCCGAGCAATACGTGCTCCATGCTCTCCCCCGGGGCCAGATTGAATCTGGTGGTAATAGGTTCCCCTTGGCTGCGGGCCGAAGGCAGAGTATGGGTATCCGTGGCGAAGGCACGCCCGGCGCTGTCAATAAACACAGATTGCTGGTTGCTGCGTCCGGCCGCGGCGCAGAGGAAGCTGTCACCTGCCTTGTAGGACAACCCGGCAGCGTCGATATCATGGCCCTTGGCACAGCGTACCCAACCCTTTTCAGATAGCACCACAGTCACGGGCTCGGTTGGCACCAACTCCTGCTCCGACAACGCTCTGGATTCGCTTCTCACCACCAGTGGCGAGCGGCGGTCATCACCATAGGTTTCCGCATCTGCCTGCAACTCTTTCTTGATCAAGGTCTTCAAGCGGCGTTCCGAACTGAGCAGCAGTTGCAGCTTTTCCCGCTCGGCTTCGAGCTCATCCTGCTCACCACGGATCTTCATCTCTTCCAGCTTGGCCAAATGGCGCAGCTTGAGCTCCAGAATCGCTTCGGCTTGCTTATCTGTCAGCCCAAAGCGGCGCATCAATTCGGCCTTGGGTTCATCGTGAAAGCGGATGATCTCTATCACTTCATCGATATTGAGGAAGGCAATCATCAAGGCTTCAAGAATATGCAACCTGGCCAGTACTTTATCCAGACGGAATTCCAGACGGCGGCGCACTGTATGAATTCGAAACTCCAGCCACTCACTCAAGAGTTGCTTGAGGCCCTTGACCTGGGGCCGACCATCGAGACCGAGCACATTGAGGTTGACCCTATAGCTCTTTTCCAGATCTGTGGTGGCAAACAGGTGCGCCATCATCTGTTCGATATCGACCCGGTTGGATCTCGGCACTATTACCAAGCGCACCGGACTTTCATGGTCCGATTCATCGCGCAAGTCTGTCACCATGGGCAACTTCTTGGCCTGCATCTGCGCCGCCAACTGCTCGAGGATCTTGCTGGAGCTGGCCTGGTGCGGCAAAGCCGTTATTACCACTTCACCGTTTTCCACTGTGTAAACCGCACGGGCCTTGATTGATCCGCGGCCCGACTCATAGACCTTGGCAATTTCAGCGCTCGGGGTAATGATTTCGGCCGCAGTCGGATAATCGGGCCCGGGCACCAATTCCATCAGCCGCGGCAGATCAGCTTTGGGATTATCCAGCAGCTCGATACAGGCGCTGGCCAGCTCGCGGGCGTTATGGGGCGGGATATCCGTCGCCATACCCACAGCGATACCGGTAATACCGTTGAGCAAAATATGCGGCAGTCTGGCCGGCAGTACCAAGGGCTCTTTCAGGGTGCCGTCAAAGTTGACGCCCCAGTCCACTGTACCTTGACCGAGTTCGCTAAGCAGCACCTCGGAAAACTTGGATAACCTGGCTTCGGTATAACGCATGGCCGCAAACGACTTGGGATCGTCCGGTGCCCCCCAGTTACCCTGACCATCCACCAAGGGATAGCGATAGGTAAAGGGCTGCGCCATCAGTACCATAGCTTCATAACAGGCGCTGTCGCCGTGCGGGTGATACTTACCCAGCACGTCACCCACGGTACGGGCCGACTTCTTGTATTTGGCCGCCGCCGATAATCCCAGCTCGCTCATGGCGTAGACAATTCGCCGTTGCACCGGCTTAAGGCCATCGCCGATATGGGGCAAGGCCCGATCCATGATCACATACATGGAATAGTTGAGATACGCCTCTTCGGTGAAGCGCCTGAGCGGCATCTGCTCCACGCCATCCAGGCTCAAGGCTATCGCATCACTCATTATTTATTTTCCTGTTCAGGTGCCGGCGCATAGTCCGACTCAGATTCAGCATCTTCTGCACCAGTGTCTTTGTAATACAGGCGGTAAATGTTTCCCTTCAGATCATCCGAAATATAGACGGCGCCATCCGGGGCTATCGCCAGTGAATGGGGTCTGGCCACCGGAAACTCACCATCGAGAAAACTCACCAGGGTGCGGCGATTGCTCACCTGGCGGCCATCGGTTTCCAACACCACTATCTGATAACCCACCTTGCTGGAACGGTTCCAGGAGCCGTTCTCTGCCAATAAAATCCGGTTATGGTATTCAGCGGGAAACTGGTTTCCGCGATAAAACAGCATCCCCATAGGGGATACATGGGCCGGCAGTTCATAGACTGGCTTGGTGATATTCAGGCTCTTGGGTTCTTCATAGGCAGGTTCCTGTACATCTTTGCCATGTACATAAGGGAAACCATAATGCGCCCCGGCAACGTCAACCCGGTTGATTTCATCAGGAGGCAGATTATCCCCCATCCAATCACGGCTCATATCGGCAAACCAAAGGCGGTTATCCAGTGGCGACCAGTCAAAACCTATGACATTACGTATTCCGAGTGCTATCTGCTGACTCCCGCCCGAGTCTACATTCACGGCAATGATGCTGCCAAAAGGGGCGCTGGGCTCACACACATTACAAGGGGCGCTGATAGCAATATAGAGCCTGCCATCCGGACCAAAGCGCATGGCTCTGGCACTCTTTCTGCCGTTGCCCGGCAGTTGATCATAGACTTCCCGAGCGCGCGGAGGACGTCTGAGCCTAGGTTCAATATCCTGGTACACCACCACTCTATCTTCCAGGGCAACATAAAGGTCACCCTTGTGAAAAGCCAAGGCTTCCGGGTAATCCAAGCCCTTGGCTATCAGATAACGTTTATCGACCCGGCCATCATGGTTACTGTCGACCAAAGCGTGAATCGTACCGCTCTTGTGAGAACCGACAAACAGAGTGCCTTCATCTCCTACTGCCATCTGTTTGGCATCGCCAACATCTGTAGCATAAAGAGAAACACCAAAGCCTTTAGTCACGGTAATGATCATCGACTGAGATGCATGGGCCGCTGCGCTCAGCAACACAGCTCCCAACAGGAGCAAGCCTCCACCGGCCGCGATACCGATTCTGTTATTCAGGTTCATCATATCCTTGCCTTTAAATTTTATAGTTATTGGCACATCAAGGGCGATTACAGCTGAGCAAGGTCTCCCTTGGTTTCCAGCCACGACTTGCGATCACCCGAACGCTTTTTGGCCAGCAACATGTCCATCAATGCCACCGTCTCGTCGACATCGTCTATCGTCAGCTGCACCAATCTACGGGTGTTGGGATCCATGGTCGTTTCCCTCAGTTGCAGTGGGTTCATCTCACCCAGACCTTTAAAGCGGGTGACCTGCACTTTACCTTTCTTGTTGTCTGCGGCAATCCGGTCAAGAATGCCTTGCTTTTCAGGCTCATCCAAAGCGTAAAACACTTCTTTGCCGATATCGATACGAAACAGTGGCGGCATGGCGATATACACATGCCCCTTTTCAACCAAGGTGCGATAGTGCTTCAGAAACAGCGCGCACAGCAAGGTCGCTATGTGCAAACCGTCTGAGTCGGCATCGGCGAGAATACAGATCTTGCCGTATCTGAGTTCGGAAATATCGTCGCTGTCGGGATCGCAGCCTATGGCCACTGAGATATCGTGCACTTCCTGAGAGGCCAGCACCTGGCTCGCTTCCACTTCCCAGGTGTTGAGGATCTTACCCCGCAGCGGCATGATCGCCTGAAATTCTCTGTCTCTGGCCTGTTTGGCACTGCCACCGGCCGAGTCCCCTTCCACCAAAAACAACTCGGAACGCGCCGGGTCCTGGCCGGTACAGTCGGTCAGTTTACCGGGCAGAGCAGGGCCGGAAGTGACCTTCTTGCGGGCAACTTTCTTCGCCGCCCTGAGACGCTTCTGGGCGTTATTGATGCACATTTCGGCCAGCAGTTCGGCCTGATCTGTGTTGCTGTTGAGCCAGAGGCTGAAGGCATCACGCACCACACCCGACACAAATGCAGAGCACTGGCGGCTGGAGAGTTTCTCCTTGGTCTGACCGGCAAATTGCGGATCTTGCATCTTCACCGACAGAATAAAACTGGCCTTGTCCCAGATATCTTCCGGGCTAAGCTTAATTCCTCTTGGGATCAGGTTGCGAAACTCACAGAATTCACGCATCGACTCGAGCAGTCCCTGACGGAAACCGTTCACATGGGTACCACCAAGCGGCGTTGGGATCAGGTTAACATAGCTTTCGCTGATACTGTCTCCGCCCTCGGGCAGCCAGGTAATGGCCCAATCGGCGGCTTCCAAATTGGTTTTGATACTACCAACAAAAGGCTCCTGTGGCAGAGCCGGAGCCTCTTTAAGGGAATCTTTCAGATAGTCGGTCAGGCCCTCTTCATAAAACCACTCATGGACCTCAGCGTTTTGTTTGTTGGTGAAACGAATTCTGAGCCCGGGGCAGAGCACTGCCTTGGCCCGCAACAGGTAAGTCAGCTTGGTGACCGAAAAGTTGGGCGAATCAAAATAGCTGGGCTCAGGCCAGAATTGCACCCGGGTGCCGGTATTGCGGCGCCCGCAGGTACCGGTTTCCCTGAGACTCTCGACCTTATCGCCATGCTCGAAGGCCATTTCATAGACTTTGGCATCGCGGCGCACAGTGATCTCGACTCTTCGAGAAAGAGCGTTGACCACAGAGATCCCCACCCCGTGCAAACCACCGGAAAATTGATAGTTTTTGTTGGAAAACTTACCACCGGCGTGCAATTTGGTCAGGATCAGCTCGACCCCGGGGATCCCCTCCTCAGGGTGAATATCCACCGGCATACCACGGCCATCGTCTGTAACTTCAAGGGAGTTGTCTGTGTGCAACACCACATCGATTCGAGTTGCAAACCCGGCCAAGGCCTCATCGACACTGTTATCTATGACTTCCTGACCCATATGGTTGGGTCGAGTGGTATCGGTATACATGCCGGGACGGCGTTTTACCGGATCCAGTCCGTTCAGTACTTCAATGGCATCGGAGGTGTATTGATTGGTCATAGCGCACACTGTCTTTTATGTTCAGGCCATGGTGGGCCGCGAGGATCTGATTGTCAAGATAAGTGTAAAAAACGGCAGACTGAGCCCAGCTTGTCACCGTAACCCACAAAACTATGGTTTCCACCGCTTTCCAATAGCATCTCACAGCAGTGATATTTGCCCAGGGCCTGGCGATAATCCAGTACCTCATCGGCAGTCTGTAATAATACAAAAAAACGATCCGGATTGAGAATGACCGGCGTATCAAATTCAATCAGCTGTAGCTGATGCTCCGGCAATAATTGGTAGTGCTCATCGATATAGGGATTGTACTGTGCCCCCAAATAATCACCAAAGAGCTCAAAGGGGCGCACCGCCGGGTTAATCAGTACCGCCTTGCCGCCATAACGCTCTGCCAACCAAGAGGCAAAATAACCGCCGAGGGATGATCCGATAAACGCCAGTGGCTCGCCGCTGGCCTTGGCGGCTTCGGTCAACTGAATCAGTAGTTCCATCGCCACCTTGGGCGAAGTGGGTAGTTGTGGCTGTTCCAGTCGCACACCGGGAAAGTGTTGTTCAATATAGGTACGGGTAAGCACAGCCTTGTCAGACAAGGGAGAACTGTTGAAACCGTGAATATAGAGCAGCATAGTTCCTCACAAGGGGCCACTGCTCCAAAACAAACTCAGTAGCCGCTGGCCTCAGCATCCGGTGCGAAGCGTTCGCCCGGGATCCGATAAACATTGGTGAGCATGCTACCATCTGGCTTGAGCTCCAGTAAACGGTAGCCTGGCTGTAGTGCATCCAGCGCAAAATAGGACGACAAGGGTTTGAATTGAATACAGGTCGATGGTGTCGCCATCAAGGAAAGCTTGTGACCTTCCCCCTGATATTCAGTATCCAGTTGCTGATGAACATGACCCCAGAGCATGCCCTTTATCTGAGGGTAACGCCCCATTTCTTTGAGGAACTGGGCACCGTTGTCCATGCAATGTTGATCCAACCAGGTGCAGTCCACCAACACAGGGTTATGGTGCATCACCAACAGCACATGCCTGTCAGGTTCGGCGGCGATGGCACTACGGATGATCTCAATTTCGCTTTCGGCCATATGACCACCGGGTTTTCCCCGCACTGTAGAGTCCAGCAGGATAATCTGCCAATTCCCGGCCAACACCCGCCTGTGACCATAGACACGCTCGCCCTGCATATGCAAATACATGATCCTGGGGTCGTCGTGATTACCTGGAATATAGTGGCAGGGAAGGTTTAACGGCTTGATCGCTTCAACAAAGTTACGGTATGACTCACCGGAATAATCCTGACTGATGTCACCACTGGCCAGCAGCATGTCGGCGGGATACTTGACGGCCTGGATAGTATTGATAACGGCGTTGAGACTGTTGGCGGTATTGACGCCAAGAAGCTGTCCTTCAGGTTCGGCAAACAGGTGAGGATCTGTGATCTGCACCAAACGAACGCTCTTGTCCTCAGGAATACCGTATGTGATTGCCTCTTTCAGCACTTTGATTACCCAATCTCAGGACTGACAAACGAGGCGCGCCTGACAGTCTATTTTCAATAACTCCTCCAGGAAGGCGTTTACCTGGTACTTTTCATCGCGGTGATACATGCGTAAGTTCGGATAATCATACACTGGCCGCAATTGGTAAATCTGTCGGCTGCTTAACACTTCTGCTAATTTAGCATCATGATAAATCCGCACGGTAACTTTGGGGACAGGCACTAATCCGCCCTTCCCCACATGACGGGAAATACTCACCAGCTGGGTATAGCGGGTATTTTCCAGCAGCTCGACATCCAGACAACCGAAATCCCCTTCTACCTGCCAGCTTTCGCCCACTTCCCCCTCATCCGGTAACCAGCGCTGAATATGGCCGTAGTTGCGACCACACAAGGCTAAAAAGCGGCTGACATCCGGCTGGTATTTCTTGTCACTGTCTCTCTTGTTCATTGGCCTGCAGTAAATTTTGATAATTGAGCTGCAACCATTGCAGCCCGAGTACAGTCGAAGCATTGTCGATTTCGCCACTCAGCACCTTGGCATAAGCATCAGTGCGGGAAAGCACATGCAGCCTAATGTCTTCATGCTCTTCGGCCAAGCCGTGCAGCCCGTTTGCGTTGGATGAGTCCACCTCAGCCCAATAGAAGTAGAAACGCTCACTACAACCTCCGGGGCTGGAAAGATAACTGCTTACGGCCGAAATTGCACTGGAGTTGAGTCCGGTTTCTTCCAAAAGTTCCCGTTTGGCGACCTCCTCGGCCACTTCGCCGGGGGCAATCATACCCGCCACCAACTCCAGCAACCAAGGAGATTCACTGGTTTCCAGCGCAGGAAACCGCACCTGCTCAATCAACACCACTTTGTCTTCTCGCGGATCATAGGGCAAAACCACTACAGCGTGACCGCGCTCAAATACCTCGCGAGTCACTTCATCGCTCCAGCCCCCGGCAAACAGCCGATGACGGAAACGGTATTCCTCCATCCGGAAAAATCCCCGGTATAACGTGCGCTGCCCCAGCACCTGAACATCCTCTTTGGTGAATTTTTCTACTGCCATTTTCACTCCGCTTTAGCTATAAAAGGTGCAATTTCAAACCACCCGGCACCATTTACCAATAAAATCTGTTACACTTCCGAATTGACTTGAAAACGGTTGATTTTTTAGTATCAAAACCATTAAGTTTTGCTGTATCGGGAAGCGTCGGGAAGCGCAAACCGCCTTTATCAAAGGCATTAACAGTCTAACGAAGTTGAAACCGCCCGTCACAGGGTGTTTGTCTATAAGGACAGCCAATGAAATTCAAGATCCGCACTTTATGCGCGGCGTTAACGCTCGCAGTTTCTGCCCCGGCCGTTCAAGCCGACGATTTACTTCAGATATATCAGCAGGCATTAACCAATGATCCAGTGGTGCTCCAGGCCAAGGCCAAAAGAGACCAGTTGTATGAAAAAATTGAAGAAAGTCGTGCACCTCTGCTGCCGACTATCAGTGCCAATGTCGGTTATGACAAAGCCTGGAACGATCCCTCTGATGACACCAGTGGCCTGACAGGTGCAATCAAGCTTAACCAGGTCATCTATAATCATTCTGCCTGGGTCGGTTTAAGCCTGGCGGAGAAAGCCGCATCACAGGCCGACGCCGTCTATGCCTCAGCCCTGCAAACGCTGATCACCCGGGTAACAACCGCTTACTTTGACGTGTTGGCCGCCAAGGACAATTACGAGTTCAAAGGCGCCGAGAAGCGTGCCATTGAGCGGCAATTGGAGCAAACCAAACAGCGCTTTGCTGTTGGTCTGACAGCCATTACCGATGTCCATGAAGCACAGGCTCAGTATGACCTGGCGACCGCAGCCGAAATCCTGGCCGAGAACGAGTTGATCAACAGCTATGAAGCCCTGCGTGAAATCACCGGCATAGATCACAAGAGCATCGACATTCTGGATACAGACCGTTTCTCTGCGGCCAGCCCAACTCCAGCCATGCCAAACGATTGGCTTAAAATGGCCGAGACCAACAGTGTCGACCTGCTGACCCAGCGTATCGGTAAAGATATCGCTCAGGAAACCATCAGCCTCTATAAGGCCGGCCATATGCCGTCTCTGAGCCTGAATGCCGGTTATACCAAGGGCCTGGAGCAGGAAATCGGCAGTCAGAACCAACCTGATTTCGATAACGGTACCGTAGGCGTTAACCTCAGTGTACCTATCTTTGAAGGTTTCAAGGTCAGCTCTCAGGTGAAACAAGCGCAATATGCCTATGTTGAAGCCAGTCAGAGATTGGAGCAGACCTACCGCCAGGTAGTCAAAAATGTTCGCAACAACTTCAACAATGTTGGTGCTTCTATCAGCTCCATCAAGGCCTATGAGCAGTCAGTGCTCTCTTCCGAAAGTGCATTGAAAGCCACTCAAGCCGGTTTTGAAGTAGGTACCCGTACCATAGTTGACGTGCTGAACCGTACCCGGGATCTGTATGATTCCAAACGCCAGCTGTCCAACGCCCGTTACGGCTATATCAAGTCGATATTGGCACTGAAGCAGGCCACAGGCACCCTGAATGAAGATGATGTCATCTCAATCAACAACGGCCTGACAACTCCTGCACAGCAATAAGCTGGAGCTCAGCCAATAAAAAACCGCCAGCTGGCGGTTTTTTATTGTCATTTATCAACGGATAACGGAATTAGAACACCAGTTCCACACCGGCAAAGAAGCCGTCAAACTGCATATTACTGCTCATGCCATTGAAGCCGTTTACGTCAAATTTAAAGTCGCGATAGCCGGCACGCACCCGAGTATCCAGCGCTACACCATCAAACTCCCAGCCCAGGCCTACTTGATAGTCATAAACACTGGACTCATTGATACCGGCCAACACATCGGCAAAGGCGTACAGGCCAAAGAAAGGCAGGCCCACCTCGGCATTGGCATAACCCATGACAACACCGCTGTCGATATCACGCTCTTCCGGATGCCCCTTGTCAGCCACCCGGAAAGAACCATCCATCAACTTATAGGCACCACCCACATCCAGAGCAACCAGGTCATTGTCCAATAACTCATAGTAGAGGATAAAGTCTGTGTTGCTCAGGTCGGCCGTAGCGTACACATCACCGCTGAAGGTGTGGCCGTTGAAACTGAAGTTAGCATTGCTCATCGCGCCATCTTCTTTCAGGCGGTTTTCGCGGATCTTCAGGTTGGGCAGCAGTGGCACAGGGTGCTCAACGCTGAACCAAAGGCTGTACTGGGCGGAAGAGTCATAGTTGAACTCCTGCTGCGGCTGGCCTTTCTCGGCAAAAGTACCGCTGGCATCTCCTTTCCAGTAATCGGCGCCTACCTTAAAGCCTACGACTGTTGCTGCCTGGGCGGAGGTCGCCATCAAAGAAGCCAGCAAGGCTGTCGCCAATAAAGTCTTTTTCATAAATTAACCCTGTGAAAGCAAGTTGGTTAAATCAATCACCGCGGCATTGGCGCGGGACACATAGTTGGCCATCACCAAGGAATGGTTGGCCACCAAACCGAATCCGGAACCGTTGAGGATCATTGGGCTCCAGACTGTTTGCTGAGTCGCTTCCAGTTCACGGATGATCTGTTTGAGACTCACTTCGGCATTCTTTTTCTTCAGTACGTCGGCAAAATCGACCTCTACCGCCTTCATGAAATTCAGCAAGGCCCAGGCAGAGCCTCTGGATTCATAGAAAACATCGTCTATTTGCCACCAGCTGGTCTTAATCTGCTGGCTCTCCAGGTTGGGGGTCGACTGACGCGCGGCACTGTCGCCGGCAAGATCGGTATTCAACCTCTCCTGACCCACACTGGCTGCCAGACGCTGCGACATGCTGCCCAAACGCTTCTGCACCTCTTTCAACCATTCATTGAGGTTATCGGCGCGAGCATAAAACTGAGCATCCGGGTTATTGGGATCCATCATCCGCGCCCGGTAAACCTTCAATAGCTTGATGGCATCACGATATTCGCTCTCGGCACTGGGCACCAGCCAACTGGTATGCTCGATATTCAGCTTGGAATGTGCTTCCAGCAGATCTTTATCGGCAGTGGACTGTGACTGAGAACGGCTGAATTCTTTACGCATGATCAAGGCAAGATCCCGCACCTGCTCAAGGGCGCCGAATTCAAACGCCGGCATGTTGTCCATCATCACAGAAGGCGGCATCATGTCGTTGGACAACCAACCTCCTTGCTTATCCAGCAAGGTCTCCATGGTATTTATCAGCGCGCTGGTGGTGGCATAACCTGTTATCTTTTCGCCTTTTTCCGATGTCATCACCTCAGGGGTCAATACATCGGGTTCAATACTCCACCAAACACTGATGCCGTATGCGATAACGAACACTATGGCCGCAGCACCGACACCTTTTTTCCATGTCATTTGCATCCCGGGTTCTCCTTAATGATGGTGATGATGCTCTTGCGCTGCAGGAGCATCATGGGGGGATTTTACTTCGAGTTCGATATTGAGGGTTTCACCATTGGCAAAACTCAGTGTCATAGGCACTTTTTGCCCCAACTGCAACGGCGCCTTGAGGCCCATGATCATAATGTGATCGCCGCTGCTTTGTAGCGTCAACTGGCCATGCTCAGGCAGCGGGAAAGCCGCCACATGGCGCATTTTAACCAAGCCGTCCTCTTCAATCAGGGTATGCAGCATGGTTTCACGGGCCACAGGGGTGCTGGCAGAAACCAGCTCAGTCGCCGCGCCATGGTTGCTGAGTGTCAGATACGCCGCCGTATTGGGAACAGAAGCGGGCATGGCCCGGATATATCCTTGTTCGAGCATTATGTTCGAGGCGAAGGCGCTGGCACTGATACCGGCCAGCAAGATAACTTTAAACAGTTGTTTGAATATCGCCATCTATGTCTTAAACTCCATGTAAAACCCATTTCGTCAGTAAAGGAAACAACGAATGAGCACGATTCAGGTTCAGGATGAGCAGGGTGTACGTATCATACGTTTTAACCGCCCGGATAAACGTAACGCCCTCGATCTCGATATGTATAAGCAGCTTACAGAATACCTGATCCAGGGGGAAGCGGACAACGAGATCCGCGCCTTTCTGCTGACAGGCAGTGAAAACTGCTTTACTTCAGGCAATGATGTGGCTGATTTTCTCAAGCAGCCGGATCTGGGGCCCAACCACCCTGCAGTGCGATTTCTCTTTTGCCTGCTGGAGCTGAAAAAGCCCTTGGTCGCCGCTGTCAGCGGAGCCGCTGTCGGAATCGGCACCACGCTATTGCTGCATTGTGACCTGGTCTATGCCGATAATACAGCCCAGTTCCGCTTGCCCTTTATCGACCTGGCACTGGTGCCTGAAGCCGGCTCCAGCCTGCTACTGCCTGAATTGGTCGGCTATCAAAAGGCCTCTGAGCTGCTGTTGCTGGGCGAGAGTTTCGATGCCGAAACGGCGCTGGATCTCAAACTCATCAACCGCATGTTGAGTCCGGCAGAGCTCTTCCCTTATGCGCTGGAAAAGGCCAAAGCCTTGGCTTCCAAGCCACCTCAGGCGCTGCAACTCACCAGACAACTTATGCGGCCACACAAGAGCCGGGTACAACACCAGATGCATCAGGAGTTGGAACTCTTCGGCCAGCGTCTGCAGAGCGATGAAGCCAAAGCGGTTTTCCGCCAGTTTCTCAACAAAGGTTAAATCATCGAAGCTGAATCCAATGTTGCTGCGGCTGGGCTGACACCAAGCCAGTCGCAGCAACACTACTCCTGCCATTGACTGGACTTGCCTATTCCCCATACTGCCAATGCCAAAACCAGCACCGGCCAAATCATTGCAAAGCCGCTGATAAACATCAGTAATGCCGCAGCAACACAAAGTACGCACACCACTGCCAACACACTGAAAGTCATTGCGGCCCACACCAATGCCAGCATCGCGGTTATCAGGGTCAACACCCAGCTCCAATTTTCGGCATCCAGCCATAAAAACGGGCTACCCCAGATCCCCACTGACATAAACTCGCGGCTGAGCAGAGAGACCATAAGGATCAGCGCGCCGACTATGCTCCACACCAGTAACTGAGACAGCAACCTATATCTTCTGTGCTTGTTTCGACTCCTGTTATACATACTCATTTCACCCACTTGGGCCACAGCAGTGCCAGGGCAAAGTAAGCCGTCAATCCAAGCAATGGGTGCATCAGAGTGATGACTGCGGCAACAATTCGGGTCCAGAATACCGACCAGCCAAAACGCTCGGCCATATCGCGGCATAGGCCACAGACGATGGAAGAATTTCCCTTGAGTGTACGTTCCAAATCAAACATAACTGACTCCGATTATCTCGTTAACTGTATCTGCCGGGCACCGCAGGCTAACAACGCCATCAGGGTGTAACCAAGCAACGGCAGAAACATCAGTAGTGCCAAAGTGCTATTTATCCACATAGGCACCTCAATCCTTGGCTTGGGTCAGAACACTGGTCTCCACGGGTAACTCGGTGATCTGACTCAGGGTTTCTTGAGTCATCTCGTCGCTCAGTTGGGCCACGCTACGCTCCAGTTCCTGTTGCAGAGAGGCCAGCATTTCGCGCTTGGCACTGAGCAACATGGTCTGAGCCTGCTGACTCAGGTTCTGTTCAACAGCACTGAAGATAGGTTGGGTAGGCAGTACATCGGCCTGGGCTGAAACACTGGCTGAAGCCATAACAACGCCAAGAAACAGAGATTGAATAGTCAGGTTGGAAGTTTTCATGCTTGTCATCCCTTTCTGGTTAAGCTGAACGGGTCAGCGGTCAAGATGACTAATTCAAAGGGCGTGCCAACTGGGAAAAGTTTCGATTAAGGATATGATATTAAATGAAATAAAAATAAAAATGGCCAATCATTAACACAGAATGACTGACCGTGACAGCACAAAAATACAGCAATTTCCTATCTGTTGGTAAAAAGCACTATCACCATAGCGATTTTCACCACTCGGGTATTACAGCAAAGTCAAACTCCGCTGTGCATCATTTCACGAGCCTTAAGCAGCACTTCTATGCCGGCACCCGGCTTGTGGGCATTCTCGCTCAGATGACGGCGCCAACTGCGAGAGCCGGGGATCCCCTGATACAGGCCTGTCATGTGTCTGCTGATATGATTCAAGCGGCCACCCGACTGCAAATGAGCTTCCACATAGGGCAACATGGCATCCACCACCTGATCGCGACTCATAACCTGGCTATCGAGGCCAAAGATCTTCTGATCCACCTCGGCCAACAGATAGGGATTTTGGTAGGCTTCTCGCCCCACCATCACCCCATCCAGCTGGGCCAGATGGGCATGCATCTCTTCAAAGCTCTTGATACCACCATTGATGCTGATATGCAGGCCGGGAAAATCCTGCTTCAATTGATACACCCTGGGATAATCCAATGGCGGGATCTCACGGTTTTCCTTGGGACTGAGCCCCTGCAACCAGGCCTTGCGGGCATGAATGATGAAAGTATCGCAGCCGGCGGCACTCACCTTGGTAATGAAGTCACAAAGAAATTCGTAGGAATCTTTGTCGTCTATGCCGATGCGGGTCTTGACCGTCACCGGAATATCCACCTTCTGGCGCATGGCATCGACGCAATGGGCCACCAGTTCTGGCTCTTCCATCAAACAAGCGCCAAAGCGGCCGTTCTGAACTCTATCCGAAGGGCACCCCACATTGAGGTTTACTTCGTCATACCCCCTTTGCTGGGCGATTTCGGCGCAGCGGGCCAGATCCTCAACATTGGAGCCGCCCAATTGCAATGCCAGCGGGTGCTCTTCCTGGTTATAAGCCAGATAATCGCCCTTGCCATGTAGTATCGCGCCTGTGGTCACCATCTCAGTGTAGAGCAGCGTCTGACTCGACATCAGCCGGGCAAAGTAACGATAATGGCGATCCGTCCAATCCAGCATGGGGGCAATGGAAAAACGGCGGTTGGCATCGATAGAGCTTGGCATTCACAGATCCGGTACGCAAAAATGGGCCGCTATTTTACCCTCTGTGGCCATAAAACGACAGCCGCAGATAAATCCCGCTCATAAACCCGAATCAAAGGTCATTCTTTTGCCGCCGAAGACTTTTGACCCGAGTTACTCAAACTCTGTCTCTATCCCGGCATAAATCAACAACATTTCAGCCAGCGAGCTCACCTGCATGCCCTTCATCAGGTTGGATCTGTGGATCTCCACTGTGCGCATGGCGATGCAGAGTTCGTCGGCTATCTGCTGGTTCTTATAGCCCTTGGCGATGAGATGCAATATCTCTTTCTCCCTCGGAGTCAGCGCCTGGTAGATGCCTTGCAGCTTTCGGCGCTTGGCGATTTCGGCAGAGTGACTCAGCGCCTTGGTGACCGCCTCGGCCAGGCGAGCACCATCGGCGGGTTTTTGAAAAAAGTCCACCGCGCCGGATTTAAGTGCATCCACCGCCAGCGGCACGTCGCCATGGCCGGTGAGAAAGATCACCGCCAGCGGGCTATTACGCTCGTTGAGCAGTTGCTGCAGCTGCGCCCCACTGAGCCCTGGCATACGCATATCGAGGATCAGGCAGCCGGGCAGATCCAACAGCTGCGCCTTGAGAAAATGCTCGGCATCTTCAAAGGCCTGCACCTCAAAACCATAGCCTTCCAGCATAAACCCCAACGAGCGCCGCACCGAATCATCGTCATCCACCAGATAGACTGACTGACGCTTGTCATCGGTCGGTGAACTGTTTTGAGCAGCAAATTGTCCCGGCATTTTTCTTTCTCCTTGGCAAAACGGGTTTAAGCCAGCAACACTGTGACCAGACAACCGCCCTCAGGCGGCTGCAGCAGGCTGATGCTGCCGCCATGGCTCTCGGCGATTTCCCGGCAGATCACCAACCCCAGCCCCAGGCCATCTGTCTTGGTACTGGTAAAGGCCTGCATCAGGCTCTTGCCATCCTGTTTAAGTCCAGGGCCATTGTCCTGCACTTCCAGCAAGAGCTTGCCGGGCTGAGATTGATAATCCAGCCGCAGCGCAATAAGGCGCTCGGCCTTAGGCTCTTCAGCCAAGGCTTCGATGGCATTTTTAAGCAGATTCAACAAGAGTTGCTGCATGGCGACCGTATCCAGTTGCATGGGTCTTTCTTCGCCGACAATCTGCCAATCGACGCGGATCGCTTGTTTCTCCAATTCATGCCCCAGCAGAATAAGCGTCTCGCTCAGCAAGGGGCTGAACGGCTGCAACTGTTTTTGCGGCGGGCGCTTTTTCAAAAGCCCCCTGAGCCTTTGAATGATACCGTGGGCGCGGCCCACTTCCGACTGTATCTGTTCCAGTGCCAGCGGCAACTTGTCAAGTTGCCCCTGTTGCAGCCTGACACTGGCGCCATGGCAATAGTTGCCTATGGCCGCCAAAGGTTGGTTCAACTCATGGGCCAGACTGGCCCCCAGTTCACCGGCCACCGCCGCCCGCTGGGCATGTTCCAGCAAACTGAGGTTTTCACTCAGTTGCCGCTGGGCCTTGGCCAGTTCCCGGCCGCGGCGGCTGAAACTGTATTCGAGCCAGAAGTGATAACCGTTGAGCAGCACCAGCAGCGCCAGCAAGCTCCAGCCCCAATGACTGTGAGCCTTGAGCCACTGCAGCGCCCTTTGCCACCAAGGCGCCTGCAATGGGTGCAGGTCCAGATCCTTGAGCAGCTTATCAATGGCCAGTTGACTGACCGCCGTGGTCCACCCCAGCGAGCCGGACATTTTGGCCGCCTCACTGTCTTCCGGCAGTGCCAATAGGGCCTGGGTCAACTGCTTGGCCAGCCCTTGACTGGCACGACTGGTCTTGGCCATAGACCAGTTGGGATAGAGGCGGGTCGACACCTCGCAGGCAAACCCTGCCGGTGCCTGATTGTCCAGCACCCGATAGTGCCCGGCATCGATAAGCCCCTCCGCCGCCATCTGCTCCAACTGGCAGACTGGCACCACGGCGGCGTCTATGCTGCCATCGCGCAGGCGATAGAGCAGATTATCCAGCGGGAATCCCAAAGATTGGATCTCGGCCACATAGCTTGGCAGGTCTATCTGCTTGAGCCGCGCTTCATACACCAAGGTCAGGTAGCCGCCGAAGGCCTGGGTCGAGACTATCCCCAGGCGCTTGTTCCTGAGATCTTGCAGATGTTGCAGGCTGGACTCGCTTCTTACCACCAGCGCCGAACCCACCTGCATCGGCTCACCGGCATTGAGGCGGCTCTTGAGGGTTGCCAGCCAGCTTAAGGAATACTGCCGCGCCAACAGCACAGATTGGCCCGGATTGGTGATCACAAAGTCCAGCTCCTGAGCGGCCACCGCCTGCGACAGCTGCTCCAGCGTCAAGGGGTGCAGGCGAAAGTAATATCCCGGGATCTGCTGCTCGAGCCAATTCATGGTGGGTTGCCAACGGTTAATGCTGTCGCTGTAGCCCCGGGTAGCCAACACACCTATATCCACCACGGCCTTATCGGTCAGCGCTCCGCTTGTCATAGCTGGGCCTGATACCGGCAAAGGCTCAGTCGCTGCCGCAGCTGACGACCAATGGCCGAGCAGTACAGCCGCAAACAGATAACACAGCAGATACAGGATTCTCATCTCTTGGTTTTAGCTCCGGTTAGGAAATGTTGCGGCCACAAGCGGCAGGGGCAACATCAGTCTGCCCGCCATTCTAGCCTCAATTTCTTGCGCTGGATCAATAGCAGCCCCGATATGTGGAAAACCACTATAGAGACCAGGGGCGCCAGTTGCCGAGAATACAGGCAACAGGAGCCCGGTGGGTTTCCAATCACCGCAAGACTCAGGAGTCTGTATGGACAAGAGTAAACGTCAACTACTGGGGCAAATCGCCGCCATCAGCGCCGGAGCTGCGTTTTTGCCCGTCGCCCAGGCATCGACTTCCAAGCCCCAGGCAACCAGTGGCAAACGCTATGGCATGCTGATCGATCTGCGCCGCTGCGTCGGTTGCCAGGCTTGTACTGTCGCCTGCACCATAGAAAATCAACCCCCACTGGGGCAGTTTCGTACCACAGTCAACCAGTATGAAGTGACCCAAGGGCAGGAAAGCGCCTTTATGATGCTGCCCAGGCTCTGCAATCACTGCGAAAACCCACCCTGCATCCCGGTTTGCCCCACAGGCGCCACATTCCAGCGCCAGGACGGCATAGTGGTAGTCGACAGCCACTGGTGTGTCGGCTGCGGTTACTGTGTCCAGGCCTGTCCCTACGATGCGCGCTTTATCAACCATGACACCAACACCGCCGACAAGTGCACCTTCTGCGCCCATCGGCTGGAAGCGGGCTTGCTACCGGCCTGCGTCGAAACCTGTGTCGGTGAGGCCAGGATCATCGGCGATCTCAACGATCCCGGCAGCCAAATCAGTCGCATGCTGGCCGAGCACAGAGACGAGATCAAGGTACTCAAGCCCTCGGCCGAAACCTCGCCCTGCGTATTCTATCTGGGGATGACAGCCGCATTTGAAGAAAGGATCCGCGGCGAAGCGCCGGTTCGCAGCCTGATGACCGCCACTGGAGAGGAGTTGCACCATGGACATTAAAGAGATCTTGACCCCGGATATCGCCATCACCTGGTTACCCTGGGCGGTGCAATACTTCTTTATGATGGGACTGGCCTATTCCGCAGTGTGGATTGCGGCGCTGACCATTATCCGCCCCGGCGCCAAGGATAAGCGCCTGCTGACACTCTGTGGCAGCCTGATCCTCAGCACAGCCATAGTGGCACCTGTGGCACTCTTGGCCGATCTGCACCAACCCGCCCGCGCCTGGCACTTCTATATGCAGCTCAGGCTGGATTCCTGGATGTGGTATGGCGCCTGGTTACTGCCGCTATTTATGGCAGCGGCGCTGGCCTTTGCCTACCTCTTGCTGCGCCCTTCCCTTCCGACTCAGCCCAAAGATGGCTGGAGCCGCCTGGGATACTGGTTACGCCTGGGGAACTGGCAAGGCGAGCCCTGGCTCAAGCCTCTAGCCTGGGTTGCCCTGCTCAGCGGCCTGAGTATCGCCCTCTACACCGGCATGGAAACCATGGCCATCAAGGCCAGACCGCTGTGGCACAGCTACTGGCTGCCGCCTCTGTTTGCCGCCAGCGCCCTGGCCGCCGGCAGCGGCATGCTAATTTGGCTCAACCGCCTGTTCAATGGTCATAAGCAGGAGACAGACAAACAGCTGCTGCTCTGGCTGCGTGGCTCCTTCGCCCTGTTTGCCCTGTTGCTTATCGGCTGGGCTATCAGTGGCGGCAACAGCGCCAATGAAGCCAGATTGCTGCTCGGCGACAGCCCCAGTTGGCAGCTGGCCGCTATCTGGGTGCTGGCAACCCTGGCCTTGTTGGCGCTGCTGCTGGCCTTCAGACATCTGCCCCGCTGGGCCTTGCTGTTTGGCAGCTTTGCCGCCATCCACCTGGCTTGGGGCTTTCGCTGGCTGGTGCTTATCCAGGCGCAGACGGATCCCAAGTATGGCGCCGGCACCTACTTCTATGAACTGCCCTGGGGCCCACAGGGGCTGCTGGGGATCCTGGGTACCTTTGGCCTATGGCTGGCCCTGATCACCCTGATTTCCGAACTGATACGTCAGTCTGCCACCGAACTGAAAGGAGCCGCATAATGGACAAGAGTAAACGCCGTTTTATCAAAGGGGCTGCCATCACAGGTGGTACCGGACTATTTGTTGCAGGCTACAGCCACACCCTAACCCAGCTGGGCAAGGGCCTGGTCAATGGCAGCTCGGGCAAAAATACCCAAGAAGCGATTCATGGCAACTCGCTGGCACCTGAACTCAAGGTCGACCTGAATAGCGGCCAACTGAGCGCCAATGACAACCAGCGTCTGGCCAATACCATGTGTTTCGGCTGCTGGACCAAATGCGGGGTGCGGGCCCGTATCGATAATGAAACCGACAGCATTATCCGTATCAACGGTAATCCTTATCATCCGCTGTCGGCCCGTGAACACCTGGACTTTGACACCCCGGTGCGCGATGCCCTGGTGGCCACCAGCGCCTGGCAAGAACAGGGGCTTGCCGGGCGTTCCACCGCCTGCGCCCGCGGCAACGCCATGCTGGAGTTATTGGACAGCCCCTATCGGGTAACACGCTGCCTGAAACGGGTCGGCCCCAGAGGTTCGGGCCAGTGGCAGAGCATAGCATTCGAGCAGTTGCTCAAGGAGGTTGTCGAAGGTGGCGATCTGTTTGGTGAAGGCCATGTGGATGGACTCAGGGCGATTCGCGATCTCAACACGCCTTTGGATCCCGCCAACCCTGAATATGGCCCCAAGGCCAATCAGCTATTGGTCAGCAACGCCTCGGATGAGGGGCGGGACACGCTGATAAAACGCTTTACCTTCAACAGCTTCGGCACCCGTAACTTTGCCAACCACGGCTCTTACTGTGGCTTCAGCTATCGGGCCGGTGCCGGCGCCTTGCTGGACGATCTGAAAAAGTACGCCCACTTGAAACCGGACTGGGATCATGCCGAGTTCTTGTTGTTCATCGGCACTTCACCGCAGCAATCCGGCAACCCCTTCAAGCGCCAAGCGCGGCAAATGGCCAATGCCAGGGTCAACAACCGCAACTTCAGCTATGTTGTGGTTTCGCCCATGCTGCCCAACACCTCCAATCTGGCGTCGGCGCCGGACAATGTCTGGTTGCCAATCCGCCCGGCCACAGACGCCTCGCTGGCGATGGCTATGCTGCGCTGGATCATCGACAATCAGCGCTACAGCGCCGAGTTTCTCAGCGCTCCCAATGTCAAGGCCGCCAAAGCCGCCGGTTTCCGCGGTTTCAGTAATGCCGGTTTCCTGGTGCATTCAGACCAGGCGCATCCGAGATACGGCCAGTATCTGCACGCCAGCGAATTGGGGTTGGCCTTCAGCGGCAAACCCTTCGGCGATGAAGACCCCTTGCTGGTGCTGGACGCCGTCAGCGGTGAACCCATGGCCGCCGAGGCCTGCACTAAGGCGCAGCTCGAAGTGGACCACAGACTCACAGGCCCAAATGGCCAGAGCCTGGCCTGCAAGAGCAGTTTCAGCCTGCTGGCCGAATCGGCCCGGCTCAAGACATTGGCGCAATACAGCGCCGAATGCGATGTGCCGGTCGATGAGATTGAAGCCCTGGCCAACAAATTCACCAGCCATGGCAGCAAGGCGGCGGTGATCAGCCACGGCGGCACCATGAGCAGTGATGGCTTCTATACCGCCTGGGCCATCATGATGCTCAACGCCATGATAGGCAATATCAACCAAAAGGGCGGCGCGCTGGCCAAGGGCGGTACTTTCCCCCCCTTCGGCAAAGGCCCACGCTACAACCTGGCCGAGTTTGACGGCATGGTGCAGCCCAAGGGAGTATTCCTGTCGCGCTCCCGTTTCCCCTATGAAAAAAGCTCGGAATACAAGCGCAAGCAGCAGGCCGGCGAGTCGCCCTACCCGGCAAAGGAGCCATGGTTCCCGATCTCGGCGCCCATGTTGAGCGAGCATCTAACTGCGGCGGTCAACGGTTACCCTTATTCGCTCAAGGCCTGGATCAACCATATGGGCAACCCTGTCTATGGTCAGGCCGGGCTCGGCGCCGCCATAGGCGATAAACTCAAAGATCCCAAGGTGCTGCCGCTGTTTATCAGTATCGATAGCTTTATCAACGAAACCACGGCGTTATCCGACTATATAGTGCCGGACACCCTCACCTATGAGTCCTGGGGCTGGACCTCGGCCTGGCAGGGCACCATGACCAAGATTGCCACCGGCCGCTGGCCGATAGTCAAACCCAGGGTGGAGCACACAGTGGATGGTGATCCCGTGTGCATGGAAAGCTTTCTTACCCGGATTGCCATGGCGCTGGCCTTGCCCGGCTTCGGTGAAAATGCGGTGCTGGCCCATGATGGCACACGCCACCCGCTGACTCGCGCCGCCGACTTTTCTCTCTACGGCGCCGCCAACGTCGCCTGGTTGGGAGAAAAAGTCCCCGCCATAGGCAAGGAAGATCTCTATTGGTCCGGGGTTGCCAGGATCATTCCCGAACTCAAGGCTCGTCTCGGTGAAGAGGAAGCATCAAGAGTGGCTTATCTCTATGCCCGCGGTGGCCGTTTCGAATCGATGAACAAGGCCAGGGACGCTGAGGGCAACCCCACCAAGGTCTGGCCCAAGCCTATGATGTTGTGGAACCCTCAGGTGGGTAGTCGCCGTCACTCCCAGAGCGGCGAGTTTCTCAGTGGCTGTCCGCGCAGTTATGGTCAACGCCTGGCCGATGGCACAGACCTCAGGCAAGCCTTCGACCGCCAGTCCTGGCCCATGTTGCTGTCGAGTTACAAGTCACACACCATGAGCTCTATGAGTATCGGCTCTGACAGGCTCAGACAGGTGCACCCCAATAATCCGGTGCGGATCAATAAAGACACGGCCCAAAGATTGGGGATAGCCACGGGGGATACCGTGAAAATCAGCACCCCCAACGGCAGTGTGCTGGCACTGGTGGAATGCGTCGCCGGCGTGCATCCCGAGTGTATCGCCATCGAACACGGCTTTGGTCACAAGGAGCTCGGCGCGCGGGCATTCAGCATAGATGACAAGCAGGTTGCCGCCAACCCGCTGATCCGTGCCGGGGTTAACCTCAACGATCTCGCCGTACTGGATCCCAGCCGCTCGGGTTCATACCCTCTGGTGGATTGGGCCAGCGGCGCCTCGGCCCGCCAAGGGCTGCCGGCCAAAATCGAAAAAGTCTCCTGAAGCTCGTTCTGTGCCCGGTTTTTATGCCGGGCACTGTTTTTCCGGGCAAGAAATCGCCACAGAGCCCAAGCCATTGTTCTAAGCTAATAAGAGTGTGATCCAGTGGGCGGGAGTCAAATCGCTTATGGATTAGCCTTACACTATTCGCATCCCTTGGCAGCAAGAGGAACAAATCCGGCATGAATGTCACTTTTATCAATCCCTTTCTTCAGTCACTCCTCAACGTAGTTTCCACCATGGCCAACATGCAGTTGACTCCGGGCAAGCCCAGACTCAAGACAGACAACCTGGCCAAGGGCGATGTGTCCGGGCTTATCGGTATGGTGGGCCCGCAGACTAAAGGATCACTGTCGATCACCTTTGAGCAAGGGCTGATCCTGGAGATAATGCAAAATATGCTGGGAGAAAACCCCGGCAATATCAATGAAGAAGTGACAGACCTGGTGGGGGAAATCACCAATATGGTGACCGGCGGCGCCAAGAACCTGCTGTCGGACAAGGGCTATGAGTTTGAAATGGCCACCCCTGTGGTGGTTTCCGGCATAGGTCACAAGATTTCCCATCAGGCTCAGGGCAAGAAGATCATCATGCCTTTTGTCGCTCCCAAGGGCTCGGCCTACATAGAGATCTGTTTCGAAGGACAGTAATAATAAAGGGCGCCGAGGCGCCCTTTATTATTTGCCAACTCAATGGCATGATTCAGACTCAATCGAGGCAGACAGCCACTCTGGGAGTCAACTTGGTCACCAGTTCATAGGCCACGGTTTCGATATGAGCCGCCACCTCTTCCACCGGTAACGCCGGCCCCCACAAGAGGGCATCATCACCAACTACATCCCGGGCATCCGGCCCCAGATCCACAGTTAGCATATCCATCGACACCCTGCCAACCACAGGCACCCGGCGACCATTAATCAGCACAGGCGTGCCCTCGGGGGCATTGCGGGGATAACCATCACCATAACCTATAGCCACCACCCCGAGGCGGGTATCCCTTGATGAACGCCAAAAGCTTCCATAGCCCACGCTCTCTCCGGCCTTGTGCTCGCGCACGGCTATCAACTGTGACACCAGACTCATAGCCGGTTGCAGGTCGTGATTGGCGCCTCTGTCACCGACCACAGGCGACACCCCATAGAGGGCGATACCCGGGCGGATCCAGTTTTGTTGGCTGCTGGGCCAATAGAGGGCACCGGCCGAGTTGGCCAGACTACGGTCGCCATCCAACCCGGCGGTGAGCTGGTTGAAATGCTCCAACTGCTCGCGGGTATAATCATTGTCCGGCTCATCGGCGCAGGCGAAATGGGTCATCAGATTGATGGGCTTGGCCACTTGTGGGCAATCCAGCAGCCGCTGATACACCTCGCTAAACTCGTCGCTGCGAAAACCCAATCTGTGCATGCCGCTGTCGACCTTGAGCCACACAGTTACCGGCTTATCCAGCTTGGCCTGCTCCAGCATCTGCAACTGCGACTCATGATGCACCACTGTGTCTATGTCATGCTTAACCAGTAGAGGCAACTCAGTACTGCGAAAAAAACCTTCGAGCAACAACAGCTTGGCCGTTACACCACCGGCCCTGAGCTCCAACGCTTCTTCGAGCCGCGCCAGACCGAAGCCGTCGGCACTACTCAGGCTCTTGGCCACGTTCAGTGAGCCGTGGCCATAGCCGTTGGCCTTGACGACAGCAATAACTTTGCTGGCGGGCGCGATCTCACGCAGCCTGGCCAGATTATGTTGCAGCGCCCGGCTGCTAATCTCTGCTCTGGGAAAGGGTTTCAAAGCTTACCTTCAATCTTGGATTGGATGGCGCGCTCTCTGGCCGCGCCGGGAAAACCGTCCGCAGAGGTTTAGTCCTCTTCAAATTGCGGACCGGCGTAATTGTCAAAGCGGGAGAACATCCCCTGGAAAGTCAGCCTGACCCGGCCTATGGGGCCGTTACGTTGCTTACCTATGATGATCTCTGCCGTGCCTTTATCGGGCGAATCGTCGTTATACACCTCGTCACGATAAATAAACATGATAAGGTCCGCATCCTGCTCGATAGAGCCGGATTCACGCAAGTCAGAGTTCACCGGGCGTTTATCGGCCCTTTGCTCCAATGAGCGGTTCAGCTGCGACAGGGCGATCACCGGGATCTCCAGCTCCTTGGCCAGGGCCTTGAGCGAGCGGGAGATTTCAGCAATTTCCAGGGTCCGGTTATCGGCCAATGCCGGCACCTGCATCAGCTGCAGGTAGTCGACCATGATCATGGACAGACCACCGTATTCCCGGGCGATACGCCTGGCCCTGCTGCGCACTTCGGTCGGTGTCAGGCCCGAGCTGTCATCGATATACATCTTGCCCTGCTCGAGCATGATCCCCATGGTGGATGACACCCGCGCCCAATCATCATCATCCAGCTGGCCGGTACGTATCTTGGTCTGGTCCACCCGGCCAAGCGACGCCAACATACGCATCATGATCTGTTCCGAGGGCATCTCGAGACTGAAGATAAGAACTGGCTTGTCTTCATTGAGCGCCGCATATTCACAAAGGTTCATCGCAAAGGTGGTCTTACCCATGGAAGGACGGGCCGCGACAATAACCAGGTCACCGGACTGGAAACCTGCGGTCATCTTATCCAGATCGGAGAAGCCGCTGGATACCCCGGTCACACCGTTGTGCGGGTTGTTGTAGAGCTGCTCAATCTTGTCGACCGTTTTTTCGAGGATGCTCTTAATCCCCTCCGGGCCCTCGTTGGCGTTGGCACGCTGCTCGGCTATCTTGAACACCTTGGTTTCGGCCAAGTCCAGCAAAGCACCTGAGTCCCGCCCCTCAGGATTATAACCTGCGTCGGCAATCTCATGTGCTACCCGGATCATCTCCCGCACCACAGCACGCTCGCGCACGATTTCGGCGTAGGAGAGAATGTTACCGGCGCTGGGGGTATTCTTGGCGATTTCCCCCAGATAGGTAAAACCACCGGCATCTTCCAGCTCGTCAGTCAGCTCCAGTTGTTCTGAAACCGTAATCAAATCTATGGGTTGGCCGTTTTCAACCAGCTTTTGCATGGCACTGAAAATCAGCCTGTGGGAACGGGAGTAAAAGTCTTCTCTGACCACGGCCTCGGACACCTTGTCCCAGGCCTCTGCATCCAGCATTAGTCCCCCGAGCACGGATTGCTCCGCCTCAATGGAGTGGGGGGGCAGCTTGAGCGCGTCAACCTGGACGTCTCTTCGCTTATCTTTGGCCTTAAAGGCACCTTGCTGTTGCATAAATCTCCAACTCTCCAACAATCAGGCAAAATGTGATATAAAACCCGGTTCAATCAGAACAGGAATTTTACACCTACAATCACCTGTTTTTCATATCCAAACGGACACTAACAATAAATAAGGAATGAACATGCGCAATGCATTGGCTGCAGCCTTGGCGCTGACCTCCGGCCTCGCCATAGCCGATGAAGGGCAGTGGCAACCTTACCAAATGCCCTCTATTGCCGACAAGCTCAGTGAGCGCGGCATCGCCATCCCGGCAGAGCAACTGGCCGATCTAGGAAAGTACCCCATGAACGCCGTGGTGGGCCTCGGCTATTGTACCGCCAGTTTCGTCTCACCCCAAGGATTGGTTGTCACCAACCATCACTGTGCCTATCGGGGTATCCAATACAACAGCACCAAAGAACACAACTATCTGGCCGACGGCTTTTTGGCCAAAGAACAACGCCTGGAGCCTTTGGCCGGTCCCAACGAGCGCCTCTATGTCACCGAGGCGGTCACAGATGTCACAGATAAGATAACGGCCAACCTGCCGAGCGAGCCACTGGCGCGTTATGAAGCCATCCAGGCCAACAGCAAGGCGCTGGTCAAAGAGTGTGAAGCCGACGACAACTACCGCTGCTCAGTACGTAGTTTCCACAATGGACTTGAATACTACCTGATCAAACAGCTGATTATTCGCGATGTGCGCCTGGTTTATGCGCCACCCGAGAGTGTTGGCGGTTTCGGTGGCGACATAGATAACTATGAATACCCTCGTCACAGCGGCGACTTTACCTTCCTCAGGGCTTATGTCGGCAAGGATGGCAAACCGGCAGCCTATGCCGAGGATAACGTGCCTTATCAGCCCAAGAGCTTCCTCAAGGTCAATGCCGATGGCGTTAAGGCCGGTGATGGCGTGTTTGTGGCCGGTTACCCGGGTTCAACCAGCCGCTACCGCCTGACCTCAGAGCTGAGATTCGCCAGCGACTGGCTCTATCCGACCCAAGCCGCCCGCTATCAGGCCAAAATCGACACCATTGAGGGCATGGGCGCTTCCGACAAGGATATCGCCATCAAGTATGCCGGGACTCTGGCCGGCATGGCCAACCGGATGAAAAAACTCAACGGCTTATTGGATGGCTTCCACGCCACTGACATCGCCGCCATCAAGCAGGTCGAGGAAAATGCCTTCCGCGACTGGCTGGCCAAAGATAAAGACGCACAGCCGCTGATGGCGCAACTAAGTGAGCTCGAACAACTGCTGGCCGAGCAACAGCACAAGTATCAGCAGAGCTACTATTTTGACAACGCTCAATCCAGTGCCTTGCTCAGCGCCGCCAAGCAGCTTTATCGCCTGGCCAAAGAAAACCAAAAACCCGATGCCGAGCGCGAAGCGGGTTATCAAGAGCGTGACATGAAGATGTTCGCCGCCCGTCTCAAGCGACTTGACTCCAGCTTCGATATCAGCGTCGACAAGACACTGTGGCAGATGGATATCGACGCCTACCTGGCGCAGGATAACCGGGTCGCCGTGATGGATCAGTTGCTGACACCCGAGCAAGGTATCAGCCTGGGCGACAAGCTCGAAGGCATGTATGCCCTGACCGAGCTGACCGACCCAGAAAAACGCCTCGACTGGATGCTGGCCAAGCCGGAAGCCTTCGAGAGCAGCAGCGATCCCTTCATTCGCATGGCAGTAGCCCTGTACGACACCAATATGGCGCAGGAAAAAGCCGACAAGGAACTGGCCGGTAAGCTGTCCATCGCCCGCCCCGCCTACATGAAGGCGATCATTGCCTATAACAAGGCCATGGGTAAGCCTGTCTATCCGGATGCCAACGGCACCTTAAGGATCAGCTATGGTATGGTCGATGGCTATCAGTCCCGTGATGCGCTCTACAAGCAACCCTTTACCAAGCTGGAAGGGATAGTCGCCAAGCACACAGGTGTCGAGCCCTACAATGCACCGCAGAAGCTGCTGGATGCCATCAAGCAGGGACGACTGGGCGAGCATAAGGTGCAGCACTTGTATCAGGATCCTCGCAGCTGGTTGTGCCGCCTGTTCTCCTGCCTGGATAACCCCGCCGAGTTCAACTCTGTACCGGTTAACTTTCTCTCCAGCGTAGATACCACAGGAGGCAATTCAGGCTCCCCCGTGTTTAACGGCAAGGGCGAGCTGGTTGGCCTCAACTTTGACTCCACCTATGAAGCCATCACCAAAGATTGGTACTTCAA
This sequence comes from Shewanella indica, assembly GCF_033842865.1. Taxonomy (NCBI): domain Bacteria; kingdom Pseudomonadati; phylum Pseudomonadota; class Gammaproteobacteria; order Alteromonadales; family Shewanellaceae; genus Shewanella; species Shewanella indica. The sequence goes on from NZ_JAWXXR010000001.1 coordinate 767,533, forward strand.
CCCCACCATCACCCGCGCCGTGCACGTGGATATCCGCTACATTCTGTGGATGATGGATGAAGTGGATCATGCCGACAACCTGCTCAAAGAGCTGGAACTGGTGCGCAACTGATAGCCACTAATCTGCAATACCCCTGAAAACACCCGCCCCGGCGGGTGTTTTCGTCTCTGTAGTCATCGGCAATCAAGTCAACAGAGGTTCTACCAAAGATAACAAATCTTCAATCAATGCCGCTGTAATAGCGACGTGAACAAGCGACTATATAGTAGTGAAGGTGTGCTGGTAATAGATGCTTGATTTGGGCATTCGCAGGCAAAGAAGAAAGGGGGGCCCCCGAGGCACTCAGCGACCAAACAGGCATAAAAAAACACCGCCCGAAGGCGGTGTTTTTCTGGTAAAAGCCGGGATTAAGCTTCAGCAACAACAGTTACTTTAACTACAGCTTTTACTTCAGTGTGCAGCTGAACTTCAACTTCGAAGTCGCCAGTAGTGCGCAGAGCGCCCAGTGGCAGACGTACTTCGGCTTTGGCCAGTTCAACGCCGGCAGCAGTTACTGCATCAGCGATGTCACGGGTACCGATAGAACCGAACAGCTTGCCTTCGTCACCGGCTTTAGAAGCGATAACAACCGCTTCCAGAGCAGAGATCTGCTCTGCACGAGCAGTGGCAGCGGCCAGGTCGGCAGCCAGTTTGGCTTCCAGCTCAGCACGACGAGCTTCGAAAACTTTTACGTTCTCAGCGTTGGCAACAACAGCTTTGCCTTTTGGCAGCAGGTAGTTACGAGCGTAACCGGCCTTAACTGATACCTGGTCACCCAGGTTGCCCAGGTTTGCGATTTTATCAAGCAGAATAACGTTCATTATCAATTCCTCTAGCTAGAACAGTGCCGATTACTGATGCAGATCAGTGTATGGCAGCAGTGACAGATAACGAGCACGCTTGATAGCGCGAGCCAGTTGACGCTGATACTTGGCAGAAGTACCAGTGATACGGCTTGGAACAATCTTACCGCTTTCTGTGATGTAGTTTTTCAGAGTAGCGATATCTTTGTAATCGATCTCCGTAACACCTTCAGCAGTGAAACGGCAGAACTTACGACGACGGAAATAACGTGCCATTTGACAGTCTCCTAATTTTTCAATTCGACATTTTCGGCGTGTAACACCAGTCGGCTTTGGCCATTGCGACTCTGTTGTAGAGCCAGAAAACCACTGACTTGGATATCCACACCCGCTTTCAGCTTGTCTGCTACGCTCTTGAAGCGTTCACCACTCAATATCACTTGAAGTTGGCAGTAGACGTTTCTGGGCAAATCGGCCTCGAAACGCTGCGACCTGTGTTCCAGTTGAAGTACCGTGTGAGGTATTCCAGCCGGGCTATCAAAGTGTCTGGACCGAATGACGGTACCGGACAACACCAAGTGATTGGTGGTCACAGAAAAACTTACTCAGCGCTTGCTTCAGCGTTTTCTTGGGTTTCTTCAGCAGCTTTTTCGCTAACGGCGCTGCGACGTGAATCGCGCTCGTCTTTAGCTTTGGCCATTGGAGATGCTTCAGTGATGGCAGCTTTAGTGCGCATCACCAGGCTACGCAGAACGGCGTCGTTGAAACGGAAAGCAGTTTCCAGCTCTTCAACAGACTCTGCAGTAGTCTCAACGTTCATCAGAACATAGTGAGCCTTGTGCAGATCCTGGATTGGGTAAGCCAGTTGGCGACGACCCCAGTCTTCCAAACGATGGATTTGACCGCCAGCTTCGGTGATAACACCTGTGTAGCGCTCAATCATACCTGGTACTTGTTCACTCTGATCAGGGTGAACCATAAATACGATTTCGTAATGACGCATTTAGTGCTCCTTACGGTTATCTAGCCTCGTGGTTGGCTCAGTCAGACCAAATGGAGGCAAGGAACGAAAATTAATGTGACTGAATTAGGCGCGAAATAGTACATAAAGGCCGCGGTAAACTCAAGCAATAACTTTGCCTCGGCCCCATCAGCAGGTATTATGTGACGCTAAATTTATGGCAGTGACAGCAAAAGACACAAGAATAATGACAAGATCCTCTGTATTGGCGTTATTGTTTGCGCTACCGACTTCGGCGTGGGCCTTGGTGCCTCCGGATTATCGCGAGCCTCCGAGCGACTTCACCGCAGAAATTGAGGCCGGCTTTCAGCTCAACACTGGTAACACAGACTCAAGCAGTTTCAATGGTCGCACCAAGTTGGTTTACGACACGGAAAACGCCAAACAGGAAGGAACCCTCAAGGCCTATTTCGCCTCTGACTCTGAAAAAACCACTGCCGAGAAGTACAATCTGCAACTGCAGTCCAACTACAAACTCAACGGCGGCTATATCTTCGGCCGCGGCGAATTTATCTGGGACAAGTTCGGTTCTTACACAGAAATTTATACCGCGTCCAGTGGTTATGGTTTCGATGCCATCAGTACCCGTCGTACCAAGTTGAGCTTCGAAGTCGGCCCGGGTTACCGATACAACATGCCCAAGGAAACCGATGCCGCTCCGGACCCTGTGGCCGAAAAGGATGTGATCCTGCGAACCGCGGCTAAGTTCGAGCAGAAAATCCACGAATACACTAGTTTCACTGCCGACCTGACCGCCGAGGTGGGCGAAAACAACAACACCCTGGCGCTGGACATGGGCTATAAAAATACCCTGTTTCAGGACTGGGCCTTCAAAATAGGCTTTAACGTCAAATATACAGAAGTGGTGCCGGAAGGCAGTAGACAGACAGATACCATCACCACCTTCAACCTGCTCTATACCTTTCAGTAACTCCCTCGCTTGAAGAGCTCTTTCAACTAAAGAGCTCCAAGAAAACACTCCAGGATTAACGCTGAACGCTTGTCACCGCGCTCAAGCGCCTGCAGATAGCGATAGATGGCGGTTTCATGCCGCTCCAATAGACGAAAGGCAGCGCCGTACTCAGAGTTGATCTCGGCATCATCCGCCCACTTGGCATATTTTTGCTGGTAAGGTTCAACCCAGAGGCTTAGCGCCGCAAGCAGCTCATGCCAGGGAAGCTTAAGCCAACTGTCCACTTCTTTCTGCGCTTGCATGCGCACTTGCTCCAACAATGCCTCGTCCAGACTAGTCAGTTCAGGCAGCAGTTTCAGCAAAGCCTTGGCAGTATATTGCTCCACCTTGAACAGTAGAGAAAACACGGCTTGGCTTTCAGTTAAGTGGATTTCTGTTAACTGGCTTGCTGTTAACTGGCTCTCAGTTGCCTGACAATGATAATCCCGGCCGAGGCGCTCGAAGAACGCCATGCCATAGATTTCACCCAGATAGCCTTGTTGCAGTTGTCTGGGATACGGGCCGGTACGGCCGTGCAGCTCACCGCCCGTATCCCAAAGAGAGCTAGTCACGCTCGGCAGTTAGAGGCGCTGACGAACGGCTTCGAACAGACAGATGCCGGTCGCCACCGACACGTTCAGACTGGAAACACTGCCCGCCATAGGAATAGAGATCAGGGTGTCGCAGCTTTCACGGCTCAGGCGTCTCAGTCCCTTGCCTTCGGCGCCCATAGCAATGGCCAGAGCTCCCTTGAGGTCTGCCTGAAACAGGGTGCTGTCGGCCTCGCCTGCAGTGCCGGCAATCCACACACCCCGTTCCTGCAAACGCTTCATGGTACGCGCCAGGTTGGTCACTTGAAACAGCGGCACTGTCTCGGCCGCGCCGCAAGCCACCTTGCTGACGGTCGGCGTCAGTCCCACGGAGTTGTCTTTAGGCACTATGACGCCGTGAACCCCGGCGGCATCGGCATTTCGCAGACAGGCCCCCAGATTGTGGGGATCTGTGACGCCATCCAGGATCAGCAAAAATGGCGAGTCTGTCTTGTCCAGCAGGGCTTCCAGATCGTTTTCGGTCAAGACCTTGGCCGGACGTACCCGGATGATGATCCCTTGATGCTGAGAGCTTTCGGCCTTGTCATCCAGTGTTTTGCGGGATGCCTGCTGGGGGCGAATGCCCCACTGAGCCGCCATCTCCAACAAGGGCTTGATCCTGTCATCCTGACGACCACTGAGCAGCCACATTTCCAATACCCGCTCCGGAGCGTGTTTCAGCAAAGACTCGACCGCGTGAATGCCAAACACCAGTTCCTGTTTTTTCATTTACTTCTTTCTCTTGACTCGTTTGGCTGCCTTGGGCTTTTTCGCCCCGGCGTTGCCGGCAGCCTTGGTTGATTTGCTCTTGGCGGATGCGCCTGTGGACTTAGACTTGGCGCTCCCTTTACCTGCCGGTTTCTGTGCCTTGGCCGAGCGGCGGGCTCCTTCAATATTGACCCTTTCCCGAGCGGTCAGCGGCTTACTCTTGCTGCGGCCTTTGCGGCGCTGGCTGCGGCCCTCTTCGTCCACCATCAGCAAGTCTATCTGTCTGTCGTCCAGATTGACCGAGGCGACTTTAACTGTCACAGGATCGCCAATCTGGTAGATCTGCCCTGAGTGCTCACCTATCAGGCGCTGGCGCATGGGATCATACTGGAAGTAGTCGCTGCCCAGGGTAGAGATATGCACCAAGCCGTCGATAAACAGCGCATTAAGGCGCACAAACAGCCCGAAGCTGGTGACGGAAGCCACCACCGCATCGAAGGTGTCACCCACATGGTCCTGCATAAACTCACACTTGAGCCAGTCGGAGACGTCACGGGTGGCTTCATCGGCGCGGCGCTCAGTGTTGGAACACTCTTCGCCAAGCTGATCCAGCTCATCGAGCTGATAGTGATAGCCACCGTCCGGGGTCCACTTGTCGCTCGCTTCGCCACGCTCTTTGGCGAGCAGGTAACGGATCACCCTGTGCAACACCAAGTCAGGATAACGGCGAATCGGCGAAGTAAAGTGAGCATACTCCTCCAGCGCCAGACCAAAGTGGCCTTCATTGTCCGGTGTGTAAGTCGCCTGGCGCATGGAGCGCAGCAACATCACCTGAATAAGTTCGGCATCGGCGCGACCCTGTACTTTTTCCATCAGCGCCTGGTAGTCACTGGGTTCGGGTTCGAGACCGCCGCCCATGGAGAGCCCCCGCTCAGCCAGAAACTCCTTGAACTGAGTCAGCTTCTGCTCGGATGGCGCTTCATGCACCCGATAAAGGACTTCACCCTTGTGCTTTTTAACAAACTTGGCCGCCGCCACGTTGGCGAGGATCATACACTCTTCAATGATCTTGTGCGCCTGATTACGGGCTCTGGGCACTATCTTGTCTATCTTGCGCTGCTCATTGAAGATGAACTGGGTTTCCAGCGTCTCAAAGGCGATGGCGCCACGGTTGGCCCGCTGGCTATCGAGCGCCAGATACAATTCCTGCAACACCTTGAGATGCGGCAATAAAGGCTTATGCTCTTCCAGGCCTTCTTCGCCTTCCAGCATGGCCGCCACCTGGGTATAGGTGAAGCGGGCGTGGGAATGCATCACCGCCGGATAGAACTTGTAGCCGGATAACTTACCCGCCGCCGATACTGTCATCTCGGCCACCATACAGAGGCGGTCGACTCCCGGATTCAGGGAGCACAGGCCGTTGGAGAGCTTTTCCGGCAACATGGGGATCACCTGTGACGGGAAGTACACAGAGTTGCCTCGGGCACGGGCTTCTTGATCCAGTGCCGATTGAGTACGTACATAATAGCTGACATCGGCAATGGCCACCCACAGGCGCCAACCGCCGCCGCGCTTGCACTCGGCATAGACGGCATCGTCAAAGTCGCGGGCATCTTCACCGTCTATGGTGACCAAGGGCAGTTGTCGCAGGTCAACCCGACCTAACTTATCTTGTTCCTGCACTTCATCGGGGATCTTGTTCAGTTTCTTCTCGATGGCGGCAGACCAGGTATGGGGCAGATCATAGTTGCGTAGGGCAATCTCTATCTCCATTCCCGGAGCCATCTCTTTACCCAGCACCTCGACCACCTTACCGGCGGCTTTGACATAGCGCCCCGGCCTGCGAGTAAGCTCTACCACCACCACATCACCCTGACGGGCACCGTTGCGATCGGCGTTGTCTATCAATATTTCCTGGGTAATACGCTTATCATTGGCGATAACAAAGGCCATGCCGCAATCGACATGGAAACGCCCCACCAAGGCGGCGGTTCGCTCGGCGACCAGGCGCACTATGCGGGCTTCGCGGCGTCCCTTGCGATCAACCCCGGCCTTCTGCGCCAACACCTTGTCGCCATGGAAGTACCTGAGCATATCGCCATGGTTGATAAACAGGTCATCGCCGCCTTCGTCGGGACGGAAGAAGCCATAGCCATCTCTGTGGCCCAGCACTGTGCCCTGGATCAAGTCCATCCGCTCCGGCAGGCCATAACACTGGCCGCGGGTAAATACCAGCTGACCATCGCGCTCCATGGCACGCAGCCGACGCCGCAGCGCCTCGAGTTGTTCTTCGTCAGAGATGTTGAGGGCCGTGGCGATCCGCTCACGATTCAGGGGAGAGGTCTGCGAGCGCAGATATTCCAATATAAATTCCCGGCTGGGAATGGGGTTGTCGTACTTATCTTGTTCTCGCTCAAAATGAGGATCTTTTATCATTCAATTTCCAATTTCTTCGTTGTCGCATCCAATGCGACAAGCTAATTAACGGCTTTGCAGATGTTCATTTTTGGCCTTCTCCACCTGACTGGCGGGCATTTTAGCCGCTAACAGCTGCAATAATCTTTTGGCGTCTTGCTGGGTCTGTTCATCGCTGAACACCTGGTTGTAGAGCCAGTGATACCCCAAGACATAATCCCTTGGGCTGCCATACCCCTTGGCAAACAGCTCGACCAGCATCATCCTGGCCGGCAAGTCACCGTTGGCGGCAGCGGGTAACAGGTACTGTACCGAACGTTCTTTGTCCTGAAGTACAAACTTGCCATCTTTATAATACTCGGCAATGCGCACCATGGCTTCGGCACTGCCCTGCTCGGCGGCATCCCTGAGCAGCGATATTCCTCTGGGTGGATTGGCCTTGACGCAGATGCCGAAATTAAGCATTTCACCCCAGAGGTACTGGTACAACGGCTGCTTGAGCACTTCGGCGCGCGCCTCAATATCCTGCACCAGCTGACAGTCATCGGCTTTGACCCGGGTCAGGTATTGCTTGCTGCGAATAAGCTCCAGCAGTTCTTCCTGGCTGTAGATATCCACGGCCTTGGTTTCTACGGCCAACACATTGGCACTGGTTACTAACAAGAGTAATAGGGCTATACGCAACATAAGCTGTCCTGATGACAAATAGACTGTCTTTTCATCGGCAGTATAACCCAATTCTTAAGGGCAAACAGTGTAAGCCCCATAAACGAAAAAGGCCGCTTAGGCGGCCTTTTTACTTAACTGAATGGATTCACCAGAATCATGGTCTCATTCCGGTCTGGCCCGGTTGAGATGATATCGACAGGTGTTTCCAGCAGTTCTTCAATCCGCTTGATATAATTGATTGCTGCCTGTGGCAGTTGCTCCAGTGAAGTGGCACCAAAGGTGGTTTCACTCCAGCCTGGCATGGTTTCATACACAGGAGTAACGTGCTCATAGCCTTCTGCTGCCAGCGGAGTCACATTGGACACAGTACCGTCTGGATGCTGATAGCCTACGCAGAGCTTCACTTCTTTCAAGCCGTCCAAAACGTCGAGCTTGGTCAGGCAGAAACCACTGATGCTGTTGATCTGAACCGCGCGGCGCATAGCCACTATGTCCAACCAACCCGGACGACGCTTACGACCGGTTGTCGCACCAAATTCCTGGCCCTTGGTTCCCAAGTGATCGCCGATTTCACATTCCAGTTCAGTCGGGAATGGGCCGGCACCCACACGGGTGGTATAAGCCTTGATGATGCCGCAGACATAGTCCAGATGACGAGGGCCGAATCCAGAACCAGTTGCCACACCACCCGCGGTAGTGTTGGAAGAGGTTACAAATGGATAAGTACCGTGGTCAATATCCAGCAATGTGCCCTGAGCGCCTTCAAACAGTATGTTGTCGCCATTCTTGCGGGCTTGATCCAGCAATTCGGTGACATCCACACACAGACCTTTCAAATAGTCTGCCAGAGCCAACGCTTCATCCAGAGTCTGCTGGTAATCAACGGCTTCGCACTTATAGTACTCTGTCAGCATAAAGTTGTGATAGGCCATCACTTCTTTCAGCTTCTCGGCAAATAGCTGCGGATTGAAGAGATCCCCTACGCGCAGACCGCGACGGGAAATTTTATCTTCATAAGCCGGGCCTATGCCGCGTCCTGTAGTACCGATAGCCTTATTGCCACGCGCTTTTTCGCGAGCGATATCCAGCGCACAGTGGAAAGGAAGGATCAGAGGACAAGCTTCAGAGATAAGTAGGCGTTCCTCTACCGGAATACCTTTATATTTCAGCATGCCGATCTCTTTCATCAGAGCATCGGGCGCCAAAACCACGCCGTTGCCGATAATGCACTTGACGTTATCGCGCAGAATGCCTGAGGGGATCAGATGAAGAACGGTTTTTTCACCATCGATAACCAGAGTATGACCAGCGTTGTGGCCACCTTGGTAACGGACTACGAATTTTGCCTGTTCGGTCAGAAGGTCGACAATCTTACCTTTTCCCTCGTCACCCCATTGAGTGCCGAGAACAACTACATTTTTGCCCATTGTTTGCTGCAAGGTTGCGGTTAAAGCAGGATTCTAACAGATATTGGCATGGAAGGGGCAAGTATTTATGAAAAAATAATCAATATGACGATTCCTGCAACAACCAGGACGCCGCCCAGGCGTTGCATGATGGCGGTCGGTTGGGAAGCCACTTCCAGCAGATAACGACGCCAGCGGTTGGGGAACAATAAGGGTCCAAGGCCTTCAAGTATCAATACCAAACCCAAGGCTATCAACAACAATTGCCAACTCATGATTTTCTCCCTTTATGCCACAAGTGCCCAAAGTATACAGGGCTGTCAGAGATAAATCTCAACCATAAAAAAACCCAGCATACGCTGGGTTTTTGGTATCTCGAAAGCGATATTAACGCTTGGAGAACTGTGGCTTACGACGTGCTTTACGCAGACCCACTTTCTTACGTTCAACCTTACGAGCATCGCGGGTTACATAACCAGCAGAACGTAAAGTAGGACGCAGAGCTTCGTCCAGCTCCATCAGAGCACGGGTGATACCGTGACGGATAGCGCCAGCTTGGCCAGTGATACCACCGCCCTTAACAGTTACATAGATGTCCAGTTTTTCAGTCATTTCAACCAGCTCAAGTGGTTGACGAACAACCATACGAGCGGTTTCACGACCAAAGTAAACATCCAGAGGACGTTGGTTAACAACGATGTTGCCACTACCTGCTTTAGCGAATACGCGAGCAGTTGAAGTTTTGCGACGGCCAGTGCCGTAGTACTGAGTTGCAGCCATTTGCTTAATCCCGTTTAGATATCAAGAACTTGAGGTTGTTGTGCAGCGTGGTTGTGCTCTGCGCCAGCGTAAACTTTCAGCTTACGGAACATGGCACGACCCAGGGGGCCTTTTGGCAACATACCCTTGACTGCTTTCTCGATGATCATTTCTGGCTTGTGAGCTTGCAGCTTCTCGAAGCTGATTTGCTTGATGCCACCTGGGAAGCCTGAGTGCGAGTAGTACGTCTTGCCTGCAGCCTTGTTACCGGTCACAGTTACTTTCTCGGCGTTGATCACGATGATGTAATCACCGGTATCTACGTGAGGAGTGTACTCAGCCTTGTGCTTGCCACGCAGACGCAGAGCGATTTCAGTGGCGATACGACCCAGGGTCTTACCTTCGGCATCAACAACGTACCAGTCACGAGCTACAGTTTCTGGCTTAGCAGTAAAAGTCTTCATTATTACAAAAACCCAAAGTTAAATTCTGTCACATGCTACCTGCGGATGCAGATAACACAAAAATGCCTTTCTCTGCCCCTTCGAGCAAAGAAACTGGCTTTTAAATCCGCCCAATCGGCGGAGTAACGTGGGCAGGTGGCGGATTATAGTCAAAGCTGAACTAAAAATCACCTGCTTTTTAATATCTCGCCTTAAAAGACGATCTTTTTCAAGCTGTTAGCACTTTGCCGCCATCCAAGGCTTATTGAGTATGGCTATTTGATTGAATTTCCCGCATCTAAGCGGATTTTCCCTTTAGCTATGGCAGATGTTCCAGCGCCAGATAATCCCGGGACTGCATCTCAATCAGGCGGGAGCGGCAACGGCGGAACTCGAAACTCAATTGCCCATCAGTGTAAATCTGCTCGAGCGGCACCTCGGCTGAGATGATAAGTTTCACATGCCGTTCATAGAACTCATCCACCAACGCCAGGAAACGACGGGCGATATCATCCCCTGTCTGTTGGGCGCCCATCTGTTCCAGGCCGCTGAGCAGCACAGTATGAAACAGTTGCGCCAGTTCCATATAGTCCCGCTGACTGCGCGGTCCATCGCACAGGGCTCTAAAGTCAGCCAGCAAAACACCTTGGGCTTGTTTGCGGATCACTATGCTGCGTCCATCGATTTCCAGCGGCGTTTCAGAGACTTCCGACTCGGGCGCCAGTTGGGTGAAATAACGTTGCAGGTTGGATTCGGCCGTTTCATCGAGTGGATGATGGTAGATCTCAGCCTGCTCCAGAGTTCGCAGTCTGTAGTCGATTCCTGAATCGACATTCAGCACCTGGCAGTTGGCCTTGATCTCGGCGATAGCCGGTAAAAATCTGGCCCGCTGCAAACCGTTTTTATAAAGATCATCCGGTACTATGTTGGAGGTGGCCACCAAGACCACGCCCTCCTTGAACAGGGCTTCGAACAGAGTGCCCAGTAACATGGCATCCGTGATGTCCGAAACAAAGAACTCATCGAAACAGATCACTCTATATTTCGCTGCCATCTGTTTGGCTATCACCAATAGAGGATCCCTGGTTCCCTTGAGCGCGTCCAGCTCCTGATGAATTCTGTGCATAAAGCGATGAAAATGCGCCCTTAGTTTCTGCTCACCCGGCAGGGCATCAAAAAAGGTGTCCATGAGGTAGGTCTTGCCGCGCCCAACACCGCCCCAGAGGTAAAGCCCCTGAACCTTGCTGTTTTTTTCCCGGCTGAACCAATTGCGCCATCCGGACTTTTGCGGCCTTTGCAGCTCATCATAAACACGCTGCAATGCCTTTACCGCTTGCTCCTGCGCCGGGTCATGGCTGAAATCTTCACGGGTGAGATCTTGTTGGTAATGCTGCCAAGGGGTTAACTGCGACACTTGAATTCTTCTCTTTTAACCTTATTTGATGGGTACTAGGGAAGATGCGAACAAGTCCCACAAGGACTTGTTCGCATCTTCCCTAGCCCAACTCAAGCAACAGAGTCGGGGCGGCAAATGGTATCATGAGACCCACTCTCGGGGTATATTTTGCCTATTATCCCTATGGGATCGGGCAAAAACTTAAGACACAAAGACAAACTTAAGGAGTCGATATGGAATGGCCACTGGTGTTTGCGGCTTTCATTCTGGGGTTAATACTGGGTTATATCGGCAAGACCTTGGTCAGCCGCGGACTCAGCAAGAGTAGTAAAAGTGTGGCTATTGAACGCAGCAAGATGGAGTTGAGCCAACACAAACAGGAAGTCAGTGATCATCTGGCTGAACAGAGAGCACTGCTGGGACAACTGACAGAGCAAATCAATCGCCTTAATCAGCACTGGAATCAGGGCAGCCAAAGATTAGCCAAAGAGGAGCAGCTGGCCCCTTTGCCATTTATGCAAACCAGTATCAGTGACCTTGATGACAAGAGTGACGCCGTACTCTCGCCGGAAAGCATTAAAAATTAATCTTTATTAATGAAGGATGAACTTTTTAAACAAGATTAAAGTCGGATTAATTACCGAACGCTCGTAAAAGAGCCTTTAAGATTCAGCCACCTTGGTGGCAAACAGTACATGGTTATTTGATCCCGTATTAGGAGCAATGCATAGATGAAGACCAAGTTATCTCTTGTTTCCGCCGCCCTGCTTGGAGCCACACTGACACTGGCTCCTGTGGTTTCCCAGGCCGCTCTACCTCAAGCTGTTGCCGGCCAAACCATGCCGAGCCTGGCCCCCATGTTGGAGCAAACTACTCCAGCAGTTGTCTCTGTCGCCGTTTCCGGCACTCAGGTTTCCCGCCAACGGGTACCGGATATCTTCCGCTACTTCTTTGGCCCCAATGCCCCTCAGGAGCAAGTACAGGAGCGCCCCTTCCGCGGCCTGGGCTCCGGTGTCATCATAGATGCCGATAAGGGCTACATAGTCACCAACAACCATGTGATTGATGGCGCCGATGATATTCAAATAGGTCTACACGACGGCCGTGAAATAAAGGCCAAGTTGATAGGTAAAGATAAAGACGCCGATATCGCTCTGCTGCAGATTGAAGCCGACAACCTCACGGCAATCAAGTCCGCCGACTCGGATGACTTAAGAGTCGGTGACTTTGCCGTAGCCATAGGTAACCCCTTCGGTCTTGGGCAAACCGTCACCTCAGGTATCGTCAGTGCTCTGGGGCGCACCGGCCTTGGCATAGAGATGCTGGAAAACTTTATTCAAACCGATGCCGCCATCAACAGCGGTAACTCAGGCGGCGCCTTGGTTAACCTGCGCGGCGAGCTTATCGGTATCAATACCGCTATTGTGGCTCCCGGCGGCGGTAACGTAGGTATCGGTTTCGCGATACCGGCCAACATGGTTCACAGCCTGGTGGATCAGATAATCGAACACGGCGAAGTGCGCCGCGGCGTGCTGGGGGTTATGGGTCGTGATCTGGATAATGAACTGGCTCAAGGCTTCGGTCTCGAGACCCAGCACGGTGGCTTTGTCAGCGAAGTAATGGAAGGCAGCGCCGCCGACAAGGCAGGCATCAAGGCCGGCGATATTATCGTCAGCATCAATGGGCGCAAGATCAAGAGCTTCCAAGAACTGCGGGCCAAGATTGGCACCATGGGTGCCGGTAGTAAAATAGAGCTTGGCCTGATACGTGATGGTGATGACAAGACAGTCAAAGTTACCCTGGGCGAAGCCAGCCAGGTGAAAGAAACTGCGGCCGGTGCTGTTCATCCGATGTTGGCCGGTGCCACACTGGAGAACAGCAAGAAAGGTATCGAAATCACCGATATCGCCCAGAACTCTCCAGCGGCCATGAGTGGCTTACAAAAAGGTGACCTGATTATTGGGGTTAACCGCACCAAGACCACCACCCTAAAAGCGCTGAAAGAGGAGCTTAAAGAGCAGCAAGGCGCGGTGGCGCTGAAGATAGTCAGGGGCAATAGCAACCTGTATCTGATCCTCAGAGGTTAACAGCCATCCTGAAAAAGCGGGGTGCTCCCCGCTTTTTTTATTTCCGGCGCCCAATTCAGGGCAAAATTAACTTCCCGAGCCTTGACTATTGTTCGCAATAGCAAGAAACATGCTAATCTAACGAGCCTTTTTTAATATTCAGCAATGTCATCACAATGAAAGAAACCCTGATCTATATCTGCAAAGCAGTGGTCTTTGGCCTGGTAATGGCGGCAGTCTTTCTGCTGGTCAGCCGTTTTATGGGCGAAGGCAATCTTGGTGGCAACCTGTTGCAGTTCAGGGGAAACAGTGGTGCAGAGCTGTCCTTTGCCAAAGCGGTACGCCGCGCCGCGCCTGCAGTGGTGAACATCTACAGCCTGAGCATCAACCAAAGCCGCCCCCTTAACGGCGGTTCGCTGCAGGGCTTGGGCTCAGGCGTTATCATGCGCAAAGAAGGCTACATTCTCACCAACTATCATGTAGTCAAGAAGGCCGATGAGATTGTAGTGGCATTACAGGACGGCCGAAAATTCGGTGCCGAAGTGGTCGGTCAGGATCCGGAAACCGACCTGGCCGTGCTGGAGATCCAAGGCGAAAATCTGCCCGTGGTGCCGCTTAACCTCAACAGTCCTCCTCAGGTGGGCGATGTGGTGCTGGCCATAGGTAACCCCTATAACCTGGGACAAACCATCACTCAGGGGATCATCAGTGCCACCGGCCGTAATGGCCTGAGTACAGGCTACCTGGACTTTCTGCAAACCGACGCCGCCATCAACGCCGGTAACTCGGGCGGCGCCTTGATTGATACCCATGGGGGGCTCATAGGCATTAATACTGCCGCCTTCCAGATAGGTGGTGAAGGGGGGGGCCATGGCATCAACTTCGCCATTCCCATCAAGCTGGCCTACGCCGTCATGGGCAAACTGATCAAGGATGGCCGGGTTATTCGCGGTGCCTTGGGGATCTCGGGTGAAGACGTCAGCCCGGTTGTGGCCCAAATACTCAACTTGCCGGATCTTCGCGGCGTAGTTGTGACCGGCATAGAACCTAATGGCCCGGCAGCGCTGGCTGGCTTGAGACCCAGAGATGTAATCACTCAGTATCAGGGTGAAGACGTTACCCGCATCTATATGCTGATGGACAGGATTGCCGAGACCCCCCCCGGTACCAAGGTCACCCTGCAGGTGATCCGCGCCGGTAAACAGATAGAACTTCCGGTTGTCATTGGCGAAAAGCCGGTAGACTACAACTGAAAATCAATCTGCCGGTAAAGGTGGCAGAAACAAAAACACCGGGTCAAGAACCCGGTGTTTTTATTGGTAACAGGACTTAGTCCTGCTCTTCGTCGCCTTCATCTTCCAGCTCGTCACCTATGTAATAGGTGCCCCAGCCGTCATAGTCGACCTTGTGCTTGACCGCAAGCTGCAGCAATTGCTCACAGGCCTTATCCAGAAGCTCGGCTTCCAGTTGATGATAGGCTATAGCGTCAAAGCAGAAAATCAGACTACCGTCATCCAGTTCCACCTCTTCAGCATCGTTAACCTCAAAGCCCAATTTAAAGGCATCGACTGCGGCTTTTTCCAGACGGTCAAAGTTAGTGGACGAAAAATGGTGCTCTATGGTGTATTCAGCATCGGCCTCAGAACCGTCATCCAGCAAGGACTGAATAATGTCACGGTTTTCCTGCTTCTGTGCCTGCAACAGACGTTCAATGGACATGCTTGTCTCCGAAAAATAGGTCAGAGGGTATTATACGATATCCGCGGGCACAGTTTTACCCATAAGTGCTGCCGCCTCGGCATTCAGTTGTTTGAGCTTACTGGCCATGGTGGCATGGATCTTATCGGACAACTCTTTGACATTAGCCTTACTCAAGCCTTGGGTTGCCACCGGCTCCATCATCTCAATAATCACCACACCATTGTTCCAGCGGTTGAGCTTAATATGGCATTGATTGGAAGCCAGCACAGGCACCATAGGCACTCCGGCGGCTATAGCGGTATGAAATGCTCCAGCCTTAAAGGGCAACAGGCCGCGACCGCGACTACGGGTACCCTCAGGAAAGATCCACACAGAAAGGCATTTCTCTTTGATCTTGCGCGCCGTTTCGGCCATGGTTTCAAAGGCGCGGGCACGGTTCTTGCGATCGATGAGAATATTACCCGAAAGCCAATAAAGCTGACCAAATAGCGGCATCCACAACAGACTTTTCTTCCCCAGGCTGACAGTGCCCTTGGGAACCGCAGCAGTATGGGTAAACATATCGAAATTATTTTGGTGATTCGCCAGGAAGATACAGGGCTCACCCGGTTTGGTTTTGCCTGCTCGCACTATAACTTTAACACCCAATATGGGCGCTACCGCCGAAAAAAGTCGGGCAAACAGGTGTACATTATCTCTGTGTCTCGGGCGTAAAATGCAAAAAATGCCACCAAAAACAAAGGCCAGCAACAAGAGCACTGCCAGCAGCAGAGAACGGACTATCAACAGCATAAATTTACTCCGCTTATGCAACGGCGGACAGTATAGCTACAGGCCTGCTGCGGCTCAATCTTTTGTTTACATCTGTGCGCTGATTTTTAACAGCAAAAAAAATGCGGCCGCCGGGCCGCATTTTGAGGCTTGTTCTCAGTTTCCTGAACTCAGTGACGATCGCTGAAACTTAACAGTATACGAAACAGCAGAGCGCTCAGTGCCAGAGTTGCCACTATAGCGGCCCCACTAGGCAGGTCATAACTCGCCGAGGCCCACAGACCGGCGACATAACCCAATACTCCGACCAGATAGGCCCAGCCAAGTGCGAAACGGCCGCTGTATTTATTCAACGCCAGTGCCGGCAGAATCAAGGTGCTGAACACCAGATAGACACCCACCAGCTCCACAGACAGGGTTATCACCAGGGCAAACAGGGGATAAAACACGGCGCCATTGAGCAAAGACGGGCGCCACAGCAATAGCCCCAACACCAGAGCATAAACCAGAGCCGGCAAGATCAGTTGTGGCCAGTTGACCCAAAGGATCTGCCCCGACATCAGTTGCTTGAGCAGCTCGGCACCATGGGGGTCGTTGGAGAGCAACAACATGGCAGCCACTGCAGCCAACACATAGAAGCAGCCGATCATGGCCTCCAGTTCAGAGGCCATTTTACGTGACAACCAGGCTATGATTCCGGCCCCGGCCAGGGCAAACAATGCCGGCATCCATACATGAGAATAAGGGATCTCCTCCAAATCATGATTAAGATGCGCCACTATCGCCCCCAGTGCCGCGACTTGGGCAATCGCCAGATCGATAAAGATGATCCCGCGCTTCAACACCTGGCGCCCCAATACCACATGGGTTGAGAGCACCAGCAGGCCGGCCGCAAAGGCCGGCAGAAGTATGCTGAACAGTCCGCTGTCCATAATCAATTCACACTCTTGAGCAGCGAGATGGCGCTGTCATACAGACTGAAAAGATCCTGGCTCTGGGCGTTACCACCGACCGACATGGGCAATACCAATACCGGCAGCTTGGCTCTTTCACCCAACCAGTTGGCGCCACGTTCATCCTGATAGGATGCCACTACCACGGCACTGACATCCCCTTGCCCTGCCCGTTCAAGCAGCGAAGCCAAATGTGAACTACTGGGAGGCAACCCGGGCTTGGGCTCAAGATCCGCGACCTGAGAAACTCCCAACCAGTTGAACAGATAGCGGAAACTGGTGTGATAGGCGATAACCTTCTTGCCCTTGAGTGATGCCGCTTCGGCTTCCCAGTTGGGAATAGCCTGCTGCCAACGCTCGCTGAATGCCTTGAGCGCAGCCTCATAGTCGGCTTTTCCTTGAGGATCCAGGGCCACCAGCTTGGCGCTCAGCGCCTTGGCGATATCCAGCATCCGATAAGGGTCAAAGTGCAGATGCGGATTCCCCTTGGCGTGCACATCCCCCATACTGCGGTCGACCGAATCCAGCTTATCCAGGGTCTCAACCTGATCGGCTGCAAAAAACAGCCCCTGATCCGTAGAGCGCACCTTGGCGTTGGAAGATTTCATCTGCAGCATAGGCAACCAACCGATTTCCAGATCCGCACCGGCGCAGACCGCCAGATCAGCCTGGCGCATCTTGGCGATTAAACTGGGCCGCGCCTGCACCTGGTGAGGATCCTGCAAGGCGGTTGTGGCCGAATAGATGTCCGCATCCGGCGCCAAGCTCTTGGCCAACGCGGCATATTCAGGTTCACAGGCAAAAATATTCAGGCTGGCCTGAGCCTGCCAACTGGCCACCAGAGTCAAAGCGGCCGTGGCCAGGCCGACAAATTTAGAATTGATGCGCACCGTGGGCCCCCAGAGTCATAACGTATTGCAGAGTGATAACATTGTCGTCTTCGATACCGTCGAAACTAGTGCCACGCTGATTGGTGTACTGCAGTCTTACGGTAGAGAAGTGGCTGTGATGCCAAGCCAAGCTGACCTCGGTTTCTTTCAGCTTCTGACCGTGGAAATGATCGTCATGGGCGTGCTGGGTATCCAGCTCACCGTAACGGATCCCGGTAGACCAGCTGGGGCTCCATTGGTAGACACCGCTCAGATACCAGCCCTGATGGTAATCTTTCGGCTCCGCATGAACGTGTTCATCCTCATGATGCTCATGCTCGGCCTCGGCAACGAAATCCGCCACCCGGAAATACTCACCACTCACAGTCAGATGCTGATACTTGTAGTTGCCGTTGGGCGCCCACTTGTAAACAAAGTCGGCAATATAGGTATTTTCCCCCGTATAAGCAGCACCATGACTGTGACCTTCGTGGTCGTGATCATGCACCTCTTCCTCACCCGCGTGCTCTTCAAAAGGGGTCAGGCGGCCATTTTCATTGCGCAGATATGACAACCCCAGCTGCCATGAGCTGTCTGCCCCTATATCACCGCCTATCTTGGTGTAAGCGGTGTAGACACCCACATCCTCGAACTCGCGTTCACCGTGTTCATCCTCGGCACGCATCTTGTCACCTTTGAAGGCCTCCAGCCCCATGACCCAGTAAAGATCAGTCGGCGCCACATAGTTCAAGCGGATACCATCATCGAAGTAGTGATTGCCCAAGAATGCACGGTAAGCCGCCGGTCGGTCGGTAAAGGCGTCTGTGTGGGGATGCTGGTTATTGAGATAGCCCACGTCAGACAGGAAACGACCGGCACGCACCGCAAACCCTGCCGGCATCGCCAAAGTTTGAATAAAAGCCTCTTCCAGCTCCACTTCGGTATCACCATCATGGTTTTCTATGATGGTGGTGACTTTTCCATAGAACATATCGTCAATATTGGCGCTGAGCGCCAGTTCGGTTTCCCCCAGACCAAAACCTTCCTGACGCTCGGCCAAGGGACGATCCGCCGTTTGATAATAGCCATCCAAAACCGCACTGATCGCCGGATTGGTCAGCGTAGGGTCCTGGGCCATTGCACAGGTGGAAGCCAAGCCACAGGCCAAGGCCAGAGGCGAAATACGAGTTGAAAAAACAGTCATTTTAGCTCCTGAAATACAGCAGTCATCGCACCGCAATTCCATGCGGTCGATAGCAAAATTTAAATAGAGGTTTCTTTAAATTCAGGCTGTGACAGGGGGAGCACGACTGTTGAACAGGCGAACGTGGGGCGCCTGCCAGGAAGGAGCCGTAAGATTGACTCTGATATAGGATTGTTTGACAGCATCCAGATGCAGCCCAGTGCCGGGCATGACCTTATTCAGCTGATGCTGATGAAAACAGAGAGTACAGTGGGTCTTATGACCCTCTTGGAGATGGGAGATGCTGTGGGCCGAAGCAGCCACAGACAAGAGCACCAATATGGCAGCAAGCCATATGGCAATAGTGCTTCTTGTGCGAACAGCGATATCCAAACCTAACATCCCCCAGATAGATCCGGCGCTAGTGTAAGCCAGCCTGCCCCGAGGTTGCAACAAGGTTAACAGGGCGAAGCTGAAACTAAAAGTTACAAGATATGTAACGGCGCAGAGGTTTCGGCGCAAATCACAGGCCGGGCGGAGATTAAGTTCTGCTTAAGCTCTGCCGGTTAAGGTTTACCCTATACTCTTTGTGCTCGCACGGACCCGTCCATGAGAGCAGCCTAACCAAAGGAAAAGCTATGTTGGCATTTCTCAAAAATAACCTGGGGATTATCCTGTTTGCCATTCTGTTTTGCGGCGCTATTTTGGGCGGCATCTATTACGTAGAAACCTCCCTGGCCAATCAGGTACAGGTGATAGAATAAGCCGTTAGCGGTACTTCTGCCGCTGCGCCGAATCATCCTCTTCAACTTTAACCGGCGCTTCAACCGTGTGCAGATGATCCATCAGGTGGCTGATCAGCAAGACGATCAGCCCAAGGATTGCGACAGGTATCCCGAAGTGTCTGGTCTCTGGTACCAACCAGGCACAAATAGCCGCAGCCCCCCCCAGATAAAAACCCGCCAGTTTCAATTTCAATAACCAAGGCGTCTTTCCAAGCCAGGCCTCGCAATGAGGACACTGGATCTGCGCAGAAAAGCCGCTGCCCCGCTGCTGGGCTATCTGAGAAACATTAAAGGTTTTATTGCAATTGGAGCATAACACTCGGGCGTTCTCCGGCGAGTTCAACAAAGGGGCGCTATTCTAGCAAAGCTGGCGTCCGCCTTATATCTCCCATGTGCGAAAAACCACAAATCCATGCGCTTTTTAGGCACCATGGAAATTTTCGTGTCATATTTATTAACTCCAACACCTCAGAAAAACAGATAAAAATCGGACTAAAAACATGGTTAGATCTCTCTTGCTCCTGTTGTGTTTAACTCTTTCCTGGCAATCCTTTGCATCTGAACCTGAACGGCTCGCCACCGAGCAGTTCACTTTGATACAGCAAACTATAAGACAAAATATCCAACAGCTTCGCACTGCCAAGGGCGAACTCAAGGCAGTGACTGAGTTTAGGATCAAGGCACTGACTCTGGCACAGCGAAATAAACTCAAAGAGAGCATAGATGCCATTGGCGACAAGAATGCAGCCCCTCAGGCCCTGATGAACGTTCTGCCGCACCTGCAAACGCAGCGGCAACTCCTGCAGCAGATGGTGCAATATCTCGACAAGGAGATAGTGTCGCTGCAGGGCAAGCTCGGCAAAGGGGAAGATCAACAGCTGATGCTTGAGATCTCCCGCCGCAGCCTGGAAAAGGATGAAATTCAAAAAGGCTTGCTGGAACTGCTCAATTGGTCAGAACAACTGGGGCAGGATGTCAGCCAGGCGAAAGAATCACTCAAGCAACGTCTTATCGTCAGAGCCGGGTTGCTGGAGAGCCTGGTGAGCTATAACCAGCAGCAGTTGGCCGTGCAAATGGCCGAAAATGCGCTGGCGGGCAAAGATGTCAGCAGCGAGCAGAGCAAGACCTTGACCCTGCTGAAAGAGCGACTGGAAAACAACAGCAGCAGCCTGAGCGCAGTGATAAGCATGCTGGATAAGTTGGATGTGGATACCAGCGATCTGAAAAAGACCCTGTTTGCCATCTCGGGGGATATCACCCAGGATGTACTCAATATCGATGTTGTCTCCAGCCTGGCGGGACAATGGTTTGAAATCGCCAAGGCGCAGTTGGTTGAAGGCGGGCCGGATATACTGTTCAAGATATTTATCTTTTTGTTTATCTTGCTACTTACCGTCTTGCTGGCCAAACTGACCAAGCGAATCGTTGCCAAGGCGGTCAGTAACTCCAAGCTCAAGTTCAGCAAGCTGCTGCAAGACTTCTTCACCTCGCTTTCGGGCAAGGTCATCTTCACTTTGGGCTTGTTGATCGCCTTGTCACAGCTGGGATTCGAACTCGGGCCTCTACTGGCTGGTTTCGGTATTGCCGGGGTGATTATCGGTTTTGCGCTGCAAGATACCCTATCCAACTTCGCCTCAGGAATGATGATCCTCATCTATCGCCCCTTCGATGTGGGAGATCTGATCCATGCCGCCGGAGTCACAGGCCGAGTCAGCCATATGAGCCTGGTTTCAACGACCATCAAGACCCTGGACAACCAACGACTGATTGTTCCCAACAACAAAATTTGGGGCGATACCATTAACAATATCACCGCCGAGCATCACAGACGGGTAGATATGACCTTCGGCATCAGTTACAGCGACAATATCGAACAGGCCGAAGCCGTGCTGGAGCAACTGGTACAAGAGCATCCCAAGGTACTGAAACACCCTGAGCCCACGGTTAAACTGCACCTATTGGGTGAATCCTCGGTGGACTTTGTGGTGCGCCCCTGGGTCAGGCCGGAAGACTATTGGGAAGTTTACTGGGACATCACCCGGGCGGTGAAGATGCGCTTCGACGAGGAAGGGATCAGCATTCCATTCCCGCAGCGGGACGTACACTTCTATCGCGGTTAAATCGGCGCGGCAGTCTCCAATACAACAAAGGGCGCATCTGCGCCCTTTGTTGTCGAATTAAAGCCCTATCACTTCACCCTGCTCATTAATATCGATATGCAGATAGCCGGGGTTCAAACCCAGCCCAGGCATTGTCATCACCTTGCCCACCAAAGCGGTGACAAAACCGGCTCCGGCATTGAGCCTAAGCTCAGTAATAGGCAAAGTAAAACCGCTGGGCGCCCCCTTGAGTTTGGGATCGTGACTGATAGACATAGGCGTCTTAGCCATACACACAGGCAACTTGTCTGCGCCAAGGCGCTGGATCTCGGCCAGTTGCTCACGGGCCTTGGCCGACAACTCAACCCCGGCAGCGCCATAACCAAGCTCGGCCAGAGTTGCTAGACTGGCCTCGAGTCCAAGCGAAGGGTCATAGAGAGGCTTGAAGCCATCGCCCTTGCCTATGGCTGCCAATACCGACTCGGCCAGAGCCTTGGCGCCATCAGCACCGAGGGCAAAAGCCTCACTGAGTTCACAAGCATCGGCACCCTCGGCGAGGCAGGCCTGTCTCAACCACTCAAGCTCCTGCTCGGTATCTTCGGGAAAACGGTTGATAGCCACCACCACAGGTGTGCCGTAACGGCGCACATTGGCCAGGTGCCAGGCCAGATTGACAAAGCCCTGCTCCAGAGCCTGCTGGTTAGGCCGGCTTACTGCCTCGCCCTTGAGTCCTGCGTTACTCTTAAGTGCTCTCAAGGTCGCCACCAAGACGGTGCAATCAGGCTGACGTCCGGAAACAGGTGCCTTAATATTACAAAACTTTTCAAAGCCCATATCCGAGCCAAAGCCGCCTTCAGTGACCACATAATCGCTGAGTTTCAGCGCCATCTCATCGGCAATAATAGAGGAGTTGCCGTGGGCGATATTGGCAAAGGGTCCGGTGTGGATAAGACAAGGGGCACCGTTGAGAGTCTGCATCAGTGTCGGCTCCAACGCCTGACGCAAAATAGCGCACATGGCACCGGCAACCCCGAGCCGCTCGGCGGTAATCGCCTGTCCAGCGGTGTCGAGCGCCAGCAACACCTGACCAACACGGCGGCGCATATCGGCAAGATCGCGACTCAGGGCCAAAATCGCCATCAGCTCCGAGGCGGCGGTGATATCAAAGCCAGACTCATGCTCCGGGCCATTGTTATTTCCCAGCCCTATCTGAATCTGCCGTAGGCTACGATCATTGTGATCCATCACCCTGTGCCAAAAGAGCTTTTCCGGATCGATATTGAGCGCATCCAAGCCACTGCGACGGCTGAATTCTGCCGCCCCGAGGCGCTGCTCATGATGCAACCTGGCATCCAGCGCAGCGGCGGCCAGGTTATGGGCGCTGGTAATCGCGTGAATGTCCCCGGTAAGATGCAGATTCAGTTCTTCCATCGGCACTATCTGGGCATAACCACCGCCGGCAGCCCCCCCTTTGACGCCAAAGACAGGCCCCATACTGGGCTGGCGCAAACAGGCGCAGACCTTGTGCTCGAGCGCATGCAGGGCCTGGGTCAAACCTATGCTGGTCACCGTCTTGCCTTCACCGTGTGACGTAGGCGTTATCGCAGTCACCAGAATCAGCTTACCGGGTAGATAGTCATAGACCCGTTCGAGCAACGACAGCGGGATTTTTGCCTTGTGGTCGCCGTAACAGCTGAACTCACCGGGACGCAAACCCAGCTCAGTAGCGATATGCTCAATGGGACGCCTCGGCGTCATTCTAGAGATCTCTATGTCCTTCAACATTCAGTAAAACTCCCACAAGGGCCAAAGCAAATAGATCAAAGGACCCGCATACTAGGCCATTCCGGCTTCAAGCTAAAGTCGAAGCGCTCTTTATTCAGCAATACCTTAATCTGAGTCAAGAAATCTCTGGCCGGAATTGGCCGAAAAACAGTTTCCGAACGGAAGGAAAATAGCGAGCGCAGGAATAATAGAGCCAAACAGGGGGCCAAGGTGGAAAACCAGGCCCCGACAGCTCAGAGCAGGGAGAGCTCACCACAAAGGTGTGGCCTACGCCCCTTCTGATCCCTGAGTTCAAACTTATAGCCCTGCTCCATGGCCTCGGCGCAGAAGCAGACACTGGCCGGCATAAACAGCGGCAACTTGAACGCCACGTCAATGACACAGGGTTTATTGCCCAGCTCAGGCATCAACTGAGCTACGCAGCGGGCCTTGGACCACATGCCGTGAGCCAGCACCCGGTCGAAACCAAAACGCTTGGAAAGCAGGGGATGCAGATGGATCAGGTTATAGTCACCCGAGGCTCTGGCATAACGCCGCCCCAAATCGTCACCCAACTCCCAGACACTGGGGTTTTCCCACAAAATATCCCCGGCTTTGGGTGGCCTTGCCCTGCGCCCCGGCTTATCTATGCGATACAGATAAGTCGATAGGGATTCCCACACCAGCTCTCCGGCCACAGTCACCCTGGAGATAAGGTCAAACTCCAGGCCGGAATCTGTCTCTCGGCTATCAGTAAGGCGACAGTCGATATCGAAACGCTCATCCACAGTAACACTGCGAAACTGACTGATACGATTACGCAGGTGGATCATTCCCAGCAGAGGAAAAGTGATAGCGTCATGGGTAAAGATCACCGCATGCAACCTGAAGGCCATCACGTACAGATAGGTAGGCGGCAGAGTTTTGCCATCAAACTCGAAGCCACACACCTGAGCGTAGTCGGCCACCTTGCCGGGCTCCAAAGCCACGCCGGGAGTATTAACGCTGATACGAGGTAAAGGCTGGTTGTCCCAGCCAGGCTTTCGCCCGAAAAAAATCTTGCGATACAGCGAAAACAACGAAGGCATTGTTCGCAGTTCGACACTGAATTCCATAACCAAAAAGCCCACCTTGAGTATTCCAAGCCGAGCATTATACCTCATCCCTGCCGTTTTCGGAGCTATCTATGATTTTGCGATCTGTCCGCCATAAGCGCTTGGCTCTGATGCCAAGGGCTGCGGCTTGTGAGACACTATATGCCTTCAAGTCATTCAGAACCCTCCAAAGTGCAAGATCAGAACTTTGACAAGCTGGCGCAAAAGTTCGCCAACAATATTTATGGAACCCCTAAAGGACAGATCAGAGCCGCGGTGCTCTGGCGCGATCTGCAGGAACAGTTACCCTACTTTGCCGGCCGTAAACTCAGAGTACTGGATGCCGGTGGCGGTTTCGGTTTTTTCAGTCAGAAACTGGCGGCTATGGGGCATGAGGTGGTGCTGTGCGATATCTCATCGGCCATGCTGGAACAAGCCCGGGAACAGATAGCCGCCTCGGCCGCCCCCTTGGATATTCAACTGCTGCACTGCGCTATTCAGGAGCTGAACGTAACGGAACTGTGCCAGTTCGACCTCATTCTCTGCCATGCGGTTGCCGAATGGTTGCATGATGCCAAAGGTACGCTGGCGGGCTTGCTGTCACTCTTGAAAGATGACGGCCTGTTTTCACTGATGTTTTTCAATAAGGAAGCGATGCGCTTTCACGCCCTGGTGTCAGGTAATCTCGACTATGTGGCTGCCGATCTGCAAACCCGTAAAAAAGTCCGCCTCAGCCCGAAACATCCGCTGCAAATAGCTGACGTACAAGCTTGGTTTAAGGAGTGGCAACTGGAGTTGAGGTGTGAATCCGGGGTCAGAGTCATCCATGACTATCTTAAAAAGAGCTTGCCGGATAATTTCGACTTCCAGCAACTACTTGAGATGGAGCTGAAATACTCACGCCAGCAACCCTATCTGTCTCTGGGCCGTTACGTGCATTTCATTGCTCACAAGGCATCCGGGCCGAATAACTCGATCGAGGGTTGATCTTTGCTATCCACTATCTGATCCAGATAACGGTTCTCTTCCGGCACCAGCTGCGCCAGACGTTCGGGATCCATGTGCTTGAGCAAGACCTTGCCGCTGTTGGGGTGAAACATCACCTTGCGCGGCCAAGGGCCGCCCAAATCCTCCGCCTGCACAGGGATCTGCTCAAGTTTGAGATAACGCAGTACAAAATCTATGTTGGACTGGCCGACATTCAGCACACTGTTTTGGCCCATTCTGGCACCGCCAAAAATCTTGGCCTGTAATCTATGTCGCTGACCGCCGACACAGAGTATGGCGTTGACCAACTGCTCCATGGCCCAGTTGCCGTAACGACAGCTGTAACTGGTCAGTTGCTGCCAATCTTCGTGAAGTTTGCGCTCGGGTAACAGAAAGTGATTCAAGCCACCTATGCCGAGTACGGGATCCCAGATACAAGCCGCCACGCAGGAACCCAAACGGGTAAAAATGTACTCATCGGCACCTGTAATATAAAAATCGCCGGGATCGACCCTGGCAACCACCTTGCCAAAACGTTGATCCCACTGACGAACTGTTCCTTCAAACCCCTTGTACGCATCGCTAATGCCTTGCATCTCAACTCCCTGTGTTCAAGCACAGCAAGTATAGACCTCAGCGCCTCAGTTTGCCTCGCCGGGCGGTATATCACAGCTTTGCTGCCAGCAGTTACGACTGTCGACTCCGGCTTTATGCAGATACTCGAGTAGGCTCCTTTTGCCGGCCAGATGCCCGGCACCGACGGCCACAAATAGTGGCGCCTGATTGGAACCCATCAGACTCAACAGACGCTCGGCCATGCCTTGGTTACGCTGCCACAGCAGTTTTTCCAGCAATACGTTTTCTCCTTCGGTGGACAGCTGATGCAGCATCAATTCGGCCAAAGCTTTTTCATTCCCGCTGCGCCAGGCCGTGATCAGCGCCTGGATCTCCCTATCTTCACCGCGAATGCTCTCCCTAACCATATTCCACTGGTACTTCAGCGCCAGCGAGTCCAGCAGTGCCAACTGCATTTCTGTACTTTCCAGCTCTAACACAGGTTTGCCACCTACCCCATCCAACAGATACTGCTCAACACCCAGGCTGGGTTGATAACCCAGCTCCACGAAGCGTTGCATACTGATCTGTACCGACTGCAACCAGGGGGACATCATAGCCAATTGCCGACATAAAGGTTTACCGCCACAGTATCCCTGCAGCAGCGTCTGAGTTTCCTCATCCGGTGTTGCAGCCTTCAAGCCATACTGCTGCAGCAATTGCTGCGCCGCAGGATCGCGAATATCAGCTTCCAGTACCAGAGCACCGGCATTGTGATAGGCCTGCTCTATCTGGTTTGGCAGTGGATAAAAATCAGCCTTGCCGACATGCACTGAGCCCATGAGAAAAGCCGTCTTACCGGCAAACTCCAACTGGTAGAAGGGTGGTGTATCACCATCTTTTGCTTGGGCCCAACCACTTAAAAGTAAGCCACATCCGAAGAAGAACCACAGCAGTCGACTTGTTGCGCGCATCCCTGTTCCTTATAATTTCAGCCAAAGTTCATCAGTTAGAGGCTGTTATGCCATACACCAAGGTCATTGAGCAACTGAAAGCCAATCTGCAGACCGCTTACCGCCAGGCTGTCGATGCCGATAATCGTCTGGATCAGCTGCAACAAGCCGGTCATGGAAAGTTTTCTGCCGTATTCACTCAAGAGCAAGGCTTTACCACATGCAGTAACCGCTTCCTCCCCTATGTACAGGAGTTGGCACAGGCGGTAGCGGATCTTGAAGCCGAAACGGCACCCACCCCGGAACAGCTGGAAGCCCTACTGCCGAAACTGGCAGTCTTGTTGCAAACGCTGCAACAATTTAAACAGCAGAGTAAATAGCAAGAGTTCAAACTGCAAAATCACTCCGATAAGCCGGGTCAAGCCCGGCTTTGTCATCTTAGTGTCACTTGCAACACCTAGACTCTATCCGATTTGGGGCCTTGTAAGGTATTGCAGTTTGATGGCCATAGACAGAATAGCTGAACTCGGAAGTGTGTTGGATAACGAGGATGTCACCGCACTGTTTCAGCCGATTATCAACATAGACAGCAACAGTATTCATGGTTTTGAAGCCTTAAGCCGCGGCCCCATAGGCAGCAGCGTTCACTCTCCATTTCATCTGTTCAGTGCTGCCGAACGCCTGGGGCGCCTCTCCGAGCTGGAAACCTTGTGTCGCCGGGTATCCATAGCCCAATTTCAGCAAAAACAACTGCCTGGCAAGCTTTTTATCAATATCTCACCCAAGGCGCTGCTGGATCCAACCCATCCCAAGGGGCAAACACTCAAGCTCTTGCAACAGTTCGGCATAGCGCCATCCAATGTGGTCATAGAGCTGTCGGAACAATACCCTGCCGATGACATAGATCAGCTCAAAGCCTGCCTTAATCACTATCGCAATCAGGGGTTTTTGACCGCTCTCGACGACTTGGGTGCCGGTTATTCTGGCCTGCGTCTATGGTCAGAACTCTCCCCCGACTATGTCAAAATTGATCGCCACTTTATTCACCAAATAGACAAGTTTCCGGTAAAACAGGAGTTTGTCCGCTCCATCATAGAGCTTTGCCAAAGCCTGACCTGTAAAGTCATCGCCGAGGGTATAGAGACTGAAGCCGAGCTGACGATACTGCGCCAGCTCGGGATCACTTATTGTCAGGGCTTCTTACTCGGCAGACCCGAGGCGCAGCCGGATAGACAACTGCAAACCCGCTATCTCACCATTCGTCAGCAGGAGCAACCTAGATACAACGAGGCGGCGGAGAGCCTGTGCCATCAGGCACAAACCTGCCCCTCCGAGACTGAGCTCAAGCAGTTGAGCGAACGCTTTCTCTCCCAGCCGGAGCTTCAGTGCATTGTGGTGCTGGAGCATAAACGTCCCTTGGGACTGGTCTATCGCCATCGGCTGATGGAGCTATTTTCCCGTCCCTATGGCCGCGCCTTGCATGAACACCAGGCGGTGACTGAACTCATGGACAGAGACGTGCTTCTGGTCGATGCGGCCACACCTCTGTCATTGGTAAGCCAAAAACTTACCGCCAAGCCTGGCTCCGAAATAGCGCAGGAATTCATTATCCTGCGTCAAGGTGAGTTTATCGGTCTTGGTCACACCCGCGAGCTGCTGCAGCGCATTACTGAACATAGAATACAGATGGCGCGCCACGCCAACCCGTTAACTGAATTGCCCGGGAATGTACCCATTCAGGAAGAGCTGCAACGGCTGCGCAAACTACGACAGCATTTCTATCTGGCCTATTTTGATCTATGCCATTTCAAGCCTTATAACGACATCTATGGCTTCAGTCGTGGTGATGAAGTGATAAGGGCCGTAGCCGACCTGCTCAGACAATATGGTAAAGCGCAGTTTATCGGCCACGTGGGTGGCGATGATTTTGTGATGATAGGCACAGAGCCAAAACTACTCGGGGTTTGCCAGCAGATATTGGCCGAGTTTGAGCAGAGTAAAAGGCAATTCTTCAGTGATGAACATTGGCAAAGACAGCGCTTATTTGCCAAGGACAGACAAGAGCAGGAATGCTTTCAACCGCTATTGCGCCTCAGCGTCGGAATACTGCCACCGCCATTGAGTCTGGACGCCAACGAACATGAATTATCCCGCCTGTGTGCGCTGGCGAAAAAGCAGGCCAAGCACACCCCCCAAGGGCTGTGCTTGCTGGATATGCCGAAAACGGCTTAGAGTTTTGGCTTGAGTGTTTTCTGGAACCAGTCTTTCAGCATTCTTTCTTCATAGCGGAAGCTGTCGCTGTTGATTCTGTCCACATGGTCGAGAAACTGCATATCGGTCAGCTTTTCATCGCCGGCAATGACTACCTGATCGCCTTCCAACAAGCGATAACTGAAGCTTATTTTTGGTGGATAAACGTTCTTGACTACACGTATATCGTTGGCAGTAGCACCAAAGGTAGGCCGCACATCACCGGCCAAATCCACGTCTGTGACCGTCAGCTCCAGCTTTTGGTTGTCTTTTAGAGAAGATGAAACGTCTTTATCCAGAGTCTTGGTCAAGGTATCGAACAGACGTTTTTCATAACGGGATTGCAGCTCGCTGGCAGACTTGATATCCCGAAAATCCTTAGGTGACTGCCACTCAATTTTGACCTTACCCGACTCGGTAACCGGGTTTTCATCGACCTTGTCGGCCGCCAGCACCGAGCCAGAGGCCAGGGCACTTACAAGTAACAGATGTCTGATTTTCATCTCAGCCTCCTTTGGGAGCGATTGTCAGTATGCTTTTGCTTCAAACTCAGAGTATAAAATTTAACCTGAATCCGGGCTTAACGCAAAACTAATATGCGAATAGTGTCGTGCTATAAGTAGCTATTTTAATGTGATATTTTTCGTAATACATCATCCAGGAAGATTAACTTGAGTATCAATTTGTAGCCGCAGCAACAAACTTTCAAACAATGCGGCTTGAGTCAGCCCCGCTGAAGTAATCTAATAGACCGAAAAACCGAGCCATTACAGGAGCACCAGTGAAACTCTCACCGCCTTTGCTAATTACCTTGGGACTCTTTACCGCTCTGGGAATTGTTCTCATTGCCATCAATCAGGATGCTAAACCCAAGGGGCCGGAAACCTGGAGTGCCTTCATTTATACCCATGGTTTCGATTCGGGGCGTTATCTCAAAGAGGACGATTTTGGCGACTATGCCAGCTGTAAAGCGTTCGCCATCGAGAAGTCCCAGGCCGCAGAAGGGGCTCCTTGGGAGTGCGGCAGCTACTGCCGCTTTGACTCCCGCCGCCAGGGCTTTCAGTGCGAGCAGATGCGTAACGACTAAGTCTGCTTAGAAGGGGAAACGGGCGCTGAGCTTGGGGTACTGTTTACGCAGTGCCTTGGGCTGGTCGTTGAAACGCTTGCCCTTGGGCTGACTCAGCCCCGAAGGCACAAACGGTAACTCTTTGCCGGTACGGGTCTCGTATAGCTGGCCGGCCAGCAGATCTATCTCCTCAACAAAAGGATAGGCGTAACCATTCAATTGCGGCCAAACTTCCAGCTCTCCCAGCGAATCCGCTGCATTGCAGGCCGCCTGATAACGCTCCTTTCCCAGAGTCACCAGGAAGTTCCGGAACTCGGCGAAACCATAATCTGAATCAACTCCGGCAATGATGTAAGCTGCGCCCCAAAGATCCCAGCTGTAACTCAACCTGAGCAGCCTGGCAAAGTGCTTATCAAACTCTGCCAGCTCATCATCGCCCAGGCTTTGCAGTTTTTCGGTCAAACGCGCCTGGAGTTCCTGTTGTTCCTGATCGGGATAGTCGCGGCTGACCAGCTCCCAGAACTGCTCTTCTGTCATTGAGTGTTATCCTGCCAAAAATGTCGGCGCTCATTTTACCGGAAAATGCGATTAAAATCCGGCTGGACTCACCCCAGGGCTTTCCATAGACTTAGGCCCATTTCTCACAGGAGTCATTTATGTCCATTTCAAGACCAATACCATTGGTACTGCTTTGCATCCTCTATCTGGTACTGGCCGGGGTAGCACTGTGGCGCACCATCAGCACAGGTGCAGTAGATCTGTTTACCTTGGGAGTCATCCCAGTATTGGTAGGCATAATGTTACGTACAAGTTGGTCGCTGTGGGCACTGCGTATCTATCTCTTTATCCAGACTCTGGGACTACTGGCATTGGCCGCTACTGCATTGATGGCACTGCAGATAACGCCTGAAGATGTCAAACTTGAGCTGGCTGGACGCAATATCCCCTTGCTGCCGCTGGCGGCTGTGTTGTTGGCCTTGCTGGCATTCCAGTATTGGGTAGCTTTTTCCACCAACACAAAACGCTTCTTGCAACAGGAAAAATCTGACTAGATCGCACTGAATTTAAGGAAATCAGCGACCGGCTCACAATTTTGTATAATTTTGGTTAAAAAATAGCGAATAAAGCCCAAGAAGCCCGCTGAAAGGCCTTTTCAAGCCAAAAACCTTATGGCATGTTAGATGGGCAATAATAATTCAATCGACGGAAAGAAGAGACGCTCCAGATGAACAAAACTGAACTAATCGCAAAAATGGCAGAACATGCAAACCTGTCCAAGGCAGAAGCTGCCCGCGCCCTCAAGTCGTTCGAAGTAGCAGTGACTGATGCCATGAAAGAAGGATCTAAAATCTCCATCGTAGGCTTTGGTTCTTTCGAAACCTCAACCCGCGCGGCCCGCACAGGTCGTAATCCGCAAACCGGCAAAGAGATCCAGATCCCTGCAGCCACTATTCCCAAGTTTAAAGCCGGTAAGGCACTGCGTGACAGCGTCAACTAAACTGCTTTTCACGGATGAAAGCGCCTCATATTGAGGCGTTTTTTTATTGTCTGTAGTTCCCAACATTCCACTGCACAAAAAAAGGGCAAAACGCCCTAACTAAAGGCAACAATCTGTTAACTGAGTTTCAGAATAAAAGCTAACTTTCTGTATTTCATATTCATTTAAACTTGGCACAAGATTCGCTCATCCCACAAAGACAATAACGAGTGTCTGCGCCGGTCAAGCTTGCCCGGTTCCGGAACCCAACCATCGAGGGGATGAGAATGAAACACACCAAGTTTTCAATGTCAGTTATTGCAGGTCTGTTGTTGCTGGCCGGCGAAGTCCAGGCGACTGTATCAGGGAATATCGGCGTCGCCTCCAACTATCTGTGGCGCGGGGTTACCCAAACAAATGACTCTGTCGCCGTTCAAGGCGGTATAGACTACAGCCACGACTCTGGCTTTTACCTGGGCACCTGGGCCTCTAATGTCGACTTTGGTGATGACACCAGTTACGAGCTCGATTTTTACGGCGGTTACTCCGGCAGCATAGGCGAAGACTTTGGCTATGACATCGGCTATCTCTACTATGGTTATCCTGATGCCAAGGGTGATATCGACTTTGGCGAACTGGCGTTGAACCTCAGTTGGAAGTGGTTTGAGCTGGGTTATGCCAAGGTGGTCAATGCCGGTGATGATGTAGCCAAAGCGCCGCTGGATAACAAGGATTTGAGCTATATCCACGCGGGTTTCAGCTATCCCATCACGGAAACCGTGACGCTGACGGCACACTATGGTTATTCAGACGGCGATGTGGTGCAGAGCTGGTTCCAGGTTTCCAACTACGCCGACTACCATTTGGCCATCAGCAAGGACACAGGCATAGGCTCTGTCTCCTTTATGGTAGCCGATACGGATCTGCCGGACGACGATGCCAAGATAGTGCTCAGCTATGTCTATGAGTTCGAATTCTAAGGAAGGTGCGAACTCCTATATGGGGAAAGCCCGAGGCGCAATTAGGCGATGACAGTTCGATTGTGTTTACGGGCAGCAACCATTTTTTCGATATGCTCCACTATCGGCTCTGCCACCTTGATGCCTGTAGTCAGTTCTATGCCTTCAATACCCGGAGCCGAATTGACTTCAAGCACCAAAGCGCCGCGCTCAGAGCGAAGAATATCCACCCCGGCCACAGCCAGCCCCATCGCCTTGACTGCATCTATGGCGCTCTTGCGCTCCTGGGGGGTAATCTTGATTTTCTCGGCGCTGCCACCCAAATGCAGATTGGAGCGAAAATCTCCTTCCGGCCCCTGGCGTTTCATGGCCGCAACCACCTTGTCGCCCACCACGAAGCAGCGGATATCACTGCCGTTGGCTTCTTTGATATATTCCTGTACCAGAATGTTGGCCTTAAGCCCCAGAAAGGCTTCAATAACGCTCTCGGCGGCCTTCTTGGTTTCGGCCAGCACCACGCCTATTCCTTGGGTGCCTTCCAAAAGTTTAATCACCAGCGGCGCACCACCCACCATGGCGATAAGATCCGGAATATCGTCCGGCTTGCTGGCAAAGCCGGTGACCGGCATACCTACCCCTTTGCGAGAGAGCAACTGCAGTGCCCGCAGCTTATCCCTTGAGCGGGCAATGGAGATAGAATCATTGGCGGCGTACACCCCCATCATCTCGAACTGGCGCACCAGGGCACAGCCATAAAAAGTCACACTGGCATGGATCCTCGGGATAATGGCATCAAAACCGCTGAGTTCTTCACCTTCAAGATGAATACTGGGTTGCACCGAGTTGATGTTCATATAACAGTTGAGTGGATTGATCACCAAGGCCTGATGACCGCGTCCCTCACAGGCTTCCACCAGCCTGCGGGTAGAATAAAGCTCGGGAAATTGAGAGAGGATACCGATTTTCATGTTTGGAAGACCCGGTAAAGAGAGTTATGGCCCAGCAAAAAGAGCAGGCATCTTTGACCATACTTTGCCAATAGGCAAGCAAAATCAAACATTCCCCTCGGCCAGCAAAGGTAAAATATGCTGCACTTCAAAATCCGTGGGCCGAATCGGCCGACAGTAAAGATATCCCTGCAGCAGATTGCAGCCTCGTTCACGACAAAACTGTGCCTGCGCCTCTGTCTCTATACCCTCAGCCACAGACACCACGTTAAAACCGTTGGCAAAATTAATCAAGGCAGACAACAGACGTTTACCACGTTCATCCTGCTCGACCGAAGCCACAAAACTCTTGTCGATTTTAAGTACATTGATAGGAAAATATTTGATGTGCTCGAGAGATGAAAAGCCGGTGCCAAAGTCATCCAAAGACAACACTACCCCCAAGGCAGCAATCCGCTCCAACACCTTGGCCAGCTCCAGCGGTTCTTCAATCAGGGCATTTTCGGTGAGTTCCAGCTCCAGTTGCGACGCCGGCAACCCGGTTTGCTGCAATACCCTGACTATGGTCTGATACAGGGTTTCGCGAATAATCTGCGACGGTGACAGGTTTACCGCCACTGATAACCGCTTGCCTACAGGAGCCAACATCGTCAGCCACTCAACGGTTTGCGCGCATGCCTGTACCAACACCCACTCACCTATCTCATCCACCAGGCCTATCTCTTCTGCTATAGGCAGAAAACTGTCAGGCGACAGCAGACCATCCTCAGGATGTTGCCAGCGCAGCAGCGCCTCCACTCCCAAAAGCTCGCCGGAAATTGCATCGAATTTCCCCTGATAAAAGACCCT
Source organism: Shewanella indica (assembly GCF_033842865.1). Classification (NCBI taxonomy): domain Bacteria; kingdom Pseudomonadati; phylum Pseudomonadota; class Gammaproteobacteria; order Alteromonadales; family Shewanellaceae; genus Shewanella; species Shewanella indica. Next base: position 802,063 of record NZ_JAWXXR010000001.1, read on the forward strand.
GAATTCATCCCGCTCCAGCGCAGTTCTCAGCCCCATTTCGATACGGTTACGAAACCTCACCTCCCTGGCCAACTCTTCAGAATAAAACTGGATCTGATTGCGGCCAATTTTTTTGGCGCGATACATGGCTATATCGGCACACTTGAGCAGCTCAGAACTATCACAGACAGAATCACTGTACACTGCAATGCCAATGCTGGCGCCGATCAGCACCTCATGCTCTCCAAGCGGGAAAGGCTCTTCAAAGGCCTGCTGTAGCCTATTGGCCACCGCCATCGGAAAGTAACGATTCTCGGACTCTGTCACCAACACCACAAATTCATCGCCGCCTAGACGGGCAATCAGATCTCCTTCCCTGAGCGCCGCGCTTAGACGGTTGGCCACTTCCACCAATAGGATATCCCCCACCTGGTGCCCTAAGGTGTCGTTGATACCTTTGAAATCATCCAGATCCAAGAGGATCACCGCCAGCATGTCCTGATGGCGCTTGACCTGACTCAAGGTACGATTGAGGCAGAGTTCAAAACCGTAGCGATTGACCAGCTTGGTCAGGGAATCATGTTCAGCCAGCTCTTTGAGCTTCTCGTGGCTTTGGCGCAGTGCCAACGCCATCGAGGCCCGCTGTTTGGCATTGCGGATTGCACGGGTCAAGCGGCTGGTATTCACTTCATCCTTGAGCAGAAAATCCTGCGCCCCAAGTTCGATACAGCGCTGTGCCAGCTTATCGTCTTCATAACGGGAAATCATCACTACCGCGGTCTGCTCTCCGGCAGATTCATTGAGACGGCTCAATACTTCCAGACCATTAGCATCGGGCAACATATAGTCGAGCAGTATGCCATCGAAATGTTGTTGGCAGGCGAACTCCAAGCCACTCTGGGCACAGTTGGCCTCCATCACCTTGAACGCCAGTGACGATTGTTCCAGGGCGCGGATGATAGCGGCTCTGTCTATCTCATCATCATCGATCAACAGCAGATTCATGCTTTCCATCCCTCAGGCTTCCGGCAATTCGACAATACGCCAATAACTTTCCAGCATATTGAAAATATTATAAAAACCATCACTTATTTCATGCTTGACCATATAACCTGCCACATGATGCTTATAAGCCTCGACCTTGTCTTCATCGGCACTTGAAGTAGTCAGCACAAAAACCACAGAGAGAGACAGCACAGGGTCGTTGCGGATATGGCCGAGAAACTCCAAGCCATTCATCCTTGGCATATTGAGATCCAACAAGATCAGATAGGGGTGGTGCACCCGGCCATCATTCAGCATCTCCAAGGCCTCCAAACCATCTTTGGCTCTGACCAAGGGATTCAGTAGCCTAAGCTGCCGCATTGCTCGTTGTACCGCCATGTAATCGACATCATCGTCGTCAACCAACAGAATAGTGACTTCCTTATATCCGGCAGTTTGGCTCATGACTCCTCCTTGAAGTGGACCGGCCAAGTGAAATAAAAGCTGCAACCGCGCCCTTCCGATTTCACCCAGATCTTGCCGCCCATGTTTTCCACCGACTTTTTCACCAAAGAGAGCCCCAGACCACTGCCTTCAACTTCATCTCTTGGTTTAAGTGTTTGGAATATGGCGAAAATTTTATGATGAAACTTGACCGCTATCCCAGGGCCGTCATCCATAACACAAAAACAATAGTAGTCTCCCTGACGCTCGCTGCTGACGCTGAGTACCCCCTCTTCTTTATCGTGATGTTTGATGGCGTTGCTGAACAGGTTTCTAAATACCAACTCCAGCGGCACCCTGGCCGTGGTCAGCACAGGCATTTCAGACAAGATAACCAGCTTGAACCCAGTTGGCGGAGCCACCAGGCTGAAGGTGTCCTGCAGCAACTGTTTGCTGTCCACCTCTGTCAACTCGGTATCCACCCTGCCTATGCGCGAGAAGGTCAACAAGCCATCCAGCAGCCGAACCATTCGCTGGACCCGGCTCTTGATCAGTCGCAAATACTTTTGTACCTGTTCGCTGCTGTTGTCACTGAGATCTTCTGCTAGCCACTCGGATAACTGCTCTATGCCCCGCAGCGGCGATTTGAGGTCGTGAGAAGCTATGTAGGCAAAACTGTCCAGCTCACGGTTTATTTTCTCCAGCGCTTCCGTGTGGCGGGCTTTTTCCGCTTCAATCCGTTTGCGATCCGAGACATCATTGATAGTGGCCAGAATCGACTGGCCATTAGTAAAATGAATTGGGGTCAACCCCACTTCAACCGCCACCAGAGAGCCATCTTTGGCGCGGCCAAACAGGTCATCACGCTGGGACATATTCTTGGCAATCGGCTGCTGCAGGTAGCCCCCCATGTGTTGATTGTGCGACTTATGCAGGCTCTCCGGCAGCAGTATATTCACGCTGCGGCCCAGCAGCTCATCCCGGGCATAACCGAACAGTTGCTCAGTATGGGCATTCACCAGAGTGATGAGTCCATGACCGTCGACCATGATCAGCGCCGACGGCGAGGCCTCGATAACCAAGCGGAAGCGCTTTTCATTGGCCAGGATCTCATTGGCCAGCAAGCCTTCCTGATACCTGGCCCTGGCGTTACTGAGCAGAAAATAGAGCAACACCATGATAAATAGCACGCCTATGCCCAACATCAGCTTGCTTTGCAGCTTCTCGGTTTCGGTGACAAAACTCTTGTCGGCACCGATTTGCAGCAACCATTGATGACCGCCGACCTTGAGTGGCAGTACTTGGTTATAGGTTTTGGTAACCTGGCCTTCCTCCTCAGTGCTGTACAGCAGCGAAGTGTCAGAGGGGGTGTCGCCATCGAAGATCTCTAGATTCAGACTGGGAAACTTGTCGGCCAAAATGCCTTGCATCAGGTTGTTCATTCGAAAGGCAGCATAAACCACACCTTTAGCGGCCTTGGGGCCGACAGAGGTGTCATCATAAAGTGCTAAGTACATCAAGAAGCCGGCCTGAATATCCTGCTGAGTTTCCTGTACCAGGGTAATTTTGCCGGATATTGCCGCCTCCCCGGTGTTGATGGCTCTGTCTATCGCTTCTCGGCGAGTCGGTTCGGAATACATGTCATAACCAAATGCCCGCCTGTTACGCCAATCGAAGGGTTCCAGATAGATAATGGCCTGGTAGGCATCACGCTTACCGACTGGGTACACCCGGTATTCTTCAAAACCTTCAGCGCGGATAGCTGCCTCATGAGCAGTCAACTGCTCCGGGGGTACAATAACGCTATAGCCTATTCCCTGGATCCCGGGATAAAAACTTTCCATCTTGGCGTTGGTCACATATTCGTGCCACTCCTCACGGGTCACACCATCGGATGCCATAAACAGGCCCACGCCACCCCGCAGTACCTGCTCATAGGTCAACAGACGATCTCTTATGGCATCTTTGACCAACATGGCCTGATACTCAAAGCGCTCACGTCCACGCTGCTCCGCATATTGATTAAACAGATACCAACCCAGGCAAGTAAAAAGGAGTGCAACCAGGATAATCACCCAAACCGAGGCCGGAGTGGAAAAGCCGAAGCGTTTTACAGAGGTGGATGATGCGGTGAGACGATCGTCCGGGATCATAAACAGCCGAGTCCTTAGCCAATTAAGCGAATGCCATGGGGTTAATTCTGGTCGGGTTCATGAAAAAAACAAGTCAAAAACAGCACAAAATCCCCAAGATTTAGGTTCTTGGAAAATATCGTCAAAATGTTGTCTCGATCTCACATTCAACAGAAGCTCAATGCTAGATTTCAGTTTAACCAAAACTAATATTGACTAGAGGGACGGACAGAATCATTTGCTTTGTTAGACAAAAATTTTTGCTTTTCAGCCAATGCTTTTTTGGCTAGAAAATCCTTGGATAAACCATGAGGAATTCGTGATGGCCCATATTGTTGAACTCGTGCCCAACGATGCTGAAATTGAAGCGATGACCACCCCAAAAAACCGCCAGGCAGAGAAGGCGCTGCAACACAAACGCCAGATAAAACGCCGTTTGGAGGATTATCTGGAACGCCTGGAACTCAGACGAGCCATGGGGCTCGATGATGACGATATGTTTTAGCCTTCAGAACTAGGAGGGTGTCAGCAACATCCTCCTTATCCTTGCCGCCCCCGCAAAGACTGGGTTTGGATAAGCAGGGCTTCGGCCTTGGCACCCAACCAGACGTATAGCCCCAAGGCCACCAACAAGCCAACCACCGCCAACATCATCAAAATCGCTCCCTGAATATACTCCACCTGTCCGAGTGATGCCTTGAACATGGTCAGCAAGGCCTCGATGGAGATGGCGATCAATATGGTGGAAACAAAGCGGGTAATGGTGCGCCGGGTGGAACTGTGGCGGAAGATGTCTTTGTGCATCAACACTTCTTCTTCCAGTATGGTCTTACCGAGGTCGAATATCGCCAACGCCAGGGTGATATAGATGATGATCCCAAACGGCTTGAGCGAATCATGAGCCAACTGCGGCCCCTGCGCCAATAAATGCCAAATATCCCTGGCCGAGATCAACACCAATACCCCGACTATGATGAATAGCCCTGTCACCAGAGTGAGATAAACCGCCTTGAACAGCGGCGTCACCTTGCGTCTTAAACTGTCGCCCATCATAAACTCAATCAGCCGGGTCAGGTTGATATCTACCACCACAAAGCCACGACTGGCATCCAAACGACTCACGCCCAGGGACGCCGATAAACATAACTGCCCGGACGCATTGGAAAGATAAGGCGAAGTTATCTGTACCCCACTCTTATCACTGGTATTGAGAAAATAGGGGCGCTGGCTGCGATCCGGATGTTCCCCCACCGCCAGCAGTTTGATCTTTTGCTGGATAAGGGCCAGGTTCGGACTCACCTGCTGGCCATTTTCATCCAGCAAATACATCAATTCCACAAAGGGATAACAGGCCGACACTTCAGAAAACACCTTAATGGCCCGCCCTGTGTCATCAAAGAGCTGAGCATCGGCCATTCCGGTCAAAATCGACTGCAATAGTTCATCGATTAGCGGTTGATACTCATGAAAACGTTCAATCACACTCAAGTAACTCATATTTGCCATAAGGGCTCCTGAAAGTTCGCCTATACAACCTCAAATAAGCAGCTTGAGTGCCAATATTACAACATGATGAATATCAATTAATTAGCTTAAATTATGTACGCCGACTATGCTCAATAACCAAGCAACTGCACCAAGATCTGGCAAGGATAAATTCTGTTGCCAGACAGCGCGTTATCCAAGATGATAGCCGCCAATAACCTGTGTCTTCCGAGGAGACCATTGATGCCAGACACAAGTACCTATAAAGAGGATCTGCGGCGCCTCTCGGACGAGCTTATCCGGTTGCAGAAACCGATAAAAATCCTCGATGCCATCAAATGGCCGAGGGAGGTGGAAGCCCGATTTCTCGAGAATAACGGTAAACAATTACCCGCCATAGACGCCGAGTTTTACCAGCGTCTGCCACTGCCTTTTGACCCGGATAAGACTCGCCAAGAGTTAACCGAACTGCGTTTGCAGACCCGCAAGCGTCTGGGAAGATACGACAAGCTTGGCAAGATATTGGTGGCTAATATCGAGCAGTATCTTCAGGTTATCGACATGCTGCAACATAGAGGTAAGGCCGAATTCGGTGAGTTCAGCCGTCGCCTCTACGGTAGCGCCAACCATAAGCTCCACGGCGACAGACACAACCTCAGACAGCTCGGCGATCGTTTGAGTTACATCTTCTCGCTGCCGGCAGCGCTGCGCAGCAATCGCCATCACCCCAAAGAAATCGCCGCGCCGGAGGCGGTGGACATACTCGGCCGCCGCCTGAAAGATTATTTCCACAGCGACGATATTCGGGTACGCCTCAGTGACGGCATAGTCTCGGATGCCGCCGTGGGTGGCGATACGGTCAAACTCAACAGCAAGGCGCTATTCAGCCAATCGGATCTCGATGTTTATGAGGTACATGAGGGCTGGGTACATGTGGGCACAACCCTCAATGGCCGGGCTCAACCCTGGGCCACCTGGCTCAGTGTCGGCTCCCCCAGGGTAGCCGCAGCCCAGGAAGGGTTGGCGGTATTGATGGAAACCATCACCCTGAGCTCCAACCCAGGGCGGGCAAGACGCATCAGCGACAGGATCACTGCGGTCGACATGGCCGAGCAAGGTGCTGACTTCATAGAAGTATTCAACTATTTCTGCGGCCAGAATCTCAGTAAACGAGACAGTTACCGGGTGACTCAGCGGGTATTTCGCGGTGGTATGGTGCAAGGTGGCAGTTACTTCACCAAGGATATCTCCTATGTGCGCGGCTATGTGGAAAACATTAACTTTATCCGCTCCGCCATCACAGCCGGGATCCCGGAGATCATCCCCATGTTGTTTGTCGGTAAGCTGGCCATTGAAGATATCCCTGTACTTTATCAGGCTCATAGGGAGGGGCTTATTGCCGCCCCCAAGTATCTGCCGCCCATGTTCGATAACTTCAGTGGCCTCTATGCCTGGTTTGGTTTCGCCTCCGGGATGGCCGGGATAGACCTCAAAGGCGTTCAGCGGCACTTCAGTCATCTATTCAAGCAGTTACCCAATGCCGAACCCATGTTTGAACTGCAGGAAGACACTGAGTTTGACAGCAACGCCGACTGATAAAGAAACAGGGCAACTCGAGTTGCCCTGTTTTGGGTTCTAAACCAATCACTATTTTTGCAACTCGGCCTGACGCTGCTTGATGAAATATTCCCGAGTCAGCGCGAAAACCACTGGACTGAGTAGCGCCAGGGCTATCAGGTTGGGGATAGCCATCATGGCATTGAGGGTATCGGCCACCAGCCAGATAAAGTCCAAAGACGCAACAGCCCCTACCGGCACCATCAGAGTCCAGACCAGGCGAAACGGCACTATGGCGCGAATGCCGAACAGATACTGAACGCACTTTTCACTGTAAAAACTCCAGCCGAGAATAGTGGTAAAGGCGAAAATTGCCAAAGCCACCGCCACTATGTAATGCCCTATGGGCAAGGCATGGCTGAAAGCATAGGAGGTCAAGGCTGCGCCGGTTTCCCCCGAGGTCCAGGCGCCGGAAACGATAATCGCCAAACCTGTGATGGAGCAGACCACTATGGTATCAATAAAGGTACCCAGCATGGCTACCAGACCTTGAGCCACTGGGTTATTGGTCTGGGCTGCCGCATGGGCAATAGGTGCACTGCCAAGACCGGCCTCATTGGAAAATACCCCTCGGGCGACCCCGAAACGTATAGCAGCCCAAACTGCCGCCCCGGCGAAGCCACCCTGGGCCGCCACTGGGCTAAAGGCGCTCTCGAATACCAACTCCAGTGCCGCCGGGATCTGATCGAAATAGACCACAATCACAGCCAAGCCTGCTGTGATATAAAACACAGTCATCAAGGGCACCAACTTACCGGCCACATCGGCAATCCGTTTGATACCGCCCATCAGGACTGCACCCACCAGGATCATCATGACCAGGCCAGTTGCCCAGGCTGGAACACCAAAGTTGCTGTCCAAGGCGTCAGCCACCGAATTGGCCTGTACTGTATTGCCGATACCAAAACCGGCAAAGCCACCAAATAAAGCAAATAGCGTTCCCAACCAGGCCCATTTCTGGCCGAGGCCATTCTTGATGTAGTACATGGGGCCACCTATGTGGTTGCCGCTGTCATCGACCTCGCGATACTTGACCGCCAACACGGCTTCTGAAAACTTGGTAGCCATCCCCACCAGCGCGGTGCACCACATCCAAAACAATGCCCCCGGGCCGCCAAGAAAAATTGCCGTCGCCACTCCGGCGATATTCCCTGTGCCTATGGTGGCCGACAGTGACGTCATCAGCGCATTGAAGGGGCTGATCTCCCCTTTCATATTGGTGTCTTTATCCGGGATCCGCCCGGACCAGAGTAAACGGAAGCCTCTCCCCAGCTTGAGAAGTTGCATAAAGCGCAAACCTATGGACAGAAACAGTCCTACCCCCAGGATCATCACCAGCATGGGCACACCCCAAACCAGGCTGTTAAGCTGGCTAACCCACTCCATTATCGTTTCCATTCCAACCTCGTGTAGTTATTGTTATCGCTGCAGTGTCCACCTGTTATGGCAAAACAGCATAAGGAATACCCAGGTTACAACGAAATATTAACAATTGGAAACCCGAGGTCAAACTCAGTCGGCGCTCAACCCCAGGTTGGCCGGCAGCTGGGCTATATCACCGGCCACCCATTCAGCCTCTATACACTGCTGCAGATGCTCAGCCATAAAGTGCACCAATTGCCGCGCCGCATAAGGCATGCGCCTGTCTTTACGACTCACCAGATACCAGTTGCTCTCCAACGGGAAGCCCTTCACGTTCAGAATAGCCGGGCGCTCACGCCCTTCCTCCAGGGTATGGGCCGAAATAACAGATAACCCCAGCCCAGAAGCGACCCCCAGACGAATGGCTTCATTACTCTCGATCTGCATACAGTCGCCCAGTTCCATCCCCTGACCACTGAGCCAGGACTCAAACATTAACCGAGTAGCCGAACCAGGCTCACGGATGAGAAAGCGCTCGCGACTGAGCTGCTCAAACTTGAGTTCACTCTGCCCGGCGGCCCAATGGTTTCTGGGGGCAATCAACTGCAGAGGGTTACGGATGATCCGCGCCGATTGCACAGTATCGCCCCTGGGGGGATGGCTGAAGAGATAAAGATCATCTTCCAGATGCTCAAAGCGATTCAGTACATGGGCACGGTTGCCTATGTTCAGTGTGACTCGGACGCCGGGGAAATGGCGATAGAAGGCGCCGAGGATCCGCGGCACCACATACTTAGCCGTGGTCACCAGGCCGATATTGATGTGGCCGCTCTGCCCTTCCCGCACCTTGGCCAGCATACCGTTGAAGTCTTCCAAACGAGTCATCACATCCACGGCGGCACGATACAGCTCCTGGCCTACCTGGGTCGGTCGCAGTCCTCCCGGGCCGTTTTCCAGTAATGGCTCCCCCACCAGCTCGGCCAATTTTTTCAATTGCAGCGATACGGTCGGCTGAGTCAGATAAAGGTGTCTGGCAGCGGCTGAAATATTCTGCCGCCGGACCACTTCGATATACACCTGCAACAAGCGCAGGCTGAGATGACGAAGATCCATAGATAATTATCTATATATATGTAGTGAATAATTTATTTTCCAATATAGCGCCGGGCGAGCACAATCTCCAGCCGTCTAACAAGGAGAACCCCATGCCTGATGTTGTTATTGCCTTTTTCGGCCTAGGCCTGTTGGCCGGTCTGCTCAAATCAGATCTCAGAGTCCCCGAATCCACCTACGAAACCCTTTCCATTCTGTTAATGCTGACCCTGGGCCTAAAGGGTGGCATGGCACTGCACGGCCACACAGATCAGCTGTCCTTTACCGAGCTGGGGTTGGTGATAGGCCTGGGACTGGCTATCCCGCTGGCGCTGTATCCCATATTGAAAAAAGTGGTTCGCCTATCCCAGAGCGATGCCATCAGTATTGCCGCCCACTACGGTTCGGTCAGTGCCGGGACCTTTGCCGTTGTCTACGCCATGACGGAGCAGCTGGGCTGGCCACTCAAACCCGAAACCACTCTCTATCTGGTACTGCTGGAGCTGCCATCCATCATAGTCATGTTGTGGCTCTATCGACGCCTGAACCGGAATAAAACGGGAGGCAGTGGCAATATTCTGCTGGAAGCGCTTACCAGTCGTGGGGTGATATTGTTGGGGGGCGGCGTGCTTATCGGATGGGGCTACGGCGCTGAGGGCTTGGCCTCTTTGAGCCCTGTGCTAATGCAGGGATTCAAGACCTTGCTGGCGCTGTTCCTGCTGGAGATGGGCTTATGTACCGCCAGGGTGTGTGCTCCGCTGCCCTTGAGTCACTGGCGCCTGTTGGTATTTGCCGCCGTTACGCCTTTTGTCCTTGCCTGGGTGGGCATCATTACAGGTCACGCCTTGGGGCTGCCCGCCGGTTCGGCACTGGTACTGGCCGGCCTCTGCGCCAGCGCCTCTTATATTGCGGCACCGGCAGCGATCCGCGCGGCCATTCCATCGGCCAATATCGGCGTGGCCATGTTGGCCTCGCTGGGGGTTACTTTCCCGATTAACCTGCTGATAGGGCTTAATCTTTACCGTCAATGGGTCGCCTGGATTTACGGGCTCTGAATTTGTTCTTGTGGCGCGGGTGCAGACTCGAGTAACAGCTTAAGATTACTGAGCCCGCGCAATAGATCCGTGGCGATCATGGTTTCAAAATCGACAAACAGAAACATCAGATTCATCGGATAATCCAGATGCCCCTTAAAGCCCCAACTGAGGTTGGTTCTATTACCTTCATAGGGCTCAAATAACATGTAGGCGGGTTCAGTGGCCTCGAAGGGAGTCAGGAATCTGAGCTCATAATCTATGCGTTTGTTAGTTTCCATGGCAACTATCTCTTGCTCACCTTGACCCACCTCTGGGTTATCACTCTCCCAAGCTGAGACAAAGCCAACAGTGCCGTCAACGCCGCGATAACTGCGCTTCATCGCCGGATCCATCTTAGCCCAGACGCTGAAATTATCTTGATTCTTCAGATACTTAACATAGTCATAGACCTCGGCCACCGGACGATTTATCACCACATTGGTGGTCACCTGATAGTCGCTTTTGACAAACAGAGCGGCAATCAGCGGCACAGCCACTATCAGTGCCAGCAGGATAAACAGTGTCTTAATAAAACGCATAAGGATTCTCCAAACAAGTTTTCTTCCGACAACAATTACTTGTCTGAGTATATCCTGCAAACAGCTTAAAAAGTAACCAATCTGTTAAATATTGAAAAAAGTGGTTTTACCGCTATTAGAGCTAGCAAATCTTGGCAGAGAAGCGAGCCAGGCCACAAATCATCCACTGGTGGTTTGTTGTAAAAATGTTTTTAGGTTACAGTCACCTGTAAACATGGACGTCTAACCAAAGGACTGTAATGGGACTGATCCTGGCGCCACTGCTTATTATCTGGCTGGCAATATTGACTGTGGCGGGTTACCAGGCCACTTTATACTTCAAAGAAACTTTCAGCCTCAGCGGCCTATTGGCATTTTCCAGTGTCAGTTTGCTCTGCGGAGCCCTCTATTTCCTGCTCCATTTCCGGCGCTATCAGGACGCTGAAACCTTAAATGTTTTCGAGATCAGTCTGGAACTCTTATTCAACCCCATCAGCGGGGGCATTTGCGTATTGGCACTGCTACTGATCTGGCTGGTGCCCATGGGGGTTTGCAAGCCTCTACTGCTGGCACTGGTGCTTGGCCTGGCTATCGCCACCCTGGCAGGGGTCGCTTATGAAGAGACCTTTATGACAAAACAAGGGATTCAACGCACTTACTGAAGAGGATATAGTGCAAGCTAAGATTTTCGGCCAATAAGGCCACAGCAATCCAAGGAGAGAGAATGATCCAACTCAGCAATAAAGAAACCGGCGCCTTTATCGGCCATATCTCCGAACAACAGCTGCAGTTTCTGATCGACAACCTGGTAGAAGAGCATGATGCCGACCAGGACTACTGGCTGAACCGCACTCAACTAGAAACCTTTAAAGCCATAGAGGCCGATGCTGAACTCATCAATCTATTGGAAGCCGCAATGGGCGAAGCCGATGAGCTGGAGATCCTCTGGCAGCGCCAAGGCTAAAGCCAAGTTTGCGCCAACAATAAAAACGCTCCTTTATTAAGGGGCGTTTTTATTTTTTGTTAATGGCAAAGATAAAATAACCCTGTTTAATTCCCTGAAGCTGTTAAGCCTGACAACACACTTAGCCCACAACCCAGCTCAGCTCGGGTAAACGGCTGAGATCCAGCTTGTCGCCTTCGGTCGCTATGGCCGAGGCCTGAGGTCTGGGCTTGGGCTGCACGCCGTCGGCATGTTCCAGCACACTCAGGAGTTGCCGCTGGGCATCCGGCTCACCGTGCACCAGAATGAGTGGCGGCGCCCCCTCAAACTCACGGTACCAGCGCAGCAATTCGGCCTGATCCGCATGGGCCGACAACCCGCCGACAGTGTGAATTCTGGCGGCGACGTTCACCGAATTACCGTTGATGGTGAGCTCACTGGCACCATCGACCAACAGCCGCCCCGGGGTTCCCAGCGCCTGAAAACCACAGATGATGATGTCACACTCGGGCCGCCACAGGTTGTGCTCCAGATGACAGCGGATACGACCGCCGTTACACATGCCGCTGCCGGCAATAATAATAAGCCCCTGGTGTACGTCGTTGAGTTCCATCGACTCTTCGGTACTTTGAATAAACTCTATCCCAGACAGCAGCGGGTGCTGCCCGGGGTGCTGATGCACGAAGCGCTTGAAGTCCTCGTCCATCAAGGGATAGTTATTGATATACACCTTGGTGGCCTCTATCGCCATGGGGCTGTCGAGGCAGATTTTCCAGCGTGACAGATCCCATTCCCCGGCATAGAGGTGAAACAGATACAAAAGCTCTTGCGCCCGGCCAACCGAGAAAGCAGGGATCAGGATATTGCCGCGGCTCTCACTGATGGCTGTCGCGAAGATCCCCTTGAGTTCTTCCAGGGTCGCCTCCCAACTACGGTGTAACCTGTCGCCATAGGTGCTTTCCATCAACACCAGATCGGCCTGTTGGATCAGCGTAGGATCTTTGAGGATCGGCATACCGGCGCGGCCGAGATCGCCACTGAACACCAGTTTTTTCTGGGTGTTGCCATCATTGATCCACAGCTCCACTAGCGCCGACCCCAGAATATGGCCGGCATCACTCAAACACAGGGTCACACCGGGAATGGGATCCAGCTTGGTGCCATAGTCCAGTGGAATAAAACGGGTCAGTGCCAGTTCGACATCTTCTTCGGTGAACAGTGGCTCTATCGGTTCGAGATCTTGCCTGGCGCGTTTGCGGTTCTGCCGCTCGGCATCACGCTGCTGCAGCATGGCCGCGTCCTTGAGCATGATGGCGCACAGATCCATGGTGGCTTTATGGGTGTAGATGGGGCCGCTAAAACCCTGCTTCACCAGCAGGGGCAGCCGCCCAGAATGGTCGATATGGGCGTGGCTCAACACCACGGCAGTCAGGGATTCAGGAGCAAAGGGAAAGGCTTCATGGTTACGCAGTTCATCCTGCCGCCCTCCCTGAATAAGACCACAATCCAATAACAAACTTGCATCGTTGACCCGCAACAGATGGCAGGAACCTGTGACTTCCTGGGTGGCACCCCAAAACTGCAAGCTCATGGACATAACACTTCCCTCTTTGAAACGATTCGGCCAATGATGCTACGGATAATCTTCCCAACGCTATTAAGCCAGGATCTCGGGAAAACTCTGCCGCACCTTCCTAAGGAAGGTGCGAATAAGTCCTCGTGGCACTCTGGCTTGCACAGCAATTGGCGTTCAAGGCATCTGACTGAAGGCATGCCGGGGCCTGTCGAAGTCGGATAACGCAGAGAGCCGGTTGCTGTGAAAGCCCCGAAGGGCGTTGCTTACAAACCTGTCTGCTATGTTGTGCTTCTTGTAAAGGACTAGCCATTTGCTGCGAACCACGCCTTGCATACAGGCCTGTAAGCCAACGCAGAGCACGCATGGGACTTGTTCGCACCTTCCCTAAGCCTATGCCCTTATGGGAAAAAGTGACACTCCCTTATAGTCTAATTTTGCAATGGATCATTACGCCTCATGCTCTTGGGGCAGACCGCGGGAGATAATCAGAGTCAGCAGTAACATGGCGCTGGAAACCCAGAGGCAAGCCTCCAGCCCCCACCACTGAAACAGCGCACCGGAAAGCACTGTGCCCAGCAAGCGCCCGGCGGCGTTAGCCATATAGTAGAACCCCACATCCAGGGATACCCCATCCTCGCGGGCATAACTGACAATCAGAAAACTGTGCAGCGAAGAGTTCACCGCAAACAAGGCGCCGAACAGCAACAGGCCGCCGATCAGCCAGACGTACGAGTATTGGCTGTCAAACCCAAGGGCGATAAGCGCTGGCACCAGAGCGAGCAAGCCGCACCATAAGAGCGCCGCTGCCCGTCCCGGCAAGGCCGAGCCTTTATGCTTGCCAACTGTCTTGCCGTCGGCCCTGGCGGTCAGCCTGGGCGCCAGGGCCTGCACCAAGCCGTAGGCGATAATCCAGCCGGCCAGAAAGCCCCCCACCTGCCAGTGATCCCAGCCAAATTGGCTGGCCAGATACACAGGCAAGGCCACCACAAACCACACATCCCTGGCGGCAAACAGAAACAGCCTGGCCGCAGAGAGAATGTTCACCGCCCGGCTCTTGGAAAACAGCTCACTGAACTTGGGCTTATTCTTGGCCTGGCCCAGTTCCGCCTTGAGAAACAGCAGCGAGCTCAGCCACACCAAGGTCAAAACAGCGGCCATGGCGGCAATGGCACCGGCAAATCCCAGCAGGCTAAGCAGCGCACCGCCGAGGAAGAAACCTATTCCTTTGAGGGCGTTCTTGGAACCGGTCAACAGCGCCACATAGCGATACAGGGTCTGTCCCGCTTGGGCCGCATCCTTGGGTACCAGAGTCTTGATAGCACTCTTGGCACTCATCTTGTTGAGATCTTTGGCAATCCCCGACAGTGCCTGGGCCGCCATCACCCAGGGAATGGTCAGCCAGGCCTGAGGCACCAACAGCATGGCCAGCGCCACTATCTGCAGCCCAAGGCCGATATTCATGGTGCGGTTGAGCCCCAAACGGGCGCCGAGCCAGCCGCCCAACAGATTGGTGACCACACCGAAAAACTCATAGAAGAGAAACAGCATGGCAATGGCCAGCGCACCGTAACCCAACTGATAGAAATAGAGCACCACCAGCATGCGTAGCGCGCCATCTGTCAGAGTAAAAGCCCAGTAGTTGCCGGTGATCAACAGATATTGGCGCAGCGCCGGACTCATTTCAGCCATGGTGTTGTCCTTCAGGCATCCCGGTCCAAACGGCCCACCATTAGCGCCAACTCGGCGGTACGGTTGGCATAGCCCCATTCGTTGTCATACCAACAGTAGAGTTTGAGCTGAGTGCCGTTGATCACCATGGTGGACAGCCCATCCACTATGCAGGAGCGGGGATCTGTCTTGTAGTCCACCGACACCAGCGGCCGCGACTCGAAGCCAAGAATGCCCTTGAGTTCAGTCTCGGCCGCCTGTTGCAGCAAGTCGTTGACCTGCTGCTCTGTCACTGTTTGCTCCAGCTCAAACACACAGTCGGTCAGCGAGGCGTTGGCCAGCGGCACCCTGACCGCATGGCCGTTGAGGCGGCCTTTCAGCTCAGGGAAAATATGGGTAATAGCGGTGGCACTGCCTGTGGTGGTCGGGATCAGGCTCTGGCCACAGGCGCGGGCTCGGCGCAGATCCTTATGGGGCGCATCCAATATAGTCTGGGTGTTGGTGATGTCGTGAATTGTGGTCATGGAGCCATGACGAATACCGAAGTTCTCATGGATGACCTTGACCACAGGCGCCAGACAATTGGTGGTACAGGATGCGGCTGTCACTATCGGATGCCTGGCCGGGTCGTAACTCTGATGATTCACCCCCATCACCAGGTTGGCGACGCCTTCCTCTTTAACCGGCGCTGTCACCACCACCCGTTTCACCCCTTGATCAAGATAGGCCTGCAACAGCGCCTTGGTTTTCATCTTGCCCGAGGCCTCGACCACCAGATCGCATTGAGACCAATCACTGTCTGCAATGGCCTGATTGCGACTGGTCGCTATCCGCCGCCCGGCTATGACTATGGCGTTGTCCTCATGCTCGACTGGGTGCGACCAACGGCCATGAACCGAGTCAAACTCCAACAGGTGCGCCAGGGTGGCGGCATCACCCGCCGGGTCGTTGATCTGCACAAATTCGAGTTCCGGCCAATCCCAGGCAGCCCTCAAGGCCAGCCGCCCCATACGGCCAAAGCCGTTAATTCCCACCTTTATTGTCATCTCAGTTCTCCTTTTATTTGTTGGCCGCAAGCCAATTACCGCGGCGGCGATTGGCAAATGCCACCAGAGACAGCATCACAGGCACTTCCACCAGAACCCCAACGACTGTGGCCAGTGCCGCTCCCGAATGCATACCAAAGAGGGAGATAGCCACGGCAACCGCCAGTTCGAAAAAGTTGGAAGTGCCTATCATGCAAGCCGGAGCGGCTATGTTGTGGGGCAGGCGCAAACGCTTCGCCAGCCACCAGGCCAGCAGGAAAATACCGTAAGTTTGCAGTAACAGCGGGATGGCGATCAGCACAATATTTTGCGGCTGGGCCACTATGGTTTCGGCCTGCAGAGCAAACAGTAGCACTACAGTCAGCAGCAGTCCCAATATCGACCAGGGTTTGAGCCTGGACAGCAAGGCCGTGATCGCCCCTGGTCGGCTATTGAAGTGTTTGCGGGTCAATACCCCGGCTAACAAAGGCAGCAACACATACAGCGCCACAGACAGAATCAAGGTTTCCCATGGCACCTGTATATCGCTCACCCCCAGCAGCAGCGCCGACAGGGGTGCGAAAGCAAAAATCATGATCACATCATTGACCGATACCTGCACCAGAGTGTAGTTGGCATCGCCGCGGGTCAGTTGACTCCAGACAAACACCATAGCGGTACAAGGAGCGACTCCGAGGAGGATCATCCCGGCGATATACTCCTGCGCCGTTTGCGGCTCTACCCAAGGGGCAAACAGAAAACGGAAAAAGAGCCAGCCAAGCAGCGCCATGGTAAAAGGCTTCAGCAACCAGTTGATCACCAGCGTCAGCAGCAATCCCTTGGGATTTCGGCCAACATCCTTGATAGCGGAAAAATCGATTTGCACCATCATGGGATAGATCATCACCCAGATAAGTATGGCGATCACCAGATTGACATGGGCGTATTCCAGCGCCGCAATTGCGGCAAATACACCAGGTGCCAGATAACCCAGCGCTATCCCAGCTAAAATGCACAGCCCTACCCACAGGCTAAGCCAACGTTCAAAAATGCCCATACATCCCCCTCTCCGGTTCCCCGGCGGTTAACTTCCGGCGCTCAAGTGATAGATTTTGGCCGGTTTTAACAGCAAGCTTGCGGCCTCGATGCCATAGCCTCCAGCCGAGTCAGCTCATCAGCAATAAAGCCAGGGTTGGCCGTCAGTGTGTCCCGCAGCAACTGCTCGCACCAGGGTGCCAGTTCGGGGCTGAGACGATAAAACACCCATTGGCCCCGGCGTCTGTCCTGCAGCAGCCCCTGAGTTCGCAGCTGCGCCAGATGACGGGAAACCTTCGGTTGACTCAAGGCCAGGGCCTCAGTCAACTCGCAGACACAAAGCTCTCCCTGCTGCAGGATCAACAGCAGGCTGCGCAGCCGGGTTTCATCAGCCAAGGCTTTGAAAAAATTCGGTAGTTCCATGATAAATGCCGCTCCTTAAGGCCAATATTCGGCCAGCCATACATCTGCCGTTTCAGTTGCCACTCAATTGAACACCTTCAGCAACCGGCAAGACATATGGATAACCAGATATATGCTAAATCATATATAAAAACGCCTATAGTTCAAGCGCTATTTTGAGGAGTTTATCGAGTTGGAATTGGAGAGCTGGCCCAGTGATTACACGGGTTTGCAGTGGTTCGCTTGGCAGAAGCGGACGCTATCGCAAATTAATTTTAAACTCTAATTATTTCCGGCTTATTTCAGAGCTTGATTACAAAACAGTTATAGCTCAAATCGAGATTTAATCACTTGTCTTATAATTGCATGCAATATATTAAAAATTGATAAGCTTAAGAAAATAAAAGCATAACTATATGATTTTAAATAAACAAAACACCAAACACCCAGTAATAGCCTAGTGATTAACTCAGATATAAACTTGATCATTTTCTGATAAACATGAATAATATCGTTCGAACCAAAACCATTTGAACACTAATCAATTAATTGGTTAGCCTTCAAGTGGTTTTTCGCCAGTCCAACTTTAGCTGAAACTTAAGGAAGGAGAATCACGATGAATGCCAACAGCTCACAGGAGTCTGACAGTCATCTTTCACGCTACCAAATCAGCCTCAGAGATAAAGCCAAGTACCTGATCCAATTAGGGTGTTTCTGGCTCGTACTCTCAACCTACCTGTACCCATTCTGCAAACAAAAACTCAATCAAGCCTTCAGTGGCAATAACGGGCACTAATCTATGGATTATTCGAGTTATATCTCTTTGGCCATCTACTTTGTGGTCATGCTGGCGATAGGCCTGTTTGCCTATCGCAATTCTACCGATGATATTTCGGGCTACATTCTCGGCGGCCGTCAGGTCAGCCCTCAGGTCACGGCGCTGTCGGCAGGTGCTTCCGATATGAGTGGTTGGATGCTGATGGGTCTGCCGGGCGCCATGTTTGTTATCGGCTTCGACACCATCTGGATTGCGCTGGGCCTGCTTATCGGCGCCTGGTTCAACTATCTGCTGGTAGCCCCCAGGCTCAGGGTTTATACCCAGGAAGCCGATGACGCCCTGACACTGCCGGACTTTTTCAGCAAACGCTTCGAGAAGAAAAATGGCTCGGTGCGGATGATTTCTGCCGCGGTGATCATACTCTTCTTTACTCTCTACACCTCTGCCGGCCTGGTCGCCGGGGGCAAACTGTTTGAATCCGCCTTCGGCCTGAGTTACCAACTTGGCCTGGTGATCACTGTCTCAGTGGTGGTGGCCTACACCCTATTGGGGGGCTTTCTGGCCGTCAGTATGACCGACTTTGTGCAGGGCTGTATCATGTTTGTCGCCCTGGTGATGGTGCCTATAGTGGCTTTTCAGGAGTTCAACAATGGCACTGAAATGATGGCGCAGGCCAATCACACCATAGTGCCTCTGTCTGAATCTGTGGAGAAAATGAGCCTGCTGGCGATTGTTTCCAGCATGGCCTGGGGACTGGGCTATTTCGGTCAACCACACATCATAGTGCGCTTTATGGCAATTCGTTCGGTGAAAGATATCAAGACCGCCCGCAACATAGGCATGAGCTGGATGTTGGTGACCATACTCGGCGCCCTGGCCACAGGTCTTATCGGTGTCGCCTATGTCAACAAGTTCCACCCAGGGCTGCAGGATCCGGAAACCATCTTTATTCTGTTCTCGGAAATTCTGTTCCACCCCTTGGTGAGTGGCTTCCTGCTGGCGGCGATTCTGGCTGCCATCATGAGCACTATCTCTTCACAGCTACTGGTATCATCCAGTTCACTGACCGAGGATGTTTACCGCGCCGTGTTCCACAAGGACATAGACGAGAAGAAGCTGGTGAATATAGGCCGTTTCGGGGTATTTGCCGTTGCCGCCGTGGCCACCTTGCTGGCCCTGGATAGCAACAGCAGCATACTGTCACTGGTGAGTAACGCCTGGGCCGGTTTCGGTGCCGCCTTCGGGCCACTGGTGCTGTTCAGTCTGTTCTGGTCGAAGATGACCCACTCGGGCGCCGTTGCCGGTATTCTCACCGGCGCCATCACAGTGCTGCTGTGGATCCTGCTGCCGGTATTGCCCGATGGCAAGACACTCTCCAGCGTGATCTACGAGATAGTTCCCGGCTTTATCATGAGCTCTGCAGCGATAGTGCTGGTCAGTCACTTTGGTCAGGATCCCTCACACTCAGTGCAGAAGACCTTCCATGCGACCCGGGAAAAGCTGCTGCAGGTCAACTAATAACTGGATAGAACAGCTCCCCAATTAGACCCGGTGGCAGACACCGGGTCTGGTTTCAATCCCCACTCCGCTTCGAAGTAACACCTCAAATAGGTTAAGGAAGTTATGAATAAGCAACCAAGGCAACGAATTGTTCTAAAAGTCGGCAGCGCCCTGATTGCCCCTGACAGACAGGGCTGTAGCTCGCGCTATCTGCTGGCCATAGCCCAATTCATTGTGCGCTGCCGCGCCAAAGGCATTCAAACCATACTGGTTTCTTCCGGCTCAATTGCCGCCGGAGCCCACAGGTTTCCACTCAAACCTGGCAGTGAAGTCAATAGCCCAGAGGCCCAGGTGGTACTGAAAAAAGCCATGGCCGCCGCCGGGCAGACTGAGATGATGGCGACCTGGGATAAGTTTTTCGACTTTCCCACGGCGCAAATTCTACTGACCCATGGCGATCTGCGCGACAGAGAGCGCTATCTGTCGATTAGGGAAACCGTGTTTACCCTGCTGGATCACGACATACTGCCGATCCTCAACGAGAACGATACCGTCACCACAGATGCGCTCAAGGTGGGTGACAACGACAACCTGTCGGCCATGGTGGCAGCCGCTGCCGACGCAAATACCTTAGTGATCTGCTCGGATATTGATGGTCTCTACAACAAGAACCCGCATCTGCACAGCGATGCCGAGCTGCTGCCCGAAGTCAATAAAATCGATGCCACCATCTATGCCATGGCCGGCGGCAGTCACAGCGATGTCGGCACCGGCGGCATGCGCACCAAGATAGAAGCAGCAGAAAAGGCCAGCTCCCACGGCATTGATACTTACATAGTCAACGGCTTCAAAGAAGAGAGCTTCAATGCCCTGTTGTCGGGCCGCAATCCCGGCACCCTGTTCCGGGCATCCGAAACCCCGCTGCAGGAGCGAATGCACTGGCTGACCCACACAGTGAGGGCGCAGGGGGAAGTGATAGTCACCTCCGATGAGGTGATGGATAGCGCCAAGGATTGCGCCGAGCTTTCCAGCAATGAAGTACTTGAGGTCAAAGGCAACTTTGCCGCCGGTGATACCATACTGCTGTGCAGCGACGACGGCACCCGTCTGGCCAAGGCTCGCAGCAACTACAGCAGCCGCCTGCTGAGTTTTATTGCCGAGCAGGAAGACCCCGAACTGGCCGACAGCTTCACCGATAGCCTGGGCGGCATAGTCTCGGAAAAAGATATCGCCCTGCTCTGTAAAACGCCGCAACTGGAGAAATAACAGTGGCCCGCCACCAGAGTAGCGCAACGAACAAAGGAGGACCTAAATGAGTCTGATAACCACACTGGCAAGCTCAGCGGCCAAGGCGGCCAGAGAGCTGGCACTCATAGACACCCAAACCAAAAATCAGGTGCTGAAGGCGATGGCCCAAGCGCTTCTCGCTGAAAATGACAATATTCTCAAGGCCAATAAGGAAGATCTCCTTGCTGCCCGCAGTGCAGGCCTCAGCGAAGCCATGCTCGACCGGCTGACCCTGACGCCAGAGCGGATCGCCGCCATGGCCAGCGGCATAGACACCATAGTCAAGCTGGACGATCCCGTGGGTCAGCGCCGCGAGCTTGGCCGCCGCCCCAACGGTATTCAGATAAGCAAGCTCAGAGTGCCGCTCGGGGTGGTCTGTATGATCTATGAGGCGCGCCCCAATGTGACCGCGGATGCCGCAGCGCTGTGTTTCAAATCGGGCAACGCGGTAATACTGCGCGGCGGTAAAGAGGCACTCAACTCCAGCCTGGCGATAGCCAAAGTGCTGCACAAAGTGCTGCAAGAGTTCAAACTGCCAACCGCGCTGGTATCCGTGGTGCCGGATCCCGACCGCGCCCTGATGCTGGAACTGTTACAGCAGCGCGACTATATCGACCTGGTGATCCCAAGAGGCGGCGAAGGCCTGATCAACTTTGTCAGCGACAACTCTAAAATCCCGGTTATCCAGCACTTTAAAGGCGTTTGTCATCTCTATGTCGACAGAGATGCCGATGTGGAAAAGGCGCTCAACCTGCTGCTCAACGGCAAGACCCAGCGTACCGGCGTCTGTAATGCCCTGGAGGGCCTGTTGGTACACAAGGATATCGCCAAAGTCTGGCTGCCCATCGCCGCTCAGGCCTTGGCCGACAAGGGGGTGAAGATCAATGCCGATGAGAAGGCGGCGCCCTTCTTCGACCAGGCCACTGTGCTGACGGAAGAGGAGTTCGGCCAGGAATACCTGAGCTTGGAAATCGCCGTGCGCCAAGTCGACTCACTGGCGGATGCCATGGAGCATATCGCCCGCTTCGGCAGCCACCATACCGAGGTGATCTGCACCGAAAACCAGCAAGCGGCGCAACAATTTCAGCAAGGGGTCGATGCCTCTGTGGTGATGGTCAACGCCTCATCGCGCTTCAGCGACGGCAGCGAGCTTGGGCTCGGTGCCGAAATCGGTATCGCCACCACCAAGCTCCATGCCTACGGCCCCATGGGACTGGAGTCATTGACCACGGAGAAATTCCTGGTCAATGGTACAGGTCAAACACGCGATTGAGGAAGGGTTTGGCAATAGCGGGGCTTAATGCCAAACCGCTATTGCCTTATAAACACAAGAGATTGTCCGCTGCATAGCGAGCCCTGCCACTGAGGCTAATATAGCTTCAGGCCTCAATGCAACCCATCACCTGCGGTGCGCTTTCGCACAGGCGATCCTGTGACTCGGCGTTAATACGTCCATGTAGCCTCGTCGAAAACATCCTTGTTTTCGACGGTCACAGTCCCGCCTATGCCTGGAAAATAGGCGTATGTCTGCAGCTCAAAACAACTCTGTGTGGGAAGAATTGCACCAATTCCCCCTTCGGAGCCGCCGCTGGCGTTGTTGCAAATTGGCGTAGCCGAGACAGGGATGTCGAGGCTCGAAGGTCGAGCAAGGCGAATGTTGCGAAGCAACAAGCTTATGAGCGAGAGCCTGGGATGGCGAGCTGGCCCTTATGCATGGATGCATTTGGCGAGTCCTGAGTGTAGCCAATTTGTTTCATAAGCCAGCGGGGATTTCGGCTACGTCGGGGTGTCCTTGGGGATGCAAGGGGCTTTGGACAAGCAAAGCCCCTTGCTCGGTGTGGTTTGGCGAGTGTCGCGTAGCGACCGGCTACGAGCGAGAGCCAGGGATGGCGAACTGGCTCTTGTGCATGGATGCACTTACACCACGACTTTAGGCCGCTGGTACAGCGGCTATGATAGCTTCAGGCAAAAACTAACCAATGACCTTGGGTTTATCTGCTGGTTTAGCTGCTGGCTAAGCTGCAGCCCATCACCTGCGGTGCAGATGGACAGGAAGCCCACGGCAAGTGGGCCACTAGTATTCAGCTCCAACTTGCTCCTTACGCAGCCGGGGAGTACCCTCTTTCGCAGCCAACCGTTTAAGCAGTATCGGGAATTGACCGCCATGCCAAAGGAAATATTTATACTACGCCACGGCCAAACTGAATTTAATGCCGCCGGTAAGCTGCAGGGACACTGTAACTCGCCGCTGACCGAACTCGGCAGGGCACAGGCCAAGGCCTATGGTGTTGCCTTGCAACAACAGCTGCGGCAATCGGCAGGCAATCCTGAACAAGAATTTCAGCTGGTTTCCAGCCCGCTGGGAAGGGCTATGGAAACGGCGACTCTGGTGGCAGAGGTGCTTTGCCGGGATCCCGGCGCCATTATTGCCGAGCCCAGGGTGATTGAATGCGGTTTAGGTGAATGGGAGCAGACCCGGGTCGCCGATATCCACGCCGCCAGACCCGAGCTTGCCGGGCGCAATGACTGGTATCTGCAGGGCCCGGGCGCAGAAACACTACTCCAGGTGCAACAGCGGCTGGCACATTGGCTGACCGATCCGGCAACCCCGGAGCGGGTGATCCTTGTGTCGCACGGCCTGACAGGGATTGTCCTGCGCGCCCTGTTGCTGGGCCTGGATGACAAGGCACTTTGGCGTCAGGACAAGCCTCAGGATGCCCTCTATCACTTTCACAGTGAGGCTCAGGAGAGGCTCAAACGCATCTGTTGCTGACTCGCCAACCAGTCGAAGTGGGCCAGCAAAGCCTGCAAATAGCGCTGCTCTTCCGCCGGAAGTTGCCCCTCAGCCGCGGCTATCTGTTGTAAGTCGCTCAGCAGCTGCCTTACCAAAGGCTCGGTGCAGTAGCCCTTCCACAGTCTCAGGGCGGCTTTTTTCGGCGAATGGCAGTAGCGCCGCAGCTGAATATCGACAAACCAGTCGGCCCGCTCCCGGGCGCTGGGCATCAGTGTCATCACATACCAGTTCATCCTATCCTCCTCAGGCGGATAACTTGATCCTGTCGCGGCCATCGCTCTTGGCCCGGTACAGGGCGGTATCCGCCGCACTGAGCATGGCCTCGGCCGTGCGGTACTGGCCATTGATCTCAGTGGCAATCCCCTGGCTGACACTGACACAAACCTCACGGCTCAGCCCCAATTTGACGAAGTCCAGGCTACGAATGGCCTCGGCTATTTGCTCGGCCACCACCCAGGCCATGGCGCTGTTGAATCCGGGCAACACCAGGGCAAACTCCTCACCGCCAAAACGCGCCGCCAGACACTGGGGCGATGGCAACGCCGCGGCTATGGTCTTGGCCATCAATTTCAGGCATTCGTCCCCCATCAGGTGACCATGCTGATCGTTGAACTGTTTGAAATGGTCGACATCTATGATCAAGGTGCTGATGGGCTTGTGCTTATCGATGCACTGCTGCCACTGGCGTTCCAGTGTCTCGGTAAAGGTGCGGCGATTGGCCAGTCCGGTCAAATAGTCGGTCGCCGCCAGGGTGGACAGGCGTTTAATCTCATCCCTGTGACCGCTGAGATCATGCAAACCAATCACAAACAGCGGCAGCAAGCCCTGAATAAAGGAAAGCGACAGATTCACCGGCAGCTCGACCCCATCGACACGTCTGAGCAATACCTCCCAGGGACCATGTTGCAGCGGTACCTGGCGACCGTATTGGCTGCTGAACATGCTGGCGTAGCGGCTACGGTAAGGCGCCGCCAACCAGGTATGCCAGAATTCACCGGCAAAGGTTTCGCTCTGATCGCCCAGCAGCTCGGCCGCCGGAGAGTTCACCGCCAGCACTTTGCCCTCACCATCGGCCAGCACCATAGGTTGCTGCATGCACTCAATCAGGGTCGCCAGAGCCTCGCTGTCACACTCACACTGACTAAAACCAGCTTCATTGCTGTAGGGGCTTGCCATGCTGTTCTCCCTCCCGACCTGCGGGTTGTTCAATTTCGACAGGGATAACTCTAGCGCGTACGTACAAGGCTAACCTTCTGATAAGCTTACGATGTAATTAATTGAAAAATATCGTTAATAATTCCAACCTTCTGTAGGCAGGAAAGGCGTCCAACCACAGAAATGCGGCAGTGATTGGCAACCATAGGAGCCTTTCGGGCGGGAAAGAATCCCCGTTCGGCACGGTTCGGGGAAAATAGTTACTTTATATCCTTAGTGACAACTTTAAGATTAGAGCCCCCACACTGAAACGAGAACAAGCAGAATATCTCTAATGAGTGGCAGCTGAGACAGACACCACTCCGATTAATGCAATCAAGCCGGATTTAAAGTTTGGGTCGATTAATAACCTGAGGATCTGGGCTGGCCAGCAAGAGTGGCGATTCCTCACTGCTGAACAGGAATTGATACTTGCCTGTGCCTGTATTGCGCATAGGGTCATGCAGCTGCAGCGTCAGGCCATCGGCGCTGACTTCGACCCGATCGATATGACCATCGAAGGGGTTGGTGAAGGCGGCACCGACAAATTTCAGCCCGGCCGGAGAATCTTCCAGGTTCAACAGTTGGTAGGTGATCACCGCAGGTTCACTGACCACCACATCACCACTGCACTCCACGCCCTGCTGCGAATAGTGAAAGCTCGCCTGCCGGGCGCTATCCAGAGTAACACTCAGCACCACGGGCTCACTGACATCACAGTAAGGTAAACGCGGCCTCAACAATAGGCTGTCGGTTTGGCTCAGCTGCGCCGCCTGGTCAAACTCGGCCATCCTTGACTGCCAGCCAAACAGCGCCAGGATCCGATAGACTTCCGAAGCACTCAGTGGTTGTTGCAACAGCCGGCGATCCAGTTTCACCAACCCCTGTTCGCCAAACACCAAGCTATTGATAAAGGCGGGTAAAGACTGCCCCAAGGGCTCCAACGGCGAAGGCTCGGCCAGCAAGAGTTGCAACTCGGCGTCACTCTTTAGCGGTGCCATCGCCAGATCGATCTCGGCCTGTGTAGCGGCACTCAGTGACAGGGGAAAGCTTGCCAGCAGCGCGCTGGCCATCAAAGCAATACGCATAACGACTCCATGTCAATTCGCTCCACATGCCTTATGTGGACCAACTTAATGAGTGGCAGCAGAGACAGATACCACTCCGATTAATGCAATCAAACTGGGTTTAAATATCTTGGGATCAAAATCAGTCAGGTCTGTTAATGATCTGAGGATCCGGGCTGGCCAACAGGAGCGGCGATTCCTCACTGCTGAACAGGAATTGATACTTGCCTGTGCCTGGGTTACGCATAGAGTCATGCAGCTGCAGTGTCAGGCCATCGGCGCTGACCTCGACCCGATCGATATGACCATCGAAGGGATTGGTGAAGGCGGCACCGACAAATTTCAGCCCGGCCGGAGAATCTTCCAGGTTCAACAGTTGGTAGGTGATCACCGCAGGTTCACTGACCACCACATCACCACTGCACTCCACGCCCTGCTGCGAATAGTGAAAGCTCGCCTGCCGGGCGCTATCCAGAGTAACACTCAGCACCACGGGCTCACTGACATCACAGTAAGGTAAACGCGGCCTCAACAATAGGCTGTCGGTTTGGCTCAGCTGCGCCGCCTGGTCAAACTCGGCCATCCTTGACTGCCAGCCAAACAGCGCCAGGATCCGATAGACTTCCGAAGCACTCAGTGGTTGTTGCAACAGCCGGCGATCCAGTTTCACCAACCCCTGTTCGCCAAACACCAAGCTATTGATAAAGGCGGGTAAAGACTGCCCCAAGGGCTCCAACGGCGAAGGCTCGGCCAGCAAGAGTTGCAACTCGGCGTCACTCTTTACCGGTGCCATCGCCAGATCGATCTCGGCCTGAGTAGCGGCACTCAGTGCCAGGGGAAAGCTTGCCAGCAGCGCGCTGACCATCAAAGCAATACGCATAACGACTCCATGTCAATCGCTCCACATGCCTTATGTGGAGATGAAAAACTGATTGGGTAGCTCCGGGACAGAAGCCACCCAGGTTAATGTAATCAAGCTTGGATTAAACACCCTTTCAGCAACATAAAATTACTCAGTCGTTTCCGGTATTCACGACTTCGGGATCTTGGCTTGAAACCAGCAGAGTGTTGCTGCTGTTACTGAGGATCAGCCTAAAGCCTGTCTTGCCCACCACAGAGTTGGTATCCATTAGTATCAACATATCCGGGGCCTCGGTCTTGACCGCATCGATAATGCCGTCGAAGGGGGTATCGAAAGAAGCGCCGACAAAGGCCAGATCCATATCAGTCTTGTCCTGCAGCTTATAAATAATATGAGTATTGGGCTTATCTACCACTACTGGGCCATCCGGCTCATAGGCAAACTGAGGCACGCGGTTATCATCCAGAGTAATGGTTACAATGATATTTTTTACGGGTACAGACATAGCTTCATCCTTGTTTCAGGTTAGTTTTTGAGGGGGTATTTAAATTGACTAAAACGATAACCAAGAGGCTCATATTTAGCCTTCATTTTCAACAGTTCCTGTTGGTCATCCATGCAATCCAAAGCCATAGCATAAGGCGCGAGTATACGGGCATCACGATTCACAGTGACCCATGGTTGCAGCATTCGGCCGACTTTCTGGCAGTGAGTATAGGCAAAGCTTATATCGTTATTTAACATGGACACACTATAGGCGGTTACAAGCCCAGCCTCGGCCAGGGCTCCCATATCCACAGTGCCCAAAACCGTTTTCTGTCCTAATGTTGTAAAAAACGCTTCTGCCAACAAAGCAAGTTTTTGCGCTTGCTGGTAATCACCTTGTTCGAGCCGCTCATTGGCAGCAGCCAACCAAAAACGAGCCTCCAATTTAAGCTGTTTAGTCGAGGTTTCGCTTGACGGCTCACTGGCCATATATCCATTCAAAGTATTAAGCATGCCCGTTTTTTCTGTTGATGCCGGTAGCAAGCTAACCAGTAACACCTCAACAAAAGATTGCTGCATTCGCCAGCGCTCATTTTCCGGATCGGCCTCAAGTGCGGCAGCAATAGCCCGACTGGCTTCCATTGCGCTCTCTCTGGCCAATTCGGGTTGCTGCACCGCTCTGTACAACTGAGCCAAGATCTCCAGATTTCCGGATAATCTATATAGTTGATAGGGTTCTCCCTGAGCCTGCCGCTTTAACTCTTCGGCTATCTGCCTATGAATGGCGATGGCTGCTTGAATATCCCCTTCTGCACTCGAAGACCTGGCTAGCCAGGAGCGAGCATTGGCGACATCGGCCAGACGCTGAGGATCATCCGGCGACTCGGCCAATGCAATCAGCTTGAGCCGCAGCGATTCTTCAAAGCCCTGGCGCGCCTTGCTGAAGCCCTGCAGCTTCATCGATAAAGACCCCAGAGAGTTATGGGCGTAGGAAAGTTCCATCAACGCTTCGCTGTTGTCCGGCGCCAGTCGGTACATGGCCTGGCTGTGTTGCAGATAAGCCTCGAACCAGGGGCGGGTGCCCTGCCAATCGCTCTGGTCATACTTGAGTTGCCCAAGCCAAAAGGCATTGGCGCCAAGGGTCTTTAACAGCTCCAGCTGATCTGTACTGCCGGACAACAGTGGCAAGAGTTTGTCTCTGGCGGCCAGCAGCGCCTTTTCCGCTTCATCCACCCGGCCACGGGAATAGGCCACCTCCCCCATGGCTTCCAGTGTCTGGCCATGGCGAAACAGCGCCGCCTCACTCAGGCTGCCGTCGGCCTCACGAAAATAATCCAGCGCCTTGTTGCTGACACCATCAAGCAGATCCATCCGGCCTATGCTGCGCAGCTTGTCGGCAAAGTCGCCCACCATAAAGCCCAGCAAGTCTTCTGCCGCCAGGCGCTTGGCCTGCGCCTGCTGCTCGGCTTCAACGCTGCGATAACTCATGAATACCGAGATCAGGGTCAAGAGACATAAAAGCATGAAGGTCGCGCCCTTGAGGCGCCGTTGGCGCTGCCCTCTGGCGCTGGAGGCGGCAACATAGCTTTCGCTGACAGGATCCAGCTCCAGCAGGGGATCGTTTTTCAGCGCCAGCGCTTCGGTCAGCGGCTTGCCCTGGGGCAGCAGAAAATCGCGGCTGCACTGCTGTTGTTGCCAGCGCCTGGCCTGATGGAACAGCCTGGCCTTGGCCGCCAGCCCTTCCCTGTGGCTATCTATCCAGTTTCTGGCCCTGGACCAGCGTCTGAGCAAGGCTTCATGAGCTATGCTGAAACCGGGTTCGCTGTCCTCCAGATGGGAGACAAACAGCCGACTGTCGACCAAGGCCTGTACCAAGGCACGCTCGGCATCCGTGGCCAATTCGGAATATCTGGCACTGCGACTGGTGACCGACTGCTCATCTTCCCTGAGGGTCACCAGCAGCGACAGCACCCGCGGCAGGGCCGCCCTTTGCGAGCTCGACAAGGAGGCGATGGCATCTTCGGCGGCCTGGCCTATAGCCCCGGCCAGCCCACCCAGGCGGTGATAAACCGCCAGTTGCAACTGGTTGTCGTCACTGCGCTGCAGATACAGGGCCTGCAGCATATACTGCAACATGGGCAGGGCATCCGGGTTACTGGCGGCCTCACGGCACAGCAGCTCATCCAAGCCCAGTGCCGATTCAGGGTCAAATTCCCAACTCAAGCCTGCGGCTGCGGCCGGCAAGCGTATCATCTGCAGCAGTTCCTGACGGCTGGGCGGCAAGAGATCGAAATGGGCGCCATTGCCCTTGCCCGCCATCAAGCTGGGGCTGGCAACCACCTGAGGGTAGAATTCATTGCGACAGGCGCTGAGCAGCAATACGGCTCCGGAACGCGCCAGAGTGTCGAGTAGCGCCAGCCCCTGCTCACGGGCTTCGGCCGAGAAGCGCGGCGATGACAGCAGCACTTCCAGACGGTCGACAAACAGGCCAAACCTGGGCTTCTGCCAACTTTGGGACGGCAGCGCCTGGCAGAGTTGGGCGCAGAGGCTGTCGATATCCTGTTCCAGTGCATGAGCCAGCGTTTCGGCGCTGTAGCCTGCCAAAACCGGCGCATCGTCCAGCTCCCAGTCGAGCATGGCGGCGGCCAACTCCAGCAGCAGTTGATCTTCGGCGACATCGGCCAGATCCAGTATCGAATAGCAGGCCAAGCCTATGCCGTGAAAGCCCTGAGGCGAAGCCAGATTGGGCAAAATGCCTGCGTTGATCAGCGACGACTTACCGCTGCCGCTGGGGCCTAGCAGCAAGCAAAACCCGCGGCCATGTTTGATCTGCCGGGCTATGCGTTCCAGTAAGGCGTTGATCTGTTCGCTGCGGCCGAAAAACACCCCGGCATAATCGGCGCTGAAGGGTTTTAACCCGGGAAATGGTGAGCCCAGGCTCCAGGCCAGCGACGGCAAACTGGCTTCGTGGCCGATGGGGAAACGAACATCGGCTACAATTCGATAGCCGCGTTTGCGGATCGTTTCGATGAAAGAAGGATCGCCGGCCTTGTCATCCAGCGCCCGGCGCAGCTGATTGATGGTCTTGTGCAGCGGGTTATCGCCCGTGTCGCTGCCGGGCCAACAGGCATCCAGCAGCTCATCGCTGCTGACTACCTCGCCGCTGCGACGACACAGATACAGCAGCACATCCATGGCTTTGGGTTCCAACTGCCGCAAGCGCTTTCCCAGCCGCAAACTATTGCTGCCGGGATCGACCTGCCAATCACCCAAAAAGAAGCTGCTGTCGCTCATGGAACCTACCGCGATAAGAGATTGACCGCATCTTACCCGGTATACAAATTTAACACCATGATAACAGCGTTAAATTTTACCTAATGAGCGTTAACTCAAATACTCAAACCCCAGAGCTCGAATGTCTCCCGGCACAGGGATTCGCGAAAATCCGGATGCGCTATGTCAATTAAGGCTCTGGCCCGCTCACGGATACTGCGCCCCCTGAGGTTGGCGCAACCATATTCGGTGGCAATATAGTGCACATGGGCCCGAGTAGTCACTACCCCGGCACCTGGGCTCAGCACGGGCGCGATACGGGAAACCGCCCCATTGGCGGCCGTGCTCGGCAGGGCGATAACCGAGCGCCCGCCGGGAGAAAGACCGGCGCCGCGAATAAAGTCCATCTGCCCACCTACCCCGGAATAGATTCGGGTACCTATGGAGTCTGCGCATACCTGGCCGGAAATATCCACCTGCAGCGCCGAGTTGATGGCCATCACCTGCGGGTTGCGGCGGATAACCGAGGTGTCATTAACCTGCTCTATATCCAGAAACAGCACTTCGGGGTTGTCATCGACAAAGTCATAGAGGGCGCGACTGCCAAGCGCAAAGCCGGTGACCAACTTCCCCGGATGCACCTTCTTGCGGCTGTTGTTAATCGCCCCGGAGCGATAAAGCGCCAGAATGCCGTCGGAGAACAGTTCGGTGTGGATCCCTAAGTTTCGTCTGTCTGCCAACTGCCCCAAAACGGCATCCGGAATGGCACCTATGCCCATCTGCAGGCAATCGCCGTCTTCAACCAGAGAGGCCACATGCTTGCCGATAGCCTGGCTGATGGCATCGGCTCCGGCCATGGGGTGTTCGGGCAGAGGCGAACTCTGTTCATACACGGCGGCAAAGCGGTCATAGGGTACAAAGCTGTCGCCATGGGTGCGCGGCATTTGCGGGTTGATATGGGCTATGATGCGGCCTGCCACATCACAAGCGGCGCGGCTGGCTTCGACACTGATCCCCAGCGAACAGTTGCCATGGCTGTCAGGCGGTGACACCTGTACCAGCGCCGTATCTATGGGTTGCTCGCCGGAGCGAAACAGCTTGGGCACCTCGGATAAAAAGACAGGCACATAATCCGCCTCGCCACTGGCCAGCAGGGCGCGGGTCGGGGCGCCGCCAAAGAAACAGCGATGGCGCAGATGGCCCTTAAGCTCGGGCACACTCAAGGCCTCGGCTTCCTCGGTATGCAGTTGCAGCAAGGTCAGGTTCTGCCGCGTCATGGCATGCTGTGCCAGCGCCTCCAGCAAGACTCTGGGGGTGGCTCCCATAGAGTGGGTCCAGATAAATTCATCATTCCCTATCAGGGATACCGCTTCCAGTGCACTGGAACAAACTCTTGGCGCCATACTGCTGCTTCCTTATTTTTTATTTATACCGTTCCGTGACAAGAGTTTGATTGAGGCAATGCCGTATTTGTTTTCCCACATCCCGCCTGATTGACTTGGGCTGTCCCATCGAGACGACTTCACCCAAGCCATGACAGGCTCCGCCGGAGGGAAAACCAACTCCTGTACAAAAAGGCCTTAACCCTAGCCAGTTGCTCTGTGAAGGGCAATCCCTGACAAACAACCTAACCCCCGCGACTGTGGAAAGTGAGCGCTACGCCACAGCAAACAGGTTGCAAACTGCGAGCCTCACAAAAATGCCACCGTGGCGGATAAGGCGTTTACCCTCAAAGCCACTGTCGTTAGACTAGCCAAGCCTTGGGCCTCATGGCGAAAAACGTCACATCCCAGTGCCCGGGCAGGACCCCAGTTTCAAGGAAGTAGTATGTCTCAGTTCGACAAGACCCTCAGCGTCAGCCTCAATCCAGAGGATCCCGCCAGCATCGCCCTGGCACTGCTGCAATACCGGCAACACCTGAACGACGGCAGCGCCTTTCGACTCGATGGCTCCTTGCTGTTCAATATCGAGTTCGTCAATCAGCAGCTGCGGCCGCTTAACCGTGACGATGCCGGTGCCAACCGCCCCTTGTTGGAACACGCCCTCGATACTGCCCGCCGGGATCACAGACTCAGCTTTTACACCGAACCAGTACTCTTTGCCGCAGCGCTGAACTTTCCCGAGCTATTGGACGAGCTCAAGGCCACTGCCGAGGCCATGGTGGCCTTCTCCCGCCGCCGCAATGACTCCAGCGATCTCTTTATCGATGACTACAACGTCTTCGGGGTGGAAGCCCTCTACATGCTGGCCAGGCAATATCCCGAGCTGAGCCATTATCTGGCCGCCTTTCTGGTGCCTTACTGGAACTTGGAAAGCTTCTACCAACCTGTGTTACTGCTGGGCAAACTGGTGGAGGAGTTCGGCTGGCGCCGCGAACTGATCCACGCCTATCTGCACTGCGACGGCGAGCAGAATCGCCGCTGCTTTTTCCAGACCACTGAGGGTGCTTCAGTCAACCTCAGCCTACTGGAACATTTTGCCGGGCATCCGGACGATTACCCCTGGTTTAAGGCGCAGCTGCTCAAGCGTCTAAAGCAAACCCCGCTACTGGCCTATGCCAATGAACAACCGCTTGAACAAACCCAGCCGGTACTGGAGTTCTTCTACAGTCTGGGCGACTGGCCGGTAGAGGCTGACATTGACGACACTGAACTGTGGCGGGATCGGGTCAAGCAGCAATTGATCTTGGGTCGCCGGGTAGAGGATGAAGCGCTTTCCTTGCTGGCGCAGCTGAGCGAGCAGAGCCAACCTCTGGTAATAGTGGCAGAGGCCTGGCGGGAAGACGACCGTCATTGTCTATGGCAAACCGGGAAAGAGCAGGCTCTGGCAGAGGACTATGACTGGGAGCATGATGAGAACGAGCCGGACTCTGACTATGCCGCGCTATTTTATGACCTGGAAGAGCCGGAAGACTATCTCAGGATTGGCGAGCTGGAGGAGCTGGATGCCGAAGTGGGAGAGGCTATGCTGAACGCGCTGGCCGAACTGCCCAAGAGCCTTGGCGCCTGCGCCTATGCCGCCTATCGCCTGAGCCGCCTGAACTCGCCCCACAGCTTAAGCCCGGAAGCCGACAAGGCCAACGAGACCGCGGCGCTGCTTCGCTGGCTGGCGCAGCAGCTGCCGTTACAGTTTCAGCATCATATCTTCTATGAGGGCGGAGAGTACCAAAAGAAAAGGCGTGAACATCGCCTTCTCAAGAGCTGGCTCACGGATATAGACACCGAGGGCGATGTTGCCAAGATGGCTCAAATTGCCTCTGAGATACTCTATACCAGTAAGGACGGAAAGCGTATTGCACTCTTGTGGTCCAATGCCAATAAAGGATTCCAAAACGGCTTGTTGGCGCTGTATTTCCTGCTCTGCACCCCGAAGTTCGAAGCGCCGCAGTGGCAGGCCTTGAAAACCCTGGCACAAAGGCACTGGCAGCTATGGCTGACGCTGGATCCGCTGCAACTGATTGAAAAAATTTATTATTGCTGGGCTGACTACGCCTTCTATCCGGCCATTGACGATGAGCATATCGAGGCCGAATTGCGGCAAAACCTGCTCAAGCTGGGTGTCAGCGAGCCGCAGCTCGATGCTCATACCCTGCTGACAGAACAACAGGTGGCTGCCTATCGCCCGGCCGATAAACGCTTCTGGCAAGGTTATATCACCAGGCTGAGCCGGTTTGCCGAAGCCGACCCAGAGGATAACAGCATGATAGGCCGCCGCCTCTGGCAGCAACAGCAGCAGTTGTTGCAAGCGCTGCACACAAGCCGCGAGCTGCCGAGGCTGAACTTTTTTGGCCATCTCAAGGCCAACTTCCCCGAGACTCCTTTACCGCAGGCATTTTTCGAACTGTTTGATCTTTGCCTGCGGCAAAGCTTCAGCAAATCATTTCCCGAACAGCAGGCGCAAAACCTCTGCCGCCAACTCAAGACTTATCTGGCATCGGGCGAAGGGCTTGAGCCCTTGACGCCCCAAGCCACGGCCGAGTTGCAGGACTGGGCGCCTTGCCGCTCGGACGACCCCGCCGATGCGGCTGAGCTCAGCGACTTTGTCTGGCTGCTGCCTGAAGCGCAGGGGCGAGCTTTGGCCCTGTTTCTCGCAGGCCTTGGAACCCAAAGCCTGTATTGGCTTCACCGGCCGAGTGTGGAGACGGCCTATGTCAACCACCTCATTGCCGAGGGTAGTCTCTCGATGGCGCAGCGCTGGGAAGATCAAAGCGTAGGACACAAGCGTCACAGCGACTATGACACAGGGTTAGCCTTTCAGAGTGCCAAGGAAAACTGGGCCCTTGGCTGGCTCGACAGCATAGGCGTAGCGCCGCAAAGCACTGTCTATTTCGCCGTAAGCCAAGGCCGCGCCCCGGCGCCCTTCCTCAGACATTTGGCCGATGAGGGCCGACTGCCGGAGACCTCGCAGCTCTTGACCATAGATGAACGTGTACGCCTGCTGAAGTTACTGGCGCAAGCCGGGGTTGACGCCGAGCTTTTCAGCTCCTTCCTGCAAGACGAGTCTGCCGCGGTCCGGCAACTGGCCAAAGATTTGGCGCAAGGCTCTTAATAGCAGGCTCTTAAGGAAGGCATAGATAAAACAGCAGTTGGGAATACCCCAATAAACGAGTAATAACAGGATAACTGCCCGCGCCCTGGCTCACGGCGCGGTCGCCGGTTGTTTAACAGGAAGTGCCACACAGGCAGCGACCGGAATTTAATATCAAGGAAGCAATATGCCCCAGTTCGACAAAACCCTCAGCATTAGCCTCAAGCCACAAGATCCCGCCAGCATCGCCCTGGCGCTGCAGCAATACCGGCAACACCTGCACGATGGCAGCGCCTTTCGTCTTGAAGGCTCCCTGCTGTTCAATATCGAGTTTATCAACGAGCAACAGCGGCCACTCAGCAATGACGATGCCGGCGACAACCGCAACTTGCTGGTGCATGCACTCAGCGCCGCTCGAGCGCACCACACCTTTAAATATTGCACTGAAGCCGTGCTGTTTGCCGCAGCGCTGAACTTCCCCGAGCTATTGGACGAGATCAAGGCAACTGCCGAGGCCATGGTGGCCTTCTCCCGCAGTCGTAACGACTTTAGCGATCTCTTTCTCGATGACTACAACGTCTTCGGGGTAGAAGCCCTCTACATGCTGGCCAGGCAATATCCCGAACTGAGTCATTATCTGGCCGCCTTTTTAGTGCCTTACTGGGATTTGGACAGCGGCTATACACCCGTGGAACTGCTGGGCAAACTGGTAGAGGATTTCGGCTGGCGCCGCGAACTAATCCACGCCTATCTGCACTGTGATGGCGAACAGAGCCGCCGCTGTTTTTTCCAAACCGCCGAGGGTGATCCTGTCAACCCCAGCCTGCTGGAACACTTTAGCGAGCATGCTGACGATTACACCTGGTTTAAGGCGCAGCTGCTCAAACGTCTAAAGCAAACCCCGCTACTGGCCTATGCCGATGAACAAACGCTGGAACAAACCCAGCCAATACTGGAATTCTTCTACAGCCTGGACGACTGGCCAGTAGAAGCGGAACTTGAAGACACTGATCTGTGGCGGGATCAGGTCAAGCAGCAATTGATCTTGGGGCACAGGGTGGAAGATGAGGCGCTGGCGCTGCAGGATGCGCTCGGCGCTGAGCCCAAGGCACAGGTTGCCGAAGCCTGGTTGATGGACGACAGGTTCGCCCCCTGGCAGCAGGATAAGACAGATACCGGCAGCGCCCAGGCAGAGCCGGAAAGTGGCAAGAGCTCCGGGCAAACTCAAGGCGACTGCCAACTACCCAGCTTGGATGAGCTGCCTTTTTTCCTGCTTAGCCATACCTGCAAGCAAAGTGACTTCGCACAGTTGGATGTAGCCATTGCCGAGCGTCTGCCGGCGGCACTGGACAAGTTGCCGACCCACTTGGGGGGCGTCGCCTATGCCGCCTATCGGCTCGGCCGCCCCGAGTGCACAGAGGCAGAAACCCAGGCGCTGCTTGGCTGGCTGGAGCAGCATTTCCTCACTGCCTATATGCGTGTCTTCAATCGGCATGGTGGCCGCTTCAATAGCGATAATCCGCAGCATTTGATACTCAAGGCCTGGCTCACTGAGGTCAAGGAGCAGCAGGATGCTGACACTATGGCCGCCGTTGCCGAATCGCTACTTGGCAAGGATGGGGGAAAACGCGGAAGCCAGATAAGCCAGCGTCAAGCGGCCTACTGGTTGTTTTTCCCGGACGATGGTTTCCAGCGCGGCCTGCTCAGCCTGTTTTTCCTGTTAAATAGCCAACTGCCAAAGGCTCACACCGAACTGCAGATCCTGGCTAAGCGCCACTGGCAACTGCTTTTGAAACTGGCGCCTATGGTGCTTATCAGCCGCATCAGTCAGTTTTACGCAAACTATGAAGGATATGCCGCCATAGATGATCCGCAGACAGAGCAGAGCCTGCATCAAAAGCTGCTGGCACTGGGAGTCAGCGAGGCGCAGCTGGATGCCCATACTTTGCTGCAAGACAGGCGCATCGCGCGCTATGCCCCGGCCAATGAGCGCTTCTGGCAACGTTACCTGGAGCGATTGGCAAGCTTTGCCGAAGGCGATCCCGAAGATAACAGCATGATAGGCCGCAGCCATTGGCTGGCTCAGCAAAAGCTGTTGGATGCCCTCGGCTATTGCGATGAAACTGCCATGCTGGGATTTATTGCCGATCTCAAGGCCTGTTTCCCGGAGCGCCCCTTGCCGCAGCAAACCTTTGAGCTATTTAACCTCAGCCTGCAACGCGGCCTGGAGCAAAAACTCAAACCGGCAGCGGCGAAGGCTGTCTATGACAAGTTACAGGCCTATTTACAAAGCGGCGAAGGCCTGGAAAACCTGACACCACAAGCCTTGAAGCTGCCGGTTCTGCAAGGCTGGGATCCCTACAGCGATTATCGCGGCAAGGTTGGCGTGGCAGACTTTGTCTGGCTGTTGCCAACCGAGATGGGAGAGCGACTGGCACTGTTTCTCAGCGGTCTTGGGAAACGAGGGCTGCACTGGTTGGGCTGTCCCAGTGTCAGGGAAGCCTATGTCAACCATTTGGTTGCCGAAGGCCATCTGAATATGGCCGAGCGTTGGCAGGATGAAGCGCTTGGGCACTCAAGCATAGGCGATGTCGATGTGAGCCTGCAACTTGAAGCCGACAAGGAATTCTGGGCGCTACTCTGGTTGGATAGGATAGGTGTGACGCCACAAGCCACTGTGTATTTTGCCATGCACGAAGGGCGGCAACCTGAGTCTTTCATTATCCACTTGGCCAGCCAGCAGCGGCTGCCGGATATGTCCGGGCTGTTGACCGCAGATGAGCGCAAACGCCTGCTGGAAATCATCGCCAAGTTTGATTGTCTGACCGAAGAAAACGCAGAGCCATTCAAGCAAGATGAGTCGAGCGTCGTCAAGCGTGTGCTGGGCAAGTTGTTTTAAGCTTAAAGAGGCGTTGCCGGTCAGCGCGGCAACGCCTCTTTAAGATAGTTTCAGTTACCTTTGAGTGAGCGCAGCAACAAACCTATGCCACCTGTCAGCAATACCAGGATCACCAAGAGATCAAAACTGCTCATGCTGCGCAGGCTAAAGTGAATGGTAGAGATCACCCCGAAGATCATCGCTGTGATTGAGCCAATCGCCAATAACCGGCCAAGAATATTCTTGCCGCTTTAGGCCCGGGCGGCAAACCGGGCCATAGCGTTACGAGTCGCGGCCATTGAGGCGTTCAATGATCTGTGCCTTGGCCTCTTCCTGTGCCTGCAATGCTTCCTCTTCCTGTTTCTGCCGCATCAGCTCATTGAAGGTAATGCGGGCAGACTGGGCTTGCTCCGAGGCTTGCAGTTTACGTTCCTTCGCCGTCATGGCTTCATCTGTGAGGCGCTGCAGCTCGGCAAGTGACTCATCGGGCGCATCCCCCAATTCCAGGTGCGATTCACTGCGGCTCAAGGCTTCACGGCGCAGCTGTTTTTTCAGCTCCCAGATGGCATCCAGGGCTTCACGCTCGGCATCGGCAGCCTCTATGGCACTGTCTCGCAGCTGCTCAAACTTGGCCAGCGCCTGGCCCTCACGGCTCCAGGGATCGACCTCAGGCAGATCCGAA
Organism: Shewanella indica; assembly: GCF_033842865.1. Classification (NCBI taxonomy): domain Bacteria; kingdom Pseudomonadati; phylum Pseudomonadota; class Gammaproteobacteria; order Alteromonadales; family Shewanellaceae; genus Shewanella; species Shewanella indica. The sequence continues at coordinate 840,729 of NZ_JAWXXR010000001.1, forward strand.
ATATTAATCACGGGATCCTCATAACCATCCTGATGACTCAGGTCCAGCATGGCCGCCTTGACCCCGGACATCATCAGCATCACGGCTATCACCAAGAGCGGCAAACCACCGACGATAGCCGCCGTCTGCAAGGTGGCGAGCCCACCCATAAACATCAGTACCGAAGGCATAAAAGACAGGGTAAAGGCCCAGAATAGGCGGTTCCAGCGCAGTGGTTCCTCGGTGACATTGTTTTGCACCACGGATGCCAGAATATAGGAGATGGAATCAAAGGTGGTGGCGGTAAAGATGATACACAAGATCGTAAAGACTGCGATGACCAGATAGCTGAACGGCAACTGCTCCAATATCGCAAAAATTGCCCTGGTCGCCCCGTGTTCATTGAGGATACCCACCACATCCAGCTCACCGGATAACTGCAACGACAAGCCGAAATTACCCAAGATCATAAAGTACATGGCACAGCCCAGGGAGCCGAAGAAAATTGAACCGGCCACCATCTGTTTGATGGTGCGGCCGCGGGAGATCCGCGCCACAAACAAGCCCATGCTGGGGGCAAACACCAACCACCAGGCCCAATAGAAGATGGTCCAGTCCTGAGGGAAATGGGTATTCTCAAAAGTGCCCAAACCACCGAAAGGCTCGGCCCAGGTGGCCATCATAAAGAAGTTGCTCAGCATACGTCCCAGAGAGTCCAGGCCGGTTTCCAACATAAAGATGGTAGGGCCGGCAAACAAAATAAATGCCAGCAGCGCCAGCGCGCCCCAGAAGTTAATATTACTCAGCACCTTAATGCCTTCATCCATCCCCTTGTAGGAGGAATAGGCAAACAGTGCAGTACACAGAAGCAAAACCCCTATCTGGCTACCCGTGGTCGATGGTAGATCAAACAGGTAACTCAGACCTTCGTTGATCAGCGGCGCCGCCAACCCAAGCGTTGTCGCCGCCCCCCCCAGCAAGCCGAAAATAAACAATATATCGATAAACTTACCGAGCTTGCCGTGACTGCGGCCTTCACCTATCACGGGCATCAAGGCCGCCGATACCTTGAGCACAGGCTGCCTGCGAACATAAAAGAAATAAGCGATAGGGATGGCCGGGATCAAATAGATGCTCCAGGCGATAGGCCCCCAGTGGAAGAGGCCGTAAGTCGCGGCCCAGCGCACCGCTTCTTCACTGCCGGCTTGAAGTTGGAACGGCGGGTGCTGATAGTAATAGGCCCACTCAATCGTGCCCCAATAGAGGATACTGGCGCCTATCCCGCCGCAAAACAGCATTGCCGCCCAGGAAGCTGTGGCGAATTCCGGCTTTTCATCGGCATCGCCGAGCTTAATCTGGCCGATATCCGAGAAGATGATATAAATCATAAAGAAGAAGGCGGCTAGCCCAAGCGACAGGTAAGCAAAACCCAACTTATCCGTCATAAACGCCTTGGCAACAGCTATCCATTCTGCCCCTTCAACCGGAAACAGCGCCAGCGGGATCACCACCGCAAGCAGCAAGCCCAGTGCACCAAAGAAAGTGGCTTTATCTATGAGTTCGAAGTGTTTTTTCATGCTTTTGCTCTTCTGTTTGTCTCCGTTCGGGAGCTGGGATCACAGGCAGAGGCCCATGCCGGATAAAATAGGCGCAAGTCGCCATCCAGTCGATTACATTTATCCGGAAAACGTACAAAAAGTGACGTAAATCAATGAGATGTTACTTGATGATATATTTGTGTCCAGCTTGTATGGATTGCTGACTATTTCAGTAAATACGATAAAACGCTTAAGACCATAAGGATTTATGTGCTTGATTGCAAGTTTGCCCCTGTCTGGGAGGTGTCATTCATAAAAGCAAGGGATTTATAAAAGCCAAGAGACTCAAAAAGCAAAGGAGCCCACAGTCACAGAGGCCCCAGACAGACCAAGTGCCAACAGCCGGCAAAACCAGGCTGCCAGTCTGCCGCTTCGCTACTGCTTCAACTTCACCCAGGCGGCCTGGGTTTCACGACTGCTTCTTGGGTCCTTTGGCACCAGCCAAAGCAGCATCATATTCAGCAGTGAAGTCGAGAGCGTGGCTCCCCAAAGCAGCATCAGAGAGAGTGTGATAAGGATATAACTGGCGTAGGAATCCATAAAGGACAGGGCCAGACCGAAAACCACACCGCTCCCGGGTAATAACAGTAGAGTAATAAACAGCATCAAACATACCGTCTTAGCGACTGACCACCCCAGATTACGAGCCCTGCGACTGATAATCCTGTAGCCGAAATAGAGGCTGGGCAGTAACCAAAACATGATGAGCGTTCCTGTTCCCTGCCCTTCAAGCCGCAGCAAAGACCGCAACGCAAAAGCAGGGGAACCGGAAGTTTGCACCATAAAGGTTAGCCATCCGAGAAACAATCCGTTGCAAAGCCCCAGTATCATGCTGCTGCGAAAGAAAGCCAACGCCGGCGTCTGACGATCGGGGGCGCACCCCTTACGATGCGCCAGCAAAGGGTGTTCCGCTTCAACGTTTACCAAGGGAGGCCGAAACAGGTAGATCAGTAACTGCACCACCAGCCAAACAACAGCGCAGCCCAAGGCAAACATCAAGCCCAGCCAAGGCATCATCTTGTCAAACTGAAGCATGCTCAGTAGCTTTGGGTAGGAGAAGCCGAACAGGATGTTCACCAATGCCAGCGGCACACCGCACCAATACCCGAACGCCCGTCGCCCTATAGCAACATGCGCTGCCAGCAACCCCGCACCTATACTGAGTTGTAGCCCAGTTACCAAGATAGCCAACAGTGAAATAAAGAAGTCGACCTCTCGAATTGCCAGCAGCAATGAAGGTGAGAACATGTACACCAGTTGCCACTGATAATGGATAGCCAGCATGGGCAGCAGCGCAATAAAATAGCGACTCCGGTCGCGGGCTTTTGCCGCCCCGCCAAACTCTGGCTCAACAAAGAGATCGCTAATCACCTTAGCCATGCTGTTGGCCGATTGTCTCAATCCCATTGCTCATCCTCCTCGAAATGCTTGCCAGTCAGAACTGGATGAACTCAACTCGGCAGCCCAAAGCAGTTCGGTGCCGCCTTCAGCGAATGGACGCATCTGCAATAGATGGAGAACCGGGCCACCTATACCAGACTTTGCTTTCAGCAACCTGGGGCCCAATTCGCCCCCCCTGGGCGTATCTCTCTGGATAGGGGGCAAAATCCAAAACCTCAATCACAAAACAACCCTTTGTTATTTATGATAATTACCCCTAAATTAAGCATCATTTCATTGATAATCATCTTCATCCTGACGGCTCATTTCATATGGCAAGCGGCGGTTAAAGTCCTCGCCATCAGGGGTATCGGCATACTTGCCGAGCAAGGTATCCAGATTGCCATCCTGTTGGAAAAACAGCTCATGATCGACATCGATACAGTTGAGGTATTGGGCCACCAGCGGCAGATATTGGCTGCCGGCCAAGCCCAATTGCAACGCACAGTCGGCCAGTGCCGGCTTGCTGATATGTGGATCGCTGTAACTGTAATGGAGCCGCTCATTGGCAATGAATAGCCCCAGCAGACGCGCCATATAGTTCCGGCCCTCCAATTGGAAGGCCACAGCCTCAAAGAAGCGCGCCTCATCCCAGCTTTCGGCGGCATCATAAAAACCGAGGCGCAAGTCTTTACCCGACTTTAGCGATTCAAAATCTGTCAATGCCCGCAGCACCAGCTTGTCCAAGACCTCAAGCCTCGCACTCGCTGACTGCAGATCCCTGACTTCGATTCGCGAAAAACCAAGCAAAGGGGGAACTGTATCCTGCTCCTGCGCCTGGGCATGGAAGCTGCTCCATTCTGTCTGCTGTAATTGCACAGCAAAGCTCGCGTCCATGGCGGCGGGCGCTTGGTTCATCTGGCTGGCCAGATCCAAAGTGGGGTTGGGATTGACGTTGGAATTGACGCGCCACAGATAATGCCAGTCGGTCAGCAAAGCTCCCTTGCCGAGGAGTTTCATGCCCTCCTCGTCGTATAAGTCATCTTCGCCATCCGGGAGATACAAGGGTGAGCGCCACTGCCCGTCCAGAGAAACCTTGCGGGTCGCGCCGCCATGCCAGCCAAGCCAAAGTGCCGCTTCGTCATCGCAGTAGGCAATATCATCCAGCTGGAGCCAGAAACGCCCCAGCGCCTCTTGCCAGTCGAGATTGTCGACATCGGCCGGGGCCAACAGCATGTCGGCGTCATCGGCCAGTTGCTCGCAGGTATATTGACGCACGCAAAAACGGCCTATCTCGCGGCCAAGGCGCAAGTCGATGCGCTGCAACTGATACGCCAGCGCCTCGGTTTCAGCATCGGCTACCCGGCTCAACTCCATGGCCGGCAGGGTAAGCTCACCGCGCTCACTGTCCAGCGCCAGGGCACACTCCCAGAGCGCTTCATTCCCCGGCGGATTGGGCAGAGGCATGGCCGCCACCTGCAAGAGCTCGGAATAACGGCCCTGCCATTGAACTTGGCTAATGTTATTACCTACGGGGTCACTACCTACGGGGTTACTGCCCACAAGATCATTGCCGACGACAGCCATAGGGTCCAGCCGCAGCAAAAACTGCCAGGCCTGGGACCGACGACGCCTACTGCGGTGACAATGCAGGATCAAACTGTTATCCGGCCCGGCATAGAGGCGATCGGTAAAACTCAGTCCCATGCTGTCCGGCAGTCCGGTCGCATCGACCTCGGCCCAAGGGCTACCCTGATTATCCACCTCATCATTCAGCTGCATGGCAGCCGAGGGCGAGAGGTCCCTGTCCTCCAGCCAGTGCCAGAGCATTAAATCGTAACAGCAGCGCCGGTCATTTTCGCCCAGTGATGCCAGGGTTCGACCATCACTCAATACCGCGACTTTGAGATATTCCATCCCGGTATGAGCCAAAAACTCCTGCTGCCGACGCGCCAGATCCACCAAGTAGAGACAGCCCTGCTGATCCCAGATAACGCAGCTCTGCTCACGCCCCGGCACCCCATGAAAACAATCACTGACCTGCATAGTGCCCTCGGCCATGGGAAAGTCTGTGCTCCAGATGAGCCGATAACCCGAGCCCGTATCTGCCGCTTCATAGAGATACAGGCAAGGGCAGCCATTGTCCGCATCGATATAGATAAGTTTACCGTCGCCAACCGGCGAACTTGTGAATGACATATTTCTTTATCCTTTGCTCAAAAATACCAGCGACTGCCAGTTATCCTTGTTATCGAATTATTCGTCGTCATAGTCGCCTTTCTCGGCCAGCTTAAACTCCGGGTCGTTATAGGGGCTTGGGACCGCCGCCAGGAAAGCCGCCAACTGTTGCGAGTCCTGATGTTCGGCAAAGATCACTTTCAAGGTGCGATTGATATGAAATGGATGCACGGGCAAGGCGCTGAGAACATTGAAATAGTCCGCGAGTTGCGGCAGTGCCTGCCTGTACTGGCTGAGCGCCAAGGCAGCCTCGGCCAGCACTGGCTGTCCCTTGGCTCCCAGCAAGCATCTGGCCTGGGGCAGACGGCAGTATGCCGCCAGGATGGCCGCAATCAACTCAGGCCCCTGCTCCAGACGCACGGCATAGTGGAAGAAGTCGTACTCGCTGTGCCGATTCCCCAAACCATCGACAAAGGCAAACCAGAGCCTGCCAGGCTCAGTAACCGCACTATGGGTTATTTTCTGTTTCAAGCGGCCAAGCCAACCGGCTCTGGTTGCAACGGTGGCTCTGGTTGCAACGGGGGCTCTGGCGGTTACTGAGGCTAAGGGCGCTCCGCACGCCTCCCCCAGGCTCTGCTCCAATTGGGGCAGCACCGCCAGTAGTTGCTGCAAGAGTTGCAGCCTGCCTTGATTTGATGTCAGATCGTCACAATAGAGAGTCACCCTGCCACTGGGGCAAGGCTCGGCCTGCAGTTGGCTGGGAATTTGCATAGGCTTGGGTTGATAGCTGCGGCAATTGAGCGGGCACTTTTGCTGTTCGCCAGCCAGCAGGCTCTGGGGCACAGCAGCTTGGGAGCCGATGTCGACCGAGTAATGACTGGGCTCATCGAGATCACCGAACGCCAACCAGAGCCGCCCTTGGTCGACACCCTTGATCATGACCAGATCATCACCATAGTGGCTCAAGGGCCGCCACTGTCCCGCCGCATCTTGGCTGCCCAGTTGGTACAGAGGGGAAAGCCTCTCGCCCTCCGGCGACACCTTTTGTACCACACCCCCTTTCCAGCCCAGCCACAAGACTTGCTCCTGCTCGCAAAAATAGCTGGAAGTCAGGCTGTTGAGCAGTTGCTGCCACTCGTCGTTATCCTGGTGGGATATCTCACCGGCGGCAATCCGCTCCAGCGCCTCCTGAACCGCTTCGGCATCATATTCATCACAAATATCGGCCATGGCCAGCAAGCGCACACCGGCATCAACTTGACGGCCAAGATTCATATCTATCAGCTGCAACCTGGCTTCGTAACGCACAGGCTCGCCCTCGGCCTGATGACGGCTCACCCCATCGGCGGCCAGGGTAGTGATAAGGCCGTTGGCACGGTTCTGGAACCAATAATCTCGCGGTGAAACCTGCACTGGAGCCGGTTTCCCCGGCAGAGGCTGTTCGGACCAGGTTTCGTTTGACGGGTCAAAATACACCAGTTGCTGAAAGCGGAAGCGGTAACCCTCATGATCATTGCGACCATAGAAGGCCACGCGTCCATCCCGGGTCAGAATCAGTGACTCAGGCTCGATTTCGGCGCTCACAGGCCAATGCTGTACCGGCTCCATGGCCGCGAGATCGACCTTGAGCAAGCTGTGGCCGCGGCGCGCAGCGATGCCCACCCGCCCGACCACCCACAGGGTCTGGTTATGGCTATCGAGCCAGGCCCCTGGGCTTCCGGTGATTTGCAAATCCAGCACCTGTTCACAACTGCGCGCCTGATAGTCGCAGACAAAAAGCAGTCCATTTTGGCCCAAGGCCAGAAAGCGAGTGTCATCCAGCCACTGCAACAAGGCCAGCTCGCCATCCTCGGTTCCCGGCAACTCACATTGCCACAACAGGGTGTCGGCCTCGGCAGAACTCTGGATAACCTGAATAAGTTCAGGGCCGATAAAAAACAGCTTGGCCTGTTGCAGGCGGATATTGGTTCTTACATTGGCATTCATTGAGTTATTCCTGCGATTTGCAATCAGGCGGGGGAAATCGGCCAGGACAAATCCTGGACAAAACGGCGATATTGGCGGCGCTTGAGCAGCCCCTGGCAGTGGCGCCGTTGAATAAGCGGCACTGAGTGCTGTTGATGGAAAGCCGCGCCTGGAACATCAGCCAGCATATTAAAATAACGAGCCAACAAAGGCAGATAAGCTATGTCATCACCGGCCAGCGCCAGCACTGTGTCCGACAAGGCCGACTTGTCGGCGCCGCTGCGCAGACTTGCCGCATCCGGATAGGCCAGCAGCTTCTCAACGGCTTCTGCCAACAGCTCGGCACCGCCCGGCACAGCTATCAGCGCGGCCACAAACTGCGCCTCGGTCCATTCACGGCCATGTCTGTCGCTGAAACGCCACTCCAGGCGCTCACCCTTGGCGCTGTTTGGTAAGTCGGCCAGGCGACTGACCATCTCTTTGGCGCTGCCCAGCAAACACTCCCCCAGCTCCAGATAATCGGCCTCAATAAGATTGAGTCCCGCCTCACCATGGGCCAGGCTCTGCTGCTCACTCATCACCAACTCAGGTTTAGGCCAGAAATAACAGGGTAAACTCTGGCACTCGGCTTCCCCAGGCAGCATGGGCCTGACAGTGCTGGTATCCAGCGCATATATCTTGAACCCCACCAGCAGCAAACGATTGGCCGTAGGTGAGGTCAATTGATAGTCATAGTGATCAAAGGCTACCAGGGCAAAGGGATTGGCTTCGTCGCCGGGGAGTGGGCATTCGTTGGCGCGATAGCGAGGCGACACCGCCTTGAGGCGGAAGTGTTCCTCTGGCGCCAGATAGCCCTTCATCAGCTCGCCACTGCGCCAACTCAGCCAAAAAGCGGCTTCATCCCGGCAAAGGCGGATACCGCTCAGCCCGTCAAACAGGCTTTCGAGTGCATCAGTCAGCTCATCTTCATCACAGGTATCTTCGCCGCTCCTGAGCGACTCAAGCAAAGTGGAAAACTCATCCGGATCCAACAAGCCATCATGACTGTCAAACCAAAGCACCGGCTGTTGCCAAAGCACATCAAGGGATTCGAGAGCTACCAGTTGCAACTGCAACCCAATGCGTGGACTGTCACCGCTCTCATCCAACAGACACTCAGACACAGGCAATAAGGCCAACTGCCGCTCAGGGCAAAGGTGTATACTCGGGCAACGGACGCCTTTAAGCAGCGGTTTGCCCTCAATCCGGTGAAATTGGCTCTGGCCATCGACCACATTGATGCACCAGAAGCCATGCTCCCGCTGCGCCAGAGAGCCGCATTTACGCTCATAGAATAAAAAACAACCGTCACGGCGCCGCACCATGGTGCTGCCAAGGCGGCGATTATCCAGATATTCAGGCAAGCAGATATCCTTAATCGGCCGCCAGTCGGCCAGCGACCAGCCCAGAAGACAGGGATATTCATCATCCCCTCTTGGCTGCTCGGCCACATACCAGAACTCGCCTCTGTCTTTATCCAGCCAACCATGACCATAGATGCCGACATTTGGCAGATTGACCATCAGCCGAGGCCCGGTTTCGATATCACCGGCATAGATCTGCCCGGAGCAGGTGGCGACCACAAATTCGCTGTCGCTGTAGAAGGCGCTCAGCACCACTTCATCCTCGGCCTGAGGCAACTCATACTGCCAAAGCAATTGCTGACGGCCATCAGCCAGCGGCGTCAACAGCTGCAACTGCGGGGCGCCGGCCTGCTTCGGGGAATGTAATATCCATTTGGCAGCTGTCATTTGAGACTCCTGTTGTTAACAGTAAAGAGATAGCCACGTCCGTATATCGAAACGGCATGATGAAATAGCCCCAAAGCACCCATCAAACATAAAAACAACTTGGCATGGCTAAGGGGGCTTGCCAGGTGCGTATACAGAGCAAATAAAGGGGAAGGAAGCGTTTGGCCTAGATTAACCAGCGGCCTAATGGGAAACTGAACCACAATAGCAATTTTCAAAACAATCCTTTTCGATGGCCTTAAGGCCTGAGTCCATCCAGGGCTCACTTAAATTCAATTCGACCGCGATGATAAGCACAGTCAATACAGTAGAGGCGGCCGCCAGAGCATCCTTAAGATCCCTTGGCGGGAGGGTGGATTTTGACGATTCCAGCCATTGGAAACAAGTTAAAACACCAACAAAGTGATATGAATCAATAAGAGGGAAAAAATTTACACCATAGTCAAAACCGACTAAGCGGATAAAAAGCTCAGCTCACTGCGGCGAGAATGTCGGCGTGGCCAGGCGCGAGGAAACCAGAGCAACCAGGATATGCTGCTCCGGTGATAAAAAAGGAACGGTTTCTGTGTCAGGCAAACCTGTCATCAGAGAGGGTTTGCAGTGGATCTTTGCCCTGTTCATACCAACCATCACGGGTATTTTGCACGCAATCAAATGCCTGAATATAAGGTTTGATATCTATGATGGGAGTGCCATTGAGCATATCGATCCCCTTAACATGGATACGGTTGCCCTCTAAACGGTCAATTTCCAGTATCGACAGGCCTATGGGATTAGGGCGCTTGGGTGAGCGGGTTGCAAATACACCACGCAATTGATTATCGAGAAAAGGTTTAACCTTGAGTGCTCCCTGCTTACATTGATGCAGATGAAACAGCACATAAACATGGGAAAAACCATCGAGGTCGGCCAACCCTTCGGCGTAGTCGGGATGGATCACCAAGACCCCTTGGTTATCGGCGACCTTGCTGCCCTGGATCGGCATATTGGCCAATTCTGTGTACTGGGTTTCGGCATGGCCTATGGCGGTAAAGCTGACAACTTGCATAACAACTCCGTTGCAAATACAGAGTTGCAGTCTACCTCAAGGCTCAGAGGGGATCCTCAAGACAACTCACATTCCCGCCTCAGGGAACGCTGAGCAAGGTTTCTTCATCAAAGTACTTCTGCCTCAGACGCCGCCCCTCTTCCGAGCTCAAAACACGGTTGAGCACAGCCTGAAAGTCACTCACCAATTGTGCAGGAATACCGGCACTGAATGCAAAACACAAAGGCTTATGACTGACCTCAAGCAAAGGCGCCATCATGTCCGGTTCATAGCCTTGCCGTTTAAGGGTACTCACCAAGGTTAATCGGTTGCTGGACAACAAATTGGCTCGGCCACTACTGAGCACCCTAATCGCCTGCTCCAGGCTGCTGGTACGCACCAACAAGCCGGGATTAAAACCATGACTCAATAGCAACAGCTCACCCACATCATCTCTGACTGCCACCACCACTAGCCGCTTGGCGTCATCCAGGCGGGTTAATCTCGGCGCCATCTGTTTAAATGCATACAGATTTAACTCCAAAGTGCCCAGACTGCAGGCCCATTGAAACAGGGGAACCCTGGCATCTATGCGGGCCGTGGAAAACAACACCACGTTATCGCGGCTTGCCAACAGGTAGTAGCCTCTGGCCCATGGCAATATCTCTATGGGTTGCGGCTCAACCGCCATCTCCCGCCAAACAAGATGCAAAATGTCGGTTGTGAATCCGGAAACCTGACCCTGTCCCAAACTAAAATTGTAGGGAGGGTATTCTTCAGTGAGATACCTGAGCTGGCTCAGATCCGCAGCCGCCAGCACACTGCAACAATAGAGCAATAGCGGAAAAAGTAAGCGCATAACTCCCCCCCCCCGGACAACTATATCTATAGGAAGGACCTCTGCAGGTCTTCAGTGCTATGCCTTGAGTGCCAATGGTTGTGCACGCCACTCTCGACAAAAAGAAGGTCACGAGGATTTACTCGCGCCCAGCTTAAGTGTTGTCAAAGGTGGTTCAACATACAAACCCGGGTTTCAATGCTTATTAACTCATTGTATTTATATATTTTTTAACAAAACCATTCGAAAGGAAAGTCCTCACATCCAGCAAGCCACGTCAGCAGCTCACCAAAGGCTTGCATTATTTTTCACGACGCCTTGAGCATGGAGCCCACCTAAAGGCTCTCAAAATGTCGATTTACCCCCTTAAAATCGCGTTTTAAGCACTTCTCAAAGTCATGATTTTAAAGGTTTTATTTTTAGTGATATTCCAGAGTGCCGATGTTAGCCTGCAAAGATTGTTGGGAAGGCGCGAACCAACCCCATATTTGCCTGCCTAGGCAGAGTTCGCCGAAAGAGGTAGCGCCCTCCCTGATTAAAGGAAGCCGTATGGATATTATCGATAAAGTTTTTCAACAAGAGGATTTCTCACGCCAGGATTTGAGTGACAGCCGTTTTCGCCGCTGCCGCTTCTATCAGTGTGACTTCAGCCACTGTCAGCTAAGGGATGCCAGTTTCGAGGATTGCAGTTTCATTGAAAGCGGCGCCGTTGAAGGGTGCCACTTCAGCTATGCCGATCTGCGCGATGCCAGTTTCAAGGCTTGCCGTCTGTCTTTAGCTAACTTCAGCGGTGCCAACTGCTTTGGCATAGAGTTCAGGGAATGCGATCTCAAGGGCGCCAACTTTTCCCGGGCCCGCTTTTACAATCAAGTCAGCCATAAAATGTACTTTTGTGCGGCTTATATCTCAGGCTGCAACCTGGCCTATGCCAATTTGAGTGGCCAATGCCTGGAAAAGTGCGAGCTGTTTGAAAATAACTGGAGCAATGCCAATCTCAGCGGTGCTTCCTTGATGGGCTCCGACCTCAGCCGCGGCACCTTCTCCCGCGACTGTTGGCAACAGGTCAATCTGCGGGGCTGTGACCTGACCTTTGCCGATCTGGATGGACTCGATCCCAGGCGGGTCAACCTCGAGGGGGTCAAGATCTGTGCCTGGCAACAGGAGCAACTGTTAGAGCCTCTGGGGATAATAGTGCTTCCGGATTAGCCTGAAGGCAACTTAAGAGGCAAATATCACTTGAGTTCCGCGCTGCAACAGGGCAGATTCTGCTATAGCAGAGCATTACCGCAGGAATGCCGTTTTCTCTGCTGCCGCAGCCGACGTTATACCTTCCCTTCAAAGGAGGCATTATGAAGACTCAACTGCACGCCGAGCTGGCTCAGGTCAAGCGCTCTTTGGCAATCACCCAACTACTGGGAGCACCAGGCATCTTACTCATAGGTTTGGCACTCTATGGCCTGGTTATCGCCGAAGGAGATGCCTTCATCCAGGCGCTCAATAATCCTATCAATTGCTATCTATTAATCGCCATTGGCTCGGCCATCACGCTCTGGGAAGCATTAAAGATTATTAAGCTCTCCAAAAAACAAACTCAGCTTCTCAAACAACTCGATGAATGTAATGAGTTGTCGGAAAAGGAAAACGCTTGATGCTGAAAAACACCTAATGAATTAGACACATAGGAGAAATAATGGAATTAGAGATTCAAGTTACTTTTCGCACAGGAGACAGCATAAGAACCCGACGCTACAAGAGTGAACAAGGTGCCTTACGGGGCATTTGGAAATGGCTCAACAAGCATCAGGAGCAGGGAGATATTCAAGCCAGCTTCTTTTCCCCCGAACAGGGCCACCGCATCTTTACACAACCAGAGCAGCTCAGTGAATTTGAGCCCCAAACCATAGATAACTTTTATCAATCCAGGGCTTGGCTAGCGCTCAGATATCAGGTGCTGCAAACTCACGAGCACAGATGTGCAAAGTGTAACCGTACTAAAGCCGAACACAATATAGTGCTGCATGTTGACCATGTACTACCTCGCAGCAAACACAAAGACAAGGCATTAGATATCAATAATCTGCAAATACTCTGTGAAGAGTGCAACCTTGGGAAGTTGGACAGATGATTTATTGTTCAGTAAATCACCCGTCAAAAAAACAACTCATTTACCGCTCAGAAACAAAGCTGCTAACATTCAAAGTTGGGCAAAGCACGTAATTTTATAAAAAATATAAGTCAACAACATAGACAAAAATCAGCTTTCAACCAGGCATTCTCTCAAGCTTAGGTTTTTGAAAGCATACTTTTAAGTACTCAGCAGCAGACACATGAGTAACAACATACGGAAATTTGCATATGAAAAATATAATAATTGCGGTCTTTTTAACCGGACTAGTAGCTTGCAGCTCTACGCCAACAGCCATGGTTTTCGACGGCAGCAGTGCAGAATCCACCCAACGAGGTGTTATTAGTATCATGAGAACATTAAATTCTCATGACAAACAGGAATTCGTGATGGCCTTGATGAAAATCCAACATGCCGAATTCGACAGTCCTCTGGCCGCGATGAAACACTCAGATCAAGCGGGTCAAATTGACTTTGCCCTGGTGGGTAAAAAAATCGATGGACTCACCTTAGAGCAAGTGCTCAAACTTGCACAAAAACCAAGCAACAGGTAAAAACTGCACAACAAAGCCGCTAACACGTTAGATAATAATGGCGCGCATCAGCAGTTATCCCGACACAAAGAGCCATATTTTGGCTCTTTGTTGCAGTTGGAGGCGGGAGTCTACCGGGAGTTCTGATTGAGTAAGCATGTCTATAGCACTCCTTGCCAGGTATGAGTATCTTCTCATGCCACCAAACCAAGCTCAGTTTAGTAAGACATTGAGAGTTAGAGGTTAATTATCCAACAGCAAGTATTGAATACTGTCGGGCGCAGTGTTGCCTCTACTGCTATTATCGGCTGAAACAGCAAAAACAGGGCATAAGTCACAGTTCCCCTATCATGAATGGCAGGCTCTGCTATAATTTGTGCCCGAAATTTCTCAGCCAATTCCAGACGAGCGGTAAGTCATGTCCACTACAGGTGTTGAACTCTTTAATCCCGGCCAACAGACACAAGCCCCTGCTGCGGCCCCCAAGCAAATGGTGCAATTGGCCGATAACAAGTTGGAGCTGATGGCGCCGGCCAAGAATGCCGACTTCGGTATTGAGGCCATTCGCCACGGGGCAGATGCGGTCTATATTGGCGGCCCGGCGTTTGGTGCCCGTCATACCGCCGGTAACAGCATAGAGGACATTACCCGCCTTTGTGAGTTTGCCCATAAATATCACGCTCAGGTATTTGTCACCATCAATACCATATTGCTGGACGATGAACTGGAAGAAGCCAGGCGCCTGATCTGGGCGGTGTACGAGGCAGGTGCCGATGCCATTATTGTGCAGGACCTGGGGCTGCTTGAGCTGGACTTGCCCCCAATTGCACTGCACGCCAGTACTCAGATGGATAATCGGGTTCCGGCCAAAGTCGCCTTTCTCGAGCATGTGGGCTTTTCTCAGGTAGTGTTGGCGCGGGAGCTGAGCCTGAGCCAAATTCGCGCCGTGGCCGCCGAGACCAAGATGCGACTTGAGTTCTTTATCCATGGCGCCCTGTGCGTGGCCTACAGCGGCCAATGCTATATCAGTGAAGCCTACACAGACCGCAGTGCCAACCGCGGCGAATGCTCACAACAATGCCGGATGCCGGGTAATCTCAAGACCCGCCAGGGCGACATTATTGCCAGCAACGACCATATGCTGTCGCTGAAGGACAACAACCAGACAGATAACCTCGAAGCGCTGATCGACGCCGGGATCCGCTCCTTCAAGATAGAGGGCCGACTCAAGGACCTCAGCTACGTCAAGAATGTTACCGCTCACTACCGCCAGCAACTGGATGCTATCATGGCGCGTCGGCCCGAGTTTGAACCCTCGTCCCACGGCCGCTGCAGCTACAGCTTCACCCCGGATCCTGACAAGAGCTTTAACCGCGGCAAGACGGACTACTTTGTCAATGAGCGCAAGGCGGACATCGGCGACTTCCGCACCCCGAAATACTTGGGAATAGAGGTCGGCAAAGTCAGCAAGATAGGCAAAGACTTTATCCAGGTCGACTCGGATACCGAGTTCCACAACGGTGATGGCCTGGGCTTCTTCGCCGCCAATTATCAAAAGGCCAGATTGTCGGATGACAAGCTGACAGGTTTTCGGGTCAACCGCGCCGAGGGCAACACCCTGTATCTAAAAAACATGCCGAAAGATCTCTATGTCGGTGCCACCTTGTATCGCAACAAAGATCAAGCCTTTGAAGCCCTGCTGGCCAAAGAGTCTGCCGAGCGCACCCTGTTGGTGGACTTCAGCCTCAGCAATACCCAGACAGGTCTGGCGCTGACCGCTGCCGACCGTCATGGCCATCAGGCGACAGTGACCGCTGACTTCGAAAAACAGCAAGCCAAGGATATTGGCCGCAACCGTGAATCACTCGGCAAGCATCTCGCCAAGCTGGGCAATACAGATTTTCGTCTCGGACAGGTAGATTTGGGCGATGCCGAAGCCGTTTTTGTACCGGCATCCATCATCAATGGCCTGCGCCGTGATGCCGTTGCAGCCCTGGACGAAGCGCGCATTCAGGGGTATCAAAGACCCACGCCCTGGATACGGGACGATAGCGCCCGCTTCCCGCAGCGCAGCCTGACCTATCTTGGCAATGTGGCCAACCAAAAAGCCAAGGACTTCTATACCCGTCACGGGGTGGTATCCATCCGTGATGCCTATGAAGTGCGGCCGGTGAAAGGCGATGCGCCTTTGATGATCACCAAACACTGCATACGTTACAGCTACAACATGTGCCCCAAAGAAGTGCCGGGGATCAAGGCCGAGCCGCTGGAGATGGAGCTGGGTGGCAAGCAGTTCAAGCTGGTGTTCGACTGCCATAAGTGTGAAATGCTGTTGGTAGGTTAAGGAGAAAAATATGGGATTTTTAAATGCCTTGATGGGCAATGCCAGTGAAGTGGATCTGGATAAACTCAACGAAGAACTGGCGCCGATTATGGCCGACGGCGAACAGTTGCAGCTGGCCTATAAGCTGGTACGCGACATCTTTGTCTTCACCAACAAGCGCATGATCTTGATAGATAAACAGGGCATGACCGGCAAGAAAGTGAGTTATCACTCCATCCCCTACAAGGCGATAGTGCACTTTGAAGTGGAAACCGCCGGGCGCTTTGATATGGATGCCGAACTCAGGCTGTGGATCTCAGGCCAGACAGAGCCCCTGGTCAAAGAGCTAAAACGCGGCACTGATGTGGTGGGTATTCAAAAGACCATAGCCAAATTCACGCTCTGAGGTTAAAAAGGGAAGGATTCCCCCTCAACTATTAGCTCGAAATGGACGTATTTACTGTGACTGTTTCGCTGGAGCGCCCTGCAAAGAATGTTAAATTGGGAGGGATTAGGGGTAGGCAAGACGAGTGTTTGCACCGAACACCAACCAAGGCAAAAGTGTGTAACGCCTTATTTTAGCCACAAAAAACCGACTCAAGGTCGGTTTCTGCTCTCTCTAAGAGAGATGGTACCAGAGGTCGGAGCGACGGGGCTGGCCTTCCAGCCGACACGCGCGTGGCGCAATAACCTGCCCAAACCTACCCAGACCTGACTCGGAGCTAAAAACGAAAAAACCGACTCAAGGTCGGTTTCGACTCTCTCTAAGAGAGAAATGGTACCAGAGGTCGGAGCGACGGGGCTGGCCTTCCAGCCGACACGCGCGTGGCGCAATAACCTGCTCAGACCTGCCCAGAGCTGACTCGGAGCTAAAAACGAAAAAACCGACTCAAGGTCGGTTTCGACTCTCTCTAAGAGAGATGGTACCAGAGGTCGGAGCGACGGGGCTGGCCTTCCAGCCGACACGCGCGTGGCGCAATAACCTGCCCAGACCTACCCAGACCTGACTCGGAGCTAAAAACGAAAAAACCGACTCAAGGTCGGTTTCGACTCTCTCTAAGAGAGAAATGGTACCAGAGGTCGGAGCGACGGGGCTGGCCTTCCAGCCGACACGCGCGTGGCGCAATAACCTGCCCAGACCTACCCAGACCTGACTCGGAGCTAAAAACGAAAAAACCGACTCAAGGTCGGTTTCGGCTCTCTCTAAGAGAGAGATGGTACCAGAGGTCGGAGCGACGGGGCTGGCCTTCCAGCCGACACGCGCGTGGCGCAATAACCTGCCCAGACCTGCCCAGACCTGCCCAGACCTGCCTAGACCTGCCTAGACCTGCCCAGACCTGACTCGGAGCTAAAAACGAAAAAACCGACTCAAGGTCGGTTTCGGCTCTCTCTAAGAGAGAGATGGTACCAGAGGTCGGACTCGAACCGACACGCTTTTAAGGGCGGGGGATTTTGAATCCCCTGTGTCTACCAATTTCACCACTCTGGCACATTTAGATTGTTTCGCGACGATGTCTCATCGGCGAGTGAACGGAATTATACCTGTGCTCACTTCAATGGCAAGCGCTTTACGAGCCTGTTTACCAAAATCCTGTTCGGTTGGACAAAATTCGCTCTGACTACTGGGCTCCGCGGGCAATTAGGAAGCCTGTGTACTCCTTGTCACTGCCCTGAATATGGTTGATAAGCCAGGATTTAAGGAAGGCCATCAATTCATCGGCAACATCTTCACCACTGGCCACTCGCTTCTGGAAATCCAGTACCTTAGCCACCAATTGTTGGTGCTTAAGCTTGTGCTGTTCGGTCTGCGGGTAACCGAAACGGGCAAACAACTCCTCTTCATAGGCGAAATGATTGGCAGTGTAATCCACCAGCCCCTGTACTATGCGTTTAATTGCTTCCAGGCCATAAGCTTCTTCCAGAGTGCGGTGAAGTTCATTGATCAGGGATACCAGACGTTGGTGCTGACGATTAATCTCTTCCATGCCGAGATCCAACTGCGGCCCCCACTCAACAAAGCGATGGCGTTTCTCCAACTGCTCCATCGCCCGTTTGTCGACATGGAAACGCCCAAGCAGGGAACTGATCTCCTGCGACATATTGAATACTTTCAGACTGGATAGGTTGGTACTGTGAGTTTCTTTGGCATTTTCGACCGCCACTTGCGCCATAGAGGAGATATTGTTGCTGATCTCTTCGGCAACTGTCTGCTGTTGTTCCGAAGCCGCCGCTATTTGATGCGACATATCTGTAATGCTTTCAATCTGCGCCACAATTTGCCCCAATGCCTGCTGCGCCTGATGAGCCATCGCATGGCTGGCACTGGCCTGCTCGACACTGGTTCTCATCACTTTCACGCCTTCATCGGCACCCTGTTGCAACTGCAGTATCTGCTGTTGGATATCGACTGTAGCTGTGGATGTGCGCTGCGCCAGACTACGGACTTCATCGGCAACCACAGCAAAACCTCGGCCATGCTCGCCGGCGCGGGCACTCTCAATAGCGGCGTTCAGCGCCAACAGATTGGTTTGCTCAGCCACTTGGGAAATGGTGTCAATAATGGTGCTTATGTTGTTGCTGTCTTCGGCCAGACGAGCGATAACTAACTGGGTTTGCTCAACCTGAGCCGACATATCATCTATCTGCCGTACCACCTCTTTGACGGTTTGGTCGCCGCTGCGAGCTGCCTGCATGGCTTCCTCCGCGGCATTGGCAGCACAAGCTGCGTTACGGCTGACTTCCTGTACGGTAGCAACCATCTGATTCATAGCGGTCGCGGCCAATTCAGCTTGTTTTTCCTGCTCCTCCACTCCGGTATGGGCGGCATCGCTGATAGACTTGATATCCATGGCCACGTTCTTCATCGTATCGGCAGTATTGACCAAAGACAGAATGGTGCGACCAACGTCCTCTCCCATACGGTTGATACCGTGGACCACAGAATGGAACATGCCGGCGTCCTGCTCCGACAACTGATAGCTGAGATCGCCTTCTCCCAGATGACGGGCGGCATTTTCCAAGCGCTTGAGATTGGACAGCTGTCTGGCACCGAGCCAAGTCAGCACTATCAAGGCAGCCAATAGAGAACCAAAGGCGAGATAACTGCCGCCGTGTAACAGGCTCCACAAGGGGTAAAGCAACAAGAGCAACAGCAGATAAAACTGCCACCGGCTTAATATCAATTTCGAAAGACCTTGGGATGTTTGCATCGCACGCTCCTTGCCAATGAACAGTCTCAGCCCAAGCCACCCTACTCCTTTAATGTGGTGATGAATATTATCCTTTGCTCCTATTCCCTTCAGCGAAATAACGCCCTTGTTTCTCCCTCAGCTAATTTAAGCAAAACATGATACAGCTCATATTTTAACAAGGCGATTTACCCAATTAACAACTCTGACAACATTTGTTGATCGAGATCAGCTTCAGTTTTAGCAAATTTGATTAGTTTAGCTTTGACTTTACAAGAAAGAGGATTTCAGTGATGGCATTCTGGTTAGATCTAATGTTCGGAAACCCCATAGGTTTACTGTCGATGATAGTTATCTTCAGTACTATCGGGATCATCTCCTACATTATGTGGATGTTTATTGTAAAGTCAGCAAAGCCTTAGCTTTGACTTCCATGTTCTTTTAAATGCAATGACATTTTTGAGTATTGCTTGGGCAGCCCTGTGGCTGCCCTCTTTTTTATTGCGATTAAGCCGCGTGTTTCCGCACTTGGGCAATAGCATTGATAAATTGCGGTCTTGCCTTGATAAGATATTGCAACTCTTCCTGACTCGGTTCTCCCGGAGGAAGACGCAACACTCTTCGATTTAAATGCTTACGGGCTGCCATCGCTATCTTGTACTCGGCGGTGGGGCCTTGAATAGCGTAATGGCGTTCATTTCCCAGACTCTCGAGTATATGCGCCTTGAGCAGCGCCTGTACGGGAGCCTCATTTTGCGGCAGGGTCAAAACACTGGCTCCCTGCAAAAAGAACTCTCGTAACAAGGCCCGCTCGGCCGGATCCAACAACTTCACCTTAGCTTCAATCATTTCGTTGATTCGGCGCTCACTTAAACGGCTTATCGCTTCATCCAACAAAAAGTTGACAGCCAGAGCGCCGATATAGGCCAAAGCCAGTAGCAATGTCAGGCCAATATAGTGGGCATTGGTATCTACCCAGGATTCCAAATGCAACAGAGCCAGCAAGGACTTTGGCATAAACAGCAGCAATGTGGTTATCAGCAGCACCCACAGCGTCAGTTGCAATGCAGCGGCCTTGAATTTGCCCTCTTTCAATACCTCAAATTTCAGTCTCTTCATGGCTCTATCCAGCGTCAGAAAATTGTCCCAACCTCTAATCAAGCAAAACCAATGCCAAATTCATTCAAAGCACCTCGGCTTAATATAACGACAAAAAAACCGCGAAAGTCAGATGCGAAGCTATGCTTAAAGCTATCCACAGTAAGCACTTAAGATAGTTGATATTAATGCCAGGTTTTATACAGCAGCTCATCAGTAGTCCCATCGGCCGCAGGCTGACTCTGGCTATTATCCTGTTCAGCTCTCTGATCACTCTGGTAACCACAGGTTTGCAGTTGGTTTCCGATTACAAGGGGGACGTTGGTCGAATCAACGATGAGTTTGCCAATATTGAAAGGGCTAACCTGGATGTGTTGGCAGCAAGTATCTGGGTAATAGATGAGAAACTTATCAATACTCAACTCAACGGTCTCAACCAACTGCCGGATACCAGCTATGTCGTCATAAAAGATGACAGCGGCAAAGAATGGACCGCCGGCGAATCCCGAGACAGAGGTGTAATAGAGAAGCGTTTTCCTTTGGTGCACAAGACCAGCAGCCAGAATTACAATGTCGGCGAGCTGAGGGTGCAGGCCGACCTCTCCAAAATCTACGACAGATTGGTGAATAAAGCCTTACTGATACTAGTGACCAATGGTATCAAGACCTTTCTGGTGGCTGGCTTCATTCTCTATCTGGTTTGGGCCAGCATTACCCGGCATCTGTTGCAACTGAGTGAGTACTGCTCACAGCTCGATTTGGAGCAAGACTATCAACCACTGCAATTTAAGCGCCGGGACAAACAGGATGAATTTACCCAGGTTGCCCTGGCTATCAATTTGATGCAGCAACAGCTGCGCGCCTCCTTCACACAGTTGAACCGCTCCCGCTACGAACTGCAAGAAGCCCTGAGCGACAGGGAAAGACTGCTGGAACTGGAACGCAGCTATAAAGATGAGCTGGCAAGGCAGGTCAAAGAACAGACCAAAGAACTTGAACAGTCGTTGTTGGTGTTGGAACGGGCTCAACAGGTGATGGTCGAACAGCAGAAAATGGCCGCGCTCGGCGGTCTGGTATCCGGCATCGCCCATGAGATAAACACCCCGATAGGTATCTGCCTCACCGCTGCCAGTAGTCAGCTGCAGCATATCAATGAATTGGTTGAGCTATTACAAAACGATGGCGCTACGCTGGAAGAGCTCAATGCCATTCTCAACGAGTATCAACAAAGCTGTGAACTGATCATCAGTAATATTACCCGCGCCAGTAACTTGATCCAGAAGTTCAAGACGATTGCTGCCGAGCAAGGCAATGACGTGCACGAACAGATGCCGCTACCCCAGGTATTGCAGGAATTTGCCGATGCTGTAGCGCTATCTTTCAAGCAACTAAAGGTAGATGTGGAGATTCAGGTCGAGGCCGATCTTTGGCTTACCAGCAGCCACAGCCTGCTGAAACAGATAGTGACCAACATACTTTCCAACGCCTATGCTCACGCATTTGAGGGTAATTCCGACCATAAGATCCGCATCAGCGCACAACAGCAGGGTCAAGAACTACAGCTGGATATCGAAGACAATGGCAAGGGAATCGCACCCGAGATTGCCGGCCAGATCTTTGAACCCTTCTTTACCACCAGTAGACGAACCGGCGCCACCGGGCTTGGATTGGCGGCGGCCTTCAATGCAGCCACACAGCTGAAGGGCAATATCACCCTTGTCAATAACTCCAGTCTCGGCGGCGCTCACTTTCGGGTTCGCTTCCCGGCTGTGATAGAGTCCCGCCCCGTCGAGGATGACAGGGTGGAACTCTTTATTTAGGTTACTCGGCGTATCTCTGGGTCGTTAACCTGGCGATATTGATGATCACCTCTACCGCCTTTTCCATTGACTCAAGGCAAACATACTCATGTTTGCCATGAAAGTTGTGGCCGCCGGCAAAAAGATTGGGACAAGGCAGTCCCTTCCAGGACAATTGCGCGCCGTCAGTGCCGCCGCGGATAGGTTTGATATCCGGAGTGATGTTTGCCATCTCCATCGCCTGACAGGCAATATCTGTCACATGAGGCACAGGCAAGATGCAGTCCTTCATATTGTAATAGCTGTCGCTGATACAGATCTCCAGACTACCGGCCTGCAGCTCAGCATTGCATTTAGCCACAGATTCTTGCAGCCAGGTTTTACGTTGCTCAAACTGAGCGCGGTCAAAGTCCCTTATCAGGTATACCAAGCTGGCTTCTTCTGTTTGGCCTTCCATGGATAACAGGTGGAAAAAGCCCTGATAACCTTGGCTGGTCTCTGGCGCATCATTGAGTGGCATTCTGGCATGGAACCTGGCAGCCATGGTCAAGGCATTGACCATCACCCCATAGGCACTGCCGGGATGGCAATTATTGCCCCTGGCGGTTATCACCGCAGTGGCGGCATTGAAGTTTTCATATTGAAGTTCGCCAACTGCGCCACCATCGACGGTATAGGCCCAATCTGCGCCAAAACGCTCGAGCTCCAAACCATCAGTACCTCGGCCTATCTCCTCATCGGGTGTAAAACAGAGATTGATCTCACCATGGGGGATTTCAGGGTGCTGCAATAGATAGTGTAGTGCCGTGACAATTTCGGCGATACCTGCCTTGTCGTCAGCCCCCAATAGCGTAGTACCATCGGCAGTGATCAGTGTTTTATTGAGATAGTTCAGCAACGAAGGAAACTGCTCAGGACTAAGCTCTTCCCCCTGCTCCAGTTCAATAACTTGTCCTTGATAGTCAGCTATCACCCGAGGTTTGACCCCGGCACCGGAGTAATCCGCCGCCGTATCCATATGAGCCAGAAAGCCAATTGCCGGTACCTTGGCAGTATTCGCCGGTAACTTGGCATAAAGGCAGCATGATTCACTGAGAAAGACATCATCAAATCCCAACTCGAGCAGTTCTTGTTGCAACTGTTTGGCGAAGGCCACCTGGCCTTGAGAACTGGGAACAGACTGGGAACTCGGATCAGCTTGTGTATCCTGTTTGACATACCGCAGGAAACGATTGAGCAGCGCTTGTCGCATAAGCTTAATATCTGTAGCGAAAAAGTGTCTGGATTCTAACAACCCAGACACTTGCCACATTAGACTCAGATCATGTTTTGTGCTGTTTATTCAGCCTTGGTATTGCCGCCGGGAGTATTGGCTTCTTGCGCCAAGCGCGCCAAAACCCGGCTTGCTGCCACAAAGCCAAAGCTGCCGGTCACCATGGTCACGGCACCAAACCCTGAGGAGCAATCCATTCTCATGCTACCTTGGGCACCAGCCTTGGTGGAACAAACACTACCATCGGTCTGAGGATACTTGAGGTGTTCACTGGAAAACACGGCATCAACGGCAAAACGCCGTTGTGGATTCTTGCTAAAACCATACTCTTTACGCAGCAAGTTGCGTACCTTGGCCAGCAATGGATCCTGAAAGGTTTTGGCCAGATCCGTTTGTTGGATCTGGGTTGGATCTGTCTGACCACCGGCACCGCCGATAGTCACCAACTTAATCTTATTCCGCTTGCACCAAGCGATTAAAGCCGCCTTGGGCTTTACCGCATCTATGCAGTCCACCACAAAATCTATGCCCTTGTCCTGTGCCAGATACTGGCTCAGATTGTCTACCGCAATAAAATCTTCTATTTCATCCACCCGGCACAATGGATTAATCGCCTTAATCCGCTGCGCCATTACGGCGACCTTGGACTCGCCTATAGTGTCTGCCAGAGCATGGATCTGACGGTTGGTATTGGTGACACACACATCGTCGAGATCCATCAGGCTGATATGCCCTATTCCACTACGTGCCAAAGCTTCGGCGACCCAAGTGCCGACGCCACCTATACCTATTACCATCACATGAGCCTTGGAAAAGGCCGCCAGTGCAGCAACACCATATAAACGAGCAATGCCACCGAAACGCTGTTGGTAGGCTTCGGACTCCAACAGCTCTGAGTCTATATCTTGCATAACTTGGTTCCCAATTGTCTTCGGCGGCATTTTAGCCGAATACCCAAGTATCCCCAAGCCAAGGGGGTAACATAATCAAAGTCTCTCTGTCATAAAGCGTATTTAACCGGCGCTTGCAGAGACCAGCGTCGACTTGCCAGGGACTGGCTTGGCGGTTTAAATGAGAACCAGAGCACATAAATGTCATTTTTGCGCTGAAAAATTTCACTTTTATTAAAACTTCATCTATCACTAATTTACATTTTGTTTTATTAAAAATAACCAACAGATACAGTCCTTCATACTGCAAAATTATCTTTTTATAGCGAAAAGATCATTATGCTGATTTTGTGAACAATGGCTATTGATTGGTTTTTGAACCAAATGGACATTTTTGTCACAGATTGATGCTTTTCCTGACGAAACGGGGCAAAAAGTTTGATCTGGGCCACAATCTTGAAGAAACAAAACTGTAAGAATCAGCGCAGCTTTGTGACGGACAGGATGTCCGCTGCAAATCCAGGAACACTCGTTTGTTAAATAACCATAAATACATGGATTAGAACTCAGGTTCTAGGGAGCACAACACATGAAGAAGACCCTTATCTCTGCGTCAGTAGCAACAGTTCTGGCCGCAGCCTCTTTCGGTGCGCTGGCTGATGGCCCAACTCTGTATGGCCGTTTGGATCTGGCTATCACCAACTCTGATCAAGGTGCCACTCTGCAGTCTGGTACTAACGGCGTAGAAGTAGGTGAAAGCGGTACTTACATCGAAAACAACTTCTCAAACCTGGGTGTAAAAGGTTCCGAGAAGATTTCTGATGGTGTAGACATCATCTATCAGATGGAGTTCCAGGTAGAAAACACTTCAGGTACAGGCGATACTTTCAAAGCCCGTAACACTTACCTGGGTGCCAAGACCAATTTCGGTACATTCCTGGCCGGTCGTAACGACACAGTATTCAAGCAAGCTGAAGGCGGCGTTGACGCATTCGGTAACACCAACGCGGATATCGACCGTTTGGTTGGTGGTCAAGTTCGTAGTGGTGACGGTGTTTGGTACTACTCACCAAAGATCGCTGACCTGATCACTCTGAACGCCACTTACCTGATGGAAGACAACTACGCGACTTTCGACCCTGTTACAGGTAAAGAAATCGACAAAGACAGCATGTATGCTCTGAGTGCCACCCTCGGTGACAAGAAGCTGAAGGCTCAGAACTACTATGCAGCTATCGCCTACAACAAGGCTATCGGTGGTATCGATGCATACCGCGCCGTAGGTCAAGTTAAACTGGGCGACTTCAAAATCGGTGGTCTGTTCCAGAACTCCGAAAGCATTGCAGCCAACTCTGACGACAACAACACTTACTTCGTCAACGTAGTTTACAACCTGAGCGGTGTAAACCTGAAGCTGCAATACGGCTATGATGAAGCAGGCTTCGGTAAGTACTACAAAGCTCTGGGCGACAAAGCTGGCAGTGACATCGAAGTGACCAACATCACTGTAGGTGCTGACTACCGTGTAGCCAAGTCTACTCTAATCTTCGGCCACTATGCTCATTATGAAGGTGAGTTCAAAGATGCTGGTGCCAAGTTTGACCTGGAAGACGACAACGTATTCACCGTGGGTGTACGTTACGACTTCTAATCTCTGTTGAGATAGTTGTTGAACTAAAGGCGACCTCAGGGTCGCCTTTTTGTTTATCGAGCTTTTAACCAAGCGCCAAGCGCTGTTCACGCCTTCAACGCTTATCTTCGCCAGAGAAACTTATTTACGTTTCAAAAGATAAGCACTCTCATTGAGCCAAGGCACCTCTTTGGCAATGAACCTGGGGTTATCGGCCAACACATCGGCTTGCTCCAGCAGAGTGACCTCAAACCACTGGCTCATATGCTCCCTTATCCACTCCCGGGTCACACTGAATGGCGGCCCCTTGAGCATATCCTGAGGGTATTCCAGAGTGATCAACAGGCCACAACAACCACTCGGCAACAAGGAAGCCAGCTTGGCGGCATATTGCAAACGCATCTCCTCAGGCCAGGCGATTAACGCTGCCCTATCGTAGAAGGCACCTACCGACGCCAATTGCTGAGCCTGCAATGCAAAGAGATCTCCCTGCAGCAAAGTCATCTGCTCACTGGAGAACGCCTGCAGTTCGCCAAAGGCTTTCTGTTGATACGCAAGGCGATTCTCTTCAAAGAACTGCCTTACCGCCAACTCGCTCAGTTCACAGCCGAGCAGATCATGGCCCTTCTCGGCCAAATAACACATGTCCAAAGACTTGCCACAAAGTGGAACAAAAACCTGCTCATTGCCCCTAAGCGCGAGTGTGGACCAGTACTTTACCAAGAAGGGGTTAATATCCTGCTGGTGAAAACCTATCTGCTGTTTGTGCCAGCGTTCATGCCAGAATCCGGGTTCCATCTATCCATCCTGTTCATCAGAAAATCTTGATACTCTAGCGACTCGAGTAACAGATGCAAAGTCCAACAGGTGTAAAATAATAGTCTCAGATAAAAGAATAGCCTCACAGTTTCAGACTGAAAGACGCACCAATACTCAGCTTGAGTGAATTGATGAGGAGCAGAGTTGGCTACCCACTTCCCCCGACTCACTCTGTCTGTTCGCCATCAAGAACGCCGCCCTTTCCCCAAATGACCAAGATCATTTTGAAAGCTCTGGGGCCAATCAAAAAAGGCGCAAATAGAATTTAAAAGCCCAAGAATGAATTCTCTCGCAGCGGGCTGGGTTTAAAGAATGAAAAGATTTTTTAAACAGTGAGTTAATTCACTTCCCTTTTATAAAGGCCATGCCAGAATAGCCGCCATATCCGAGTATTGTGTTGTTTCGGTGACAATCATGTCCAGCTCTCTCAAGGGAAACGCTCTGGCGGCCTTCTCTTTCGTACTTTGGGGAATATTACCCCTCTACTATCAATTGCTGCCGGATGCGGCCATCTTTGAGTTGCTGGCCTTCAGGGTCATCTGGTCTGTGCCCTTTATGCTGCTGGTCTTTGTCCTGCTCAGACGACCATTACCGGCCTTTGGCGCGCTGTGGCGTGATAAACGCTCATTGCTGCTGTGCTTTGCCGCCGGGCTTATCATGTGTATCTCCTGGGTCAGCTTCACCTGGGCCCTGACCCATGGTCAGGTACTGGCGGCCAGCCTGGGATTCTTTATCAACCCTCTGTTTGCCATCGCACTCGGAGTCCTCTTCCTCGGCGACAAGCTGAGCAAGGCGCAACTGGCCGCCGTAGTGCTGGCGATTGCCGGTATCGGCTGGCAGGTATATCAATACGGCAGCCTGCCCTGGTTGTCTCTGGTGATGGGCAGCTTTTTTGCCCTCTACGGGCTGCTGAAAAAGTTTATTCGCTTTGACTCCTTCACCTCGGTTACCCTGGAGGCTCTGCTGCTGACCCCCTTTGCTTTGGGCTACCTCTGTTATCTGCTGGCCACAGAGCAAAGCGCCGCACTGGCTGGCGGCAGCGAAGGCATAATGCTCTATATCGGTTCGGCGCCCGTGACGCTGGCGCCGCTGATCCTATTCAGCCTGGCGCTGAGATACACGAGCCTGTCCATGGTGGGTTTGCTGCAATACATTGAGCCCAGCCTGCAATTTTTGCTGGCGGTGGTCATCTTTGGTGAGGTGTTTGACGAGGTGAAACTGGTGAGTTTCTCCCTCATCTGGGCCGGGCTGCTGCTGTGCTCGCTGGAGGCCTTGCCCGGCCTGCGCCGCAGCTTAAAGCGAGTCTAACTTCCAGGCGCGGGTCATCTCGCGCTTGCCCAGGGCTCCCGGGTAAGCTTTTACCTGAAAACCGGCGGCCTTGAGATCTCGCTTGAACTGGCCATTGGCGCAGTAAGACACCAATAAGCCGCCTTGCTCCAGCAACCCATAGCACTTTTTGAAGTTATCCAGCGCCCATACATCCGGCTGCTTGCTGGGGGCGAAAGCATCGTAATACACCAAGTTGAAGGGTTCGCCCTGCCATTCGAGCTGCTCAAGCTTGCCCTTGACCTTACGCAGCATAAAACCCGGCATGACCTCCACATCCTGATCCCAGGGGGCGGCGTGCAAGGCATCGAAAAGCGGCGCATACCAGCCGGGCAGCATGCCCTTGTAGTTCAGCCCTTCAATCAGCTCGGCGGACAAGGGATAGGGCTCTATAGTGACATAGCGCACCGGCAACGGCGCCAAGCCACTGTGCTGACGCGCCTTTGTCAGCTCCAGCACCTTACCCAGGGTCATGAGGGCATTGAGCCCGGTGCCAAAGCCCACTTCCAGAATCGCCAGATGGTCAAAGTCCTGCAACATCTGCTCGAGCCCGGCGTGGATAAACACATAACGGGATTCGGCCAACGCCCCCTTGTGGGAGTGGTAGGTCTCATTGAGCTCGGCATTAAATAGAGTGTGTGACCCGTCTTCGGTCAGCTGCAGACTTACGTGTTTCATCTCGACTCTTAATCATCTGTGCGGGGAAAACCGGGGCGCTCGCCCCGGTGACGGGCAATTATCCCAGAAAGGCGATAACTGCCGCAAGCCAATTACCCTTGGCGCTCCAGCACCTGCTGTACCACGGCCTTGAGGGTGGCATAGTCGATATAGCCGGGGATCACTTCATCACCTATGAGCAGTGTCGGCGTACCGCCAAAGCCCAGTTCAGAGAAGACTCTCACATTGGTATGCATCAACTCGTCGGCGCGGCCGCTGGGCTTGAGGTATTGTTCAGTGCCCGTGGCCTTGGCGACCTGCTGCAGTGAATTCTCTGTGTGCATACCATTTTTGGCCATCAAGAGTTCATGTACCCGGGGGAAATCCTTGCGATCCTGCTGCCAGACTTCGAGGGCAAAGCCGCCGGAGGAAAGCTCAGTGCCCTGGGCCTTTATCTGCCTCAATGGCACAAACACATTGACCACCTGCAAGTTTGGAAACTCCTTTAAAAGCTTGGCAAATTCCAGTTCCATCCGCTTACAGTAGGGGCAGTTATAGTCGGTAAAAACCACCAGCTGTAACTCGGGCTTACTGCTGCCCATAATCGGCATCTGCGGGTTGTTGAACAACCAGTCCTTGTGCTTGGCCAGCGCTTGCTGCTGCAACTGCCGCTGCTCCACATAAGACTCTATGCTGCCGAGCACGCCGGGAATGATCTCCGGATGCTTGAGCAAAATGCTGCGGATCTGCCCCAATTGTTGTTCCTCTTGTTGGCTCAGCTGCTGCTCTGCCGCCTGTAAACTGCCGCTGGCCGCCAGCAGCCAGGCACTCAATACTATCCAATACTTCATCTTGTTATTCCTCAAATTAAATTCATTTTTGTCAGCCAGAGTCGCAGCCAGATCCCCGGCCAACTTGTGACTCCTGTGGTGCTGCTGCGGATTTCGCCCTGATAAATAAACAAGAGCGTCGGTGTCGCCGACACTCCAAGGGAGCGCGCCAAGGCGCCGCTGGGATCATTGACCACCTCAAAGCCGTAGCCCTTGTTTTGCAGGTACTGCTTGACCTGGGTGTTATTGCCCGATTGCAGCGCCACAGTCACCACCTGCTCGCGGTCACTGAAACCATCGACAGTGCCGGACACCAAGGGGCAGACGCCACACCAACTGGCCCAGTAGTACAAAATAACCGGGCGCTCCATACTCATGGCGGCGATATCCAGTTGGCTGCCGGCCAGGCTCTGAACCGTTTGCAGTGGCAAGGTTTCCGGCATCTCGCGGCTGCGAAAAGCATCGAGGGCAACACTCACCACCAGAATGAATAGCCCATAGCCAAGCAGGGTCTTGAGCCATTGAAGCCCCTTGTGGGCCGGTTTATTTTTCTGGGTCATTGTCTGCTCTCCGCTTCGGCCAAGGCCGCCAATACCCCATCGCTACTGAGAATTACCGGTAATGGATTACCGGCGGGGGTTCCCGGGCCATAGACCTGATTGAAAGGCACCCCAAAGCGGCCATTGGCCTTAAGGTAGGCGGTAATTTCCTCGCTGGGTTTGGTCCAGTCACCACGCATCAGCAGCACTCTGTCATCGCCAAGGGCATCATAGACAGGGTTTTGCAGCAGCACTCCCACCTTGTTGGCCTGACAGGTAATGCACCAGTCGGCCGTGACATCGACAAACACTGTCTTGCCCTCATCGACCGCCTGTTTAAGCTGCACTAAATTCAGCGGTTGCCAATGGTGATCCGAAGGCAAAGGGCTAACCCAGGCATCCCGGGTCAGATAACCTACCCCCAGCGCCAGGCTGGCAAACAGAAAACTGCCGCCAATGGCATACACCATTACCTGAGTGCCGTAACGCTTGCCCAGCAGTCCCAGTGTCAGCAGCAACATCAAGGCGCCCAGCCCCAAGATGAGCGCAACGGAGAAGAAGCTTTGCAGCAGGCTCAGCAGCCAGAGACAGGTTGCCAGCATCATCAGCGCGAACACAGGCTTGACCCAGTTCATCCAGCGCCCGGGCTTGGGTAAACGCTGCGCCAACGCCGGCCACAACGCCAGCATCAACCAGGGCAAGGCCATTCCCAGCCCCATGGCGCTGAAGAGGGCAAACAGCATGGGGTAGTCGGCGCCGAGAGCGAAAGCCACCGCAGTACCGAGAAACGGCGCGGTACATGGCGTAGCCAGCAGTGTAGCCAGCATCCCCTGCAACAAGTGGCCGAGGCGCGAATCATCACCGGCACCGGCCAGGCGGGTTTGCCACTTGGAAGGCAGGTTGATTTCAAACACCCCCAGCAGATTGAGGCCGAAGCCCCAGGTCAGCAGCACCATAAAGCCGATAAACCAGGGCTGCTGGAACTGTATCCCCCAGCCCAGCGACTGACCGGACAACTTCAGCAAGCTAAGACCGGCGGCAATCAACCAGAAGGACAGCAAAATACCCAGTGCCGAAGCCATAAAATGGCCGCGAACCTGACTGCGACTGCCCTGGCTGCTCATCATGACCCCGTGCACCTTCATGCCCAGCACAGGCAATACGCAAGGCATGATGTTGAGAATAAGGCCGCCAGCCAGCGCCATCAGAAACAGGCTCCACAGCGGCAGGCTCGGCTGCGGCTTGGCAACATGCCCTGTGGCGATGGCGCCGCTCAGTTCGGCCGAAAGGTGTGTGTCGGCCAGGTGAATCAGCAGCGGCTTGCCCTCCAGCTCCGGCGTTCCCAGCCAATGTTTGACCCCGAAAGTGGCGGTCAGCCGTTTGCCATCTGTCTGGATCTGCGGCCGGGAGAAGATCAGCTCGCTGACTGTCTCATCCTCGCCGAACAGAAACAGATCTGCCTGTTGCCAGGGGCTAGCAGCCTCTATGGCCAATTGCAGCAACTGCTGTTTTTCATCCCAGACAATCGACTGCAATACCGCGCCGCCATCGCCCTTTGGCACCTTGGCCATCGCCTCGCCCCACTGGTGCAAAAAGCCATCATCGGCCTTAAGCCCGGCGGCCTGACCACTCAGCTCCACAGGGTAATCGGTCAACACACAGACATTGGTGCAGGAAGACAGGGTCAGGGTGCCCTTGAGCCGAAACGGCTGCCCGGGATCCTTGAGGCGAATAGTCAGTGGAAACAAGGTATCGCCCTTGTAACCCAGGGTTTCTATGCCCTGCAACACATAGCGCTGCGGCAACGGCCAGTGCCAGTCGACCGTGGCAATATTCTCCGAGGCGGACCAGTCCAGAGTCGGCGGGATCCCGCCTTCCCCCGGCGCGCGCCAGTAGGTTTTCCAGTCGCCGCTCAGGGCAACATCCAGCAAGGCGTTGAGCTCACCGACTTGGCCGGCATCGACATCGGCCAGAGTCAGTTGCACCTTAACCGGAGGATGATCCGGGTGCTTGAGCCAGCCACTGCTCAGCGGCTCTGCCAATGCAACTTGGCTGAGCAGCATCAGACATACCGCGAAGGCATGCCATATTCTTTTTAAATACATGAAATTAGCTCCAAAACAAAACATCAGAACCCGGTGTTAGCCGGCAAAAGTTCAGGATGTTTTCATTCCAGATACACGCACAACACTGAGTGTCGCCTTCGTTTGGAGACTATGGGGTGAGAGAGATAAACACTGAAAGGTCGGGTACTGCCGAGCCAGTTGAGCAACAGCAGAAACAGCAACAGGGCCGTGAGTCCCAGTTGCAGTACCACAGGTTGCAGGTTCAGCATATGGGAAGACAGATGGCAGGGCTCTTCATTGAGCTGCGCCTTACCCGCATCATTGGCGTGAGTCGGCGCAGTATCAACGCCAAGTTGCGTCAGTTGATGCTGAGCCTTGAGCGGGCAGGAGCCAAACAGCGAAAGCTGCTGACCAAAACAGAGCAGAATCACCAGCAGACTGATGATCAATGACACCAGCGCCCTGTCTCTGAGGGAGAAGCGGTTAACACCGAGTGAAAACCCCATGCTGCACTTTGCTCTGTATGGCCCAAGAATGCCGATAGGGTTCCATGATTGACGACAAAGGTCAATCCTGAAACCGTTACTGTAACCAATCCTTGCTTGCCATCTGCGCCATTGGCAGGATAATTCCCCTACCAAGCCTCGGTTTTCGGCCCCAGATGCAGCTTAAACCTCTTACCCAAGGCAGATACTCCCATGAGTGGCAATCAGACTTCCCTCCGGTGGAGCGGGTACTGCTCAGTTGCGTCAGCGAGCAGCGCCGCTTTGCGCCGGGCGCTTCGATATGGATGCCAAACTCAAGCTGTGTATCTCAGGCAAGCCAGAGCCCTGGTCAAAGAGCGCCAGCGCGGCACTGATCTGGCGAATGAGTGCCAACTGACTGCAACAATAAAGACTTGAGCGAACACGCCGACCGACCCTGCCAATCTAATAATGGAAAAGTAAAAAAGATTGGTGATCAGGTGTCAGTTGTTCATTTTGGCGTGAGCTCCATTAAGTGAGGATGGCGGAATTATAACCGTCTGAGACAACAAAAATCCAACTTGTCCCCTTTGGGGGTTTGTCCTTTGGGATAAGAGTGCGGATCAAAACTAAACAGGATGCTAGAGCAGTCTATGACTCAACTAAATATCATTGTTCCTTCTGACTTCTATTGACTAAATATCCTCAATAGCGGATATTTAGTCACTTATACCCTAATA
Source organism: Shewanella indica (assembly GCF_033842865.1). Taxonomy (NCBI): domain Bacteria; kingdom Pseudomonadati; phylum Pseudomonadota; class Gammaproteobacteria; order Alteromonadales; family Shewanellaceae; genus Shewanella; species Shewanella indica. The sequence continues at coordinate 873,784 of NZ_JAWXXR010000001.1, forward strand.
GGTATAAAGCAGTATTTATCCCCTGGTAGGTATAAATCAGCATTTATCCCAATAAAGGGATAAATGCAGGCTAATCCTCTAGTGGGGATATGAGATAACTTTAAAATTCATCTCTAATCATTGAGGGCTGGAACTAATGATATATAGTCCAAAGCAACTCGCAGATATGATGCTACTGATACGCCAAAAGAATGGCTGGACTCAGTCAGAGTTAGCGAAAAAAGTCGGTATAAAGCAAGCGACGATCTCGAACTTCGAGAACAACCCCAACAAAACAACGCTTTCTACCTTCTTTAAGCTTGTACAAGCTATGGATCTAACATTGAGTATCCAAGAAAAAACACAGCTGACTTCGCTAAATGAAAATGATGATGAGAGTTGGTAATGCAAAAGCTAATAGCATACATGAATGGTGAACTTGTTGGCACCTTGGCGAAGCATAAGAACGGCGCTCACACTTTTCAATATGATAAGGACTGGATAACCAATGCGAAGACTCGCCCACTGTCACTGTCTTTAAAGCTTCAATTACCGACTATCACTTCCGATGCCGTTATCAACTATTTTGACAATCTCTTACCAGACAGCCCACAAGTCAGAGATAGGATCGTTGCAAGGTACAAAGCCTCATCCAAACAACCATTTGATCTCTTAAAAGCAATCGGAAAGGATAGTGTTGGTGCAATTGCATTACTTCCTCCCGAACACCCCTATAAAAAAGAGCCACTCAGCTACGAAGTATTGGATGACAAGAAACTAGAGGCGATTCTTTCTGCATACAAGTCTGATATTCCCCTCGGGATGCTCAAAGAGGAAGAAGACTTTAGGATCTCAGTGGCAGGTGCTCAAGAGAAAACTGCACTCTTATTCGTTGATGGACAATGGTGTATCCCGAAAGGAAACACCCCAACCACTCACATTATCAAGCTGCCAATAGGCGAAATACAACAAGCTAACGCGACACTGGATCTCAAAGATAGCGTAGAAAATGAATATCTTTGCATTGAGCTAGCTAAAGCTCTGGGATTCGCAGTTCCCAGCGTCAATATAATCAAAACAGACAACCTTAAAGCTTTAGCTGTAGAACGATTTGATCGACGCTGGACAAAAGACAGAGCAGGCTTGCTACGCTTACCTCAAGAAGATATTTGCCAAGTGTTTGGTATGCCATCATCCATCAAATATGAATCTCAAGGTGGCCCAGGTATAGCACAGATCATGGAGTTATTAATGGGTTCAAGTAATGCACTTGAAGATCGATATAACTTCATGAGATTCCAGGTATTTCAATGGATCATTGGGGCTACGGATGGACATGCTAAAAACTTTTCTATCTATATTGATAAAGGAGGTAGCTATCGACTCACTCCATTCTACGACATTTTGTCTGCCTACCCATTGTTGGGAGGAAAAGGACTCAATATTAGACAACTTAAGCTCGCAATGGGGTTGAAAGCCACAAAAGGCAAGAAGTATGAAATCAATAAAATCCTGCCTCGTCACTTCTTAGATACTGCTAAAGCTGTGAATTTTAGTCAGGATAAGATGCAAAGAATAATGGATGAAATGAAAGGTGCGTTACCTGAGGCAATCTTACAAGTAAGGGCGAATCTACCGGAGGGTTTTCCAGAGCATATCTCCAACTCCATTTTTGAGAATGCCAAGAAAATAATTAAAAAAATCTAGCTATAAGGTATTAATTTTAAATGCTATTTACATAAGCGGATGCGGGTTAATGTCCTTTTGAAGTAAGATTTTCATTACCTGTGCCAATCTAAAAAAGGATGCCGCAGCATCCTTTTTATCAAGCCGTTAGCCGGAGCAACTTACTGCTGTTCGGCCGTCTGGTTTTCCGTGGTTTGCTTCAATAGCCGACTGGTCATGGTACCTGCGGTCATGGAGCCGGATACGTTCAAGGCGGTACGCGCCATATCAATCAGCGGCTCGATGGAGATCAGCAGCGCCACAATGGCCACCGGCAGTCCCATGGCAGGCAGGACAATTAACGCCGCAAATGTTGCGCCGCCACCGACACCGGCTATCCCGAAAGAACTGATAGTCACTATGGCAATCAAGGACAGCATGAAATGCAAGTCCAGTGGATCTATGCCCATGCTGGGCGCCACCATGACAGCCAACATCGCAGGATAGATACCGGCGCAGCCGTTCTGGCCGATAGTAGCGCCGAACGAGGCCGCCAGATTGGCAATGGCCGGCGGCACATTCAGCTGGGTCACCTGAGCCTCGACATTCAATGGAATAGTCGCCGCCGAACTGCGCGACGAGAAGGCAAAGGTCAGCACGGGCCAAATTTTACGGAAGTAGTCCAGCGGGCTGACGCCCACCATAGCCACCAGTATGCCGTGAACAACAAACATCAGCAGAATGGCGACGTAAGAGGCCAGAATAAAACCCAACAAATTGAGCATATCGGCGCCGCTGGAAGAGGCGACCACCTTGGCCATCAGCGCGGCAATACCATAGGGAGTCAGCGCCATAATCATCTTCACCAGGCGCATAACAATCGCCTGCGCACCTTCAACAAAGGTTCGTATGGGCGATTCCAGTTGCTCTTTCTCATGCATCACCTTGCGGGCCGCTATCCCGAGGAGGATACCGAAAATCACCACGGCAATGATGGAAGTGGAACGGGCACCGGCCAGATCGGCAAAAGGATTTACCGGAATAAAGCTCAGCAGCATTTGCGGTACAGTCAGATCGGCAATCGAAGCCGCCTTGGTATCCAATACCGCCATTTGCGCCGTTTCCCGGCTACCGGCGATAAGCCCCTCGGCAGAAATCCCTGAGATGGAAGTGACCAGAATACCTATCAAAGCCGCTATGGCCGTGGTCGCCATCAGAATAAATATGGTCAGGGAGGAGATCTTGCCGAGCGAGCCGCCCTTATCCAACTTGACCACGGCCGCGACCATGGACACCAGTACCAGGGGCATGATCACCATCTTCAGCAAGGCCACATAGCCACCGCCGACTATGGCAATCCAACTGAGCGTCTCTGCAGTGACCGGGCTATCCACGCCAAAGTATGACTGCATCAGGAAACCATAGGCACTGCCGAGGATTAAGCCGATCAGCACCAGACGGGATAATTTGTGCTCTTTTTGCTGTTGGTGAAACAGAATAAACAGAACGCCGAGAAATACCGCAATGGCTGCGATAACTGCAATAGACATATGGAACCTTATACGGGAAACGGTATATAGAGAGAGAATCTACCGCATAATAAGCGCTAGTTTAAGCACGACAAAATATTAAGTTATTATTCTTTATAGCCTCTGATTATAAATGACCTGACTTAACCCCCACACAAAACGGCCAAATTTCACACGATACCGTACCAGCGCTAACAGAAAGTTACACAAAATAATCCCATCAAACCGTGCCCGGATAAGCTTGTTTTCATCATCCGGGGATATACTCCCGAGGCAGCCTTCGCTGCCAAATATAATAACTATCTGTATCTAAAGGAGACTTTCCGTGAAGAAGGTTGGAATTCTATTACTCTGCCTCTTGATGCCACTGGCATCGGCGTGGGCAGAGCCGGGCAAGCCCTTGTCGGTTGAGCTATTGTGGCAACTCAAGCGTATCGGCAGCCCGGTAGTATCGCCCGGCGGCGAGCATATCATCGCCCCCGTGACCGAGTATGATGTCAAGGCCGACAAAGGGTCGACCCAACTTTGGTACTTTGATGCCGATGGCAAACATCAACGCCCACTGACTGCCGCCGGACTCAAGGTGAGCAACCCGGTATTTTCTCCCGATGGCAACACTCTGGCCTTTGTCAGCCAGCGCAATGAGGACGATGCCGGGCAGATCTATCTGCTGCCGATGAATGGCCCAGGTGAAGCCCAGCGGCTGACCGAGGTGCCTACCGGCGTGTACGGCATCAAATGGGTAGGTAACCATCTCTATTTCATCAGCAATATCTTCCCCGGGCAGGACTGGAAGCAGATGCAAGAGCAGCTGAAAGCCGACAAGGACAACAAGACCTCGGCCAAGCAGTGGAATGCTCTGCCCTATGCCCAGTTCGATCATTGGCTGGATGAACGCCGTCAGGCGCATGTGTTCCGAATTCCTGCCAAGGGCGGCGAGATAGAAGCCATTACTCAAACACTGGGCCATGAGCTGCCTCGTTCGAGTCAAAGCGCCGGCAGCTATGATGTGTCTGCCGATGAGAAACTGATCGCCTTCAACGCCTACGGCTCCGACAACCGGGTCGATCCCAAGCTGGATATCTTCCTCGGCAAGATAGGCGCAGACAAGGCAGAAAACCTGACGCCGGACAACGAAGCGCCCGATAGCCGCCCAAGCTTCAGCCCTGACGGCAAGACGCTGGCCTTCACTCGCCAGAAGATCCCGGGTTTCTATGCCGACACCTCCAGGCTGATGCTGCTGGATATCCACAGCCGTAAGCTCAAGACCCTGACCGCCAATTGGGACAGATCTGTGTCTCAGTTCAGCTGGACGCCGGATGGTAAAGGCTTCTACGCCGCCATTGATGATGCCGCCACCAGCCGTATCTATCATATTGATGCCAAGAGCGGCAAAGTGAAGGCGATCACCAAGGACACCAACTATGGTCAGCCGCAGATAGGCAAGAAAGGCACCCTGATTGCCCTCAACGACAGCTTCCTTTATCCGGCGCGACTGCTGGCGATCAATCCCAAGAACGGTAAAGGCCAAAGGCTGGAGCAGTTCAATGACGAACTGCTCAAGGATGTGGATCTGGGCAGCTATGAGTCTGTGACCTACAAGGGTTATAACAACCAGGATATCCAGATGTGGGTGCACTACCCACCGGGTTTCGATCGCAGCAAGAAGTACCCGCTGTTTATGCTGGTACACGGCGGCCCACACAACGCTATCAGTGATGGTTTCCACTATCGCTGGAACGCCCAGACCTTCGCCTCCTGGGGTTATGTCACTGCCTGGCCCAATTTCCACGGTTCCAGCGGCTTCGGCCAGGAGTTTGCCGATGCCATCAATCCGGACTGGAAAAACAAGTCTCTGGATGATGTCCTCAAGGCAGCCGACTGGTTTGAACAAAAGAGCTGGATCGACAGCGATCGCATGGTGGCCGGTGGTGCCAGCTACGGCGGCTATCTGACCTCCATCATCCTCGGGCAGAAACATCCGTTCAAGGCGCTGTTGATCCATGCCGCCGTGTACGACATGTACTCCCAGATGGCTTCCGACTTCGCCGTGCACAGCACCCGCTTCGGCCATTACTGGGAAAAACCGGAGATCTACCAGTCGATTTCACCCCATTACTTTGCCGCCGGTTTCAATACACCGACCCTGGTGAGCCATGGTCAGCTGGACTACCGGGTGCCAGTGGGGCAAGGTTTTGAGTTGTTCCGCACCCTGCAAAGCCGTGGAGTGGAATCGCGGATGATTTATTTCCCCGATGAAAACCACTGGATCATGAAGCCCAACAACTCCATCTATTGGTATAACCAGGTCAAAGACTGGATGACCCATTATGCCGAGCCGGGCCCACGTTAATCGCCGATAATCGGCATCCAAGCAAGAAGGCGACTCAGGGTCGCCTTTTTTAGTGCCAAAAATGAGCCTAAATATAAGCTGCAACAACTAAGAGGCACCATCAATCCATCACTCAATAATTTTCCGAACTTCAAGATACTGTCATTCAAACAAGAAACCGCATAACAAGCGGTATTGCTGGCGACACTTTTTATCCTTGGGTACCATTGAACAATAAAGAAGCGCCTGGACATGCCGGCGCCAGGGAAAATGGATACCTGAATGGAATTGAGATACGCGTTGCTGTGCCTGTTTTTGCTACTAACCAGCCTAAAACTATTTGCATTAGAGCAGGTTAAGCTTCCCGTTATTAATATAGAACGAAACAGCGTCGCGCTCGAAGAGTTCAAAATCGGCTATTTTATTGATAACAGCCAGAACCTTGGCTTTGAGCAGGCACGCCAGAAGCCTTTCGGCGTAACCGATAATGTCACCACTTTGGGTACCAACGCCAGGGTCACCTGGTTCAAGCTGATACTGCACAATAGACTCTCGCAGGAAAAGCCGCTGTTGTTGCACCTGCCCCATGCCTACCATGTGCAGCAAATCGACATCTATGAGGAAAGCGGCCAACAACTGCAGCGACACGAGCAGTTGGATCTCGAACAGGCCGCCGACAACCCACTTATGTATCGGGGCACAGTGGTCTACCCACTGACTCTGGCGCCAGATCAGATAACAACCTTGTATATTCGTAGCCACGCCTACTCCCATCAATGGTTTGCCATGACACTGATGGATGGAGAAAATTCGCGGCGCGCTCTGGTGAGTACTCACTATGATATTGCGCTTATGGTGGGGATGTTGCTGGCGCTGGTGTTCTACAACTGCCTGCTGTATTTCGCCAGCAGCAAGAAAGAGAACATCTACTATTCGCTGTACCTAATCTCCGGTCTGGTGTGGATTGCCTTGTCCTATGGCCTAGTCGCCAGCGTGTTCAACGCCTACGGCTCGAACGTCTTCATGCTCAATCTGTCGCTGCTCACCATGCCGATTTTCCTGCTGCTGTTTATGACGGCTATCTTCGAAACCAGGCAGTTCTACCCCACAGAGCACAAGGTGTTGCAATTGTTGTTGTTGCTGCTATTTGCCATTCTGATTTGGGGGCTGTTTGATATCTCAGCGGCACTCAAACCCGCCAGCAGTATGGCGGCAGTCATGATGTTGGTAACCTTCTCTGTGAGTATCTCCCTCTATCGCAAGGGCAATCCTCTGGTGAAATACTTTCTGGTGGGCCACAGCTTCTTCGTAATCTTCAACGGCATAGCCGTGCTCTTCTACAAGGGCTTGATCTCTCCGAGCTACCTCAGCAGTCATGGAGTCGGCATAGGCATTATGCTGGAAGCCCTCACCCTGGCGTTTATCATCTCCTATAGGATCAAAATTCTTGAGGATATTCGCGCCTCGCAGGAAGAGCTCAAGCGCCAGGCGGCCACGGATCCTCTGACCAAACTCTATAACCGGCGCTATTTCTATTCCGAAGCCGACTATCAACTTAAGCTGGCCGGCCGCAATGGCGAGGCTATCTCTGTGCTTATTCTGGATATAGACAGTTTCAAACAGATCAACGACAACTTTGGTCATCACTTGGGCGACAGGGTGATAGTCGCCCTGGCCAAATTATTGAAACAACACTGCCAAGGAGCCGAGATGGCGGCCCGTTTCGGCGGCGAAGAGTTCGTGATCTTGCTGCCGGGAGCCACACTAAACCAAGCCTTGCATCGAGCCGAGCAGCTGCGCCTCAATGTCGAAGCTATGCAACTGACCGCCGACACGGGAGACAAGATAAGTTGCACCATAAGCTTGGGCGTGGCCGAGGTTGAAGTTGCAACAGAATCGATAGAAGCGGCCGTCAAACGAGCCGACCACGCACTTTATCAAGCCAAAAACAGTGGTCGCAATCGGGTCGTCGCCAATTCAAGCGCTAGCGACCAAGGGTTAAATACCGACATTGAAATCAATCCAGGTCTTTAAGTGTTTGCAGCCCCAATTGCCGCATCTGCTGCTGGATCCAGTCGGCGCGGCGGTTCATGTAAGCACTGGGCGGATTGATTTGATATTGCCAGGGATTGGGTAACAAGGCGGCCAGCAAGGCCGCCTCGCGGGACGACAACTGAGCGGCGTTCTTATGAAAATAGTGTTGCGCCGCCGCTTCAACGCCGTAGATCCCCGGGCCGAATTCAACAATATTCAGATACAACTCAAGGATCCTGGGCTTATCCAACACCAGCTCCAAAAGCAAGGTGAACCAGGCTTCAGCCCCCTTGCGAATAAAGCTACGCGAAGACCACATAAACAGGTTCTTGGCGGTTTGCTGGCTCAAGGTGCTGGCGCCTCTGAGGCGCTCCCCCTGAAGCTTATCTTCTATGGCAGTCTGAATCGCCTTGAGATCAAAACCGGAATGAAGGGCAAAACGCTGATCTTCACTGGCGATCACCGCCAGCTGCATATTGGCAGATATCTGAGTCAGCGGCTGCCACTGATGCTGCACCTGGCGCTGTACCTGTGTTACCGGCGCCGGTGGAAACCAATAGCGTTCAATACGCCAGCTCCACAGCGGTGGGTTAACAAACTTAAGGGCAATCACCATCAGCAGAGACAGTATCATCAGCCCCAACAACAGTTTTATCAGCCAGGCCGTCAGTCGCCTAAACCATCCCTTTTTCGCGGCCAAATTCGCTCCTGATAAATAAGCCCACCTGAAACTGAGTGCACTTGAAACTGAGTGCATCTGAAACTGAGTGCACCTGAAACTGAGTGAGCCAGGAAACCCTCTGTGAATAATAATTGAGTATTTTGCCAGGTGCGAACCCGGCCCAAAATTCCAATCTGTAAGCTTATCCGGCGCACCAGAGAAACTCAGCGGCCCTCATTTCCCCTTAGCCAAGGTCTAATACCCCTAGCTTATTAGTCAGCGCTCATGAGTCAGCGCCAAAGCGGCCGCACTCAAGAAAGCTCTGTACCGCCGCCAGCGTATCCTGATGCCAATGTATGGCCTTATGGCACAGGGGCAACACCAGCCAATCACTGGCATCATCACAACGGGTAGAAGCCAGGGGTACCCGGCCATCGGACTCGCCGTCAATCAAGGCGCCCAAGGGATCCTGAGTCCCACTGCCGGCGATGATCCCAAGATGAGCCCGGCTATCCATGCGCCAGCTTGCCCAGCGCTGCCCCGGCAGCAAAGATTGCAACGGCTGAAATAGCCGGGAATATCCCGGAAGCTTATCGGCCAGGCTCGCCAGCGGTGAACCATCATGGGGCGTGGCAATAAACACACTGTGGCCCAGATTGCCGGGCAGCTGCTCTGCCAGCAGTTGCCGGACGATTAAGCCTCCCATACTGTGAGCCACAAAGTGCACCCTGGGATACTGCTGCCAGTTCTGCTCATCCAGCGCCTGGCGCAAGGTCACTACCGCTTGTTGCAGTGAGCCGAAACGGGTGGGTAATCTGGGGCACAGGATCCTGTATTGCCGAGCCAAGCCTTGGGCCAGAAACCCCATATCACGTTCATCTTTATTGAAGCCATGCACCAACACTACCAAGGCTTTGTTGCTATCTAGCCTCAAGCAGGCTGACTCTTGAGCCATTGCTGAAATGCCTGTTTGGGCATAGCACCGGCCTGCTGGGCTATCATTCGGCCATTTTTGAACAGCATTATGGTCGGAATGGAGCGGATCCCATACTGGGCCGCCAATGCCTGCTGAGCCTCGGTATCCAGCTTACCGAACCGAAACTCCGGCTCCAATTCGGCAGCGCTCTGCTCGAATATGGGAGCAAACTGTTTGCAGGGTCCACACCAGCCGGCCCAGAAATCCACCACCAGCGGCAGCTCTGACTTATGGGCATGGTTGGCAAAGTTGGCATCAGTCAGTTCTACTGGAAGGCCTTGAAACAAAGGCTGCTTACAATGGCCGCACTTAGGGCCTTGAGACAGGCGTTCTTCCGGCACCCGGTTCATTCCAGCGCACTGGGGACATGCAATCAACATAGGATTCTCCTCTCAAGCGGCGTTATCGCCGCACACTGTGAAATAGGGGGACGACATTAAACCGATTCAAGTCAGATGAGGTCGCAACGCGGCCAATACCTGAGGATAATCGGCCTGATTATCCAAGGTCAGACTCAGATAGCCATCGCCGCGAAAAGCCCGGTCCAGCTCCAGCAAGATATGGGTTTGCTTTCCGGCAGGTACCAGGGTGAGCTCCACTTCACGCAAAAGGCGGATCCCAAGCCCTGCGGGCACAAACTCCAACTCCTGATAGCAACCTGAACCACTGCGAAACCCAGAGGTGTTGATATAGCCTTGCTCGACATCGGCTTTTTTAAGGATAAAGCCCAACTCTTCCATGGCCTGCAGCAGGTGCAGCAACAGCTGGGTAGGCTGGATCTGCAGCAGATCCTGATCGCCCGGATCTATAGCGTAATCTATCGCCAGCCCGGTTTGCAGCCAGACCCGGCATTGATTGTTACGCACCGGCAACTCGGTAAATGGGGTCTCAGGATGCAACTGACCGATGAAAGGCAGTTCTCTCACCTCTCCGGCCTGAAGTTCAAAGCCTTCGCTGATACGCCAGCTGGCCAGACAATGATTGATAAAATGACTGCTGTCGCCATCACTGACCTTAACCCGAGTCATAAGGGCCAGCTCCAGGCCGGCAATACTCTGGCTTACCTCGCCGCCCTTGAGCACGATTCGGGCTTCGAAGGTTTGCCCTGGTTGCAGGTTGGCATTGAGTAAGCGGGTATCGACACTGGCGCCACCAACGCCAACTGCAGCGAGCAATTTCTTAAACATCCTCTGTTCCTGATTTACTTAAAAGGCCTTGCCGCATTTAAGCCCCTTTTCTTCGGCGAGTAAAGGGTGGGCGCATCGGCTGTAAATTCCCAAACCCAATAAGCAGGCAGCAACGAAATCATTCTGAGCCAGTTAAAAACCAGAAGCTGACCAAATCACGCCCTAATCAGGGATGGCGTAAACAGACTTCTGCCAAAATCGGTGTATGGTCGCTCGCCTGGGCATCCAGCTCAAACTGCGGCCGCAGCAGGTGACTGTCATAAACCCGGTAATCCACCACTTCAGCCAGGCTATGCTGGCTACGGGCATCAAACTCCTGACTCAACAACAGATAGTCGATCACCCCGCCTTGAGAGCCGTGAAAATGGGTCACGGGCCGAGTCACTGTCACTCGCTCGCCACTTTGCTCAGAAGCTTCTCGCCAGAGCTGCCAGGCGTCAAACAGCTGAAAATGCGCCAGCTGCAGTTTCAGCCTTTCATCGGGCAGGCCGTAAAGGCCCGCGGCGCGAATATCCCCGTTATAGAGCTGCCCGGCACCCACCAACAGCCCCTTGAGTTCACTGGAGTCTATGCCGGCGTTAAAATCCCCCATCAGTACCACAGCGTTGCCGCTTTGCTGGCGCCGCTTGAGTATCGCCTGATACAACAACATCGCCTCACTGCCACGCTGCAAAGTGGCTGACCAGCGGCCCAGCGCACTCTCGGCCAGCAGCCCGGCGGCACCTTGCTGCTCGACCGCGCCCTTGGGCAACTTATTGCGTGGTGATTTGAAATGCACCACATAGGTATCACAGTGGCCGATCCCAGGCAGCATCAAGGTGGCTCTCAATATCTGACGACTGCTTTGAAACTCATCCTTGAGCCCCAGTGAAAATGCCAGTTCGGCATCCAGCGCCACCGCCGCCAGGGAAACGATTGGATAACGGCTTGCCAGAGCTACTACACTCTTGCGGGCAATAAAGCCTTCTACGACCGGCGAATCCACCAGCGCAAAGTGGGCAAGACCGGCAGCCTGACACAATTCACGCAGCGGCTCGGGGCTGAATACCTCCTGCCAGCCCACCAGATCTGGCTGTGCTTGCTGCAGCCAGCGGGCTATCCAGTCGCACTTTTGTTGCCACTGTCCTTGGGTATAGATGTTGTTGAACTCATGAAACGCCAGCGGCGGCATGGCAAAATTGAACAGATTCAGGCTGGCGATACGGATATTGGAAGACATGAAAAGCGCTGCGGCTCCGGTAACCCTACTGAGTAATAGTGTTGATATTAAGCCGCTGCTGGGATTTGTCCAATAGCCCCCCAAAAAACAACTTCCCGGCTACCCATTCCCCCCAATGGCGCCCAATAGAACAACAAACAAACAACAAAAAGCCGCTATTTGTGGCTAAACAACCCTGTTTAACGCGCTTTTTCAATCTCCCGCTTGACTTGTTTGCTTGCAACCATACAATCGCCGCTTAATTAACCATACGGAGACCCACTGTGGACACACACATAGGTGACAGTAGATGCCCTGTCAGTCAGACAGGATTATTTGCCCGGCACTAGTCTGCAGCTTCGCAAACTACTGCCGAGCCTGGCAGTAGCGTATTAAAGAATCCTTTTTTCCGTTACTCCCCATAAAAACCTTGTTGAGCTTGACATGCTCACGCATGCCGCAGTGTTCTCCTGTGGCTGCAAACTAATGCAACCACAAAGGTTTTTACTTAGGACAGCCTTGCTGCCCCATCTACGACCTTGAGTGTTCCCCCACACAGGAGGAACAAACATGACACTCAGATATACCACTTGGCTGCTGGGCGGCCTGCTCTGGCACGGACAACTGCATGCCGGCATTCAGTTGCTGGAAGATCCCGACATCGCCACAGTAACTGAGCTGGCAATCGACTGGCAGCGGCATACAGGCAACAACGGCTTTGCCCTGGGGCTCAACCAAACCGTCTTTGGCGGCGAATTGGCGCTGGAACTGCAAACAGACAACCACGAAGCCTCCTGGGACAGACATGAGAGCCGCGGCTGGAAGCTGGGCTACAAACAACCGCTGGCAACAAACGGCTTATCCCAGGTTCAGACTCAGGCTCTGGCACTGGAGCTGGGGCGTCATCACAGAGATGGCTGGCAGGGCCACGCCCTGGTCAGTAGCGATCTGCCGATTGCCACCCAAGGCTTCTTTGTGCGCAATAACTTAGGGCTGAGCCTGGAGTCGGGTGAAGGCCCGGCGATGATTTTTGGCCTGGGAGCCGGCTTCAAAGTACAGCAACACACCCTGCTGTTTGAAAACCAGTATCTGGGCCAAGGCGACTATGGCTACCAGCTACTCTGGCAAAACCAACCCAACGCCCGTTGGCAGTGGCAACTGGGTTATGGCAATCAGTATGGCGGTGGCGCCCGCCAATTTGGCGCCGGCCTACAACTTTTCTTTTCTTGATAGCTCATTGGGAGAATGACCTATGAACAGCAACAACATCATACTCAACCTGCATCTGATCCTGACCAACAAAGACGCCAAGGCGATGCAGATGCTGGCATCTGAGCTTCATCCTGCGGACATAGCCGCCGTGCTGCCGACCTTCGACTGCCAGCAAACGGCCTCAATACTGACCCTGTGCCAGCCCAAAACCGCGGCGGCGCTGCTGCGGTATCTACCCCATCAGCAGCAAAAGCTGCTGGCAGAAGCGCTGGATCATCAAACCCTTGGGAAAATTATCATGGAGATGGCAGCAGATGAGCGCGCCGATCTCTATAACGAGTTGGAGATTGAGCAGCAGGCCCTGCTGCTGCCCACTCTAGCCAAGGCGGAGCGCGAGGATATGCGTACCCTGGCGGCCTATGATGACTCCAAGGTCGGCTCCATTATGACCTCTGACTATGCCCTGCTGCGGGTCAATCAAACCGCGGAAGAGGCCATAGACAGCCTGAGGAAAGTGGCCGCAGATCTGGAAACCATCTACCAGACCTATGTGGTGGATGAGCGCGGCCGCCTGATAGGCAATGTGTCACTGCGTCAGCTCATCATCGCGCCGCCCAAGGCGTTGGTGAAAGAGTTTATGAAAGAGCAGACCATTGCCATAGAAGCGGAAGCCTTCAAAGAAGAAGCGGCGCAGATGATAGCCCACTATGACCTGCTGGCGCTGCCGGTAGTCAACGGCAAAGACCAACTGGTCGGTATAGTCACTTATGATGATGCCATGGATGTAGCCAGTGCCCAGGCCGATGCCGAATTCAACAAACACGGCGCCGTGGGTCAATTGGCCTGCTCTTTTAAGGAAGCCAGCATTGGCATGCTTTATCGTAAGCGAGTCTTTTGGCTGGTATTGCTGGTGTTCGGCAATGTGTTATCCGGCACTGGGATCGCCTACTTTGAAGATACCATCACAGCCTATGTTGCTCTGGTGTTCTTCTTGCCACTACTCATCGGCAGCAGCGGCAACGCCGGTTCGCAGTCTGCCACCTTGATGGTCAGGGCACTGGCCACCGGGGAGGTCGTCCTCAAAGACTGGCTGTCGCTGCTAGGCAAAGAGCTGTTTGTGGCCGGTTTACTGGGTGCCACCATGGCGATTGCGGTATTTACCCTGGGTTATTGGCGTGGCGGCGATATCGCCCTGGTGGTCGCTCTGACCATGCAACTTGTGGTGATTATCGGCAGCCTGATAGGCATGTCCCTGCCCTTCTTGCTGAGCAAGTTCAAGTTGGATCCGGCCTCGGCCAGCGCGCCGCTGGTGACTTCGATAGCCGATATCATAGGTGTCATCGTCTACTTCAATGTCGCCACCGCTATTTTGGATTTTCCGCCTGTCAGTGGTTAATTGACCTTGGCATAACCTATGGAAACCTAGGTTATGCCAGAAAACGCCTTGTCATGGCTGAACAATTTCATCCAAACTCACCGTGGATCGGCTGGTAAAATGTAAGTCAATTATCAGCCAAGCAAGATCCCCGGCTTTCCATCCAAGGAGCGGGCAATGGCACGGCGCTCCTCTGCTTCAGTGAAATCTTTGCTCAGAATGCTGTCCACATAGAACCACTCGCTGACCACCTCTTCGCTGCTGAAGGTCAGCGTCATATAACCCCGGTTCAACAGGTTGGCGTATTTAAGGTCATCCACCAGCCCTACAACGGCCGCCTCTGTCGCCGGGATCTGCTCTGGTGGCAGGTTGAGGTAGTACTCAAGCCCAGGGGAGGAAACCGAACTGGTGGCAAACTCAACCCCAACCATGTTGCCATCTTTGTCCTTGAGATCATTGGCCCAGGCATTGTGGGTATCACCGGCAATCACCACCAGGTTTTTACCCGAGGCCCTGGCAGTGGCCAGCACAACTTCACGTTCATAGGCATAGCCATCCCAGGCATCCAGGTTGTAAGGAATCGACGGCAGTTGCAACAGTACCAGCACTTCCGGCGTCAGTTTAGCTTGGTTGGCAGCCAGATAGGTCAGTTCCGCTTGGGTCAGAGTCGGATCGCCGGCCTGAGCACGAGCCGCCAACTGGGCCAATGCCGCCAACTCGGCAAACTGCGGAATAGACAGCTGCTGAGTGGCTATCGCCGCCGGCAACATCATCCGCCCCATCAGTATCTGCTGCCCCAAAAGCTGCCACTTGGCGCTGGATTGCAACAGTTTCCCCTGCAGCCACAGCAGTTGGGTCTGGCCCAGAAGCGTACGCTGAGTGTCGGTCACGTCGGCGAGAAACTGCTTATCGTTGAAAGCGCCGGTAGCCGGATCCAGATAGTTACCATAGTCCAACTGTTTATCACGGGCCAACACCCGGGTATCCAGCATATGCAGATCCAGCAGATCGCCGAAGCTGAAACTGCGGTAGATCTCTTCATGATTGCCCTCGCGCCATGGGCGGATAGGCAGCCATTCGAAGTAAGCCTGCAATGCCGCCTGTTTACGGGCATCGAAATCCCCTTCCCCTTGGTTATGGTTTTCGGCGCCATCCTTCCAGGTGTCGTTGGCCACTTCGTGATCGTCCCAGACGGTAATAAACGGCAGCTTGGCGTGCAGCTTCTGCAAACTGGCATCGCCGCGATACTGGCCATAGCGGCTACGGTAATCGCTCAAGGACAGCAACTCTCCCGCGGGTAGTACCTCACGGCCCAGCTCGGCGGCATGTTCACTGGCATAACCACCACGGCCATATTCATAGATATAGTCGCCCAAGTGCAGCATGGCGTCGAGATCGTCCCGCTGCGCCGCCAGTTCATAGACATTGAAGTAACCGGCCGGGAAATTGGCGCAGGACATAACCGCCAGTTTAACCGAATCGACCGCGCCCTCGGGCAGGGTCTTGGTCATACCGACCGTGGATGTCTTGTCACCCGTCATAAAACGATAGAAGTAGCGGCTGCCGCTCTCCAGCCCTATGGCATCGACTTTAACCGTGTAGTCACGCTCGGCATTGGTCACCATTTCACCTGTGGTCACCAAGTCGCTGAAGGCACCATCACGGGACACCTGCCAGGATACTCTGACATCCCCCGCCGTTTGCGGTGTAACCCGGGTCCAGATAATCACGGCATCCTGAGTGGGATCACCGCTGGCGACACCATGAAAAAAATCGGCGGCGACAGTATTGTCATCATTGTCACTGGAGCAGCCCATCAGGCCGTATGAAAGCACGGCAGCGCCAACACCTTTGGCTGAGAGGGCAATAAAGTCACGACGGGAGAAGTTACGGGTCATTGTTATTATTCCTTTAAAAAACGCTTCATCATGCTGGTATGAGGTCGGATGTCCAGATTGTGAAGTCAAACTATTGCACAATTGTGACAAACAGGTAAATACCTATTGGTATTCAAATAAATTCAGTAAGTTAAATAAAATGATGCCCACTTTAAGCCCCTTAACTTGCAGACATTGATAACAGGGGGCAAAATGCCTTACAGGACAGATAATTAGCCCTATCAGGGCCCTGCTGAAGGAACAAGACAATGAAAGTCAAAGACATCATGAGTACCCAGGTGGTGTGTATCAGTGATGGCGCCAGCGTCAAGGACGCCCACCAACTAATGCATTCCCGCGGCGTGCGCCATCTGCCGGTGATCTCAGAAACCAGCGGCACTCTGGTTGGAATACTTACCCATAAGAAGATGATTGCCACAGTAGTCAATCTGCTGACCCGCTACGGTCAGGGAGCACTGGAACGAAAAGAACGCGGCACCCTGATAGCCGATCTGATTGAAACCGACTTTGAACCACTCATGGCCGATGCGCCGCTGACTCAAGTGGTGGATTATTTTATCGCCAACAAACATGGCTGTCTGCCTGTAGTGGACGAGCACAACAAGGTGCAGGGCATAGTCACCTCTTCTGACTTCGTCAAACTGTGCCGGGAATTGCTCAAGGCCTGAACCCATCAAAAAAGCGTGCTTAAAGCACGCTTTTTTGGACAGAGCTTTTGGTTCAAGCTGAATCTATTAAATGAACCGGGTCTTAGAGCTTAGGCCTCTGGCTCTATCTTATTGATACTGCCCTTATAGCCGGTTTCATCCACCGCCTTTATCAGCGCATCCATATCAAAGCCTTCGGGTACTATCACTCTGGCCTGTTGGGTCTTGAGCGAGGACTTGGCCTTAATCACGCCCTCTGTCTTGCGCAGCGCCTTGTTGATTACCGTGACACACAAAGGGCAGGTCATGCCTTTAACATCCAGGGTGACCACCAGATTGCCCGCCCAGGCAAACGGCGTGCACAGCAGCAGTAAAACCAGTAACAAGCTTCTCATTCAAACACCTCTAACAGCCAAGGTAATACAAAAGGGTAAAGTTGAAATGCCAATACCACAGGCACGGCCAGCCAGTAGAGCAGTAACATACTGGTACGGCTCATGGTCGCGGTGCACAGGGGCTTTTTGGAAAAATACAAACGCCAAAAGCCCAGGAGGATCAACAGAGTCGACAGCGCCAACATAGGCACTTGCAGCCAGCCCAGCTGTTCAACACCCGACAGCGAGGCCGCCGATACCCCAAACACCAGATAGATCAGCGGCCCAATACAGCACAGACTGGAGGCGACAGCGGCAACAACGGCGGCCGCCAGTGTCGCCAAAAAACCCTTAGAGCTGTTCTGTTGACTGGAAATCATAGGCGAAAACTTTAGGGTCATAATAGTTCACAGGGTCGCCATCCACTTCGGCATAAGGATAACCAAAGTTGTTCAGCGGCGTCTGCTCGGCCATGGGCGCCAGATCAAAGTCACGACCGAAGTTGAAACCAACCCAGTTCATTTCCCAGTTACCGAACAGATAGTCGTTGACCGCCTGCACATCGGGATCCTGATGTTGCTTATTCTCGGTCAAACGCATCTTGGTCACATCCGCAGGATCGGCCGGCAACCAACCGTAACCCGCCAGATAGAACATGGCACGGCAGTGCTGACCACCACTGACCTTGGCCAGGCCATTGGCATCACTGCTGCCGAAAGCTTTCTTGGAGTATTTGCCCATCTTAATAGCCTGTCCGACCCGGATCCCGAACATCTCCCGCGCCGGAATACCGGCGGCGCGAGCCAAGGCCACAAATACCGAGTTGATATCAGTACACTTACCCCCCAGTTTGCCGCTCTCGAGAATAGTGGCCACATCACCTGTGCCGCAGCCGATAACGTCATTGTCGCGGAACATATTGGCACTGACCCAGTTGTAGATAAGGCGGGCCTTTTTCAGCGGGTCGGTTTCCTTGCCAACAATCTTGTCTGCAGTCTGCTTCACTATTCCATCAATGGGCATATGCTTGGTGGGCAGCAGATAGCGCTCCACATCCACCGGGTACTGGATAGTTTTTGGGGCGCGATAATGCTCGAGTTCACCGTTTTTCAGCGGTTCCCAGTCGAGGGTTTCCAGCTCCATCACCAACTGCAGCTCCATCTTGCCTTTGGCATCAGGCCAGGTGGCAAACAGTGTCTTGGCACCATAACTGTTATCGGCAGTGATATAGGCGTCCTGGAAATTGCCTTTGAAGTTCAACTTACGAACTTGCTGAAACTGAGTGTCTTCCACCAGCGGGATCCACAACTTGACCACGCCCTCTGAGCCCTCGGGTGCGATCAGTTGGTAATCTTGAGTCAGGGTGAAATGTCTACGGCCGTCAGCGGAATAATGCTCGACGGCCTTGGTCTTCGATGTGGCCGCCATCACAGGGCTGATGATACCGGCCGTCGACAAAATAGCCGCAGTTTTTAAAAAATTGCGTCTCTGCATTATTCGATTCCTTACGTTTGATTAACAGACGAGTCAATGAGGTGCCCGCTGGCGGGCCGAAGCATTATAAGTGGCGGCCCCTGGCACCGCAACAAAGCCGCAGACGCAAGGGCAGTGCAGCCAGAGTCATCAGTAAGGTGGAATAATAAGAAAAATTAACAAGTTTGCGAGACAAAACAACCATATTGGTCATCTTGTCTCGCCTTGAGTTTTACCAATGTAAAGCCGGTATGGCAGAGGGAAAAACCGGCGCCGGATCACATTCTCAGCTGGGCTTATCTCAGCCCCACTTCCACGTCGCGGATAATGAAGTTACCCGAATAAAGCGGATGGGGTTCACCCAAAGGCTCCAGGGCAAAGAAGCGCTTGTGCTCTTCACTGAGCCCTTCGAAGCCACCTATCACCTGATAGAGCCAGCTTTCCGGATCCCAGGACAGCTGTTGCTGCTGCAGATATTCCAGCGCCGAAGTGTTGCGGCCCGAGTCAATGACGGCGCAGAAGTACTCATCCACTGCCTCTTTGAGCGGGTTATCCGGCATATCAAAGTCTTCCTGAGGACTAACCGCAACCGGCACGTCGTGCTCCTGCAACCTCTTGGGCAGATGGTCACGACTGATAGCCTTGATACGGGCCACCATCTCCATCAGCTGCAGTTCCTGGCCGCTGTTGTTCACATCCACTGATGCCGGTGCCAGCAAGGCCTCGGCATGATTGAACAGCACAGGCACCTGCTTGTGCGCCACGTGGTCGGCCACCTGATAGTCGGGGTGCAAATCTGTATACAGCAACCAGCCTTTGAGCAGACGGGTACGACCGCGGATCTGCCTGAAGCGTCCCAGCAATTCCAGTAGCCGCCCCTGCACCACGCTCAGCTCCTGGGTGCAATCGCTGAGGGTATCCTGCAGCATGGTCACCAGCAGGCGGCGCAGCTCACGGATATCCCCGGCAATTTCGCCAAGCTCGGTAAACTCAAACAGCTCCAGGCCGTTAAGCAGTTCCGATACCTGGCTCTGGGCCAGCTCGTTTTCACGGATCTTGGCGTTAATTGAACCTACATAACCAAACTCGTTATTGATCCGGCCCCAGAGCACACGAATGGAGTAACGCAGGCTCTCGGTGAAGCTGAATACGTGTTCGGTCAAGTCCGCCAGATAGGCCTCGGCGGCGCTGTAATCCACGCTGGCGCGCGCCTCACGGTAGTGATTGGCCAAGGTCTTGATGGTGGCCAAGGCCGAACCGACGTTGGCGTTGATCTGGCGGTTACGCTCATCCTTGAGGCCCTCTTCCAGCAGGGCCCTGACATTACGCGACAACCTGAGCGGTTCGTCCGGCTCGGGACGCCAGAGAATACCGTTATCGGTAAGCTTCTTCAGCAGCGCAGGTTCCTGCTGGGTCTCATCCAAGCTACCGGAAAGATAGGCGTCCATCACCAGTTCGGCGTTACGCCCAAGCAGCCTCAGCAGCTTGACCCCGGCCTGATGCAGGTTGCTGCTCATATCAGATCCCTCTGGGTGGCGGTTTCAGCCTGAGCCTCCAGACTGAGGCCTTCGGTTTCATCGATAAAACGGATCACTTCGTAGAGGTAATCCAGCTTGCCGGTGGCGATATAGATCTGTTTTTCCGGATTTGGCCGCACCAGATAACCCAGCTCCTGCAAGCGCTTGAAAACCAGTTTGATCTGGCCATCGACACTGCTTGAGCTGGAGCCGAACAAGCGATACTGGCTCAGCTTGGCCAGTTGCTCGCGAAACGCCGGCGTATCCTCAATGCGGCTCTGCAATTCGGTAAGCCGCACCGCCGCGCCTTCGGTCAGGGGCGCGTCCTGGCCGCTGGCTTCCTGCACCAATACCAGCCATTCCACCATGGGGATCAACGCCTGGCAGATATCGCGAAACTGCGCCGAAATCACTTTACGCTCGTCCTCCCCCAACTGCAGATAACCACAGAAGAAGACTTCGCCCTCGGCGGCCTGGGCCACAGTGCGGTTGATTTGGTTGAGATAAGCCTCGACTCTGTCACGGGTGGCCGGGCTCTTGAGTGAGCGCCAGCCTTCCTCATCCGTGGTGCGGCAGATAAATTCACCCTTGAGCAGGCGCTCAATCAGGGCGCCTGAGCCGACGATAGTGCTTTGCAGTTCGCTCATTACACCGCCTCCTTGGCCAACCGCTCAGAGAGCTTTTGCGCTATGGGATCGACCTTGGGTTTAACCACCTGCAGTCGCTTGGTCTGCTTGTTGATGATGTAGCGGTTGGCAAACAAATTCAGTACCTCGGACTCAGGGTTGGGGAAAGCGCCCAACACGCTGATATTGTTGTTTTCACAGGCATCGAAGATCTTCTTCACGTTAGCGTGGTGCAAGGTGCCCAGCTCATCAATCGGCCAGTGCACAGTGACATCCGCCTTGCCCCGCAGCAAGCGGGTAAAGGCCAGCAGGAACTTACAGAGGATCAGATAAGCCATACCATGACTGGATGACTCGTTGAGCTGACGGTCGGTGCGGATCACCAGATCCGAGTTGCCCTCCTTGAGGCGCAGCTCAATCTCCAGCAGCTTGGCGATGCCGCCGGTCAGGGCCGAGCGGCCTATGATATCCAGTGCCCGGCGCATGCTGTTGGTATAGTGCTCATCCGGCAGACCGGTGAAGCCTTCGCCCTTCCAGGCGCGGAACGCCTTGACGAACAGCTCCAGCTCAGGCCAGAACTCCAGTTCGCTGATCCGCGAGCGGATCCTGACCGCAGATTCGGAGACGCCTTCAAGGAACAGCTCCTCCCCGACTTCGCGGGTAATACGGGCACTTTGGGAGGCTATACGGCGGTCGATATCGGCCAAAACATCGTAGAAGGCAGTCAGGTCGACACCGAAGATCCGGCCCTGTTCACGCAGCGCGGTAATCGACTGCGGCACCATCACATTGAGCAGTTGGGCCAGATGCGGCACCAACTTGCGGTAATCCAGCAGGCGAATGCCCTTGTCATTGACTGAGCTGGACTCCTCACGGGCCTTTTCCCAGAACTCGGATAGGCTGGAGCCTGACTTGCTGGCAATCACCTGATCGAAATGATCCACATACTGCCTGACCGAACCCAGCAGATGCTCCCGTTTGAGTAACAGCTCCTCGCCCTGACGCAGACGTTCACCCAGGCTGCCCTGGGGCTCTTCATCGTTACGCGGCAATTTCAGCTCGGCCAGCTTACGCAGCAAGGCGCGCAACTTGGTGAGGTTTTCCGAGGCCTCTACCTGCGCGGCATCGGACTGGCGCCTTTGTTGCTCCAGTTGCTGGCGGGCATGTTTGACTTCGTTGGCCTTGGTCTTCAATTGCTGATCCAACTCGGAAGCGGCGCGCTTGACTTCGCCCAAGTCGGTCACCAGCTTGGGTTTACGCACCAGCCAGGTGTGCTGATACCAGTCGTCATAGCGCAGCACTTCACTGCGGCGCTGCTCGGCGGCGGCAATGGCACCTTCCAGCTCACGGATCTCCCGCTTGAGGGCGAGAATTTTGTCTTCATCCACCCCGCGGGACTTAAGCTCGTTCTTGTACCACTGCTCGCAGGCTTTTTGCTCCTCTTTGGCACGACTGCGACGCTGATTGATGCTCTCTTTGAGCTGCTCCAGATGCAGCTCCAGCGCGCCGACCACTTCCTGCCAGTAGGCGTTCTTTTCCATTCTGGCATCCAGTGCCTGCTCTTTGAGTTCCTCCAGCCATTCCAGGTGCTGGTTGCGCAGCTGTTTCATCTCCTGATCCAGCAGCGTCAGGCGTTTACCGGCCTGCGCCTTACGCTCAGCCAACGCCTTGTTGATCTGCTCCTGCACAGTGCGGCGTTCCTCGAACAGACGCCGCAAATCGTCACGCAAATTCTTGTATGCCGTGCGGGCAAAGGTCAGCTCGCGGCTCAGTTTATCCAGCGCTTCGTTGGCCTGCACCAGGCGCTCTTCCGCTTCTTCCTGCAGCCCATAGGCGTTTTGCAGCGCATCTTCGGCCTTGGCCAGCTTGGCCCTCAGCTCAGGCTCTGAACTGGCGTATTCGGGGATCTCCAGCGCCTTGAGATCCAATGAGATCCCAAAAAGGCTGTCGCTTTCGGCGCCAACATTGGGGTGCAAGTCAGTGCGGTGCAGCAAGTCGGGATGTACCACCTTACCCAGGTGCTGCTCCCAACCCGGCACTTCTTTTCGCAGGAACTCCAGTAAGGTATGGGACTGGGGGAACAGCATGTGTTTGAGATCGTCCAGATCGCCCTGGCGCTCCGTGACTCTGAGCGCGGCAATTCTGAGTGATTCGCTGGCCTGATCCCTGAGTGAGCGCTGCTTGCGCTCTTCGCTCATCAGCCGCTCCACCTTGGCGTTGGCGGCCTCCTGCTCGGCATCGGCACGGTCGATACGCTCGTCGAACACCGCCAGACTGAGCTTCTCCTCCTCGGTATAAGTCACGCTGTCGACCTGCAGCTTGAGCTCGGCCGCATTGAGCTTGAGCTGGTACTCCTGCTCCTGGAATTTGGCCTTGCCGTTTTCCTGCTGCTCACGGAATTCGGCATCGAGGCGCGCCAAGTCTTCTCGGGCCACTTCACGCTGCTTGTCGCGGGCCTCGCGTTGCTTATCCAGCTCCTGCTGCAGCTTTTCCAGCTCCTTATTGAGCTGTTCGCCAATCTTGCTGCGGCGGGCGTTATAGGCGGCTTCTATGTCCTGGTGCTTCTCTGTTTGCAGCTTGTGTCTTTCGCTGAGGTTCTCAAGGTCGCTGCGCCACAGCGGCAGCTGTTCCAGATTGGCCTTGGCCTGTTCGATATCGGCATCGAGAAACGCCGCATGCTGGTTTTCGATGGCGTCGAGTTCATATTCCAGCTTGGCGACATCGCCCTTGGCGGCAGACAGCTCCTGGTTAAGCTCGTCGCGCTGCTCTTTCCACTCATCGTCCAATGCCTTGAGACGGAAGTTCAGCTCCCGCGACAGGGTCTGATTTTGCTCCTGACGCTGGGCCTCCAGCACTTCGTCATTGCGATAACCCTTGGCCAGGCTGCCAAGACGTAGTTCAGCCGACAGCAGCTCGTTGAACTCCTGCTCCAGCTTGTCAAATTCGGGACGGATCTGCTCGAACCCGGCGATCAGCTGGCTCTCGCGGATCCAGGCCTCGACTCGTTGTGGATTGAGCCTTGATGCCGGCGGGTTAACGCCATCCTCTTCCAAAATGGCGGCGATCATCGACTTGACCGTTTCCATTTTGCCTTCTTTGGAATGCACCGCCTTGGCCAGTTTTTCGATATGGCGCAGTGAATGATCGGCCTCGCACAGAGAGAACAAACGGGCATAGCTGCGCAGCTCAGTGCGGCTGGTGCCTGTGTTGAGCAAGGTACGGTCATTCTGGATGATGGCGCGAAACTCTCGGGTATTCAAAAGCTTGGTATGGTTCACTCCAGCGCGTTTCATCTCGCGACCCAGTTCGGCCATGGTATGGCACAAAATAGTGTCGCCGTTTTGGGACTTGATATAGTCTTCCAGTTCAAATCCCTTGGCGATAAAGCGATAGTTGACCCCTTTGCCGTCGCCGGCCGAGGCCAGCACCGCCTGATACAGCAAGCCATCACTCTTTTGGTATTCGTAAATGATATAGCTGGATTCTCTGGGCAGATACCAGCGCTCGAAGCTGTCACGGGTCGAAGGCACGACCCGGCTGGGGTATTCACCATAAAACACAGGCACCAGACGCTGCAGCGTGGTCTTACCCGAGGCGTTGGTACCACAGATATTAGTATGGCCATCGAGCTTCAGTTCCACCACGCCCGGCAGATGGGTGTCGATCAGCACTATTCGAATCAAGCTTGGCATATAAATCCTTATGCAGACAGCAAGCCCCAAGCGGCCAGAGGCCCCGGCACTCGCGGCAACAGACGGGCAAACCGCCTCAATACAGCAAAACCCTTAAATTAATGGAAAGACCCACCCTTGGCAATTGAAGGGCCGGTAAAGAAAGCGGGATCCGCTGCGGGTTTTAAAGAATATTATTCAGGTTTGAACAGGCCAATCACTTCACCGGTCGCCTTGTCACTGACCTTGTCATCGGTCTGCTGCTCGCGGTAATCACACTCGACACACTCGACCGTTTCTATACCATTCTCCTTGAACAGCACTATGCTGTCCTGAGCCTGACATTTGGGACATTTGGCACCGGCCACAAAGCGTTTCTTGATCCTGTTCATCTTCTGAGTCTGGTTGATAAGCAATGGCATTATTTTGCCATATCTGTGGCTGCCATGGCGCATTTTAAACAGCGTTAGGATAATGTTTGTGCCATTAATGAATAAACCATATAAAAACATATGGTTATAACTAAGATGGATATGTAGCAGATTATTTGGAATTGATCCCAGATAAAGAATGGTATCGTGCAATTCCAATACCATTCCATCAGGAAGTTCGCTTAGCCCAATAATCCGGCATCACTGAGTGGCAAGTCAAACTTGGGGGTGGGGCATTATCAGGCTAATCTGGCCAGGGTCTCCTGCACCTTGCGCAGCCAATTGCAGTTATCACACTGACATTTGCGCCGTGACAAATGATGCGGGCTCAGGCTGGAATCGACAAAGTCGACCGCTATCAATAACTGCTGCCTCAACTCTTCGAGTGATTTCTGCTCCAGATCCACCAGCTCATCATTCTGGTTCATCCAGATACATTCCATGCCCTGATGACAAAAATTACAGCGTTCATCCACTGGATTATAGAAACCCGCATGGGGACAATGACGCAATTCCATCGACTGTATCACCCTGGGGCGGGCATACTCGAACAATGCGATCAGCTCCTGCTTATCTGGCACTGACATAAGGCCTCCAAATCTCTTCTGCCACTGCGGCTTGTTGCAAACAGGTTACTCTGGGGAGGGCGCAATGAAATTGATATAGGTCAAAGTGCCGTCCAAAAGGATACGCTAGGAAGCCTTGTTCTGAGCTGGATCCCAGAGTCACAACTTGCCGCGGTTATCCCTTGCTGTTTTAATGAGCTTCTGCTTGTTGTTATTTTGTATCCTTGCCTCTGCCAATGGAGAAATCGCTTGCAAACACCTGAGCTGCAGCACTTTTATATTTCTGAAGAGCAATCTGTCTATCTGCTTAAGGCCGATGACGCTCGCAAGCACAGAGCCTGGATCCGCCTCTGCCGCCAG
The DNA here is from genome assembly GCF_033842865.1 of Shewanella indica. Classification (NCBI taxonomy): domain Bacteria; kingdom Pseudomonadati; phylum Pseudomonadota; class Gammaproteobacteria; order Alteromonadales; family Shewanellaceae; genus Shewanella; species Shewanella indica. Next base: position 899,495 of record NZ_JAWXXR010000001.1, read on the forward strand.
CAACTGATCAAGTTGGGCTATGATGACCCGCAACTGATAGGCAAAGGCGCCTATGGTTTTGTGTTCGCCGGACGAAACCGCCATGGCCAGGAACATGTGTTCAAGTTCTCCCGCATCACCCTGCCCCAACAGGTACAGGACAGACTGGAAGAAGAAGCCTTCATGCTGTCTCAGGTCAATCATCCCAATGTGCCACCACTGATAAAGTTCGACAGAGTTGGACGCCAGGGGATCCTGGTGATGGCCAGAGCTCAGGGCCAGGATCTGGATCAGCGCTGTCGTCGGCATGGAGCCTTACCTGTGGCGGAAATCATGAGCATTGCCAGGCAGTTGGCAGATCTGCTGCAATATCTGCGCAGCGGCAGACCCTTGGTTCATGGGGATATCAAACCTTCCAACCTGGTTTATGACCCAGAAGAAGACAAGTTGTCTTTGATTGACTGGGGCTCGGCGGTATTTGCCCAGCGCGATGCCGATAACCGCCCGGTCGGCGGCAATGTGATGGAGCTAATGTCGAGCGATCAACAGCATACCAACGCCCGCATGGGCGATGTTTATTTTATCGGCGATGAGCAACTCTCGGGGGCGCTTTCCAGCCCCAGGTTTGATGAACAAGGGGTTGCCGCCACCCTCTATGCTCTGGCGTCCGGCCAGGCCAGCCGCTTCGGTTCCCAAGTGATCCCGCCCACCAGCATAGGTCTGCCGCTAGAACTGGCCAGGATCCTCGAAGGCATGTTGGGCTCAGATCCACTCACCCGTCTCAAGGCCGGCGACTACTTCCTGCGCAGCATGAGATACAGCCAGCATCTTTTACTGCCACCGTTGCCACAAGAGCTGAATGCCGAGATCCCCGTCTGGGTACAGAAACGGGCCCGGGACGTGGAAACAGTCAGCTACAGTTCGCGGAAATCGTTTCTGCGCAGCCATCATCCGGACGCCGATGCCGAGGCTATTCGCGCCGAAGATATTCAACTGGAGAAGTACTACCGCAACTTTCTCGCCGGCATGGGAGACACAGAGAAGGGCTTTATCGCCGCCGTTGGCCGCCTGGGTCAGTATCCGATTGTGGGCGGTTTGGCGATTCATTGGCAGGAGACAGGCGTCTATATCGACTCCAACCTGGCCCTTTATGATGAAGAGCTCAGGCCGGCATTAATTCAAGCGGTCAACAACATGGTGACTCTGGCCCGGGGAATTCATCGCATAGGTATCTTCAAGGCCTGTTTCTTCAACGCCAAAGATACCCTGCACCTGGAGCGAAGCGCCCCTTCAGAGCCGTTCAAGGCCAAGGCAGATCAGCTGCTACCCTTTGAGGTGGGCGATGTGCCGACACTCGAAGATCAATCCCGGCTGCACTCCTACTTTGAAGATGGCCGGGATCCGGATGAAAACCTGGAGCTGCCTGCGGAAATCATGACTGAACTTGGCTGGCTAAACCAGATACACCACACAGGCTGTATCATTTTCGAAGCCCTGCCAACCCATATGAAGATCCACAGTTACCTTAGACTACTCAACCCGAGAAAACAGGCGCAGTTTCGCGCCTGTCTGGACAGGATCCTCAGTCATGTGGACAAGATCCAAGGTCAAGGCGTCTCGGGGTTTATGAAGCTGCCCTATAAAAATACCCGCAGGTTCGAACACCTGCAGCGCAAGCCGGAGCGCTTCTATCCGAGAAATCCCAAAACCAGCGCTTAGTTGGCGTAAGTTGTCGTCACGCTCAAGCGGTGCTCGCTCTGAAGATACTCTCGAGCCACGGCTTCCAGGGCTTCACCATCCAGTTGCCCCAGTATTTGCTGTCGTTGTTGAAATCCCAGCCAACGGCCCGGCCGAGTCTGGGCCGTTGCTGCCAGATCCAACCAAAAGTCGTTGCTGGCAGGAGCACTTTGCAACCATTGCAGCAAGGGCTGACGCGCCCGCTCCAGCAGTTCAGCATCTATGCCACCCTTGGCCATGACTCTGGCTACGACCGCGGCAAAGCCCTGTTCGGCCGCCTTCAGCTTGGCGGCATCTGTGACAGTAAACAGCCCCAGATAACCGTAACCTGTTGGATGCCAATCGACATAATTAAAGGTATAGGGCGAATATCCGGCGCCGGCTTTTTCCCTGACTTCTTCATTCAACAAAATGTCCATCACCTGCTCGAGTAATATCAGCTCACTGTGACGCCGAACATCCTGCATGTCGGTGGTCGGCCACAGCCAGGCCAGTGCCGCCGAATTCTCGGCGCCCCGATGGAAAATTTGGCTCTGTGCCGGCACCTTGGGGAATACCAGCCGCTCGAAGGCCGACTCCTTGGCCGGATGCCGCTCGATGGCACCGAATGTCTCGGCGACTGCTTTTATCCCTTGAGCCTCATCGAAATCTCCCACCAGCGCGATTTCCAGCATTCCCTTATCCAGCGCCGATGCCAATACCTTGGCTATTTCTGCAAAGTCCCGCTGCAACACCTGCTCTTCCCGGCCGTAACCATATCGGGGATCGCCGGGGTGCAGGAGTCCACTCAGACCATCCCAGAAAGCGCTATTAGGATTGGCGTTGCGGCTCTGACTTTCAGCCTTAACTTGCTGCCGAAAGAGGTTGATGGCTTCCTGGCGCCAGCCCGGGGCGGTTAAAAAGGCGGCCTGTAACCCCAGCTGAGTTCTGAGTTCATCGGCATTGGTATTGGTCACGCCGCCAAAGCCTTCAGTACTGACGCCAATATTTGCCGAGATATTCTGCCCGGCAAAGATATCCCCCAGCTGTTGCCAGGAGTGCTGCTCCAGCCCACCGTAAATAAAAGCATTATTGAACAGAGTGCCCAAACCTTCTTGGCGCGGAAATGGCAAATCACCGAATCCCAATGACAAGCTGATAGCCACATTGTTCTGTTCAAATTCGGTGGATTTAAGGTTAAGCAGAGTGCCATTGGCAAAACGTAACTGGCGTATTCCGGTATCGGGATCCCGTTTATCGGCCACTATCTTCCCGGGTTCACCAAAGCTTTGATAAGCAAACTCGCTGGCTTGTTTAGCCTTATAGGGAGTAACCGGCTGCAGCTGACTCTGCTGATATGCCGCCAAGAGTTGTGTTTCTACCGCGGTTGGCGCCTTGGCAGCGGAAAGATAGATACCGGGTTGTCCCTGCCAGAGTTCTGCCAGTGTCTGTTGGATAAGCGCCGGCGTAACCTGCGGCGCCAAGGCCTCAAAAATGGCCAGCTCATCTGCTGGTTCTATCAGTATCATGGCCTCGGCATCCATTGATACCAAAGCCTCGGCCATATTCAGGCTGTGAATGGTGTTACTGCCGGCCAGACTGCGCTGGTAGTGCTTATGTTGGCTCTTCAGCGCCTGCTGCAGCTCTTCACTGCTGAAACCGTATTGCAAGGCCTGGCGTATGGTCTGCTCCAACAGTACCACCCCATCCTTCCAGTTATCTTCCTGGGTCTCCAGAGCCAATTCCACCCTTACCGCAGTGCCAAACTCTTCACCTAACTCAACAGAAGCATGGCTCACACCTTCCTCGGCAAACAGGTGTGGCAGCAACCTCTGATAAAGCATACTCCCCAGCAGCGACTCAAGCATCTGCTGTTGACGCTTTTCAATACTGTCAGGCTTTGGTGTTCTGGGCGTCAGCACCCCAAGAGAGACTTGAGTCGGCAAACTGGGGTCGAAGAAAGTGTCTGCCTGAGGCTGCTTTCTGACTACAGGCGGAGAAAGCTTCACCTGTGCCGGGGCAACCGCCTGAGGGTGCGGCTTCCAATCGGCGAACAACTGCTTGATTTGGGCTTCAGTACGGACAATGTCCAGGTCGCCTACCAGGATCAGCGTTGTCCGCTCCGGGGTATAGAAACGTTGGTACAAAGATCGCAGCTTGGCGACATCTGCCGCCTTGATGATATCTGCTTCGCCAATAGGGAAACGCTTTGATAGTAGGTTGGAGGGATACCAGAAACGCAGTTGGTTACGATAATTTTCCAGCTCAGCCGACTGACGTTCTTTAAGCTCGGCCAGCACCACGGCTTTTTCCTGTTCAAGCGCCTTGGGATCCAGAGTGAGCCTGTCGGCAATTTCCCGCATCAACATCAGCCCGGTATCCAGCTTTAGCTCATTCCCTTGAGTGATGTTGAACTTATAGACTGTCTGGGTAAATTCAGTCACGGCATTGGTATCAGCACCAAAACTCAAACCAAGACGCTGCAATCTTGGGATCATATCCCCTTCCGGGATAGCGACGGAGCCTTTGAATGCCATATGCTCCAGCAGGTGCATTAGCCCCTGCTCATTTTCCGCCTCATTCAGTGAGCCGGAAGCGATCCGCATCCGCATCACTATGGCATTCGCCGGAGTCTTGTTATCCACCAATTGATATTTAAGACCGTTATCCAGTTGGCCCTGGTGTACGCGGGGGCTAAGGCTTAGCCCATCGGCCTTGGCAATGAAACAGAGCAGCAGCAATAAGCTGCCAAGCCAGACTCTGAGAAACAGAATTTTTGGCATAACCAATTCCCTAAAAAAACAGAGGCTCGGTGCAAAATGGGCCCGAACCTCTGGAACATGAAAGATGCCAATATAAGGTAATAAAATAATTATGTCACATAATCAATACCTTACGACGTACTAAATCGGCGAGCCCGGTGGCATTTCCGCAGGTTTATTGATCGCTCTAACCCCGGCTTGTTTCAGTGCCTGCTCAAGCACAGCTTGCAGTTGTCCATAGTGAGCCGCCTTGTAACCTGAACTTCTTTTTTCCTTTCTGGGCAACTGCTTAAGCAGATAATCCAGCTTCATTCTCAATATGGCTTTAACTTCTGGACTACTGACGTCACTCTCGAAACTCTGCAACATGCCATCCAAAACCACAGCATTGACCCGCATCGCAATACTGGTCTGATCTCCCGAAGGCAGAGATTTCAGCAGTGTCTTAGCCAGCAATCTATCCAGCAAATCCTCTACCGACAGCTGCTCTGTGTCCCTGGTAAAGGCCTGATCCACTCGGTTGAGCCGCTCAGGGTTCAACAGCGTCGACACTGTATGGCGACTGAGCACTTCTGCCATGCTCAGCTGATCCACGGCAACCCCCAGAGATGAGGCAAAACTCTCGCGGCTGCGGTAATAGTTACCGGCCTTGGGCACCAGTTGCTCCAGAAGCTCAGTTGGCAGATACAGTTCTCTGGGATCCAGAGTCGCCAGCACAGTCTCCAATGCCCGCTTCTGCAATTCCGGCGCAATATAATGCCAACTACCGCTATTTGCATCTGCCAGGTAATTGTAATCAATACCGCCAACAAACTTAGCCGCGGCGCTGATCTGGTAACGATTCAACAGATAGATGGGCACAAGGGCATCACTGAGTTCGCCCAAGGGTTGCTCCGGCAACAGCGCCTTGGCGGAGAATGTCTCAAGCGCCTGGCGCCTGACCAGCTGCATTCTGGCCAACTCCTTGACCGGATCCTCGCCTCTGTCCCAAAGACTGGCATAAGCATGGGCGGCTGAAGCCGCTCGCGAGTCACCCTCGCCTATGTATCTCAGCCCCTGTTGCTGCACCTCTTTGAGCAGCGATTTGAGCGCGGTCTGGGTTTGGGGCTCATCACCAAAGTCACCATAACCGTACTTGATGGCAAACTTATCCCAGGCGCCCAACCCTTCGGCGTAAGGCTGGCTGATGTCCACCCGTTTGCCGTCGAGGCGTACATAGGGATGGGGGTAATCCATCACAGAGGCGTTGTTATTGGTGGAAGCGGCAAAGTTATGATCCAGTCCCAGGGTGTGACCGATTTCATGAGCCGATAACTGGCGAATACGCGCCAGAGATAAGGCCATGGCGGCTGCATCGGCCGCTTGTCTGTCTTCCCACCCGGCAGTGAGACCACGGGCAATCAGGTGATCCTGACGCACCCGCAGACTCCCCAGAGTGACCTGGCCCTTGATGATTTCACCACTGCGGGGATCTGTCACCGCCGCGCCGTAGGACCAGCCACGACTGGCCCTGTGTACCCACTGGATCACGTTGTAGCGCACATCCTGAGGGTCGGCACCTTCCGGCAATAGCTCCAACTTGAAACCATTTATAAACCCCGCCTCATTAAAAGCCTGCTCCCACCAGCGGCCGCCTTCGAGCAAGGCACCACGAATCGGCTCGGGTACACCGGGATCCAGATAATAGGTAATGGGTTCAACCACTTCGCTTGGCTCGGGGCCGGGATTGACCTTCTGCAGCCGGTGGCGCAGCAAGAAGCGCTGGTTGATATCCTGATCTATGGCGGTGGCATAATCCTTGTACTCATCAGACAGATAACCACTCATGGGATGATAACGGCGCGCCTGATAACCCGGCTCAGGTAAGGCGATAAAGGAGTAGCGTAGTCTCAGAGACAGTGCCTGACCATCCGGAGTCACCTCGGCGACTCTGGCGCCGGCCTTATCACTGGCAAAGGTCAGCTGCACATCCACATCCGAATTACGCTCGAACGACTTGACCGAGGTTGGCAACACCACTGAGCGGCTGGTGTCCAGACGATAATGCCCTTGGCCCCTGGCCGCCAACTGTTGGCTGATGCCGTGCAGGTCCTGCAACATCAAGTCATTGACCGGCACCAGCAGACGTTTTCCCGGCAGGAGTTTGCCGCGCCAGAGCACAGATTCGGCAAAAGCTTCATGCACGGCTCTTTGCTCGGCTTGGTCATCGGTATCGGCACGAAAACGGGTGTTGAGCTGTTTGAGCAGAATATAGGGCCCCTGGCGTTCAAATTGCACCATGCGGGTATATCCCAGTTGCCCCCGGTCGAGCCCTATGTCGTTAGAGCCAACGCCGTGGGGCAAGCTGGAGAGCAGCAACATAGGCTGGTTGAGTCTGCTCGGTTCCAGATACAGCTGCCCGGCCTTGGCATCATAAAAGAGATTGATAAAACCTTCGGCCTGAGTGCTTTCGCTGATGACGTCGGCGGCCTCCCTCTCCTGTGCCGCCTGCGCCAATCCGGGTACCGCGATCAGCGCCAACAACAAGGTCCAACTTTGAGGTTTCATCCCATCTCCTGATTGTTATCTGTAAGTTGCCATTCAAGTTAAGGGATCGGCCGGTTTATCTCAAGTCCTGCCCACCCATTCACTCAAGGTATCAAAGAGTTCATTGAGCATAATGGGCTTGGTGATATGAGCGTTCATTCCCGCCGCCAGACTCTTCTCACGATCGCCAGACATGGCATGGGCCGTCATGGCGATAATCGGCAGCGTCTCCCTGTCGTATTTTTTGCGCAATTCCCGGGTCGCCGTCAGACCATCCATCACAGGCATCTGAATATCCATCAATACCGCGTCATATTGACGCTGCTCCACCATCTCAAGGGCAATCTGGCCATTGTCGGCCAAATCTACCTCATAGCCGGCGCTGCGCAGCAGTTCGGAGGCTACCTGCTGGTTAATCAGATTATCTTCCACCAGCAGCACCAAGCCTTTGTGACCACCACTCTGATTGTCAGTAATTTCAGCCACAGTCGCCGGGTGAGGTTTCTCGGCAAAGGCTGAGATTATCTCATCAAACAGAGTCGAGGCCTTGAAGGGTTTTTGCAACAGCGCAAACACATTGGCATCTTCCACTTCCTGGGCCAATGGACCGGCGGCATAGGCCGTCATCATAATCACCACGGGGCGCTTGCTTATTCTGCCATCGGCCACCATTTCATCCAGGGTACGGATCACCTCGCGGCCATCCATTTCCGGCATCATCCAGTCGATAAGCAGCAGGTCGGTTTCCTGTTTTTCCAGCTTATAAAGGGCTTCGGCACCGCTGGCAGCCGTGTCCACCTCGAAGTGGAAGTCGCGCATCAGGGTCGAATATATCTGTAGCGCCGTGGGGTTATCGTCCACCACCAGCGCCCGCAGGCTGTTGAGCTGTTCCGGCATCACCAAAGGTTCAATCTTGGCCTCTTCGGCGATCTCAAAGCTAATGGTAAAGCTGAATACACTGCCGACACCCGGCTCACTCTGCACCTGCATCTTGCCGCCCATCATGGACACCAGATGCTTACTGATGGACAAGCCAAGGCCTGTGCCGCCATATTTACGGGTGGTGGAGCCATCTGCCTGGGCAAAGGCATCAAACAGTATCTCCTGCTGCTCCTTGCTGATCCCTATGCCAGTGTCCCGAACCCAGAATTTGAGGGTGATGCGATGATCGCGTTCGCCGACATCTTCACAACCGAGTTCAATCTCCCCTTCGGAGGTAAACTTAACCGCATTGGACAGCAGATTCACCAGCACCTGACCAAGACGCAAAGGATCGCCCTTGAGCATAAGCCCGGCGGTCACAGGGGCATACAGCAACAGCTCGACTCCTTTCTCCTGCGCCTTGAGCGAGTTGATATCCAGGGCGTGCTCCAACACCTTATCCAACGGGAAGGAGACCCGCTCCAGCTCCAGCTTTCCGGCTTCAATCTTTGAGAAGTCGAGAATGTCATTGATGATCCGCAGCAATGATTGGGCCGAGAAACCAGCCTTCTCCAGATAATCTTTCTGCTGCGCCGTCAGGTTGGTGCGCTGCGCCAGTTGCAGCATACCTATGATGGCATTCATCGGCGTGCGGATCTCATGACTCATATTGGCCAGGAATTCACTCTTGTAAAGATTGGCCAGTTCCGCATCTTTCTTGGCCTCCAGCAAGGCCACTTCGTTGCTCTTGCTGCGGGTAATGTCCTTGTGGGTACCCAGCATACGCCTGGGCTCATTGTTGGTGGTAAATTCCACCACCCGACCACGGGACAGCACCCAGTGATACTGACCACTCTTGCCGCGCATTCGGAACTCTATCTCATAGGCGCCTATGGGATCGGCTAGATACTGCTCGCGATACTCTTCAACCCGGATCCTGTCGTCCGGATGGATCAGCTCGTCTATGGTCGACAGCAACGCCGGAAACTCATTGGTCTTGTAGCCCAGCATGGTGTAGTAGGCAGGATTGCAGATGATCTGCTCCGAATCCAGATACCAGTCCCACAGGCCATCTTCCACCGCGTCCATCGCCAGGTGATAACGTTCTTCCGACAATCGCAACTGCTCGGCTGCTTCATATTCGCGGGTCACATCACGCCAAACTGCAATCAAGCCCAGCATCTCACCGCGGCGGTTATAAAACGGCAGCTTGAGGGTATCGAGCAGTACAGGCTTGCCCGCCAGTTCAACCTTTTCCTGATAGCGCAGTGGCGCCCTGTCCTTGAGCACCTGTTCATCCTCGGCGCGAATTCTGGCGGCCTGCTCCGGGGTGGTCAAAGTGTCTGAATTCAGGCCGATCATCTCGGCCTCGGTATAGCCAAGTACCCGCTCGGCCGACTTGTTGCAGCCGAGGTACTTACCTTCTTTATCTTTGAAGACAATGGCTTCAGGAATGGAGTCCAGCAAAGAGCGCAGCAGGGCGTATTCCCGCTCCCGCTTTTCTGTGGTTTCCTTCAGCCGTTCGGTGCGCCGGGCCACCAGTTTATCCAGACGCTTGTTCTGCTCTGCCAGGTGACGGGTATATTGCTGGTTTTCTTCAAAAATGCGGCTGACCAACTGGAACCAGGGCTCCCAGCCCTGGGTAATCTTCGCCGGCGGCCGGATCGGCTCACGGGAACAGTCTTCCAGGTGTGACAGTAGGCGCGAGGCCGGACTGACGAAAGAGCGGCGAGTCTGCCAGTGCACTATGGTCACCAGTACGGACAGCGCCAGTACCACCAAAATAAAGCTCAGCTGCAGCTTCTCAAACGAGTCCAGAAACAGATCATCGACATCCTGCAGATAAAGCAGGCGCCAGGGGGCGTTGTGCAGCGCCACCGAGTGAATGTAATAGCCATTGCGGATCATCCCTTCATGGGCATCGAACAGTTCAGACTCAGGCAGAGAATGCAGCTCGGATGGGATCCGTTGACTGATGTGGTAGACCCGGTTAATGCTGGAGGTATCAAAATCGCTGTGGGAGAGAATATTATTGCCCTGATCCAGCAAAATCACAGTGCCCGGCATCTTGAAATAGAGACGTATCTGTTTGGCGAGCGATGCCAGTGTCATATCCAGATTGATAGAACCGATAAACTCATCTTCGAGATAGATGGGCACCCCAAGGGTAGTCAACAGACCATTGCCGGCCGAGTCCACATAGGCCTCACTCCAGAACACACTGCGCTGGGGGTTCATCGCCGGTGTCGCCAGTTGAAACTGTTTCTTGTTCAGCAGTTCATCGCGAAAACGCTGCTCATCCGAAGGCCAGGGGTAGTAAGACATCATCCGCCGCTTGGACAGATAATAGATGGCCGAAGCCTTGGGCGCGGCCTCCTTGGCGACCGGGAACGACAACGACAGCTCAAACAGCATCTCCAGTTCCTGATAGAACTTGTCGCTACGGCCATCGAGACTACCTGAGCCGGTTATCCGCCCCATGTTGGTGAAGGGTTCGCCACTCCTGGCGTAATTGGGCTCCAGGGTAAAAAACTGACCACTTTCGTTGAATTTTTCGTACTGGGGCAGCCTGTCCTTGCGTACCTGTTCGGCCAGGCGCAAGTGGTCCACTGCCACATTACGCAGGCTCTTGACCGCACGGATACTGGATTCCAGCAACAGGTCAATCTGCATCACATGGCGGTCGACCTGTTCTTCCCTGAGCTCCATCTGTTGGGTCTTCTGGCGCTCAAAAAACACCCAAGCCGTGAGCAACGCCAGTACAATCACCCCCATATAGGTGTAAAACACTGCACGGTTGTAATTTTTCTGGATCGGAGATTTCAGCTGCAGATCCGGCTCACTCAATTTCATCCATTACCCTTGCATCACGGCCCATCCCCAAGCGGTGGGGAAGAAAGATATCATATACTTAATTTGGCTGCATATGCAGTACCCCGCACAAAGCAAAGGCCCCGATATGGGGCCTTTTTCAGTAGCCGGGTTTATCAGAGCTGCTCTTCGGCAAATTCCGCCAACCGTGAGCGCACAACACCGTTGAGATAAATGTTGGCACTGCCTTCAAAATTTTTAAAGCGTTCAACCATATAGGTTAAACCCGAGGTAACGGCGGTTAGATAGTTGGAGTCTATCTGCGCCAGGTTGCCACAGCAGATAAGCTTGGTACCTTCTCCCATACGGGTGATCATGGTTTTCAGCTGTGAGGCGGTCAGGTTTTGACACTCATCCAGCAATACCACTGAGTTCTGAATCGACCGCCCACGCATGAAGTTGATCGATTTAAATTGGATATTGGCCTTTTCCATTATGTAGTTAAGTGAACCGCTGGGGTTAACATCATGCTTGTGTAACACCTCCAGAGTATCGGTAATTGCCGCCAGCCAGGGCGCCATTTTCTCCTCTTCCGTGCCCGGCAGGAAGCCTATCGACTCGGCAATTTCCGGGGTATTACGGGTGACTATCACCTTGTCGTAGAGATTACGTTCCACCACCAGCTCCAGTGCCGCCGCCATCGCCAGCAAGGTCTTACCGCACCCTGCGGGGCCAGTGAGAATAACCAGATCGATATCAGGATCCATCAAGGCCTGCAGCGCCATGCCCTGATAGATGTTCTTCGGCCTCACGCCCCAGGCCTCCATATTCATCAGGCGATCGCGACCGAGATCCAGCACATTGAGACTGGTTTCACTGCGGCCGACCACCCGGCCACAAAACTCGGACTCATCGTCCAGTAGATATTGGTTGATATAAAAGAGATCGTCACCCAGGTCCTTGAGCGGCACATCATGCACAGTATGACGGCCATGACGCTCGGTGGCCACCTTGTGCAAATGCTCCCAGAAGTTGCCTTCAAATTGATGAAAACCCTTGGACAGAAAACGTATGTCATCGATCAGTTGATCTGTGCGGTAGTCCTCTACCAGGAGTATCCCGGCGCCCTTGGCCTTGAGACGCATATTAATGTCTTTGGTGACCAGCACCACGGTACGGGGCTCGTATTGATTTTGTAGATGCAGGGCTGTGTTGATAATGCGGTTGTCGTTGTTGTCGCCGGGCAGCGAGCCTATGGTGAATTCAATCTGATGGTCGGGGAAGATAGCCAGAGTACCTGTGGCATCTGTATGCCCTTCGCGGCTTGGAAGGGGAACCCCTTTGATTATCTGTTCCGGAGTGGTCTTGCCGCCGAGGATATCTTCCAGCGCCCGAATGGCGACCCTGGCATCGCGGCTGACATCCCGCTTTCTGTCTTTTATCTGGTCCAATTCCTCCAGTACCGTCATTGGGACCACAACATCATGTTCTTTAAAGGAGTATATCGCTAAGGGTTCATGTAATAACACATTGGTATCAAGTACAAACAACTTTCTGTCGTCTTGTTCCATGGCGCCTCCATTTGCGTCAATGAGCTACTCACAGCTTTGTTGTCATGGGCCAGCGCAGGCCTGGGTTGGGGTATATGGCACTCCTGTTTCTAACTGATTACGGGCAGGTTTCACCACTGTGACATGGCTTAAACTAATACTGGCACCTTTAGCAACGGATGACAAATACCCTTTGCAGTCTCTTTAATAGTCACTGCGCGGTATCCGTTTTTGAGTGTAGGATGCTAAAGATGACGATTGGATGACAAGCGGACGAAAAGGCCCGCGGGGCAGGATTGGTATTATACTCGGATTGGTATAACATACGCGCCCTTTGTGAATCCGCCCGGAGATGAGAGTTAAAGATGCCCTTCGCCTTAGGTCAACGCTGGATCAGTGATACCGAATCAGAGCTTGGTTTGGGTACAGTAGTACAACTGGAAGGCCGCATGGTCTCACTGCTGTTCCCCGCCACCGGAGAGAACCGCATGTTCTCCCGCAACGACGCCCCGTTAACCCGGGTGATTTATAACCCAGGTGATCAGGTCAAGAGCCATGAAGACTGGACACTGACCATCAACTCTTTGGATGAAAAAGACGGGTTGGTGATCTACAGCGGCATTCACAGTGAAACCGGTGAAGAAGTGCAGCTCCGGGAAACTCTGCTGGATCACAATATTCGTTTCAACAAGCCGCAGGACAGACTCTTTGCCGGCCAGATAGACAGACTGGACAGATTCGGGGTGCGCTACGCCGCCCAGCAACTGCGCCACAATCTGGCCACCTCAGATCTGCTGGGGCTGCAGGGTCCCAGAGTTGGCCTTATTCCGCATCAGCTGTGGATTGCCCATGAAGTCGGGCGCCGCTACGCGCCACGGGTACTGCTGGCCGATGAAGTGGGCCTGGGCAAGACCATAGAAGCTGGTCTCATCATTCACCAGCAATTGATGACAGGCCGCGCCGAGCGGGTACTTGTGATAGTTCCCGATACCCTGCGCCACCAATGGCTGGTGGAGATGCTGCGCCGCTTTAACCTGCGGTTTGCCGTATTCGATGAAGACCGCTGCATCGAGGCTTTTGCCGACCACGACAACCCCTTCTACACAGAACAGTTGGTGATCTGCTCGCTGGAATTGCTGCGCAAGAAGCGCCGTCTCGATCAGGCGCTGGATGCCGACTGGGATCTTATGGTGGTCGACGAGGCCCATCACCTGGAGTGGACCGAAGAAGCTCCGAGCCGCGCCTATCAGGTGGTAGAAGCTCTGGCAGAAGTGGTGCCCGGCGTACTGCTGCTGACCGCGACCCCGGATCAACTGGGCCATGAGAGCCACTTTGCCCGACTGCGACTGCTGGATCCGGACCGTTTCTACGACTATCAAGCCTTTATCAAAGAGGAACAAGGCTACAAAGAGGTGGCCCTGGCCGCCGAGGCGCTGGCCAGTGGCAACAAGCTGCCCGACAATGCCATCAACAGCCTGACCGAGCTCTTGTCGGAAAAGGATATCGCCCCCGCTATTCGCCTGATCCAGGCTGACGGCGTCGATGCCGAGCAGCAGCAAGCCGCCCGTGACGAACTGCTGCAGGAGCTGCTCGACAGACACGGTACGGGTCGGGTGCTGTACCGTAATAGCCGCGCCTCGGTCAAAGGTTTCCCGAAACGCATTTTCAACGCCTATCCACAGGCCATGCCGGAGCAGTACCTCACTGCGGCCCGAGTCAGTGCCATGATGAATGGTCACCGCACCTTGGAAATGAAGGCCGCCTACGCGCTGGCGCCGGAAAAAATGTATCAGGAGTTTGATGAAAACTCCGCTGCCTGGTGGAAGTTCGACCCCAGAGTCGACTGGCTCATCGATTTCCTCAAGCAAAACCGCAGCAAGAAAGTGCTGATTATCGCCAGTCAGGCCGCCACCGCGTTGAGTCTGGAAGAAGCGCTGCGTACCCGCGAAGGGATCCTCGCCACTGTGTTCCATGAGGGCATGTCCATCATAGAGCGTGACAAGGCCGGTGCCTTCTTCGCCCAGGAAGAGGGTGGTGCCCAGGCGCTGATCTGCTCGGAAATCGGTTCCGAAGGGCGTAACTTCCAGTTCGCCAGCCAGTTGGTGCTGTTCGATCTGCCGCTGAACCCGGATCTGCTGGAGCAGCGCATAGGTCGCCTGGATCGCATAGGTCAGAACCATGATGTAGAGATCCACCTGCCCTTCCTCACCGACACAGCGCAGGAGCGTCTGTTGGCCTGGTACCACGAGGGCCTCAACGCCTTCGAACTCACCTGCCCCGGCGGCCATATTCTGTTCAAGGAGTTTGGCGCCCGGTTGTTGCCACTGCTGGTGGAAGAAAACGAAGAAGAGATGACCAAGCTGCTGCGCGACACCCGCAGCCGTTATAAAGAGCTCAAGCAGGCGATGGAGCAGGGCCGCGACAAGCTGCTGGAACTCAACTCCCACGGCGGCGACAGGTCATTGGCCCTGGCCGAGAGACTGGCGCAGATGGATAACGACACCCAGCTTATCGGCTCAGTGATCCGTCTGTGGGACATCATAGGTCTGGATCAGGACGACAGAGGCGAAAACACCATAGTACTGCGCCCGAGTGAGCACATGATGTTTCCCACTTACCCCGGTCTGCCGGAAGATGGTATTACCGTGACTTTCGACCGGGAAACCGCCCTGTCCCGCGACGATATAGCCCTGATAACCCAGGAGCATCCGCTGGTGCAAACCGGTCTGGATCTGATCACAGGTTCAGAGACTGGCACCACAAGTGTTGCCATCCTCAAGAACAAGGCGTTGCCGGCAGGTACCGTATTCCTGGAACTTATCTACCTGGCACAGGCCTCGGCACCCAAGTCCAGCCAGCTGTATCGCTATCTGCCGCCGACACCGCTGCGCATTCTGTTGGATAAAGACGGCAACAATCTGTCTAACAAGGTGAGTTACGAGCATTTTGACCGCCAGCTCAGTGCGGTTAACCGCCATATCGCCAGCAAGCTGGTCAATGCCTCGCAGGCGATACTGCATCCTTTGCTGGCCAAGGGCGAAACCCACGCTATGGAGGCCATGTCCAACCTGCAGGCCGAAGCCCAGCAGCAGATGGAGCGTCAATTGGGCGCCGAGCTGCAACGTCTGGAAGCCCTCAAGGCGGTGAACCCCAATATCCGCGATGCTGAGCTTGAGTATCTGCAAAATCAGATAACCGAACTGCGTGGCTATTTGGAACAATGCCAGCTGCAGCTCGATGCCGTGCGCCTGGTGCTGGTCAGCCACGCCTGATAATCCACTCAAGTATCATCCCCCAAGACCCGCTGCCGGCGGGTCTTGCTTTTTATGCTTAAGTTCAGCAACCCTGATGCACCACGCCTTTAAGCTTTGGATCGGCGCGCAAACTTTTTTAACTACGGCTACTAGAACACAAATTTGCAGCTTATAATTTTGGCATTGAGCCAATAAAGGCTGCAGAATCATGCTATTCCAACCAAAGCAAGTTTAAGGAGTTCCCTTGGCGCTGATACCCAGAACTATGGCTATACTGTGCTTTTTGCCTTTGGTGGCACTGGCAGCCGACGAGCCAGTCAACAAAGACATGGTCAACCAGGCGCAGGCTCAACCAGAGCCAGCGACTCAAACGCCTGAAACAGCCTCCATGAAGCCCAGAGACAATCGCCGGGCGTTGGAGCATGTCGCCGCCTCAGAACTGCAACAGATACAAGTGGATGGCGAGGAACAAGCCGTTCTGGTGCGACCCTGGAGTGGCCCGAAACAATTGGGCGCAGCGCTGTTACTGCCGCCACCCGGCACCCACGCCGATGCCCCCGGGCTTAACGCCTTCTTGCGCCGCAGCATCAATCCCGCAGGCTGGGCCAGTATCAGCATCACACC
Source organism: Shewanella indica (assembly GCF_033842865.1). Lineage (NCBI taxonomy): Bacteria > Pseudomonadati > Pseudomonadota > Gammaproteobacteria > Alteromonadales > Shewanellaceae > Shewanella > Shewanella indica. Next base: position 915,638 of record NZ_JAWXXR010000001.1, read on the forward strand.
ACCACCCTTTCCGGAGCAGCCCAACTTCACCACAGAAGCGCAGGAAATAAGCAAGGCCGGCGATGGCAAAATGCCGGGAAAACGCAACCAGGCAACGAGCCGCCGAGAGGCGGAGGAATGGCAGAAACTCAGGAAACAGCAACAGAGCTTTATCCAACAGAGTCTGGCGCAATTGGACACCTTGGGAGCCCCCTTTCCAGGCAAGCGCTTACTGATAGCCCAGGATCAGTGCGCCGCCTTGGTAATTGAGTTATTGGCGGCGCAGGAGTTGGCCAAACCGGACTTGCTGGTGGTGATCAATCCCTACCTCGATGATCCCTATGCCAATTTAGCCCTGCCAAAGCAGCTGGCCGAACTGGATCTGGCGGTACTCGATATCCAATCCCCCGACGGTCACCAGGCCTCGCAGGCGACGGTAAAAAGTCGTAAATCGCTGGCAATGAGCCAGCCGGAAAATCAATACCGGCAGCGGTTACTGGCGCTGGATCTGCGCCAGGATGTTGCCTTTGAAAACACCTTGATGATGATAGATGGCATGGCCAGAAAGGTGCTGAAACAAGCGCCGCCAAACGAAAAAACAGCCACTGAAGCCCATCAGTGACCGCCTAATACAGAAGTTACTGCCAAAACCGGCCGGCAGACCAAGCTTTCCGTAGAGCAAATGTCGGCAGTGCGATTACTCTTTCTTGCCGCCATTGGAGAACATCAACGCCAGGGAGATGAGTACCACAGTGCCACCCATGAACAGCAAATCCAGTGCCGAGCTGGGCTTGATATCGGCAAAGAAGGAAAACACCTTGATGATCAACATCATCAATATCACTTTGCCCAACTTGCTCTTGAGTGCATCTATGCTGGAGATGATCAGTATCTTCCCACCGGTATCCGAGTTACTGGCCGGTTCCAGGTTACGGATAAAGAGTTCATAGAGGCCGAAAGCAAAGATCAGCAGCACAGCCCCGAGCAGGAAGGTATCCAGTATCTCCACCAGTACCATCACAAGATCGTTACGCACATCATAGCTACCACTGAGTAGGTACTCCCACAGCAGAGCAAACATATGTAGCACGTCCTTGACTCCCATGACAAAGGTGACCAAGGCCGCCAACACACAGGAGAAGACTCCAACCATGACAGACAAGCGACTGCCCCACAGCAAGCGTTCAAAAAAAATCCGCATCCCAATTTCCATCTAAAAATAAAGTGACGGATTTTCAGGCGCTTCTGTCATATAGGTCAAGTTAATATTTATTTAGCCGTGAAGGGTATCTCACCAGTTTCGCCGCGGTTCAAAAGCCCGCTCGGGATCCTTGCCCTGCCGCACGGCAGCAATGGCTCTGTTACGCCCCAAAAGCAGACGCACCTGGCTCCAGGACTCCCGCGCCAGCAGGCGCCGACGGGAACCGTTCCAGCTGCGGTTGATACTCAGTTTGATCGCCGCCAGTGCATCGGGAGAGCGTTCATTGAGTTCAGCTGCCAGTTGTTGTGCCCGGGCCAGAGGATCACTGCTGCACTCGGTCACCAACCCAAGTTCCAACGCCTTGCAAGCGGGGATTAATTCCGCCGTCATACTGAGTTTCAATGCCTGATCTTTGGTCAGAATTTCCCGCAAACTCACCAAGCCGCCCATGTCGGGCACCAAGCCCCATTTGGCTTCCATAATAGACAATTCGGCGTCATTGGCGGCAATCCGAAAATCGGCACCGAGCGCAATTTGCAAGCCACCGCCATAACAGCGACCATCCAAGACGGCAATCACAGGAACCGGCAGCTCACGCCAGGCGACAGACACCTGTTGCGCCAGATTGGCATTGCCCGGTAACCACTTGAACAACAGCTTCAGCGCTTGCCAGGGAGAGTTAGCCACACTCTTGATATCCAAGCCGGAGCTGAATTGGCCCCCCTCACCTCTGAGGATCACCGCCCGCAAATGCCGTTGACGGCGCAAGTGACGCGCCATCGCCTTGAGCTCGCTGAACATAGTGTAATTAATAGCATTGAGCTTATCCGGCCGGTTCAAGCTAACGATAGCCAGCTGTTGCTGCCATTCCAGGCTAAGAGTCTGCCACTGCATCTGCAGGTCCTTGAAAGTTGAAGTTATGTTAACGGTATCACCATCAAACAGGTCAGGCCAGATCAAAAATCGCTCTATTTCAATATCACAGCACAGTTTAAATTTTGGCTTGCGTCAATAAACTGACATTGGTTTTGACTTAGTGGCGACAAGTGTTCACAATATCGACCCTCAACAGACAAGCCATTGCACTAAATAAGATTTTATCCTGCCAAATATGAGAAATGGACATAAAGTCCGTATCCGCCGGTATATTGCTATCGGCCCTGTCCTCTCTGATCCAGCGGCATAGTCAGAGGATAATCACAAAAAATGCCGCTGTAGGTGTTATCTTCAAGTAATGCGGTAGAACAGGAAATCTCTATGGCGATTCCGGTACTCATATGCGACGACTCTGCACTGGCGCGAAAGCAGATGGCCCGTACCCTTCCCAAAGAATGGGAAGTCGACATCAACTTTGCCGCCAATGGCGCCGAAGGACTTGAGGCTATCCGCGCCGGCAAGGGTGAGATTGTCTTTTTGGACCTCAACATGCCGGTCATGGACGGCTATGAAGTGTTGCAAGCCATTCAACAACAAGATCTGCCGGCGATGGTGATAGTCGTCTCTGGTGATATCCAAATTAAAGCCCATCAAAGAGTCAAAGCCTTGGGCGCGCTGGATTTTATTCAAAAGCCCGTCAGTGCAGATGCCATTCGCAACATACTACAGGAATATGGCATTTTGCAGTTGGCCGAAGGCGGCGACGGCAACGAAGAACCTATGATCCAGGTGGATATGCGCGATGCCTGCCAGGAAGTCGCCAACATTGCCATGGGGCGCGCCGCCGATCTGCTAGCCAAGTTGCTGGATGTATTTGTGCTCTTGCCCATTCCCAACGTCAATGTGCTGGAGGTCAGTGAGTTGACCATGGCACTCAAGGCCACAGAGCAAAGCCCCAAAATTTCGGCGCTGTGTCAGGGTTTTATCGGTGCCGGCATTGCCGGTGAGGCGCTATTGCTGTTTCACGACTCCAGCTTCAAGGATATGGCCAAGTTAATGGGCCTGTCAGATCCCGAAGACACCAACACGGAAATCGAGGTGATGATAGATACCGCCAATGTGCTGATCGGCGCCTTCCTCAGCGGCATCTCGGAGCAGCTGGATATGCAATTCAGCCAGGCGCACCCTGTGGTGCTCGGACGGCATTGTACAGTGAACGATCTGATCCACGATAACTCAGATCGTTGGCAGCGCACGCTGGCGATGGAGATCAATTATCGCATCGAAGATCACAATGTGCAGTGTGATCTACTGCTGCTCTTTACCGAAGACTCCTTGCCGACGCTGAATTTCAAGCTCGGCTATCTGATGAACTGACAAAACAGGTTTGCCATGGCAAAGGATTTGAATGCAATAAATGAACTGCACTGGCTAATCGACATGGTGCAAACCATAGAGGTTGGCCTGGTGGTACTGGACCGAAATTACAATATTCAGCTGTGGAATGGCTTTATGGAAAACCACAGTGGCGTCTCTCCCAACGATATTAAGGGCACCAACCTGTTTGAACGTTTTCCGGATCTGCCGGCCAGTTGGCTCAAGCAGAAGATGGAATCTGTGTTTCTGCTGAAAAACCGCGCCTTCATCAGCTGGGAGCAGAGGCCCTATGTATTCAAATTCAAGAACTACCGACCCATCACAGGCCGCGCCGAATTCATGTTCCAGAATGTCACCCTGCTGCCACTGGCCTCTCTCACAGGGCAGATCTCCCATATCAGCATCATCATCTATGATGTGACGGATATCGCCATCAATAAGCTGCAGCTCAAAAGCGCCAACGAGCGCCTGGAACACCTGAGTCAAACCGATGGCCTGACCCAACTGCACAATCGTAGACACTGGCAATTTTGCATGCAGCGGGAGTTTGATCGCCACACCCGCTATGGCGAGCCAGCCAGCCTGGTGATGTTCGATATAGATCACTTTAAACGGATTAACGACAGCCTGGGGCATATCGCCGGAGACAGAGTTATTCAGCATCTATCCCATATTCTCAGCCAAAACCTCAGGGAAACCGACTGCGCCGGGCGCTATGGCGGCGAAGAATTTGCCGTAGTCTTATCCCACACCAGCGCCGAAGATGCCCGCTCCTTTGCCGAGCGGCTACGCATTCAGATAGAAAGCAGCCGCTTCAGCTTCAATGGTCAGCCGGTGCCTTTTACTATCAGTTTGGGGATCTGCGATCTGAGTGACGAGGTGGAAAACAGCGATCAATGGCTGGCCAATGCCGATCAGGCCCTATATCAGGCCAAGGTTTCCGGCCGCAACTGCGTCAGTATTTTCAGCGATTGATTTGCGGGGAATACGGCCAATAAAAAACCACTCTCAGAGTGGTTTTTTTATTGGCTGTGCAACCGGGTTAGGAGATGCGCTCTACCGAGCCACCAAGGCCCTTGAACTTATCTTCGATATGCTCATAGCCTCTATCCAGATGATAGATACGGTCCACTACTGTGGTGCCTTCGGCCATCAGTCCGGCAATCACCAAACTGGCTGACGCCCGCAGATCGGTCGCCATCACCTGAGCACCATTGAGCTGCTCAATACCGTGAATGATACAGGTATTGCCTTCCAGTTCCATGTTGGCGCCCATACGGTTCAACTCGGGCACATGCATAAAACGGTTCTCAAAGATGGTTTCCGTGATAGTGGCAGTGCCTTCTGCCAGTGCATTAAGCACACAGAACTGCGCCTGCATATCGGTCGGGAAACCGGGGTAAGGCAGAGTCTTGATATTGACTGACTTGGGACGCTTGCCCTTCATGTCCAGGGCTATCCAGTCGCTGCCGGTAAGGATTTCGGCGCCGGCATCTTCCAGCTTGGCCAGCACAGCCTCCAGCGAGCCGGGATCGGCATCCAGACAACGGATCCGGCCACGGGTCACGGCTGCAGCCACCAGGAAAGAGCCCGTCTCAATTCTGTCCGGCATCACCCGATAACGGCAACCATTGAGCTTTTCCACCCCTTGAATCCGTATGGTAGCGGTTCCGGCGCCCTCAATCTTGGCTCCCATGGCGATAAGGCACTTGGCCAGATCCACCACCTCGGGTTCGCGGGCAGCGTTTTCAATCACGGTTTCACCATCAGCCAAGGCCGCAGCCATCAGCAGGTTCTCTGTGGCGCCGACACTGACCATATCCATAAAGATATGCGCGCCTTTGAGGCGGCCATCAACCCGTGCCTTGATATAGCCTTCATCGACTTCTATCTTGGCGCCCATCAGCTCCAGGCCGTGCAGGTGCAGGTTCACCGGCCTGGCACCTATGGCGCAGCCCCCCGGCAGAGACACATCCGCCTTACCAAAACGTGCCAGCAAGGGCCCCAGGATCAGAATCGAGGCGCGCATGGTCTTCACCAGATCATAAGGGGCGCAAAACTCATTGATGCCGCTGGCATCGATACGTATCTGCCCTTTGCCTTGCTCGCTGACGTCGGCACCGAGGCAACGCAACAACTTACAGCTGGTATTGACGTCCCTCAGATTAGGCACGTTGGAGACCAGGAATTCCGATTCGGTCAACACCCCGGCCATCAGGATAGGCAGAGCGGCGTTCTTGGCGCCGGAGATCACCACGTTACCGGCAAGCGCACCGCTTGCCTGAATTTTCAGTTTATCCACATTGATACTCTAGGCTGGCATGTTGAAGATTTTTTCACGCTGCCACTGGGTAGGCGTAAAAGTCTTGATACTGAGCGCATGCATCTCACCACTGGTGATCTTGTCCATCAGGGGGGCATAGATTGCCTGCTGCTGCTTGATACGGCTCATGCCATCGAAACATTCACCCACGGCCACTATCTTGAAATGGCTGCCTTCGGCGCTGACATAAACTTCCGTCAACGAGAGTGAGTCCTTTAATATTTGTTCTATCTCTGTGGTATTCATAGGAAACTTACCTAGTTTGGCCCTCTGTGCTAAAGAAGGCATCCAAATCATACAGGGCGATCAACTTACGCACCTGTGGCGAGGGAGAAGCCAGGGTCAGCTCCCCCTTTCTGAGACTGACAAGCTCCATTAGAAACGCCATGCCGGCACTGTCTGAGTATGTCAGCTCGCTGAGATCCAACCGGCGCACATCGGCCGGCAGCAGTGTCTTGCGTGTCTTCCACAAACGGGTGACTTCTTCTTGAGTCAAACGCCCGCTCAATTTGCAGCTATCGCCCTGTGGCTCAAGCTTCATAGCGCATCCTTGCCTTTGGGGCCATCGGGATCCACGTGAGCCTGAGTGCGCTCTTTTAGCATCTCAATCACGGCATCTATGCCCTTCTGGCGAATGAGTGTAGTGACTTCCGACTGCTTGGAGGCCAGCAGACTGACACCTTCGGCAACCAGGTCAAAGGCCTTCCAGCTGTCGTCCTTCAAACGACGCGCCTTGAACAACAATTTGATTGGCGGGCGGCCCGCTTCAATGATCTGTACATTCACCTCGACTATCTTTTCCTGGCTGAAGTCGATGGCACGGCCAAATTCCACTTTCTGATTGGTGTACTCGGTAAAAGCCTGGGCATAGGTGGAAACCAGATAGCCCTCAAAAGCATCGACAAAGGCATCACGCTGCTCTCTGGTGGTCTGCTGCAAGTATTGGCCCATCACCTTGTAAGCGGCGTACTTGTAATCCACATAAGGCATCAGCTCCTCTTTAACGATCACCTTGAGGTGATCCGGATTGCTGTCGATGATGCTCTTATCCTGATGAAAACGGTTAAATGTCTTGTCGGCAACCTGTTCCACCATGACATAAGGGTTGCTGGTATCGATATCGGTCGCCTGTGCCACTGTTGCAGACGCCAGACAGGCGACGGCCAACAGATTACGGATTATCCCTTTAAACATCTCAGTGCTCCTAGTTGTCCTTTGAACCCATGCTATATAAAAACTGCCCGATCAGCTCCTCCAACACCAGCGCCGAACGGGTATCATCGATGCGATCGCCATCTTGCAAAATCGCGATATCGTCATCCATAAACCCTGGAGTCAAGCCGAGGAACTGCTCACCCAGCAAGCCCGAGGTCAAGATAGCCAGGCTGCTGGTTTCAGGAAACTGGTCGTAACGCTTGTCCATGGTCAGGGTCACCACAGGCACCATCTGCTGGGGATCCAGGGTGATCTGACTGACCCGACCGACAACCACACCGCCCACTTTGACCGGCGAGCGTACTTTAAGGCCGCCGATGTTACTGAACTTGGCCGTTAGAGTGTAAGTATTGCTAGCGGACTGCACCTCCACATTGGCCACCTTGTATACCAGCAGCAAAAAAGCCACCAGTCCCGCCAACAGGAAGAGTCCCACCATAAATTCAATTTTTCGTGTCAACATAGAGTCACCAGAGTTAATCATCCATTATGCGCCGGCGCCAAAATCAGCGGGCAAACATCAGCGCCGTCAATAAGAAGTCCAGCGCCAATACCGCCAGGCTGGACTGCACCACAGTCTGAGTGGTCGCGCGGCTAATCCCTTCCGGATTAGGCACCACCTGATAACCTCGATAAAGGGCTATCCAGGTCACCACTATGGCAAAAACAAAACTTTTAATCAGGCAGTTGACTATGTCCTGCCGCCATTCCACCGCGGCCTGCAGAATCGACCAGAAGGCGCCATTGTCTATGCCTTTCCATTCAACCCCAACCAGATAACCGCCATAGATACCCACAGTGGTAAACATCAAGGCCAACAACGGCATACTGATCACCCCGGCCCAGAAGCGCGGCGCAATCACCTGCCGCAGCGGATCTATCGCCATCATCTCCAAACTGGAGAGCTGCTCTGTGGATTTCATCAACCCCAGTTCAGCGGTCAGGGCCGAACCGGCGCGGCCGGCAAACAGCAAGGCGGTAACCACTGGCCCAAGCTCCCGGAGCAAGCTCAGCGCCACCATGGGGCCCAGGCTCTCTTCAGTGCCAAAATCCACTAAGATGTTGTAGCCCTGAAGCGCCAGTACCATGCCGATAAACAGTCCGGAAACCAAAATGATCACCATGGACTGCACACCGACGACGTACACCTGCTTTATCAGCAATGGCAAGCCTTTGCGTGGCCGTGGCAGCTGCACCAGGGCGCCCCAAAGCATCACCCCGGCCTTGCCGAGCCCTGTTATCAGACCCAGTGCATTGCGGCCAAGATTGGCTATCGAATCAGTCAAACTCACCGAGCAACTCCTTCTGATAATCCTGCGCCGGATAGTGGAAAGGCACTGGGCCGTCCGGCATACCGTCGATAAACTGCCTCAGCTGTGGATTGTCGGCCTGCTTGAGCTCGGACGGAGTACCATGAGCTATGATGCGCTTGTCGGCAATCACATACACATAGTCGGCAATGCTCAGCACTTCGCCCACGTCATGGGAAACCACCACAGAGGTGAGATTCAAGGCATCGGACAACTCTTTAATCAACTTCACCAGCACTCCCATGGAAATGGGGTCCTGACCGGCAAATGGCTCGTCATACAGCACCATTTCCGGCTCGAGCGCTATGGCACGGGCCAAGGCAGCCCGGCGCTGCATTCCGCCGGAGAGTTCGCTCGGCATCAACTGCGCCGCGCCGCGAAGTCCTACGGCTTCAAGCTTCATCAACACTATGCGACGAATGATGGCTTCCGGCAGCCCTGAGTGTTCCCTGAGAGCAAAGGCCACATTATCGAACACATTCATGTCGGTAAACAGGGCACCGCTCTGGAACAACATGCTCATTCGCTTACGAGCTTCAAACAGCTCGTGGCGGCTCAGCTTGTGAAGATCCTGACCATCGAACAACACCTCGCCGTGATCCGGAGTCAACTGCCCGCCGATGAGCTTCAGCAGCGTAGTCTTGCCTATGCCGCTAGGTCCCATGATGGCAGTGACTTTACCTCTGGGAATCGTGAGGCTTATCTGCTCAAAAATCACCCTCGATCCACGACTGAAGCCGAGATTATTGACCTCGACCAGGGGAGAAGGATTTTGCTGCTTGCTGGATTCCGGCATCAAAATGAAATGGAGACCTTGTCTAGTGGAATTCAAGTTACGGCGCGGCTGTAGCACCACGGCACATATGGCCCGCCGTTATAAGGCTTGATACTGCCGCAGGCTTACTGAATTGACGCTGAATGGCGCCCGGTAACCCGTATGGCCAAGCCAAAGATAAGCGATAAATTGTACGCAATTGAGGATAAGCGCACAACTGAATCAATAGTATCGCGCCGTGATACTTTCAATTTGTAGCAAATACGGCGAAAATGCACGCCAGAATCCGTAGCTTTATTTACTGCATGTTATTCAATATTTTCTTGCTGCTCGCCGGCTTGTCCGTCCTGGTCTGGAGTGCCGATAAATTCGTTTATGGCGCCGGGGCTTTTGCCCGTAACCTGGGGTTACCCCCCATGTTGATAGGACTGACCATAGTCGCCATGGGCAGTTCGGCCCCTGAGATGTTCGTTGCCGCCAGCGCCTCCATGGCCGGCATGCCGGATACGGCCGTGGGTAATGTGCTGGGCTCCAATGTCGCCAATGTCAGCTTGATCCTGGGGTTGACCGCCCTTCTTGGGGCTATTGCCGTCAGCTCCAAGACCCTGAAGCGGGAGATCCCCATGATGCTGGGCGCCACAGTGCTGGCGGGTTACTTCCTGCACGATCAGTATCTCAGCCGCAGCGAAGGAGTTATTTTACTGGCGCTGTTCTTCGGCCTGATGGGCTATCTTATCTGGCATGCACTGACCAATAAGAATAAGGATCCACTCGCCGATGAAGCCGATGCCGAGATCCCCAAAGATGTGCCCACTGCCAAGGCGGTACTCTGGTTGATCATAGGCTTGGTACTCTTGCCACTGTCGGCAGACTGGATGGTCGAAGGTGCCGTGGGTATTGCCAAGTCTTTTGGGCTATCGGATCTGGTTATCGGTCTGACCATCATTGCCGTGGGCACCAGCCTGCCGGAACTGGCAGCCTGCGTAGCCGGTGTGCTCAAGAAAGAGGACGACTTGGCCATAGGCAATATTGTCGGCTCCAACCTGTTTAATATTCTGGCGGTATTGGCAATACCCGGTCTTATCGCCCCGGGCGTAATCGACGCCGCAGCGGCCGGACGCGACTTTTATATGGCTTTGGGCACCAGTTGTGCCCTGGCACTCCTGGTGCTGAGCACAGGTAAACAACGTGAACTCAAGCGCTGGCACGGTGCCTTACTACTGATAAGCTTCATTGGCTATCAATACAGCCTGTTTCAATCCCACTAGCGATGAAGGGCAAAAAGACGAGAGACAACTATGGCAGAAGCTAAGCAACTGCGCCAATGGGGCCGCAGAGTAATAGATATCGAGAAACAAGCACTGGATAACCTGTACCAGTTTGTTGATTCCCCCGAGTTCGCCCAAGCCTGCGAACTGATCCTCAACTGCAGCGGCAAGGTGATAGTGATGGGGATGGGGAAATCGGGCCATATAGGCAACAAGATTTCTGCCACCCTCGCCAGCACGGGCACCCCGGCATTCTTCGTTCACCCGGGCGAAGCCAGCCACGGCGACCTTGGAGTGTTGAGTGAAAACGATATCGTATTGGCTATCTCCAACTCGGGCGAGTCCAGCGAAATTCTAACCCTGATCCCCGTCATCAAGCGCCAGGGGATCCCTATGATCTCCATGACAGGCAAGCCAGAATCCACCATGGCTAAGCTGGCGCAGCTGCATCTATGCATCAAGGTGCCGGAAGAAGCCTGCCCGCTGGGCTTGGCCCCCACCTCCAGCACCACGGCCACCCTGGTGATGGGAGACGCCCTGGCGGTCGCCCTGTTGCAGGCCAAAGGCTTTACCAAAGACGACTTTGCCCTGTCGCATCCCGGCGGCGCTTTAGGGCGCAAACTGCTGCTCAAGGTCAGCGATGTAATGCATAAAGACGAAGAACTGCCGTTGGTCACAGAAGATATCTGTATCACAGACGCCCTGTATGAAATCTCCAAGAAGGGTCTGGGTATGACCTCAGTGGTCAATCAGCAGAAGCAGCTTGTGGGTATTTTCACCGATGGTGATTTGAGACGTGTCATCGACGCCGGAGTCAACCTGCGTACCACCAAAATAAGCGACGTCATGACCCGGGATTGCATCACCAGTGGTGACAATATCCTCGCGGCGCAGGCGCTCAAGGTGATGGACGAAAACGACATTAACGGCCTTATCGTCATCAATGGCGCCAATGAGCCGATTGGAGCACTCAATATGCTGGATATGGTCAAGGCGGGGGTTATCTGATGAGTCATCAAGGTTTTTACGGACCCATAAGCGAAGACAACTGGCAAAGAGCCGCCAAAATCAAGCTGCTTATTTGTGATGTCGACGGTGTCTTCTCCGATGGCCGTATCTATATGAGCAACAGCGGCGAAGAGCTGAAGGCCTTTCACACCCGCGATGGCTATGGAGTGCGCTCGCTGCTGTCCTGCGGCATTCAGGTGGCGGTGATCACCGGCCGCAAGTCCCAGATAGTCGAAAACCGCATGACGGCCCTGGGGGTAGACAAGATTTATCAAGGCATAGACAACAAGCTTGAGCCCTATGAGGCGCTGCTTAAACATTATGACCTCAAGCCCGAACAAGTGGCCTATATAGGTGACGACATTGTCGACCTGCCGGTGATGAAGCAAGTTGGACTGGCGGTTTGCGTGGCCGATGGCCATCCTTGGGTAAGGCAGCACTGCCACATGATCACCCAGATTACCGGCGGCCATGGTGCGCTGCGGGAGCTGGCGGATCTTATCCTGCTCAGTCAGGACAAATTTGAAAATGCCCACGGAATGAGTATATGAATAGGGTCACTCTGGCCATTATTTTGTTTTTCTCCACTGCACTTATCCTTTACTGGCAGGTGCAGAACAAGCGCAACGCCCAACAGAGCGAGGCGCCGGTGGATGTTGTGCGGCCGGACTTTGTCGCCGATGACCTGCGCTCAGTCAACTTTGACGAGCAGGGCAATGTCGCCAGCAGGGTCGCGGCGGCGCACATGGAACACTATGAAGCCAATGAGAAGACCTTCTTCAACCAACCGGTTTATCTGGTCTATCCGGACAAGGGCGAAGCGCAGTGGCGCCTGTCTGCCAACGAGGGCAGGCTCAATCGCAAGAGTAACCGAGTGGTACTTGAAAATAATGTTATCATCGACGCCATTAGCCCCAATGAACCGATCCAGAGCCTGAAAACCAGTTATGTGGAGCTGGATCTGGACACCATGATCATGACCTCAGATCGCGAGATCCTGATCGAAGGCAGAGACTTTAATATCAAGGGATCCGGCCTGTATGCCGATCTCAACGCTCAGCAAGTAAAGCTGACCAGTCAGGTGAAAGGAACCTATGAAACCAAGTAAGCTTTTTATCGGTGCCCTCTTGTGCATCACAAGCCTGTCGGCAGTGGCCATTGAAGAAGATCTGCTGCAAAAAGTCGAGATCAGCGCCGCCAATCAGTTTGCCGATATCAAAAACAAGCGCGTGGTATACGGCGGGCCTGTCACAGTCACCCAGGGCAGTTTGAAGCTGCTGGCCGATGAACTCACGGCTTACACTGAGGACAAGAGTGGCGAGCGGATCCTGGTGGCCAAGGGCTCACCTGCCACCTATACCCAGAAGCTGGAAGATGGCCGTCAGGCCAGTGCCAAGGCCAAAGAGATCCACTACAACATAGACAGCCGCATCATGACCTTGATAGGCCAAGCCAAAGTGGAACAGGACGGCAGCGAAGTAACCGCCGAGAAGATAGTCTACGACATCAACAAGCAGCAGCTGGAAGCGGAAAGCAGCGGCAAAGGCCAAGATAGGGTAACCACTGTTATCCAGCCGGAAAACTATCAGGATCTCAATAAGAAAGAACAGCAGCAGGAGCCGCAATGACCAGCACCCTGACGGCACAAAACCTGGCAAAGAGTTACAAGAAGCGCAACGTAGTCAAAGATGTCAGCCTATCGGTCAATACCGGCCAGATCGTGGGGCTGCTGGGCCCCAACGGGGCGGGCAAGACGACTACCTTCTATATGGTGGTTGGCCTGGTGCAGAGTGACAAGGGCCGTATTTTCATTGACGACGACGAGCTGACCTTGGATCCCATGCACCTGCGTGCCCGTAAAGGCATAGGCTATCTGCCACAGGAAGCCAGTATTTTCCGCAAGCTGTCGGTACATGACAACATCATGGCCGTACTGCAAACCCGCAAAGAGCTCAACAGCGACGAGCGCGAGGAACAACTCGAACAGTTGCTGGAAGAATTCCACATTACCCACATACGTGACAGCCTGGGGATGTCCCTCTCCGGCGGTGAACGCCGCCGGGTGGAAATCGCCCGGGCATTGGCCGCCAATCCACAGTTCATTCTGCTGGATGAGCCGTTCGCCGGTGTGGATCCCATCTCAGTTATCGATATCAAGAAAATCATCGAACAGCTTAAGTCCCGCGGTTTGGGGGTGCTGATCACAGACCACAATGTTCGCGAAACGCTCGACGTTTGTGAGCGAGCCTACATTGTCAGCCATGGGCAGTTGATTGCCGAGGGCACACCCGCTGAAATCTTGGACAACCAGCAAGTGCGTGCTGTGTACTTAGGCGAACAATTCAGGCTATAGTTAGGATCATGTCATCCGGCGGCAATTCCGGGTATTATAGTTTGTTATTATTGAATTTTTTCCTTGAAAAATAACGAGTAGGGATTAGCGGTATAATGAAAGCGTCACTCCAGCTCAAATTGGGTCAACAGTTGACCATGACACCTCAGTTGCAGCAGGCAATTCGCCTGCTGCAACTGTCGTCCCTTGAGCTGCAGCAGGAAATCCAGGAAGCCTTGGAAGCCAACCCTCTGTTGGAGATGGCCGAGGACAACCAGGATGACGCTATCGACGACAACCACAAGGAAAACGACGCCGGCGAATTGAGCGTCAAGCAGGAAGATGGTTCCACGGTAGAAACCTCAGAGGCATTGAACAATGAGTCTATGCCGGATGAATTGCCTATGGATACCACCTGGGATGAAGTCTTTACCGCCGCCAGCGCCTCAGGGCCGGCTATGGGCCGTGAAGATGACATGCCCTTCCAGGGTGAAACCAGCGAAGGTCTCTATGAACACCTGGAATGGCAAAAGAACCTGACCCCGTTTTCCGATACCGACGACGCCATTGCCACCGCCATCATAGATGCCATTGACGAGCAGGGCTATCTAACCCAGAGCACTGAGGAGATCCTCGAAGCCATGGGCAACCCTGAGATTGAGCTCGATGAAGTCGAGGCGGTACTCAAGCGGATCCAGCACTTCGATCCCATCGGCATCGCCTCCAGAGATCTGCGCGAATGCCTGCTGATCCAATTGCAACAGTTCAACGCCGACACCCCGCATCTGGCCGACGCCCGCTTGTTGATTGACGAACATCTGGATCTCATCGCTACCCGCGACTTTCGCACCCTAATGCGTAAGACCAAGCTCAAGGAAGATCAACTGCGTGACGCCATCAACCTTATTCAGAGCCTCAATCCCCGCCCCGGTTTGCTGGTGCAGCCGATGGACGAGGAATATGTGATCCCGGATGTCAGCGTCTGGAAGAAGAGCGGCCGCTGGGTAGTGGAGCTCAATCCGGACTGTATGCCCAAACTCGGGATCAACCAACAGTATGCTGCCATGGCCCGTAGCGCCCGCAGCCAATCAGACAGCCAGTTTATTCGTGGTCATCTTCAGGAAGCCAAATGGTTTATCAAGAGCCTGGAGAGCCGCAACGACACCCTGCTCAAGGTGGCCAACTGCATAGTGCAGTTCCAGCAGGGATTTTTTGAATATGGTGAAGAGGCCATGAAACCCATGGTACTCAACGATATTGCCGAGGCGGTCGAGATGCATGAATCGACCATCTCCAGGGTCACCACTCAAAAGTATATGCATACCCCGAGGGGAATATTTGAATTGAAGTACTTCTTCTCCAGCCATGTCGGTACCGAAGATGGCGGAGAATGCTCTTCCACGGCGATCAGGGCTTTTATCAAGAAGCTCGTGGCAGCGGAAAACCAGAAGAAACCTTTGAGCGACAGCAAGATGGCACAACTTCTGGCAGAACAGGGAATCAACGTTGCAAGACGCACCATAGCCAAGTATCGCGAGGCTATGATGATACCACCGTCGAACCAGCGTAAGAGTTTATAAATCCACAGTTGGAAATTGGAGGAATCTTTCTATGCAAATCAACCTGACAGGACATCATATCGAGATCACCGACTCACTGCGTGACTATGTGGAAAGTAAGTTTTCGAAACTTGAACGCCATTTCGAACAGATCAATAATGTGCACGTTGTGCTCAATGTACAAAAACTGCAACAGATTGCCGAAGCCAAGATCAACCTCACAGGCGGCGAAGTCTATGCAACTTCTGAACATGCCGACATGTATGCCGCCATCGACGTTCTGATTGATAAATTGGATCGTCAGGTCATTAAACATAAAGAAAAGCTGACAAAACACTAACGATGGAACTGAGTACCATCCTGCGGCCGGAGTGCACTACCTGTGCCACTCCGGGCAGTAAGAAAAAGGTACTGGAGCTAATTAGCGATCTCGCCAGCGCCCAGTACCCCACCCTTTCCTCTCAAGCGATTTTTGAAAGCCTTTTGGCCCGCGAAAAGATGGGGAGCACAGGTATAGGTAATGGTATTGCGATTCCGCATGGCCGGCTGCCTGATATCACAGAGCCGATTGCCGTGCTGGTCAAATGCGAAGAGCCTATCGCCTTCGATGCCATAGACAACCAACCGGTGGACATACTGTTCGCCCTTCTGGTTCCCGCAGATCAATGCCAACAACATCTGAGTACCCTGTCTGCCATGGCTGAAAAGCTCAGCGACAAAGCAATACTCAAGCAGTTGCGTAAATCCCGCGATGAAACAGAACTCTATCAGGTGATCACAGGATGAAACTCGCTATAGTCTCAGGCCGCTCCGGTTCCGGAAAATCCGTTGCCCTCAGGGTACTCGAAGACCTGGGTTACTACTGTGTGGATAATCTGCCCCTGCCCATGATAGGCAGCCTGCTGGAAAACCTCCGAGGCAGCAATGATCTGGTCGCCATCAGCATAGATGTGCGCAACATGCCGGATCAGGAAAAAGTGCTGGAAAAACAGTTGGCGGCACTGCCGGAAAACACCCAACTGACCAGCTTCTTCCTCAACGCTTCCGATAAAGTACTCCTTAAACGCTACAGCGAAACCCGCAGATTACACCCCCTATCCAAGAGCACTGTCTCGCTGCAAGATGCCATCAAGCACGAAGGTAAGTTGCTGGAGCCTATGTCGAAACTGGTGGATCACTACATAGATACCTCGGCACTGAATATCTATGAACTCAGTGACAAAGTACGGGAAATTCTGCTGGGTAGCGTCGACAAAGAGTTGGTGATCAACTTCGAATCGTTCGGCTTCAAGCACGGCATGCCCCAGGAAGCCGACTTCATGTTTGATGTGCGCTTTCTGCCCAACCCTCACTGGGAACCGGCGCTCAGGCCGCTGACTGGGCTGGATGAGCCGGTACAGGAATTCCTTATCCGTCAGCCACTGGTGAACAAATTTATCTGGCAGATAGAGAATCTGCTGGAAACCTGGCTACCGCACCTTGAACGCAACAACCGCAGCTATCTCACCATAGCCATAGGTTGCACCGGCGGCCAGCATAGATCTGTCTATGTCGCCGACCAGCTGGCCAAGCGTTTTGGCAACAGCAAACACAAGGTACAGGCCCGCCACAGAGAGCTGGGCAATGGCAAAGGTTGAACGGGAAGTCACCATAGTCAACAAGCTGGGCCTGCATGCCCGCGCCGCCACTAAGCTGGCGGTGCTGGCCAGCGAGTTCGAAGCCGATATCACTCTGATCCAGGGCGAGAAAAAGGCCTCGGCCGCCAGCGTGCTTGGGCTCTTGATGCTGGAAACCGGTCAAGGCAAAACCATACGCCTTATTGCCGAAGGCCCGGATGCCGAACCCGCAATGGATGCCATCTGCGCTCTGATAAACGCCCGTTTCGACGAAGCCAGCTGAAGTCTTAGGGAAAGACACAACACAGCAGGCAGTACGGTAAGCCGACGCAGAGCACGCGTGGGACTTGCTCGCCCCTTCCTTAGCACTGCACTCTTTGTTTCTATAACTCCCCTGTCTTGAGGTAACATATCCTCGCTTTGCATCACAGGGGGAACTGCATGCCAATAGAAGCGCTCGACCAAGAGCTGACAGAACAACGTCTTACTCAACTAAACCAAGCTCTTGGCAGTGGTATGTTCGTGCATGTGCGCGACATGCTGCAGCGAATGACAGCTTCGGATATCGCCTTTATTCTCGAATCTTCACCACCACGTACCCGTCAGGTACTCTGGCAACTTGTGGATCAGGAACAGAGCGGTGAGATCCTCGAAGAGCTGGGTGAGGATATGAAAGACCAGCTGATCAGCCTGATGAGTCCTGAGCGCTTGGCACGAGCGACTGCGGGTATGGATACCGATGATCTGGCCTATGTGCTGCGAAGCCTGCCGGATACCCTCTACAAACAGGTACTGCACTCCATGAGTGCCCAAGACAGGGCCAGGGTCGAACAGGCGCTCTCCTATCCGGAAGACAGTGCCGGCAGTCTGATGAACACAGATACCGTGACCCTGAGACCGGACGTCAACGTCGATGTGGTGCTGCGTTATCTGCGTCAAAGAGGCGAGTTGCCCGAAGCCACTGATACCCTCTATGTGGTAGATAGACGCGATGTTTTGCTCGGTGGCGTTAAGCTCTCCACCCTGCTGACCTGTAACCCCACCGCCGGGATCCGCAGCATAATGGATCCCGAGCTTGAGAGTATTCCCGTCACCATGCCGGACAATGAAGTGGCCCAGCTGTTTGAACGCCATGACTGGGTTTCGGCGCCAGTGGTCGACAGTGAAGGCCATCTGCTTGGTCGAATCACCATTGATGATGTGGTGGATGTTATCCGCGAAGACGCCGAACACTCCATGATGGGGATGGCGGGGATGGACGATGATGAAGACACCTTCGGCCCTGTGTTCAAGAGTGCCTTTCGCCGCTCTTTGTGGCTAACCTTCAACCTGTTTGCCGCTCTGTTGGCCGCCTCGGTCAGTAATATGTTTGAAGGCACACTGGAAAAATTTGCCACCATAGCAATTCTGATGACCATAGTGCCCAGCATGGGCGGCGTTGCCGGTAACCAGACTCTGGCGCTGGTGATCCGCGGTATCGCCCTCGGCCACATAGGTCAAAGCAACTCCCGTTGGCTCATAGGCAAAGAACTGGCTATCGGCTTTCTCAATGGCCTGCTGTGGTCGGCGTTGGTATTCACTGCCGTGTGGATCTGGAAAGGCGATCTGGCGCTCGGCGCCCTTATTGGCGGTGCCATGTTAATCAATATGACGGTAGCCGGTCTCGCCGGGGCCAGCATCCCTTTAATACTGAAAAAGCTCAATGTGGATCCTGCACTGGCCGGTGGCATGGTGCTAACCACAGTGACAGATGTGATAGGCCTGTTCGCCTTCCTGGGGTTGGCGACTCTCGTTTTAATGAGCTGAGGCGCTGATTTTAGTGAGCTGAAGCTCTACTTTTGAGGGCAGAATAACAGGGGCCAAGAGCATCAAGCTCTGACCTTGATGAATAAAGTAACAACAGGGCGACCAAGCTCGCCCTTAGGCTGTAAAAGATAGCGAGTCAGTCTTTAAGCCAACACACCTTGGGTTCACCCTGCTCACAGAAAACGGAGATACACTCGCCACGGCTCACCAACAGAAATTCCTGCAACTTGAGGTTGGCGCTGGCCATAAAGCCGCTGCGCTTGGCCTCTTGGCGGTACCAGCCGCCGTTGGAAATCTGAAATAACCAGCCATTGGAAAGGCTGCATTCGGTCCAGAACTCCATCAGGTCACCCTCATCCAACATTCGAAAGCCAACCACAGAGTCAAAATGAACCTGCGCCCTGCTACCTTCGACACTTACCTCGATATCCAGGCCCTGACTTTCATAGCAAAGGCGAATAAATCTCACCTCATCACCGAGGTAATCTGTCGCTATCGGTAAGCCTTTGGTTTCGAGCATGCTCCCCCCTGGTAAGGATATAATGCCTTACTTTAGAAGGATAATAATTGCCTGTGCAAGCTGATTTGCTCAAAAAGTAGCTATATACCCATAAAGAGAGTGTGCTTCAGTTCCGGGGAACTGAAGCACACTCTCCAAATATCTCAGTTATAGCGACTAAGGCTTAAGCGGCGCTTCAAAACCATAAGAGGCCAGAATGGATTGCCCCTTGGGAGACAGAATATACATGGCCAGCGGCCAAGCGGCAGGGTCGGCCTTATCCAGCACCAGCATGCCATAGTTGGCACCCACTGCCAGCGACTCGGGCAACGCCACTATCTTGAGAGCAGGCACTTCTTTCTTGGCCAAAACAGCGTTGGTGCAGTAGGTTAAAAATACATCCGCCTGTTTATTGGCCATCACCCAGCCATAGGGGTTCTTGCCTTTAGGGGGTTTGGCACTATCGGCGCCACCGGTCAATTGCAGTGCCTTGGCCGCCAATTTGGCCTGGCTACCCGGCTTGATAGCTTCGGCGCGGTCAAACACCTTGAAAGCATAGTCTCCGGCAGGGTCAGCCTTGGGAGTGGAGGTGCCCAGCTTGATCTTGCTATCCAGCAAAGTATCCAGCATATTTTCTGTCGTCAGAGGGACATTATCTTGCGCCAAGGCGCACAGGCGGTTACGGGCAAACATCACCACAGGCGCACCCTTGCCTTCCTGCATCAGTTTCTGTGGATGCTTCATATTGGCCGACGCAAACAGGTCGACCTTCTCGCCCTCTTCAATTCGGCCTCTGAGCAGGCCTGAAGGAGCAAACTGAGCATTAACCTTAACGCCGCCATCGGCCTGATAACTGGCGATAACATCCGTCATGGCTGTCTTCAAACTTCCTGCGGCCCTGAATTCCAAATCCGCCGCCTGCGAGAAGGCGGGTAGTAACAGTGCGAGTAAGCAGACGCTCTTTTTCATTTATTTTTCTCCGGTGTATAAGATACAGATGCCGCTAAACTCAACCAAAGCGCGTCACAAATCAACGCACCACGACAGAACTTGTCATAAACTCCCCTCAAGATCACGCCATCTGACAGAAAAAACCGGAGAAAGGGACAATTTGACCCAATAAAAAGGGCCGCCGCAGCGACCCTTAAGCTTAAAATCTTAGCCAAGTGGACTAAGAATAATCTCTACCCGACGGTTCTGTGCCCGCCCCTGAGGGCTGGCATTTGAGGCGATTGGGCTGGCCTCACCTCGGCCTTGGGTCAGCACTCGCTGTCCGGATACGCCTTTACGGATCAAGTAATTACCTACCTCACTGGCGCGAACCTGTGACAATCTCAGGTTGTAAGACTCAGAGCCGCTGCTGTCGGTATAACCCACTACATTCAGCTGAGTCTTGTCATATTCCTTGGCCACCAGCACTACGCTATCCAATACCCGCATGGCACCACTGCTGAGATCTGTCTTGTCGACCTGGAAAGTCACTTCATTGGGCATGTTGAGCACTATGGTATCGCCCACCCGGGTCACACTGACGCCGGTTGAAGCCAGTTGCTGACGCAACTTGGTTTCCTGCACATCCATGTAATAGCCGATACCTCCACCTACGGCAGCACCGGATGCCGCACCTATCAGGGCGCCCTTGCCCCTGTCACTCTTACTGGAAGAAGCCACACCTATGGCTGCACCGGCGACGGCACCTATCAGTGCTCCGTTGGTCGCCTTGGCGGTCTGTTGTTCATTGGTATAAGGATTCACTGTAGTACAGCCAGTTGCCAGCAATGCCAGCAACAGAGGAGCTGCCAGAAAAGCGCGCTTTTTCATGTTATTTTTTCCTTCGTCTGCTTGTTCCAACCTAAGCGGAACCTACCTGGCGCCAAAGTATATAGCAGCGCTTCAAGCAGGCAATCCCCCGGAGGCCATAGAGGTGGCAAATCCGCACGGCGTTCAGCATGGATTCAGTCAAATCCGACTTTTCCCACCCCCGGATTGTCAGCCAAGTGTCATGGCGCTGACATCAAATGAAGTCCCAAAATAGAGCAGACTGCACTCTATTGGGTAGCACCCGGCAGGCTCTCTCGATAAGGAAATGAATTAATTTTCTTTCATATCAACAGATTAAAAGAAAATTAAAAATTGGCATGTTTATTACATACCTACAAAGCAGTATTCCACTGTTCAGGAGTCATTATGAAAACATTGATGAAAATGCGCGACAGTTGGCATTCGCTCTGGCATGGCCTCAAGCACTTGGGCTACAGCCAATGGGATGTGGAATAGCAGAGCTGGAATCACAGCTCTGAAAAACCATTCTTGAACCATCAAGGAGGCAGTATGGAAATTAACGAGCAGAAGCTGCGACAGCAAGCCATTAAGGAAGTGACCCAGAACGGCAGGCTCATGTTTGACGTTGCCCGTCAGCATGGGATCTCCACCAAACAGGTTTATCAGTGGCTGGCGCAGAATGAAACGGCAGGCAGACCCAGACAATCCCGGCTGATGGGAGAAATGCAGCAACTGCAGCAGCGCATTCGTCAGTTGAGCCAGGAGTTCAGCTTAATCCGTTAAAGTTTCGACAGGAGCGAACCTGACACACAGTTATCGCCCCCAACGATAAAAAATGTACATATAACAACGATAAAGCGCTACATTTTTTAGGTTCGTTCCTGTCATTTTATTGCCGTTACCGGCCGCTTAAACGCTTGCCAAAAGAGATGGCATAAGCCGCGGATCTTAGCCGCAGCACAGGGTCGTCACTGGCGGCAATCCCTTTACTGAGCACATTGGGATCAAAGTTCAGCCTGTCGCAGGCCGAAGCCACAACCGAGTCTATGCTCAGGCGCCCGAGAGTAACCCTGGGGCGGTTATCCGGCCACTGCAGTGAAGGGTCGAGTAAGGGATCCCCCTCCTCGGCCAGGATCAGCTTAAGCTCAAACTGAGCAGGCCCTGTTTTCAGCCTCTGCATCAACCTCTCCTGCAGAAAATCATCCGGCAACTGCGCCATCTCGGCATCCGTCAATGGTTGCTCCCCGTCCACAGGCCAAAGCTCCCAGCGACCAAAGCGCTTTTGCTGGCCTTGGTTACCAAAAATAAAGCTGTGAATGCCAAAGTAGTTGACCGAGGTATAGGACGCCGGCGGATTGTGCTGCTTGAGCCACTGCCCCTGGCGGGCGGCATCCGGATGCTGCTGCAGATAGCGTGCAACCGCGCCGGTTTCCCCCTCACGCTGCGCCAGTGACGCGCGCAGCAAGCCAAGAAAACTGTCGGGATCTTTCCCCGGAAACACAGGCGTACTCAGCCCGGCCAACTGATGCACCTGCCCGTCCGGCAGTTCGATGCGCACGCCTATCCCCCTTGGGCTGCGACTGGTATCGGCCACAAAAGGATCGCCACCCGCCATGGAAAAACGCACCTGAGCGGGCAGAGCCTGCTCTGTGGCAAACAGAGATAGTTCCTTGAGCCAGGGCTCCCCGGCACTTGGCCGGAAACTGCCAATGGTACAAACTCCCTTGGCATGTCCCTTGCGTTCTCCCGGATGTTGACCGGAAAGCGCTTCAAATACCTGGATAAAATCATTTGCCTGAGCCGCCATTACCGAACTGGAGCCCAAAGCCCACAACTGAGCTCCCAAAAGCAATAACGCAGGCCAAACCGATACTCTCATGCTTACTCCCTTTGTAAAAATCAGAATCCAAGCCTGAAACAGGCCGCCCAACCCAGACCGGGAAACCCGGCGGATTATTTCAGGAGAAACCCAAAGGCCATGCTATGCTGAGGACGGCAACAGACGACAGGAGGCGACAATGCAATATCGGATTGAGCACGACACCCTGGGCGAGGTCAAGGTCGAAGCAGACAAATACTGGGGCGCCCAAACCCAGCGCAGTCTGGAAAACTTCCCCATAGGCCCGCAAGCGAGTATGCCGAAGGCCATCATCCACGCCTTCGCCCTGTTGAAGAAAGCCGCAGCCCAGACCAATGCCGAGCTTGGGCAACTGCCCAAGGACAAGGCGGCGCTCATCGCCAAAGTTTGTGATGAAATCTTGGCGGGCCAACTGGAGCAGCACTTTCCCCTGGTCATTTGGCAGACCGGCAGCGGCACCCAAACCAATATGAACCTCAATGAGGTAATAGCCAATCGCGGCATGGCGCTGGCACACAAGGCCATCAGCCTGAGCCCGAACGATGATGTCAATCGCAGCCAGAGCAGCAATGATACCTTCCCCAGCGCCATGCATATTGCCGTGGTGCTCAAGACCTGCAGGCACACACTGCCCGCCATAGCTGCGCTGCGCGATAGCCTAAAACACAAGTCACAACAGTTTGCCGATATTCCCAAAACCGGCCGCACCCACTTTATGGATGCCACCCCGCTGACCCTGGGACAGGAGATCAGTGCCTGGGTGACTCAGTTGGATAAAGGCATAGGCGCCATAGAGCGGGCGTTGGCAAACTGCCGTGAATTGGCCCTTGGCGGCACAGCCGTGGGGACAGGGCTCAATGCTCCCGCAGGTTATGCCGAGCGCGCTGCCGAACTGATATCGTCATTCAGTGGTGAGCAGTTTGTCAGCGCGGCCAACAAGTTCGAGGCACTGAGTGCCAGCGATGCCATGGTCGAGCTCAGCGGCGCCTTCAAGCGCCTGGCGGTCAGCCTGATGAAGATAGGCAATGATGTTCGCATGCTCGCCAGCGGCCCCCGTTGCGGCATAGGGGAACTGCAGTTGCCTGCCAACGAACCCGGCTCCAGCATAATGCCCGGCAAGGTTAACCCGACTCAGTGCGAGGCGCTGACCATGGTAGCGGCTCAGGTGATGGGCAACGATCTCGCCGTCAGCATAGGTGCCAGCAACGGCCAGTTTCAGCTCAATGTCTTTCGGCCGCTCATTGCCGCCAATCTGCTGCAAAGCGCCGAATTGCTGGGTGATGCCTGTCTGAGCTTTGATGAGCGCTGCGCTTCGGGGCTGGAACCCAACCGCGAGATGATAGCCAAGCAGCTGCAGCGCTCCTTGATGCTGGTCACCAGCCTCAATCCTCACATAGGCTATGCCAAGGCGGCCCAAATCGCCAAGGACGCCCACCAAAGAGGCATTAGTCTGAGGCAAGCTGCGTTGGAGTCAGGACTGGTAACAGAGGCCGAGTTTGATACTTGGGTCAATCCGGCGAACATGTTGGGCCCTTTCCAGGCTAAATTGTAAATTTGTATTAATACGTATCAGGTTTGGAGCTAATCGCTGTATTATACCGACTCCTCGCCACGGATTAGGCTTATTCAACTAATAAGCAGTCATTTACAGAATGAAATACCAAAATATCTTATTGGCACTGAGCGCGCTCATGCTGACCCAATGCAGTTCACTCGACCTCAACCAATGCCAAAACTCAGATTGGTTTTCCCTCGGACTTCAGGATGGCAACAATGGCGCTCATGCCAGCAGGATCAATAATTATGCCGAAGATTGTGCCGAGTTCGGCATTCGGGTTGATCATGGCGAGTGGCGCAATGGCTATCTACAGGGGCTGCAAAACTACTGTCAGCCGGAAAATGGCTACCGAGTCGGCCTGGCAGGTGAAGGCTATGCCGGTGTCTGTTCCAGCAACGCCTTTGTCGAACAGTACAATGCCGGCTACCACCAATACCAGCTCAACAAACGTGCCGATGAGATCCGCAGCCGCCTGCGTCAGATAGATTATCAAATCCGCGATCTGGATCAGAAGCTGGTGTCCATGACAGACAAGGCCAGCACCCTGGAGAAGAAAAAACAGCTGCTGAATGAAAAAGACAAGCTGGTGAACGAGCTCAGGTATCTGCAAGTCCCGGATGTGCAGTTCAGATGGCAATTCTGACACTTGCCGACCTTAAGTTAAGCCGCCGACAGACCGCCCAGGCAGGTAAAGCTAAGGGCTACGCAAGGAGCTTGGTTTGGCCGCTTATCTGTCGCTCGGCCAAGAGACAGATAAGCGCTGAAACAACAGCCTGCCTCAGCAAGGAAATATACCGGCGATAACTGACGGCAAAACTCTCGGTGGCGGCATCGAATAACAACTCACCTATGATTCGGTCACCAAGATGCATATCCAAGACAAGGTTTGCGGTTCCACTTATACCCCCCATATCCAGTACCACCCATATCCAGTAACACCCGGTCAAATCAACATCAGGCTTGGGCTGCGCCAGCAAACGAACCCCAAACCATTGAGTATCTTGAAGACAGTAGAGATATGGACATCTTCAGCCATCTCTACCCGGATCAAGGTTTTGTTGGTGACACCACAAAGCATTGCCGCCACTTACTGAGTGAATGCCGCTTCCTTTCTGCAGGCCTTAATCCAAGCGCCCGATGCATATGGAGTTAATGGGGCCATAAGAACGACGCAAAGTGTAGTTAAGTACACTTTTTCATCCATTCAAGCTGAAATCACCATGTCTGTTACTGCGGGAACAGACCGGCGATACCGGCGATAATCGCCGCTGGCAGGATTGCCACCACAGCAAGCACAGCAACGGCGCTGCCGAGGCAGCCGGAAAGCTGGCTCTGTCTGGCCTTAAGCTCAGCCTCTTGTATCGGCCCAAAGGCCTGCTCAGCCGCCTGAATTCTTTGCTGCAACTGCCGCTCGGCAGCTAGGGCCATCTCTTTGGTGTCACAGGGCTGCTTTTCAGTGACCAGGGCCAACTCCCCCTTGAAAGCATGGCCGGTAAAGCGATAGTTGCCTTCAGAGAAGGTCTTCTTTTCAAACTCGAGCCCGAGCACGGCATTGCAGCCACACTGCTTAGCCAGTTCTTCTATATACTGGCGCCCCTTGGCCGGATCTTTGAAAAAACGGGTCGAAATAGGCAAGCGCAACGCGGCGTCACCATGCTTGGGATTGCTACCCTTGGAGGTGAAGAAATTCAGCAGTCGTTCTCTTATATAGACCTCAGGAATACGGATCTGCTTGGCAGACAATCCCTTGGGAGTTGGCGTAGGGTCAAACTCGACCAGCACATTCTTAACCAGCTTAGCCTCATCACTCCTGTTCACCAGCGCCGAAACATGCAGAAAATAGCTTTCACCATCATCCCCATTGATAAAGCCAAATTTTTTAGATGAGACATACGAAACGACTTTTCCTTTCACTACACAATCCCGATAACTTTCTCTACTATTTCCAAAGCCCTATACAGCAACAGCCACAAAAAACCGCCGCAGCAACAGAACAGATTCAAGCCACCGATACTAACATCTCAACCCGGCAGCAACTGCTGCAACATCCTCAAAAACCGGTTAAAACCGTTCACTTTTCCCTAAAAATCATTGCCGTTCCCCGCCAGCCACTTTTTGCCCGTTAACAGACCAGCAAAGTCATTCATTGAAACCGCTAGCTCAAGCAAGCAACTTAAACGGGCAACTCAAGCAGGCAACTCAAACAAATCACTCAAACAAGTCACTCAAACAAGTTACTTCAGCCAAACCGCACAACAAAACCCCATGCGGTAAAGCTTGTTTTTCACCGCAGCAATACTGTAGGATTGGCTAAGCTTTTAACAAAAAACCAACGAAAAGCAATACTTAAGCGCTAACTAAAGTGCGAACAACAATCAGGGATGGCGGCCTTTCTCACCCGAGTAGGCAAAAGGCAAGGATAAGCTTTCAACACCTCACCTCATATTCCTCCCTGACAAAAACCACTTTCACCGCTGTGCAACTTGTGACCTAAGCTAAGGTTTTGCCAGCCACAAATTGATAGCTTTAGTGTTGTTTTTATTGAAATTAAATCTGGTTCAGTACGCTCTGGGATAGCTAGAATTCACTGCGGTAGCCATCTCAATAGATAGAAATAATAATCTCAGTGTAGGTCTACTATCGTATTCCTCACTACGTTATCCTTTTCGCATTCTTAGCTGACCCGAGCGGAAATTGCTGTGCTCCCAACCAGCACCCCCCACCTGCACAAAGAAAGCTATATAAAGGAAACCGTGAAGCTACAGAAGACCAAATTACAAAAACACCTACAAATATTCATACATATAACAAAAATTAAGTTTGATGGTATGGAATCAACTTAAAAATAGCTTTATAAATTCAATTCAGAGGATAACAGTTGATGGCAACGGAGAAAAAACAATGGTGGGAAAATAGGGTTTTACGTTCAGTTGACAATCTTAAGTTATGGGATGAGAACCCGCGTCTTGATCCTGCATCTTCTTATATCAAAGTGCGAGACTTTGTAGATGAACTTATAGCCGATCCTACAGAACAATCTAACTTTTTGGATCTCGTAAAATCTATAGCAACAAGGGGTTTTTTAAGTTTCGATCCCATAGTTGTGTGGAAAAATAAAGAGGATCAATTTGTTGTAGCAGAAGGAAATCGACGAGTTATGGCCCTCAAGTTACTTAGGTCACCTAATTTGGCTCCTAACTCAATAAGAAAAACCATTGTCGAAGCTTCTAGGCAGATTGATCGAGATGAAATTGAAAAAATTAGAGTTTGTCTAGCTCCATCTTATGAAGAAGCACGTTGGTATATCCTCCAACGGCATTCAACAGCTAGTCATCAAGTGAAATGGCAACGCTTACCACAACAAAGGTTTATTATCTCTGTTTATGACTCGGTCGGCCAAAATTTAGAAAAGACTATAGAGCTAACCGGTTTTAAACGAGCTCAAATTGTAGAAGCACTTAGATTCGTGAAAGTTAGAGATTTAGCAACAAGAGAAGAAGTAACTAAACACTTGAATCAAACAGAAAAAGAATTGGTTTACAGTCATCGTATAAGTATGACTGTTCTAGAAAGATGGTTTAATAATAGTAAAGTTCGAAGTGGATGGTTTATCAGCTTTAATGATCAAGGGATCTCAATCGATGCAGAAATGAAGAGTTTTTACTACGCATATGCAAAATTCTTGAAATGTATGCTAAGTAAAAATGAAGAACTAGGCTTCATTATAAACACAAGAACAATAGACAGCAAATTTGACGAAATATATAACTTCCTTCCAAAAGTGGTTAAAATTGGGGATATAGAATCAGATAATGATGAGAATAGCAATCAAGAAACATCTTCTAATACAGAAGCAAATAGTAATGAGCCTACAACAGATACTAATCAGAACCCAAAAAATGGAACAGCAAACCCAAAAAGTCGGTTAAAAGGTGATCCCAAAAGACCAAAGTTAACTGATAATTTTCATACTATATCATCACGCAATTTTAGAATAAATGAACTATTTAGAGAGTTTAAAAAACTACCAACTAGAAGCTATCCTAATGTAACGGCTGCTGCACTTAGAGTTTTTCTTGATTTAGCCGTTGATGATTTTATAAAAGTTAATGATTTAGAAAAAAATATTGCTGATAAATATAAGAAGTCATATAGAGAGTTAACTCTAAAAAATAAGCTAACATCATTAAAAAACGAGTATATTGACTCAAAAGATGCCAACAAAGTCATTGGCGAACTTCTTCAAGAGAATAATCAATTCAGTTTAAACACTTTAAATGAGTTTATTCATGGGCATAAAAACTATAAAATAGAGCCTTCCTTTCTTAATAGGTTTTGGGATATGCTGAGTCCATTGTTTGAAGTTCTAATTGATTTAAAGGAAATATGATGATTTATACGCCTTTAAGATATCCTGGTGGTAAGTCGAAGCTAACTGCTTATGTCCTTGAAACATTAAAACTTAATGGACTTGAAGGTGGTGCGTATGTGGAACCGTTTGCAGGAGGTTGCGCTATTGCATGGTATCTTTTGCTTAACAACCACGTAAAACGTGTTTACATTAATGATCTAGATCCAGCAATCTATAGCTTCTGGTATAGTGTATTACACAGAACTGAAGAACTTATTGAACTAATTAAAACGACTCCGATTACTATTGATGAATGGTTAAGACAAAGAGAAGTATATCGTTCTCATACAACAGATATACTTTCTTTAGGATTCGCAACGTTCTTTTTGAATCGAACAAATCGTTCAGGTATCTTAAAAGCTGGAGTTATTGGTGGGCTAAGCCAAAATGGAAACTACAAAATTGATTGTCGATTTAACAAAAAACGCCTGATTGAACAAATTAGATTAATCGCCAAAAAAAGAGACTTTGTTCGATTAACTAATTTGGATGCAACACAATATATAGATGAGTACATTCCTGACATTCAAGGAAATGCATTGGTTAATATAGACCCACCTTATTATGTAAAAGGAAAAGGTCTTTATCAGAACTTTTTTGAGCATAACGATCACTATAGATTATTCGAAAGCGTAAAACGAATAACAAAACCTTGGATTGTAACTTATGACGATACTCCTGAAATTTGTGGTATTTATGCAGAGTTTCACCCACAATCATTTGGTTTAACATACACGGCACAAAAAAAGCGTAAGGGGCAAGAAATAATTATTCATTCACCAAAAATAAATCAACCAAAATTCAAACCAGATGTTACTTTTTCTGAGATAAAAAGAGAATATCGGAAAAAAAATTGAAGATATAGATTGCACCAAATCACCCGGCATATGAACATCAGTGACCGTCGCCAACATGGATGTTGGCGCCGAGCTTACAGGGATGTATTCACAGCGTGTCACTGAGGTGCATATGCATAAGGCCTGCGGCAGGCAATGAGTGGCACAATCAGCCGGAAGCCATTGCAAACCCAAACAACTCCCCCGCCCTCGGCAGAAACCGCTGAAATGGAAAAGGCCCGCGTTCGAGGCGCAGGCCTTTTCCTTTTTCGGAATAAGCAAAAAGAAAGAGTGAGAAAGAGTGAGGATAGCCAAAACACTTCACCCGCAGATTGCACCAAGTCACCCTGCATATGCACATCAGTGACCGTCGCCAACATGGATGTTGGCGCCGAGCTTACAAGGACGTATTCACAGCGTGTCACTGAGGTGCATATGCATAAGGCCTGCGGCAGGCAATGAGTGGCACAATCAGCCGGAAGCCATTGCAAACCCAAACCACTCCCCCGCCCTCAGCAGAAACCTCTGGAATAGAAAAGGCCCGCGTTCGATGCGCGAGCCTTTTCTTTTCTCGGAATAAGGATAAAGAGTGAGTAAAGAGTGAGGACAGCTATAACACTTCACCCGCAGATTGCACCAAATCACCCGGCATATGCGCATCAGTGACCGTCGCCAACATGGATGTTGGCGCCGAGCTTACAAGGATGTATTCACAGCGTGTCACTGAGGTGCATATGCATAAAGCCTGCGGCAGGCAATGAGTTGCACAGTCAGCCGGAAGCCATTCCAAATCCAAACAAGCAAAAGTCAGGACACCCACAACACTTTTGCTGTGTGGAGTCTACAGGGACCTATCTATTAGTAAGAGGGCGACAGAGCCTGCAGCCCTCTGGTGGGACTCGTCCTGCTGGGCCTGGAGATTCGGCACCTCCAGGCAGTCAGATCGGTGAAAATGGAATCTTTGGAAGGCCAGAAAATAGAAGAAGTGGCTCAAGTATTGACATTCCTGCTAATGGCGACAAACCTCATGAGACATTGCATTACCCATCAAAAGAGCAGAATAAACAATGAAATATTTGAAGTTTAGTACTGGTGATGTTTCACTGGACATTATAAAACACATTCTTTTGAACAATAGAGTGATTGGGTATGGTGTCCCAGCATCACAGAACTTATCTTGTGCTTGGATATTTAACCTTTATTTTGAAGGTTTTGATAAAACTCTCAGTTTTTCATCAGATGTTGCGAGCTCTACAGGATGGAAAGAATATGGGTATTTAAGAATGGACTTGAAGCCAGTTGAAAGTAATAAAGAGTTAATTACATATGTGGCTATTGAGCCGATAGATATTTCATCGCTTGATATTCTAATAAATGAAGAAGATGACATAATTGCTGAATGCGGACTTATCTTAATTGGAGAAAATAAAAGATGGGTTGTGATATCAACTTCCCCAGCACCCGGAGCGGTTTCTGTTAAAGCGGACTTTAACACTGTAGGATATAAGCCGGAAATATTGTTGGAGCAGTGCAGCATAAAGAGAATTTGATTTTCATGAAAGAGTGAGGACAGCCAAAATACTTCACCCGCAGATTGCACCAAATCACCCGGCATATGCGCATCAGTGACCGTCGCCAACATGGATGTTGGCGCCGAGCTTACAGGGATGTATTCACAGCGTGTCACTGAGGTGCATATGCATAAGGCCTGCGGCAGGCAATGAGTTGCACAATCAGCTGGAAGCCATTGCAAACCCAAACCACTCCCCCGCCCTCGGCAGAAACCGCTGAAATGGAAAAGGCCCGCGTTCGATGCGCGAGCCTTTTCCTTTCTCGGAATAAGCAAAAGCCCCAATACTGTTAAGTATCGGGGCTTTTTTTAAGTTCTAAGCTTCTGAGCTTAAGACCGACATTGCGTCTAGCGCAGGAAAAATCGTTTTAGAGCCAGGCATCTTGCCACGAAGTTTAGTGAACTAAACGAGTGGCAAGATAACGCCGCTATAGACGATTTTAACCAGCTAGGATCACATCATGCCGCCCATTCCGCCCATACCACCCATACCGCCCATATCAGGCGCAGCCTCTTCCTTTGGCAGCTCGGCTACCATGGCTTCGGTGGTGATCATCAGACCGGCTACAGAGGCCGCGAACTGCAGCGCAGAGCGGGTAACCTTGGTTGGATCCAGAATACCCATTTCCAGCATGTCGCCGTAAGTGTCGTTACCTGCGTTATAACCATAGTTACCGCTGCCGTTCTTGACGTTGTTGGCGACAACAGAGGCTTCTTCACCTGCGTTGGTAGCGATCTGGCGCAGTGGGGCTTCCATGGCGCGCAGGGCGATAACCACACCGTGCTTCTGATCTTCGTTGCTCACGTCCAGCTCACCAATCTTGGAGGCTACGCGAACCAGGGCAACACCACCCCCAGGAACCACACCTTCTTCAACGGCGGCGCGGGTAGCGTGCAGCGCATCTTCAACGCGGGCTTTCTTCTCTTTCATTTCCACTTCGGTAGCGGCACCGACTTTGATGACCGCAACACCGCCGGCCAGCTTGGCCATACGCTCTTGCAGTTTTTCTTTGTCGTAATCGGAAGTCGATTCTTCAACCTGCTGCTTGATCTGGGCAACACGGGCTTGAATTTGCGACTCTTCACCGCTGCCATCGATGATGGTGGTGTTGTCTTTGGTGATAACCACGCGCTTGGCGGTACCCAGGTCTTCCAGAGTGGCTTTTTCCAACTCCAGGCCAATCTCTTCGGCGATAACAGTACCACCGGTCAGGATAGCGATATCCTGCAGCATGGCCTTGCGACGGTCACCGAAACCAGGCGCCTTAACGGCAGCCACTTTAACGATACCGCGCATGTTGTTCACTACCAGAGTCGCCAGGGCTTCGCCTTCAACGTCTTCGGCAACGATCAGCAGTGGCTTGCCAGTCTTGGCCAGGCCTTCGAGGATAGGCAGCAGCTCACGGATGTTGGAGATCTTCTTGTCAACCAGCAGGATGAATGGGTTGTCCAGTTCAACAGAGCCGGTTTCAGCCTTGTTGATGAAGTAAGGAGACAGGTAACCGCGGTCGAACTGCATACCTTCAACTACGTCCAGTTCGTTTTCCAGCGCCTGACCTTCTTCAACTGTGATCACGCCTTCTTTGCCCACTTTTTCCATCGCGGTGGCGATGATTTCACCGATAGACTCATCAGAGTTGGCAGAGATGGTACCTACCTGAGCGATAGACTTGGAGTCGGAGCAGTCCTGAGACAGGGCTTTCAGCTCGGCAACGGCGGCGATTACAGCCTTGTCGATACCGCGCTTCAGATCCATTGGGTTCATACCGGCGGCAACGGCCTTCAGACCTTCGGTCACGATAGCCTGAGCCAGTACTGTGGCGGTAGTGGTACCGTCACCTGCAGCGTCGTTGGCCTTGGAAGCAACTTCCTTAACCATTTGCGCGCCCATGTTTTCAAACTTGTCTTCCAGTTCGATCTCTTTGGCAACTGAAACACCGTCTTTGGTGATCAGTGGTGCGCCGAAGCTCTTGTCCAGAACGACGTTACGGCCTTTAGGGCCCAGAGTGACTTTAACTGCGTTAGCCAGAACATTCACGCCCGCCAGCATTTTTACGCGAGCGTCATTGCCAAATTTTACTTCTTTAGCTGCCATGTTGATTATCCTTAAATTTTTCGATTACTTTGGAAGGTCTTTAATGGTTGTGAGTGGTTTATTCCACTACGGCCATCAGGTCAGCTTCTGACAGGATCAGGACTTCTTCACCGTCAATCTTCTCTTTCTTGACACCGTAACCTTCGTTGAAGATCACTACGTCACCTACCTTCACGTCCAATGGCTTAATGTCACCGTTTTCGAGGATGCGGCCATTGCCAACAGCCAGTACTTCACCACGGGTAGACTTTTCGGCTGCGCTGCCGGTCAGTACGATGCCACCGGCCGAAGTGCTTTCAACTTCCAGGCGTTTGACGATCACGCGGTCATGTAATGGACGAATATTCATCGATGGATTCTCCTAATGATTTTTGCCCAATATGAGGCGGTTCATGGTTGATGTAAAAGGCGACCAAGCCAATTGGCTTTAGCCGCTTGATGTTGGCTTATATGGGGGCCGTATTTGGCACTTCCAAGGGGACAGCTCAAAATTTTTTGAAAATTTTTGACCCTCGTTTTTTAAAGCCGGGACAATCCTGTTAGAATCGCGCTTCCGCACGATTTCCTTCATCCATTTCACAAGAGGCAGATACGGGCCATGAGAGACAGACACGGGCTGCTCAGTCAGCCGATAGGTCGTGTACTGCTTAATATGAGTATTCCCAACATGTTAGGGATCCTCACCGTGCTGGGCTTCAATCTGGTAGACACCTACTTCATAAGTAAGCTGGGCACAGAGGCGCTGGCGGCGATCAGCTTCACCTTCCCTGTGACCCTGGTGGTATCCAGTATTGCCATCGGCATAGGCGCCGGTGTGTCCACTAATCTTGGCCGCCTGATAGGCGCCGGGCACGCCCCCAAAGCCAAGGTGTTTCTGCATGATGCCCTGCTGCTGACCTTTATTTTGACTGCCGGGCTTTCCTTGCTGGGCAGTTTGTTTATCGAGCCGCTGTTTTCCCTGCTCGGCGCCAAAGACGACATACTGCCGCTGGTGCATGACTATATGAACCTCTGGTATCTGGGGGCGCCGCTATTGGTGCTGTTGATGGTGGGTAATCAGGGCCTGAGGGCCACCGGCGATACCCGTTCCCCGGCGGCGATTTTGTCGCTGGCGGCGCTGATTAACCTGATCCTCGATCCGCTGCTTATCTTTGGTATCGGCCCCTTCCCCAGGCTGGAAATTCAAGGCGCCGCCGTGGCGACCCTGATCTCCTGGTTAATGGCACTGTCGCTGTCCAGTTATCTGTTGGTGGCCAAACGCCATATGTTGGTGGCCGCGGGCTGGTGTTTAAGTCGCTTTGTCGATAACTGGAAACAGCTGGCCCATATCGCCCAACCGGCGGCGCTGATGAATATGATCAACCCCCTGGCCAATGCCGTGATGATGGCGATGCTGGCCAGGATAGATCACGCCGCGGTGGCCGCCTTCGGTGCCGGTACCCGGCTGGAGTCTGTGCTGCTGATTGTGGTGATGGGGCTGTCTTCCAGCCTGGTGCCCTTTATCGCCCAGAATCTGGGCGCTGGTCAGAAGGAGCGCGCCCGCGAGGCATTGCTGCTGGCGCTGAAGTTTGTGCTCCTGTTCCAGACCCTGCTGTATATTCCGTTGGCGCTGCTGGCGCCGCAGATTGCCGCCCTGTTCACTACCGATCCGCAAGTGCTGGAATGGCTCAGCTTCTATATTCTGGTGTTGCCCGCCGCTTACGGCCCTCTTGGCGTGGTGATCATAGTGGCCACCTCGCTCAACGCCTACCACAGGCCCATGGCCTCGCTGGTACTGAATCTGTGCCGCCTGTTCCTGCTGATGCTACCACTGGCGGCGCTGGGCGCCTTCCTCGGTGGGGTAAAAGGCCTAATGCTGGCGCTGCCGGTAACCAACATACTCATGGGTATTGCCAGCTATTATCTGGCCAGCAATATCAGCGAACCGCAAAAAATCAAATCCCCCTGCCCCAATGAGGGATAAGCACTTGGCAACTCCAGAAAGCTGAGAGTATGCACGGCAGTAGTTGCCGCGACAGCATCCTTAAACTGACGCCGCGGCCACTGCTACGGCGCACTCATCCGAGTGCCGCGATAGCCACTGGCATAGCGATAAATGAGTGATAAATGTTTTCCAGTCAGCGCTGCAAGTTATGAAGAGTGAATAAAAAAGACCTTCCGAGCGGAAGGTCTTTTTTATCAGTGTTTGTGCCGATCACCTGCGCTACCGGGCCGACTATCATCTTGGTCTGTTTTATCTTCCGTATCCTGCGGCTGATGGCCTTTTTCACTTCGCTGATGGCTGTTTTCACTTCGCCGAGGGCTGTTTTCACTTCGCCGAGGGCTCTCTCCACCCGGCTGATGGCTCTCTTCTTCCGGCTGATGGCTCTCTTCTTCCGGCTGATGGCTCTCTTCTTCCAGCTGATGGCTCTCGGGACGCTTATCGGAAGGGTCGGCCTTGCGCTCAAATTCACCTTCAAATACATCCCCACCCTGACCTCTTTGATGAGGTGGTTCAAAGGGGTTGGCACCGGCTCTGAACTGGGCGCCGGTAACCACCTTGAGCTGCATCCGCTGATAGAAATAACGTGCCAGCGGTGCCCTAGTGATAGGGGTCAGCAGAATAAGGCCGATAAGGTCGGTAACAAACCCCGGTATAAGCAGCAGAATACCGGCCATAGCCAGCATCATGCCCTCGACTATCTCTTGCCCCGGCGCTTCACCAACGGCCAACTTTTTCTGTACCGACATCAAGGTACTCACGCCCTGGCTGCGAACCAGAGAAACACCGACCACCGCGGTGAGGATCACCAATGCCACTGTGTTCCAGCTGCCCAGGACTTCGCCGACCCGGATAAGTACCGAGAGTTCGACGACAGGGATCAGCACAAAGATGATCAACATTATCAGAAATGGCATGTAGGCCTCATTTTTTGCAGTAGTTGAAAACTAAATGGGGATAACCCGGTCTGATTTCAAGTCCGCAGCCTGCAACGGGTTTGGCGCTTAAGCTCACTGTTTCAGCAAAGCCTTAATGCAAGCCTGCGGCAAAACACGTAAAGTAGACGCTCGATTTTAATCCCCTTGGCTTAAGTCAGGTTTAATTTAACCCGCTCATTATGGACATAAAATCTCAACAAGCGCTGCTGGTTTTTTGCAGTTGCCCGGATACAGACAGTGCCAAGAGCCTGGCGGCAACCTTGGTGCGCGAGTCGCTGGTGGCCTGTGCTCAGGTGAGTCAGACTGTGGATTCATTTTATGTCTGGCAGGACGAACTCTGCCAGGAGACTGAAGTCAGTCTGCAGCTCAAATGTCTGGCCAGCGCCTACCCCAGGCTGGAGCAGAGACTACTCGAACTGCATCCCTATGAAGTACCTGAAATTATTGCTGTGCCCATCAGTCATGGGCTGCCCGCCTATCTGGATTGGATAAAAGACAACACTAAGCTATGAAGAAAATACTTACCCTGCTGCTAGGCAGCCTGTTGCTTCTCAGCCCGCTGGTTCAGGCCGATGGGATCTTTGGTAACAAGCAATTCGATTTTCTCAAGAGTGAACCTGAGCTGATGCCTGTGGATCAGGCCTTTGCCTTCGACTTTAGTCAGCAAGGCAATAAGGTCAAGCTCAGTTGGGTGATAGCCGACGGCTATTACATGTACCGCGACAAACTCAAGTTCAGCATAGATGGCGGTGAACTGGGCGAGATAGCCCTGCCCCAGGGCAAGGGCCACACGGATGAGTATTTCGGTGAGCAGCAGGTGTACTACTCCTTTATCGAAATTCCAGTTGCCATTAAAGAGGCAGGGGAAGCCGCCAAGTTATCCGTCACCTTTATGGGCTGCGCCGAGGGCAAACTCTGCTTCCCGCCGACCACCAGAGACGCCCTACTTAAACCTGTGGCGGCCAATGATGGCATACTGCCCGATACCGACAAGAGTGCCGATGCAAAAGCGCCGGCTCCCAAGGGCCAGGCGGTAACCCAACAGGATAACCTGCTGGACAAGCTGCTCTCCGGCGACAGCACCCTGCTCAACTATCTGACCTTCTTCGTGTTGGGGATAGGTCTGGCGCTGACCCCTTGTGTGTTCCCCATGTATCCCATT
Source organism: Shewanella indica (assembly GCF_033842865.1). Lineage (NCBI taxonomy): Bacteria > Pseudomonadati > Pseudomonadota > Gammaproteobacteria > Alteromonadales > Shewanellaceae > Shewanella > Shewanella indica. The sequence goes on from NZ_JAWXXR010000001.1 coordinate 952,973, forward strand.
CTGTCGGGGATCATTGTCGGCCAGGGGCAGAAAGTCTCCACCGGCAAGGCCTTTACCCTGTCGATGGCTTATGTGCAGGGGATGGCAATTACCTATTCGCTGCTGGGGCTGGTGGTGGCTTCGGCCGGTCTCAAGTATCAGGCGGCGCTGCAACACCCGGCTGTGCTTATCACCATAGCCATACTGTTTGTGGTACTCAGTCTGTCTATGTTTGGCCTCTATGAGCTGCGCCTGCCCGCCAGTTGGCAACAGAAGATGAACAGCCTCTCCAATAAGCAAAAGGGTGGCAATCTGCTGGGCGTGTTCGTCATGGGTGTGCTTTCGGGCCTGGTGGCCTCGCCCTGTACCACGGCGCCGCTATCGGCGGTACTCGTGTACGTGGCACAAACCGGCGATCTGCTACAGGGCTTTTTGACCCTCTATATTCTCAGCATGGGCATGGGTCTGCCGCTGCTGCTGATAGGCACCTCTGGCGGTAAGTTGCTGCCGCGCGCCGGCACCTGGATGAACATAATCAAGCATGTGTTCGGTTTCCTGCTGGTGGCCGTGTCCATCATAATGCTGGGCCGTATCTGGCCTGGATTGGTGTCGGATCTCATGTGGTCTGTGTGGGCCATCGTCTTTGTCGGCTACCTGATGCACCAGAACAAGCTGAGCCAGTTCAACTGGAAACAGACAATGCGCAGCGTGATCCTGACCCTGCTGTTGCTGTCGAGTTTCTCCTATGGTTTCCAGGCGGTAATGAGCGCCATGGGCTACCACTTCATGGGGCAGCCACAAGCCGAGCATCATACCTTCAAGCGCATCAAGTCACTTGAGGATTTCAAGACCGAACTGGCAGATGCCAAGGCCGCCGGCAAGCCGGTAATGTTGGATCTCTATGCCGATTGGTGTGTGGCCTGTAAGGAGTTTGAGCAGATCACCTTCAAGAATGCCGAGGTTAAACAGCGGATGGAACAGATGGTGCTGCTGCAGGCCGATGTGACCGCCATGGATGAAACCGATGTCGCCCTGCTGGAAGCCTATGATGTGCTGGGGCTGCCGACACTGCTGTTTATCGATGAGCAAGGCCAGCTAACAAATGAGCTGAGAGTGACAGGTTTCATGGGCCCGAAAGAGTTTGCCGCCCACTTGGACATTTTGCTCAAAAACTAGTGCGTTAGTACTGACATTTCTGGAAAAGCGAACTTATCAGCAGATAAGTTCGCTTTTTTATTTAAATTTAATGCTCTTCTTATAGAATAACCTTCTAATAGCCATCATTTTTCCTAAAAGAATAAAAATGGAACCAGCAATTCTTGTTATTACCTTGGCCTGCGGCATGCTGGTCAACCGCATCAATTTACCACCGCTTATCGGCTATCTGGCCGCCGGCTTTGTACTCTATACCTTGGGGGTAGACAATGACAGCCTGCCAATGCTTAACGAATTGGCTAACTTAGGGGTTACCCTGCTGCTGTTTGCCATAGGCCTCAAGCTGGATATCCGCAGCCTGTTCAAGGCCGAAGTCTGGGCCGGCTCCAGCCTGCACCTGATGTTATCCATGGTGATCTTTGTCCCCATTCTCAAACTGCTGGGGCTGGTTGGCCTGGTGCAATTGACCAATCTCACGGTGGAACAGCTGACTCTGCTGGCCTTTGCCCTGAGCTTTTCCAGTACTGTATTTGCGGTCAAGGTATTGGAAGACAAGGGCGATATGCAATCTCTCTACGGCCGGGTCGCCATAGGTATTCTGATCATGCAGGATATCTTTGCGGTATTGTTCCTGACCATTTCCAAGGGGGAGTTTCCCTCGATATGGGCGCTGGCACTCCTGTTATTACCTTTAGCCAAACCCTTGATATACAGAGCCTTTGATAAGGTCGGCCACGGTGAACTCCTGGTACTCTTCGGCCTGGTGATGGCTTTGGTGGTCGGCGCCTGGCTGTTTGAATCTGTGGGGCTGAAACCGGATCTTGGCGCGCTGATCATAGGTATCCTGCTGGCAGGACACAAGAAGGCGTCCGAGCTGGCCAAGTCGCTGTTCTATTTTAAAGAACTGTTTCTGGTGGCCTTCTTCCTCACCATAGGTCTCAACGGTCTGCCGAGCGTGACAGATATTATGCTGGCTGTGCTGCTGGTGACACTGATCCCGCTGAAAATCCTGTTGTTTGTCTATATCCTCACCCGCTTCAAACTGCGCTCGCGCACCTCTATGCTGGGCTCATTCAACCTGGGTAACTTCAGTGAGTTCGGTCTGATTGTGGCTGCCGTGGCTACCAGCAAAGGCTGGCTACCCTCTCAGTGGCTGGTGATCATTGCCGTGGCACTGAGCTTCAGTTTTGTATTGGCGGCACCACTCAACGCCATGGTGGGCAACATCTACCAGAAGTACCAACAGAAACTGGTCAAGCTCGAGAAGCACCCACTGCACCCGGAAGACAGACAGATCCCCGTGGGCAATCCGCGCTTCCTTATTCTGGGGATGGGGCGCATAGGCTCTGGTGCCTATGATGAACTCAAGGCCAGATTCGATGGTGAGATCCTGGGGATTGAACACAAACAGGAGTTGGTGGATTTCCACCGCGAGCAAGGGCGTAACGTAGTACAAGGCGATGCTTCGGATACCGACTTCTGGGAAAAACTCGACCGGGCTCCCGGGCTTGAACTTGTGCTGCTGGCGATGCCGTATCATGCGGGTAATATGTTTGCAGTTGAGCAACTTAAGAAACTGAATTACCAAGGAAAAATCAGCGCGATTGTGCAATATGGTGATGAGGGTGTGGCGCTGCGCGAATCCGGCGTCCACAGTGTTTACAACCTCTATGAGGCCGCAGGTGCCGGTTTTGTCGAGCATGTGGTCTGTGAACTGCTGGCGGCCGAAACCGTCAAGGAAGCCGACGCCAAGAAAGCCGCATCCTGATATCTTAGTATCATTTAGCCTCACTCTGTCCGGCAGCGGGTGAGGCTTTTCCTTTCATCTTCCCGAATACCCCCTCAATCTATCCTGGAATGCAACCTGGATAAAAATCTCACTTACACCTCAGAGACAGAAATGATATAACAACAGAAAAGCAGTCATTTATGTTGCTGTTCGAGCGTTTTTTTGCGGAATCCATAAGAGCATGTCGAATCCTGCCCCCAGCGTTACCAAACTCTTTGTCAAAACCTTCGGCACCAAGCCCGATGCTTTATATCAGGCCCCCGGTCGGGTCAACCTTATCGGGGAACACACAGACTATAACGAAGGTCTGGTGCTACCGGCGGCAATCAACTTTCACACAGTCATCGCGGTCAAGCGCCGTGACGACGACAAGTTCCGCGCCGTATCAGGTGCCTTTCCCGGCATTTTTGAATGGCACTATGGCAATGAAGGCAGCATGAACGAGGATGAGGGCTGGGTCAGTTACCTCAAGGGCTTTACCTCGGCCATGGCCCAGAGCGGCCTACCTGCCCGCGGCCTGGATCTGGCGGTGATCGGCAATGTACCGGCCAACGCCGGATTAGCCTCGTCGGCCTCGCTGGAAATCGCCTTTGGCACCGCCATCAATGACACCAGTCAACTGCATCTGTCACCGCTGGCCATAGCGCAACTGGCGCAGCGGGGTGAAAACCACTATGTCGGCCATAGCTGCGGCATCATGGATCAGATCACCTGTGCCATGGCCGAAGCCGGGTCAGCGCTGCTTATAGACTGCCTGGATCTGGACTGCGAAAGCGTGCCCTTCCCCGACGATCTCAGTCTGCTGATCATCAATTCCGGCCTACCCTCCATCGCTCACAACAAAAAGTTTGGTGAGCGCCGCTTGCATTGCGAGCAGGTGGCAGGACATTTCGGTTTGGATACCCTGCGCCACTTGTCGCTCAGGGCGCTGCAAAGCGCCGAGGATGAACTGGATCCGGTTGCCTTTCGCCGTGCCCGCCATGTGATCAGTGAAAATCAACGCACCCAGAGCGCCTGCCGCGCCCTGGAGCAGGGCGATATCGCCAGGCTCAGTAAACTGATGGCCGAATCACACCGCTCGATGCGCGATGACTTTGAAATCAGCCATCCAGCGATAGATACCCTGGTGGAATTGATAACCGACGTCGTCGGCGAACGCGGCGGAGTACGGATGACAGGCAAGGGCTTTGGCGGCTGCGTCATCGCCCTGGTGGAACATGAGTTGACCGACAAGGTGATTGCCGCCATCGAGCAGCAATACCCGGCCAAAACCGAGCTGGAGGTCAGTGTTTACCTGTGCAGCCCCAGCGACGGAGCCTGCCGCCTGGACTGAGTTGTAGACCTAAAGCCAAAAGGAACTAGCAGATGATACGTTTCAGCGCACTCGACAGTTGGGAAGATCCCCGCGGCGGCCAAATAGAAAGGGTCAGAATCGACAATGGCATTCTGGCGCTGGAAGTGCTCAGTCTCGGTGGCATTATTCGCTCACTGTGGGCGCCGGATCGCCATGGTGAGCGCGCCAATATCGTGCTTGGCTGTGACTCTGCAGCCGATTATCTGGATCAGGACGCCTGTTTGGGCGCGGCTGTTGGGCGTTACGCCAATCGTATCAAGCAAGGGCAAATCCACGGCCTGGGCAAGACTTTTTCTCTGGACAAAAACTTCAACGGCCACTGCCTGCACGGCGGCCACGAAGGCTTTCATCGGCGCCAGTGGCAACTGGGCACGCTGCCGGATGGGGTACGCCTCAGCCTGATAAGCCCGGACGGTGACATGGGTTTTCCCGGTGAATGCCGGGTGCAATTGGACTATCGTCTGGCGGGCAACAACCTGTTTGTGGAGTTTATGGCCTCAAGCAGCCAGGACTGCCCGGTGAGCCTGACTCAGCACAGCTATTTCAATCTCGATGGCCGGGCGGATATCGCTGAGCACCATTTGCAACTCGATAGCAGCAGAGTCCTGGCAACCGATTCCGAAGGCATTCCCAGCGGCATAATCGATACCCAAGGCGGCATGTTGGATCTCAGCCAGGGCAAGACTCTCAAAGCACTGCTGGGACAGCCGGAACTGGCCGCCGGCCAAGGGCTGGATCACTGCTTTATCAGCCGGCAACAGAAAGATGAGCTCTGGCGTGTGGGTCGTCTGAGCGCACCGCTATCCGGCCGCGGCCTAACGCTGTACACCAACCAACCCGGAGTGCAGCTATACACAGGCGCCGGGCTAGAAGGTGTCAAGGGTCGTAAGGGCCAAGCGTTGAAGGCCTGGCAGGGCGTCTGTCTCGAGCCACAAATGCTGCCGGACGCTGCCAATCAGCCACAACTGCACGGCGATCCCTGGATAGCCCCCGGACAAATTTATCATCATTTGAGCCGCTACGAGTTCGATACCCAGGCATGACCAAACTCTATTTCAACGCCGAGGATCTCGGCCAGATCAGCATAGGCGCCTTTGCCTTGTCCGTGCCCATCTCCTTTTCCGAGGAAGCCTGGATGCTGGCGGCCAATCTACCGGTAGTAAATCTGGTACTGGTGGTGGTATTGAGCCTGAGCTTTATCGCCCTGTTTGCCTATCAGAGTGTGTTTCAGGCCAACATCAAGGCCAGGGTGTGGGTGTTTTGGCTGCGGATCCTGCTGGCTTATGCCCTGACCCTGCTGGTGGTGAGTGTCGTCTTGCTGGCCCTGGATAAATGGCCATTACTGAGCGATCCCTTACTGGCGCTGAAACGCACCCTGTTGATCGCCATGCCGGCCTCTATGGGCGCCATCATAGTCGATAGCTTCGATAAAGAATAATCGGCTATCCAATAGATAATGTCAGTATTCGACTGTCCGGTATACCCGGGCCACCGCTTCAGTAAACTGAAGACGGACGGCCGGGTATAGGGATATCAGTCGTCGAAGCTGTCATCCCAATCGTCATCGAAATCATCACCCATGTTGTCGGTTTCAACCTCGACCTCAGGTTCCGGCTTGGGCTTACGCGCGGGAGCGCTGTCTTTGACGTTGTTCAGATTGACTCTGGCCTGCTGCTTTTGCATAAACTCGCTGCGGACCGCTTTGAATGCACTACCGAACTCACGCTCGGCAGCCTTGGCTTCATCCTCACCCAGATCATGCAAGTTGGGTTTAACTATATCTTCCACATATTCAATAATCGCATTGCGCTGAGAGTTGAACAGGTAGATACGTCCAGGAGATGCCTCGGGTAACTGATTGTCATGGACGACGATAGCATTGCCACGTGCGGTTCTGAGCTCGCCATACCAAACTTGTTTCTTTGCAGTGTTATACATATATGCCAATACCCTTAAATCAACACATACACCAGAGAAGTTGCCAATAAGTCGCTGCACTTTGTGCCTGGACTTGCTCGCGCCTTCCCTAAAGTTTTTCGGCCAAAGAAGCGCACTACTGCTCACTTTGCCACAATAGGTTTCCACCTTTGGAAGGTGGCGTTTTCAAGTGCGTATTCTTACAGAATCTTTCCGAGAATCAATGCTGCAAACCGTGATTTTTCCAACTAAATAACGATTAATTTTTCATGACAGCACCCTAGAGTGCTCTCACAAAGGACTTTAGCCTAAATTTTCATCAGGGCAAGTTGAATTTTGCACGCAAACGCCTTAAGGCTGCATGTTACAGCCAACCGGCGACGACGAAGAAAAAGCTGCCGAAGGAATATTCAGCAGCCAAAGGGAGTGGCGCGTCAGTAGCTACTTACTTCAGTGTCAGTACCACCTTGCCCGAGTGATTGCCGGATTCCAGCAAGTGGTGTGCCGCAATGCAGTCTTGCAGCGGGAAGCTGGCAAAGATATGTGGCTTAAGGGCGCCTTCATTCAATAACGGCCAAACCTTGGCCTTGAGCTCGGCAGCAATCGCCGCCTTGGCCGCGACGCTTTGAGGCCTCAGAGTCGAGCCGGTCCAAACAATGCGCTTGGCCATCAGGCGAAAGATATCCACTTCAGCCCTGGCCCCCCTTTGCATGGCAATAGACACCATGCGGCCATCACAGGCGAGTACCTTGAGATTCTTGTTGGCAAAGTCGCCGCCAGCCATATCCAGCACCACTTCGACCCCCTTGCCCTCGGTCCAGTCCATTACAGGTTCGACAAAGTCCTGTCGGCGGTAATCAATCGCAAGCTCAGCCCCCAGTTGCCGACACCAGGCACATTTCTCCGGGCTACCGGAAGTCACCAGTACCCTGGCACCAAAAGCCTTGGCCAGGGCAATAGCGCTGCTGCCGATACCGCCCGAGCCGCCGTGGATTAGCACTGTCTCACCTGGCTGCAACCCGGCTCGCATAAACAGATTGCCCCACACGGTAAAGAAAGTCTCGGGAATCGCTGCAGCCTCTTCCAGGCTCCAGCCCTTGGGCACAGGCAAGCAATGCCCCGCCCAGGTAAGCACATACTCACTGTAACCACCGCCAGGCACCAGGGCACAGACCGCTTGCCCATTTTGCCATTGGTCTACGCCCTGCCCCAGTGCCACTATCTCGCCGGCCACTTCCAACCCCAACACGGGGGAAGCGTCTGCCGGAGGCGGATAGTTGCCCTTGCGCTGTGCCAAATCCGGGCCATTGACTCCGGCCGCCGCCACCTTGATCAACACCTGCCCCGGGCCGGGAGTAGGGATCTCGGCATCAGCCAAATAGAGCACTTCCGGTTGTCCGGGAGTATCAAAAATAACTTGTTTCATTACTGCTCCTTGATGTAGGGAAGAGCCGAACCACAGCTTATATTTGCCTTTAACTCGGTTCAGTGCAAATCTGGCATCGAGTCATGGCGGCCATCGGCGCACGACTTTCAGCTGGCTCGAAAGTCGAATGCCGCTCATATCCAGATGCCTGGCTCCCGCAATAGCCCACCATTAAACCCGCATAAAAAAACGCTGCAAAAGCAGCGTTTTATAACAATTGAAACAGCGGAAATTGATACTAATTCAGCGCTGGATCAGATAGCGGATCGTCGGGCCGTTCTGTTCTATCTCCAACACCTTGTAGCCGTGGTTCTTGGCATCCAGCGGAATATTGTTGATCGACTGTGGGCAGTCGCTGATCACTTCCAGAATTTCACCGGGCTTGAGCTGGGGCATAGCCTCCAGGGTGGCAACAGCGGGATATGGACAGGGTTCACCAACCATATCTAATTGATAATCAGGAGTAAATTGGCTCATTACGCAGCCTCCGCAGTCAGTTGAGCATCCCGTTTGGCTTTACGGGCGAAGAATTGTTTTTCCCAGGCGAGCATGGCGACAAATGCCAGGCCCAGCATCAGATAGGTGGCCAACAAGCCGCCCTTGTCCCCCAAGCTGGCAAGCAGGTTGACCTTGTCCCAACTGGTGGCCAGTGGTTCGGCCAAGTCGTCCCAGTAGTAGGCCAGAATGGTGGAGCCGATAACGTTGCCCAGACCAACCCACCAGAAGTGTACCTGCCCTTCCACGGCGCGGTACATCCAACCGGTTTCGCAGCCGCCGGCCAGCACTATGCCGAAACCAAACAGCAAGCCGCCGATAACCGCGTTGGGACCGGCCCACATGATCTTGGGTGAAACCCCAAGTTGCACATAGCTGTAAATCCCTATGGCACTGACCGCCATACCTATAATGATCGCCTTAGCCATATGGGTACGGCCGGTGATCCACATGTCGCGAAATGCCGAGGTAAAGCAGATCTGCGCCCTTTCAATCAGTAGACCGAAACCGACACCGCAAAGCATGGCGATACCTAGCTTGGGCGCATTGAACAGGGTCAGGAGTCCCCAACCGACTATGCCGATAAACACCAGCATACCGATCCGAAAGCGCCGTCTGGCCTGGTTTTCGTCCTGCTTGACCGAACTGGCCTTGGTGACCTTCTTCAGCGCCACCGGAATGCGGAACATGGGCAACAAGGTAAACCTGGCGCCAAAGTAGGAACCGGCAGCAGTGGCCAGCGCAAAGAACCAGGCATGCAACGAGAACTGTGGGATCCCGGTAAAGAAGGCCGCCAGGTTACAACCCATGGCCAAGCGGGCACCGAAGCCGGCTATGATACCGCCAACCAGGGCCTGCATGATACGCACCCGACTCTGTGGCATTCTGAGCTTGACGTTATTGGCCCATAGCGCCGCGGCGATACAACCACCGAACATGCCGATAATCATCATGCCGTCGATACGATCCAGCGGCGTGCCGGCCAAACCTATCACCTTGAAATAACCCCAGGTTTCCGGCTCAGCACCAAGCATTTGCAACAAGTGCCCACCCCAGCGGGTGAATTCGCCGGTCACGGCCCAGAAGGTACCGGTAAGACCAAAATAGTAAGTGGAAAGAATACCGGCGGCGATAACCGCCGGCATGGGGGCCCAGAAACGGACCAGATATTGTTGTTTAAATTGTTGCCATGTCATGTCATTACCCTAATGAACGAGACCTTGCCAAAACGGACACGGGCGTGTCCGTCAACCATTTTGTAAGGTGCGAACAAACAGCCCACAGCAACTGACCTGTCGCACCTTATTTCATGCCTTTACGGCGATAAAACCGCTGGAGTGCAGCAAACGACCGGCTGTCTGTCATAGTCAAAGCACTAAAGACCGGCCGAAACTGAGTTCCGACCGGTCACAAGAGTGTTTAACAACGATGACGAGCAGACAGTAGACGCTGTGCTAAAGAAAGGGCGAACAAGTCCCGTGAGGACTTTGTCTCTACTTACTTAAATGGCCTTGGCCAGGCGATCGCAGCTCAACCCCGTCAGTCTGTGACCATGGGTGTAGAGCGTCGCACGACCGTTGCGGCAAAAGCCCACCAGCGTGATGTTGCTCTTCTCGGCCAACTCCAACGCCAGTGAGGTCACGGCGGACATGGCAAAAAGAATCTGAATATTGGCACTGGCAGCCTTTTGCACCATCTCGAAACTGGCTCTGCTGGTCAATAAAACCGCGATTGGCCGCTCGGCATTTTTCTGTGAAAAGGCACCGATTAACTTATCCAGTGCTATATGTCTTCCAATATCTTCATAGGCATCAATAATATGCCCATCTTTATTTAAACCCATGGCAGCATGGGTGGCACCAGTTAATTTAAAGTGCTGTTGATTATCCTTAACAAAACTCAAAGCAACCTTTAAATTATTGATATTAAACTCGGCACCATCATCAACTCGAATAACAGGTTTAACCGCTTCTTCAAGTTGGGCAACACCGCAAAGTCCACAACCGGTTCTACCGGCCATATTGCGTCTTTGTTGCTTTAATTCCATAAAACATCTTTGGGTTATCTCAATCTGAACCAGCACACCTTCTTCGGTATGCTCAAGCTCAATATCCTTGATTTCATTTATATTTCTGACTATGCGCTCCGACAGGGTAAAGCCTATAGCAAAGGCTTCGAGATCCTGCGGACTGGCTAACATTACCGTGTGGGCAATGCCGTTATAGACCAGGGCGATTCTCACTTCGTTCGCTAAGTAGTCAGTTAATTCAGAAGCCTGCCCTTGTTCCATAAGGGTGACTTGTTTCTCGGTGACAACGTCATGCGAATAATAATCCATAAGTACCCTCTGAACCTATCTAAATAATAAAAATTTACAGACTTTAAAATAAAATAAGAGCTATATCACAAACTCATAAAGTAAATAAAAACAGGGTTGCTTCAACTGAATTCATTTTCTATTATCCTTGTGTCTTTCGATGGAAGAACGTCGTCTCCGGTGAGGCGTCCGGACTTCAAATCCGGGTGGGGCTGCCAGCAGTCCCGGGTAGGTTCGACTCCTATGTTCTTCCGCCAATCTTCATGGGACCAGAAAAGTTCAGCGTCCCGGATCTCCCGACTGTTACTGCGATATTTCCTGCGGGTAAAACCGCTGCGATCGAAAAACTCCAACAGTTGGATACTCACCTTGCGGCCAAGACCTATCATCGCCTTGAACTCGGCGGTTTCCAGTTGCCCCTTTAGCGCTAAATGACCACGAATAAGATCCGCGTAGTGGCACAACTTACTGCTGAGCAGGTATCTGTCTTTCACCACTGCGGTGATAAACCCTTGCTGCACCAACTGGAAGCACAGCGGCCGCAGTTCGCCCGGATCCAGCTCAAGATATTCGGCCATCTCAGTCACCCACACAGGGGTATCTTGCTGCTCGAGCCAGGGAGATAAACGCTGCCAACAAGCTTCGGCTTGGGGATCCAAAGTCATTCTGTGTTGTGGCAACTGCAGTAAGGCGCCGCGCAGTACCATGCGGCGATCGCGACAGAGGCGCTCCAGGATCAAACTGGCAAGTGGCAAGGGGAACTTACTGTGGCTCATACGCAGCAGGCGATTACGCCCCAACCCCAATTGATCCGGGTGCTGCTGATGGTATTGCTCCAATAAGGACAAATAGTGCTGCTGCTCGGCCTCAAGCAGTTCAGGTGCCAACAGGAAGCCGCCGTGGCGGCTGAGTCCGGCTTCCTGAATGAGTCGGGTCAAACCAGCTTCAGTCAGTTGCCAACGCCAGGCCAAATCAGCCACGGCCAAGGCCTGCTGTCTACCCAGGTAAGCCAATGCAGCGGCCGGAGTTTCGGCATCGGCGAGACAGCCAATAAGAGCGAGCCGCTCTTCGGTGCGTTTCTTGCGATTGGGCACAGTCAGCGCCAGCACTCTGGCGGCACCCAGGGTGTGCTTGCCACTGGCGTGACGCAGCACTATGGGGTCGTCCTGACATAATAACAACGGCTTATCCAACACCAGCTCAGCCAGGCAGTAGCCGCGCTCATCAGCCTCTGTCAACTGGGATATGCGTCCCAGGGTATGCTCGGCGCCGTGGTGGCAATGTACGCTCTGCCAGTGAGTCACAGGTTCAAAGGCACGGATCTGCACCACAGGGCGACCACAGGCATCCGGCTGTGGCAAGCTGCTGAGCCAATCGCCGCGCTGCGGCGCTCTGTGGTTATCGACACCACTGAGATTGAGGGCAACGCGGGTGCCCGGCAACGCCGTCTGCGACTCCTGTCCCTGGCAGTGAATGCCGCGGATCCTCAGCTTGTTTTTTTGACCTGAGCTGTAGAGGTTATCACCGACCTTGGCACTGCCACTGATCACTGTGCCCGTGACCACCCAACCGGCGCCCTTAACGCTGAATGCCCGATCCAGGGTCATGCGAAAGGCCTGCTGCGCGTCTGCTGCAATACAAGCCTTTTCAAGCTGCAGCTCGCTCGATGCCAGCGCCAGAATATGCTCTCTGAGCGAGTCGATCCCCTGGCCATTACTGGCCGAAACGCTAAAGACGCCGGAGGCCTTGAGGGCAAACTCGCAAAGCAGCGCCTCACTCTCTGCAACCACTTCATCGATGCGGGCCCGCTCCACCAGGTCACTCTTGGTAAGCACCAGTGTCAGGCTTTCAAGCGGCAACATGGCTAAAATTTGCAGGTGTTCACGGGTCTGCGGCATCACGCCGTCATCACAAGCCAGCACCAAGAGCGCGTGTCTGGCATGACTGACGCCCACCAGCATGTTATTGATAAACTTTTCATGACCCGGCACATCGATAAAGGCCAGCCGTTGTTCGTCGGCAAACGGCATAAAGGCATAACCCAGATCTATGGTCATGCCGCGGCGTTTCTCTTCCGGCAATCTGTCGGTATTTTGCCCTGTCAGGGCCCGAATCAGGCTGGTCTTGCCATGGTCTACATGGCCGGCAGTTACCAGGATCACAGCGATACTCCCAGGGTGCTCAGCTCGGCCAGCAGCTCGGCTTCATCGTCTACCCCGCGCAGATCCAGCAGCAGTTGCTCATTACTGATCCGGCCGATCACCGGCCGCTCGGCCTGCTTGAAATGTTGCTCAAGCTCAATCAGGCTAGCCCCCGGATTGGCGCTGAACGCCAGCGCCACCGAAGGCAGGAAGGTATCCGGCTGTGAGCCACTGCCCACCTGGGTGCGGCACTCCACCAGCTCCAGCTGATAGCCGGGGGCAAACAGGGGCTGCAACGCCTGGTGTAAACGACTGCCAAGCAGCTTGAGTTGTTGCTGACTGCGGCCGAACTTGGCCATCATAGGTAGTTCAGTATCCAGGGTTTCCGGGTTGAGATAGTGGATCAGTGTGGCTTCCAGCGCCGCCAGAATCAGTTTGTCGCAGCGCAGCGCCCGCTTGAGAGGATGGCTTTGCAATTTATTGATAAGCGACTGTTTACCGACAATCAGCCCGGACTGAGGGCCACCGAGCAGCTTGTCGCCGGAGAAGCTCACCAAATCGACCCCATCGGCCAGCATCGCCTGCGGAGTAGGTTCCTGCTTGAGCCCGAAGCGGCGCAAGTCGGTGAGCGAGCCACTGCCGAGATCCGAGATCAGCGAAATATCATGCTCGCGGCACAGGGTCGCCAGCCGCGACTCTTCCACCGAGGCGGTAAAGCCCTGAATATGGTAGTTACTGGTGTGCACCTTCATAATGGCGGCGGTGTTTTCGGTTATCGCCTGTTCGTAATCCCTGAGATGGGTTCGGTTGGTGCTGCCCACTTCTACCAGAGTAACCCCGGCCTGACGCATGATGTCGGGGATCCGGAAGGCGCCGCCTATCTCCACCAGCTCGCCGCGGGAAACTATCACCTCTTTACCTGTGGCCACCGCCGACAGCATCAACAGCACGGCGGCGGCATTGTTGTTAACCACACAGCAGGCATCGGCGCCGGTGAGGCGGTGAATGAGTGAGCTGACGGCATTGTCTCTATGGCCGCGCTTGCCGGCCTGCAGCTCAAATTCCAGTGGGGTCGGGTAACGCATCACAGAAGTGACGGCCTCTATGGCCGCCTCGGACTGCTGCGCCCGTCCCAGGTTGGTGTGCAGCAGGGTGCCGGTGAGGTTCCATACCGGCCGTAAACTATGGCGATAATCGCTGGACAGCTGATCAACCAAAATGCCATACAAGGCTTGGTGTGAGTGACACCAGTCGGGCAGGCGTTGCTCACGGCCTATCCCGGCTCTTGCCAGCCGAAGTTGTCCATCCAACGCCTGTTTGACGGCGGCCTTGCCAAAGCGGCTCAGCAGCGGAGCCAGCGCTGGCTCGGCCAGCAGGCTATCCATGGAAGGCAAAGCCCGATAGAGGTCTTTGAGGGTATCGGCAGTTTGGGTCATCATCTGTTTCATCATTGACTGAATAAAGGGAGGGCCTTAGCCCTCCCGGCTTTCTTACTAGCTGATTACTCGCTGTCTTCCGTCTCGTGGGCCAGCAACAAAGGATTGACTGTGGTGGCACCATAGCCTTTCTCGTTGAGCTGACTGTCGAGCATCAGGGTCGCCAAGTCATCGGCGGCCACATCCATCAGCGGCGACTTTTCGAGGAACATCATCTTGGTATAACCATGACAGGCCTCGCAGCTTTCGATGCGAACTTCGGCCTGATAGTCGTCCAAAGACCAGAGGGTCATCTCCTTGTCATGCCCGCAGCAAGTGCAATGGGCACGTATGAAATGCCACTCGCTCTCACACAGGCTGCAATGCAGATAACGCAAACCGGCTCTGGGTTCATCGACTATCACGCTGGCAACCGGATGACTGCCACAAACCGGACACAGGCTCTGCTGTTTGACCTGGCGCTGATCCATGCGCTGAATAACTGCCGGCGCCCAGTGAGACCAATAAAGCCCCATGGCAGCCCACAGAAACAGACTGAACCTGGCGGGCACTGCACTCAGGTTGCCCTGACGCAGCGCCTGCCCCCAGGCACTCAATTGCTCGGGGGCCTGTTGCATCAAAAGACGCAGCACCCGGGCGACCGACTCATCCACCTGAGGCAGGAGTTCACTGAGCAGTTGCTGCAGCAAACTCTGCCAATAGCTGTCGGCACTGGGGCCCAAGTCTGCGAGGGGCAACCCCTCGGACTTGTCCCAGGCGGGAGGAAGACCGAAGTCTTCCTCCGCCGCCAGTTTGGCCTGTACGGCGACCAAACGGCGACACAGCTCCAGGTAATCAGCCAGCGGCGAGTCCTTGGCCAACACTTCCAGACGCTTGGCTCTGCGCAGATAAACGCTGACAGGATCGGCGGCTTTCAGTGGTTTGAGCTCCAGCGGCGACTCGCTGCCGGGGGCCAGGGGTATCTCGGCTGTTTGACTCATTTAGTGTTTCTCCGCTTCCGAATCTTCTTCCAGCATTCTGGGGTGGTGCTTACGGCACCAGGCCTTGGAGACCTTGCCGTAGAGCATGCCCGCAACCGAACCTTCTACCCAGGTCGCCATCCAGAAGTGCACCATCACGAAAATCAGCATGATGAGAGCACAGATGGCGTGCACCAGAATCGCCCAGCCAATGGTAGTGGCTGAGAAATAAGGTGCAAAATAGGGCTGCCACATGATGAAACCAGTCACCGTCAGTCCGATGGAGGTCACCACGAAAGCACGGAACAGCACCTTTTGCCCAGGGTTGTAATGGCCGATAGGCGGGATCTTGTCCTCGTTCTCAAACATCACATCCTTGATGGACAGCATCCATTTCAGGTCGTTCTTCTCCCACTTGTTGTGATGGTAGTAACGCACCAACATCAACATCAGCGGCAGACACATAAACAACCCGGCAATGGGGTGAACGAAGCGCGCCAATTGAGGCGTGCCCGCAATAGCCCCCATCCACTGGAAGGAAGGATAAAAGAACGAAAACCCGGTCAGAAAGGTGACCAAACCTGCCGCCACAATGAACCAGTGGCAGATGCGGTCAAACAGCTTATGACGCACTATCATCTCTTGCTTGTGATGCTTGCTCATTTGCCGTCCTCCTCTTTCTGAGCCGCTTGCTGATCTTCCTCAGGCGGCTGATAACCGGGTTGATCCTCTTCGACTATGTTGCGACCAACGGTGATCTTGTGCAGACAAGCCACAGCAGCTGTTGCCAGGATCCCCACAGTACCCAGAGGCTTGACCCAGTCCTGCCACAGAGTGACAGACAGTGGGATCTGTGGATCTTCCGGCATGTTGTAGCTTTCGGGCTGAGTGACATCGTGCAATATCATCATCATCGCTGTGCCACCCACACCTTCCGGGTTGTACAACCCAGCCTTGGCAAAGCCACGCTCTTTGAGCTCGGCCACCCGCTTGTCGGCATAGAACAACATGTCTTCACGAGTACCGAAGCGCAGTGCGCCTGTGGTACAGGTCTTGACGCAAGAAGGCTCCAGTCCGACTGCCAAGCGGTCGGAACACATGGTGCACTTGTAGGCCTTGTTATCCTTGGGGTCGATTTTGGGGATATCGAACGGACAGGCACTGGCGCAGTAACCGCAACCAACACACTTGTCTGAATCGAAATCCACTACCCCGTTGGCGTGCTGGATAATGGCGCCTGCGGTCGAACACGCCTTGAGACAGGCAGGATCGGCGCAGTGCATACAAGCTGAGTGAGTGAACTGCCAGCGCAACTTGTTGCGCTCGTCCATCACCTCGTTGTACTCCATCAAGGTCCAGACCTGGCCGGAGAGTTTCATCGGGTTTTGATAACTGCCCTCGAAACTGCCCACTTCTTCACGCAGATCGTTCCATTCGGAACACGCCACCTGACAGGCCTTACAACCGTTACACTTGGTCGCATCAAACAGTTTTGCTACCTGCTTGATATCACCAATCCGAGTTTGCGATGCCGGCGTTGCCGCTGAGGTGCCTGAGCGTCGAATAATATCTTGTGTTGCCATTATCAGACCTCCGCCTTCTCAACGTTCACCAGGAACGCTTTGTACTCAGGAACACCCGTGTTGGCATCACCCATCTCTGTGGTCAGCACGTTACAGGTATATGCCTTCTTGGTGAGGGCGTTATGACTACCGTGACGTGGAATACCCAGGGTGTGTACCGTTTGACCATTGACTTGCAGTGGCTGCAAACGCTTGGTCACCAGAGCCTTGGTAAAGATGTGGCCACGCTTGGAGCTCACCTTCACCAAATCACCATTCTTGATGCCTTTTTCTGCCGCCAACTGCTCGTTCATTTCCACAAAAGTCTCTGGCATGGAGATCGCCGCCAAACGGCAGTGAGTCGTCCAGAAGTTAAAGTGTTCAGTGAGCGAGTATGTGGTACAGGCGTAAGGGAACTCCTCTTTGGTGCCTATGGTTTCTTTCACACCCTCAAACCAACGCAGCACTGGGCTGTGCACCACTTTAGGATGCAATGGGTTGGTCCCGATTGGTGATTCCACCGGCTCATAGTGCTCAGGGAACGGCCCTTCTTTCAGCAGCTTCAGGGCGAACAAACGGCCCACACCTTCTGCCTGCATGATGAATGGGTGCGCGCTGTCCTGTGGATTGAGCTTGGCGTTGAAGTCAGGCACGTCTATGCCTTCCCACTTGCCATCCTTCCACTCGACTATGGTGCGTTTTGGATCCCAAGGCTTACCGTTGACATCACAAGAGGCGCGGTTGTAGAGCACCCGGCGGTTGGCAGGCCAAGCAAATGCCCATCCCGGGGTTATCCCCTTGCCGGATGGATCATGGTTGTCACGGCGTGCCATCTGGTTGCCTTGCTCGGTCCAGGAACCGGCATAGATCCAACAGGCACAGGCGGTGCTGCCATCGTCCTTGAGTTCACTAAAGCTGCTCAGTTGACGGCCGGTGTTAACATCGTATCCGTTCAACTCTTTGGTCAGCTCCACCGAGCTTGGGTTATGCGGATCGGCATAGTCCCACTTGACCGCTTCCACAGGCTCAGGCAGTTTACCGCCCTCTTCGCGATACAGCTTTTTCATCTCCAGCAAAATGCCGGCCACAATCTCAGAGTCGGGCATGGATTCGCCGGGAGCATTGGCACCCTTGTAGTGCCACTGCATCCAGCGACCCGAGTTGACGATGGAACCTTCTTCCTCGGCAAAACAGGTTGTGGGCAGACGGAACACTTCCGTTTGGATACTGGCGGTATCAACTTCGTTGTAATCCGGCTCATTTTGCCAGAAGGTCGCGGTTTCAGATGCCAAGTTATCAAGTACAATCAAATACTTGAGCTTGCTCAACGCCTTGAGGTTCTTGTTGCGGTTAGGCATAGAGTTAATCGCGTTAACCCCCTGCACAATACAACCATTGATCTGACCGCGATACATCATGTCAAGATAGCGGCCAAAGTCATACATCTGATCCCACTTAGGCAACCAGTCATAACCAAAGTCGTTTTCAGCTGTGGCATGCTTGCCCCAGAAGCCCTTCATTTGCGAGATAAAGAACTTGGGATAGTTTTGCCAATAGTTGGTCTGACCCGGACGCAACGGCTTAGGCGTATAGTGATCCAGATAAGTCTGCAGATTGACGTCTTTATCATTGGGCAGCTTAAGGTAGCCCGGTAGGCTCTGACACAGCAGACCCATATCGGTAGAACCCTGAACGTTGGCGTGACCACGCAAGGCGTTAACCCCACCACCCAACTGGCCAATGTTACCCAACAGCAACTGCACCATCGCCATGGTACGAATGTTCTGCGCACCCTTACTGTGGTGAGTCCAGCCCAGGGCATACATAAAGGTCGCCGCCCTGTCTTTGGTGTAAGTGCTGCCAATCGCCTCACAGACCACTTGGTAGTCGTCTACCGGTGTCCCTGTGATGTTGCTGACAGTGGCAAAGTCGTAACGTTCTACGTGCTGTTTCAGCAAGTTCCATACGCAACGTGGGTGCTCAAGGGATTCATCCACCTTGGCATAGCCGTTTTCGTCGAGTTGATAGAACCAGGATTCTTTATCGTAGTCGCCCTTCTCTTCATCAAAACCTGAGAACAGACCTTCGTGGAATTCAAAGTCTTCCCGCACCAGATAGCTGGCGTTGGTATAGGCCTTCACATAGTCGAAGTTGATCTGGTTGGTGGAGATCAGATAGCGGATCACACCCAGCAAGAACGCAATGTCTGTGCCTGAGCGGATAGGAGCATAGTGATCGGCCAAAGCAGCACTACGGTTGAAACGAGGGTCAACCACAATCAATTTGGCATTGTTATGTTGCATAGCTTCCGTGACCCAGCCGAAACCGACAGGGTGCGCTTCTGCAGCATTACCGCCCATAATGATCACTACATTAGAGTTCTTGATGTCGATCCAGTGGTTGGTCATGGCACCGCGCCCAAATGTTGGAGCAAGACTTGCTACCGTTGGGGAGTGTCAGTTACGTGCAATGGTATCGATGGCTACTAAGCCAAGAGAACGAGCAAACTTTTGAGTCGCAAAACCACTCTCGTTCGCCATACCGGATGAGGTCATCATCCCTGTAGTCAACCAACGGTTGACTGTTACGCCATCGGCGTTCTTCTCAATCAGGTTGGCATCACGATCGTCTTTCATCAAACGGGCAATACGCTTGTAAGCTTCGCCCCAACTGATACGCTTCCATTCATTGCTACCCGGAGCGCGATACTCAGGGTACTGCAGACGGTGCGGACTGTTAACATAGTCCACCAGGCCTGCGCCTTTAGGGCAGAGCGCCCCACGGTTTACCGGATGATCGGCATCACCTTCAATATGAAAAATGGCATGTTCAGAGTTTTTGCCACCGCTGCCTTGGCTATACATAAGCAAGCCACAACCCACCGAGCAATACGGGCAGTTGTTGCGGGTCTCTTTAGCTCTGAGTAGTTTGAATTCCC
Organism: Shewanella indica; assembly: GCF_033842865.1. Taxonomy (NCBI): domain Bacteria; kingdom Pseudomonadati; phylum Pseudomonadota; class Gammaproteobacteria; order Alteromonadales; family Shewanellaceae; genus Shewanella; species Shewanella indica. The sequence goes on from NZ_JAWXXR010000001.1 coordinate 972,441, forward strand.
GAACTGCGGCATAAGCCTTCTCGGACAACAACCCCAGCGCAGATATGGCTGAAGTTGCCGCCCCGGCAGCGCACAGTTTGAAAAACTGACGTCTGTTCATAGCGTCCTCACACTCTTGTCGTTATGAGTTTTGATGGGGGTCACCCCTTTCGGCGGCGACCTACCGAGTGCAGTAAAATTAAAGACCACACTTCATGTAGGATTATCCTTAAAGACACTCAGGATAACAAATAATGACACGAGACCAGGATCACAAAGAGATAGCTATGACATCTTGAACCATAAAATGATATATATACAGAACTAAAACCCAACAAATAGACTTAAAATAGTTTATAAAGCCAAAACGAACAAAAAATACACCAAAAGACATTTTGTCCAAATATATAGGTAAATTTTGTCCCATTAACGAAAAAGGCAGGATGAATAGCCATTAACTGAGGTTCAATCGACGGGAAAAAGAAAAGGATAGTGCTAAAAAAGCCGACAACTAAGACAAGGGGAAATAACTGAATGAACGAATATAACAGATAAAACAAAGTATTACATCAGTAACACCTTTACACTATCTGCAGTAGCCAACCGGGGGAGCAGAATAACCGTCATCAAGTCAAATTGACCCACCGCCTAAAAAACCATCAAACACTAAACGACAGATAAGCCACTCACAAATGTAAAGATTGTCAATTTTTACCAAAAATATCCTGCCGCTATTGGCGAATCAGGCATAGCGGGCACTGACTTGAGACCAAAAGCGCATCTGTACCTAATCAGGAAAGCATCTCAGTTAAGCGTCCATGACGCCGATAATATTGCTAAAGGCCTGGTCAGGTTCAAGGAGACGGAGCCAAACAAGCAATGGCCCGCTTTCGAGCTTCAAGCTATTACCACCAAAAGAGCCGCGACTATAGCTCGAGAGGCACCAAGCAAAAAGCCACTGCAGTTGCAGTGGCTTTTTCTGGTATCAAGCACAAGTGCCTATCTCCAATAGACCTCAGAATGGGATATCATCATCCCAGCCGTCATCCAGATCCGGCGTGTAGTTCTGCTGTTGTGGCTGAGGCTGTGGTGCCGGACGCTGCTGTGGAGCCGCCTGTTGTGGCGCTGGCTGCTGTGGCTTGGGCGCATAACCTGAGTTCTGCTGCTGACCATAACTTTGCTGCTGCGGCGCGTTGTACTGCTGCTGTGGCTGCTGTGGCTGCTGAGCAGGCTTGGGCTGATAGCCGCCGGACTGCTGTGGCGCATTGTATTGGGACTGAGACTGTGCCTGACCACCGCCGTAACCACCTTGGTTTTGGTTCATACCACCTTGGTTCATACCACCTTGGTTGCCGCCCTGGCTCATACCACCTTGATTTTGGTTACGGCCACCCAGCATCTGCATAGTACCGCCCATATCGACAACCACTTCAGTGGTGTACTTATCCTGACCGCTCTGATCTTTCCACTTGCGGGTCTGCAGCTTGCCTTCCAGATACACTTGCGAGCCTTTGCGCAGGTACTCACCGGCAATTTCAGCCAGCTTGCCGAACATGACAACCCTGTGCCACTCGGTGCGCTCTTGCTGTTGGCCCTGCTGGTCTTTCCATGACTCACTGGTGGCCACTGTGATATTCGCTACGGCGTTGCCGTTTGGCATGTAGCGCACCTCTGGGTCCTGCCCCAGATTGCCCACCAGAATTACCTTATTAACACCACGACTGGCCATCGAAATCTCCTGCGATTTTCACTTAAACTTAGCTTAATTGACAGAGCCTAACACAGCTCTGGCTCGTCTTAAATCGAATTGATCGTTCACCTTGAGGTAAGCGACTTTTTCTTCCAAAACCACTATGGCCTCGGCAACCCCCGGCAATTGAGAAAGCTCAGCGGCCATCTTCTGCGCCTGCTCTCGACCACTCACTTGAGCCTCTAGAGTGTAACTCTTGAGCAGCACAGGATTTTTCATTCCCAGGGTCAATGCCAGCCAGATAATCAGCAGCACCACTGCCACACTAAACACTCCGGCAGCGCCCATGATTTGATAGGCGCCACCACCGAGCAAACCGCCACAGAAGGCGCCGAGAAACTGACTGGTAGAATACACACCCATGGCCGAACCTTTGGCCCCCACGGGACAAAACTTGGCGATCAGGCTGGGCAGTGAGGCTTCCAAGTAATTAAAACCGGTAAAAAAGGCCACTATGGCGACCGCCAACACCCAAAGACTATGGGAAAACAGCGCCATCGCCAGCAAAGATGCCAGCATGATCACCAAAGCAAACTGAAACATCCCCTTGGTATTATTGCGCTTCACGCCAATGATGATCAGCGGCACCATCAAAAAGAAGGCGCCGACAAAGGCCGGGAAGTACAGCATCCAGTGCTTTTCTTTAACAAGACCGGCATCGACCAAGTCCAGCGGCAATGCCACGAATACCGCCGTCAGCACCAAATGCAGAATAAAAATACCGGCATCGAGGCGAAATAGCTGTGGATCTTTAAGCATATTTTTCAGCTTGCCCGGTTCCGCCATGGTATCGCCCTTGGGCGCATGAGCCACAGGGTTTGGCACCAACAACTGCACTATCAGCATTCCCAGCAACGCCAGGCCCGCCGTCAGGGCAAACAAGCCCGATAGCCCAAGATGCTGCGCCACCACAGGCCCCACCAACAGCGATAAGGCAAAGGAGAAACCTATGCACATACCTATGATGGCCATCACCTTGGTGCGTTGTTCATCCCGGGTAAGATCCGCCGCCAATGCCAGCACGGCAGCGGCAATGGCGCCCATGCCCTGCAAGGCGCGGCCGGCGACAACGCCGTAGATGCTGTCGGACATAGCAGCCAAAACACTGCCAAGAGCAAACACCAACAGGCCGCCGAGGATCACCGGTTTGCGGCCAATTCTGTCTGACAGTATCCCCATGGGGATCTGCAGTATCGCTTGAGTCAGACCATAGGCGCCGATGGCAATACCCACCCACAGAGGTGAGAAGCCTTTGAGATCTTGTCCATAGAGCGCGAAGACAGGCATGATCATAAACAAGCCCATCATGCGCAGCCCAAACACACTGGCTAATGAGAACGCGACTTTTCTTTCAGTGCCGGAAAGTCCACCGTTGGCCATAGTTTTTGCCCTGGATTAAGAATTTTTTAAGGGAGCGCATGTTACCACGAAGGTTTTGAACAGCTCAAAGAGAAAAACCCAAGTCGCCCTCAGCCCTCGGCTGAGGGCTTGCTACTGACAGTATGGTGTTAGTAGCACAAATGCGTCGCCGCTATCGGCACAAGGCAAAATATGTGATACTTGTGCTCTTTTTCTCCAGTGATTAGCCAAAGTAGAGACTGATGGACAAGATAGACATCCGCGGTGCCAGAACCCACAATCTCAAGAACATCAATCTGACCATTCCCCGAGACAAACTCATTGTTATTACAGGCTTATCTGGCTCGGGCAAATCTTCTCTCGCCTTCGATACCCTCTACGCCGAAGGTCAGCGGCGCTATGTGGAATCCCTGTCGGCCTATGCCCGCCAATTTTTGAGTCTGATGGAAAAACCGGATGTGGATCATATCGAAGGCCTGAGCCCGGCAATATCGATTGAACAAAAGTCCACTTCCCACAACCCTCGTTCTACCGTGGGAACCATTACCGAAATCTACGACTATCTCAGATTGTTGTTTGCCCGCGTGGGCGAGCCCCGTTGTCCGGTTCACGGCCAGCCGCTGGCGGCACAAACCGTCAGCCAGATGGTAGACAAGGTGCTGGAACGCCCCGAAGGCGAGCGCCTGATGCTGTTGGCTCCCGTAGTGCAGGGCCGCAAGGGTGAGCATGTCAAATTACTGGAGAACCTGGCGGCCCAGGGCTATATTCGCGCCCGTATCGATGGCGAGGTGTGCGATCTTTCCGACCCACCGGCGCTGGATCTGCATGTAAAACACAATATCGATGTGGTGGTTGACCGCTTCAAGGTGCGCGAGGATCTGCAGCAGCGGCTGGCGGAATCTTTCGAAACCGCACTGGAGCTGTCCGGCGGCGTGGCCACTGTGGCCAGCATGGAGGAAGGCAGCAATGAAGAGTTGCTGTTCTCCGCCAACTTCGCCTGCCCTCACTGTGGTTACTCCATGGCCGAGTTGGAACCCAGGCTGTTTTCCTTCAACAACCCCGCGGGTGCCTGCCCGACCTGTGACGGCCTCGGGGTACAGCAGTTTTTCGATCCCGATCGGGTGATCACCAACGATGAGCTGTCGTTGGCGGGCGGTGCCATTCGTGGCTGGGACAGACGCAACTTCTACTATTTCCAGATGCTCACCTCACTGGCCGAGCATTACGGCTTCGATGTGGAAACTCCCTTTGGCGACCTCCCCGCCAAGGTGAAGCAAATAGTGCTCTATGGCTCAGGCAAAGAGAATGTCGCCTTCCGTTATATCAACGATCGCGGCGATGTGGTGGTTCGCAACCATCCGTTCGAGGGGATCCTCAACAACATGGACAGACGCTACCGGGAGACAGAGTCCAACTCTGTGCGTGAAGAGCTGGCCAAGTACATCAGCAACCAGGCCTGTTCCAGCTGTGGCGGCTCACGCCTGCGCGAAGAGGCCCGCAACGTGTTTATCGGCAATATCAACCTGCCGGAGTTGACCACCTGGTCCATTGGTGAGGCCAGCGACTACTTCGCCACCCTGAGCTTTGAGGGGCAAAAGGCGCAGATAGCCGAGAAGATCCTCAAGGAAGTGGGCGATCGCCTGGGCTTTTTGGTCAATGTCGGCCTCAACTACCTGAGTTTATCTCGTTCGGCAGAAACCCTCTCAGGTGGCGAGGCGCAGCGGATCCGCCTGGCCAGCCAAATCGGCGCCGGTCTGGTCGGGGTGATGTATGTACTCGATGAGCCTTCGATTGGTTTGCATCAGCGCGACAACGAGCGCCTGCTCAACACCCTCACTCACCTGCGGGACTTGGGCAACACTGTGATTGTGGTCGAACACGATGAAGATGCCATCCGCATGGCGGATCATATTATCGATATCGGCCCCGGCGCCGGGGTTCATGGCGGTGAAGTGATCTGTGACGGTGACATCAACGCCATCATGGCCTGTGAAGCCTCTGTCACCGGCCAATATATGTCCGGCAAGAAAAAGATCACCGTAGCCGGAGGTCGGGTGCCCTGCGATCCCGGCAAGATGATCAAGCTATTCGGTGCCAGCGGCAACAACCTCAAACAGGTAGATCTGGAGATCCCGGTCGGGCTGCTGACCTGTGTCACCGGGGTATCCGGCTCGGGTAAGTCCACCCTGATCAACGACACCTTCTTCAAGATTGCCCATCGCATGCTCAACGGCGCCACCGCCGAAGAGCCGGCGCCTTATGAGCGTATCGAGGGCATGGAACTGTGCGACAAGGTGGTAGATATAGATCAGAGCCCCATAGGCCGCACGCCGCGCTCCAACCCGGCCACCTATACCGGCATATTTACCCCGATCCGCGAACTGTTTTCGGCGACTCAGGAATCCCGTACCCGCGGCTATCAGCCGGGGCGTTTCTCCTTCAACGTCAAGGGCGGCCGCTGTGAGGCCTGTCAGGGTGACGGCCTTATTAAAGTAGAGATGCACTTCCTGCCGGATGTGTACGTGCCTTGCGATGTCTGTAAAGGCAAGCGCTACAACCGTGAAACGCTGGAAGTGAAGTACAAGGGCAAGAACATTCACGAAGTGCTGCAGATGACGGTCGAGGAAGCCCGTGTGTTCTTCGATGCGGTGCCGGCCATTGCCCGTAAACTGCAAACCCTGATGGATGTCGGTCTGTCTTATATACGTTTGGGCCAGAGCGCCACAACCCTTTCCGGCGGCGAGGCTCAGCGGGTCAAACTGGCTAAAGAGCTGTCGAAGCGGGATACCGGCAAGACCCTCTATATTCTGGATGAACCCACCACAGGGCTGCACTTTGCCGATATCCAGCTGCTGCTGGATGTACTGCACAGACTCAAGTCCCAGGGCAACACCATAGTGGTGATTGAACACAATCTGGATGTGATAAAAACAGCCGACTGGATAGTGGATCTGGGGCCGGAAGGTGGCTCGGGTGGCGGCACCATTCTGGTGGCCGGCACCCCGGAGCAGGTGGCCGAGCATCCAGAGTCCCATACCGCCCGCTTCCTGAAGCCTATGCTGTGAGGTGACTGTGACAGGCAACAGACTACTGTTATTGGCCCTGGTTATCTTTATGGCGGGTTTATTGCTGGCGGCTTTTGACCCCTTGGTAGGCAACTGCAAACGCTATTTGGGTGAAGTGGTGCATTCCGGCCCGGACGGCACCACAGTCGCCCTGCCCGATGGCCGCACGGCGCTGGTTGAACCCAGTGCCCTGCCCCCGGCGACGCTGGTCACCATAGGCGCCAAGCGTCATTTGGTGTCGGGTATTGAGGTGTTCAAGCTCAAGGGCAGGACAAAGGCGGATACGCCTTCGGCCAGCCGCGGCGGCAATACCCTACCGCCTAGCTATCAGGGCGGCGTGGCACAAGCCGCGAAATAAGCAGGCAAACCTGTCTCGGGGAATGGTATAAACTGCAACATAGCTTGAGTTGATTACCCTTGCCGGAGGCAGGATGCCGATGACACTCTCTATTCACCCGCCGCTGTGGGCACTCTCTATTCGCCCGCCGCTGTGGGCACTCTTATTGATATTGCCGATGCTTGTTGCCGGTTGCAGCAGTTCGCCAGAACGCTGCGGCGCTGAGATTCAACTGAACTGGGCCGAGACAAAGCAGCTGCAACAGGATGTCGAAGTACTTGCCTCGCCCAGACTGCAAGGTCGGCGCAGCGGCACCCAAGGTGCTGCGCTCAGCCGCGAGTATCTCACAGAGCGCTTTGAACAAATCGGCCTGCAGCCGCTCTCTTCGATATTTCCGCCCCTGGCCGAGACTCTGAGCGGCTTTCAACACTCATTCAACTATGTCGATGGCTTTGCCGACGCTCGGGGCATCAACCTGCTGGGCTGGCTACCGGCAGCCCGGCCGACCACTGAGTGGCGCCTGCTGATTGCCCACTATGATCATCTGGGCGATCGCGGCCCGGGCTTTTATCCGGGGGCCGACGACAACGCCTCTGGTGTGGCAGCCTTACTGGCCATCGCCCAAAGAGTCAAACAAGCGCCCGGTCGCTACAACCTGCTGTTTATTGCCAGTGACGCCGAAGAGCCGGGACTCTATGGCAGCAAGGCCTTGGTGAGCGCATTACAGCAAAGCGGTTTTGCCGAGCACATCTCGCTGGCGGTCAATCTGGATATGATAGGCAGGCCCGGGCTTCCTTATGCCATCTACCTCGAAGGCAGCCGCTATTTCCGCCACTATGATGACTTCAGCGACTATCTGATGGCGGGCACAGGGCTGTGCATTCGCCCCAGTCATCCGCGCCCTATTGGTCGCAGCGTTCAGCGCAGTGATTGGCTCAGGGCCTCGGATCATTACCCTTTCCACCGGGCGGGGCTTCCCTGGCTCTACTTCGGTGTCCCTGCCCACGCCCAGTACCATACCCGTGATGACACGCCCGACAGACTGGATTATCCTTTTATCGGCGCCGTGGCCGAAGCAGCCGATCTGCTGCTGCGACTGCCATCGGAACAGTTACAAAACCGATAGTTGGCCTACTATTTGCTTTAAATTTGCCATAAAAATACCTTTAATCGTGGAAAATAGCAGATTTCGCTGTTATAATCTGGCGTTTTCGGTGCGGGAAATCGACACGGGGTTGATTTTCTGTCTGTGAAACTTTCTGCGTCATCCAGACGCGTCCACAAGGCTACAACCCATGTCATCCAGTGAAAAAACTTTCCGAGAACTCGGCCTCTCCGAGGCGTTGCTGCGTGCTCTAGATGAGCTCGGCTACGAGAACCCGACCCCAATTCAAGCCGCGAGTATCGCCCCCCTGATGGCGGGCCAAGATATTCTCGGCCAGGCACAGACAGGTACAGGTAAAACCGGTGCCTTCGCTCTGCCTCTGCTTAATGCAACAGATCATAACCTCAACGCACCGCAAATTCTGGTGCTGGCACCAACCCGCGAACTGGCGGTACAGGTAGCTGAAGCTTTCTCCAGCTATGCCAAATTCATGAAAGGTTTCCATGTACTGCCTATCTATGGCGGTCAAAGCATGCACCAACAACTGCAGGCGCTGCGTCGCGGCCCTCAGGTAGTCGTTGGTACACCAGGCCGGGTCATGGACCATATGCGCCGTGGCACCCTCAAGCTCGACAGCCTCAAGGCTCTGGTGCTTGATGAAGCCGATGAAATGCTGAAAATGGGCTTTATCGACGATATCGAGTGGATCTTGGATCATACTCCGGCCGAGCGTCAGCTGGCACTGTTCTCTGCCACTATGCCTGAGCAGATCAAGCGGGTTGCCAACAAGCACCTGAACAACCCTGCCACCATCAGCATTGCCGCCAGCCACACCACGGTAGACTCCATCGAGCAACGCTTTGTACAGGTGTCCCAGCACAACAAGCTGGAAGCCTTGGTACGTGTGCTCGAAGTGGAAAACACCGAAGGTATCATCATTTTTGTGCGTACCCGTAACTCTTGTGTGGAACTGGCCGAGAAGCTGGAAGCCCGCGGTTACGCCTCATCACCACTGCACGGTGATATGAACCAACAGGCCCGTGAGCGCGCCGTGGATCAACTCAAGTCCGGTAAGCTGGACATTTTGATTGCCACCGACGTTGCCGCCCGTGGTCTGGACGTTGAGCGTATCGGTCACGTGGTCAACTATGACATCCCTTACGATACCGAAGCCTATGTACACCGTATCGGTCGTACCGGCCGCGCCGGTCGTACCGGGATGGCGATTCTGTTTGTGACCCACAGAGAGATGCGCATGCTGCGCACCATTGAGCGTGCCACCAACAGTCGTATTTCCCCGATGAAGGTGCCAAGCCCTGAAACTGTGGCTGAGCGCCGTCTGTCTCGCCTTGGCGAACAGGTTGCTGCCACCATAGCCAACGAAGAGCTGGACTTTATGAAAGGCGCTGTGGCTCAGCTGTGTCAGCAGTTGGAAGTGGACACAGATATTCTGGCGGCCGCACTGCTGCAACAGGTACAGCAAGAGCGTCCGCTGCAGTTGCCTCCGATCCAGGAGCGTCAGCGTGACAGCCGTGATGAGCGCAGCTCACGCGACGATCGTGGTTCACGGGAAGATCGCGGTTCGCGTCGTCGCGACTCTCGTCCGGTTCCCGGCGATCTCGGCAAGGCCGAATCCCTGAAGGATAACCCGGATCTGCAGATGTGCCGTTACGTGCTGGATGTGGGTCGTGAGCACGGCGTGGGTGTGGGCAATATCGTAGGTGCCATCGCCAACGAAGCCAGCATAGACAGCCGTTACATAGGCCAGATCCAACTGTTTGACTCTCTGACTACAGTCGATCTGCCTGCCGGTATGCCTAAAGACGTACTGGCGCACCTGAAGAAAGTTCGGGTATGCGGCAAGCCTATCAATATCCGTGAAGCCGGTAGCCAGAGCTTCGAAGGTGAACAGCGTCCAGCTCGTCGCCCTCGCAAGCACTCAGGCGAACGCCGTCCGGATCGTAAGCCCCGTCGTCGTGATGACCGCAGCTGATCCTGCGGATTAAATAGACTCGGTAAAAATGCCGCTCACTCATGGTGAGCGGCATTTTTCTTTATATTGATTAAGCAGTGTCGGCAGATACAACTGTGCTTGGGAATATCCCGCAGCGCCAGTTCCAGGTAACTGAAGTCGGCCTTCATGCACCAGCAAAGCGCAGGATCGGTACCGGCCGCCATGGCGCATTGGTTGGCTTGTTGGCATACAGGACAACGAGCGGCGGACTTTTCGGTCATGAAGCCTCCCTGTCAGCAGGATGATTGATGCCATCCATCACGGGAGCATCCTTGAAAGCAAAGGGATCCAACTCGTCAATGCACCCCAGATTAACGCCATACTCCTGTGGATTCGAGCGCCTTTGATGATGAGTATAGATACCGCAGCGACTACAGAAATAGTGTTTCGCGGTATGGGTATTGAACTGATAACAGCTGGTGAGCTCTGCGCCACTCACCAGCTTGAGATTAGCCAAGGATACAGAGGCTACCGGCGCACCACGGCGGCGACACATGGAGCAATCACAACGGCGAACATTGTTCACTCCTTCGGGAAAAGTGAGCGCCAACTGAACCCCGCCACAATGGCAACGGGCAATATAGTGAGTCTGAGTCATGACAATCCTTGTAATCCTGATTGAACGGGCAAGCTTAATTAGGGAAGGTGCGAACAAGTCCCATGTGTGCTCTGCGTCGGCTTATGGGCCTGGATGCAAGGCATGGTTCGCAGCAAATGGCCATAGTCCTTTGCAAGAAGCACAACACAGCAGGCAGGCCTGTAATCTGGGCTTTCACAGCAAAACGGCATACGGCCTATTTCATCTTGCCCCAAGGTACACAGCTTGCCAATAGACAGAAGCTGAACTGCCAAGCCAAAGAAAGTAATCACCCTGACAAAGAGTAAGCATTTCCCCCGATATTGCTGCAGCCAATAGCCAAGACTCCCCATCATAATGGAGCAAACTGCGGCCCACATCTGCTGCGCCCCCTGCTCAAGCCAATGCCGAATTTCAACCCCAGAAGTCGGTGATAAGGCGCAGCGACCACCGCCTCAGTATAACGCTAAGCATAGTAACCCAGGGACTTTCCGCCCCTATCACAGCGAGGATTTGTCATCAGCGCTAGAGAGTTGCCAACGAGTGTTTCTGATCGCGAACAAAGAACCTGTCACCGGACAGAAACAACCAATCTCATTGATTAGCTGAGTTTTTAATTTATTTTTAAGGAAGCATTTTTCAGTTATAACCCTATGGATCCCATGCCACAAAATAGGTAGACTGGCCCCGGTTTACCTCCTTGGAAACAAACCAAGGGATATGATTTGGGGGCGTAAATCGGTTGCTTGAGTAGCCAGTACGCGCTCTCCTCAACTTATAGAGAAGGAAATAATGGGTTTACAAGAAAAACAATGGAAGCGCTCTATCGAAGAGCAGTATGTGGTTGAGTTCAAACAGGACATGAAGAGCATTCTGGATGCCGACCTGGACGTAACCTTTGACTGGGACAGTTTCGACAGCGCCAAAGAGATCATGTACGTGCCCACCTATGCACTGGATCGTGTCAAATCCGCGTTTAAAGAACTCGCCAACGACCAGGATGCCAAGGAAGAGATTGTTGCGCAGATCAAGACCCTGCATATAAAGAACATCAACGACAATGCCGAAGAAGCCAAGAATATGCGTATCGGCGATGGCGTTTTCGCTCTCGAAGTCGGTTTCGGCGGCAACCACGCCTGTGTCTTCAACGACACAGCTATCCGCCAGTACCTGGAAAATAACCTCTGATCATCCGAGCAGAGCGTGATGCTTAGGCTCATCTCCGTTTGAGCCCATCAGTATCCAAGGCCGGTCCTCCCCTGAGACCGGCCTTTTACTTTTTAATGGCTTCAGTCAGTCAATTACCTCCCCCGGGCCAAAACCACAGAGTCAAGTTCCCAACCCTGTACTACCAAATAAAAAAAGCGCGCCTGCTATGGCGCGCCGAATAGATTAAGGCTCTTGCCTTACGACTTCTTGGGGAAGATGGGATAAGCCTCTTTGCCCAGCAAGGTACCCTTTACCTCTTTACCGTAGTAACCGGCATGCTTGTGATACTTGCCTTGGGTTTCCTCGAGCTTTCCTTTGAAGCGGGGATCCTGAGGGCGTTCATGGGAGTTGATATAGGCGGCTACATCCCAAGCTTGTTGAGTGGTCAGCTGCATACTCTTGCCCAGTGGCATATTCTCGTGGATAAAGAAGGCAGCCGTGTTGACCCTATGCATTCCGGCGCCCCAGTTAAAACTCTGCGGTCCCCAAAGCGGTGGCAAGGCATACACACCGGCTATCGCTTGCCCCTGACCATCGGCGCCATGACACGCCTGACAATGGGCCTGATAAACCTGCTCACCGCGGGCCGGATCATAAGCCAATTCAGGTTTGGGTATTGAAGGATAACCCCGGCCCGGCAGATTGGCGCGTTGATCTACCGTCAACTGCTGCTTAATGGCTTCAGGGATGGGGAAGTCTTCCCGTTTGCCGCCCTTGATAAGCTCGGCATCGGCCAGTTCAGGCACTTCGCCTTTGACTCCGTATTGATCCATCAAGCCACCTACCCCAAGCCAATAGGCATAGGCAGACAGGGCCACCAACTCAGGGCTGCCGCTCTCTGGCGCCTTGCCATTCATTGAATAGGTAAAACAGCCCTGAATACGCTCTTCGAAGCTGTTGACCTTATCGTTCTTCTTCCGATAGGCAGGATAAGCGAAATAAGCGCCCCAGATAGGAGAAGCATTGGGCTTACGGCCGGCATCCATATGGCAATTGACGCAGTTCAGCTCATTGCCGACGTATTTGTCGCGCAGTTGCTGAGTATTGACAAACAGCTGATAGCCCTTGCGCACCTTATCACCAAAGGCACCGGCCGGAATCGCATCCAGCGGTCTGGGGATCAGATATTCCTGCCCTTGTACCTTAGGTGATGATGGCAGTTGCGCCTGGCGATCGGGCAGATTCTCGGCCTGGGCCTGAGCTGTCATTGCGGCCACAGCACCCATGATAAACAGAGTAGATTTTTTCATGCTGCGTCCTTACTTGAGATTGGCAAAATAGCTGGCAATAGCATCGATTTCGGCGCTGTTGAGCTGTTTGGCAACATGCTCCATCATGCCATCGACATCGCCTTTACGGCTGCCATCCTGCCAGGCTTGCAGTTGAGTCTTGATATAACTGGCTTGCTGACCGGCAAGCCTGGGGAAAGTGCCACCACCCAGGCCGGAAGGGCCATGACAAGTCACACAAGCGGGTAGGTTCCGGGTCCAGTCGCCCTGGTACACCAGTTTTTCGGTCGGATCAGCAAATACCACCTGCTCACCTCTGAGCTGGGGTTTGACTTCAGCGACGCTCTGGGCCGCGAAGTAATCCGCCACCTGGCCGATAACCTCATCCCCTTGCAGGGTCATGGCCATGGGCGTCATGGTAGCGTTTTGGCGGGTTCCAGCCTGAAACAGCTTGATTTGTTGTTGAATGTATTGGCTGGAAAGTCCGGCGAGTCTTGGGCCCAACGGCTCTACGCCCTGTCCCTGAGGGCCGTGGCAACTGCCACAAAGCGCGGCCTGCGGTGGCATAGCCGGCTCTGCTGCCATGGCTGTCCCTATGGACTGAGCCAACAGCAACAGACCACCTGCGGCGAGCGTGATTGATTTCATCTGTTATCCCCCAAAATGAGTAAGTGCTATAGCATAGATCCAAATCACATATATGAGAAGTTTGCGATAAATATCAAAAAAGCAGCGAAAACGGCCATAATCCAGATGTCATAAGGTTTGCAGCTCAAATAAATCTTCGGCTTTGAAATATTTGCTTACGATTTGAGTTTTATAAAAAACCCTTTTCTAACAATGTATTGGATAACGATTCTCGTTTAGAAGTCATTACTCTCCAAAGCGGGTCGTCTCAAAGCTATTGAGAAAATGATGTAATAGATAACAGGCCAACAAGGTGCCAACTATGGCCACCAGAATGCTACTCACCCGATACAGGGCACTGAAGATCAGATCATTGCCCGGAGTCAGATATTGGCCGAACAATATTCCCAGAGTGGTCATGGCACCAAAGCCCACCGCCGAGCCACTGGCCTCTTTGACATGGGCCTGGGCAAACAACAAAGTACCGAACCAGAGCATAGGTACGACCAACAAAAGCACACCGGACCAGTCATACAGCAAGAGTTGCACCGCCATCCCGTATACCACCCCGAGCACAGTACCCATTGCCCGTTTGCGGGCATAGTCGAGGGCACCGTTCCAATGCATGGGAAACAGCAACAGCAGTGTAGTAGCCTGAGCCGACATGGAGTCGCGCAGATCAAAGGCCTGGAATATCAGAAACGACAGGGTTGCAACGCTGGCCCCCATCAGCGCTTCATGGCGCATTCTGTGGGGCTGTTTGGGCCCGGGGACATAAGCATTGCGAGGTTCAACATCCGGGATCAGCACTGTCATCAAATAAGCTATCAGCACAGACAGCACACTGGCCCAAAAGTTACCGAAGATGAGGTCGTTAAGGTCGGTATCAGGATAGCTGGCAAAATGCAGCATAATGCTGAGGCTGATCACTCCATTGGCACCAAACAGAAACAGGGCGCCACGGGACATACAGGCAAAGCGATACAGAAACAGCACAAAGACAATCAAGGTCATCAGTGCCGGATGACTGCCAAACAAACCGCCTATGATGCCCACCTCAACCCCACAGACAACAGCCGCGGCCAGTAACTGCCGCGCCGCATGGCCGTTCATCACTGGCACCAGTCCCAGCAACAACATGGGGATGACAGTATAAAACACCCCGTAATTCCAATTCATCAGCTTACAGATCAGAAAGCCGAGGCTGGCGCCGGTGGCGATGCGCAGGCACTGGCGCAGCTCATTCTGAGTCAAGGGGTGGTGACGCAGGATCATCGGCCACCTCAATAGATGTAGTGCAGCAGGCTGACTGCCTTGATCTGCAGCTTGGCCATGAAACGATAGAAACTATTGTCCGGCAGCAGTTGTACGGTGGCTCGGGAACCGGCCGCCAACCTGGGGTATTCTTCACTCTGGAGTTCAAAGTGCAGTCGCAGACGCTGAGCGTCCCGCACCCAACGATCTGACTCGGTCGGCGTCGCCAGCATGCCGTTGGCATCGAATTGTCCAGCGCTGACACCGGCATCGCGGCTGCTGACTCTGGCAAGGTAGAGTCTGCCTGGCTCGGCATCGAACGCCACCCAGGCTTCAGTGCCCGACTCAACTCCCCTGAGGGTTTTCTCGCGAAAATCGGCAATGATATCCATCTGCTCCGACACCAGAGCCAATACGGGTTGGCCCTGGTTGGCCATGCTGCCACTGGCCAGTTGTAGGTTGGTGACTATGCCTTCGTGTTCTGCCAGCACCTTGGTGTAACTCAGATCCAATTCTGCCTGAGCCAAACGGCTGCGGGCCTGGCGCAACTTGAGGTTCTCTGTCCCGGCTGTTCCCCGGGAAACCTTGAGTTTAGCCAGTTGTGCCTTGGAGGCTGCCAACTTGGCTAACGCCGAGCTGGCATCAGTATCGGCCTGATCCTTAAGCTGGCGTGACACACCATTGCTGGCATAGAGGGCATCCAGGCGCCTGGCCTCACGTTGTTTCTGTTGCAACATGGCCTCATTGGCGCTGACATCTGCGGCGGCGGCCTCTATGGCTGCATCCAGCTCGGCGTTATCCTGCACCGCCTGCTCCAGCGCCAATTTGGCCTGCTCCAGCGCGAGCTCAAAAGGAGCTGGATCTATGGCGAAGAGTAACTGCCCGGCCTCTACATGTTGATTGTTGGCTACAGCCACAGATTGCACCGGGCCACTCACTTGGGGCGCTACCTTGACCACAGTGCGGGTCGCCATCGCCTGTGGCGTCAGCGGCATCTCCAGATCCGCCAACATGAAATAGGCAAAGACCAGCACAAAGCCCACCATGGAAAATTTAACGAGTCTGGCAAATTGTTGATCTGGCGTCATAAAGTCTCTCTCATTTCGCTTGCTCTTGCTGCAGCTGATGTTGGGCGTTATCGCAAATCCTGGTGATCACGGCTTCAAAATGAGCCAGCTCATCCGGATCTATGCCCGCCAACAACTTGGCCCGTACCTGGATGATCCTGGCCTCCATGGAGCGAATAACTTCCTCACCTTGGGCCGTCATGGAAACGATGCGCGCCCTTTTGTCATGCTCGCAGCTGTGGCGAGTGATCAACCCCTGCTGCTCCAGCTGACCCAGGGTCCGCATCAAAGAAGGCAATTCAATTT
Organism: Shewanella indica; assembly: GCF_033842865.1. NCBI lineage: Bacteria > Pseudomonadati > Pseudomonadota > Gammaproteobacteria > Alteromonadales > Shewanellaceae > Shewanella > Shewanella indica. The sequence continues at coordinate 988,319 of NZ_JAWXXR010000001.1, forward strand.
CCAGCGACTCGGCCAACTGCTTTTGACTGATATGGTCGCCCATGCGTCTCAGCTTCCATAGCACGGTCCAACGAGGATGGGTCAGCCCCAAAGGCGCCAATTCATTGTCGGCGACCATGCGCCATAAACGGTGTAAACGCCCCAAGCGCTCTCCCAGAGAGGTCTCTGTCAGCTGTTCTATATATTTGTGCATCTTGATTAACTGGTTACTTAGCAGGCTAAGCATTTTACTTATTTAGCCTGCTAAGTAAATAGCTAATCGGGAATAAACCCGATCTGCCTCGCACATCTGTTCAGTAAGTAAACGGATCTGGACAAAAATTTGTCATAAGTCGCAATTACTTAACACTAGTAGCACTATAATTATTCAACCTTGTTTGACCCTGGGAAGGTACAATGAGCCCGGCGCAAGGTCGTGGCGATCACCAGGCCACGTCAAGCCGCCGCACTCGTTTCATCCCCCCATGCCTGGAGGCTAACTTGTTCTCACATCTAAAAATCGGCACTCGAATCGTGCTGGGGATCTGCGCCGTACTTATCGCCATGATGAGCTTTATCATGCCCTTGGTATTGTCGGAATTTTCCAGCCAAATTGATAATGCCGAGCAGCGTGAACTGCATAAGCTGTATCAAACCGCGATTGCTGAAATAGACTCTTCAGGCAGATTGGCCGAGGCATTGGCTACTGTGGTGGCCAATACCCCGGAAATGCAGCAGGAATTCGCCTTCGGCGACAGGGATTCACTCAACAACCGCAGCCAACAACTGTTTGTCCCGTTGAAACGGGATTTTGCCGTGCAGCAGTTTCAATTCCATCTGCCACCGGCCACCTCCTTCCTCAGGGTACATAAACCGGAAAAGTTCGGTGACGATCTCTCTGGGTTTCGCCAAACCGTAGTGCAGACCAACAACAGCAAGCAGCCGATAATGGGGCTCGAGAAAGGGGTGGCCGGCCTCGGGATCCGCGGCCTGGCTCCAATGACTTATCAGGGACAACACACAGGTTCGGTTGAGTTTGGCATGTCATTCGGTCAACCTTTCTTCGATGCCTTCAAACAGAATTATCAGGCCGAAATTGCCCTGCTGACACCTGACAGCAGCGGTTACCGCCGTTTTGGCGGAACCTTTGAAACCGCGGCTTTCAAAGACACGGCGCTGCTGCAAAAAGTACAACAGGGAAAAGCTGACAAGTCTTTGATAAGTTTGAATAGCAATAGTCATGTCCTCTACCTGCATCAGGTGACTGACTTTTCCGATAACCCCATTGGCGTACTGGCGATCGCCATGGATCGCAGCCACTCGGAAGCCAGCCTCTGGTATATCAAACTCAAGTTGGTGGCCATTGGTGCCATAGCGCTGTTGGCGGGCGCCGTTATCGCCTTCTTTATCGCCCGCAGCATCACCCGCCCTATCGCGCAAACCACCAGCGCCATGGAGGATATCGCTCAAGGGGAAGGCGACCTGACCAAGCGTATCGAAGTGAGCAGCAAGGATGAAATTGCCGATCTGGCACGGGCATTCAACCTGTTTGTCGCCAAAATCCAGCAAACTATTCAGCAGGTGACTCAAGCCACTGACTCACTGGCAACCTCAGCCGAAGAGATGTCCGGCATCACCAGCGACAGCCGCCACAGCGCCGAGCAGCAGCAAAGGGAAACCGAACAAGTGGCTACCGCCATGAACGAGATGGCCGCCACGGTTCAGGAGGTCGCCCAAAATGCCACAGTTGCCGCCGACTCGGCAGAGCAAGCCGATGCCGCCACAGATTCAGGTAAACAGGTGGTCAACAGTGTGGTTGAGCTGATGGCCGGGCTGGAGTCAGAGATCCGTGGCGCCGCGGCTGCTATCGACAAACTCGAGCAGGACAGTCAGGCGATAGACTCAGTGTTGGAAGTGATCCGCAATATTGCCGATCAGACCAACCTACTGGCACTCAATGCCGCCATTGAAGCAGCCAGGGCCGGCGAACAAGGACGGGGTTTTGCCGTGGTAGCCGATGAAGTACGCACCCTGGCGAGCCGCACTCAGGCATCGACAACCGAAATTCAGCATATGATTGAAACCCTGCAACAAGGGGCGCAGTCAGCCGTCGGTGTGATGCAAAGCAGTAATCAAACCATGGATAAGTGTGTCGCCGAAGTGCAAAACGCCGATGCGGCTCTCAATGAGATCCGCGCTGCAGTTTCCGCTATCACCCAGATGAATATCCAGATAGCCAGTGCCGCCAACGAGCAGTGCGCCGTCTCGGCCGAGATCAATCGCAATCTCAACAATATCAATGATGGCGTGGCTCAGGGCAGTGAAAGTGCCGCCCAGATAGCCGTCGCCGGTGAAGAACTGGCACAGCTATCGGTACGCCTCAAGCAGCTGATTGGCCAATTCAAGGTCTAATCCTTTCACTAAAAACCCACTAAAGACAAGCCCACCTATTGGTGGGCTTCGTTTTTATCCGCTTAGCAGTTATCAAAGGCCTTCACTTGCCGGGCCGTACTCCCAGCGTATGGCAGATGGCATAGGTAAGTTCGGCGCGGTTCAGGGTATAGAAGTGGAAATCTTTCACCCCTTCACGGGAAAGCACCTTAACCATGTCGATGGCCACGTTGGCACCCACCAGCGCCCGGGTACCGGGATCGTTATCCAAACCTTCAAACTGGCGGTGCAGCCATCCAGGCAAAGACACATTGGTCATGGCGGCAAAACGCTTGAGCTGGTTGAAGTTGCCCACAGGCAATATCCCGGGAACAATTTCCACATCGATGCCGGCGGCCACACAACGGTCGCGGAACCTGAGATAAGACTCCACATCGAAGAAAAACTGGGTGATGGCACGGCTGGCACCGGCCTCAATCTTGCGTTTCAAGTTGATAAGGTCAGCCTGGGCATTAGCCGCATCCGGGTGCACCTCTGGATAGGCGGCTACCGAAATATCAAAGTCGGCGACCGAGCGCAGCAAACGCACCAGATCCGAGGCGAAACGTGTCGGCTTGGGACTGCCTTCCGGCAGATCGCCTCGCAGCGCCACTATGTTCCGAATACCGCTGTTCCAGTAATGACGTGCCAACTCCAGTAACTCTTCATCACTGGCATCCACCAACGTCAGGTGCGGCGCCGCCACCAGCTCGGTTTCCTGCTGGATCCGCTCGATCACGCTGTGAGTGCGATCCCGCACCCCTGAGTTGGCACCATAGGTGACAGAAACAAACTTGGGATTCAGTGGCTCCAGGCGCTGAATTGAGTTCCACAATAAGGTTTCCATCTCAGGCGTTGAGGGCGGAAAGAACTCGAAAGAAACATTGATGTCGCCGTTGAGCTCAGACAAGCTCTGGTTCAGCGAGTGCGCATGTTGTGCGTGATGAAAAGCCATTGAAAATTCCCTCAACTATCTATCTGGACGTTTGGACGTCTATATGTCCACATACTAGAGAAACTGTCCTTGAAGTCAAGCCCAAAGATGGCTTCAAAGGTGTATTTATCTTAATCGGTATAAAAGCCACTAATGAGTGTTTCTGCAAAGCCTCGGTTTTACGCCTGGGGAGCGCTTTCGCACAAGCGATCCTGTGACACAACGAGTGTCGTATCGCGACATGCTTACGGGCGAAAGCCAGGGATGGCGAACTGGCCTTTGTGCATGGATGCACTTGCTCCACGACTTTAGGCCGCTGGCACAGCGGCTAGCATTGCTTTCAGCTCAAAATAGCCAAATAAAATAGGTTGGACTTCCAGCAACGGATGTATCCCATTGCCTGCCGCAGGCTTATGCACAGGCGATCCTGTGACATGGCGAGAGTTGCGCAGCAACATGCTTTCGAGCGCGAGCCAGGGACGGTGAGCTGGCCGTTAAACAGGGACGTTGTTGTGAATACGTCCTTGTAGCCTCGACGAAAACGTCCCTGTTTTCGACGGTCACAGTTCCGCCTGTGCCTGGAAATAGGCATATATCTGCAGCTTAAAACAACTCTGTGTGGAAAGAATTGCACCAATTCTCCCTTCGGAGCCGCCGCTGGCGTTGTTGCAAATTGGCGTAGCCGAGACAGGGATGTCGAGGCTCGAAGGTCGAGCAGGGCGAATGTTGCTAGGCAACAAGCTTATGAGCGCGAGCCAAGGAAGGCGAGCTGGCCGTTATGCATGGATGCATTTGGCGAGTCCTGAGTGTAGCCAATTTGCTTCATAAGCCAGTGGGGATTTCGGCTACGTCGGGGTGTCCTTGGGGATGCAAGGGCTTTGGACAAGCAAAGCCCCTTGCCCGGTGTGGTTTGGCGAGTGTCGCGTAGCGACTGGCTACGAGCGAGAGCCAGGGATGGCGAACTGGCCTTTGTGCATGGATGCATTTGCTCCACGACTTTAGGCCGCTGGCACAGCGGCTATCATAGCTTCTAGCTAAAAGTTACTAATTAGTATTGGCAGGGCCTCCGGCAACGGATGTTTCTCATTGCCTGCCGCAGGCTTATGCACAGGCGATCCTGTGACTCGCTGCGAGTACATCCCTGTAAGCTCTGCCTCGCCATCCCTGGCTCGGAAAGTCACAGTCTCACCTGTGCCTGGGAAATAGGCGTATGTCTGCAAATCGCTCAAATATTTCAAGCTGCTCAGGACTAACAGAGTTGCACCTATTCCCCCTCGGTGTCGCCGAAAGCCGTTGGCGCAAATAACGTGGCTGAGGGCGAATGCTCGCCGGTGGCGAGTGTGCTTATGAGCGCGAGCCAAGGAAGGCGAGCTGGCCTTTATCCATGGAAGGATTTGGATGCCGAAGCAGCGACAGTCGAATCAGGGGCGAGTGTCGCCTAGCGACGAGCTCACGAGCGCGAGACAGGATGTTGAGCTGGATAAGAGTCACATGGATGTGACTCTGAGCGTCTGGCGCGATAGCGAATTGGCATCATAAGCACAAGGGGTTTTCCGCTGCGTCGCGGGTCGCTGGGGGTTTGGAAAGGGGGCGAGTCGATACAGCCCCCTTTCCTCGGGTGTGGGGCGGCGAGTGTCGTCTAGCGACAAGCTAACGAGCGAGAGCCAGGGATGGCGAACTGGCCTTTGTGCATGGATGCATTTGCTCCACGACTTTACGCCGCTGGCACAGCGGCTATCATAGCTTCCAGCTAAGAGTATCTAAGTTAGTATTGGCCGAGCTTCCGGCGACGGATGTTACTCATTGCCTGCCGCAGGCTTATGCACAGGCGATCCTGTGACTCGCTGCGAGTACATCCCTGTAAGCTCTGCCTCGCCATCCCTGGCTCGGAAGGTCACAGTTCCGCCTGTGCCTGGAAAATAGGCGTATGTCTGCAAATCGCTCAAATATTTCAAGCTGCTCAGGACTAACAGAGTTGCACCTATTCCCCCTCGGTGTCGCCGAAAGCCGTTGGCGCAAATAACGTGGCTGAGGGCGAATGCTCGCCGGTGGCGAGTGTGCTTATGAGCGCGAGCCAAGGAAGGCGAGCTGGCCTTTATCCATGGAAGGATTTGGATGCTGACGCAGCGCCAGTCGAATCAGGGGCGAGTGTCGCCTAGCGACGAGCTAACGAGCGCGAAACAGGATGTTGAACTGGGCCAGAGTCACATGGATGTGACTCTGAGCGTCTGGCGCGATAGCGAATTGGCATCATAAGCACAAGGGGTTTTCCGCTGCGTCGCGGGTCGCTAGGGGTTTGGAAAGGGGGCGAGTCGATACAGCCCCCTTTCCTCGGGTGTGGGGCGGCGAGAGTTGCGTAACAACGTGCTTTCGAGCGAAAGCCAGGGATGGCGAACTGGCCTTTGTGCATGGATGCATTTGCTCCACGACTTTATGCCGCTGGCACAGCGGCTAGCATGGCTTTAAGCCAAAACTCACCAATAAACTTGATCTCAGCTTCCAGCTAAACCGCAAGCCCATCACCTGCGGTGCGGATAGGCTGAAAGCTCGAATACCGTGAAGGACAGGACGTCCGAGAACGGCCTCTAACACAGGCTTTCCTAGCCAGGAGTCAACCAACTTCAAACATGACGCTAATACCAACCCTACTCCTGCAGCAGATCGCGACAGATCTGCACCAGATCCGACTGTACTGCCGCGGCAGTCACTTCCCTACCGGCACCTGGGCCGCGAATGATCAGCGGATTACCCTGGTAGAAGGCTGAGCGGATGACAAACACATTATCTCCCGGGGTCAGGTTAGCGTATGGATGTTGACGCTCGACCCACTGCAGAGAGACTTCGGCGTTAACCTGGCCATCTTGCTGCTCCAGTGACGCCACATAGCGCAGCACCTTGTTTTGCTCGGCCGCGGCGGCAAACTGCTGCGCGAGAGTGGCATCCAATTCGGTGATCCGCTGCAAAAACTCATCCAGCGGAATATCGGCCAGCGCCTCAGGCACCAGTGAGCTTAAGCGAATATCCTCAAGCTCCAGTTCCAGACCTATTTCACGAGCCAATATCAACAACTTGCGCTGCATGTCACGCCCGGAAAGATCGTCCCTGGGATCCGGCTCTGTGATCCCCAGCTCTTTGGCCTGCAACACCAACTCGGAGAAAGGTTTGATGCCATCGAAATGCTCAAACAGCCAGCAGAGCGTGCCGGAAAAGATACCGCCGACAGCCTCTACCCTGTCGCCGCTGTTGTGCAAATCATTGAGCGCGTGCTGCACCGGCAGCCCGGCGCCGCAACTGGCGTTGTAACGCCAGAACAGTCGGCGGTTACCCAACTGCTGTTTCAGCTCGCGGTAGAAAGGCAATGGCCCGGAGCCAGCCAACTTGTTGGCACTGACCATATGAATGCCACGGGCAAAAAACTCAGGATACTCTAGTGTCAGTCCAGCGCTGGCACTGATATCCAGCGCTACCAGTTCATCGGCTTGCAGCAACGCAAGCTGTTCGAACAGATGTTCATACTGCCAAGGGGTAGCTTCGGCTTCAAACCTTGCCTGCCAGTCATCCCCAAAGATCCCCTCATTGCAGATCCAGGCGCGGCTCGAACTCGCCAAGCCCAGGAGTTCAACACTGGCCTCCAGCTCACGTTTGAGGCCGTCGCGGGCTCGGCCAAACAACTCCACCCAGGCTTCGCCTATGTTACCCACACCCAGCAGAATAACGCCTATGCGTTTGCGGGGGCCGGCGCAGCGCCTGTGCACCTTCTGGGTCAGCAGGTTCACCTGCGATTTGGGTACCAGGGTGACCAGGCTGAGTTGGTCCTGGTACAGAGGCCGCGCTTCACGGCTCAGCAAACGGGCAAAGCTGCGACGATAACTGCCGGCGCCACTGCTTACCAGCGCCACCAGTCCATGCTCTCTGTCCTCGGTAATGCTTTGAATTTTGAGCTCGGATGTCTGCGCTTCCAGTAACTGCCAGACTTGGCGGGATAATTCGGGAGTAAAGGCCAGCTCAAGTTTGTGTTGTCCCTGAGACCAGTAAGCCAGCGGGTTCAAACCCGCCTCATTGAGTGCATCGAGCGTCTGAGTCTGAGCCCGGCTGCCATTGAGCTCCAGGCTCAAGAGGGACACCTGATTAAGATTGGTCACCACAGGGGCGCTTGCAGCATCACTCTTGGGGGCTATCAGGGTAAAGTCGGTATGCGAGGCGTAGCTCGAACGCACCGCCAGGCTGACCTCGGTATCAAACAGCGGCTGCAACGTACGGCAATGCAGTACCGGGGAGCCGAGCCGCGCCAGGCGGTCGGCCTCAGCCAGCGACATGCTGCTCAGCAGTTTGGCATCGGCAATCTTGTTGGGATCGGCATTGAATACCCCTTCGACATCTGTCCAGATAGTCACCCTGTCGATATCGGCCAGGCTGGCTATCAGGGTGGCACTGAAGTCGGAGCCGTTGCGACCGAGCAGCAGAGTTTCCCCTTGGCTATTGGCGCAGATAAAGCCGGTGATCACCAGACGCTCATCGGGATGCTCGGCCAGCAGCCGCTGCACCCTTTCGCGGGACTCATCTAGGCGAATCCTGGGCACTGCGCCCTCATCGGCAATCAACAAACTGCGGGCATCCACATGGGAAGCGGCAACACCGGACTCCCGCAGCAGCGCCGCCATCAGTCTGGCCGACCAGCGTTCACCGAAACCCACCACCTGATTGCATTGGTATTCGCTGAGTTCAGGCAAGGACAATAAACTGGCCAGTTGCGCCTTATCTGTAGACAGACGCTCCCGCAGTTGACGTGCCTGTTCATTACCCAGCAGCTGTTCAATCAGATTCTGCTGATAACCGACAAGCTCCTGTAGCTCCTCCTGCCACAGAGCGCCCGACTCCTTCAGGGTCAACAGTTTATAGAGAAAATTGGTACTCTTGCCGGCGGCGGAAACCACTACAAGATCATCGGCATGACCATGGGTCAGCAAAATATGGGCGACCCGTCGGTAGCAATCGGCATCGGCGAGACTGGAACCGCCAAACTTATGTAGGTGACAACGTGCCATCTCAAGCTCCTTCAATTCAACAGTTTGCGGCTGCCGCCAATCCGGCGGCGATATCGTCCAGCAGATCCCGGCCATCTTCTATGCCCACAGACAAGCGAATAAGCGTGTCTTTAATACCGGCTTCGGCGCGAGCCTCACTCGCCATGGCTCTGTGGGTCATGGTGGCGGGCACCGCCACCAGGCTCTCAACTCCTCCCAGGCTCTCGGCCACGGAAAACAGCTTGAGCGCGCCGAGGAAGGCAACCACCTGCGCTTCATCACCCTTGAGTTCAAAACTCAGCATAGCGCCAAAGCCACTCTGCTGCCTGGCGGCAATCTCATGGCCTGGGTGGCTCTTAAGCCCCGGATAATAAACTTTGTCGACCACCGGGCTCTGACTCAGCAGCGCCACTATGCGCTCGGCATTGGCCTGATGCTCGCGGATCCTCAGCGCCAGAGTACGCAGGCCACGCAGGGTCAGGTAGCTGTCGAAGGCGCCTCCGCTCAGTCCAAGCGTGTTGGACCACCAGTGCAGCTGCTCTGCCAATTCGGGATCTTTGGCTACTACGGCACCGCCCACCACATCGCTGTGGCCATTGATATATTTAGTGGTCGAGTGCACCACTATGTCGGCCCCCAACAGCAAAGGCTGTTGCAGCGCCGGCGATAAAAAGGTGTTGTCAGCCACCACCAATGCATCCTGCTGGTGAGCTGCCTCGGCAATGGCGGCAATATCCACTACCCGCAGCAGTGGATTGGATGGCGTCTCGAGCCACACCATGCGCGGCTTTTGCGCCAGGGCAGCGGCAAGAGCTTGCGGGTCGGTTTGATCCAGCACCTGCAAGCGAAACTGGCCCTTGGCCGCCAGATGGGTGAACAGCCTATAGCTACCGCCATAACAGTCATGGGGCACCAACAAGAGGTCATCCGGCCCCAGCAGGTTGACCACCAGAGTAATGGCCGCCATGCCGGTCGCTGTGATTGCCGCACTGCAGCCCTGTTCAAGCTCCCCCAAAGCATCTCCCAGAATGGAGCGGGTAGGATTACCCGAGCGGCTATAATCATAGGATCTTGGCTGGGTGTGGCCCTCAAAGGCATAGTTGGTCGACAGATAGATGGGTGGCACCACGGCCCCGTGCTGGCTGTCTGATTCGATGCCCTGCCGGACCGCTGTGGTTGCTAATCGCCGCTCTGTCATAATCGACTCCTGAATGCTGAGGCTCGACACCATAAAGATGTCTGGACGTCTAAATCTAACCAATGACCATCCGGCCGTCAATAGGCATCAAGACGTTTGGACGTCCAAATGTATGGATTTCTGTTCATATTGCACAGATTTTGCAGGCAATCATTTGACTGTATCCTGTAAGGGTTTAAAATCTGCTGCGAATTAGTGAGATCACAGGTGAATCAATGACTGAATGGAATGGCGAATACATCAGCCCTTATGCCGAACACGGCAAGAAGAATGAGCAAGTGAAAAAAATCACTGTCTCTATTCCGTTGAAGGTACTGAAAGTATTGACCGATGAGCGCACCCGGCGCCAGGTAAACAACCTGCGGCACGCCACAAACAGCGAACTGTTGTGCGAAGCCTTCCTGCATGCCTATACCGGCCAGCCACTGCCCAATGATGAGGATTTGTCCAAAGACAAACCAGACAGCATCCCGGAAGAAGCCAAACGCATGATGGATGCCATGGGCATTGAATGGGAAGACATGGAATAAGTGTCTTATTCCTCTGAATTATCTTATTGTTGAACAAGGATCGCTGCGCGATCCTTTTCTTTTGGGAGCTTGCGAATGCTGTCATTGATAGATCCCGTCACCCTGTTGCTGGCATCCCTGATCATATTTACCGGCGCCCTGACCCAGTCGCTGATAGGCTTTGGCCTAGCCGTGGTAGCTACACCTTTGCTGTATATCGTCGATCCGGAACTGGTTCCCGCTCCTGTTATCGCCATGGGGTTTTCCATCGCCCTGCTGACACTGGTACGCGAGCGCGGTCACCTGGAATTCAACGGCTTGCAATATGCCTTGCTGGGACGGCTCCCCGGCGGCCTGATTGGCGCCACCCTGTTGTTGCTGGCGCCGCAACCGATTATGGGCTTGACCATAGCCCTGATTGTGGCCGTGGCCGTATTTCTCAGCTTCAGAAAGTACAGTATCAAAATCAACCGCCTAAGCTTGTTTATCGCCGGGATCTTTTCCGGGATCTTCGGCACCGTGGCCGCCATAGGTGGGCCACCTATGGCCCTGCTGCTGGCGGGAAAAGACGCCAGTCAGTTCCGCGCAGCGCTGTCGGCCTTCTTTATCTTCAGCTCATTGATAGCCTTGATCATTCTCGGCTGTTTTGGCCTCCTGACCCTGAGACACCTATGGCTGTCGCTGTTGCTACTGCCTTCGGTATTTCTCGGTTTTCTGGTGGCTGGCCGTTTGGTGGGCAGGGTAGATAAAGAGAAGACCCGAGTCCTGACGCTGGCACTGTGCGCCCTGAGCGCCCTGCTGCTGACCATCAAATCAACTCTGGCGCTCATCAACGGTTAAATCGCTGTTAGAAGTGATAGCTGGTTTGCAGCACGCCACCTATGGCATCGTCACTGCCAAACATGCCGGTGAGATCCAGCCGGAAGCTGTTGCCTATGGCAAAACCTGTCCCCAGAGAGTAGAGATCGGCGCTGTGATCATTGAGATCCTGGCGATAACCGAGCCGTAAAGCAACCCAGTCAGCAGGCCGGTATTCGCCACCTAAACGCCAATAGCGGCTGCCCTCAAGCTCGGCAAACTTGTCGTTGTCGGTAAGGTCCAAGTCGCTGCTGAGCGAAAAGGCCGCCCAGTCATAGGCCACCCCGGCGGTAACCATAGGTTTCACCTGATAGGTAAGCTGCACGCCGCCAGCCTCTATGCTGCTTAAGTCCCGCTCGATAAGATTACGTCCGCTGACACCGATAACCAAACCATCCAATGGCTGAAATGCCAGGCCGATATCCAGATTAAAGCCTGTGTCATCACTGCGATAATCATCATCATTGAAATCATCGGCATCGAAGTTGTTGGCGCTGACAGCATAGTTAAAACTATCCAACCGTTGCAGCTTGGGGGTGACTCCCACTGTCACCGGCATATTGACGATAGATAGCGGATAGCTCACGGCCACTCCGAGCTCGGAAACCGCCCCGGCCACTACCCGCCCCTGGGAGGTCAAATCTTGGATTTCCGGCGGGTTATTGGGGTCCAGATTATCCAGGGCATCAATATCCGCAGCGGCGATTTCGGCAATCCCCAAGGCATCGAGATAACTCTTGAATACAAAGGCATAGCTAAAACCATCCGAAGGCATGACCAACGCCATATTGATACCGGCACTGACATAGGCGCTGTTGCCCTGCAGCGATTGCAAGTCACCACTGAGGCGCTTGCGGTAGTCATCGATAGCCGCTGTGTCGGCGGCGTCTATGGCATTGACCAGAGCGTCATAGTTATCCTGCAAGGCATCAAACTTATCGATCATCTGATCTTTATCGGCGCCATCGGCGCCTATGGTAGGAATGAGTAAACTGAAGTCACTGCTGCGGCGCGAGGGCAAAGCCAGCAGCGCCGGATTGGAAAAGGCCGCCGCCTCACGATTACCGGCCGCCACGGCAACGCCGCCCATGGCATCGGCGCGGGCCTCATAAACATCCTGCCCAGCCAGCGCCAGCGTGCTGGCAAGCCCCGTGGTAAGCAGTGTCAACAGACTCAGTTTCATCTCATCCCCCTCTTGCTTTTATCTGTAACCAGACGCAAGACGTTAGTTACATGGGTTAAAGATAGTCCAGATCTCAGTGGCACAATGGTATCAAGATACAAAAAAAGCCCGTATCAAATAATACGGGCTGAGGCAAAACAGGTTCAGAGGTGCTTGTTAACCAAGATAGCTCTGACCTGCATAGAGAATGAAGTGTCTAAGTGCCAGCACCCCGGTCAGGCTGCAGCAGGCTACCGCCAGCATGGCGCCCTTGGTGTGGCGGGTACTCGCCGGCAGCAACAACATGGAAAGCAGCGGGATACCAAAACCTATACCCACAACCCCAATCCAGAACACGCTGGCCCAAACGCCGCTTGTCAGTGATGCCAGCGCTGCCGCCGCTGCACCGCCCTTGAAGTAGAGCGCGCAGAACAGCATGAACAGGAACAGGATCTCTGCCGCCATTATGGGCAGTTCCAGGCCGTGCATCCGTCCCAGCTGCGGGCAGTGCTTGTCTGTCTTGAACAGCAGCAGCGCCACTACCGCATTGGCGGCCGCACCGGCCGACAAGCCGGACACCAGGAACAGCGCCGGTAATACGGCAGTGTTCAGCATGGGGTAGGCGTTCATGGCGGAGATCAGGAAGCCTGTGTAAGCACCCACGACAATCGCCAGCACAAACAGCAGTACTTCCATAGTCTTGCGAAGGCCAGTCAGTGATTCTGCAATCCCTTTAAGGAAGCCCAGACCCCAGTTACCGAGATCATCTTTCAGCACGACCAGCGCATAGGCAAAGGTCAGCGGAATATAGGCCAGCAGCGCCAACACCCCGATGGACATCACGGAGGTCAGGTTGTAGTTGATCAGGATCAGCCAGAAGTGGAACGGTTTGGTCAGGTCGAATACCAGACACACCATCCCCAGACAGATGGCCACGGGTGCTATCAAGGCTGCCGCCTTGAGAAGGCCGCTATCCCCCTCTGTCTTGTTTTGTACCCAACGCAGCCCGATCCCAATCAGCAGACTGCCCGCCGATAACCCAGCCAAGAAGAGGTAAACCGCTATGACCCAGTTCCAGGTTACAGGGTCGTATTGTGTCATATCGCCCCAAGTATTGTTCATGATTGGATCCCCCCTCTCTTGACAGGAATACGGTAGATTCTGGGTTTAGTACCCAGATGGGTCTTGTCCTGATAAGTCACGCGGGTGTTGAGCAGAGTCGCCACCTCGCTGCCGGCCTCGTTGGCATCACCAAACACCAGGGCATCGGTAGGACACACAGTCACACAGGCGGGTTGTTCGCCGCGTGCCAGACGTGTGTCCTTACAGAAGTTGCACTTGTCGGCCACCTTGGTTTCCGGGTTCATAAAGCGTACTTTGTAGGGACAAGCCGCCACACAGTACATACAGCCGACACATTTCTCTGCCTTGATGGAAATAATGCCGTCCTCGCCCACATAAGCCGCCCCGGTAGGACAGACCTTGACGCAAGGGGCATCTTCACACTGCTGACAGGACACCCTGTGATACTTGAAGTGCAGATGCGGCGCATCACCGAATGGGCCTTCTACCCGTACCTGCAGGCGGGTTACGCTCTCAGGTACACCGTTTTCGCTGCGGCAGGCGACGTTACAGGCCTGACAGCCGATGCACTTATTCTCGTCGTGCACCATCACATATCTTTTAGTCATCTTCGCCTCCCCTTATGCCTTTTCCAGCTTCACACCTGTGGTGTGTACGTTCATACCGCACACAGGTGCAGTCACGTTGGGCAGCAGGTTGCCGCAGTGCACGCCCTTACCGGTCGCCCGTGCCAGCTCCTTGTTCTTGGAACCAAAGCCCATATAGGCGAACACAGTGTCGGGACGTATGCCCTTGGTCACCAGCGCATGACCCTCTTCACTGCCGACACTGGAAGTGAGACGAATGGCGTCCCCATTCTCAATGCCATGCTTGGCGGCAGTGTCAGGGTGGATCCAGACGGCGTTATCGGACATCAGGTTAGCCAGCATAGGCACATTGTGGGTCGCACCATTGGTATGCACTGCCACCTTACCCTGGATAAAGTAGAGCTCGTCCGGTTGCTTCAGGGTCACTTCGCGATAGGCGATAGTGCCACGGCCAGGCGCCATGTCTTCTACCTTGGCGGAGGTCAGTTCAATCTTGCCGCTGGGGGTCTTGAACTTGAGCGCGCTACCATAAGTACCATCTTCATCCATGCCCCTGGCGTTGGGGTAGGCGGCGACAAAGTCGGCCACCATCTTGGGTTCACGCAGCATCAGCGGCTTGCCATAGCTGACAAAGCCCTTGTCCTTGATGTGCTGCAACAGCTGGGCGTCTTTATTCACCTGCAGGAATTGCAGGGTTTCCATGTTTTCCCAGGGATAGTACTGCTCCAGGCCCATCTCTATGCCCAGTTCACGGAAAATTTGCCAGGAAGGCTTGGCATCGCCAATCACATCTACCACTTGCTGACGCAGGTAGTAGGCCGGGTTCTTGCCGGACTTGTCGGCGACCTCTTCATCCCGCTCCAGGTAAGTACACTCGGGCAGTATGATGTCGGCCCAGGCGGCGGTTTCACTGATGTAAACATCACAGGAAACCACAAACTCCAACTTCTTCAGACTTTCAACCACCTTGGCACGGTCGGTCATGGTCTGCATAGGGTTGGTACGGCTCATAACCCAGGCCCGCAGTTGGTAAGGCTTGGCTTCCAGAGTTGCATCTATGATTGACTGATAGATACCACCACCGGACCAGGCCATAGCAAACTGCTCATCCATCTGGTCGATGCGTTTGGCTTGCGGCTTGGGCAGTTTAACGCCTGGCTTACCCAGCTCAGGAGCCACAAGCTCACCGGCAAACTTGTTGTAGCCACCGGCCTTCTTGCCCATGTAGAGGCCACCCTTACGCTCCAGGTTGCCGATCAGCACGTTGGCGGCATACAGCGCCCGGCGCATATCGAACTCTTCCGGAGTGAAGGTAGATCTGTGGCCAAAGTCGACCACGGCATGAGGCGCTGCAGCAGCGTACTCGTGAGCAATACGGCGGATGTCGGCGGCAGGCACGTCGGAAATTGTCTCGGCCCACTCAGGGGTATAAGCCTTGACCTCGGCGGCAAACTCTTCAAAACCCACAACATAGCGCTCAATAAAGGCCTTGTCATAGAGGTT
Organism: Shewanella indica; assembly: GCF_033842865.1. Lineage (NCBI taxonomy): Bacteria > Pseudomonadati > Pseudomonadota > Gammaproteobacteria > Alteromonadales > Shewanellaceae > Shewanella > Shewanella indica. The sequence continues at coordinate 1,003,586 of NZ_JAWXXR010000001.1, forward strand.
GTCGGCAATCAACACATGGCACAGCGCCAGGGCTACGGCCACATCCGAACCGGGACGAATGGCATACCACTCATCGGCCTTGTCGGCCACCACAGAGAACCTGGGTTCAAACACCACCAACTTGGCGCCTTTGTCAGCCTGGGCCTTCATCATTCCCCGGGTTTCGGACATATTGATCCCCTCATAGAGGTTATGACCGAAGTTGATGATGTACTTGGAGTTGGAGAGATCCCGCTTCACCTTGGTACCGAACATCGCCTTGGCGGCAACCACATAACCGCCCGGGCAAGTGGTGTTATGGGTAAAGGAGTTGGGGCTGCCGTAAGCCTGACCCAAATAGAACAGATGTCCGGACAGCGAACCTGACTTGGAGGAAAATGCCACGGCTTCAGGACCATGGTCGGCCTTGATTTGATTCAGCTTGGTGGCGATGGTTTGATAGGCTTCCTGCCAGCTGATTTCGGCCCACTTGCCTTCGCCGCGCTCACCGACGCGCTTGAGTGGTTTGACAATCCTTTGTGGATCGTACAATAAACTGAGGCCGGCGCCGCCACGGGCACAGACCTTACCGCCGAATGATTTGGCTTCTTTGTTGCCAGAAATAAAGACGTTTTTGCCGTCGATTATCCGCGCCGAAATCGGGCAACGGGTCGAACACATCTCACACATACTGGCAACTTCAGTGGCACTGCCGGTCAGAGGGCTGCGCCCCAAAGCCGCCAGCGAACCGGGCAGAACTCCGGCCAGGGCACAGGTTGCCCCTCCGGCTCCAGCCCCTTTCAGAAAGGTGCGCCTATCAAGCTCTATCATGGTTTACCTCCATCCTCTCCCCTCGGGGAAAGGTCGCTCACACAGGTTATTGTTTGAATGGGATTCCGCTTGACTACAGCGGCTTAAGCTCATTGTTTACCCATTAAATTCCTGTGGGTATTGTGGTAAACCACATAGGGGGAGTGAGTGTGATCCAGCCCCCGCAAAGATGCCGGAAAGGACATGAAAGTGTGAGGGTAATCCAGCCTCTAGCCGTTAAAAAAAAGCCATTACAGGCACCAAACTGATTAACAAAAACCACTTTAGAGATAACAAATATTCACAATTGTTAAGCCGATCACGCTCATAAAATCAGCCAAAACAACAGTGATGATTTCTGTTCAAAAAATAAAAACACAATAAAATTAAATGATTAAAAACAAAAACATCATCTCAATTAGATTTATTTCAATGATATTTTTATCAATTAGATTGTTTTCATGAAAGTGATCCAGTTCAAAGCTGACGCACCTCAGGATTGCTAAATTGACAACCGCAAGGACACATAAAATAACAGCCCATTAACGGAGCGGGCGGTCACCCCAGAGGAATAGATGATGAACACCAGCAGCAAACTCGGCCTTCTGCTTTTAGCCTGCGCATTGGCCACAGGCGCCACCGCAGCCGACGGCGGCAACCCCAAGAAAGGCAAACACCTGTACAAGAAAGTCTGTAAAGAGTGTCACAGCAAAGCAGGCATAGGCGGCGAACTGACTCCCATGAGCAAGACCATGAGCCAATGGGACAGATTCTTCGCCAGAGACAAACACAAAGCCAAACCCGAGGCGTTTCAGCCTTTAACAGAGCAGGAACTCAAGGATATTCAACAGTTCCTGTACGACCATGCCGCCGACTCGGATCAACCCCAGACCTGCGGTTGATCCGAGCGCATAGGCGCCAATCACTTAACTAAATTTACAGCTTGCAAGCAAAGTCATGGGGTTACCCCAGGGCCGCTTGCTGCCTGAAAACGACCGGCAAGACCGGTCAGGAGAATCTACTATGCGTACTCTTATCGCTCTGGCGGTGGCCCAGGCACTGGGTTTAGCTCTGCTGGGCAGCCCCCAGCTTCAGGCCGGGGAACTGGATGACAGCACCAAGATCCGCGAGCTTAAACAGCAACTGCAGGAGATCACCGAAGAGCTGGATATACTCAACAGCCGGGTGGACAAGACAGAGCGGCACACGGCGCTCGATCGACTGGAGATCAGCGGCGACTTTCGTACCCGAGCCCACTCGCTGCACTATGGCAATGTCACCTGGCATCCGGCGATCAAGATGGACTTCAACGACTTCGGCGCCAAAGCCATGGCCGGCGAACTGGGCAACCCCATGGATCCCTCCTCGCCCCTTGGCAAGATGATGGCTGCCAACCCTGAGCTGGCCAACGCCTTTGCCCAGGGGCAACTGCAGGGCGTTATGCCCTATGTGCTGGCGCCTTATCGCAGTGGCGACATAGACAATGACATCTTCTACACCACTCGGCTACGGCTCGATCTCAAGGCTAAGGTGTGGGACAACGTCAGCTTTGCCGGACGCCTGACCATGTTCAAGGACTGGGGCGATTCCACCGGTGTGCAGGTGTTTGATTCCTGGCGCTCTTTCACCATGGACGGCACCAACTCAGGCAACCCCAGCGGCGACTGGCTGCGGGTCGAGCGCGCCTACTTTGACTGGAAAAACATCGGCGGCAGCGAGTTTTATCTGTCTGTCGGCCGTCGTCCCTCCACCTATGGCCCACCGAGCCACTACCGGGAAAATGAAAAACGTGGCGGCACCCCTTCCGGACACCTGGTCAACTTCAACTTTGACGGTGCCACTCTGGGCTACAAGCTTGGAGAGCTCACCGGGATAGAAGGCCAGGTGGTGCGTTTCTGTTACGGTCAGGGCTTTGAGTCCCAATGGGGCAATGGCGAGCTTTATGGCGATACCGTCAGCAAGGACACCCATCTGGGCGGTTTCAACATTGATGTGATCAACGATGGTAACCACTTCCTGCAGCTGACCCTGTTTGCCGCGCGGGATATCAACGACGGCTTCAAGGGCACCATGGCCTTCCCCAACGAGTTGGCCGGCATTTTCGCCCCCACTCTATACAGCGATCTGCAGAAATTCGACAACTTCAACTTTGTTACCCGGGTGCAACCCAGCGGGGTCATAGGCGACATGTATCTGGGCGGCCTGGGCTATGCCTATGAGTCCGATGACGATCTCAAGCTGTTTGCCTCCTTTGGCTGGACCCGCGCTGAGAGCAACGGCAACGCCGGCATGTTCGGCGGCATGTTGACCGACGCCGTGTTTCAAGCAGAGCTCAACAGCAGTGGCGATGAACTGCTGATGGTGCCATCCAGCGCCGAGTCCGATGCCTCCCACGATGGTTACGGCATCTATATCGGCATGCAGATCCCGGCGCCTTACGGCAAGTTCGGTCTAGAGTACAACTATGGCTCCAAGTACTGGACGCCCTTCACTCAGGCCCAGGACGACCCGGTCGGCAGCAAGCTGGCCACCCGCGGCCATGTGGCCGAGGCCTACTACATCTTCGACATCAATCCCAAGATGTTTATCAAGCTGGCGGGGCTCTACTACGACTATGAATACACTGGCTCGGGCACGCCCGTGGGTGCACCTGTGAAGGTGGATGATGTACTGGACGGCAGCGCCTATTCGCTATTGCCCGTGGTGGATACGGCGCTGGATATCAACGCCTCACTGACAGTGAATTTCTAGGGAGGAACACAGATGAAAACATTTTATCTGCCATTTATAGCCACGGCACTCTGGCTCGGCCTCCTGAGCCAGGCCCAGGCCGGCGGCCCCCACAAAGAGGTACTCAAGGGCCCCTTCAACACAGGCTCGGAAGTCACCCAGGCCTGTCTTGAGTGCCATGAAAAGGATGCCGATGACTTTATGCTGTCATCCCACTGGACCTGGGAGCTGGAGCAGAAACTGCCCGGACGTACAGTCAAACGGGGCAAGAAAAACTCCATCAACAACTTCTGTGTTTCCATTGCCGGTAACGAACCGCGCTGTACCGGCTGCCATGCCGGTTACGGCTGGAAAGACAACAGCTTTGACTTCAAGGACAAGACCAAGGTGGACTGCCTGGTGTGCCATGACACCACGGGTACTTATGTGAAAGATCCCGTTGCGGCCGGTGAGGTATTCAAGACAGTGGATCTGCTGCGGGTCGCCCAGAATGTCGGCAAGCCGGTGCGGGATAACTGCGGCAGTTGCCACTTCTACGGTGGCGGCGGAGATGCGGTCAAACATGGCGACCTCGACTCTTCCATGGCCTACCCGGACAAGGCCACGGATGTGCATATGGACAGCGACGGCAACGACTTCCAGTGTCAGGACTGCCACACCACCCAGAAGCATATGATCAGCGGTAACGCCATGGGTGTGTCCCCCGGCGGTGAAGATCATATCGGCTGTGACAATTGCCACGACAGTGCACCACACGGCAACAAACAGCTGAACAAGCACGCGGCGACCGTGGCCTGTCAGACCTGCCACATTCCCTTCTTTGCCCGCCATGAGCCCACCAAGCTGCACTGGGACTGGTCAACTGCCGGTGAAGACAGGGAAGAGAGCCTGGATCAATATGGTCGTCACAGCTACGCCAAGAAAAAGGGCAGCTTCGTTTGGGGCAAGATGGTCAAGCCCAGCTACGCCTGGTACAACGGCCGCGCCGATGCCTATATGGCCGGTGACAAGATGGATCCCGAGCAGGTCACCCGTCTGACCTTCCCCCTGGGTGACATTCAGGATCCCAAGGCGAAGATCTACCCCTTCAAGGTACACACAGGCAAGCAGGTGTACGATAAGGTCAACAAGGTGCTGCTCAATCCCAAGACCTATGGCAAGGGCGGTTTCTGGTCTGAGTTTGACTGGGATAAGGCGATTCGCTTAGGGATGGCCGCCAGCGAGCCCATGCAGGCCAAGGGCATCAGCTACAGCGGCCAGTACGGCTTCGCCAAAACCGAAATGTGGTGGCGTATCAACCACATGGTCTCGCCCAAGAGTGAAGCGCTCAAGTGCGCCGACTGCCACAACGGCGGTGACCGCCTCGACTGGCAGGCGCTGGGCTATGAGGGCGACCCCATGAAACACAAAGGCGGCGCTCGCCACGCCCGCTGATCCGATTCAGGCAAGCCCTGAAGACCGGCTCCCGCATCTCCCTGCCTCCCGGGAGCCGGTCACTCTCATCTGCCACTCTCTCATCTGGTACTCCCCAAACGAGATGCCACTTATCCCCAAAAAAGACATTTAGACCCAGAATCGGGCCAAAGTGTCCAAGCGGCACTACACTGAATTAGACTATGACGGTAAATTCGGGTCATTGATGATGCAACTCCCTACAAAAAATGGCATTTTTCTTGCGTTGTCTGGGCATCCTTTTCTGTGGCAAGTGCAATGACAACAAACGGCAAGACTTTTTCCTCATTAAACCGCTCCCTGGGTGAGCTTAGCGGCGCCTTTGCCGATCTGGGAACCTTTCTCCCTCTGGTGCTTGGGTTGATAGCTCTGAATCAGTTTTCTCCCCAAGGCATTTTTCTCGGTTTCGGTCTCTTTGCCCTGGCCACAGCCCTGTTTTATCGCCGCCCCATTCCCGTGCAACCCATGAAAGTGATTGCCGCCCTGGTCATCGCCCAGGGGCTGACACCTGGCATGATGCAAGCCAGCGCCATGCTGATGGGAGTAATACTGCTGGTACTGGCGGCTTCCGGCGCCATCAGTTGGCTGTCGCGGCAAATATCCCAGGCTATCAGTGTCGGCATCCAACTGGCCATAGGGCTGCAACTGTTGTGGATGGGCTTCAAGATGATGGCCGACGAGCCTGTGCTGGGATTCGGCGCCTTCGCACTGATTTTCTTTGCCCGCTTTATCCCGCTGCGCTATCTGGCCATGCCCTTGGTGATTGCCCTCGGCATGCTATGGCAATACCAGCAAGGCGGCAGCGACAGCAGCTTTGTGTTCAACAACACGCCTTGGCACTTGAGCTGGCCCGAATTAAATGACTGGGGAGCCGCGGCAACCCTGTTGGTGCTGCCGCAACTGGCGTTGACTTTGACCAATGCCGTTATCGCCACCTCAGTAATGGCCAAAGAGAAGTTCCCCGAAGACAGCAAGCGTTTCAGCCCCAAGGCCTTTGCCACCAGCTCTGGCCTGGCCAATCTGCTGCTGAGTCCCTTCGGTGCTTCGGCCATGTGCCACGGTGCCGGAGGGTTGGCGGTGCAATACCATTTCGGTGCCCGCCGCCTGTGGGCGCCGCTAATCTTCGGCGGCAGTTGCCTGCTGATAGCCCTCTCCTGGGGGGAAAACGTGGCCTGGCTGCTGAGCCTTATTCCGCTGGCTATTCTCGGTAGTCTGCTGTCCACCGCCGGCTTGCAGTTGGCCTGGTCCAAACGCCTCTTGGACGGCAAGCCTTTCTGTATCTTTGTTATCCTGGCGACCGCTGTGGTGAGCCTGGCCGTCAATGCCGCCGCCGGTTTGGCTGTAGGCGTGGTATTGGAGTTCGGCCGCCGTCAGTGGCAAACCCTGAGCGCACTGCGCTGATCTCAATCCACAAAGCCGTCATCCCGGTTCAAACTGAGCCCGGGATGGTGGCTTTAGAGTCGATGGCAGGCGTTATCTGCCGGGCCACTTAGCCTGCCGGGAAGCGGCGCGGCGGATTAAGCGGCACATCGTTTTGGCTCAAGGCCCACCTGGCAATCTCATCCTTACGCATAAAACCGACATCTGCATGAGACTTGGCATACTCGAGGAAGGAATTGAGTGCGCTGACGATTCCGGGGGCACCGCCTATCCTATCGTGAACACTGATGGACATCATGCGTCTGCGGTCTGACCCTTCGAGATAGAGGCAGTCAAATTCATCCTTGAGTTCCTGCAGAAAGGCCGCGGCTGTCATGGCTGTATTGCCGCCGAAGCGGCCTATATCGTTGTTGCGCAGGCTATAGGGCACCACGGCAAACGGCTTTCCTTTGACAGGGATCAGCGACGGCTCATCGCGGCCCAGATCATCTATGTGGTAGATAAAACCGAGCTGCTGCAGTATCTCCAGCGTCTTGGGGGTATGCCGCATCCAAAAAGCGTTGAACCCCAACGGCCGCTGGCCGGTAATCCGCTCCAGAGTGGCAATACTCTGCTCATAGGAGGCGCGCTCTTCGGCTTCACTCATACTGTACTGCGGCGTCCAACTCTGACCATGGCCGGAGATCTCATGACCATGCTCGGCCACGGCTCTGGCAAGCTCAGGAGCCAGTTCGGCAGCCCGCCCCACCATGTGCGACGTCACCTTGATACCGTGTTTGTCCCACAGCCGCAAAAGCCGGGGGATCCCCTCATTCATGCCGTAGGCGTACCAAGTCGGCGTGATGGTATCAACATAACCCGGCTCCATGGGGGGAAACGGCCCTTCGGCATTTGCCCCTTGGGCTCCCGCTTCAAACTGCATTGAGATAGAGATAACCAGGCGCTCACCATTGGGCCAGAAATGGCGCTTGCCTGCTGGGTTATTTTTACTATCAGCGGCCACAGCCCCTGGAAGCAACATGGGCGTGCTCATGCCACCAGCGGCCACGGCGGTTTGACTTAGACCCAAACCGGCAGCCAGAGCGCCGCCGGCCATTAAAAATTGTCTGCGTGAATGCATACTCTTTACTCCTTAAGGCTTGAGATTCATCTGGGAGAAAAGACTCTGATAGTCTTCCAGATGCCAGTTGTCTGTAATACGGCCTTGCTTAACCCGGTAGAGATCCACCGCCTGAAAATTTATCGCCTGCCCCTGACCCTGCTGTTCGCCAAATTGGCCACTGAAATGACCACGAAACCTCAGACGCACAGTGACATAGTCATCGGCCACCAGGAGATGCTCAATCTCAGCGCTGAGATCCGGCACCGCCTGTCTGAAGCCCTCTGATACCTGTAATACCCCGCCGAGTCCCTGGGATCGCCCGCTTGGCAGTGTACGATCGATAAAGTGTTCACTCAGGGCTACACGGGCAAAGGCCGGATCGCCACTGTTCCAAAATGCGGCGTAAAGACGGGCCGCCTGGACAATCTCGGCCTCAGCCTGACTGCCATCTGTCACCAGAATCTTGGGCACTGGCAGGTTTGTTGCCAAAGCAGCCGGTCTGGCCACTACTGTTGCAGCACTTAAGGCCAGAGCGCTACAGAGCAAGGCCGGCCAAATAGCGGCGCGGCTCACGGCCCGAGACGCATTGAGCGCCGGGCTTTCCCGCTTCATTGACCCACCTCAAGAGGCTGCAACGCCGGATAATCTGTGTATCCCTCGGCGCCGCCTCCAAACAGTGGGCCAGTGCCGAGCGGCGCCAGCGGCTTACCGAGCTGTAAACGTTTTGGCAGATCCGGGTTGGAGATAAAGGGGCGGCCAAAGGCCACCAGATCGGCATAGCCTTGCTCCAATACTGTTTCGGCGCGTTCAAGATCGTAGCGACCGGCCACTATGATGCAGCCAAGAAAGGCATGACGCAGGCTGCGACGAAAGCTTTCGGGAATCTCAGGCGCATCGTCCCAATCGGCTTCAGACAAGTGCAGATAAGCGACTCCTCGCTTGTTAAGCTCGGCCGCCGCCAGGAGTATGGTGTCGACGATTTCCGGGCAAGCCATATCCTTAAAGGTGACATAGGGCGCCAGGCGAATCCCCACCCGCTCCGGGCCTATGCGTTCGGCGATGGCATCTACGACCTGCAGCAGGAAACGTATTCTGTTGGCCTTAGTGCCGCCGTAAGCATCGTTACGCTTATTGGAGTTGGTCCGCAGAAACTGATCGATCAGATAACCATTGCCACCATGTACCTCAATGCCATCAAAACCCGCTTCAACGGCATTGACTGCGGCATTGGCAAAATCATTCACAACCCGGTCGATATCAGCCTGGGTCATGGCTCTGGGTTCCGGACAATCCACCATCTGGCCGCCATCACTGCCGTTTGAAACCCACACCTGAGTCGCCGTCGGTGCTATGGCCGAAGGGGCTATCGGCGCTTCACCCTTCTGGAACACGGGGTGAGACACCCTGCCAACATGCCAAAGCTGATTGAAGATTCGTCCCCCGGCGTCATGCACGGCGCGGGTAACCAAACGCCACCCCTGCAGCTGCTCTTGGGTGTAGATCCCGGGTGTAAAGGAATAGCCCTGGCTGTCGTCGGAAATCTGGGTGGCTTCTGTGATGATAAGCCCTGCCGAGGCGCGCTGGCGGTAGTATTCCGCCATCATGGCATTGGGAATATTGCCCGGTTGACTGGTGCGCGAACGCGTCATGGGGGCCATGACCACCCGATTGGACAGATACAATCCCTTGAGGGAATATGGAACTAACAGTGACATATGAAACTCCTGATGACTGAATGGCGAGCTCGCCGGAACACTTCACAGGCTCATTGTCTATCTTTCGAACTTGATTGATAATTGGGCTATTACTTAACTTATTTTCAAATAATTTTTGAATGTATCATCTCAATGATCTGCAACTGGCCTTACGGGTGGCCGAACTTCAGAGCCTGTCTGCCGCCGGACGCGAGCTGGGCATGACCCCGGCCGCCGCCAGTGCCGCACTGCAGCGGCTGGAAAAGAAGCTGGGCAGCCAGTTGTTTGCCCGCTCCACCCGGCGACTGCAGCTCACCGAAGAGGGACAAGTGTTTGTCGATGCCGCCCGTCAGGCGATGGGGCTTTTGGACAACGCCGCCATGGCGTTGGCGGAAAGCCGCGGTGAGCTCAAAGGAGAAGTCAGGTTGGCACTGCCTTCGGACTTGGGCCGCAGCCTGATCCGTCCCTGGCTGGACCAACTGATGGCCGGGGCGCCCGAGTTGTCACTGCAGTATTTCTTCGGCGATCAGCTGACAGATCTCATAGGCCAGAATGTTCACCTGGCGCTGAGGTACGGCCATTTGAGCGACTCCAGCCTGATGCGGCGGCATCTCTTGTATGTGCACAGGGTAGCGGTGGCCTCGCCTGAGTACCTGGCCCAATATGGTCGGCCCAAGACGCCCCATGAACTGAGCCAACATAAGGTGCTGATCCTCAATCGTGGCGGTGAGCCTTGGCAACGCTGGGGCTTCACGGAAGCCGGTAACCCATTGGCCGTTGAGGTGAAAGGCAGGCGAATAGCCAATGATGGCGCCGTCATTCGCGACTGGGCCCTGGAGGGCCAGGGCATCGCCTTCAAGAGCTGGTTGGATGTCGCCGAAGATGTGCATGCCGGGCGGCTGATTAACCTTTTTTCGCCCCAGCAATGCGAGACTGTGCCGCTGCAAATCCTGTACCTGCATACCGACTACCCCAGCTTCAAGGTGCGGCGGGTGATAGATTTTCTGGCCGACAGGTTTCAGACATTTGAGCGGCGCTTTCCGTTGATTTGAACCTAGCCCATTCTAGCGCAGCGTTGCCGGGATTAGCGCCGGGCTTTCTATTCGATCGGGGCTTTTTTCTCGCTCAGGGCTGTTGCCCCCAGAGGCAGCCACACCCGCACCCGGCAACCGCGGCACTCGCGGCGGTTTTCCAGCTCCAGATGACCATTATGCTGAGTCACCACGTCGCGGCAGATAGCCAATCCCAGCCCCAAGCCATCCTCCTTGGTGGTAGCAAAAGACAGCATCAACTCCGCCGCCGAGGCGCTGAGGCCTATGCCTGTATCCAAGAGTTCCAGCAGCAGCCACTCTCCCTTGGTCCCGGCTGCGGGGGGCGCGGCCTGATAGTCGAGTTTGAGCTGGATCTCCCGTTTACCCGAAACTTCATCCAGGGCATCCATAGCATTTTTCAACAGATTAACCAGCATCTGACTCAGCCCTACAGCATCCCCCAGCAACGGCCGCTCCGACCCGCGGCGACTTATTTTGAGCTCGACGCCCTGCTGCTCCATCGGCCGCTGAAACAGCGCCAGTGCATCCCTGAGCAGTGACTCTATCACCACTGGCTCAGATTCGGCCCGGCGCCGACGCAGCAAACCGCGAATACGATGCACCACGGCCCCTGCGCGGATAGACTGATTATTGATCTTGGTCAGCACCTCACGCATGGCATCGGCGCGCTCGCCACAGCCCTCGGCGGCGCGCTGCTCCAGCACCATCATGGCGCCTTCACTGTATTGGGTAATAGCGGCAATCGGCTGATTGAGCTCATGCGCCAGCCCGGCACCAATTTCGCCCAGAATAGCGGCACTTTGCATTCGTTCCAGTTGCAACTCTTTGTCCCGCAGTTGTCGCTCTGTTGCCAACAGGAATTCACTCTTCTGGCGAAACTTATATTCCAGCCACAGGTGGTAGAGAGTGGAGATCAGGAACAGTAACAGCAGCGCTCCGCCCCACTCCTTGTTCTTGCGTACCCAGTCGATGGCGGCTTCATAAAGAGGAGGTGGGCCGCCGTGAAGATCCAGCTCCTCATATAGTTTGATCACCTTGAGCTGACTGATAGGAGCTGTCCAGCCCATGGTGTCGGCCTTGATCGCCGCTTCAGAGTCGGAAGGCAAGTCGAACAGCGCCCGGGTCACCGCTTGGGTGATATGACTGGGCACCAGATCAGAGGCGGCAAATGACCAGTTGGGATAGAGGGCGCTGCTGGTCTCGCAGTCATACCCCTCGGGCTTGACGCCGTTGATTACCCGATAGTCCTGACGTTGCACCAAGCCGGTTTCCACCATCTCCTCCAGGGTACAGAAGGGAGTAATGGCGGCATCGACAGTGCGGTCACGCACCTGGTAAACCAGAGGCTCCAGCGGAAACCCCAAAAAACGCACTTCGCCGAAAAAACGCTTGGCAGCAAAGCCACGCTTGTTGAGCAAGCCTACTGTCGCCTGATATCCCCCCAGCGCCTGAGGATCGCTGGCCACCACTGTAGCACCACGCAGCTCCTCAATATTGCGCACCGGGCTGTCGGCCCGCACTATGATAGCCGAGCTGATAGCAAAGGTAGTTCCCAAGTGCTTGCGACTACGCATGGTAGCCAGCCACGACAGGGGCAGCTTGCTGCTGAGGCTAAGGTATTGCCCTGGGTTGGTCACGATAAAGTGGATCCTGTGCTCCAGCAATTGCTGGCTCATTTGCTCAAAAGTCAGCGGTTCGACCTCGAAGCGATTTCCTGGAAGTTCTTGGCTGAGATATTGCATCATGGGGCGCCATCTCTCTTTGGCTTGAGCCACACCATGATTGGCCAGCACTCCGACCCGAAACACAGCCTCTATGGGCTCGTCACCCATTTCGGCATCGGTCGCCGGTTCATACAGTTGCGCCGAAGCCGAAGCACACCCGGCCCCTAACAACAGTATCAAGATTAATATTCTGGCCATTCCCACTCCCCTTTTATCCATGAAGATAAGCTAATACAGACAGCGAAAAAATAACTTGATGGAGGGCAAATGTCGGCCAACACCTCAGTGATCTGGCTCTAAAAGCCAACAACCGAGTTTGAGCCTCACTGCGACAAAGATTAGGATTGGCTTATTCACCTGAGAGAGGCAAGTATGTGACTGACGTAGCGCTTTATTTGGTGGACGACGATGCCGCCGTCCGGGATTCACTCGGCTTTATGCTGAGCCAATTCGGTTATCGGCTGCAAGCCTTTGACAGCGGCCAGGCATTTCTCCAGGACGCTGAGTTGGAGGCGCCTGGCTGCGTGATCCTCGACAGCCGCATGCCTGAACTCACAGGCCAGCAGGTGCAGCAGAGACTACTGGAGGCCAACAGTCCCTTGGGGATCATCTTTCTTACCGGCCATGGCGATCTGCCAATGGCCGTTGACGCCTTTCGTCAGGGAGCCTGCGACTTTTTCCAGAAACCCGTGGCCGGCAAGGCGCTGGCCGCCGCCATCGAAAAAGCCTTCGACTACAGCCTCAAGACCCATGAACAGCAGCAACTGCAGCAGAAATACGCCACCCTGACCGAGCGCGAGCAGCAGGTATTGCAACTTCTGGTGCAGGGAATGACCAATAAACAGATGTCCGAAGCTCTCTATCTGTCGCTGCGAACCATAGAGGTACATAGGGCCAAGATCATGAAAAAGCTTGGCGTCCACAGTATTGCCGAACTGATCAAGTTCACTCCCTTGGTTTGACTCCCATCCCGGGTGCGACAGCTTGTCGCACTTTGGTTGTTTAGCTTTGCCCCGCCCGCGCACAAGACCCAGAATGGGTCACCCAAAACAACCAAAATCAATAAGATATGCGCTTTTCACCTTCTCCTCTCGCTCTGGCTTTACTGCCTATAATCGGTCTGGGCACTGCCGCCAAGGCCAGTGATTCTCCCATGGAAGTGCTGGTGGTGCGCGGCAGCGTACAGAGCAGCGTGCTGCAGACCTCGCCTGAAGCCACCGCGCCCAAGGCCGATATCAGTGGTCTGCTCAAGTCACTGCCCGGCGCCAACGTCAACAGTAACGGTCCACTAACCGGCATAGCCCAGTACCGAGGCCTCTTTGGCGATAGAGTCGAAACCCAAGTCGGCGGCATGAGCATGGCCGGCGCCGGTCCCAACGCCATGGATACTCCCTTGAGTTATGCCGTGCCTGTAATCACAGAGCAACTCGAACTGGATCGCGGCATAGCCCCAGTCGCCAGCGGCGTCGATACCTTGGGTGGCAGTATCCGGGTAGTGGAGTCCCAGGCCCGTTTCGATGAAGTCAGCGGCCTGGTCAGCGGCCAATACCAGCATAATGGCGAGCAGAGTCGCATCGGCGTCAAGAGCAACTTCGGCGGTGAGCGTCAGGCACTCATGCTGTATGGCGACTTGTTCAAGGGCAATGATGTGCCCGAGAGCGGCGATAACCACAGATTACTGCCAGGGGTCTACGACAAGCAGGTGTTCGGCGGTGAATACAGATTTAACCTGGCCGACAGCAACGCCGATGATGAGTCGATAGCCTTCTCGTTCCAGCATCTGGAAACCACAGATGCCGCCACCCCGGCGCTGCCGATGGATATCGACTATATCCGCACAGACAGATTCAAACTCAGTGGTGAGCACCTGCTGGCCGATTGGCAAATGCGCTGGCATCTGGGCTACAGCGATGCCCGTCACGGCATGGACAACTTCAGCCTACGGATGAAAATGCCTACCATGGCACCGCGCTACACCATAGCCGACTCCAAAAGTTTCGATGGCCATTGGCAAATGGCGAAAGACAGCTGGGAATTTGGCTTTGATTGGCGCCATGCCGAACACGATACTGTGGTGACAGACCCGAGCAACAGCAAGTTCCGGGTGGATAACTTCAACGGTATCAACGACAGTGTTTATAGCCTCTACGCCCAATGGCAACAGGATTTTGGCCGCTGGAGCTGGCAACTGGGCAGCCGGGTGAAACACTACAGGTTTGATGCCGATGCCGTGAGTCACTCTATGGCGGCCATGAAACCGGCAATCAAGACCCTGATGGACAGATTCAATCAGGCCGATCGCAGCCAAAACGATACCGGGTTGGACTTGGTGATCAACGGTCGCTTCGAAATCGACAATGAGCTGGATGCCATAATCGGCCTGGCACGAAAACAGGCCAGTGCCAGCTATCAACAGCGCTATCTCTGGGTGCCGATGCAGTCCACCGGCGGGCTGGCCGATGGCCGCACCTATGTGGGCCAGATGGACCTGGATCTGGAAACCGCCTGGCAACTGGAGCTGGGGCTGGATTTACACCGCCAGGATTTCAACCTGACCCCTAGGGTGTTTGTCCAAAGGATAGACAACTATATTCAGGGCCTGCCCACGGATGATCCTGCCGTTATCGCCGCCGGCGATGCCAACACCTTGGTGTTCAGCAATACCGACGCCCTGCTCTACGGCATGGATGTCAACGCCCACTGGCAGTTGCATGAACAGTGGAGCCTGGATCTGCAAGCGGCCTATACCTATGGCGAACGCCGCGACGTGGAAGACAAACTCTACCGTATCGCGCCCCCCAACCTGACCCTGGGCCTCAACTGGGATCAAGGCAGCTGGTTTGCCCGCCTGGAGACAGTAGCGGTTGCCGCCCAGGACAAGGTCTCGGCCACTCAGCTGGAGCAGGAAACTGCAGGCTATGGCTTAGTCAATATGGCGGCCGGTTACCGCGGTGACAGCTTTATGCTCAAGCTTGGGGTAGACAACCTGCTGGACAGAGAATATGTCGATCATCTCGCCGGTTATAACCGGGTGATGGGCGGTGATATTGCGGTAGGCGAGCGTTTGCCACAACCCGGTCTCAACGCCTGGGTCATGGGCGAGTACCGTTTTTAAGGGCGCCACGGTTGCCCGCTTAAGGGTTCATCCTCACCGTGCTCCCGCAAGCCGTTGAGATTTCCACTGCAATTGAACCTGCCCCGGCCTTTTCTCGTCTCGGAAGGCCGGGATTTTTTTAAGCAACAGGCTTCTTGGCCAGCTTACGTTGCAGGGTGCGGCGATGCATTCCCAACTGGCGGGCGGTGGCCGAGACATTGCCCTTATTGGCATTGAGTACCTGCTGAATATATTCCCACTCCAAGCGCTTGGGGTGCAGCGGGGTTTCATCAGGCAAGGATGAAGCCGTATGGGGTTTAGGCTCGACTTTGAGTGCTGCCAGCAGTGTCCGGGTGTCGGCCGGCTTGGCCAGGTAGTTGTCTGCCCCCAGTTTCACCGCCTCCACCGCAGTGGCTATGCTGGCAAAGCCGGTGAGCAACACAATACAGGCCTTGGGCAGGCTGGCTCGCAGCGGCACTATCAGGCTAAGGCCGTTGCTTTGCGCCAACTTCATATCCAGCAGCACATGGCTCGGCTGCCAGCTGCGGGCGCTGAGCAGTGCTTGGCTGGCATCTTCGGCATGGCAGCACTCGAAATCATGCCGCTGCATGCGTCGTTTCAGAATGGCCGCCAGCGCCAGGTCATCTTCGACTATCAATAACCGCTTCATGCCGCATCTCCTTTACTGGCAGAAACCGGCAATAAGGGCAGACTGATACGCGCCTCACAGCCCTGTGGGCCGTTGTGCAGTACCAGCTCGCCCCCCAACTTCTCCAGACTGGCGTGACTCAAGAGTACGGCAACCCCCATCCCTGTGCGGCTCGCCACCGGCATCAGTCCAAGCTCACCCAAGAGATGGGCCTCTATGCCGCGGCCATAATCCTTGATGTTAATTTCAAGCCGAGTATCACCGAGGGAGTCGAAGCCAATTTCAACCTTAGGCTCGCCTATATTGTTAAGGCTGGCCTTGGCGGCGTTATCCACCAGCGCCAACAGTGCCGGTAACAGGCTGGCATCTGTGATAATTTCACGTTCAGTCAGGCCTGCAGGCAAGGTGAGGCTGAAATCCACCTCTGGCATCAACAGCATGAGTTGCTGGCGCATATTTTGCCCCAGTGCCGCCAATGTCACGGCCTGGCGGCGACGTTCACGAATCGATTCGGTGGCGCGGCGCAGTTCATTGAGTGTAACTTCACAGCGGGACAGCGCCTGGCCCATTTGCACCTGCGCTTCGGCATCCAAACCCTCTTCCATGGCTTCATCCAGCAGTAATCTCAGGCTCGCCAGTGGCGTTGCCAACTGGTGTGCCATCTGCGCCGAAGCTGTGCCCAACGCCAGCAGCTGTTCCTGCCGCAGCTGATTTTCCCTCAGCCAACCGAGCTCGGTATCCTGGCGTCGCAGACGACGGCTTATCAGGGCGACACTGGTGGTCAACACCAGTGCCGACACCACAAAGTTGAGCCACATCCCCAGGAAGTGTGAACTCATATCCATACCCTGATGACGGATATGGCCTTCCGGCAAGCTTAAGATCATCAGGCTATAGGCCAGAGTCGACAACGCAGCCAGGCTCCAACTGCCCCAGGCGGGCAAGGTGACCGCCGCCAGCGCAATCGGCACCAGCAGCAGCGAAATAAAGGCATTGGTAGCACCACCGGAAAACCACAGCCAGGAGATCCAGAACAGGGTGTCCAGCAACAGGGCGATAAAGATACCGGCACTCTGACGATAAAGAGGATGACGCAACCACAGGGTCAAGGCCAGGTAGGCACTTTCCAGCCCGAACACCCACCACAAGGGTTCAGGTTGCAGCGTCAGGCCAAAGGCGTCACTGCCGAGCAGGGTCAACCCCAATTGCAGCAGCAACCCCAAAACCCGCAGCAACGCCAGTTGATCGGCCGCCGCCAGGCCACCGGTTCGGCCAAATAAGCCAGTCATTCCCATCGGGGTACTTTTCATCCGTTTATCATCCGAAAACCTGCAAAGGCATTGAATCGGCAGGTATACCAAGTTGGCTGTGGTGTCACAAGACTCAGGGATATCAATGTCTGCCGTCGACGCCTCGGCACGGCCGCTTTACATCATTAACAAGGCTTCACATTTTAGGGGCTTTTCAAAGCCAAAGCACTTGTTTACCCTGTGGATTCACCCTTTTTCATTCCTGAGAGGCTGCAGAACCCGCCGATGACCACTTCCTCTTCCTTGCCGCTGATCCTGGCCGGCCCGATATTGCGCCACTGTGACCGGGACCATTTCACCCTCTGGTGGGTCAGCAGCAAACCGTTGAGCCCGCAATTAACGCTTAAGTTGAGTCACAAGTCGGCGCCCTTGCCGCTGAATGAAGAACAAGTGCACCGAGTACAACTAGGTAAACACGCCTGGCAGTATCTGCTGCATCTGGAAGTTCCCGGATTACTGCCCCAAGGGCAAGCCATAGGTTATAGCTTGGAAGATGCCGATGGTCAGTCGCTGTTCGCCGATATCGAAGGTCTGTGTTATCCGGACAAATCCTCCCCCGAGCTGGTGCTGCAGCCCAGGCTGGATCGTTTGCTGCACGGCTCCTGTCGCAACCCGCATCATCACAGCGGCGATGCACTGGTGGCGGCCGATACTCTGCTGGAGCAGAACAATGCCCCTGCCGAGCGCCCGGCGCTACTGATGCTGAGCGGCGATCAGCTCTATGTCGATGACGTGGCCGGCCCCACCCTGGTGGCCATTGCCCAGGTAATCGAGCTGCTGGGACTAAAGCAGGAAAGCTTTAGTGACGCCCCACTCAAAGACTCGGCGCAGATAGATTATGGCCCTGACTCCCTCTACCAAAGGCCAAAACAGCTCTTGCCCCGTACCCAGTATCCGGCCAAGACAGCACTTTGGCGCTGGTATATCAATCACCCCATATTCACCTCTTCGATGGCTGAAAACCATCTGCTGAGCTTCGCCGAAGTCACGGCCCTGTATCTTTTAATCTGGTCACCGGAACTGTGGCAGCAACTGGAACTGCCGCAGCAGTTACCCGGGCTGACCGGCAAACGGGCACAGGAGTGGCAAACCCAGTGGCAACATCTATTGGAATTCAAGGCGGGTCTTGGCAAGGT
This sequence comes from Shewanella indica, assembly GCF_033842865.1. Taxonomy (NCBI): domain Bacteria; kingdom Pseudomonadati; phylum Pseudomonadota; class Gammaproteobacteria; order Alteromonadales; family Shewanellaceae; genus Shewanella; species Shewanella indica. Next base: position 1,021,698 of record NZ_JAWXXR010000001.1, read on the forward strand.
TAGGCGCCTGCTGGCGCATCTGCCTACTTATATGATCTTCGATGATCATGACATCACCGACGACTGGAACCTCACGGCCCGCTGGGAAGAGGCCGCCTATGGTCACGCCTTCTCCAAGCGCATCATAGGCAATGCCCTGCTGGGTTACACCCTGTTTCAGGCCCTTGGCAATCAACCCAAGAGGTTTACCGACTTTTTCGAAGAGCTGAGCGGCCTTTATCTGGCCGACAGTGAGCGCCAGGATGCCCTGATAGACAAGCTGCTCAAGTGTGAGAACTGGCACTACACCCTGGATACTCAACCCAGAATGGTAGTACTGGATACCCGTACCCGCCGCTGGCGCAGCGAATCCAACCTGGCCAAGCCTTCCGGGTTGATGGACTGGGAGGCGCTGATGGATCTGCAGCAGGCACTGCTGGGGCAGGATAAGGTCATCATAGTGTCGGCGGCACCGATTTTCGGGGTCAAGCTGATTGAGGCGGTGCAGCGCACGGCGACCCTGATCGGGGCTTCGCTGCTGGTGGACGCCGAAAACTGGATGGCGCACCCAGGCGCCGCCAACGCCCTGCTGTCGATCTTCATGCACAGACGTACCCCGCAGGAGTTTGTGATCCTCTCCGGCGATGTGCATTACTCCTTTGCTTATGACATAGGGATCCGCTTTCGCCGTGCCAGTCCCAACATCTACCAGGTCACCGCCAGCGGCATCAAAAATCAGTTCCCGGAAAAGCTGCTGCCTGTATTTGATAAGCTCAACGGCTGGCTCTATGGTCATTTCTCGCCGCTCAATCTGCTGACCAAACGCAAACGCATGTCGATCCGCGGCCGCCGCCCCAATGGAGCCCCCAGCAAGCGCCTGGTCAACCAAAGCGGTATCGGCCTTCTGGAACTGGCAGAAAACGGCGCCCCCAAGCGGATAGCCGTACTGCATGCCGATATGAGCCTGACCGAGTTTCAAGCCCCCAAAGACAGTCGCGACTGAAACCCGGGGAGCTAATTTTATTCTGCCCGGCTTGGTGACAAGCCGGCTCAGGTTATAATACAGGCATTCATCCCGGGCCAGACTCACGATGCAATACCGACATATCGACTCATCCAGACATATAGAACTGCGCGAATTTTATATAGATAACGCGCTTTTGGTGCGTCTGCACTCCGCTCATGGCTGGGTCAGTATCAATGGTGAGCGACTGAACGTGAACCAGGATACTCTGCTGATCATTCCCCGTTTTGCCCACATCTCCTGTCATATAGAAGCGGCGCAGCAACCGCTGACGCTACAAACACTGACGCTGGATGAAGCTTTGCTGGAAGAGTTGGCCGTCGACTATCTGCCGGGCCAATGTCAGACAGATGGTCACTATCGCCGCTACGCCCTGAATACGCCGGATGCCGCCAGGGACAACTTTGAACTGCTGCGACTCACCCATGAACTGGTGAGCCCAACCCCCCAGGCCCCCTGTCTGCTACGCCAATGTCAGTATTTTATCCTCAAGGCGATACTGGCCGCCGGAGTCGATCTGTTCAATACCCTCAGAGTCAAATATGACGAACCCAGGGAAAGAGCGCTGGCACGCCTGATCATGACAGATCCCGGTCATAAATGGACCCTGGAACAAGTCGCCGCCCGTCTGTATACCAGCCCGGCCACGCTCAGGCGTCATCTGCAACAGGAAGGCTACAGTTTCAGTAAGTTATTGCTGGAAGTGCGCATGGGGGTGGCTCTCAACTATTTGACCTTTACCGACTTCCCGGTCAGCCGGGTCAGCAAGCTGTCCGGGTTTCACAGCCCGGCCTATTTCTGCGACAAGTTCAAGCAGCATCAAGGAATGACACCGCTGCAGTTTCGCAGTCATTCCCGCAGCGGCAACGACATTCTGGCGCTGTTTGCCCTCAAGGATAGCGGCTCACCTGGGCACAGACGCCCATCGCTGGTGCTGGCGAAAACTCCGGAAACAACAACTGCGAAATAAAATGAGCAGATAACGAAATGAATTCGCTTGGGCGACTCTTGTCGCCATGCTTGACAACTCCTATGATCTCCGGCGTCCGTCGACCTTTCTCTCTTCGCCCTACCGCTTAGTTTTCTGCGGTGCATCCAGGGCGTGGTCGACGCCGAACTGATCGAAATCGAGTCCAACTTTCAAACAACTAGATGCCTTTTAACAATTCCAGGGCAGGGGTAAGTGTGTCTGTAATTCCTATAACGCATGCCAACTGGCGTGCCCGACTCTATCTGCGCTATGGCCCCAGACGGGGGCAAACCCGGCTGCTGCAAAGGGAACAATTTGGTCCCTTGCTGGTGCAGCGCCCGTTTCAGGCCGAAGCCGGGGTCTGCCACACCTATCTATTACATCCACCGGGCGGTGTAGTCGGCGGCGACCAGCTGCAAATTATTATCGCCGCCGACAACGGTGCCCACAGCCTGGTAACCACTCCGGGCGCCGGTAAGTTTTACCGCAGCGGCGGCCAATATGCGGCTCAGCAACTGCAACTGCAAGTGGCCGATGGCGCCCTGCTGGAATGGCTGCCCCAGGAAACCCTGTTTTTCCCCGGTGCCTGTGCCCGCCTGGAAACCCGCATAGAGCTGGTCACAGGTGCACGCTTCATCGGCTGGGAGATGCTCTGCTTCGGTCGCCCTGTGCTCAAGGAATGCTTCAGCCATGGCGATATTCGCGGCCGCAGCCAAATTTATCTGGATGGCGAGCTGCGCCTGTCCGAAGGCCTGTTGGTGCAGCAGGCCGGCAACCCAGAACAGTTGGCGGGATTGCAAACCTATCCCATGCAGGGCAACTGCTACGTTTTCCCCGCCGATGCGCAGCTGCTGGCGTTGGTACGCCAGGCATTGACGACCTTCGCCGCAGGCACAAACGATTTTGAATACGGTGCCACCCTGGTAGACGGCATTCTTTGTATCCGTTTGCTGGGACACCAAACCGAAGTGCTGATGACGGCCTTGATTGCCGTCTGGCAACAGATCCACCAACACTGGCACGGACGTCTGCCGCAGCCGCCAAGGATTTGGGCGACCTGATAGCGAGACCAGAAGATGGAATTGACCCCAAGAGAAAAAGACAAACTGTTGTTGTTCACCGCCGGGCTGGTGGCTGAACGTCGCCGGGCCCGAGGCCTGAAGCTGAACTACCCGGAAGCGGTAGCCCTGATCTCCTGTGAAATCATGGAGCGGGCCCGCGACGGCAAGACAGTAGCCGAATTGATGAACTACGGCCGCACCATACTCAGTGCCGAGGATGTGATGGAGGGCGTCCCCGAGATGATCAGCGACATTCAGGTGGAATGCACCTTCCCCGACGGCACCAAGTTGGTTTCGATCCACGAACCGATAATCTGATTGGAGGCAGCAGATGATCCCGGGCGAATACCGTCTCAATGAGGCACTGGGCGACATTGAAATCAATACTGGCCTGCCCAAGTTGAAAATTTCGGTGGCTAATCTGGGCGACAGGCCAATTCAGGTCGGCTCGCATTTCCACTTTTACGAGGTCAACCCCCAACTGGCGTTCGAGCGCGAGCAAACCAAGGGGTTAAGGCTGAATATTCCGGCCGGCATGGCGATCCGTTTCGAGCCCGGCCAGCAAAGAACCGTGGAGCTGGTGCCCTTTGGCGGTCGCCGGGCCATCTATGGTTTTCGCGGCGCCATCATGGGCGCACTGGAGGCAAAATGAGCAAGTTATCACGACGGGCCTACGCCGACATGTATGGCCCAACCAAGGGCGACCGAGTACGACTGGCCGACACTGAGCTCTTCCTCGAAGTAGAGCAGGATTACTGCCGTTACGGCGAAGAGGTCAAGTTCGGTGGCGGCAAGGTGATCCGCGATGGCATGGGTCAGAGCCAGGCACTGGCGGCCGACTGTGTCGACTTGGTGATCACCAACGCCCTGATCTTGGATTACTGGGGCATAGTCAAGGCAGACATAGGCATTAAAGACGGCCGCATTCAGGCCATAGGCAAGGCCGGTAACCCGGATGTGCAGGATGGTGTCAACATAGTGGTTGGCCCGGCAACCGAAGTGGTGGCCGGTGAAGGCAAGCTGGTCACCGCCGGCGGGGTGGATACCCATATCCACTTTATCTGCCCACAACAGGCCGAAGAAGGTTTGGTCAGTGGCGTCACCACTTTTATCGGTGGCGGCACAGGACCTGTGGCCGGCAGTAACGCCACCACAGTCACTCCTGGGATCTGGAACATGCACCGGATGCTGGAAGCCGTGGACTCACTGCCAATCAACATAGGCCTGTTCGCCAAGGGCAATGTCAGTAATAAGGAAGCACTGCGGGAACAGATAGCGGCCGGTGCCATGGGCTTCAAGATCCACGAGGACTGGGGGGCTACGCCAGCCGCCATAGATCATTGCCTGCAGGTGGCCGATGAGATGGATGTGCAGGTAGCCATTCACTCGGACACACTCAACGAAGCCGGCTTCTATGAAGAAACCATCAAGGCGATCGACGGCCGGGTCATTCATGTGTTTCACACCGAAGGCGCCGGTGGCGGCCATGCCCCGGATGTGATCAAGTCAGTGGGAGAAGCCAATATTCTACCGGCCTCTACCAATCCCACCATGCCTTACACGGTCAACACAGTGGATGAGCACTTGGATATGCTGATGGTCTGTCATCACCTGGATCCGGCCATTGCCGAAGATGTGGCCTTTGCCGAGTCGCGCATTCGCCGTGAGACCATAGCCGCCGAGGACATACTGCATGATCTCGGAGCCATCTCAGTGATGTCCTCCGACTCCCAGGCCATGGGCCGGGTCGGGGAAGTGATAATGCGTACCTGGCAGTGTGCCCACAAGATGAAGCTGCAGCGCGGGCCTCTGGCGGGAGACACGGAGCACAACGACAACCAGCGCATTAAACGCTATCTGGCCAAGTACACCATCAACCCGGCGATCGCCCATGGCATAGCCCATGAGGTGGGTTCGATAGAGCCGGGCAAATTGGCCGATATCGTGCTCTGGGATCCGGCATTTTTCGGGGTTAAACCCGCACTGGTGCTCAAGTGTGGCCTGACAGCCTATGCCCCTATGGGCGACATTAATGCAGCCATCCCCACCCCGCAACCCGTGCACTATCGCCCCATGTATGCCTGTTTTGGCCAGGCGCTGCACAGCAGCTCCATGCTGTTTCTGTCCAAAGCGGCCATCGCAGCGGATATACCAGGTAAGTTGGGGCTCAAGAGTCGCATAGGTGAAGTGAGGGGCTGTCGCAACATAAGTAAAAAACAGATGCTGCATAACGACTATACCCCGGAGATCCAACTGGATTCCCAAACCTATGAGGTCAAGGCCGATGGTGTGCCGCTGGTGTGTGAACCGGCCACTGAGTTGCCCATGACCCAGCGCTACTTCCTGTTCTGATATTCGGGCCTTGAAACCAAGAGGAGCAAGTTTAGATGATCCATTTCTGTCAACGCCTGGAAGCCGATGAATGCCAACAGACCCCGACACTGCAGCTGTGGCTGTCGATGGATGAACGGGTTCGCAGCCGCCAAAGAGTGACCTTGAGTGACGGCAGCGAAGCCGGGTTGTTTCTGCCACGCGGTACTGTCCTCAAAGAGGGCGATATTCTCAAGGCAGAAACGGGCGAGTTGGCCAAGGTTTTTGCCAAGGCCGAAAGCCTGTCTGTGGTCAGCAGCTCAGACCCACTGCTGCTGGCTCGTGCCTGCTATCACCTGGGGAATCGTCATGTGCCGCTGCAGATAACCCAAGGCCAATGCTGTTACCTGCACGATCATGTTCTGGACGAGATGATTAAGGGACTCGGACTCACGGTCAGCTATCGCCAGGACAAGTTCCAACCCGAGGCGGGGGCCTATGGTGGCAGTGCCCACGGCCATAGTCACGGTAATAGTCACGGTAATAGTCACGCTCATAGTCACGGCAATAGTCATGGGCACTCTCACGAACATACTCACGACCACAGCCATGACCACTAAAATCAGCCCCGGCCGGGTTCCAGCCCATGGGCAGCAGTGCCTTGAGCCTCAGACCAAGGCCCCCGGCGAGCTTGGCCGCTTGCGCCTCTATCAGTTGGTGAGTCCGTCTCTGCCTGTGGGGGGCTTTACCTATTCCCAAGGACTGGAATGGGCCATAGAGCGGGGCTGGGTCAAAGACCCTGTCACCCTGGGACACTGGCTGCGAAACCAACTTAAAGACAGCCTGGCCACCTTGGAGCTGCCCTTGCTGATGCGTCTGTGTCAGGCGCTGGCGCAGGAACACATCTCTGCGGCGAGCGACTATTGCCGCCTACTGCTGGCCAGTCGCGAAACCGCAGAACTAAGGCAGGAGGAGCGCCAGCGCGGTCAGGCCTTTGCCAAACTGCTGCCACAACTGGGGATCCCACTTGCGCCCGAGGAGCGGGAACTGGTGCTGCAAACCCAATTGGCGGCCTTTGCCCTCGCAGCCAAACACTGGCAACTGCCGACATATGAACTGTGCGAAGCCTATTGCTGGAGCTGGCTCGAAAATGCCGTCACTGCCGGCGTCAAGCTGATCCCTCTGGGACAGAGCGCCGGTCAGCAGCTGTTGCTGCAACTGAGCACCGAGATCCCCGAGGCGCTGCAAAAGGCGCAAGACTGGCCCGAGGCCGATATCGGCAGCTATACCCCGGCGCTGGCCATTGCCAGTGCCCGCCATGAAACCCAATACACCCGACTGTTTCGTTCATGAGAGAAAATATGCAAACAACCAAACAACCTTTGCGCATAGGCGTTGGCGGCCCCGTTGGTTCGGGCAAAACAGCACTGCTGGAAGTCCTGTGCAAGGCGATGCGTGACAACTACAACCTGGCCGTGGTCACCAACGATATCTATACCCAGGAAGACGCCAAAATTCTCACCCGCGCCGAGGCCCTGAGCGCCGACCGCATCATAGGCGTGGAAACCGGTGGCTGCCCCCATACGGCAATTCGCGAAGACGCCTCTATGAATCTCGCGGCAGTGGAAGAACTGACGGCGCGCCATCCCGGCCTGGATCTGGTCTTTGTCGAGAGTGGTGGCGACAACCTCAGTGCCACCTTCAGCCCGGAACTGGCAGATCTGACCATCTATGTAATAGATGTGGCCGAGGGCGAGAAGATCCCCCGTAAGGGCGGCCCGGGCATTACCCGCTCCGATCTACTGGTGATCAACAAGATAGATTTAGCACCCTATGTCGGTGCCTCACTGGAAGTGATGGCCGAAGATACCGCCAGAATGCGCCCTAACAAGCCTTGGGTGTTCAGCAACCTCAAGCAGGGGCAAGGGGTGGCTGAAATCATCGACTTTATTGTCACCCAAGGCATGCTGGATCAGCACTGAGCCTGAGCAGTGCCTGCCACCTGGGCAGGCACTGTTTTTGATATCCAGTCCATTAGGTGGCACGCCGACCGGCTTGTGGCATACTCAGGCGAAACCACCTTGGGAGCCTAAGATGCATCTGTGTCACTGCCAACTTGAGCAACATGGCGAGGCGATACGCGCCATCTTCAACCATGCCATTGCCCATACCACAGCCCTTTATGAATACCAGCCAAGGAGCGAGCAGCAGATCCGCGACTGGTTCGGCGCCAAACAGCAAGGCAACTGGCCAACTCTGGGCGCCGAGGATGAGCAGGGGCAACTGTTGGGATTTGCCAGCTTAGGCCCGTTTCGCGGCTATCCAGCCAACCTCTACTCGGTGGAACATTCTGTGTATGTGCACCCGGAGCATAGAGGCAAAGGGGTGGCGCGCTTTCTGATGCAGCATTTGATAACCCAGGCCCGGGAGCGCGGCATGCGCACCATGGTGGGCGCTATAGATGCCGGAAACCAGGCCAGTATTGCCCTGCACCTGAAGTTGGGGTTCAAGCACTCAGGCACCCTGCCCCAGGTGGGCTATAAGTTCGGCCGTTGGCTGGATTTGGCATTTTATCAGCTTATGCTGCCGGGACCTGCCGAGCCCTAACCCTTTCGGGCACGAGTCGATTTTAGTCTTATGCCCCTGAAAAAATTCATCATTCCCGGGCAATCCGCCAGCGGCCATCTACACTTATTCAAGCGTATTTACCAATAAGGGAATCCGATTAGATGACACTGGATTATATCGCGCTGGGGCTGCTGATCTTTGTCGCCCTGGTGATCTTCTACGGGGTGATAGTGATCCACGACATCCCCTACGAACTGGCCAAGAAACGCAACCACCCCCATCAGGACGCTATTCACTACGCAGGCTGGGTGAGCCTGTTTACCCTGCATGTGCTGTGGCCGTTTCTGTGGATCTGGGCCACGCTCTGGCGCGAGGACAGGGGCTGGGGCTTTGACAAAATTCAACAGGAGCAGCAATCACTGCACCATGAAACCGTACTTCTGGCGCAGCAGTTGGAGCTATTGAGTGAAAAAGTCGCCGCCCTGGAAGCCCAAAAGCATGCCGCCACAGAGGCCCTTGCAGCGTCGAGTGCCCAAGTCCAAGCCCCAACCCAAGTCCAAACGTCTTCAGAAGAGCCCCCAGCCGACCCCAAACCCACCAGCGGCATGGGCTTGGATACGGCAGCAGACTCGACCGACATTCCAGGTACAGATAATCAGACCCAAAGCAATAACAAGAATGGGGAGAACAGATAAATGGATCTCTTGCTTATCCTCACTTACACCGCCATCTGTGTCGCCATCTTCAAGATTTTCCGCATTCCACTCAACAAGTGGAGCGTGCCCACCGCCGTCCTCGGCGGAGTAGTGCTGATAGGCACCTTGATTTTGTTGATGAACTACAACCATCCCCATACCGCCATGGGCAGCCAGATGTATGTCACCACCCCGCTGATCCCCTCGGTGCGCGGCAAGGTCATAGAAGTGCCCGTCATCCCCAATAAACTGCTGAAAGAGGGCGAGTTACTGTTCCGGGTCGATCCGACTCCTTATCAGACAGAAGTCACCCGGCTGGAGGCCAGCCTGGAGCAGGCTAAACAGGCGGTATTGGGGCTGGACGCCGCCTATAAGGCCGCCGAGGCCAGTCGCATCAAGGCCGAGGCCGAACGGGACAGAACCCAACTGGAATATGAGCGCTACCGCAGCGGTTTTGAAAAAGGCGCCTTCACCCGTGCCGATGTCGACAACCGTCGTCAGTACTATCTCGGCGCCCAGGCCTCAGTAGAGGCGGCCGAGGCCGAAGCCCGGCGCGCCAAGCTGGCACTGGAAGCCGAGTATCAGGGGCAAAACACCCAAGTGGCCGAAATTGCCGCCATGTTGGAAAAAGCCAGATTCAATCTGGAGGAAACCAGCATGCATGCCCCCTCAGACGGTTATGTAACCCAGTTGACCCTGAGACCGGGAATGATGGTGGTGCCCATGCCCTTCAGGCCTGTGATGACCTTTGTCCATCAGGAGGAGCGCTTCTTTGTCGGCGCCTTTAGGCAAAACTCGCTGCTGCGGCTGAAACCCGGTTTCAAGGCCGAGCTGATCTTCCGCGCTCTGCCGGGCAAAGTGTTTCAAGCCGAAGTGGTCGAAGTGCTGCCGGCCATAGGTGAATCTCAGGTGCAGGCGCAGGGGCAGCTCTATGGCTCGTCACAAATTCGCCTCAACGGCCGACCTCTGGTGAAACTCAAGCCGCTGGATGACCTGAGTCAGTATCATTTGCCACTGGGTACCAATGTGGAGATCGCCATCTATTCCGACAGCTTTGAGCATGTATCAATCATGCGTAAGGTATTGATAAGGATGAAAAGCTGGCAGAACTATCTCTATCTGGATCACTGAGACTCCTTATCTTCGCGCAAGCCTTTGGCAAGAGTAAAAAGCCCCGGAAAAACTCCCGGGGCGTTTTGGTATCCCATCTCAGCCTCAGCCGATGGCGGCCTCGGGAGCCGCCTGGAAACGCCTGGCGTGGTAGAGGCAGAAGAGTGCAAACCAAGCGGCACTCACCAGGAAACCGGCCAGGGTGGAATGCAGCAGCCCCATGGCCAGATAACCGAGCGCTGCCCCGAAGGCGACTGTCAGGGCATAAGGCAACTGGGTCAGTACGTGGTCTATATGGTGACAGCCGGCACCGGTGGCCGACAGAATACTGGTACTGGAGATGGGCGAACTGTGATCGCCAAACACAGCGCCGGCCAGCACAGCCGACAACATGGGCAGCAGGAGTTGGATATCGCTGGCGGCAGCCATATCACCGGCGAGCGGCAACATGATACCGAAAGTGCCCCAACTGGTGCCTGTGGCAAAGGCCATGGCGCAGGAAAGCACAAACACCACCACAGGCAGCAGCCCTGCGGGCAGGTTGCCGTTAGCCAGGCTAGCGAGATATTTGCCGGTTTCCATGTCACGCACCACGGCGCCTATGGTCCAGGCAAACAGCAGTATATTGATAGCCGGCAACATGGCCATGACGCCTCTGGGGGCGGCGCGCAGCCAAGTGGATATCCCAAGGCCGAGACGCAGGGCCAACAAGCCGGACACCGCCAGGCTGCAAAGGGCGCCATAAACCAAAGATGAGCCCACATTGGTATGTTCAAAGGCGCCCAGCACACTGAAGGCCTGACCATTGGCGGCCAATACCTGAGCCCCGGAGTCCAGCATGAAATAGATACTCGCCGCCGTCAGTGTCACTATCGGCAACACCATATCCAGCATGCCGCCGCGGCTGTCGGCCGGGGCTTCCATATCCAGCCCTATGGGCCTGCCCTTGGATTCATCCCAGAGCTTACCTTCGAGCGCCCGCTGCTCATGCTGTCGCATCGGCCCAATATCCAGTTGGAAAGCGATCACCACCACCACCATGATCAGGGTAAATACCGCATAGAGGTTCATGGGGATCATCTGCACAAAAGCGGCGATCGGGCTCTGCTCTGTCACCCCATGGGCCACGAGTATGCCGCCCACCAGGGCGATGATATAGGCTCCCCAGGAAGAAATGGGCATCAATACGCATACGGGCGCCGCAGTCGAGTCCAGCAGATAGGCCAACTTGGCGCGGGAGATCTGGAATCTATCGGTCACAGGGCGGCAAATGGGCCCCACCGACAGGCTGTGGAAAAAGTCGTCAATAAAAAAGGCAAACACCATCAAGCCGGTGAGCGACTTGGCGCCCTTGCGGCTCTGGCAGCGCCTGGCGGCCCATTCGGCGAAGGCCCGGGTCGCACCCGAGGCGGTCATCAAGCTGATAAGCCCACCCAGCAGCAGCATAAACAGCAACATATTCAGGTTATCGCTGTTGGGAGCACCATCGACCCAGAAGATTTTCAGCACACTGTCAAACAGGTAGCGCAGCGATTGCAGCGGTGAAAACTGCTGCAACATCAGGCTGCCGGCGACTATGCCTACCCCAAGGGAGAGCAGTACTCTACGGGTGATGATCGCCAGCGCAACCGCCAGCAGAGGAGGAACTATGGACCAGGGAGAGTCCGCAAAATGCATGATATTCATGATCTCTTTACACCAAGAAAGGTGGAGATCTACCGATAGGATCGAAGAAACTCAGACCAAGGAGGGCAGAAACTTCTCAGCTCCTTCAGGTAGCGCTCCATAGTGGATGACTATGGCAGTCCTGCACCTGTTAGATACAGAACCAGCAGCTAGGTTTGATGGCCTGGCTACTTCGGCGCCGACTCCTTTCCCCGGGCCTCAAAGGCATCACCCTCTTCCCGGTTACTTTTAGGCAGCGCGCCTCTACTCAAAGGTATTCGACTGGCATTCTAACTATCACAGCCCCAATAGCAAGCCGGATTGCGCCTCTGGCGGTAAATATCCCGCTAGGCGGGCATTAAGCCCAGGGGAAGTGACTCATGTCACGGCCTAGCAATACCGGCACCGCTTGTTCACGAGCCACGGTTAAAAACTGCTTCGCTCCATCAGCGAGCCAACGGCTCTCCCCCCGATGCTTACCTCAGTCACGCAGCTTGTAGCTGACCTCGACCCTGTCGGAGAAGGTTACCTGGCCATACTCATAGCTCTGGTTGATAGCACCTTCGGCCATCATGGCGGCCTTGTACATCACAGGACGCACCGGGCCTTGGTCGAAATAACGAATCGACCAGACGCCATCGAGTTTCTCGCCGAATCCGGCCGCCAGTTCACTGGCCTTTTGCTTGGCATCTTCAATGGCCGCCTGCCGCGCCTGCTTGCGCATCTCGGCTTCTTTACTGGACTTAAGGTTGATCTGGTTCACCTTGTTGATCCCGCCTATTAACGCCGAGTCCAGTATGGGATTGAGCTGATCCAACTGTTTCACCAACACTGTCACACTGCGACTGGCGCGATACCCCTTGAGCTCGGGCGCCTTGTCCTTGAGGTAAACATACTCAGGTTGCAGATTCAGATTGGCGGCGGCAATCGACTCCTTGGCGACCCCGGCCTTGAGCAGGCGCTCGATAAAAGCGGCCACAGCCTTGTCGGATGCGGCCTTGGCCGCCTTGGCATCAGATTCGCTTAATGACACTTCAACATGGATTTCGGCCATATCGGGCTCAACCTGTATCTGGCTGACGCCTGTGGTTTCCAGCAGAGGTCTATCCTGAGCCAGTACTGAGTGGCTCATCAGAGTAGCGGGTAACAATGCGCCTATCAGCGCCAGATTCAGCAGAGATTTTTTCATCTTGGTTCTCCAAAAAGTTCGCTTTCGTTGACCATAGAAACGCAGCCGGCTGACAAAAGGGTTAAAAAAATCAAAAAATTTTTCAACGACGTTTTGAAGCGGCAACCGAGATGGCAACATAGAACATAAATTAGCCAGCCCAACTGTACCTTTTCTATGGCTGAGGTATAATCGCCGCCAATTTTACCGGCACCCAAGCGTGCTCCATCAGCTTTAGCATTGCGGAAAACAGCTCTTGAAGAAATCAGTCGACATTTTTGATCCCAAGCAGACCACGACTCTGGACACTCCGGCCAAGACTCTGGCACAGGAAAACAGCCCTGCCGAGGCCCAAACCAGCGGCAATCGCATCGGCTTTGTCAGCCTGGGCTGCCCCAAAAACCTGGTGGATTCCGAGCGGATCCTCACCCAACTGCGCATCGACGGCTATGAGGTTACCAACAGCTATGACAATGCCGACCTGGTAATAGTCAACACCTGTGGCTTTATCGATGCCGCGGTGGAAGAGTCGCTGGATGCCGTGCGTGAAGCGCTGGAAGAAAACGGCAAGGTGATAGTCACCGGCTGCCTGGGCGCCAAGGAAAACCAGATCCGCGAAGTGCATCCGGATGTACTGGAGATCACCGGCCCCCACAGCTATGAAGCCGTGCTGAACCATGTGCACAAATATGTGCCCAAGCCGGAGCACAACCCCTTCACCTCGCTGATCCCGCAAGCCGGCGTTAAGCTGACCCCCAAGCATTATGCCTACCTGAAGATTTCCGAAGGCTGCGACAACCGCTGTACCTTCTGCATCATTCCGGCGTTGAGGGGCGATCTGGACAGCCGCAGTGTCGGCAGCGTGCTGGATGAAGCCAAACGCCTGGTGGAAAGTGGCGTTCAGGAAATTCTGGTCGTCAGCCAGGACACCTCGGCCTACGGCAAAGACAAGGGCGGCCGCACCGATTTCTGGAACGGCATGCCGGTGAAGCAGGATATCACTACCCTGGCCCGCCACCTGGGCAAGATGGGTGTGTGGGTGCGCCTGCACTATGTCTACCCTTACCCTTGGGTCGATGAGCTGATCCCGCTGATGGCCGAAGGACTGATCCTGCCCTATCTGGATCTGCCACTGCAGCACGCCAGCCCTCGCGTGCTCAAGATGATGAAGCGCCCCGGCCGGGTCGACCGCCAGTTGGACGCCATCAAGAAATGGCGTGAGATCTGCCCGGATCTGGTGATCCGCTCAACCTTTATCGTCGGCTTCCCCGGTGAAACCGAAGAAGACTTCGAAATCCTGCTGGACTTCCTGCGTGAAGCAAGGCTGGACCGAGTGGGCTGCTTCAAGTACTCGGAAGTCGATGGCGCCGTGGCCAATACCTTGGCCGAGCTTATCAGTGAAGAGGTCAAGCAGGACCGCTATGAGCGTTTCATGCAGGTGCAGGCCGAGATCAGTGCCGAGCGGCTGGCGCGCCTGGTAGGCCGTGAGCTGGATGTCCTTATCGATGATGTGGACGAGGAAGGCGCCATTGGCCGCTGCTATGCCGATGCGCCTGAAATCGACGGCATGGTATTCTTAAACGGTGAAGTGGAACTAAGCCCAGGGGACATGGTGCGCGCACTGATCACTCATTCTGATGAGCACGATCTGTGGGCCGAACTGGTGCAGATGCCGGAATAAACTCTCCCAACACCTTGGAGAAATCTTTATTGAGGTGTCAGCAGGGTGAAAAGATTAGAGTCATAAAATCAAAAGGGGCAACACCCTGTTGCCCCTTTTGATTGCGTCCTTTACGACTGTATGATCCTTTGCCCTTCTTCGGCTTCTCGCTGCGACAGCGAAACAGTGAACTGGTCACCACCGCCTTGAGGGCATTATCTTTGATCTGTCCACGACCGGATTCATGCTCCAGCTGTGCAGTCTGCTTAATATGTTTGGCCATATCGGCTCCTTATTTCAATTGGATGAGACTTGCCCGGCCATACCGGACAAAAATCGCGCAAATATTATCCTCTTTTATTAAAACAACCAAGTATCGACTCCAGGAAAATATCACGAGTATTTTACCTATGCTATCAACCCGCCTCATCATTCAGCCTGCGTCAGCCCCACCCGAAGGAGTTATTCTGTGATCATAAAGTTCTGTTTGACACTGCTGACGCTCGCTTGTGCGACACAAGTATTTGCCGCAGAAAATTGTGAGTTAACCATGGGGTATCGCACCAATGCCCGGCCACCCTTTATTGCTCAGGCCCCGGATAACAGCGGCCTCTATCTCAGCCTCTATCAAGAGGCAGCAGCCAGAATAGGTTGTAGTCTCAAGGTAGTGCGAGCGCCGAAAAAGCGTATCCTACGGGAAATAGCCAAGGGCAGTATCGACTTTTATCCCGGCTTGGCCTTCTCCAAAGAGCGCCACAACTACGCGCATTTCATCGTCAACGGCCTATCTGAACGCTATATCGGCGTCAGCCGCAACGACTTGAGTGACATCACCTCACTGCAGCAATTGGTGGATAAACAATTGGTGCTGCTGATCTCCCCCGGTAGCTATCAACTGGGTGGTTTACCGAACAAATTAATAGTGCGCAAACCACCGGATATGGGCACAGATTCGGCGATAACCTTTCTCAAACAGCATCAGGGGGATTTCTATATCTACGATGAATCTACCCTGAGATACTGGCTGCAAAATCATCCTCAGCACGGGCTAAAACTACATCCCAACTGTTGCGATAACAGGCGGCAAGGACACCTGGGGTTCTCACGCAATAGCCGTTACTTCAGCGCCGAAGTAAATCCCAATTATGTTGCCGCCAAACCGATATCCATTGGCAACAGCCCTTGGGAACTAAAGTCAGGCAGCATAGCCTACGCACTGCAGCAAGCCTTGTCTGAAATGGCCAACAGCGGTGAAACCAAGCGGCGTTATCAAGACTATATGCAGCAAGTATCACAGCCTGCTGCGGCGCCTTGGTTTCCCTAAGCTGAAACAAGGACTCATAGTTACGCTGGTTCAGCCTGAGTCCAGCATGCCAGGAGTACACTGGCGTTTTGGGCCGCGAAGAGTTAATCAGATGTTTTCCCGTAAGCCGTTAACGCCACAGGCACAGTTGGACTTGGCCATGAACTTGATGGCCGAAGAGGAACAGCACTTGAAAACCGCGCTGGAACTGGTGCTGAACAGTAGTCAACAAGCGATAAACAAGCGCCTGCAGCGGGCCAAAATTGATGCCGAAATCTTCCCGCCGGTTCACCGGGACTATCTCAATGCCATGGCACTGCAACATCTGTTCACTATCTTGCATCAAGGGGATGAACACAGAGCCCACAGTATCTGCAATAACTTAAAAGAGCTCAGCCAATATCTGCCACCCGGCTTTGAGGATAGTAACTCGGGTGAGGAAGCATATCACCCTGCATGATGCCCAATAAGCCCATAACGTTTTGATAAAAATGAACATGCCAAAAAGCCCGCATTGACAGCGGGCTTTTACAAGCGTTTTTAGCCATTTCCCGGCTCAGTTACCGGCTATCTTCATCTCATCGAGCAATATTGCCCCGGTACGGATGCTGGAGCGCAGATCCCTGTCGCTGGAAACCGCCTGCATGGAGCGATACATCTGCTTCAGGTTACCGGCTATGGTGATCTCCTCGACCGGGAACTGGATTTCGCCATTCTCGACATAGAAGCCGGCGGCACCACGGGAATAGTCGCCGGTAACCATATTCACGCCCTGACCCATCACCTCAGTGACTATGAGCCCGCGGCTCATGGAACGCACCAATTCATCAAAACTGTGGCCGGTATCGGCCAGCGTCCAGTTATAGATGCCGCCGGCATGGCCGGTATTGACCAGTCCCAGCTTGCGCGCCGAGTAACTGGTCAGCAGATAACTCTCCAGTATGCCGTCACGGACTATGTCACGCTCACGGGTCGCAACCCCTTCGCTGTCATAGTTGGCACTGGCCAGAGCGCCTTTGAGATGCGGCTGCTCGGCAATGCTGAACCATTCGGGGAAAATCCGGGTGTGGATAGCATCCTGCAGGAAGCTGGACTTGCGATACAGGCTTGAGCCACTGATGGCGCTGACCAGATGTCCCACCAGACCTGTGGCCACTTCCGGCGCAAACAGCACGGGCAGTTTGCCGGTTGCCAGTTTGCGGGCACCGAGACGGGCAACCGTCTTATCGGCAGCCTTAACCCCCACCTGCTCCGGGCTCAACAAGGCGTCGAAGCAGCGGTTGATACCATAGTCATAGTCGCGCTGCATATCGCCGTTGTCTTCGGCGCCAATCACCACACAGCTGAGGCTGTAGCGCGAGCTGCAGTAACCCTGCAGGAAACCATGGCTGTTGCCATAGACCTTGACGCTGTTGTGGGCGTTGGCACTGGCACCATCGGAATTCTTGATCCTCGGGTCTCTGTCCAGCGCTGCGGTTTCGGCGCGAATGGCCAACTCGGCCAACTCTTCCGGGCTGGTGTGACGGGGATGATAGAGATCCAGATCGGGAAAATCTTTCGCCATCAACTCAGGATCGGCCAAACCGCTGGCAGGGTCTTCACTGGTATAGCGGGCGATACCATCGGCGGCCTTAACCGCTTGGCGAATCGCCTCCGGCGACAGATCCGAGGTAGAAGAGCTGCCCTTATGTCCATCGCGATACAGGGTGATCCCCAGCGCGCCATCCTTGTTGAATTCGACCGTTTCCACCTCCTTGAGGCGAGTGGAAACACTCAGGCCCTGTTGCTTGCTGATGGCCACCTCGGCAGCACTGGTGCCCAGGCTATTGGCATACTCCAGCGCCATTGCCACCGCGTCTTTCAACGCACTCAGTTCACTATCAATAAAATTTGCAGACACAGGTTTACTCTTGAATTGGCTAAACTGCCCCTAGCATAACAAAAGCCGGCTTTATTCACATAACCACGACAGATCAATTTTGCTGCCGTAGAAGACGAAGCGCCAAGGGGAATGCTACAATCAGCGCCAGTATCAGAGGAAAGACTTTATGAAAATAGTTGGCGATTCAGAGCATTTTAAACAGCCTTATGATGAGGACGAGGACTATATCAGCAAGACCTCGCTCAAACGCGACAGTGAAGAGGCTCAGGATCTGGGCAAGCAGCTGGCAGCGCTGAGCAAGAGTCAGTTGGCTAAAATTGAGATGGGTGAGTCCCTGTTTGATGCCATCATGCAAACCAAGAACATCAAGCCCAATACCGAGGCCTTCCGTCGTCAGTTGCAGTTTATCGGCAAGCTGATGCGCAACGAAGATCTTGAGGCGATTCAAACCTCACTTGAGCGGGTGCTGAACAAGAACAACGAAGCGGCCGCCAAGGCTCAGGTATTCGAGAAGTTGCGTGACCGTTTGCTCAATGGTGGTGATGCCGAAGTGCAGTCCCTGCTGGAAGAACACCCGCAACTGGACAGGCAAAAACTCAGGCAACTGGTGCGCCAGGCCAATAAGGAGCTGGCCAAGGGGCCTCAGTCCAAGTCCTCTGCCGAGTTGTTCAAGTATTTACGCGGCGAACTGGAAAACTAATCCCGTAATTCGCACTGTATAAAATCGCCGCTCTTGAGTTTAATGTTATGTATCTGCATTAATACTCATATAGTCAGCGCGGCGATATATTCTTCTGTTTAGGTGCCAGTTTATCACTGTGATACTCTGTCACCGAACAGTGAGTTGCCCCATCACCTACTCCCTATCCCATATTGGCTTAATCCACTTCTTCATGATGTGAATCAAGGCGTGATCACATGCAGCAAACCGCTTTGTAAGCTTGACCCTCTTCCAGTAAGAGTTTCACGAGGAGCTATTCGCATCCACCCAAACGCTTCAGCTAACATAGAAAAAACCCCACTAACAAAGTTAGTGGGGTTTTACGTCAGCTCCCGGGAACCGCTAAGCCTCTATAGCTATTGGCATTGAGTGCCATGAGCTGACTTAGGTTATTGCGATAATTGATACAATAACTTAAACCGCTGACTGGAAGATCACTTCACCGGCTTTCTTGGTGTAGGCCTCCAGTTGGTCGAAGTTCAGGTATCTGTAGGTATCGGCCGCTGTTGCGTCCAATTCCTTGGCATATTCCTGATACTCTTCAGGGCTTGGCAAACGTCCCAACAGCGCTGCAACGGCAGCCAGCTCGGCAGAGGCCAGGTACACATTGGCACCCGTACCCAGGCGGTTCGGGAAGTTACGGGTAGAAGTCGACACCACAGTCGCACCATCGGCAACCCGCGCCTGGTTACCCATACACAGAGAACAACCCGGGATCTCAATACGAGCACCGACGCGGCCGAAGATACCGTAGTAACCTTCTTCGGTCAGCTGGTCCTTATCCATCTTGGTTGGCGGAGCAATCCACAGACGAGTCGGCAGCGTCTTGGCGAACTTGTCCAGCATCTTACCCGTGGCGCGGAAGTGGCCTATGTTGGTCATACAGGAACCGACAAACACTTCATCAATCTGGGTGTTGGCGACCTGAGACAGCAACACGGCATCATCGGGATCGTTCGGTGCACACAGAATAGGCTCTTTGATCTCATTCAGATCGATCTCAATAACCGCTGAATACTCTGCATCCTTGTCGGCTTCCATCAGTTCAGGGTTAGCCAACCACTCTTCCATGCCCTTGATACGACGCTCTATGGTACGGCGGTCGCCGTAGCCTTCGGCAATCATCCACTTGAGCATGACTATGTTGGAGTTCAGGTACTCGATGATAGGATCTTTATCCAGCTTGATGGTACAACCGGCGGCAGAGCGCTCGGCAGAGGCATCAGACAGTTCGAATGCCTGCTCAACCTTGAGGTGCTCCAGACCTTCGATTTCGAGAATACGGCCGGAGAAGATATTCTTCTTGCCCTTCTTCTCAACGGTCAGCAGACCCATTTCGATGGCCTTGTGCGGAATCGCATGCACCAGATCACGCAGAGTGATACCAGGCTGCATCTTACCCTTGAAGCGCACCAGCACAGACTCAGGCATATCCAGTGGCATAACGCCGGTAGCGGCGGCAAAAGCCACCAGGCCGGAACCGGCTGGGAAAGAGATACCGATAGGGAAACGGGTGTGCGAGTCACCACCTGTACCTACGGTATCAGGCAGCAGCATGCGGTTCAGCCAGGAGTGAATAACACCGTCACCTGGACGCAGGGAAACACCGCCGCGGTTCATGATAAAGTCAGGCAGAGTGTGATGCGTATTCACGTCAACAGGCTTGGGATAAGCGGCAGTGTGACAGAAAGACTGCATGGTCAAATCTGCGCTGAAACCGAGACAGGCCAAGTCTTTCAGCTCGTCACGTGTCATAGGGCCGGTAGTGTCCTGAGAACCGACAGAAGTCATCTTGGGCTCACAGTATTGGCCGGGACGGATACCTTCTACGCCACAGGCCTTACCTACCATCTTCTGCGCCAGGGTGTAACCCTTGCCGGTATCGGCAACGTCACCTGGACGCACGAAGACATCGGAGGCTTCCAGACCCAAAACTTCACGGGCCTTGTCGGTCAGACCGCGGCCGATGATCAATGGAATACGGCCACCGGCACGCACTTCGTCCAGCAGCACATCAGTCTTGAGTTTGAATTCAGAGATCACTTCGTCGCTATCGTGACGGGTCACTTTGCCGGCATAAGGATAGATGTCGATAACATCGCCCATCTCCATGTTGCCCACATCCAACTCAATCGGCAGAGCACCGGCATCTTCCATGGTGTTGAAGAAGATAGGGGCTATCTTGCCACCGAGGCAGAAGCCACCGGCACGCTTGTTGGGCACGAATGGAATATCATCACCCATGAACCACAGCACAGAGTTGGTCGCCGACTTACGGGAAGAACCTGTACCAACCACGTCGCCCACATAAACCAGTGGGAAGCCCTTGGTCTTGAGTTCTTCAATCTTCTTGATTGGGCCTACTACGCCTGGCTGATCCGGCTCAATACCGTCGCGGGCGTTTTTCAGCATCGCCAAGGCGTGCAGTGGGATATCGGGACGTGACCAGGCATCAGGAGCCGGAGACAAGTCGTCGGTGTTGGTTTCGCCTGTAACCTTGAATACGGTCAGAGAGATTTTCTCGGCCAGCTTGGGACGGCTGAGGAACCACTCGGCATTGGCCCAGGACTCAACCACTTGCTTGGCATAGGCGTTACCCGCCTTCATCTTCTCAACCACATCGTGGAAGGCATCGAACATCAGCAGGGTGTGGGACAGAGCCTTGACCGCCAGCGGGGCCATCTGCTCGTTGTCCAATTGGCGGATCAGGGGTTCGATGTTGTAACCGCCCTGCATGGTACCCAAGAGTTCCAGCGCACGCTCGGCGCTCAGGATTGGCGATTTCACCTCACCCTTGGCAACGGCATCCAGGAAACCGGCCTTAACATAGGCGGCTTCGTCAACACCTGGGGGAATACGATTTTCGAGCAGGTTAAGAATAAATTCTTCTTCGCCTGCAGGTGGGTTTTTCACTAATTCAACAAGCTCAGCCACTTGATGTGCATCCAATGGCTTAGGGACTACGCCCTCAGCAGCACGCTCTTCGACGTGTTTACGATATGCTTCTAGCACGGCAACATTCCTCTTTGTTAGGCGCTCTTACGACTGCACGTCTTCATGAATGAAGCTGACAGCCCCACAGGATCGACCCGTAAATTCCGGCCTGCAGTATACTACAGCTTTGCAAAAGTATGAATGAGATCACACTAAGGCAACTGAGAAATCGTGGCAAAATCCCAAGGTCGGCAACACACTAAGCCCCTCATTAAACAAAGGAAATTAGACAATAGTTTGAAAAAATGATTTTTTCATTTAAATACAAATAATTAGATTGTAGTAATCGAATTGAATTCAAACGCCTTCAGCCAAGCATCTCCTAATCTCCCCTGCCGGGATAATTTTGCATCCCGGGGCCGCTTTTCGTTATCCTGCGTCCAAATCCGCGCCGTTTTTGAGACTTTTCCATGCAAGCACCCGCAATACAGGCCGTTATTTTTGATATGGATGGGATATTAATTGACTCAGAGCCCGTCTGGCAGCAAGCCGAGTATCAGGTTTTTCAGCAGTTGGGGATGGCGGTCAGCCGTGAAGCCATACAGCAAACCACAGGTCTGCGAATCGATCAGGTGGTGGACTTCTGGTTACAGCGCTTTCCCGAGGTCAAAGTAGAACCTCAATATATCGCCGATCAAATCATAGCTGCAGTCATCGCCTATATCCGCCGCGATGGCAAGCCCATGCGCGGTGTTGTCGATGCCCTAAGCGCCTGTCGCAGTCGAGGCCTGAAAGTGGGCCTGGCCACCTCTTCCTCCTGGGATATTATCGATGCCGTGCTTGACAAACTCGCCATCACAGAAGCCTTCGATGCAATACAATCGGCTCAGGATTTTCCGCTCGGTAAACCCCACCCAGAGGTGTATCTCTCCTGCGCCGCCAAACTGGCACTGCCACCAAGCCGCTGCCTGGCGGTGGAAGACTCTTTCAACGGCCTGATAGCCGCTCGCGCCGCCAATATGCAGACCTTGATAGTCCCGGCAGCCGAGCAGCGCCAGGATCCTCGCTGGGCCGCGGCCCATTATCAGCGTGATAGCCTGGAAGCCCTGCCGGCACTGCTTGATACCTTGTAAACCGCCAGATACAACAGAGCCAGGCATCTGCCTGGCTCTGTTTTCTGGATAATCCGTGTTACCAGATCTTCACTCTGTCCTCTTCCGACAGATACATCTTGTCAGTCGGCTTGAGGTCAAAGGCCTTGTAGAAACCTTCCACGTTGCGGGGAGTGCCCATGGCGCGGTAGTGGCTGGGTGAATGCGGGTCAGTCAGCAGACGACGTCCCAGCTCCTCGTCACGGTAGTTGCGGCGCCACACCTGTGACCAACCGACGAAGAAACGCTGATCGCCGGTCAGGCCGTCCATTACCGGCGCTTCTTTACCGTTGAGGCTCAGGTGATAAGAGCGCAGGGCAACGGTCAAGCCCCCCAGATCGCCTATGTTCTCACCCAATGTCAGGTCACCGTTGACGAACTTGCCAGGCAGAGCTTCAAACTGGCTGTACTGGGCAGACAGCTGCGCGCCGCGCTTCTGGAACTCTTCGCGGTCTTTGTCTGTCCACCAGTTGCGCAGGTTACCGTCGCCATCATACTTGGCGCCCTGATCATCAAAACCATGGCTGATCTCGTGGCCAATCACCGCGCCTATGCCACCATAGTTCACCGCGTCATCGGCTTCCATGTTGAAGAAAGGCGGCTGCAGAATGGCGGCCGGGAACACGATTTCGTTCATCACTGAGTTGTAGTAGGCGTTCACCGTTTGCGGTGTCATGTGCCACTCAGTGCGATCGATTGGCTTGCCCAGCTTAGCCAGCATGTCCTGATATTCGAAGCGGGCATAACGCTGGTAGTTACCCACCAGATCGTCGGCCTTGATCTCCAGATTGCTGTAGTCCTTCCACTTGTCCGGATAACCTATCTTGTAGGTAAACTTGGACAGTTTTTCCTGAGCCGCTTTCTTGGTCTCGGGTGTCATCCACTCCAGCTCATCGATGCTGACTTCAAAACCCTTGATCAAGTTCTTGATCATCGACTCCATCCGCGCCTTGGCCTCAGGTTGGAAGTGACGGGCAACATATTCTTTACCCACCAGCTCACCAATCACTTGGTCGGCGCCATCGACAGCTCGCTTCCAGCGTGGTTTTTGCTCCTGAATGCCCATCAAGGTTTTGCTGTGGAAATCAAAGTGCAGATCGACAAACTGCTGGCTCAGCAAGCCAGCGTAGGAGTCCACCAGATGGAATGCCAGGTAGTCTTGCCAGGCTGATACAGGGAACTTACCAAACTCGGCGCCCAGCTTCTCAAAGTAGGAAGGTTGACGCACTATCACGTCCTGAGTCTTGCCGCTGAGACCGGCCGCCTTGGCGAAACCGTCAAAGTCAAAGCCGCCCATCAACTGCTGCAGCTCTTTCAGGCTCATCTTGTTGTAGGCCTTGTTGGCATCACGGGACTCGACCCGGCTCCACTGGCTCTGGGCGATAAAGAGTTCAATGTTGGCGACATTGGCTGCGGCGGCATCGGCGTGCGGGTAACCGGCGGCGCTCATCAGATTGCGGACATACTCACGCATCGCTTCGCGGTTGGCGACAAACTTGGGATCGTCCTTGAGGTAGTAATCACGATCTGGCAGTGTCAGGCCGCTCTGGTACAGGTAAACCCCGTACTGGCTGGAATTCTTGGCATCGTTGTTGACGTAAAAACCAAAGGGGATGCCGGAGCCATCGGTCAACAGTTTGCCCATCAGCGCGGCAACATCGGCGTGACTGGCGGTTTTGGCGATATCGGCCAGTTGTCCCTTGAGCGGCGCAATCCCCAGTTGGTCAGTCAGAGTGGTATCCATATAGGCGGCATAGAAATCGCCTATCTTCTGCTCCACTGAACCTTCGGCCTTATTGGGCTTGGCGGCGGCTTCTTCGATAATCTGCTTCAGGGCCGCCTGGCTTTCTTCGTAAAGAACAGAGAAAGCACCATAGTTGGATTTGTCGGCTGGAATTGGCGTAGTGGCCAACCACTTACCGTTGACGCTGTAGTAGAAATCGTCCTGATGACGAACTTGATGGTCAAAGTTCTCCAGCTCAATGCCAGAGACTTTCTTGACTTCTGCTTGCGACTGCGGCGCTTGCTGGCTGGCACAGGAAGCCAGACCAAGGCTCAGGGCGATGCCCAATGCCAGGGTGCTTATTTTGCTCATTTTCTTCCCCGAATTTGTGATTGTTCAGATAGTTATATTGTTACAAAGATACCGGCTTTAAACCTTAGCACTCCCTGTGACCAGTCTGTAGTGGATTTTTGTAAATAACTATGAACACCACAGACCAGGTCAACAATAAGCCTTAGAAGTTTTTGCCGAGAAACAGGTAAACCGCCTTCTCACCGTTATCACTGAAACCAAAGCCGAGCGCCGCAGGGCCCAGTTGGGTCTCAGTCCCCAGATACAAGCTGCTGGAATAGATGAGATCGTTGAACATCACATGCTCATCCAGGCTCCAGACATTCCCCGCCTCCAAACTGGCTCCCAGGTAAAGCGGAAAGTCCTTCATCCCCAGCGCATCACGACCGAGATCGTACTGATAGATGAAGGCACCGAACACCTTCTGGGCGCCGGCGATAGAGTTCTTGTGGTAGCCGGAGAGATTAAGGAAACCGCCGAGGTCCGATACATAAAGAGTAAAATTGCCGTCTTTATCCACGTTTGCATAGGATGCCTTACCCACAAAAGAGTGGCTGCCAACACTGACAACCCCTTTCCAGTCGGCCTCTATCTGCAGCGAGCGTTCAGCATCCGTCTTGAATACCCCATCTTCATACTCCTCATTACGCAGGTAGATATTCAGAGTGATGCGGTTACCCGAGGTGGGGAAACTTATGCTGTCCAGGGTATCGTAGCCGAACTTCAAATAGGCGCCATAGGTGTTGAACTTGAGATCATCGAAGAACGCCTCGTTGGAGACCACTCCCGACTCACCTGTCAGCCCCAGCTCAATCCGGCCCTGCTTGACATAGTTGTACCCCAAACCCAGGTCAATTCTGTGACTCTTGCGATCCAGCTCGAAGTAAAGCTTGTTGGCATCAAACACATCCCAACCTTTGATCTCATACTGATATCGGGCGCGGGCATAGAACTGCTGATCTCTGTCCAGAGGCTGGTAAAATTCGGTACCGAGCAGCTTCTCGAAGCCCATCTTCACTTCATTGCGCCATTCACCACCGTTTTCGGTCAAGTCAGTCATAATCACGGCGCCATCCAGGGCCACCGCCGAGTCCAGTGAGAAATCGTCCTCCCAATTCAAGCCAAATTGGAAATAGTTGGGTCCCCAGGACTTGGCCTTGGTGGTTACGGTTAACACTCGGCCCTCATCAGTATCCTGAAACTCGGCACTGACACGTTCAAACTTATTCAGTGAGTATAACCGCGCAATACTCTCGTCCAGTTGCTGTTTGGTAACTCTGTCACCCAATTCGATACCCAGAGTATCACCCAGCAGTGAGTCGCTGACCTTGGACCTGTTATCGAAAACTATCCGGGTAACCGGGCGATCCAAGTTATCCAACCAATCACGACTGGCGTCGCGTTTTTGCCGGACATAAGCGCGGTATTCCTCAGGAGACACGGCCAACTGGCTCAATCTGTCGGTGTACCGTACGGCAGCTGTCACCCCGGCTTCCAGCGCCTTGGGCATATCGGCGAAATCTGTGGTGCTGAGGTTGTCGATAGCCGGGCGGATCAGGATATCGTCCTTGGTCAACAAGGCCTTTTGCCGCTCTGTGCTGGCGTTGGTCAGCATGGTAGACAACTGATCCAATACCGCTAAGGTGCCGTTAAGCTTCTCCCTTTTCACCAAAGGCGAGCCTATATCGACGGCGATAATGACATCGGCGCCCATGGCCTTGACCACATCCACCGGCATATTGTTGGCAATACCACCATCCACCAGCAACTTACCATCGATTTCAGCTGGTTGCAGCGCTCCCGGCACTGTGGCTGAGGCCTGCATCGCCTGCACCAGGCTGCCACTGCTGATCACTACCGGCAGACTGGTTTCCAAATCTGTCGCCACCGCCCGATAAGGAATGGAGAGTTCATTGAAACTGTTGAATTCACGCACCAGATCTGTGGTGTTACGATATAGTTGCGACATGGTTTGCCCTAGGAGGACGCCACTGGGCGACTGTACTTCACCATCTCGGATACCAAGGTTAAGCGGAATATTGTACTTATCTCTTTGTTGCTTATCACGGTAACTCATGGCCTGGCGTGGAATAGTGTCCGAGTACCCCTTGGACCAGTCCTCATTCATCATAATGGTTTCAATTTCTGTGGCGCTGTAACCAAGCGCATAGAGGCCACCGACATAGGCGCCTATGCTGGTACCGGCAACATAATCGACAGGAATATTGTTGGCCTCGAGCATCTTGAGTACCCCAACATGCGCAGCTCCCTTGGCACCGCCGCCACTGAGCACCAGGCCTACCTTAGGACGTTCGGCCGCCACCGCAGCCACACTCAACAGAGTGCCAATCAAAACCAGTAAGCGCAGAGAGGGTTTCATACCTAGCAAGAGTTCCAGAATTAGAGTCGGTATATTCTAACAAAGAATTTACAGTAAAGAGAAAGTTCCAATAGGGTATAAACAAAGATCATAAATCGCACATTTCGTAAAACCAGGATGCCAGTTCACCAGCAGGTACAGGCTTGGCAAAGTAGTAACCCTGAATGATATGACAGCCTCTGTGAGTGACCTGTTGCAGCTGTTCCCGGGTTTCCACCCCTTCGGCTACCACCTTGAGTTTGAGGTTACGGGCCAGCTCGACAATACTGCTGACAATCGCCTGATCGGCACTGTTGCCGGCAATATCTTTGAGGAAGGAGCGATCAATTTTCAGGGTATTCACTTCAAAGTGGCGCAAATAAGCCAGCGACGAGTAGCCGGTGCCAAAGTCATCAATGGCCACCTCTATGCCGTGGGCCCTCAGCTGTCTCAAATGCTGGCGGGCAAGCTGCAGCTCTTTCATCAACACCCCTTCGGTGATTTCCAGCGCCAAATACTGGGCCGGCATTCCGGTTTCTTCAAGGATATCGAGCACACCACTGATAAATTCCGGGTGACGGAAATGCACTGCGCTGACATTTACCGACAACTTGAACGGCTCCGCCGCACTCTTGCTCCAACGGGCACCATCCTCACAAGCTTGGCGCAGCACCCAACGGTCGATAGCAATTATCAAACCACAGGACTCAGCCACCTTGATGAAAATATCCGGCCGAACAAAACCTTCGCTCGGATGATGCCAACGCAGCAAAGCTTCCATACCGATAAACTTTTGCTGCTGTTTTACATCAAACTGGCCCTGGTAATAGAGCTCAAACTCGCCCTGCTCTATGGCGTGGCGTAAATCGGCTTCCAAACGTAGATGGTACAAAGCTTCTGCATTACGCTCACTGGAATAGTATTGGAAATTCCCCCTGCCCTCTTCCTTGGCGTGATACATGGCTTGATCGGCATTCTTGATCAGCATCTCTGGTTGCCTGGCATCGTCGGGCCAGATACTGATGCCGATACTGGTAGAAATAAAAAACTCCCGCCCATAGAGTTCAAACGGCTGAGCTATCTGCGCCAACAGGCGCTCACAGAGGCGATTGAGCTTATCTATCTCGGCATCCTGTACCAGGATCACAAACTCATCACCGCCAAACCTGCACAACACCTGCTCCGGCCCCATCACTGACTGCAGCCTATTGGCGGCCTCTATCAGCAGCGCATCTCCCATGCTGTGGCCGTAGGAGTCGTTGACATGCTTGAACCTGTCCAGATCCAAAAACAGCAAGGCCAGCTTATGTTGCTGATCTTTGGCCCCTTCAATTGCCTGTTGCAAACGGTTGGCAAACAGCGATCTGTTCGGCAAACCGGTCAGCACGTCATAGTTCGCCAGGCGGCGCAGATCCGCCTCGGTGCGTTTGCGCTCAGTGATATCGGAAAACACCACCACATAGTGTTGCACCCTATCCTTGCGATCCTGCATCAGGGAAATATTGAGCCACACAGGACAGCGCGACCCGGCCACACCCACAATTTCCAGCTCGCCGGTCCAGGAATCTATCCCTTGCAGTAAAGTGGCGACCTTATCTTTATGGAAGTTTTCACTGACCACCAACTCGCCGAAGTGCCGTCCCTGCAGACTCTGCCTATCCTGACCTACTATCGACTCTGCCGCCCTGTTGGCGACCTTGATGACCTCATCGGCATCCAGAATAAACACCCCTTCTGAGGTGTTTTCAAATGCCTGCGCCAGCAGCTCAACCTCCTCTTCCAGTTGCCGCTTGATGGTGATGTCGGAGTAAATCCCGGCAGCCTTGAGCACCTTGCCGGAAACCGGGTCATGGCTGACTGGCCTGCCGCGCACCCTGAGCCAGCCCCAACTGCCGTCTCGGAGTCGATAACGGTATTCGGACTCGAATCTATCGCTGTCACCTTCGACCATCTTGTTCCATTCATCCAGCGCAGCTGTCTGGTCATCTGGATGCACCGGCAACTTATCTATTCCGATAAGAATAAAGTCTTCACCACTGCCCAGCACGCCGCCGCGATTATCCAGATGAAATTGGCCGGTATCACGGCGCCACTCCCAGAGATCCGATTCACTGCCCCTGAGCGATTGCCTCAACCTATCATCACTCTGGCGCAGCGCTAGGTTCATGGTCATAAAACGTTGCACCTGACGCTGACGCAACAGCACGATACTGAAAATCGTTGCCAATATAATGATTAACAACAACCCCTTGAACCACTGACTCTGCCACCAGAACTGGTCAACGGTAAAGGGAAAACGGAAGGGCTCCGACTGCCAGATACCGTTGTTTTGACTGATCACTTCCAATTGGTAAGCGCCGGGAGTTAATCCGGAAAGATTAATTTGCGACTGATTTTCCAACAGTAAATAGTTAAGCTCATCTTCACCGGGACGTCGTAAACGGTACTTTAGGCTGATAGGAGCATCATCCAGATAATCCATACTGCTCAGTTGAAAACTCAGCATTCTGGCTCCGGGAGCTATCAGTTGTTCAGGCGTAGGTACCAGACTCAGCTCTGTTTTATTGTCATAATAAACCGCAATCGACTCGAGAATGGCGCCGTGCTTTGGAATACGATTAGCCATGCCGGCAACGTCCAGCAGTATCACCCCATCCGGCGTACCTACATAGAGGCCCTGCTGCGGCTGATAGAAGTATGCCCCTTCGTTGAGTTCCTCCCCCAACAAACCGTCATCATTATTGAATACCTTGATTTCACCACTACTCTTATCCTGACGGATCAGCACATAACTGCATCCCACAACTCGATAGTCGCCGCTATCCTGCAGAAAAAATACTGTGTTACAGTCCAATTGCCATTCTTGCGTCAAACGGCGAATCTTCATGGTCTGCAAGTCCAGCTCTATCAAGCCTCCCTGGCGGGTGGCCAACCAGAAACGATCCGGGCTCAATTCCAACCACTGGCTCACGGTCGGCATATGCGGCAAGTCATCAAATACCGACGCCAATGAACGAAAACCGCCACCCTGCTCCAAGTAACCGAAGGATTTATTGCCACCGATCCACAAGCGCTGTCGACTATCGCGATAGACTCCATAAATCGCAGGATTATTGCCGCTGGACTCTGTATCCGGCAAAGTTTTTTTCTCTATCTTGCCCTGAGTCTGATCCCACTCATACAAACCGCTGCTGGTCGCAAACCACCAGAGGTTGCCCTCATTCAAAGCCGTGATCACCGTCTTGTGACTCAGAGACTGTCCGCTGCCGTTCCAATCCCCCAAAGGCTGCCCTTCCAGGGTCTGCTTATTCATCACAAATAAGCCATTGGTAGTCGATAACAACAGGTGTTCTTGGTCCAAATTATCTATCTTGTAGATGCTGTCATTGACCTCCATCCCTTTGGGAAGCGTAGTTTGGCTCTGTTGGGTATTTCGATTGACGGCCAACAATCCCGAGTCGGTTCCCAGCCACAGCATCTCAGCGTCGGCCAGTATCGCCCACACCATGGAATCACTGAGCTTATAAGGCTCAGAAGCGCTGAAACTATCCAGAATAAATTCCGGTGAGTCGGCTACCACTGCCAATGAATGCCCAGTGCCGCCAACCCAGATTAAACCATTGCTGTCCACCTGCAGAGCATTGATATATTCAATACCGGCCTTGAGCTTCAACTGCTCTTTATACTGTTTTAATTTGCGGCTGCTCGGGGACCATTTCAGCAGCCCCTGCTTACTGGCAATCCACAGATTACCCTTGAGATCTTCAGTGATCACACTGGTGAAAAAAGGAATCTCGGCCACTGGCTCTATGCGGTTGCTTTCAAGGTTCACCCGATAGAAGCCTTTGCTGGCGGCCATCCAAATCTGTTTGTTACTGTCCAGAAATAAGGCATTGAGGCGACCATAACTACCCTGCCATGACAAGCGTTGTTTGACGCTGCCATTTTGTGACCTTAGCTCCACACCATAGGCGTTACCCAGCAGCAAGTTGCCGTTCTCAAGCTGCAAAATTTGACTCCATAGCAGGTCACTATCGTAGGGTAGGTCAAACAGTTTCTGCAGCTGCTGTAGATCCTGACTCAAGCGCCAAACCTGGCCTTTTTCGGTTAACAACATCCAGTCACCGGCCGCCGATTGCAAGCTCTTCATTAAACCGCCGCCCTGATACTCGGGAAACAGCTCATCACTGCCAAACTGACGGAAACGATTATCGGCTATATGGTAGAGATAGGCATGAGACAGTGTACTGACCAGCATCTGCTGTTGCCCAAGAGACTTGACCAGAGGCAGATACTCATCAGCCATCCGCGATTCCAGACCATCGCGGTCCAAACGGCGGATATTGGCGTTGCTGAGGCGATACAGTCCCTGTTCGGTGGAGAGCCAGATAAATCCCCGCTCATCAATGCTGATGTCGAGAATACTGGTGTTGATCAAACCATCCCTGGAAGAAAATACCCTTTTAACCAACTCATCGGCATCTGCCGATGCTGCCCCGAAAAAAAGGCTGAGCAGTATAGCAATAGCTACTGTTATTAGTTTTCTTATCATCGGTTGATGAATGACCTTGATGACCAGTCTTGAATGTACCAGCTAGACCACCGAATTTCATCTTGTAAACAACAGTTCGTTTACAAGGGTTGCACTTGATATAAAAAATCGGGCCCAGCTAACTGGGCCCGACTTCAATACTGCCAGGGACAAGTCCCCAATCAGCAGATTACTTTTTCTTTTTTGCCTTTGGGTTTGGCAGATCTGTGATTGAACCTTCGTAGATCTCGGCCGCCAGCCCTACAGACTCATGCAGAGTCGGGTGAGCATGAATGGTCAGCGCCAGATCCTCGGCATCACAACCCATCTCGATAGCCAGGCCGATTTCACCCAGCAACTCACCGCCGTTGACACCCACAATGGCACCACCGATCACTCTATGAGTCTCTTTATCGAAAATCAGCTTGGTCATACCTTCGCTGGCATCGGAAGCGATAGCACGGCCACTGGCTGCCCATGGGAAGGTCGCGGTTTCGTATGCTATGCCCTGCTCTTTGGCTTCTTTCTCGGTCAGACCAACCCAAGCCACTTCAGGATCTGTGTAAGCAATAGATGGGATAACCTTAGGATCGAAGAAGTGCTTCATACCGGCAATCACTTCTGCGGCCACATGGCCTTCATGCACACCTTTGTGAGCCAGCATTGGCTGACCAACGATATCGCCCACGGCGAAAATGTTGGCCACATTGGTACGCAGTTGCTTGTCGACATTGATAAAGCCACGCTCATCAATCTTGACCCCGGCCTTGTCAGCATCGATCAGCTTGCCATTTGGAGTACGGCCAATGGCCACCAGCACTGCGTCGTAACGCACTGGCTCGGCAGGTGCCGACTTACCTTCCATAGACACATAAATACCGTCTTCTTTGGCTTCAACTGCTGTTACCTTGGTTTCCAGCATCAGGTTGAATTTCTTCTTGATCTGCTTGGTAAAGACCTTAACCACGTCTTTATCAGCCGCAGGGATCACCTGGTCGAACATTTCAACCACATCGATTTCACTGCCCAGAGACGAGTAAACAGTACCCATTTCCAGACCTATGATACCGCCGCCCATCACCAGCATCTTGCCTGGGATCTCTTTCAGTTCCAGTGCATCGGTAGAGTCCCAGATACGTGGATCTTCATGCGGAATGAAAGGCAGCTGAATTGGGCGAGAGCCGGCAGCTATGATGGCGTTGTCAAAGTTAACCACTGTGGTTTCACCGTCGGCACCTTTCACTTCGAGGCTGTTGGGGCCAGTGAACTTACCGAAACCGTTAACCACCTTCACTTTACGCATCTTGGACATGCCGCCAAGACCATTGGTCAGTTGGCCGATCACTTTCTCTTTAAAGCCACGCAGCTTGTCGAGGTCTATCTTTGGCTCACCGAACACAACACCGTGATCCGATACCGCTTTGGCCTCTTCAATCACTTTGGCTACATGCAACAGGGCTTTGGAAGGAATACAACCCACATTCAGGCATACGCCACCCAGAGTGCTGAAACGCTCAACAATCACTGTCTCCAGGCCTAAATCTGCTGCACGAAAAGCCGCAGAATAGCCAGCAGGGCCAGCACCTAATACCACTACCTGAGTTTTGATTTCGTTACTCATTTTTTCCTCTGATTTCTTTCATTCCGTTGGGGACAGCCAGCCCAACCTGCGATGCGCCAGCTCGAAAGTGCTTGTCTCGTAAGGTGGGCGCATTTTAACCCGTGTTTGACACTGATCACAATAAACAAAAGGCCGCCCCGAGGGGCAGCCTGTTGTGTTAGAGGATCATTGTACGAATATCGGACAAGATCCCTGACAGAGTGACACTGAAGCGTGCCGCCATCGCCCCGTCGATCACCCGGTGATCATAAGACAGTGACAGTGGTAACATCAGCTTTGGCTCAAACTCTTTACCGTTCCACTTCGGCTTAATCTCAGACTTGGACACCCCGAGAATTGCCACATCAGGATAGTTGACGATAGGCGTAAACGCGGTACCGCCGATCCCCCCCAGGCTGGAGATAGTGAAACAGCTGCCTTGCATGTCGGCCGCCTTAAGCTTGCCGTCACGGGCCTTGATCGAAATTTCGGTCAGCTCGCGGCTGAGCTCGATAATCCCTTTCTGGTCCACATCACGCACCACAGGCACCACCAAACCGTTTGGCGTATCGACCGCCACTCCTATGTGGTAGTACTTCTTGCGGATCAGCGATTCACCATCCGGGCTCAGGCTGGAGTTAAATACCGGGAACTGCTGCAGCGTCTTGGCAACCGCCTTCATCATGAACACCAACGGAGTGATCTTCACATTCAGCTTCTGCTTGGCTGCCAGTTCGTTCTGCTGCTTACGGAAAGCTTCCATCTCTGTGATATCAGCCTCATCGAACTGAGTCACATGGGGAATGGTCACCCAGTTGCGGTGCAGGTTAGGGCCGGAGATCTTCTGGATCCGGGTCAGTGGCACTTGTTCCACTTCACCGAACTTACTGAAATCTACCTTAGGTGCATCAATAACCTGCAGACCACTGCCGCCGCCGACAGAAGTCGCCGCCGTGGCCTTGGGCCGTGACAGTTCATATTTCACATAGGCCTGCACATCCTCTTTGAGGATACGCCCCTTGCGACCTGTACCTTTCACCTGAGTCAGATCAACACCGAACTCACGGGCCAGGCGACGTACCGCCGGAGAAGCGTGTACCGCACCTGTGTTAGGCTGGGCACCGGCACTCGGATGATGCGGCACAGGTGGGCGACTCTGCGCTGCAGGCGCGGCCGCCGGAGCTGGGGCTGGAGCCGTCTGAACAGGGGCTTCTGCCGGTGCAGCAACTGCTGCGGGAGCGGCGCCTTGGGTCTCAACCGTGGCAATCACGCTACCCTGAGACACCTTGTCACCCACTTTAACGGTCAGAGAAACCAGCTTGCCGCCGAAGGGCGCCGGCACTTCCATGGTCGCCTTATCGGTTTCCAGCGTGATCAGCCCTTGATCGGCACTGATCTCATCACCTACCGCCACCAGCACTTCGATAACGTCCACATCAGCAGCATCACCGATATCGGGAACCGCAATCTCTTTCACTGCAACAGTGGCAGGCGCGGCAGCCTGAGCGGCCACCGGTTGTGCGGCTTCAGAAGCCGCTGCTTGTGGCGCTTGCGGTGCATCAGAAGCAGCAGCGCCAACTTCCAGCAGTAACACCAAAGAGCCCTGGGAAACCTTGTCGCCAACCTTCACTTTCAGTGACTTGACTGTACCCGCCTGAGGCGAAGGTACATCCATGGTCGCCTTATCGGTTTCCAGCGTGATCAACCCGGCATCGGCTTCGATAGCCTCACCTTCGCTCACCAGCACTTCGATAACATCGACATCTGCGGCATCGCCAATATCCGGCACTGTCACTTCAATGACCTGGCTGCCACCGGCTGCAGGTGCGGCCGGCGCCGCCTGTTCTGCAGCAGGAGCTGAAGCCGCTGCCGGAGCAGGCGCGGCTTCAGCCTTGGGCGCCTCTGCAACAGCTGCAGCTTCTGCGCCTTCGGCAGCCATCAAGGCTATCAAGGTGCCTTCAGACACGCTGTCGCCAACGGCCACTTTCAGCTCTTTGAGCACACCGGCGAAGGGCGCAGGAATATCCATGGTCGCCTTGTCGCTTTCAACGGTAATAATGGAGTCTTCAGCCGCCAGGCTGTCACCCACATTGGCACAGATCTCAATAACCTGTACCTCGTCCCCGCCAATATCGGGAACCAGTACTTGTTTCATATCAGCCATTCTGCTTCACCTCTTACGCGTGCTGTGGGTCGATCTTGTCGGCGTCGATGCCATATTCGGCAATGGTCTTGGCCAAAACATCTACCGGCAGCTCGTTGCGGTCCACCAGCGACTTGAGCGCAGCAACCACGATGAACTTGGCATCCACTTCGAAGTGGTGACGCAGGTTGGCGCGGCTGTCAGAGCGGCCGAAACCGTCGGTACCCAGCACCTTGTAGTCACAAGGCACATAAGCGCGCAGCTGCTCGCCATAGATCTTCATGTAATCGGTCGCCACAATCGCAGGCGCATCTTTTGCCAGCACTGTGCTTACATAAGGCACCTTGGCGGTTTCAGTTGGGTGCAGCATGTTCCAGCGCTCAACCGCCTGACCATCACGCGCCAGTTCGTTGAAGCTGGTAACGCTGAACACATCTGTGCTGATACCGAAGTCTTTCGCCAGCGCCTGTGCCGCCTTGCGTACTTGCTCGAGAATAGTGCCGCAACCCATCAGCTGGACTTTGCCTTTACCGGAACCGGCAACGCTTTCCAACTTGTAGATACCCTTGACAATGCCCTCTTCCACGCCTTGTGGCATTTCAGGCTGAACATAGTTCTCGTTCATTGTGGTCAGGTAGTAGAAGATATCTTCCTGATCTTCGCCATACATGCGGCGAATACCATCCTGAACGATAACGGCAATTTCATAACCATAGGTTGGGTCATAGCTGATGCAGTTAGGAATGGTGTTGGCCAGAATATGGCTGTGACCATCCTGGTGCTGCAAACCTTCGCCGTTCAGCGTAGTCCGGCCGGAAGTACCACCGACCAGGAAGCCACGGGCGCGCATGTCGCCAGCGGCCCAGGCCAGATCGCCGATCCGCTGGAAACCGAACATGGAGTAATAGATGTAGAAAGGGATCATCGGCGTATCATTGACCGAGTAGCTGGTCGCAGCCGATACCCAAGAGGACATGGCGCCCAGCTCGTTAATCCCTTCCTGCAGCACCTGACCGGACTTGTCCTCACGATAGTAAGCAACCTGATCCGCATCCTGAGGCACATATTTCTGCCCTTCATGAGCATAGATACCCACTTGACGGAACAGACCTTCCATACCAAAGGTACGGGCCTCATCCGGGATGATAGGTACTATCTTCTTGCCTATGCCCTTATCTTTCAGCAAGGCAGTCAATACCCGCACAAAGGCCATGGTAGAAGAGATCTCACGGCCGTTGGAGCCTTTGAGAACCGCATCAAAAATTTTCAGTGAAGGCACTTGCAGCTCTTCGCTGAACTTCTGCCGACGGGCAGGCAGATACCCCATCAGGGCCTCACGGCGTTCCTTGAGGTATTTAACCTCTTCGGAGTCCGGTCCCGGATGGTAGAAGGGGATTTCATCCAGCTTGTCATCAGGGATTGGGATGTTGAAGCGATCACGGAAGTGACGAATGGCTTCAATGTCCATCTTCTTGACGTTATGGGCAATGTTTTTGCCTTCACCGGCATCACCCAGACCATAACCTTTCACTGTCTTGGCCAGAATAACGGTTGGGCGCCCCTTGGTCTTCTTGGCTCTATCGAGCGCGGCGTAAATCTTCACCGGATCGTGACCACCACGGTTCAGGCGCCAGATGTCATCGTCTGACATGTTGGCTACCATCTCGGCGGTTTCAGGATACTTACCGAAGAAGTGTTCACGGGTCCAGGCACCGCCTTTGGCTTTACAGTTCTGGTATTCACCGTCAACAGTTTCGTTCATCAGTTGCAGCAGCTTACCGCTGGTGTCACTGGCCAGCAATGGATCCCAGTAACGGCCCCAGATAACCTTGACCACTTCCCAACCGGCGCCGCGGAATTCACCTTCCAGCTCCTGGATGATCTTGCCGTTACCGCGTACAGGGCCGTCGAGACGCTGCAGGTTACAGTTAACGATAAACACCAGGTTATCCAGCTCTTCACGAGCGGCCAGACCGATGGCACCCAGCGCTTCCGGCTCGTCACACTCGCCGTCGCCCAGGAAGCAATACACGGTTTGCTCGGAGCAATCCTTGATACCACGGTCAGTCAGGTACTTAAGGAAGCGCGCCTGATAAATGGCCTGGATAGGGCCCAGACCCATGGAAACCGTAGGGAACTGCCAGTAATCAGGCATCAGCTTGGGATGCGGATAGGAGGACAGGCCTTTGCCATCCACTTCCTGACGGAAGTTGGCCAGCTGTTCTTCACTCAGACGACCTTCGAGGAAAGAACGGGCATAGATGCCGGGGGCAATGTGGCCCTGGAAGTAAACCAGGTCGCCGCCGTCTTTCTCGTTGGGAGCACGGAAGAAGTGGTTAAAGCACACATCATAGATAGTGGCACTGGATGAGAAACTGGAAATATGACCACCAAGCTCCAGATCTTTCTTGGAACCACGCAGTACCATAGCCAACGCGTTCCAACGCACAATGGCGCGAATGCGACGTTCCATCTCCTGGTTGCCCGGCATATGAGGCTCTTGCCCGGCAGGAATGGTATTCAGGTAAGCAGTAGTGGCAGTGTAAGGCAGGTGAGTACCGTTACGGCGAGCCTTGTCGATCAGCTTTTCCAACAGGTAATGAGCACGTTCGGGACCTTCCTGCTCCAATACGGCTTGCAGGGATTCTACCCATTCCTGTGTCTCTAACGGATCCAAGTCTTGTAGCATATTTTCAGACATGACACTGTCCTTCTATACATTGTATTAATAGTGATTGCGACGTCCTAAGGTGGGCACTGGGCCGACCCTGGGCTACACGCCGCTCTTCAAACGGCGCAAGCTACGCTGCAACCGGCTATCTTCTTCCCGTACCGACAACATGACTTCCTCGATATAACTCAAGTGGTCATTGGACGCTTCACGCGCGGCTTCGGGATCGCGGCGAATAATAGCGGCCAGCAAAGCCCGCCTATGTTTATTCGCCATGGATGAAGCTTCTTCACGACGGCTCAGAAGCTCCAGGTTTTGCGCCACATTCTGATGCAGCACAGGAGTTAAACTCAGCACCAGGTGCAGCATAGCAACATTGTGTGATGCCTCGGCTACCGCCCGGTAAAAATGCACAATGGCGGCCGCTTGCGCTTCAATTCCCTCGGCGTCTTCCACTTCCTGGATCATTCGCTGGATATTCTGCATATCGGCGTCAGTTCCGCGCAGGGCAGCAAAATAAGCCATCATGCCTTCGGTGGCATGACGGAACTCCAGCAAGTCATATTGACTCTCCGGATCACCCTGCATAAGTTCGACTATGGGATCGGCAAGACTCTGCCACAACTGTTCTTTAACGTAGGTACCACCGCCTTGGCGGCGCAGCAATAATCCTTTTGCTTCCAGCTTTTGAATCGCTTCCCGCAATGAGGGACGGGAGACTTCAAATTGCAACGCCAACTCGCGTTCAGGAGGTAACTTCTGACCCGGCTGCAAGCTGCCTTCCAGGATCATCTGCTCCAACTGATTCATGATGACGTCAGAAATCTTTGGCTGACTGATTTTGCTATAAGCCATCTGGCCCTCAGCTCCTATTGTAAATTGGTCTTACCAATTTCTACGAGTGAGCGCACTTTATCAAATCACACTTTTAAAGTCCAGTTAGTGATCTGCATCAAGTCAACTCACGATGTGTGAGCATAGCCTATATTTTTCCCTCTGGGGTCAGACCAATTAACAAGCAGCTTCGGGCCCTGTTTGCGGCAAAGCCCTGGTTAAACCCAAGCCTGGTTATACCCAAGCCCCGCCGCAGCAAAACCGCAAGCACACTTATTCGGCACTAACTCACCAGACCAAAAATGGTCAACAGCGACAAAATAGTAAGCAGTAAAGTTGAGTTACGCTTACTCAAGGCCAGCAGTGCCAAGGTAGACTGTACCGACACAGGCACATCTTCATCATCCGGCAGAGTTTCAGCAGCCAGCGCCACTTGGGTCACTATATCCCTGGGCGTCGCCTCCCGTTTCAACGCCAACTGGCACCATAACGGAAAAGCATTGCTGAAATGACCGCAAAGCACATAACCAAAACCTATGATCCGTGCCGGCAACCAGTCGAGCCAATACAGCAGCTTATCTACCACAGGCCACTCTTTAGCCAAGCGTTGGCGCCTTTCATCAAAAAAACGCACGCTGCAATAAAACACCGCGCCTACCGGACCAAATAGGATAAAGAACAGCGCCACGGCGCCATAATAGCGGTAGTTGAGCCAGGCCACGCTCTGGCCTACCCTGGCGCCCAACTCGCGTTCGCTGACCGCATCCAGGCATTCACTGCAGTCCAGCTCTCCGGCGAAATGAAAACTGGCTTGCACATCACCGCGGCAAGCAGCCTGCACATATCGCTTAAATAAACGCCTTTGATATTGGTGGGAAAAACACACTACCGCCAGCGCCACCCACAGCAGCAGCGAAGGCAAGCCCCAAAACCATCCATCCACAACCCACAACGCCACCGCCACAGTCACAGCCGGTAGCAAGAGCGCCAGTATCATGCCAGTTGTGGTACTCAGCTGGCTGTCGGTAAACATC
Source organism: Shewanella indica (assembly GCF_033842865.1). Classification (NCBI taxonomy): domain Bacteria; kingdom Pseudomonadati; phylum Pseudomonadota; class Gammaproteobacteria; order Alteromonadales; family Shewanellaceae; genus Shewanella; species Shewanella indica. The sequence continues at coordinate 1,061,145 of NZ_JAWXXR010000001.1, forward strand.
TGCCTTTGATACCAGCGCAGCCCACTGTCCAACTGCCAACGAGCCGGCAGCAGTTTCAAACGTTCAACAATAATCGCGATCAACAGGGAAAACAGTGCCATCTCTTCTTCTCCATGCTCTCTTTAGGCCTGTGGCCATCTCAAAGCGACACGCGTCACAGCGCCTGCAGATACCTTTGCCAATCAAACCCCGGGCCCGGGTCTGTCTTGCGCCCAGGGGCAATATCGCTGTGACCTACTATTCTCTCTTTGGTGATATCCGGGTAGGCCAACCGTAAACTTTGGCTCAGGGTAATAAGTTTATGATACTGCGCCTCGGTAAAGCCGGAATCGTCTGTGCCCTCCAACTCTATGCCGACGGCAAAGTCATTACAGCCGCTACGACCGGCAAAGTTAGATACCCCGGCATGCCAGGCGCGCTGGTCGACCGAAACATATTGGCGCAATTCACCATCACGGCGAATAAGAAAATGCGCCGACACTTCCAGCCCCTTAAGCTCGGCAAAGCTGGGATCGGCTTCAGTATCCAAGGTTCCCAAAAACAGCTGCTCTATATAAGGCAGACCAAAACAGCCGGCTGGCAGACTGATATTATGGATCACCAGAAGGCTCACCTCGCCATCGGGCCTGTGATTAAAGTGAGGTGAAGGGCTAGGCTCAGCCTCTTTATACCAGCCTTCAACCCATAGTTGCTGCGCCAAATGCTCACTCCCCTGACTCTGATAACCATACATACAGCAGCACCTTGACTGTAGTCACATTGGCTCAAAATAACTTTGAGCCCAGCCACAGCCAATTGAACCTCCAACACAATACCAGCAGCGCCCCTTATTATGCTAATCTAGCAGCATAAATTTCCTCTATAATCCCGAGTCAATCAAGGACGCGTATCATGCTCGAAAATGATATCAGGGTCAGTGTCAAAGCCGCACTGGACGAAGATCTTGGCCACCAGAAGGCCTCCGAGGGCGATATCACAGCCCTGTTGATCCCGGCAGACAAATATGCCGAAGCTACCCTTATTACCCGCGAAGAAGGTGTTTTCTGTGGTAAAGCCTGGGCTGAACAGGTATTTAACCAGCTCGGAGGCGAAGTGGCCCTGCACTGGCATGTGGATGATGGCGATCTTGTGCTGCCCAATCAGCTGCTGTGTGAACTCTCCGGCCCGGCGCGCCTGCTGCTCACCGGCGAGCGCACCATGATGAACTTTATTCAAACCCTCTCAGGCGTAGCCAGCCTGACCAAGATTTACTGCGACAAACTGGCGGGCACTCAATGCCGTTTGCTCGATACCCGCAAGACCCTTCCCGGCCTGCGGACGGCGCAGAAATATGCCGTCACCTGCGGCGGCGGCAAAAACCACCGCATAGGTTTGTTCGACGCCTTTCTGATCAAAGAGAACCATATTATGGCCTGCGGCGGTATCGCCAAGGCGATTGCGGCCGCACGTGCACTGCGCCCAGACAAACCCGTGGAAGTCGAAGTAGAAACCCTGCAGGAGCTGGCGCAAGCGCTGGAGGGCGGCGCCGATATTGTTATGTTGGACAACTTCGATGTCACCATGATGCTGCAGGCAGTAGAGCTCAATAATGGCTTTAAGGCCAAGGGACTGGGTGCCAAACTGGAAGTTTCCGGCGATGTCACTCTGGAAACCATAACTGCCTTCGCCCAAACCGGTGTCGACTTTATCTCGGTCGGCGCCCTGACCAAGCATGTGCGGGCCATGGATCTCTCCATGCGCCTCAAAGGCTGAGATCTTGGCAGGCATACCCCTAACGCCAGGGGTATGCCAATTTCAGCCCAAACCTCACCCCAGCAGGCGTTAACCGCCAAGCCCCGCCGTTAACCGCACAATACTCATCCGCTTGCCATTGCAGCTTGCAGCATCTGCGCCTTATTCTCAGTCAAGCTCTCGCCACTCCACTGAAAACCGCCGCCCCAAGCCCGCCGCCCCAAGACGGCCCCTGCCCTGACTCTGCCCAAGCTCAGCCCCTAACTCAGCCCCTGAATCTGCCCCTGACTCAGCCCCTGGCCCGTCAGATGACGTTATCCTAGGGTAATATTCGTCCTCAGGCAGGCACGGTTTGTGTACCTCACTCGGCACCAGTATAAAACTCATGCATAAAGCCCATGCATAAAGCCCGTGCACAAAGCCCATGCATAAAGCCCATGCACAAAGCCCATGCATAAAGTCCATGCACAAAACCTGTGCATGAAACCCCACATAGGTAAAACCAGCTATAAAAAACCACCCATCCCCCCAAAAAATCTGCCCCAAAATCCGCCCCCAAACAGCCCAACAAAATAAAACAAACCATTAACAACCTCATTTACCACCAAAGGGGAGCCAAGCATTTTTTTGACAACGCCACATCCCTGACACAAACAGGGTAAAGCGTCAAAATATTGTTACCGGCAAAACTTGGTGGTGGGTAACAATTTTTATTTTTTCCGCTATTTCAGGTGGTTTTTTCACTATTGCAGATTCCCTTTTTAGTAACTTTATACTAACTTTTAGGGCAGGCGAGATGGCCGCGTCGGCCAACCTCACCGACAAGGTAACCACCCAAACTGCTATTTTATGACACACAATAAAGTTACAAATGTAAAAATTGTGATTTGAGTAAATGCTCAGTTCCTTGAGGTGCGGTTTGCCGGAACGACATACGATAAACTTAAATGATTTTGCTGAACTGATTGAGTCTGGATCCAGATAGGCTTTGGGGTCACCCCCACTAAGCTGGCAAGCCGGGAAAACCGCCTGAATATTTACAGGCATCACAGGAATACGAGTAACAGGGAATCAAGTTACCGATTCACTCAAGACGGCAACAATGGAGAAAGCAAATGAAAGGTATCAAACTCAACAAGCGTGCTCAGGGCTTTACCCTGATCGAATTGATGATCGTTGTCGCGATCATAGGTATTCTGGCGGCCATCGCACTGCCTGCGTATCAGACTTACACAAAGAAAGCTAAGTTTTCTGAAGTGATTCAAGCTGCCAGTGCATTTAAAACATCAATAGAGGTCTGTGTCCAGACTAACGGCTATACTGCGGCTTTAGCTGCTGGCGATAAGTGCATGAAACTCGGAGAAGATGGCATTCCTACTGCTTCTGCTGCAACTAATGCCACATATGTCAACAGTGTGACCTGGGATGGCAAGGACCTTACAATTACCCCTCCAGCAACAGCACCTTTTGCAGCCACTGATACTTATTCATTGGCAGCGACAATTACAGCCAATAGCCAAGTTACTTGGGTTGCAACATGTGGGAACAAGGAACTCTGCTAATATAATTGTTTTTGAGTTTTCGGTCTTGGCTATTCACACTAATTAGCGACTATATATGCCTACCACCGGCCTCCATTTAGGATTATCGACCCTATTTATCCGTAAGGGGCTGCTCAATGAGAGCAGCCTGACGGAGGCCATCAAGCAGTCGCAAAACAGCAAGCAAGCCCTGGTCACCACCCTGGTGACCAGTAAGCTTTTATCCGCCCGCAGCATAGCCGAACTCTGTTATGAGGAGTACGGCACCCCGCTGCTGGATCTCAATGAGTTTGACCTAAGCAGTATTCCGGATGAGTTTCTCAACAAGAAGCTGATCGACAAACACAGATGCCTGCCGCTGTTCAAGCGCGGCAACCGCCTCTATATTGCCACCTCGGATCCCACCAATATCGCCGCCCTGGAAGACTTTCAGTTCAGCGCCGGCCTGCATGCCGAAGCGATACTGGTCGAAGAGGACAAGTTAGCCAAAGCGCTGGAAAAGGTACTGGAAGAGGACTTAAGCTCGCTGGATCTCGATGGCCTGGATGAAGAGTCCCTCGCCGGCATCGAAGTCACAGATACCGACAAGCGCCAACATGAAGATAATGAAGGCAAGGACGATGCCCCCATCGTCATCTATATCAATAAAATTCTCACCGATGCCATCCGTAAGGGCGCGTCGGATCTGCATTTTGAACCCTACGAGAAGCGCTACCGCATCCGTTTTCGTATCGATGGCATACTCCATGAGGTGTCCGAGCCGCCGATTTCACTTTCCGGACGGATATCGGCTCGCTTAAAGGTAATGTCCAAGCTGGATATCGCCGAGCGCCGGGTGCCCCAGGATGGCCGCATCAAGATGCGGCTGTCGCGCAACAAGAGCATAGATTTTCGGGTCAGCACCCTGCCCACCCTCTGGGGCGAAAAGATAGTGATGCGGATCCTCGACTCCTCTTCGGCGCAGTTGGGCATAGAAAAGCTCGGCTATGAGGAAGACCAGAAACAAGCCTATATGGAGATGCTGGCAAGACCCCAGGGGATGATCCTGGTTACCGGCCCCACGGGGTCAGGGAAAACCGTGTCCCTCTATACCGGCCTCAATATTCTCAATACCGAGGAGCGCAATATCAGCACCGCCGAAGATCCGGTGGAGATTAACCTCGAAGGGGTTAACCAGGTGCATATCAACCCCAAGGCCGGGTTAACCTTCGCCTCGGCGCTGCGATCCTTCCTGCGTCAGGATCCGGACGTGGTGATGGTAGGGGAAATTCGCGATCTGGAAACCGCCGAAATCGCCATCAAGGCGGCACAAACCGGCCACTTGGTGCTCTCGACCCTGCACACCAACTCATCGGCCGAAACCCTCACCCGTTTGCTCAATATGGGCGTACCCGGCTACAACATTGCCAGCTCAGTCAATCTGATTATTGCCCAGCGCCTGGCCCGCCGTCTCTGCCCCGAGTGCCGACAAGCGGAAGAGATCCCCGAACATGAACTGCTGCAGCTGGGATTCAGCCAGCAACAGATAGATAGCGGTTTTACCGTTTATAAGCCCTGCGGCTGTGAGCACTGCTCCGGCGGTTACAAGGGCCGGGTCGGTATCTATGAGGTGATGAAGATGTCCGATGAAATTGCCAGAACCATTATGGAAGGTGGTAATTCACTGCAGATTGCCGCTACCGCCAAGCAGCAGGGAATGAGGGATTTGCGCCTGTCTGGCCTGCTTAAAGTCATTCAGGGCGTCACCAGCATTGCCGAGGTCAACCGGGTAACCAGTTACTGATGCCTGCCAAGCCAGACAGCGACTGTGATATCCAAAGCCGGCGTGCCAAAGCGTGAGTGCCATAGCATAAGCGCCACAACATGAGTGCTTAACGCCATTCGCTGCAGGCAGGCCAGGGTTAACCCGACTAAAATAATATGCAGGCACGGCAAACCGTTTATTCCAAGGAACTATTATGGCCACAGCAACGGCAACAGCTAAAAATAATAAAGCCAAAACCAAAGGTGCCAAGGCTCAAGCCAAGATCTACACCTTCACCTGGAAAGGTCTTAACCGCGATGGCAAGCAAAGCTCCGGCGAATTGCGCGGCGCCAGCATTGCCGAAATCAAAAGCTTACTGAAAAACCAGGGGATTAATCCCAAACTGGTACGTAAAAAGTCTGCCTCTCTCTTTGGCGGTGATAAAAAAATCAAGCCGATGGATATCGCGGTGATCACCCGCCAGATAGCCACCATGCTGGCCGCAGGTGTGCCCTTGGTGACCTCCATCGAGTTGATTGCCCGCGGCCATGAGAAAAACAAGGTGCGTATTTTGCTGGGCACTGTGCTGGCCGATGTTCAGGCAGGTATTCCCCTTTCCGACGCACTGCGCCCCCACAGGGCTTATTTCGATGATCTCTATGTCGACCTGGTGGCCGCCGGGGAACATTCCGGCTCTCTGGATGCGGTATTTGACCGTATCGCGACCTACAGAGAGAAAGCCGAGGCGCTCAAATCCAAGATTAAAAAAGCCATGTTCTATCCCGCGGCGGTAGTTGTAGTTGCCATAGCAGTTACTGTGCTGCTATTGCTGTTTGTGGTACCTCAGTTCGAAAGTATCTTTGCCAGCTTTGGCGCTGAACTGCCCGCCTTTACCCAACTGATAGTTAATATAAGCCGTTGGCTGCAAAGTACCTGGTATCTGTTTCTCGCGGCGATTGTTATCGGGGTTTGGCTGTTTGTCCGCGCCCATCGCAACTCGGAAAAGTTTCGTAACCGTATCGATGAAATGGTGCTTAAAATTCCCCTGATTGGCGAAATCCTCCATAAGGCTGCCATGGCCCGTTTCGCCCGCACCCTGGCCACTACCTTTGCCGCCGGGGTACCGCTGATTGATGGCCTGGAGTCTGCCGCCGGCGCCTCCGGTAACTATGTCTACCGCAAGGCCCTGCTGAATGTACGCACCGAAGTGATGGCCGGTATGCAGATGAACGTGGCCATGCGTACCACCAAGCTGTTTCCCGATATGCTGATCCAGATGGTGATGATAGGTGAGGAATCCGGTTCACTGGATAATATGCTCAACAAGATAGCCAATATTTATGAGATGCAGGTAGATGACGCCGTAGACGGGCTTTCCAGCCTGATTGAACCCATTATGATGGTGGTCATAGGTACTCTGGTAGGTGGTCTTATTGTAGGTATGTACCTGCCTATCTTCCAAATGGGTAACGTGGTAGGTTAAACCTCAGTATCAAAGCCGGTGCAATAATAACAAGCAGCACTTTTAACACCATTTTTAGGGCAGTGTAATATTCGATGTCAGACTTTATTGCCATATTGAGCCACAATCTGTGGCTCTTTCTTGTTCTCTGTTTTCTGTTTGCCTCTGTGATAGGCAGCTTTCTCAATGTAGTGATCCACCGCCTGCCGGTAATGATGAAGCGCGAATGGCAGCAGGAATGCAATCAATACCTGCAGGAATACCAACCCGAACTCACTAAACAGATAGGTGAAGCCAAGCTCAATGCTGCAATAGATAACTACCCGGCCAAGTACAATCTGTTACTGCCAAAGTCTGCCTGCCCCAAGTGTGGTGCTCATATCAAACCCTGGCACAACTTACCCATAATCGGCTACCTGATGCTTGGCGGTAAATGCGCCGCCTGTAAGGCCAAAATCTCGGCAAGATATCCTATGTTCGAGTTGTTGACGGCCCTACTCATTTGTACGCTCGGTTGGTATTTTGGCCCAACACTGCAGTTTGTTTACGCCACTATTCTGACCTTTGGACTGATAGCCCTCAGCGGCATAGATTTAGATGAGATGCTACTGCCTGATCAGCTTACCCTGCCGCTGCTGTGGCTCGGTTTACTGATTAATATCTCCGGCACTTTTACCAGCATTACCGATGCCACCATAGGCGCCGCAGCCGGTTATTTAAGCCTCTGGTCTATCTACTGGCTGTTCAAATTAATCACCGGCAAGGAAGGCATGGGCTATGGCGACTTCAAGCTTATGGCCTTATTTGGCGCCTGGCTGGGCTGGCAGATGCTACCACTGATAATTCTGCTCTCTTCTTTGGTGGGCGCCCTGGTAGGTGTGTTACTCATAGTGTTCAAGAACCTCAATCGGGGTAACCCCATTCCCTTTGGCCCCTATATTGCCATAGCAGGTTGGGTTGCCCTGGTGTGGGGGCAACAGATAGTTGACTGGTACTTGGGAACACTTTAAATGGCGAACTTTATTGTAGGCCTCACCGGGGGCATAGGCAGCGGTAAAACGACAGTAGCCAATCTGTTTGCCGAGCAAGGCATTGTCTTGGTTGATGCCGATATCATTGCCAGAGAAGTAGTCGCAAAAGGCTCAGATGGCCTTAAGCAAATTGGCGATAAATTTGGCCCTCAGATGCTGACACCTGAGGGCACCCTGAATAGGGCGGCGCTGAGGGAACAGATATTTCATCATCCGCAAGACAGGGAGTGGCTCAATGCCCTGTTGCATCCCATGATACGTACCCGCATGCTGGAACGGCTTGAGACGGCGACTTCTCCTTATGTCATTATGGTGGTTCCCTTACTGTTTGAGAACGGTCTGGACAAACTGGCAGATCGCACATTAGTTGTAGATATTTCACCCAAATTACAATTGCAGCGAACTATTGAACGAGACATGGTGTCTAAGGAGCAGGTTCAAAACATTATCAATAGCCAGAGCGACCGCCAGAGCCGACTCGATAAGGCCGATGATGTGATTGACAATCAGGGAGAGATCGACGCGTTACAGGCCCAGGTACTGGCGCTGCATAATAAATACTTACAGCTGGCAGACATTAAAAATTCATGAACACGACAGAACTGATATTCGAACAGCCGCTAAATGAAAAGATCCGTAGTTATCTGCGTCTGGAATATCTCGCTCGTCAATTGGATAACAACCTGCAGCAAGATCATCAACACAGATGCTTCTATCCGCTTTTCTCTCTCTGTGAACTTACCGAACGCTGTGATTACCGCAGCGAAGTCATCAAAGACATCGACCGCCAATTAATCCAGCTGCAAAACTGGCAACAGCAGGAACAAGTCGATCAACAACAGCTACAGCACTATCTTGAACAATTCTCCCATGCCAGAGAAGAGCTGCAACGCCCGCAGCGTCCAGGTAGCCAGCTGAAACAAGACAGATTTATATCGGCGCTCAGACAGAGATTCAGTATGCCTGGTGCTTGCTGTAACTTCGATCTGCCGCAGCTCCACTTTTGGCTGGCGAAACCTTGGGAAGAACGCAGCCAAGAGTATCGCCAATGGACCAACCACTTCAGGAGTTTACTGCAACCTATCAGCCTGCTGTTGCAACTAACCCGCATGAGCTGTGAGTACCGAGAGGCTGTCGCCCATGCTGGCTTTTATCAAGGCGATAGTCAACAAAGCCTGTCACTGGTTAGAGTCAAGCTTGACGCCGAACAGGGCTGCTACCCCACCATAAGTGGCCATAGGAATCGTTTTGCCATTCACTTTGTCCAGTTCGAACAGCAGAAACATTCAGACAGAACGGTCAAATTCCTACTGGCGACCTGCGGCTAAACTCTTTACCATGGGCGCCATCAGTTAGCCCGAGAGACACAAAAATGCCTATCACAGTTAAGTGCCCCACCTGTCAAAAAGAGGTGGAATGGAGCCCCGAATCCAAATTCAAGCCCTTCTGTAGCGAGCGTTGTAAACTCATAGATCTTGGAGATTGGGCCTCAGAGAAACATGCTATCCCGGTGAAGCCAGAATTTGATCAGCAGATGCTGGATGAGCTGGGTTACGATGAAGGCAATTTCTTCAAGGATCAATCATGACCAAAAGAGTTCATGTCGCAGTCGGTATTATCAAATCCGGCGAACAGATCCTACTGGCCAAGCGCCATGGGCATCTGCATCAAGGTGGAAAATGGGAGTTCCCCGGCGGTAAAGTCGAAACCGGCGAAACCGTCACCCAAGCGCTCGCCAGAGAACTCACAGAAGAAGTCGGCCTCAACATAGCAGATTCCACTCCTTTTATGTTGTTGTCTTATGACTATCCCGACAAACAAGTATTACTGGATATTCACCTGGTCACTGAATTCAGTGGTACGGCTTATGGCGTCGAGGGACAGCAAGTCGAGTGGGTACACTTGGAAAAGCTCCCGGAATACACCTTCCCGGACGCCAACCAACCTATTCTTGATAAAATCCTGACAGAGTTTTCAAACTAAGCCCTAAACCAGCCGCCTAAGCTGGCTTTTTATTATCCCTGTCTTGTCGATGCAGATGTCCCAAATCACCTCTGCAGAGGTCATCGTTGCTGGCGCAGGCTGGCATACTATGGATACGGCAATACCTTTCTCAAATCTCACTTTGATTAAGCTACCCGCCTATTCCCCAGATCTGAACCCGATGGAGCAAGTTTGGCAATGGCTCAGACAACACTGTCTTTCCAACCGAGTATTCGATTGCTACGAGCAAATTGTTGAGTAAGCATCCCGAGCCTGGAATACCTTCATTGAGAATACTGGTCGGGTGAAATCTCTGTGCTCCAGGGGCTGGATAGATCAGGGACTGGATAAATCTGACCAGATAAACCAGTCGAGCCATTCTCAACATATCCACAGCACCATCTCACATGGGGGCGAAAGACATCTGCTCATCAAGCACAGCTTGATAGATGGCTGTAGCGCGAAGCAGCTTGGCTGCGAGCTGAGGGGCACACACTGCGCCAGCAGCTTTGGGCTGCATGTCGCTGGAAACGAGACAAACAAAAGGGCCCTAGCTAAATGCTAGGGCCCTTTTGTTACTGTTTTGTCTTCACTCATTTCTTTAATAAAGAGTAAAAAGTGAAAACCAAAGTGGCGTCTGGCGATGGCCAGCTTCGAGCAAGCTCTGCGCGTTCGTTTGTCGCATCAAACTGAGTTTGATAAACACGACAACCTCACCCTACTCCAAATGGGATTGTGCCTCACTGCGTTCGGACTCTTTATCTTCCCCATGTGAGAGTGGACATATCAAAATGCTATTAAAACGAAAAATCCCCAACACAGAGTGCTGGGGATTTTTCATTTTATTGGGCGTCTGGCGATGACCTACTCTCACATGGGGAGACCCCACACTACCATCGGCGCGATTGCGTTTCACTTCTGAGTTCGGGATGGGATCAGGTGGGACCACAATGCTATTGTCACCAGACATAAAATTGTATGGAACAAATTTTAAACGCGCTTTAGCGCGGCCCGCTAGGGTCAAATACAGGGATGTATTTGATAAATTCATTCCTAAATTCAGAAAGCTGTGCTCTTTTCAGAGCTTGAGTTCAAACTTCAATCAAGTATCGACTTCTTCAAGTCCGTAAAACCCATCTGGGTTGTATGGTTAAGCCTCTCGAGTCATTAGTACAGGTTAGCTCAACGCCTCGCAACGCTTACACACCCTGCCTATCAACGTCCTGGTCTCGAACGGCTCTTCAGAGGTCTCTAGGACCTAGGGATGACTCATCTTGGGGCTCGCTTCCCGCTTAGATGCTTTCAGCGGTTATCGATTCCGAACGTAGCTACCGGGCAATGCCATTGGCATGACAACCCGAACACCAGCGGTTCGTCCACTCCGGTCCTCTCGTACTAGGAGCAGCTCCCCTCAATCATCCAACGCCCACGGCAGATAGGGACCGAACTGTCTCACGACGTTCTGAACCCAGCTCGCGTACCACTTTAAATGGCGAACAGCCATACCCTTGGGACCGACTTCAGCCCCAGGATGTGATGAGCCGACATCGAGGTGCCAAACACCGCCGTCGATATGAACTCTTGGGCGGTATCAGCCTGTTATCCCCGGAGTACCTTTTATCCGTTGAGCGATGGCCCTTCCATTCAGAACCACCGGATCACTATGACCTGCTTTCGCATCTGCTCGACGTGTCTGTCTCGCAGTTAAGCTGGCTTATGCCATTGCACTAACCGTACGATGTCCGACCGTACTTAGCCAACCTTCGTGCTCCTCCGTTACTCTTTGGGAGGAGACCGCCCCAGTCAAACTACCCACCAGGCACTGTCCCTAATCCCGATAAGGGACCAAGGTTAGAACATCAACACTACAAGGGTGGTATTTCAAGGTTGACTCCACAAGAACTGGCGTTCTCGCTTCTAAGTCTCCCACCTATCCTACACATGTAGGGTCAATGTTCAGTGCCAAGCTATAGTAAAGGTTCACGGGGTCTTTCCGTCTAGCCGCGGGTATACGGCATCTTCACCGCAATTTCAACTTCACTGAGTCTCGGCTGGAGACAGCGTGGCCATCATTACGCCATTCGTGCAGGTCGGAACTTACCCGACAAGGAATTTCGCTACCTTAGGACCGTTATAGTTACGGCCGCCGTTTACCGGGGCTTCGATCATGAGCTTCTCCGAAGATAACCCAATCAATTAACCTTCCGGCACCGGGCAGGCGTCACACCGTATACGTCATCTTGCGATTTTGCACAGTGCTGTGTTTTTGATAAACAGTTGCAGCCACCTGGTATCTGCGACTGCCAGCAGCTTACGACGCGAGGTCTTCACCGCCGGCAGCGTACCTTCTCCCGAAGTTACGGTACCATTTTGCCTAGTTCCTTCAGCCGAGTTCTCTCAAGCGCCTTGGTATTCTCTACCCGACCACCTGTGTCGGTTTGGGGTACGATTTCTACTAACCTGAAGCTTAGAAGATTTTCCTGGAAGCATGGCATCAACCACTTCATCCCCTTGGGGACTCGTCATCAGCTCTCAGTGTATGTGTGCCCGGATTTGCCTAAGCACACCACCTACTACCTTAAACGCGGACAACCAACGCCGCGCTGGCCTAGCCTTCTCCGTCTCTCCATCGCAGTTAGCAGAAGTACGGGAATATTAACCCGTTTCCCATCGACTACGCCTTTCAGCCTCGCCTTAGGGGTCGACTCACCCTGCCCCGATTAACGTTGGACAGGAACCCTTGGTCTTTCGGCGAGGGGGTTTTTCACCCCCTTTATCGTTACTCATGTCAGCATTCGCACTTCTGATACCTCCAGCGTGGGTTACCCCTTCGCCTTCAACGGCTTACAGAACGCTCCTCTACCGCATCAGCGCATCCCTCATACGACTTAAACACCCTGTTTCATCTTTCGACTCAACGTGTTGGGTGCTTGGGCGTCATTCACAAAGTGAATCACGCCAGCAAATCGCATCAGGTGATGCGCTGATACCCGTAGCTTCGGTGAATTGCTTAGCCCCGTTACATCTTCCGCGCAGGCCGACTCGACTAGTGAGCTATTACGCTTTCTTTAAATGATGGCTGCTTCTAAGCCAACATCCTAGCTGTCTAAGCCTTCCCACATCGTTTCCCACTTAGCAATTACTTTGGGACCTTAGCTGACGGTCTGGGTTGTTTCCCTTTTGACGACGGACGTTAGCACCCGCCGTCTGTCTCCCGGATAGCACTCTTTGGTATTCGGAGTTTGCAAAGGGTTGGTAAGTCGGGATGACCCCCTAGCCTTAACAGTGCTCTACCCCCAAAGGTGTTCGTCCGAGGCGCTACCTAAATAGCTTTCGAGGAGAACCAGATATCTCCCGGTTTGATTGGCCTTTCACCCCCAGCCACAAGTCATCCGCTAATTTTTCAACATTAGTCGGTTCGGTCCTCCAGTTGATGTTACTCAACCTTCAACCTGCCCATGGCTAGATCACCGGGTTTCGGGTCTACACCTAGCAACTAAACGCGCAGTTAACACTCGGTTTCCCTACGGCTCCGCTATTCGCTTAACCTCGCTACTAAATGTAAGTCGCTGACCCATTATACAAAAGGTACGCAGTCACGGTCTCAAGAACCGCTTCCACTGCTTGTACGTATACGGTTTCAGGTTCTATTTCACTCCCCTCACAGGGGTTCTTTTCGCCTTTCCCTCACGGTACTGGTTCACTATCGGTCAGTCAGGAGTATTTAGCCTTGGAGGATGGTCCCCCCATATTCAGACAACATGTCACGTGTGCCGCCTTACTCGATTTCATCTCTGGTTAGTTTACATGTACGGGGCTATCACCCTGTGCCGCTGTGCTTTCCAACACATTCCACTAACACCCCAAAGACTTAAGGGCTAATCCCCGTTCGCTCGCCGCTACTTGGGGAATCTCGGTTGATTTCTTTTCCTGAGGGTACTTAGATGTTTCAGTTCCCCTCGTTCGCCTCAATACGCTATGTATTCACGTATTGATGACAGCTTATGCTGCCGGGTTTCCCCATTCGGACATCGCTGGCTCAAATGCTTGTTACTAGCTCACCAACGCTTTTCGCAAGTTACTACGTCCTTCATCGCCTCTGACTGCCAAGGCATCCACCGTATACGCTTGGTCGCTTAACCATACAACCCGGATGAGTTTTCATCGGTTTGTATTGCAACCAGCTTAGGTTTACTTGTCTCACCTCCGGGTTAAGGAAGTGGACTCGCCTTGAAGAATTTCCAAAACACTTGATTGAAGTGTTTGAGAACTCAATTTGTATTCATCAATTCCAACTCCTAAGAGTCGTCTTGATGTCTACTATCAGCTTTCCAAATTGTTAAAGAACTCATTGACCTACCAGGGTCAACGGCCTGCTCTATGAACAAGCAATCTGTGTGAACACTCAACAAACACCAATTATCGCTTAGGTAAGGAGGTGATCCAGCCCCAGGTTCCCCTAGGGCTACCTTGTTACGACTTCACCCCAGTCATGAACCACACCGTGGTAAACGCCCTCCCGAAGGTTAAGCTATCTACTTCTGGTGCAGCCCACTCCCATGGTGTGACGGGCGGTGTGTACAAGGCCCGGGAACGTATTCACCGTGGCATTCTGATCCACGATTACTAGCGATTCCGACTTCATGGAGTCGAGTTGCAGACTCCAATCCGGACTACGACCGGCTTTATGAGATTAGCTCCACCTCGCGGCTTCGCAACCCTCTGTACCGACCATTGTAGCACGTGTGTAGCCCTACTCGTAAGGGCCATGATGACTTGACGTCGTCCCCACCTTCCTCCGGTTTATCACCGGCAGTCTCCCTAAAGTTCCCGGCATTACCCGCTGGCAAGTAAGGATAGGGGTTGCGCTCGTTGCGGGACTTAACCCAACATTTCACAACACGAGCTGACGACAGCCATGCAGCACCTGTCTCAGAGTTCCCGAAGGCACCAATCCATCTCTGGAAAGTTCTCTGGATGTCAAGAGTAGGTAAGGTTCTTCGCGTTGCATCGAATTAAACCACATGCTCCACCGCTTGTGCGGGCCCCCGTCAATTCATTTGAGTTTTAACCTTGCGGCCGTACTCCCCAGGCGGTCTACTTAATGCGTTAGCTTGAGAGCCCAGTGTTCAAGACACCAAACTCCGAGTAGACATCGTTTACGGCGTGGACTACCAGGGTATCTAATCCTGTTTGCTCCCCACGCTTTCGTGCCTGAGCGTCAGTCTTTGTCCAGGGGGCCGCCTTCGCCACCGGTATTCCTCCAGATCTCTACGCATTTCACCGCTACACCTGGAATTCTACCCCCCTCTACAAGACTCTAGTTTGCCAGTTCGAAATGCGGTTCCCAGGTTGAGCCCGGGGCTTTCACATCTCGCTTAACAAACCGCCTGCGCACGCTTTACGCCCAGTAATTCCGATTAACGCTCGCACCCTCCGTATTACCGCGGCTGCTGGCACGGAGTTAGCCGGTGCTTCTTCTGCGAGTAACGTCACAGATGTAAGGTATTAACTTACACCCTTTCCTCCTCGCTGAAAGTGCTTTACAACCCGAAGGCCTTCTTCACACACGCGGCATGGCTGCATCAGGGTTTCCCCCATTGTGCAATATTCCCCACTGCTGCCTCCCGTAGGAGTCTGGGCCGTGTCTCAGTCCCAGTGTGGCTGATCATCCTCTCAGACCAGCTAGGGATCGTTGCCTAGGTGAGCCATTACCTCACCTACTAGCTAATCCCACCTGGGCTTATCCATCAGCGCAAGGCCCGAAGGTCCCCTGCTTTCCCCCGTAGGGCGTATGCGGTATTAGCAGTCGTTTCCAACTGTTATCCCCCACAAATGGGCAAATTCCCAGGCATTACTCACCCGTCCGCCGCTCGTCATCTTCAAAAGCAAGCTTTTGAAATGTTACCGCTCGACTTGCATGTGTTAGGCCTGCCGCCAGCGTTCAATCTGAGCCATGATCAAACTCTTCAATTAAAGTTTTGGTTGAACCCGAAGGTTCTGCTCAATGAATTCTGTTCGTATGAACACTCTTCATCGAGTTAAATCGTTTTGTCGATTTCTCAATGCCTGTGAGTGTCCACACAGATTTGCTTGTTTATCTTGTTAAAGAGCAATCCCTTAGACGCTGTGGCCATCGGGTCAGGGCTGCGTATTCTACGCTTTCCTGCTGCGGCGTCAAGAGGTATTTACCATCTTTTTTCGCCTGTCGTTGAAAGGACTCAAGAGCCTCTTTTCTTCGACCCTGTCACGTCTTTCGCGTTGCCGCTGTGCCGTGTCAGTGGGAGCGCATTATAGGGAGCCTGAACTTTTGTGCAAGGGCTTTTTAAAAGAAAAAACCACTTTATTGACTGACTGTAGAAACCCCGCTCAACCACACAGCTTACCTACCCATTAACCACAGACTTATCCACAAACTGAGTTGTATAAGCAATTCTGCTAGTCAGACTCAGGAGAAAGATTCATCCCATGTAATACACCTCATTAGCCATGAAACCAGTCAGAAATAATTGAGATTCAGCATAATTGCTGAAATGTTTTCTCATCCCGTACAGGGTTGTGCCTAAATTCATAGCCTAGAAACAAGAATCCCCAAGTTTAGCTGCACGGCTCAGCGACTTTGAGTACCCGGCATCTTCATACATGCCGATGATAAAATAACTGCGCCAACTAACTTAGCAATCACATAGCTATATTTTTAGTCTGGGGCAACTTAGAGCATTAGTGAATAGCTATAGATAAACGATTAATACCTACCACTCTTCATTAGCTCAGTTGCGGCCGCTGCATTTATCAAGAATACGCACGGACAACTATGTCCTTAACAGCCCTGCTGGGTGCGAGTCGAACTAGTGTTAATACTTGGGTCGCAAATTACCTGGCTGATGGGCTCAATGGTTTGCTTGATAAACCTAAACCCGGACAACCCAATCAACTCTCTCATCAATTAGAGCAACTTAAAAAGTTTATCGAGAAAAATGCCATCAAGCAGGATGGTGGACGCTTAATAGCTGAAGATATCAGAGTTTATATCGGTAACGACCTGCATGTGAGCTATAGCTTGACCAATGTGTACCGCTTACTCCATGCGCTTGATTTCAGTCTCATCCCGGGTCATCTTCCACTTGAGCGTGTGGATGTGTGGTTCCAAGACGAAGCCAGATTTGGCCAAAACGACAAGACTTTGGGCAAAACGGAGTAGCCGCCCCCGTGCCGTCGAACAGCAGCAATTTGATTATGGGTATCTGTTTGGGGCAGTCTGCCCAAGTAACGGTAAAACGGAAGCATTGATTACGCCCTTGGTCAACAAAGATGCCATGATGCTTCACCTTGACTCACTTTGATTAAGTTGCCCACTTATTCCCCAGAGCTGAACCCAATGGAGCAAGTTTGGCAATGGCTCAGACAACACTGTCTTTCCAACCGAGTATTCGATTGCTACGGGTAAATTGTTGAGCAAGTATCCCGAGCCTGGAATACCTTCATTGAGGATACTGGTCGGGTGAAATCTCTGTGCTCCAGGGACTGGATAAATCTGACCAGATAAACCAGTCGAGCCATTCTCAACATATCCACAGCACCATCTCACATGAGGCGAAAGACATCTGCTCATCAAGCACAGCTTGATAGATGGCTGTAGCGCGAAGCAGCTTGGCTGCGAGCTGAGGGGCACACACTGCGCCAGCAGCTTTGGGCTGCATGTTAAGTCGTGCTCGCTGGAAGCGAGACAAACAAAAAAGCCCTAGCATTTAGCCAGGGCTTTTTTGTTTGTCTCCACTTTTTAAAAAAGTGAAAATAAAATTGGGCGTCTGGCGATGGCCAGCTTCGAGCAAGCTCTGCGCGTTCGTCTGTCGCATCAAACTGAGTTTGATAAACGCGACAACCTCACCCTACTCCACATGGGATTGTGCCTCACTGCGTTCGGACTCTTTATCTTCCCCATGTGAGAGTGGACATATCAAAATGCTATTAAAACGAAAAATCCCCAACACAGAGTGCTGGGGATTTTCATTTTATTGGGCGTCTGGCGATGACCTACTCTCACATGGGGAGACCCCACACTACCATCGGCGCGATTGCGTTTCACTTCTGAGTTCGGGATGGGATCAGGTGGGACCACAATGCTATTGTCACCAGACAAATTTTGTTGCTGCTATTTAGTGCCTAGCAGCTGAATATGGTGCTGATACCCAGAATCGAACTGGGGACCTCATCCTTACCAAGGATGCGCTCTACCGACTGAGCCATATCAGCAAATTCAACTTTGATTTCACTTTATCTAAAGTGAAAATCATAAATTGGGCGTCTGGCGATGACCTACTCTCACATGGGGAGACCCCACACTACCATCGGCGCGATTGCGTTTCACTTCTGAGTTCGGGATGGGATCAGGTGGGACCACAATGCTATTGTCACCAGACATATTCTTACTGGTTAATTGTCCGTCTGACGGTATTGTTTCCTCGCTATACTGCTCATGTACTTCAGTACACTGCGCGGCTCGCTCGTCACGGCTTTATCAGCCAAACAATTACCTGCGTTATTAACCTTTGTTCTTCAATTCAGAAAGCTGTTGCTTTGAAATATGGTGGTCGCTACTGGGATCGAACCAGTGACCCCCTCCTTGTAAGGGAGGTGCTCTCCCGGCTGAGCTAAGCGACCGGTATTCTTGGCTGTGCTCTTTTCAGAGCTTGAGTTCAAACTTCAATCAAGTATCTAACTTCTTCAAGTCCGTAAAACCCATCTGGGTTGTATGGTTAAGCCTCTCGAGTCATTAGTACAGGTTAGCTCAACGCCTCGCAACGCTTACACACCCTGCCTATCAACGTCCTGGTCTCGAACGGCTCTTTAGAGGTCTCTAGGACCTAGGGATGACTCATCTTGGGGCTCGCTTCCCGCTTAGATGCTTTCAGCGGTTATCGATTCCGAACGTAGCTACCGGGCAATGCCATTGGCATGACAACCCGAACACCAGCGGTTCGTCCACTCCGGTCCTCTCGTACTAGGAGCAGCTCCCCTCAATCATCCAACGCCCACGGCAGATAGGGACCGAACTGTCTCACGACGTTCTGAACCCAGCTCGCGTACCACTTTAAATGGCGAACAGCCATACCCTTGGGACCGACTTCAGCCCCAGGATGTGATGAGCCGACATCGAGGTGCCAAACACCGCCGTCGATATGAACTCTTGGGCGGTATCAGCCTGTTATCCCCGGAGTACCTTTTATCCGTTGAGCGATGGCCCTTCCATTCAGAACCACCGGATCACTATGACCTGCTTTCGCATCTGCTCGACGTGTCTGTCTCGCAGTTAAGCTGGCTTATGCCATTGCACTAACCGTACGATGTCCGACCGTACTTAGCCAACCTTCGTGCTCCTCCGTTACTCTTTGGGAGGAGACCGCCCCAGTCAAACTACCCACCAGGCACTGTCCCTAATCCCGATAAGGGACCAAGGTTAGAACATCAACACTACAAGGGTGGTATTTCAAGGTTGACTCCACAAGAACTGGCGTTCTCGCTTCAAAGTCTCCCACCTATCCTACACATGTAGGGTCAATGTTCAGTGCCAAGCTATAGTAAAGGTTCACGGGGTCTTTCCGTCTAGCCGCGGGTATACGGCATCTTCACCGCAATTTCAACTTCACTGAGTCTCGGCTGGAGACAGCGTGGCCATCATTACGCCATTCGTGCAGGTCGGAACTTACCCGACAAGGAATTTCGCTACCTTAGGACCGTTATAGTTACGGCCGCCGTTTACCGGGGCTTCGATCATGAGCTTCTCCGAAGATAACCCAATCAATTAACCTTCCGGCACCGGGCAGGCGTCACACCGTATACGTCATCTTGCGATTTTGCACAGTGCTGTGTTTTTGATAAACAGTTGCAGCCACCTGGTATCTGCGACTGCCAGCAGCTTACGACGCGAGGTCTTCACCGCCGGCAGCGTACCTTCTCCCGAAGTTACGGTACCATTTTGCCTAGTTCCTTCAGCCGAGTTCTCTCAAGCGCCTTGGTATTCTCTACCCGACCACCTGTGTCGGTTTGGGGTACGATTTCTACTAACCTGAAGCTTAGAAGATTTTCCTGGAAGCATGGCATCAACCACTTCATCCCCTTGGGGACTCGTCGTCAGCTCTCAGTGTATGTGTGCCCGGATTTGCCTAAGCACACCACCTACTACCTTAAACGCGGACAACCAACGCCGCGCTGGCCTAGCCTTCTCCGTCTCTCCATCGCAGTTAGCAGAAGTACGGGAATATTAACCCGTTTCCCATCGACTACGCCTTTCAGCCTCGCCTTAGGGGTCGACTCACCCTGCCCCGATTAACGTTGGACAGGAACCCTTGGTCTTTCGGCGAGGGGGTTTTTCACCCCCTTTATCGTTACTCATGTCAGCATTCGCACTTCTGATACCTCCAGCGTGGGTTACCCCTTCGCCTTCAACGGCTTACAGAACGCTCCTCTACCGCACTGATGCAAGCATCAGTACCCGTAGCTTCGGTGAATTGCTTAGCCCCGTTACATCTTCCGCGCAGGCCGACTCGACTAGTGAGCTATTACGCTTTCTTTAAATGATGGCTGCTTCTAAGCCAACATCCTAGCTGTCTAAGCCTTCCCACATCGTTTCCCACTTAGCAATTACTTTGGGACCTTAGCTGACGGTCTGGGTTGTTTCCCTTTTGACGACGGACGTTAGCACCCGCCGTCTGTCTCCCGGATAGCACTCTTTGGTATTCGGAGTTTGCAAAGGGTTGGTAAGTCGGGATGACCCCCTAGCCTTAACAGTGCTCTACCCCCAAAGGTGTTCGTCCGAGGCGCTACCTAAATAGCTTTCGAGGAGAACCAGATATCTCCCGGTTTGATTGGCCTTTCACCCCCAGCCACAAGTCATCCGCTAATTTTTCAACATTAGTCGGTTCGGTCCTCCAGTTGATGTTACTCAACCTTCAACCTGCCCATGGCTAGATCACCGGGTTTCGGGTCTACACCTAGCAACTAAACGCGCAGTTAACACTCGGTTTCCCTACGGCTCCGCTATTCGCTTAACCTCGCTACTAAATGTAAGTCGCTGACCCATTATACAAAAGGTACGCAGTCACGGTCTCAAGTACCGCTTCCACTGCTTGTACGTATACGGTTTCAGGTTCTATTTCACTCCCCTCACAGGGGTTCTTTTCGCCTTTCCCTCACGGTACTGGTTCACTATCGGTCAGTCAGGAGTATTTAGCCTTGGAGGATGGTCCCCCCATATTCAGACAACATGTCACGTGTGCCGCCTTACTCGTTTTCATCTCTGGTTAGTTTACATGTACGGGGCTATCACCCTGTGCCGCTGTGCTTTCCAACACATTCCACTAACACCCCAAAGACTTAAGGGCTAATCCCCGTTCGCTCGCCGCTACTTGGGGAATCTCGGTTGATTTCTTTTCCTGAGGGTACTTAGATGTTTCAGTTCCCCTCGTTCGCCTCAATACGCTATGTATTCACGTATTGATGACACCTTATGGTGCCGGGTTTCCCCATTCGGACATCGCTGGCTCAAATGCTTGTTACTAGCTCACCAACGCTTTTCGCAAGTTACTACGTCCTTCATCGCCTCTGACTGCCAAGGCATCCACCGTATACGCTTGGTCGCTTAACCATACAACCCGGATGAGTTTTCATCTCGCTTGTCAGTACTCATGTTGTCGTTATTGTGCTTTTCATTCGTCACTCATGTAGCGCTGCTACACTCCTTCCTCACTCAAATCACCGCTTAGACACCATGTCGCCTGACTGCGCTACCTTATCGGTAACATAGCGGAAAACACGGGTTGTATTGCAACCAGCTTAGGTTTACTTGTCTCACCTCCGGGTTAAGGAAGTGGACTCGCCTTGAAGAATTTCCAAAACACTTGATTGAAGTGTTTGAGAACTCAATTTGTATTCATCAATTCCAACTCCTAAGAGTCGTCTTGATGTCTACTATCAGCTTTCCAAATTGTTAAAGAGCGGGCTTAAAAAAGCCAAAGATAAATACTGACTTATCTTTGGCGTCTCTCGTCCTTTGTAGAGTGACGGTTCCAGCACTTCCAAGGGAAGTGGTGGAGCTATGCGGGATCGAACCGCAGACCTCCTGCGTGCAAGGCAGGCGCTCTCCCAGCTGAGCTATAGCCCCGTTTTCTTTGCGTTTCTTGTTACCGATTTTGTTGTTAGCTTTCGCCTCAAACTCGATAAAAAGCTCTCGCAAACAGTCTTGAACACCGTTCTGTTCATTCCTTCGACACTAATCAAGGCAGACAGGGAGGAAGTTTACTGGAGTAAACGACGACCTGTTTAACGCAGAATAGCGGAAGAATTGGTGGGTCTGAGTAGACTCGAACTACCGACCTCTCGCTTATCAGGCGAACGCTCTAACCACCTGAGCTACAGACCCCCATGCTCTACTTCTTTTATCAAGCAATCTGTGTGAACACTCAAAAGGTACACGGATGTACCGAATGTCGAAAATGCAGGAGCAATTTTCGACCAAGCACCAATTATCGCTTAGGTAAGGAGGTGATCCAGCCCCAGGTTCCCCTAGGGCTACCTTGTTACGACTTCACCCCAGTCATGAACCACACCGTGGTAAACGCCCTCCCGAAGGTTAAGCTATCTACTTCTGGTGCAGCCCACTCCCATGGTGTGACGGGCGGTGTGTACAAGGCCCGGGAACGTATTCACCGTGGCATTCTGATCCACGATTACTAGCGATTCCGACTTCATGGAGTCGAGTTGCAGACTCCAATCCGGACTACGACCGGCTTTATGAGATTAGCTCCACCTCGCGGCTTCGCAACCCTCTGTACCGACCATTGTAGCACGTGTGTAGCCCTACTCGTAAGGGCCATGATGACTTGACGTCGTCCCCACCTTCCTCCGGTTTATCACCGGCAGTCTCCCTAAAGTTCCCGGCATTACCCGCTGGCAAGTAAGGATAGGGGTTGCGCTCGTTGCGGGACTTAACCCAACATTTCACAACACGAGCTGACGACAGCCATGCAGCACCTGTCTCAGAGTTCCCGAAGGCACCAATCCATCTCTGGAAAGTTCTCTGGATGTCAAGAGTAGGTAAGGTTCTTCGCGTTGCATCGAATTAAACCACATGCTCCACCGCTTGTGCGGGCCCCCGTCAATTCATTTGAGTTTTAACCTTGCGGCCGTACTCCCCAGGCGGTCTACTTAATGCGTTAGCTTGAGAGCCCAGTGTTCAAGACACCAAACTCCGAGTAGACATCGTTTACGGCGTGGACTACCAGGGTATCTAATCCTGTTTGCTCCCCACGCTTTCGTGCCTGAGCGTCAGTCTTTGTCCAGGGGGCCGCCTTCGCCACCGGTATTCCTCCAGATCTCTACGCATTTCACCGCTACACCTGGAATTCTACCCCCCTCTACAAGACTCTAGTTTGCCAGTTCGAAATGCGGTTCCCAGGTTGAGCCCGGGGCTTTCACATCTCGCTTAACAAACCGCCTGCGCACGCTTTACGCCCAGTAATTCCGATTAACGCTCGCACCCTCCGTATTACCGCGGCTGCTGGCACGGAGTTAGCCGGTGCTTCTTCTGCGAGTAACGTCACAGATGTAAGGTATTAACTTACACCCTTTCCTCCTCGCTGAAAGTGCTTTACAACCCGAAGGCCTTCTTCACACACGCGGCATGGCTGCATCAGGGTTTCCCCCATTGTGCAATATTCCCCACTGCTGCCTCCCGTAGGAGTCTGGGCCGTGTCTCAGTCCCAGTGTGGCTGATCATCCTCTCAGACCAGCTAGGGATCGTTGCCTAGGTGAGCCATTACCTCACCTACTAGCTAATCCCACCTGGGCTTATCCATCAGCGCAAGGCCCGAAGGTCCCCTGCTTTCCCCCGTAGGGCGTATGCGGTATTAGCAGTCGTTTCCAACTGTTATCCCCCACAAATGGGCAAATTCCCAGGCATTACTCACCCGTCCGCCGCTCGTCATCTTCAAAAGCAAGCTTTTGAAATGTTACCGCTCGACTTGCATGTGTTAGGCCTGCCGCCAGCGTTCAATCTGAGCCATGATCAAACTCTTCAATTAAAGTTTTGGTTGATTCCGAAGAATCGACTCAATGAATTCTGTTCGTATGAACACTCTTCATCGAGTTAAATCGTTTTGTCGATTTCTCAATGCCTGTGAGTGTCCACACAGATTGCTTGATAGATTGTTAAAGAGCAGTACCGCGATGATTCTCATCGGGTCAGGGCTGCGTATTCTACAGAACCCTTTTTCAGCGTCAAGCCCTTTTTTATCTGGTTTCGAGCGAGTGATGATTTTATCTTCACACCGTTGAAACCAAGGCTTGTTGCCGCGTTACCAACTTTGAATTTGAACAGATATTTGTTCTCGTTCGCCGTGTCAGTGGGTGCGCATTATAGGGGGCCAAAACTTTTGCGCAAGGGCTTTTTTCAGCATTTTGCGATCTTTTTTGAGGCTCCAGGGTTAGCCACACGTTAAACACTTTTTACCCCCAGAGTTATCCACAATTATGGATTTATGAAGTAAAAAACGACGTTTTAAAAGCAACAAAAAAGGCAATCCGAAGATTGCCTTTAATGACTTACAGTGTGTTAGCTCAGTTTGCCATGACACTGTTTGTATTTTTTACCTGAGCCGCAAGGACAAGGATCGTTACGTCCAACTTTCTCACCATCACGCACAACTGGAGTATGAGCCGCGACTTCAGCATCTTGTTCGGCTTGATTCAAAGCTTCAGACGTGGCGTGCTGATATTGATGTTGGATCCGCGCTTCTTCTTCACGGCGACGGGCTTCCATTTCATCGACATCCGATTGGGCCTGTACCTGAACCTTGGACAGAATACTGATCACATCGTGCTTGAGTGACTCCAACATCTGCTGGAACAGCTCAAAGGACTCACGCTTATATTCCTGTTTGGGGTTCTTCTGCGCATAACCACGCAGGTGAATACCCTGACGCAGGTGGTCCATGGCAGCCAGGTGCTCTTTCCACAAACCATCCAAGGTTTGCAGCATCACGGCCTTTTCAAACTGACGCAGCACCTCTGGGCCCACCATCTGCTCTTTGGCCTCATAGGCCTTGAGCCAGGATTCGATGATCCGCTCACGCAGGGTCTCTTCGTGCAGGTCTTCTTCTTTGTCCAGCCACTCCTGCAGCGGCAAGTCCAGTACAAATTCCTGCTTGAGTCGCTGCTCGAGGCCGGGAACGTCCCAGAGCTCTTCAACTGACTGTGGTGGAATGTATTGATCGATAACACCTGTGATCACGTCTTCCTGAATATTCTTGATGGTATCTTCAATGCTTTCAGCATCCATCAGTTCGTTACGCTGAGCGTAAACCACCTGACGCTGGTCGTTGGCGACATCATCAAACTCCAGCAGCTGCTTACGAATATCGAAGTTACGGGCTTCCACTTTGCGCTGGGCATTCTCAATCGCACGAGATACCCAAGGATGTTCGATGGCTTCGCCTTCTTCCATGCCCAACTTCTTCATCATGTTGGCAACACGATCTGAAGCGAAGATCCGCATCAGACTATCTTCCATCGACAGATAGAAACGTGATGAACCCGCATCGCCCTGACGTCCGGAACGACCACGCAGCTGGTTGTCGATACGGCGAGACTCGTGACGCTCGGTGCCCAAAATGTGCAAACCACCGGCGGCGACCACAGCATCGTGACGCTCTTGCCAGTCAGCACGGATCTTGGCAATCTGCTCCTCGGTTGGGTTTTCCAGTTCCTCAATTTCTGCTTTCCAGCTACCGCCCAAGACGATATCGGTACCACGACCGGCCATGTTAGTGGCCACGGTTACTGCACCACTACGTCCAGCCTGAGCAACAATTTCTGCTTCTTTTTCATGGAACTTGGCGTTCAGTACCTTGTGAGGGATCTTTTCCCGATCCAACAGGTTGGACAGCAGTTCAGACTGTTCGATGGAAACTGTACCGACCAATACCGGCTGGCCGCGTTCACGACAACCTTTGATGTCCTGGATAATGGCGTTGTATTTTTCTTTGGCGGTGAGATACACCAAGTCTGCCATATCGTTACGGATCATCGGCCGATTGGTGGGGATCACTACGGTATCCAGACCATAGATATGCTGGAATTCAAAAGCTTCGGTATCAGCAGTACCTGTCATACCGGCCAGTTTTTCATACTGACGGAAGTAGTTTTGGAAGGTGATAGAAGCCAGGGTCTGGTTTTCATTCTGGATCTTCACGCCTTCTTTGGCTTCCACCGCCTGGTGCAAGCCTTCAGACCAACGACGCCCTTGCATGGTACGGCCGGTGTGCTCATCGACGATAATCACTTCGCCGTCCTGCACAACATAGTCGACATCCCTCTCAAACAGGGTGTGAGCACGCAGCGCAGCGTTAACATGATGCAGCAGTGAAATATTGGCGGCCGAGTAGAGTGAATCCCCTTCGGCCAACAGTCCAGCCTGGGTCAGCAGGAGTTCAATTTTTTCCTGACCGCGTTCAGTCATATGAACTTGTTTGGCCTTTTCATCAACACTGAAGTCACCCTCACCGACATAATCGTCCGAGTCTTCTTTATCCTGGCGGATCAGGTTGGGGATAAGTGTGTTGACCTTGATGTAGAGCTCAGAGCTATCTTCGGCAGCACCGGAGATGATCAGCGGCGTACGGGCTTCATCAATAAGAATGGAGTCGACTTCGTCTATCAGAGCATAATGCAATGGCCGCTGTACCCGCTCCTGCGGTGAAAATGCCATGTTGTCGCGCAGATAGTCAAAACCAAATTCGTTATTGGTACCGTAAGTGATATCTGAGTTATAGGCGGCTTTCTTTTCCAGCTGACCAAGACCGGCGACGTTAACTCCGACTGTCATTCCCAGGAATTCAAACAGTGGGCGGTTGGTGTCGGCGTCACGGCGAGCCAGATAGTCGTTCACTGTAATAACGTGAACCCCCTTGCCGGTCAGCGCATTGAGATAGGCCGGCAGCGTGGCGGTGAGAGTCTTACCTTCACCGGTGCGCATCTCGGCAATGCGGTTGCTGTCCAGCACCATACCACCTATCAACTGCACGTCGAAGTGGCGCATCTCGAACACCCGCTTGGAAGCTTCACGCACAGTGGCAAAGGCTTCAGCCATGATGTCGTTAAGGGTTTCCCCTTTTTCAAGCCGGTCACGGAACTCCTGGGTTTTGGCCTTGAGCTGCTCATCGCTGAGTTGCTCATATTCACCTTCGAGCGCGTTGATCTTGTTGACTATCTTGCCCAGGGCTTTAAGGGTGCGGTCGTTACGACTACCAAATACTTTTGTCAGTAATTTACCTAACATCTGAATCACTTATTCTGTTGTAGGCCAAGCCTCTTACGAGTCTGGCGGCCAGTTCCAATTAACCTGCTTTGCGGTAGACGTACTTCTTGGGATCTATCTGCTGTCCACCCCGCAACACTTCGTAATGCACATGAGGTCCTGTCGAACGCCCAGTGCTTCCCATGGTGGCAATTTTCTCGCCCTTGGCGACCACGTCACCTACAGTTACTGACAAAGCTTTATTATGACCATAGCGGGTGCGCAATCCGTTACCGTGATCTATCTCCACCAACTCACCATAGCCAAACATATTCCCGGCCCATGTCACCACACCACCACCGGTGGCGATCACATCGGCTCCTTCTGTACCCGCAAAGTCTATGCCTTTATGCACAGATCTGCGGCCATTGAAAGGATCATTACGTAAACCGTAGGGCGAGGATAACCAACCTTTGTTGATTGGCCGCCCTGATATATAACGCTCTTCATCTATATGGAGATTGGAAGCCACTGTTTCAAGCAGGGACAACTGAGCATTATTACTATCAATTCCTGATGCCAGCCGATCCATATCGGAGATCAGCTGCTCCAGCTCTATGCTGGTGCCCAGCTCGCTCAGGCCGCCAATACCTACCTCGGCGCCGAAATCGAACTGTTCTTCAAGTTGGTAATTCTGGGCAAGAGTTTGCCCTAGAGCCTCAAGCCGGGTCAGTTTGGCCTGCATTCTGGCGACATGTGCCACCAAGGTTGCCAACTGAGTTTCGGTTGCCTGCTTGAGTTCTTTGACTTGTTTCTGTTGCTGCTCACGAGCTTGGCGCTCGTTGTCGACGTTGGCCTGTTGCGACTCAAATCGCTCGGCGTTGTAATGATAGAGCCCTGTGCCCGCAGCGAGGAGCAATATAGGCAATAACAACCAGCGTTTGCCAGGTTGCCAGCGCGTCACGCCATTCCGACCTTGAATAAAAACTGTTACACTCATAGCCTAATTCAGCCATCTTATTATCATAATGAAGAAGCTCCCTCAGCACCTCAGCCAATTACTGCATCAGTCGGGACGTCTGCCCGATCTGGCCGAGAAAGCGGAGCTTTTGTTGTATCTGAACCAGCATGTCAAACAGCTGCTGTCAGGCCCTGTCAGCGAACAGCTGCAAGTCGCCAATCTGCGCCAAAGTGTGCTGGTTATTGAAACCCCTTCCGCCGCATGGGCCGCCAGGATTAACTTCCAAAAAACCAAACTTCTTGCCCAACTTCAGGCAGAAACGCTCCCAATGCTTACCGCTATTGAGGTTAAAGTCAACCCGGCACTGGCAACATCAGGGGCAAAACCCCAAGTGGTTCACAGACAACTGAGTGAAACCGCGGCTTCACATATCAATGCACTGGCCGAACACACTGACGGTGAGCTGGGCCAGAAACTAAAACGGCTGGCTGCATTAGCCAGCCGTAAAAGGCAGTCCTAGTTTTACGATTAAGCCATCACCACATTGGATGGCATCATAAAGCTGACAGGCACATCCGCTTCTTTTTCGAAGCTGACCAACTCCCAGGCATCCTGCTGTGCAAGCAATGCCCGCACCAGCTGGTTGTTCAGGGCATGCCCCGTCTTGTAGGCACAGAACTCTCCGACTATGGCGTGACCCGCCACATACAGGTCACCAAACGCATCAAGAATCTTGTGCTTAACAAATTCATCCTCATAACGCAGGCCATCGGGGTTGAGGACACGATATTCATCAAGCACAACCGCGTTTTCCATACTGCCACCCAATGCCAGATTGTTGGCACGCAGATACTCGATATCACGCATAAAACCAAAGGTTCTGGCGCGGCTGATATCTTTCACAAAGGCGGAAGAGGAAAAATCCATCACCATATGCTGTTGACTACGGGCAATTTCAGGGTGATTGAAGTCAATAGCAAAATCGACTCTGAAACCTTTGAAAGGTCGCAGTTCAGCCCACTTATCACCGTCTTCAACACGCACTGTGTGCTTGATCTTCAGATATTTCTTGGCCGCTGACTGATCTTTGATCCCCGCGCTTTGCAGCAGGAATACAAAGGGGCTGGCACTGCCGTCCATGATAGGGATCTCGGGAGCATCCACTTCAATAACAGCATTGTCGATACCCAGGCCCGCGAGCGCAGCAAACAGATGCTCTATCGTTGAGATGCGAACACCTTCATCATTAACCAGAGCCGTACACATAGTCGTTTCACGCACCTGCTCCGCCTTGGCAGCAATCTCCACTGCCGGCTGCATATCGGTACGCACGAGTACGATCCCTGTATTGACTGGTGCGGGCTTGATAGTCAAAGTCACCTTATTGCCGGAATGCAAACCGACACCTGTGGTCTTTACTATTTTTTCAACAGTTCTTTGAAAAATCATTTAGTTACCCGTATTCATCTCAACAAAAAGCTCTGCCTAGGACGATAAAATCGACACTCCTCGGGCGCAGCTGGTCGGATATCCTAGCATAAATCGGCAATTTCACAAAAATTTACCTGCCTTCGCTTCCTGGAAACAAAGGGGCTCACCCAATTTACACCCGCGATACCCGCCAGTATCAGTCGGCTTGCTTACGCAAAAACGCCGGAATATCCAAATAATCAAGCTCGTTCTTATGCGGATTGGCCGCAGGTTGGGACGCCGGAACTGCATTGCTCTTATGAGAAACAGGCATAGCAGCTTCTTCCTGAGGCATGTAGGCTTCGACCTTGGGCTCTGGCACAGGTTCCTGACGCGGAGCAGGTTTGGATACCAACTGGATGTCAGGTTTTCTTTCCGATCCTATGCCGGTAGCAACCACAGTAACCCGCAGTTCATCGCTCATTTCCGGATCGATAACAGCACCGACGACCACAGTCGCATTGTCTGAAGCATAAGCCTTGACGTGGTTACCCACAGTCTCAAATTCTTCGATACTCATATCCATGCCGGCAGTGATGTTAACCAGCACGCCACGGGCACCTGCCAAGTCGATATCTTCCAGTAGCGGACTGGCAACAGCCGCTTCGGCCGCTTCTTCGGCGCGGTCTTCACCACGAGCGACACCTGTGCCCATCATGGCGTTACCCATTTCGGACATAACGGTTTTCACGTCGGCGAAGTCGACGTTAATCAGACCGGGACGGGTGATCAGTTCGGCGATACCTTGCACAGCACCCAAGAGCACGTTGTTGGCGGCAGCAAAGGCATCCAGCAATGACGTGCCACGGCCCAATACTTTAAGCAGTTTCTCGTTGGGGATAGTGATCAGCGAGTCAACATGTTTGGCCAGCTCAGTGATCCCCTGATCGGCGAACGCCATACGCTTCTTGCCTTCGAATGGGAAAGGTTTGGTGACCACGGCCACAGTCAAGATCCCTTCTTCGCGGGCAATCTGCGCCACCACAGGTGCGGCACCTGTCCCCGTACCGCCACCCATACCGGCAGCGATAAAAATCATATCCGAGCCCTTGATAGCCTCACGGATATTTTCACGATCTTCTTCGGCTGCAGCACGACCGACTTCCGGGTTAGCACCAGCCCCCAGACCCTTGGTGACATCACGTCCCAGTTGAATAGTGGTGCCCGCGGCAGACTTACGCAGTGCCTGGGCATCTGTATTGGTGGCAACAAACTCAACACCTTCGATGTTGTGTTTCACCATATGTTCGACGGCATTACCACCACCGCCACCGACGCCGATGACCTTTATCACCGCCTCGTCAGAATGAGTATCCATGATCTCAAACATGGTTGAATTCTCCGTATTACCTGCGTTTACGTAAGTTAAAACTCACCTTTAAACCAGCTCTGAACCCGATTCCAGAGACTGGTCACCCCTTGACGCTCGGGTCGTTCAAACTGACGTTCGATAACCCTGCGCGCGCCGTAATGTAACAGCCCAACACCTGTGGAGTAGATGGGCTGATCCACATATTCATACAAACCTTTCACCGGCAGCGGTGATGCCACCCTGACCGGCATGCCGAAAGTGGCTTCGGCAACATCCACAGCCCCTTCAATAGAGGCGGTACCACCGGTCAACACTATGCCGGCGGCAATTTGATCTTCCAGGCCACTGTCCTTGAGTTCCTTGAATACCAACTCGAACAGTTCCTGATATCTGGGTTCAACCACCTCGGCCAAAGTATGACGCGACATGGTTCTTGACGGTCGGCCACCCACGGACGGCACTTCTATACTGTCCTCACGGCTCACCATGGAGCTGCGGGCACTGGCATGCTGCACTTTAATCTGCTCGGCATGCGACAGTGGCGTACGAAAAATTTTGGCGATATCACTGGTTACCTGGTTGCCGGCCACCGGCACCACGGCGCAGTGACGCAGAGCGCCATTGGTATACACGGCGATATCTGTGGTACCGCCACCGACATCCACCAGACAAACACCCAGATCTTTTTCATCATTGGTCAGTACCGCATCGGCCGAAGCGATACCGGAAAACACCAAGTCGTCCACCTTGAGGCCACAGCGCTCAACACTCTTGGTGATGTTCTTGGCCATATCATTGGCGCAGGTGACTATATGCACCTTGGCTTCCATCCGCATGCCGGACATGCCGATAGGGCTGCGGATCCCTTCCTGAACATCTATGGCATATTCCTGCGGCAATACGTGCAAAATGCGGCGTTCAGTGGGGATCTTCACCGAACGGGCCGTGTGAATGACGTTGTCCACGTCTTCCTGAGTCACCTCTTCATCATTGATGGAGACCATGCCGTTTTCGTTCTGACAGGCGATATGCTTGCCGGAAATGCTCAAATACACCGAAGACACCTGACAGTCTGCCATCAGCTCGGCCTGATCCAAGGCCCGCTGCACACTGCGCACGATAGAATCGAGGTCGTTAACCCCGCCTTTATCCATGCCGCGTGATGGATGATTACCCAGACCGACGACACTGATTTCGCCATCGGGCAAGACTTCACCTATGATCACAGCGACCTTGGATGTCCCTATGTCCAATCCGACGATCAGATTTCTATCTTGGTTCTTGGTCATTAATTAACGGCTCTCTTCTTGTGCGTCTTCCCAGCCTACAGCCAGACCCGTGTCATAGCGTAGATCCACTCTGGCGACACTCTTTTCCTGTTTAACCAACTCCGGATACACATTGATAAAACGCTGTATCCGCGCCATCTTGTCCTCTCGTCCCAACTCCAGCATGATGCCGTTGCCCAAAGTCGCCTCCCAGGCATGTCTCGGGCTGAGACTCAATCTATCCAACTTAAAGCTGTTTATCCGCAGCAGTTCATCCATCTGCCGAAAGGAGGTCAATACCTCCTGTGCCATAGGTTCAGGTCCCGCCAACCAAGGCAGATTTTCCAGCCCGGGTTGCGGTGGCGCCAGGAACACCTCGCCGTGTTCATTGAGCCATTCATCCTGATTCCAGTGCGCCACGGCGACCTGCTCCTGCAGATAAACCTTCAGCTTGGCCGGCCATTCACGTCGAACCGAAGCCCGGTATACCCAAGGCAGAGCCTCCAGCGCCTGTTGCACCTCGGCCACATCTGCGCTGAAAAAACTGCGCTGCATCAAGTCCTGCAAGGCGCCGCGGATTTCTGCATCCGTGGTGTACTGGCGCTCGCCTTTTATCGCCACAGCCTCTATGGGCAAGGCCTCGGCATCATTCAGCACCAGTCCCAGTTTCCAAGCCGCCATGCCGAATGCCGCCAGTACCAACAGCAGAAAGCCAATCCCGCTGCAGAGATACCAATTGACTCCGGCAAGCCTTTCACGGCCCTTGTGCAACCTGTCCTTCAGCGCCATGGTCCTGCCTGTTAGCTTGGCGGAAAACCGGCCATTATATAGGGCTGGTTTTCTTGGTCAAAAGATACTGTTTTCAAGCCATTAAGCGGCGAAAATCTATTCAGAAATCGTATCTTTCTTATCATCACTAAACCCCAGTTTGCTGCTCGCC
The DNA here is from genome assembly GCF_033842865.1 of Shewanella indica. Classification (NCBI taxonomy): domain Bacteria; kingdom Pseudomonadati; phylum Pseudomonadota; class Gammaproteobacteria; order Alteromonadales; family Shewanellaceae; genus Shewanella; species Shewanella indica. The sequence goes on from NZ_JAWXXR010000001.1 coordinate 1,093,878, forward strand.
AACTGGCGCGCCAGAGCCCCTATGTTGCCGGCACCTTGAGTCATCAGCAGATCGCCGTCCTTAAGCACATCCGGTAGTATCTCCTGCAACTGCTCCGGCGTAGCGACATAGATAGGGTCGACCTGACCACGCAATCTGATGCTGCGGCACAGCGCGCGGCTGTCGGCTCCCGCGATAGGTGCTTCACCGGCGGGATAAACCTCCAGCAGCAGCAGACCATCGACCTGAGACAAGACCTCGACAAAATCCTCGTACAGATCCCGGGTGCGACTGTATCTGTGTGGCTGATAAGCCATCACCAGGCGCTTATTGGGCCAACCGGCACGAGCCGCCTTGATAGTGGCAGCGACTTCACTGGGATGATGGCCGTAATCATCAACCAGCATCACCTCGCCCTTGGGAGTATCGTAGGCCCCCAAGTGCTGGAAGCGGCGGCCAATTCCCTGGAACTCCGCCAGCGCCTGCACTATGGCGGCATCATCTATATCATCTTCACTGGCCACGGCAATCGCCGCCAAAGCATTCAGTACATTGTGCCGTCCCGGCAGATTCAGCAGCAGTTCCAAGTCATCCCGTCCCTTGCGACGCACGGTGAAACGGCATTGATGCCCTTCCTGGCTAAAGTTGAGTGCCTGCACATCGGCCTCATCGCTGAAGCCATAAGTCACCATGTGGCGACCAATACGCGGCATGATCTCTTTCACCACAGGATCATCAATACAGAGCACGGCCACACCGTAGAACGGCAGGTTATGCAGGAAGTCGACAAAGGTGGTTTTCAACTTCTCAAAATCGCCGCCATAAGTATCCATATGGTCGGCTTCAATATTGGTTACCACACTCACCATAGGCTGCAGATGCAGGAAGCTGGCATCACTCTCATCGGCCTCGGCGATAAGGTAACGGCTATGCCCCAAGCGAGCATTGGTGCCGGCACTATTAAGCAGGCCACCTATTACAAAGGTCGGATCCCGCTCGGCCTGGCCATAAACACTGGCGATAAGGCTGGTTGTAGTGGTCTTGCCATGGGTGCCGGCGATCGCCACCCCATGACGGTAACGCATTAGCTCGGCCAGCATCTCGGCACGGCGCACTATCGGAGTGCGATTGGCTCTGGCGGCCGCGACTTCCGGGTTATCCGCTTTAATCGCGGTGGAAACCACCACCACATCAACGTTAACCACAGCCTCGGCACTATGGCCGATAATGATGCGAGCACCCAGAGCCGCCAAACGTTCGGTCACGGCATTTTCGGCAATATCCGAACCGCTGACCTGATAACCTTCGTTGACCAGAACTTCGGCAATGCCCCCCATGCCGGCACCACCTATGCCAACAAAGTGAATGCGACGCACCCGGCGCATTTCCGGGATCATGGCGCGAAGCTGGGCGTATTTCTCTGCTCTGTTGTTCATCTATTTCCTTTCTCTGCCAGTTCGATACAGACCTGGGCGACTTTATCGGTCGCATCCAGCACGGCGGCCGCTCTGGCTCTTTGCCCCATCAGGGCCAATTCATTTCTATCACTGCCAAGCAGGGCCAGCTTGTTCGCCAGCCTGGGCACATCGACAATCGGTTGCGGCAACAGGAAGGCCGCGCCCGCATCCACCAACACCTGGGCGTTGCGGGTCTGGTGATCATCCACCGCATGGGGATAAGGCACCAACAGGCTGGGCAGGCCAACGGCCGCCAGCTCGGAAACGGTTAAAGCTCCGGCACGACAGATGACCACGTCAGCCCAGCGATAGGCGGCTTCCATATCATCGATAAACTCAGCCACTTTGACTCTGCCATCCTGTCCCAGCTGCTGATATTCAGCTTCCACCGGCGCCTGATTGCCCTTGCCCACCTGATGCCAAACCGTCACCGACTGTGACTTGCTGACCTCGGCAACCACGGCCGGCATAAGGTCGTTGAAGACCTTGGCCCCCAAGCTGCCACCGACAACCAAAATTTTCAGCGCATCCTGATGTTGGGCTCTATGCTGCCCACCCAGACTAATAAGTTCCTGGCGAATAGGGTTGCCCACCACTTCGGCCTTACCCGGCTCAAAGGTGTTGGCAAAGGCGCACAGCACCTTGGTAGCGATACGAGAAAGCAGCTTATTGGTCATCCCGGGAATGGCATTTTGCTCATGCAACACCAACGGAATACCACTTAGCTTAGCGGCAACGCCGCCCGGGCCGCTGGCAAAGCCGCCCATGCCCAACACCACATCTGGCCGAAATTCGCGGATAACCCTGCGCGCCTGGATAATTGAGCGCAGCACCTTGAAAGGCGCTGCCAGCTTGCGCACTATGCCGTTGCCACGCACACCTTTAATATCAATAAAATCTATGTCAAAGCCGTGCTGAGGCACCAAACGCGCCTCCATCCGGTCGGCGGTACCCAGCCAACGCACCTGCCAGCCCTGCTGTGCCAAGCGTCTGGCCACTGCCAACGCCGGAAAAACGTGACCACCGGTACCACCGGCCATCACCAAAATACGTTTGTTATTCACATTATTACCTTTCATGACTTCAGCCTCCCCTGTACCGCCTGGATCAGGCTGAGACGCCGCTCATGATCTATCCGGATCAGCATCATGACCGCAGCCGTCATCACCCAGAGGCTACTGCCGCCATAGCTGATAAAGGGCAGTGTCAGCCCCTTGGTCGGCAAAATGCCGATACTGGCGCCCACGTTCACCACGGTCTGGAAACAGATCCAGATCCCTATGGCGTAGGCCAGATAACCTTCAAATGCCCGATCCATGGCCAAGCATTGGCTGCCGAGACGAATCGCCCGCAGCGCAACGAAAAGTAGCACCGCCAGCACGGCAACTATGCCGATAAACCCAAGTTCTTCCCCTATAACGGCGAAGATAAAGTCAGTGTGCGCCTCCGGCAGGTATTCCAGTTTCTGGATACTGTTACCAAGCCCCTGACCAAACCAGTCACCACGGCCATAAGCCATCAGCGACTGAGTCAACTGGTAACCACTGCCGAACGGATCCTGCCAGGGGTCGAGGAAGGAGGTCACCCGCCGCATCCGGTAGGGCTCCAGCAACACCAAAGCCACAAAGGCCATGACCCCGGTCAGGATCAGCGCAAAAAAGTCCAGCAAACGGGCGCCGGCCAAAAATAGCAGCCCGACCGTGCCAACAAACAGCACCACTACAGTCCCCAGATCCGGTTGCATCAGGATCAAGAAGGCATAGACGGCAAAAACCGCAATCGGCTTGTAAAAACCCTTGGCGTTTTCACGCACTTCCTGATGCCGCCTAACCAGATAACCGGCCATGTAGACCGCAAAAACAAACTTGGCTATCTCGGCCACCTGAATTCTCACCGGCCCCAGCGACAGCCAGCGTGTCGCGCCGTTTACCGTGGTGCCTACTGCCAGCACAGCTACCAACATAACCCCAACCAGCAACAGCATCAGCGGACTCAGTTGCTGCCAGCGCTGCATCTCTACCTGCAACACCACTGCGGCGATCACCACGCAACCCGCCAAATAGAACAGATGCCGGGTCACAAAGTGAAATGGATTACCTGTCAGACTCTGGGCTTCCGGCATGGAAGCCGACATCACCATCACAAAGCCAAAGGCGATCAACGACAAAACGGCAAGCAGCAAACGCCGGTCATACAGTTGCATGCCCTGCGATTGCTTTTCACCGAACCAGTCGGACCAGCGCCACTTGAGGCTGGTTCCAAACAGGTTGAGTTGTCGCTCATCACTGCTCATCCAGTGCCTCCACCAGATGGCGGAAATCATCGCCCCTGGCCATAAAGTTGCTGTACATATCCAGGCTGGCACAGGCCGGCGACAACATGACTATGTCTCCGGAACTCGCCAGCTCGGCGGCCTTACTCACGGCTTCCGCCATGGAGCCAACCTTGATGGCGCCCTCTTTCAGGGCCGCTATCTTGTCACCGTCTCGCCCCAGGGTGATTAGGTGAGTCACAGAGCCCAGCGCATTGGCAAGCGGCCGGAAATCAGCCCCTTTACCATCCCCACCGGCAATCAGGATCACATCGCCGAGATAGTCGCTGAGTCCTTCGAGCGCAGCCACGGTAGCGCCTACATTGGTGGCCTTGGAATCGTTGATCCAGGTGGCACCATTTTTGACCGCCACCAGTTCACATCTATGCGGCAGGCCTTTAAACTCGCGGGCCACTCTGGCCATGGCTTCCTTATCCACTCCGGCCGCATCGGCTAACGCCATGGCGGCCAGCAGGTTGGCGTGGTTATGGCTGCCGAGCAGTGCCACATCCATCAGATTCATGATTTCACTGCTGCCGTGGAAAATCTTGCCGTCGGTGATCCCCCACTCATCCCCCTCGGGGTTGCCCAGACCAAAGCTATTGTTGTTCATGGGTGACATGGGCTGAGTCTGCGGATCATCCCGGTTGAAAATCGCCAGTCGACTCAGTTCATAGAGCCGCAGTTTGGCCTGACGATAGGCTTCCAGATCGCTGTATCTATCCATATGGTCTTCAGAAATGTTCAGGCAAGTGGACGCCAAACATTTAAGACTATGGGTCGTTTCCAACTGGAAACTGGATAACTCCAGCACATAGTGACTGACGTTTTCGCCCAAAAGCTCCAGCGCCGGTACCCCTATGTTGCCGCCGATGGCAACCTGCTTGCCGCCGGCTTTGAGCATTTCACCGACCAGGGTCGTTACAGTTGACTTACCATTGGAGCCGGTAATCGCCAGCACACATGGGCCCTTGTCAGCGATGGCGCGAGCAAACAGCTCCACATCGCCAATCACTTCTATGCCCATATCCAGAGCCGCTCTTACTTCTGGGGTATCCATGGGGATCCCGGGACTGATGATGATCTGCTCAGCCTGCACCAGGCCACGGCAATCAAAACCACCGAAGCAAAACTCCAGATCCGGAAATTCATTTTTCAGCGCCTCGGCACCGGGAGGATTACGGCGGCTGTCCATCACCATAGGGGCATGCCCCTGAGCCACCAGATAGCGCACCACAGACAAACCTGTGGCCCCCAATCCCAACACTATGTGCGAACAGCGACTCATCATGACTGCTTACCTCAACTTCAGGGTGGCTAATCCCAGCAGAACCAGGAACAAAGAGATAATCCAGAAACGCACTATCACTCTGGGCTCGGGCCAACCTTTCAATTCATAATGGTGGTGTATGGGTGCCATACGGAAAATCCGCTGGCCCCGCAGCTTATAGGATCCAACCTGAAGGATGACTGACAAAGTCTCCATTACAAACACACCACCCATGATCACCAGCAAAATCTCCTGGCGTACCAGTACGGCCATGGTGCCGAGCGCAGCCCCCAGTGACAGCGAGCCTACATCACCCATAAACACTTGAGCCGGATAGGTGTTGAACCACAGGAAACCAAGACCGGCACCCACTATTGCGGTACAGACGATCACCAGTTCACCGGCTCCCGGCAGATGTGGAATATGCAAATAGCCGGCAAATTGCGCGTGGCCGGAGAGGTAGGCAATAAGCGCAAACGCCGCCGCGACCATGACGGTAGGCATAATCGCCAAACCATCGAGGCCGTCGGTCAGGTTAACCGCATTGCTCGAACCCACTATGGTGAAATAGGCCAGCACCACAAAAAACAGCCCCAGCTGCGGCATCACATCCTTGAAGAAAGGCACTACCAATTGAGTTTCACCGGGCAAGGCCGCGGTAGCGTAGAGATAAAAGGCCACCGCAATCGCCGCCAGCGATTGTAAAATGTACTTCCACCTGGCTACCAGCCCCTTGGGATCCTTACGCACCACCTTGCGATAATCATCAAGGAAGCCGATAAGGCCAAAGCTGCCCAGAACGAATAACATCACCCAGACATAGCGGTTACCGAGATCGCCCCACAGCAGGACACTGATAAAGATCCCCGCCAGCACCAGTAATCCACCCATGGTTGGGGTGCCACGCTTACTGAAATGTGACTCAGGGCCATCGTTACGCACCACCTGGCCTATCTGCAACAACTGCAAACGCTCGATCAACTTGGGCCCCCACCAGAGTGCGAAGCTGAGGGCGGTCAACAACCCCAGAATGGCTCTGAAGGTCAAATAGGAAAACACGTTAAACCCGGTATAAAACTGGGTTAGATACTCCGCCAGATACACCAGCATCTACACTAACTCCCCACGCCCGAAGGCTGATTTAAGGGCCTCGACCACACGTTCCATACGCATGCTGCGTGACCCCTTGACCAATACAGTGACACTCCCTGGTAACTGATTGATATATTCGATTAAATTTTCCACCAAACGCCCTTGGGTATCCAGATGTTCCGTACCAAACCCCTGGCTGGTGTTCTGGGTTAATTGACCGCAGCAAAACAGGGCATCTATCCCGGCCTCCCGGGCATACTCACCCAGCTCGCGATGCAAAAGGGGGGCATTGTCGCCTAATTCCCCTAAATCGCCCAGTACCAGAATGCGATTTCCGTGAATTTCGTGAAGCCAGTTGATCGCCGCCTTGACCGAAGCCGGATTGGCGTTGTAGCTATCATCGATCAGCTGCACCCGCCCAAGCTCTGTGGGCAACATGCGTCCCTTGACCGGCTGCATCTGTTGCAAGCCGGAGATAATACTTTCCATATCCAGGCCCAGCGCCAGGCAAACCGAAGTTGCTGCCAGGGCGTTAGCCACCTGATGTCGTCCGGCCAGCGGCAACACCAGCGGATACTCCTGCTGCTGCCAGCAAAGAATGCAGCGATAACGCCCCGAGGCATCGGCCTGCAAATCTTTGGCTGTCAGTTCGGCTGCTGCGTCAATGCCATAGCTTAACTGACGGTAGCCTAACGCAGCCTGACGCATTACCTCGGCGTATCTGTCATCGGCATTGATAATGGCACAGCCGTCCGCGGCCAAGTGATTGAAAATCTCGGATTTGGCCGCCGCCACACCGGCCTCTGAGCCAAACCCTTCGAGATGGGCGCTGGCGACATTGTTCACCAGGGCAACATCCGGGCGCACTATGGCCGAGGTGTAATCAATTTCACCCTTGTGATTGGCGCCAAGCTCAAATACCGCATATTCGTGTTCAAGCTCCAGCCGCAAGGCAGTCAGCGGCACGCCTATGTCGTTGTTGAAGTTACCTGCGGTGTAGAGCACCTTGGCATATTGCGACAATATAGTCGCCAACATCTCCTTGACGCTGGTCTTGCCGTTGGAGCCGGTCAAGGCAACGCACTTGAGTGAAACCAAACTGCGCACCATGGTCGCCAGTTGTCCCAGGGCCTGATGAGGGTCGGCCACCAGTAGCTGAGGCACATCGAGTGCCAATTCACGGCTGACCAGAAGCGCCGCGGCGCCATTTTTGACCGCCGTTGGCGCAAACTCATGGGCGTCGAAACGCTCACCCTTGAGGGCGATAAACAAACCTTGGGTGCCTATATCGCGGCTATCTGTGCTGACACTCTCAATCAGCTGCTCTGCGGCAGTTGCCGGAATCAATTTGGCATTCAGCGCCGTTGCTATTTGTTGCAGGGTCAAAGGGATCATGCCTTGCCTCCGCTAAGTTCCAGTGCCAAGGCCCGCTCATCATAGTGGTGACGGCTTCCTGCAACTTCCTGATAGGTTTCATGGCCTTTACCGGCTAATAAGATCACATCTCCCGCCTCGGCCTGGGCGCAAACCTGTTTAATGGCGGTCACCCTATCGACACAGGAGAGTGCCGACTCGGGGCGAGTCAGCCCGGCCATAACTTCATCAATGATGGTTTGCGGATCTTCGCTGCGAGTATTGTCGCTGGTGACCATCAAGCGATCGGCAAAAGCCTCGGCGGCGCGGGCCATCAGCGGCCGCTTGCCCTTGTCACGATCGCCGCCGCAACCAAAGACACACCAGAGGCGGTTGTCGGTATGCAGCCGCAGCGCCTTGAGCGCTTGCTCCAGCGCATCCGGGGTGTGGGCATAATCCACCACCAGCGAAAAACCTATTCTCGACGGGAAACACTCCATCCGTCCGGGCACGGGTTTCAGAGCCGGTGACAGCGACAGCAGCTTTTGCAGCGGATAACCCATGGCATACAGCGCCGTCAACGCCGCCAACAGATTGGAGAGATTGAATTCGCCCAGCAGCGGGGTTTCCAGCACACCTTTACCTTCCGGCCAGTGGATCTCGGCGCGTACGCCCTTGGCGTGATATTGAGGGTTAACAGCAATAACTGCCGCTCTGGGATCTTGCTTAATGCTATAGCCGAGCAACTTGGCCTTGGGTAATTCCTCAAACCAAGCCTGTCCTGTGGCGTCATCCAGGTTAATCACAGCGTGTTTGAGACTGGCAAACCGCATTAGCCTCAATTTGGCGGCGGCATAAGCCTCCATAGTCTGGTGATAATCCAAATGATCCCGGCTCAGGTTGGTAAACACCGCCACTTCAAAGGGCGCGGCTTCTACCCGTCCCTGCACCAAACCGTGGCTGGATACTTCCATGGCACAGACGCTGACATCCATCTGCTCAAAAGCCTTGAGCTGGGCCATTACGGCTAAGGCATCACTGGTAGTATTGGTCGCTTGCTGGAGTTCCCCCAGCAAACCGTTCCCCAAAGTGCCCATGACACCGGCCTTTTCGCCGAGCAAAGACACCCACTGGGCGATTAGCTGGCTGACGGAAGTCTTGCCATTGGTGCCGGTAATCCCCACCAAACGTGGCTTGGCCGCGTGAATGCCATAGAACTGGGCCGCCAGCGCCGATAGCTGCCGACTCAGTTGAAAAAAATAAATGGTTAAACCTTGCTCCCGCTCTACCTTGCCGTGGGCATCCGGATCGTCCGTATGCAACAAGGCAGCCGCGGCTCCCTTGTTGAAGGCGGCGGCAACATACTCCCGACCATCGGCCTGATGTCCGGGAACGGCCACAAAAAGGCCACCTTCAACTACTTTCCGACTGTCGAGACAGGGCTCGGCCACCGCCTCCGCGCCGGAGTAATGAAACCAGGGAGCCAGCAGATCCCGCAATAACATCATTCTGCTCTCCTAGGTACCTGAGCCAGTTGTACGCGAGCATCATCACTCACAGGCTCCACATTCAACATCTGCAACGCGCCGGACATCACCTTGCCAAACACAGGTGCCGCCACCACGCCGCCGTAATATCTATCCCCTTTGGGCTCGTTGATCACCACCACCATGGCGAGCCTGGGGTTGTTTGCCGGCGCAACACCGGCAAACAGGGCGACATAATCATCGCCATAGCCACCGGCTATCGCCTTACGACTGGTGCCCGACTTACCGGCAACCGGATAGCCCTCAATATGAGCCCGGGTACCTGTGCCGCCCTTCTCGGTCACGCCCACCAACATGTTGATCACATCGCGGGCCACGTCCGGGGCTATCACCCGGGTGCCTTCCGGCGGTTGCTTCAGTTTAAGAATCGATACCGGGTAAAGTATGCCGCCGCTGCCCAGAGTGGCGTACATTCGCGCCAACTGCAGCGGGGTGGCTGTCAGACCATAACCAAAAGATAGAGTCGCCCGTTCAAAGTCAGACCATCTGTGTCTGTCCTGCACCAAACCGGCACTCTCGCCGGTCAGGTTGATCCCTGAATAGTTGCCGAGCCCCATGGACTGATAGGTGCCCAGCAGTTGCTGCACCGGCATTTCCAGCGCCAACTTACTGATCCCCACGTTACTGGACTTGATCAAAATCTTCGCCAATGACATATCGCCATAGTTGCGGACATCCCGCACCTGCCGGCCACCAATACGCATCCAACCGGGTGATGTCGGGATCAGCTCATCATTCTTGACGATCCCGGCCTCCAACGCTGCCACCACCACAAAGGGTTTCACCGTCGAACCCGGCTCAAAGGTGTCTGTCAGGGCGCGGTTACGCATCCTGTGGCTCTGCAGGTTTTCCCGCGAGTTGGGGTTATAGGAGGGAGTGTTGACCATCGCCAGCACTTCGCCCGTGTGTACATCCAGTACCACCACGGAACCGGATGTTGCCTGGTTCATTTCGGTGGCACGCTTGAGCTCACGGTAAGCCAACTGCTGAATACGCTGATCTATGCTGAGCACCAGATCGTTGGGACTCTCGCCTTCCTGGATGATATCCAGTCGCTCAACCACCCGGCCGTCACGGGACTTGCGCACTTTCTGTTTGGAGGGAGTGCCTGTCAGCCAACTATTGTAGGTGTTTTCAATGCCTTCGATGCCGACATCATCGATATTGGTGATCCCGACCAGCTGAGCACTGATCTCGCCAGCCGGATAGTAACGGCGTGACTCGGACTTAAGGTAGATACCGGGTAGCTTCAGCTGCTCGATATAGTGCGCGACCGCCGGGGTAACCTGGCGCTTGAGATAGGTAAAACGTTTCCTGGGGTTGGACTGCACTCTGGCCAGCAACTCATCCAGCGGCTCGTGCAATACATCGGCCAGCGCCCGCCAGCGGCGCATATCATTGAAGCCATCCTTGTCGTGAACCACCTTGGGGTCGGCGTAGACAGCACGCACCGGCACACTGACGGCCAACATCTCGCCGTTGCGGTCGGTAATAAGCCCTCTTTGCACCTGGTTGGAAGTGGTTCGCAAAGTGCGCATATCACTCTCATGACGCAGTTTTTCCGGCTCTATTACCTGAATGTAGGCAGCGCGTCCCACCAGTGAGACAAACAACAGACAAACAAAAGCCACCACCACCTGCAGTCGCCAGTGGATCAGTTGGGGCTTTTGAATCCTTTTAGCCTGTTTTCTCATGGAAGTCTCACTACCACCTCTTCATTGGGTAAGGGCCTTATCATGTCCAATTCCTTGGTCGCAATCCGGGTTATCCGGCTGTGCTCAGCCTGCGACTGCTCTTCCAGCAACAGGTTGCGCCATTCGATATCCAAGCGATCCCTTTCCTGTAACAGCTTGTCCAACTCACTGGTCTGGGTACGACTGATGTGGCTGGTATATACCACGGCAACCGCATTCCCCAACACCAGCATGCCCAGCAAAAGAATCCATTTGTGCTGCCAAAGATCCCGCAGCACTATGCGCGCCAGATTGAGTTGCGACTTACTCACCGCCACCTCAGTAGGGCAAACGCTCGGCAATTCTGAGTACAGAACTGCGGGCCCGGGCATTAACGGCAATCTCTTCATCCGACGGTTTCATCGCCTTGCCTATGGGCAACAACTGCCGTGAGCGGTTGAGCTCTGCCTCGGTCACCGGCAAGCCGTAAGGCACTTCCTCACCTTTGCTGTGACGGCGGATAAAACGCTTCACCATACGATCTTCAAGAGAATGGAAGCTGATGATCGACAGTCGGCCCTTGGGCGCCAGTACCTTCAATGCACCTTCCAGCGCCTGATCTATCTGATCCAGCTCGCTGTTGATATAGATACGAATCGCCTGAAACACCCGGGTTGCCGGATGCTTGTTACGTTCTTTGTGTTTGGTGATCCTTTCGATCAAGCTGGCCAAATCTTTGGTGCGTAAAAACGGTTTTTCATCACGGTCAGCGGCGATGCAACGGGCAATATGGCGGGCATTTTTCTCTTCACCATAGGTCTTGAACACCCAGGCCATATCTTCAATCTCTGCTCTGGCGAGCCACTGCGCCGCCGTTTGCCCCTGACTGTTATCCATCCGCATATCGAGTGGGCCATCACGCAGAAAACTAAAGCCACGTTCGGCATCGTCCAGTTGCGGCGATGACACACCGAGATCCAGCAAGACGCCGTCTATCTTGCCCACTAGCCCAAGTTGCTCAACATAGTCGGCCAACTGGCCGAAACCGCCATGAACTATGGAGAAACGCGGGTCATCGGCGAACTGTTTCGCGGCTTCAATGGCCGCCGGGTCTCTGTCGATGGCGATCAGCCGCCCTTGAGGCCCCAGGCGGGCAAGGATCTGACGTGAGTGTCCACCCCGACCGAAAGTACCGTCGATATAGATGCCATCTGGGCGGATATTGAGCCCGTCTACCGTTTCTTGAAGCAGGACAGACAGGTGGGCAAAGTTTTGGCTCATCACTCTCTTCTTTAATCTGGTCTCACTCATCAGAGTGAGAAATCGGCCAGCCGCTCACTGGCGGTCAATCCCTGGCTCTTAATCATCTCCAGGCTGTCGGCCAACTGCTGCTGCCAGACCTGTTCATCCCAGAGTTCGAATTTGTTCAACTGCCCGACCAACATGGTCTTCTTTTCCAAGGAGGCATATTGTCTGAGCGGCGGAGTCAACAAAACCCGGCCATTGGTATCCAACTCACATTCCTGGGCATAACCCAGCATCAGGCGTTTCATCGCCCGTTCCTGCGGTTGGAAATCAGACAAACTGAGCAGTTTGTCGGCAACTTTGTTCCATTCGTTTACCGGATAGATCAACAGACAGGGAGATTGGATATCCACAGTAATCACCAGCTTGCCCTGATGATCGGCATGCAGAGGCTCGCGGTATCGCGTTGGCATAGCGATCCGCCCCTTGGCATCCAGATTCAAAGCACTTGCGCCGGAAAACACTTGGTTTCATCCTTGTTCAGTTAATAGATCCACAAATATCCACAAATTCCCACAGATGCTAAGTTTAGGGACAGTCAACAAGGATTGTCAAGCAATGCAAACTCGAATAAAGCCAGTCACCAAGCGGGTTAGCAGCGTGTCACAACATTTTTTACATTAGCGAATTCCAAGTGGCAAAAAGTGGTGCAAACGCACCTGTCAGGGGAAAATTTCGACACAGGCCAGGAAGATTTTCACAGTGAAAAGAGATGATTGTGGAGAAGTTTCCCAAAATTGAGCATGTGAGTAATACGATCCAGCGCAAACTTTGTCATGGCTCCAAGAACCCAGAACAAAACACTAAAGGCACAGAAAAGCAGATTTACCCCTTATAACCTAAAGCCGTCAGGTCATTCGGCGAACCGCTATTGTGAATGCAAAGAAGCAATTTATTCTTACCCCAAAAGCCCAAGGAACCAGAAACAACAATAACAGTCTAAATTTTAAACACTCCTGGCCGATAAAAGGATATAAGGCTTGCAGACAATGCGGTGTTCACCTAAAAAAACACCGTTAAATCAGGGGGGACATCATGGGATTAGACAGCATTTACGCCATGTTGGCACGCCCGGTCAAAGCGGTATTTCAGCCCAAACGCGAAGTGGAGCAGGTCAAAACCAGCTCAGCTATAGCGCCCGACAGCCACGAAGCCCCGCAATCGCAACTGCCTCCCGAGATAGACAAACGTGAAAGAATCGGCGATCGCCGCAAAGAACAAAAAGGCTTTGCCCGCGAGCGGCGCAAACATAACCGTCGTAGGGAAGATGAGGCAAAAAATGAATCCAGGCCTCAAGAAGAAGGCAAGGGTCAGATCATAGATATCGATGTCTGACCCTGCCCACTGGGGCCATTGAATCAAGGCTTCACAGCTGCGCCGCCACCCGTTGACGTATCTCGGCCAGATTGGTTTCGCGAAGCAGTTTGCCATCCTCATAAACGGTTTGCAGCAGCCCCTGGGCTTCTTCAGTCACCGAAACATCGTCTCTCAGCACCAGCTCCCCGTCTTGCATAACCACTTGCAGTAGCCCTTTGGCGGAACGCTTTTGGTTATCTGTCTTGGGCGCCTTGAAAATAGCCAGCGGCTCGCCGTCTTTTATCACATGAGTCGCCTTGACTGCCGAGCCATGGGTATCTCGGGTGACATACTGATAGCTGTATGAGCCAATCCCCAGCACGACTTTGGAAGCAAAACCTTTATCCATTAAACGCTGCAGTATTTGTCGTTGGCGCTCAAGCGTGATGGCATCGCCATAGATGGCACCCACATGGCTATCCAGTAGCTTGTAACCCTTGTCGGTCAAGGTGCCACCAAAAATGTCCCACAGGCACTCGATAAGCCCCTTCACCTCGCAGGCCATCAGGATTTGACGCTGCAGACCGATAAACTCACCATACCAACTTATCGCCTCATAACCGCTATCGGCCGCCTTTTGCAAGGCTTCATCCAGGCCGCATTCGCGGATAAGTGATTCAGGCGCCAGCTTATAACCACTGAGAATGGTCACAGGATCACCGGAATCGGGACGGATCACCAGGGTGCCGTCACGCTCGAGGATCTCCTGCTTGAGTTCAGGTAAGTATTGAGTCACCAGAGTCCAGAAATCCCAGGTATCGGACACCACACTGAGGATCCCCTTGGGAGACTGGGTCTGCATCAGATAACGGAAGAAGGCGATCTCCCCTTCGAGGATCCAGGAACAGGTCACCGAGTGCTCGGTGGCATCCACTGAGGCGCCAACCAACTCCTTATCGACATCGGCACCATAGTACTTCTCGGCAAACAGCACCGCCGGAATGGTGTCGGTTCCAACAAAGCCGCTGGCCAAATGGCCAAAACCACTCATGGCGGCGGCCTGCTTACCGAACATGCCGCGAAAACTGAAGTCATGCCCCTGAAACGCTATCATCTCGGCGGGCAGGCCTGTCTTATCGGCGAACTCTTTAAAGGTACGCAGGTAAGCAACGGCCGTGGTGGCACTGGTTTGTATCGGCCAGTTTTCACAACTGAGCACAGTTTCTATCATGTTGGTCAGCCAGGGGAAATCCGGATGGGTGTTGGCTATGGTCAACGGCGGTACCAGATAAGGCACCAGAGTGCCCTCTTCCAGCGCCTTGATCCGCAGCGGTAAATACCCAAGGTCGTGGAGTTTTTCCAGATAAGAGACATCAACGCTATACCCCAGCATGGCACTGAGTATGCGCTTATGGGCGGCCACCGCCTGCGCCTTGGGCTGACGAAAGAAGCTGTCCCACTCCTCCATCAAATAGCTCTTGATAAAATACTGCAGTCCAATAAAAGCGACCTTATCATTATCCATTATGTTGGCATTGCGACCGCTGCGGGAAGTGAAGTTGGCATACACCTCTGTCACCTGAGGATGATAGGCGCGACCATGAAACTCTTTGTAGACATCCTTCTGCATTGAGGGGGCGATGATACTCATAATAAACTCCTTTTATTCGAACAGTTTCAAGGTGTGCAGCTCGACAATTTGCGACTCAAACGGATGCAATGGGCGCACCGAATCTGTGGTAAACACGGCATCAATCAAACCTTCCAGCGGCTCTATTCCGCGAGAAAATAGGCCATGGGTCACATAGAGTCCCACTCGGGCGGCGCCTTTTTGTTTCAAAAGCCGCGCCAGCTCGATAAAGGTTCTGCCACCATCGCAAATATCATCCAGGATCAGCAAACTGCGGCCAGCAACCTCGGCGTCCAACTCGGATGCCAATATGGTGCCCGTCGCCGGATCCCGGCGTTTACTGGCCTGAAACACTTCGGCCTCAATCCCGGCGGCACTCAGCGCATCGGCAACCTTGGCAATCTTGTGGCTGGCGCCCTTGTCCGGTGCCAGCAGCGCCGCCTGGTGGCTTTGCAGCCACTGCTTCAGTTGCGCAAACTGACAAACCAGCTGCGCCTGATGTACCTGCTCGGCCTCCAGCAGTTGCTCACTGACCGCCGAGTGCAGATCCCAACAGCGGATCTGGCTGAAACCGGCATTTCGCAGCACCCCCGCCATCACGGCGGCGGAAAAAGCTTCACCTGCGACGCAAACCCTGTCTTGGCGGGCATAGGGGAAATAGGGAAGTTGCAGTGAAACCTGAATGCCGGGGGCGGCGCGGTCCAAAGCATCTTTGATCAGCAGCAGCTGCATGATGGCATCACTGCTCTGCAACCTGGCGTAGATAATCGCGCTCTGTAGCTGTTGTCCATCAAAACCTGCCAAACGCACATGCTGCTCACCACCGGCAAACTGCCATTGCTCAACAGTCAAAGCCTGTCGGGTCGCATCTTTGTTTACTAGCTCAATACTGATATCCATATCGCTCACCATTAAGTGTCTTAATGACACTTAATCTAAAACAACAACTTAGAATGGTCAAGCTTATTTTAAGTCTATAGGACACTTATTTAAAAAAGAACTAAACCAATAGCTAAGATAGTGATAAACCAAAAAATCTCGAATGGAGTTCAAGCTTCCAGGTTGCGTACAAAGCGATAATCGGCGGCTTCAGGCAATACCCGGTAGAGCTGGGGTGGGCGACCGACTTCGGCCCGGCCCTCGCCACAGGGGGCGAGCACGCCGGCCTGCTCGATTCGCCGCCGGAAGGATTTCTTCTGCAGTGGCTTGCCCAGGATGGCCTCATGCACTCGCTGCAATTCGGCCAGGGTAAACAATTCCGGCAGGGCAAAAGCCGCCACCAGGCTGTAGAGCGCCTTTTGGCGTAAGCGCTCCTGTGCCAAGGCTATGATCTCGGCGTGATCAAAGGCCAAGTGTTCGGGCAGCGACTGCAAGCTGAACCAGCGGCTCTCTTCAGACCCTTCCATGACGGGGTCAAGATGAGGCATCAGCGCATAATAGCTGATGGTGACCGACCAGCCTCTGGGATCCCGGCGGCCATTGCCTATACTCTGTAACTGCTCCAGGTAGGGCGGCACTATGCCGGTCTTTTGCTTAAGTTTGCGCTTGGCCGAAGCATCGATATCCTGATCCTGCTGCAGATCGATAAAGCCTCCCGGCAATGCCCACATCCCCTTGCAGGGAAACCCGGAACGCTTGACCAAGAGCACACACAATTGCCCTTCTTGCACACAGAGCAGCACGCTATCGACACTGGTTAGCGGCAGCGGATAATCATGGATATTGTATTGCGCCAGATATTCGTCTTCGGTCGTCACTGTCATGGCGGGCTCACTTTGGTGTCTTTGGGGCACTATTTTGAGTCACTATTCAATGGGAGACAATAACAGCCGACAAGAAACCGCCCGGCACATCACAGTTCCTCGGTTTCATGCCAGTGGCGACACCTGTCCACCGCCTTTTGCCAACCGCGGTAATACAGCTCCCGCCGTCCTTCATCCATGGCCGGCTCGAAGCAACGTTCAACATCGCTCCGGTGAGAAAGATCTTCCACCGAGCCCCAGAAACCACAGGCAAGACCGGCCAAAAATGCCGCGCCCATGGCGGTAGTTTCGGTCAAGGCCGGCCGCAGTACTTGAGTATCTGTGATATCGGCCTGAAACTGCATCAGGAAGTCGTTACTCACGGCGCCGCCATCCACCCTCAGTTGCTTGAGTGCAACCGCGCTGTCTTTACTCATGGCATCCAGCAGATCCCGGCTCTGATAGGCGATGGATTCCAGCGCCGCACGTATGATGTGGTTGCGGTTTACCCCGCGGGTCAATCCTTGCAAGGAGCCGCGGGCGTTGGCATCCCAGTAAGGGGCTCCCAGCCCAACAAATGCCGGCACCAGATAAACCCCATTGGTATCTTCTACCTTGGAGGCAAAGTACTCTGTGTCCTGGGCATCACGAATAAGCCCCAACTCGTCCCTCAGCCACTGTATGGTCGCGCCGCCCATAAATACCGAGCCTTCCAGCGCGTATTGCACCTCACCCTTGGGGCCTACAGCCACTGTGGTCAGCAACCCATGCTCTGAGCGCACCGCCTTGTCACCTGTGTTCATCAGCAAAAAGCAGCCGGTGCCATAGGTATTCTTGGCCATGCCGGGTTCGACGCACAGCTGGCCGAACAGCGCCGCCTGCTGATCCCCGGCCATACCGGCGATGAGAATTTCACTGCCCTCACCGGCAATCCGGGTTGTGCCATAAACAGCCATAGACGGCTTGACCTCGGGCAACAACGAAGCAGGGATGTCGAGCGCCTGCAACAGGGTCTGATCCCAGCATTGTTTGTGGATGTTGTAGAGCATGGTGCGCGACGCATTGGTGGGGTCAGTCACATGCACCTTGCCCTCGGTCAGCTTCCATACCAGCCAGCTGTCGATCGTGCCAAAGAGCAACTCGCCTCTTTCGGCCCGCTCGCGGGCACCCTCAACATTATCCAGCAACCACTTAATCTTGGTGGCCGAAAAATAGGGATCCAGTAACAAACCTGTATTGTCGCGGACATAGTCCTCCAGCCCCTCGGCCTTGAGCTGCTCACAGATCTCCTTGCTGCGCCGGCACTGCCAAACAATGGCGTTGGCAACTGGCTTACCCGTGAGCTTATCCCAGATGACA
This sequence comes from Shewanella indica, assembly GCF_033842865.1. Classification (NCBI taxonomy): domain Bacteria; kingdom Pseudomonadati; phylum Pseudomonadota; class Gammaproteobacteria; order Alteromonadales; family Shewanellaceae; genus Shewanella; species Shewanella indica. The sequence goes on from NZ_JAWXXR010000001.1 coordinate 1,111,892, forward strand.
GTGGTTTCCCGCTGATTGGTGATGCCGATGGCTGCCACTTCGTCACTGTGGATCCCGGCGCGGGCGATGACCTCTATTAGTGTCGAACTCTGGGATGCCCAGATTTCCATGGGATCATGCTCGACCCAGCCGGGTTGTGGGTAGTGCTGACTGAACTCCCGCTGGGAGACGGCCACGATATTGGCCTGCTGATCGAAAATAATCGCCCGTGAGCTGGTCGTGCCCTGATCCAGGGCAATAATATATTTTTTTTGCACGTGAAAGCTTTCTTGGGTGGCTGAATTAATTTTGCTGCCAGGGCTGATCGCCCCGGGGTAAGCCGATTTCCGCTTCGGGAATATCACACTCCTGCGCCGGGTAATACCAGACGGCGGCAATCTTATCGCCCCTCAAGCTATAAACGCCCATATTACATTGGCTGTGTTGCTCGCCATCCTGTTGCCAGCTGACCTTTTCCAAGGTGCTGACATAGTTACCCGAACTCAGCGAGCCAAGAATACTGGCCTTGGCCCCCGGCAGAGTTTGAAAATAGTCGGTCATCGCCGCGCCCAACTCCGAATGCCCGGAAGCCTGTCGGTCAACCTTGGTGATGCTGACATTAAACCAAGTCACCTCTTCGGTGGTTTGCGCCAACATCAGCTCAATCTTTTGCTCATTGAACCCCTGAATAAACAAACTGACAGGATCAGACTCGGCCAAACTCGGCATTGAAATCAGTGAGATAGCGCTGGCAAACAAGAATGGATATTTCATGGGCTTATTATTCTTTTGTTGGCAATAGCATGAATATAAGCCCTGAGACCGGCCACGCCAAGTATAAAACAGCCTTAGATCTAACCTTGGTGACCATCAAGCCGATCTGGCCTGCCTGACAGATATGAAAAAGCCCCGCTCGGCGGGGCTCTTGTCTCATTCCTTGGCTGGAATGGTATTACATCTTGTAGGTCACTTGCAGACCCGCCAACCAGACGTGGCCGCTGGCATCGCCCTGGAAGGCAACCTGAGCCAGACCCATCAAATCTTGAGTCTCTGTGATAGGAGCATCACCGTGGGCACGGATATAGGTCAGACCCAGATCCACTGTCAGGTTCTTGCTGGGCGCATAACCGGCACCGACACTGAACCAGAGACGGTCGGTATCTGGAATAGTGATGGTACGGTATTCATCGTCAACCGCTGTCTTATCCAGAGCAACACCGGCACGCAGCAACCATGCGTTGTTCAGCTGGTAGCTGGTACCCAGAGCAAAGCGCCAGTTATCTTTAAAGTTTTCTTCCTTCACCAGATCGGATTCCAGGCCACCGACAGGCTTCTGCTCGCCGGGGAAATACGCCACCAGCTTGTTGAATACGCTCCAGTCGGTCCAGTTGATGCTGGCGTGCATCGCCCAGTTGTCAGTCAACTGATGGTAAGAAGCCAGCTCGGCAAATGCCGGCAGCTCTAATGGCAAGTAACCATCCACCTCGGCAGTACCGCCTGTATAGACCAGGCCACGGGCCTGACCGTCCAGATCCAGCTCAACGTGGCTGTGATAGGCGATACCCAGGCGGTGATTAGCATTGATCTGCCAGCTGGCACCCAGTTGCCATCCATAACCGAAATCATCGCCTTCCAGATGCTTGAGCTCAGTACCGGCGGCAGGCAAACGCGAAGTCACCTCTGCAGGTAAGCCAGGGATGGCACGAACACCTTCAATCCAGCCGGGAACCGAAGCACCGATTTCACCGTCACCATATACGCCGCGCAGACCGGCACCCACAGTGAAGTGCTCATCAATGCGGTAAGCAATATTGGTATTCAACTCTACTGTGGTAATGGCTGTCTTATTACCAAAAATGGAGGCCGCATGAGCGGCCGACAGTTCGGTAGACAGACCATAGTTGGAGTTCAGAGCCAGACCCCAGGTCCAACTGTCGTTGAGCTGGTTGGAGTAATAGAAGTTAGGTACTGCGGCGTTGTCTGCCACATCGAGCGCATCGGCATTCATGGTGATAGATTGCGGCAGCAAAGGAGATGCCAGCGAAACCTGGCCTGTGGCGTCAACGTCCGGCATCACATAGATGGCCCCGGCAGAGATCTGCCGACCTTCAAGATAGCTGAGCATGGCAGGGTTACGCCCCTGAACCGCTGGGTTATCGGCCATGGCCGCTTCACCGGCGAAGGCTCGTCCAAGTCCGGTCGCGGAAGATTCCGCCAGTTGGAAACCCGCCGCTTGTACCTGAGTCGTTGCACCCACAAAGCTGGCCGCAATGGCGACAGCAATAAGTTGTTTCTTCATTGTTATTCTCTGCCTGTTCATTTAGCAATTTCTAAATAGAGTAATCACTCCATTTTGTTGCGGCGCAGTTTACTGACACAGAATATCTTTGCAAGCAGAAGGCAAAAAACAGAGTAAAACACCAAAAAAATCACCACATAAAGACAAGAAAGTGACAAAGATCACTTCAAGAGTGCTTAAAACAGAGAATAAATGGCATTAATGTTTGCTAAAAAGGATTGAAAAATCACTACAGAATCAACATAGACCATTGAAAAATAAAACAATTAAAACAAAAACCCATAAAAACACTTGTTCACCTAATTTAAACCAGACAAACAGCATAAATCACTAAGCATTCAAAGCTCTAGTCTGCCGCCCTATAGATAAAACAATCAAATAATTGTTTTTAAATGACAAATTCTAGTTTAAGACGGTCAACATACTTGTTTGGAACACAAGAGAGCAGCCCAGTTACCAAGCCACTGGTCTGCTCTTGTACAAGTGTACGCTGAATATACAGATTGGATCAGGCCCGCCAGCCCGGCAGCCCGGCTTCATAATCGGCAATGGCCTGCTCATGGGACAGAGTCAGGCCGATAGCATCCAATCCATTGAGCAGCTTATGACGGGCAGATTCAGCCAGTTGAAATACAAAGCGTTTCCCGGAGGGTGAAACAACCTGACACTGCTGCAGGTCAACCTTGATTTCACTGCCTTCGGTCGCCGTTACCTCCTCAAATAACTGCTGCACCTCAGCGGCCTCAAGGATCACCGGCAATAACCCATTATTGATGGCATTGCCGTAAAAGATATCGGCAAAGCTGGGCGCAATAATCACCCGCAAACCATAATCGGCCAGGGCCCAAGGCGCGTGTTCACGGCTGGAACCACAACCGAAGTTTTCCCGCGCCAGTAAAATGGAGGCTCGCTGATATCTGGGCTGATTCATCACAAAGGCAGGATCCGGCTGCTCACCGGCATCGTCCAGATAGCGCCAGTCGTGAAAAAGATGGACACCGAAGCCATCCTTGGTGACCTTGGATAGAAACTGTTTGGGGATGATCTGATCCGTATCCACATTGGCGCTATCCAATGGCACCGCAATTCCCTGATGAATAGTAAAAGCCTGCATTTTATTTCTCCTGGCCAGCGTGGCGGATATCGACAAAGTGACCGGCAATGGCGGCAGCGGCTGCCATGGCAGGGCTCACCAGATGGGTACGACTGCCGCGCCCCTGCCGCCCCTCAAAGTTGCGGTTACTGGTTGAGGCGCAGCGATCGCCGCTTTCCAGGCGATCATCATTCATCGCCAGGCACATGGAGCAGCCCGGCAAGCGCCATTCAAACCCGGCCTCGACAAACAGTTTATCCAGCCCTTCGGCTTCGGCCTGAGCCTTTACTTGTCCCGAGCCAGGCACCACTATGGCGGTCACGCCGTCAGCCACCCGCCGACCGCGGATCTGCGCCGCGGCGCTGCGCAGATCTTCGATGCGTGAATTGGTGCATGAACCGATAAAGACCTTGTTGATGGCCACATCCGTCATCAGGGTACCTGGCGTCAACCCTATATAATTCAGCGCCTTTTCCATACTGCCGCGCACTGTGGCATCGGCCTCCTCGGCGGGGTTGGGCACAGGTTTATCTATGGCCACCACCTGGCCCGGATTAGTGCCCCAGGTGAGTTGCGGTGCGATTTCACTGCCTTCCAACTCCACATAGGCATCGAAGATAGCATCATCATCGGACTTGAGCGTCTTCCAGGCTGCCAGGGCGGCATCCCAATCGGTGCCCTTGGGCGCAAACTGACGCCCCTCAAGATAGGCGAACGTGGTTTCATCCGGCGCGACCATGCCGGCCTTGGCACCCATCTCAATCGCCATGTTGCACAGCGTCATGCGCCCCTCCATCGACAGGGCGCGAATCGCGTCACCGCAAAACTCCACCACATAGCCGGTGCCGCCATCCATGCCTATCTTGCCGATAATCGCCAGTACCACATCCTTGGCGGTAATCCCCTCGCCCAGTTGTCCCTTGACCTCAACTCTCATGGTCTTGGCCTTGAGCTGCCGCAGCGTTTGGGTGGCCAGCACATGCTCCACCTCAGAGGTGCCGATACCAAAGGCCAGCGCGCCAAAGGCACCGTGGGTAGCGGTATGGGAATCGCCACAGACAATAACCGTACCCGGCAGGGTAATGCCCAGTTCAGGCCCCATCACATGTACTATGCCCTGATTGGGGTGGTGAATGTCATACAGACGCACACCGAATTCGCGACAGTTTTGTGCCAGGGTTTCAACCTGAGTGCGCGCCATGGGGCTCAAGGCGTCCAGACTGGCGCTCTTGGTCGAGGTGTTGTGATCCATGGTGGCAAAGGTCTTGTCCGGTGCCCGAAGTTGGCGCCCGGCCATCTTCAGGCCACTGAAGGCCTGGGGCGAGGTCACCTCGTGCACCAGATGACGGTCGACGTAAATAATCGGCGCTTCTCCTTCCGGCGTCGTCACCAGGTGGGCATCCCACACCTTTTCATACAATGTCTTACCCATTACACCCCCTCCCGAATCGCATTGGCGATATAGTCACCCATCTCTGCCGTGGTCTTGGCATTATGCCGCTGCTCCGGCGCCAGCAACTCACAGGTAAAGAAGCCATCTGCCAGCGCCTTGCCAACGGCGCGCTCTATCGCTGCCGCCGCTTCTTCCTGCTGCAGACTGTGGCGCAACATCAAGGCCGCCGACAGGATCTGCGCTACCGGGTTGGCAATCCCCTTGCCGGCAATATCCGGGGCACTGCCACCGGCCGGTTCATAGAGACCAAAACCACTGCTGTTGATGGAAGCCGATGACAACAGCCCCATGGAGCCGGTCAACATGGCGATTTCATCGGAAAGTATGTCGCCGAACAGGTTGGAGCACAGCATCACATCAAAGTCCCAGGGGCGACGCAGCAGTTGCATGGTGGCGTTATCGATATAGATATGTTCCAGTTCCACATCCGGATACTCGCTCGCGACCTGCTCGACCACTTCACGCCAAAGTACCGAGCAGGCCAGCACGTTGGCCTTGTCGACCGACGTCACCTTGCCGCGGCGGCCACGGGCGGCCTCGAAGGCGATATGGGCGATTCGGCGGATCTCGGCGCGGCTGTATCTCATGGTGTCAAACGCCTCTTCACTCTCGCCCTCCCCCTGACGTCCCTTGGGTTTGCCAAAGTAGATACCGCCGGTCAGTTCACGTACGCACAGCACATCAAACCCTTTGGCCGAGATATCGGCGCGCAACGGCGACAGATGTTCCAGCCCCTGATGTAACTTGGCCGGTCTGAGGTTACTGAATAAGCCGAAATGGCCCCGCAGCGGCAACAACGCGCCGCGCTCGGGTTGTTCATTGGGAGGCAGTTTTTCCCATTTGGGGCCGCCGACCGAGCCAAACAAAATTGCATCTGCCGCTTCACATCCGGCCAGGGTCGATGCCGGCAATGGGCAGCCATGGTTATCTATCGCTATGCCGCCGACATCATATTCGGCGTACTCCATTGCCAGGTCGAAGCGTTGCTCTACCGCCGTCAGCACCTTACGGGCCTGGGCCATGACTTCCGGGCCTATGCCGTCGCCGGCCAATACCGCTATCTGATAACTCATACGCCACCCAACTCCTTTCTCTGTTGTATTTTCTGTTTATGATCCGCCACCTGGTCGGCACGCTGAATAAGGTTCATCACATGCACCAGGGCCGCGGCCGAAGCCTCGACCACATCGGTAGCCAAGCCGACACCGTGGAAATTGCGCCCCTGGTACTGAGCCGTAATATCCACCTGCCCCAGCGCATTCTGGCCTTCGCCTTTGGCGCTCAACTTATAGCTGCAGATATCCACGCTCTGACCGCTGGCGCGGGCTATCGCCTTATAGGCAGCATCCACAGGGCCATTGCCGGTGGCGGCTTCGGTCACTACCTCACCGGCGGCTTCAATACGTACAGTGGCGGTGGCCATGCCCTCGGTAGAGTCGGATTGCACCACCAGCTGCTGCAACTGGAAGTGGTCGTCGGCCGCCGCCCGGCCCTCCATATACACCAAGGCTTCCAGGTCATAGTCGAACACCTGGCCCTTCTTGTCGGCCAGTTTCAGGAAGGCGTCGTACAGCTGATCCAATGAATAATCCTGCTCTGAATAACCCATCTGCTCCATTCGATGCTTGATCACATGGCGGCCGGAGCGTGAGGTCATATTCAGGTGATTGCGATTCAGGCCTATGCTCTCAGGTGTCATGATTTCATAGGTGTTTTGCGCCTTTAACATGCCGTCTTGATGGATACCGGATGAATGGGTAAAGGCATTGGCGCCCACTATCGCCTTGTTGGCCTGAATAGGCATATTGCATAACTGGCTCACCATGGAGGAGGTGCGGTGAATTTCCTGAGCCTTGATGCCTGTCTCCAGCCCCAGAATATCCTTGCGGGTCGCCAGGATCATGGCGATCTCTTCCAGTGAACAGTTACCGGCCCGCTCACCTATGCCGTTGACGGTACACTCAATCTGCCGGGCCCCCTGCTGCACCGCCATGATGGAGTTGGCGACCGACAACCCCAAATCGTCGTGGCAGTGCACAGAGATCACCGCCTGATCGATATTGGGCACCCGGTTGAACAGGGTTTGAATAATGCCGCCGAACTCGCTGGGAAGGGTATAGCCCACTGTGTCCGGAATATTGATGGTGCGGGCACCGGCATCAATGGCCGCCTCGACCATGCGACACAGATTATCTATCGGGGTCCGGCCGGCGTCTTCGCAGGAAAACTCCACATCATCGGTAAAACGCCTGGCATACTTCACCGCCCCTACCGCCATCTCCAGCACTTGGTCGAAGGAGCGCTTCAGTTTGCTCTGCACATGGATATTTGAGGTTGAAATAAAGGTATGAATGCGGAACTGATCCGCGACTGACAAGGCCTGGGCCGCGGCGTCGATATCTTTCTCCAGTGCCCGCGACAGGGCACAAACCCGGCTGTTTTTGATGGTCCGGGCTATGGTCTGTACCGACTCAAAGTCGCCGGGAGAGGAAACCGGGAACCCTACCTCCATGATGTCGACCCCCAGGCGCTCGAGAGCCATAGCTATCTGCAGTTTTTCTTTCACTGTCAGGCTGGCAGCCAGCGCCTGCTCGCCGTCCCGTAAGGTGGTATCGAAAATAAACACTCTGTCAGACATCTGGATTCTCCATTCAAGGGTTTCGATTGATTTTTCCCGTGCCAGAAACAAAAAACCCCGCGGTTTCTGGCGCGGGGTTTTGAGTTCTGGCTTGCTAATCGACGTGCAAGTCTAGCTCCTCCGCGCAGTGGCTGCGAGAGTAAGGAGGAGGAGAGACAGTTGCATTTGTGGGTTCATTTAGCCGTTCTATACCAGATAAAAATTCGTTTGAAGTGGGTTTATATTCTTCCCACCGGGTTCAAGAAGTTCAATAATTAACTGCCAGCTTACCCGCTGTCAAGCCTATATTTCTCAGCATCAGTTGAAAATTTCGGCTTAACGTGCTGATTTGCACCATTCCAGCCTTGGCGCTCCAAAGCTAAATAGATGAATAAAATCTTGCCGATAGCATCATTTTTTGTGCCAAAAATGATAAAAAATAGTTATTATCCCAACACGGTTTCCCCCGGCAAAACTCACCTTCACTCAGCGGAGAAAAAATGGATTTTCGCCTCTTGGCACTGAGCTTGCTCCTGTGGTCATTTTCTGGCGCGCTTTGGGCCGCGGAGCGGTTGGACACTCTGGCCAACACCCTCTATCAATATCCTACGCTGGCGCTGACCCAAATCAATGAACTTGAGCGTCAGGCCTCCGAGTTGAATCAGGCCCAAATGCTGAGATTACAGCTATTTAAATGTGAAGCACTACTGCAATTAGGAGACAACGGCGCCGCCATCAATCTGGCCGAACTGGGGGAAGCCAGAGCCAGGCAGCTAAGGCTGGAACAGGCCAAAAGTTATTTTCAAATCTGCCGCGCCGATGCCTATGCCAATTTCGATGATCTGAAGCAATCACTGCTGTTACTCGACGGCGCCATTGAACAGGCCAAACACCACAACCAACCCCAGGCTCTGGTCAACGCCCTGAGACTCAAGGGCCAGCTGGAGAACGACCTTGGCAATTATGGCACCGCCATTGAAGATCTGCGCCTGGCGCTGGACATCTACCCGGATATCAGCAGTCAAAATCCGTCCTGGTTATCGCCGCCTCTGGCCTATGTTTACGGCGACATGGCCAGCCTGATGTATTCCACCGGCGACCTGCGCCAAGCGGCTTACTACCTCAAGTTGGCACTGGACACAGATGAAGCCAAAGGCAAAGTGCGCCATGTGCTGTTATTGATGGCCGCCGGAGTCGCGCTGGCGCAGGAGAATACAGCCCAAGCCGACAGCCTGCTGAAACAGTCCAAAATTCTGTTGCCCGAGATAGGCTCACCGCTGGAACTTGCCAACAGTTACAGCCAGATAGCCGTGATAGAACTCGCCAGGGGCAGAACCGAGATCTCCGATGAGTTAGTGGGTATTGCCCTGCAAACCTATGAAAAACAAGGCAAAGTAAACAACTATATGCGTGCTACCCGGCTATTGGCCAGGGTACGTCTTGCCCAGCGTAACGACGATGAAGGCATAAGGCTACTGATGCAAGCAGCGCAGCAGGCCGAGCAACTGCAACTGGCCGATGAAGTGGCCTACACCCAACAGCTTATCAGTGACTATTACGCCGAAAAAGCAGAGTTTAAGCCGGCATACGAGGCGATGAAACTGGCGGCCCAGGCCGCAGCCGAGGCCCAAAAACAGCTCAACAATACCCGCTTTATGCAATACAAGGCCAGGCTCAGCCAGCAGGAGCAGCTGCAGGTAGAAACCCAGCAGAACATTCGTCTTGCCAGTGCCGATCAGCGCTCCAAACTGAGCCAAGCCTACGGCGCCATTTCAGTGCTGGCGCTCGCCATCATAGGTACACTATTCTGGTTGGTCAGTTGCCGTAACCGCTGGCAACAACCGAGCACTGTGGCGCTGGAAAGACTACCGGTGGCCCAGCAGTTAGATGTTATGCTCAGCAGTGCCAAAAAGGGCAACTACCCCTTGAGCCTGCTGCTGCTGAGTACCAGCCATATACGTCAGGTGGATCTTTCCGCCCTGCAGCGGGCGCTGGAACAGAAACTCAGGGAGCAAGACAGACTGCTGCGCTACAGCATGGATGAGATAGTGATCCTGCTGCCCTACACCTCAGTCCAGGGCGCTTTGCAGGTCAGCGAGCAACTCAAGCCGATAGTGCAGAGCTGGCAAGCAGATCACTGTGTACCTATTGGAGTAGCCTCGCTGCAGCAGCCCGATACCCTGGATAGCCTGGTGAAGCGTGCCGGAGTCAACCAACTCAGCCAGCAGAAAGCCGCCGAGCAACATCAGTCACCGGCGAGATAAGCCTCTATCTCGTCAAGAAACTGATCGCCAAAGCGGGCCAACTTGCGCTCACCAACACCATTGACCGCCAACATCTCGCCCTGACTGGTAGGCAAAATCGCCGCCATTTCCGCCAGGGTTGCATCGTTGAATACCAGATAGGGTGGGACGTCATGCTCTTCGGCTATGCTGCGCCTTAACTGCTTGAGACGGGCAAACAGCTTGCGATCGTAATTGAGTGGCGCCTTGCTGCTGACACTGCGCCTGCGGGTAACATGCAGGTCAATTCTGGGTTCGGCCAACATCAGTGCAACTTCGCCCCTGAGCACAGGCCTGGCGGCCGGATTCAGGCGAATACTCGAGCCGCGGGTAATATCCTGGCTCGCCAGCCCAAGATGGATAAGCTGCCTGGTCACACTGAGCCAGTGTTCATGGCTCTTGTCTTTGCCGACGCCCCAAGTGGATAACTTGTCGTGCCCCCTGTCGACCACGGCGGCGGACTTGGAGCCTCTGAGCACCTCAATCAACTGGTTCATGCCAAACCTCTGCCCCAAGCGATATATGCAGGACAACACCTTCTGTGCATCCTCGGTACCGTTGTAGCGTTTCGGCGGGTCCAGGCAGATATCACAGTTACCGCAGGGCTCCAGCGCCGGTTCATCAAAGTAGTGCAGCAACACCTGGCGGCGGCAGGTCTGGGCTTCGGCAAAGGCCGCCATGGTATTGAGTTTATGCAGTTCCACCTGTTGCTGCGGCCCGGGTTCCCCCTGCTCAATCAGGTGGCGCACCCGGCCGATATCGGCGGGCTCGAACAGCATAAAGGCTTCGGCCTCGAGACCATCTCGCCCGGCGCGGCCGGTTTCCTGATAGTAGGCCTCTATGCTCTTGGGCAGATCGTAATGCACCACAAAACGCACGTTGGACTTGTTGATCCCCATGCCGAAGGCGACCGTGGCCACCACTATATCCAACTGTTCCTTGAGAAATCTGTCCTGGACACTGGCGCGCTCGTCACCGCTCATACCTGCATGATAGCCTTCGGCGGCATAGCCCTGTAACCTCAGCCTTTCGGCCACTTCATCGACCCGGCGGCGGCTGGAGCAATAAACAATCCCGGCGGCGCCGTTCTGCGCGGCAATAAACTGACGCAATTGATTGGCGGCGTTGAGCTTTTCCGCCACTGTGTAGCGAATATTCGGTCTATCAAAGCTGGAAAGAAGCACATAGGGGGCGATATTGAGCCGCTGGCAGATATCTTCCCGGGTCGCCTTATCGGCGGTGGCGGTCAGCGCCATCACAGGCACGCCGGGAAACAGCTGTTTCAGGCGGCCAAGCTGGGCATATTCGGGGCGAAAATCATGGCCCCACTGGCTGATACAGTGCGCCTCATCCACGGCAAACATCGACAACGGCAGGGATTGCAGCCGCTCAATAAACTCATGCTGCAGCAAGCGCTCCGGCGAGACATACAACAGGCGGATCTCCCCCTGATGCAACTGGCGCAGCACCTTGAGGCTCTGCTCCCTGGGCAGGGATGAGTTGAGATAAGCGGCATTGACTCCGGTCTGCAGCAGGCTGTCGACCTGATCTTTCATCAGGGAGATCAGCGGCGAAACCACCAGAGTCAGCCCTGGCATCAACAATGCGGGCAGTTGGTAACACAGACTCTTGCCACCGCCGGTGGGCATGATCACCATGCAGTCTTCCCCGGCCATCACACGTTCAATCACCTGGCGCTGCCCTTCACGGAAAGTCCGGTAGCCAAATACCTGCTGCAAGGCTTGCTGCATAGGGTCTTGGGGATGATTTAGGCTCTCGGGAGCGATACTCAGCGGCTGATCCATGACTGTCTGTGTCCAAAGAAGAGGCCGCTATTCTAAATGAAGCCAACACCAGAGTGCCAGCCAAGAGGGGATTTTTCCGCCTGGACTAGGCAAACGGCCATATTAGCGTTAGATTGATTGCTCTAAAAAACAACAACCGCAGGAAGCCCTATGAGCCAGGACATTCAAGCCGAAGTACTCGCCAAGGTAGCAGAAGTATTTGATAAACACGTGCCTTTTCACAATCTTCTCGGCCTTGGGATCCGCCGATACGACGCCTCTGGTGTCGAAGTGGAGATCAAAATGAAGCCGGAGCTAATCGGCAACATACATCAAAAAATACTCCATGGCGGGGTTACCGCAACCGTGCTGGATGTGGTTGGCGGCCTGACGGCATTCTCCGGCTTGGTTATTAGTCGCGACAACTGGACAGTGGAGCAGCTGCAACAGCGACTGCAAACCCTGAGCACCATAGATCTCAGGGTCGACTATCTGCGCCCCGGCTGGGGAGAAGTCTTCAGCGGCACAGGAACAGTGATCCGTGCCGGCAACAGGGTCTCTGTCTGTCGAATGGAGCTGCATAATGAAAAAGGCAGCCATATCGCTTTTGGTACAGGGACTTACATGGTCGGCTGAGTGGCTGTTTAAAACTCAAACACTGAATCTGTTGTCGATAACTTGAGCCGAGGGGCTTTGCCCCCTACAATCGCCCTTCTCTCCTTTTCGTCATTGTGTAGTACCTATGCCTGAAACCGAATACCGCAAGGGGGTCATTCTCGCCCTTTGCGCTTATATTTTTTGGGGCTTTGCGCCGCTGTACTTCAAGTTGCTGCATCATGTCTCGGCCCCCGAGATCCTGTTGCACCGCATCATCTGGTCCTTCGTCTTTATGGGGGTCCTGATGCAATTTATCGGTGGTTTCGGACAGCTCAGGCTGTTACTCAAGCGCCCGAAACAGTTGGCGGTACTGCTGCTGACTTCGATTCTTATCGCCGGCAACTGGCTGCTGTTTATCTGGGCGGTCAACAATGATCATATGCTGGATGCCAGCCTGGGCTACTTTATCAACCCGCTGTTCAATGTGATGCTCGGCATGCTGTTTCTGGGGGAGCGACTCGGAAAACTGCAATGGGTTGCGGTATCGCTTGCCGCTGCCGGGGTGGTGATCCAGCTGGTTTCCTTCGGCTCAATTCCGCTGGTATCCCTGGGGCTCGCAGCCTCCTTCGGTTTCTACGCCCTGCTGCGCAAGAAGGTCAATGTCGACGCCAAGACAGGACTTTTGGTCGAAACTGCAGTGTTAATGCCGGCAGCGCTGGGCTTTTTACTGCTGGGCACCGGTGAAGCCAGCGCCAATATGCTCAGCAACAGTTGGGATCTCAACCTGCTGCTGATGGCTGCCGGTATCATCACCACCATCCCCTTGCTGTGCTTTGCCGGTGCGGCAGTGCGGATCCCGCTGATCATGCTGGGCTTCTTCCAGTACATTGGCCCCAGCATCATGTTTATCATGGCGGTGACCCTGTTCGATGAACCCTTCGATATCGAAAAGAGCATTACCTTCGGCTTTATCTGGGCCGCCCTGGTGGTGTTTACTTTGGATATGCTGCAAAAACGCTCTCGCAGGTAACAAGTACAATCGGCCCGGATGGAGTTTCCGGGCCGGTTAAGCAATATTCAACGTTTATCCCGGCAGGTTCTGCCCCAGTCCCTTAAGCAAACTCTCCGCTTCAGGCATACTCAGCAGCAGGCTGTAACCAAGGTCGGTCGGCAACAACAAAACGCTGTCTTTTTCCGTCAGAGCCACAAACGCTTTGCTGCCATCATTGAGCCGATACCACCCCAGGGTGTAACCGGGCAGACCTATGCCCTGGGTACGCATGCCAAGCTTGGGGCCACTGGCATCGCCGAGCTTAATCACTTTCGACTCTGAGATACGCAGATGCTCAGGAGCCAGGCTCTGACCGTAGAAAGGCACCTCGATCACCAGGCTTTGAGCCGTCAATTCCACCTTGGATGCCTGCGCCTGCCAAAATACCCACACAGAACCCGCCAATGTTACCAACAGCAAACCCGAGGCGGCGCTCTTGGCCGTTGTCGGCATCTTTCGCCTGCGGATAAACAGCAATATAGCCGCCAACATCAGTATCAAGGCGATAAAGCTGCCAATGGCGACGCCGGTCAATGGCGCCAACTCGTAACTTCCACTGTTCATCTCTTGCTCCTTAATGGATAGGCATAAGTGGCCTTAGCTTAGGTTTGAAAGACATAATATGTCAAAAATAAAATCTCGCAGTAATAAAAAGCGCTGCCCGACTAAAACTGAAATCAAAGCCCGAACAGGGCCTTAATGTGGTCTGCAAGACTTTAATTCAAAGAAGGAGTGGATAATTTTAAAATGCAGGGGCTTGATATATAAACAGAATCCATGACCCAGCAACTTTGGAGTATGTTTACACTACCGGAAACTACGGCACTCATTCGAGTCGCAAGCAAAAACCTAGAACTAAACAATCTGGTAAATAATCACGTGGCTGACAAGTACCTGCAAGACGCATCAAACGGGCACGGATACGGCGCCGGACAATGTATATCCTTAGCCGCATCCCCACCTTTCCATTCTTAGAGGATTAAATTAACTCCTGGGTGGAATGGTATCATTCTCTTCAGTCAGCCCGATTGAGGCCATCCAGGATTCAAAGTCCACCATGTTCCCCGGCAGGACTATCTTACTGCCAGGCTTGCTCAGACCACTGAGCTGCGCCAGATACTGCTCACCCAGTTGCATCCGCAGTGCGTTTTTGCCACCGGGCGCAGCGATCACTTCGGCCAACTTCTCTATCGAACCTGCAGTAGCGCGGGCAATCGCCAGTATCTCCTCGGCCTTACCTTCGGCCTCGTTGATTCGGCGCTGCATCTCACCCTCTGAGTGGTTGATCATCTCCTGTTTCAAACCCTCGGAGCGATTGATCTTACTCTGCTTATCGCCTTCACTCTTGGCCAGCAATGCCCGGCGTTCACGCTCGGCATTGACCTGCATCTCCATGGCGTTTTTCACGGTTTCCGGCGGCGTAATATTCTTGATCTCATATCTATGCACCCGAATCCCCCAGGTGGCACCGGCCTGATCCAGTACCTCTACCACCTTGGCACTAATCAAGTCGCGCTCTTCAAAGGTGCGGTCCAGCTCCAGAGTACCTATCACAGAGCGAGTGGTTGTTTGCGCCAGCTGAATCGCAGCATAACGATAATCGGTTACCCCGTAGCTGGCTTTAACCGGGTCCACCACAGAAATATAGATAACCCCATCGACTTCGACATTCACTTCATCGCTGGAGAAACATTCCTGAGGCGGTACATCTATGGTTTCTTCTTTAAGGTCATGGATATAGGCAACCTTATCAATAAATGGCAGCAGCGCATGGAAACCGGCATCCAGGGTCATATGGTATTTACCCAAACGCTCCACAATATAGGCGGATTTGGTTGGCACCAAGCGAATCGACTGAAAAAGCTTGATGATAAAGACCAGAAAAATAAGACCCCAGATCCCCAGTACGACCATGTCGGTATCTATCTGTCCCAGATTCATTTGCGCGCTCCTTTGCTACCGGCAGCTGTATTGCTGACTTGCTGAATACCCTCGAAAAAACCTTCCATCTTCGCCAGTTCAGTGGGAACCACAGAAATATCGGCCTTCTGCAAGATCTCACCGACCTGTTCGATAAACTGTTCCTTGAGCTGCATGTTCATCGCCTCGTTCCCGCCGTTGACCGCCAGCGCCTTGGCAATCATGGCCATACTCTCGGCTTGGGCGTTGGCAACAATCGCAATCTCCTGCGCCGTACCTTGAGCCTCATTGATGCGTTTCTGTTTCTGGCCCTCTGAGATGTTAATCGCTTCCTGCCGCTCACCCTGAGACAGATTGATCATCGCTTCTTTCTCGGCGCTGGCCAGGGTGATTTCAGCGCGTTTGCGGCGCTCGGCTTCCATCTGCTTCTCCAGGGTGTGGATCACATGCCTGGATGGGCTAATGTTTTTGATTTCATATCTGAGCATCTTGATCCCCCAGGGATCGGACGCCTTGTCAATTTCGCGGACAATTGCCTCGTTGAGCGCGTCACGCTCTGAGAAAGTTTGGCTCAGGCTCAACTTACCTATCTCGGAACGCATGGTGGTTTGCGCCAAATTTACCGCCGCCATGCGGTAATCTTCAATCCCATAGCTTGCCAGCTTACCGTCCATCACTTTGAGGTAAACCAGACCGTCAACTTCCAGCTGGATATTGTCCTTGGAGATACAGCTCTGCGGCGGTACATCAAGCACCTGCTCACGGGTATCGTGGCGATAAGCCACTCGATCGAAAAAAGGGATTAAAAAGTGAAAGCCAGGCTGCAACACTGTACGGAATTTTCCCAAACGCTCAATGACATGCACCTCACGCATGGGCACAATCAACATCAGCTTATAGAGAATAAACAGAACAAAGAGTATAAAAATGGTAAATGCAAACATAGAGTCCTTCCTGCTTGATTGATTATTCAGAGTCGTCTAATGGTTCCACGACCAGCGCAATATTGTCGCGACAGATGATCTTCACCCGAGTGCCGGCCGGGATCTCCGAGCCGTCTCCCAGTGCAGGCCAATCCGCCCCCTGAAATTCGACGCGACCGGTTTTTTCACCCGGCCCAATAGTTTCCTTGACCCGAGCCGGCAAATTAAACAGATCCAGCTCTTCGTCAGTATTGCCAACGTGAGAGTCCCCCCCACCAAGCGTTGAGTCAGTTGCCTGAAGCTCAATAACAAAACGATAGAGGAGATAAACCACAGGGTTAGGCTTTGGGCCAAGCCATCAACCAAACCCACCCAGATAGCCCCGGCAACCACCAGACAAGCCGCGCCGAGAAATACTACTATCCCGCCAGGCAGTATCAGTTCGGCCAGCATCAGCACTATACCGACTAAGGCCCAATAAAGCATGGGATCCGAAGATGCCATATATCCCTCCCCCCAAAAATCAAGTATCCATTCTCAGCACTATATCAGCAGTTACGCACCTTGGCGACATAATATGTCATGATGGGCAATTGAAACGACCTTGAATGAGCCGCACAAATGACTTTCAGCTCACAAAATTCAACTTTTCTTTACATCCCCGTTAACCCGCCTCGAATCAACAGCTCCCAAAATACAAGTTAAGCCATTGAATAAATGCAAAAATATTATTAAGTAACAAGTATTTCTGCCAGTTAAAAAAGCTTTGAGTCCAACGCGATTTTTCCCTATATTGCCATGGCTTTTTGACCGGCAATCGAATCACAGAATTCAGCCTTGACGAAATATTTCGTCAACAGATAGCTGCCGGCACAACAGCAAACCGCTTCTGACTCTACCAAAGGGATACTCTAAGATGAAAAAAATCTGCCTGTGTGCAGCTCTGTTACTCTCGCCTCAAGCATTCAGCGAACCTCTGGTGCAATGGTGGGATATCAATGTAACCGCACTCTATGGCCAGGACTATGACCTGGCACCATCCGACAAACAAACCACTTTTACCCTGGAAACCGCCGGTGGCTGGAAATACGGTGACTGGTTTGTGTTTCAGGACTTTATCAATTTCAACGGCCACAATGGCGGCAAAGACAATACTACCTATGGTGAGATCTCTACCCGCTTCAGTGCCGGTAAAATTCTCGGCGAACCTGTGGGTTTCGGTCCGGTAACCGACCTGTCGCTGGCCCTGACGTTTGAAGAGGGTGAAGGCCCGGTTGAGACGCTACTCTACGGTGTCGGCATGGATCTCAAACTGCCCTACTTCACCTATTTCCAACTCAACACCTATCGCCGTGACGCCCAAAACAGCGCCAATCTCAGCGATGGCTGGCAATTGACTCCGGTGTTCCGTATGGACATTCCCGTGGGCAACAGCAAGATTGTTTTCGACGGCTTTATTGACTGGGTATTCGCCGCCGATGAAGACGGCTACAAAGAAAATATCCACATCAACCCCCAGATAAAATATGACCTGGGCGCAGTGCTTTTTGGTGAAGCCAAAAAGGATAAACTCTTGGTGGGTATTGAATATGATTACTGGCAGAACAAGTATGGTGTGGACGGTGTCGACCAGAACACCTATTCGGTAATAGCTCAGTACCATTTCTGAGCCGGATCATGCTTCATTAAAAAGGCGCTCGTTGAGCGCCTTTTCCATTTTTACCTATTAGGCCTAGGCCAGCAGTTTTCTGGCGGCGTTGACCACAATCGAAACCGCACTGACTTCAGTTTGCTTCATTGTTGCCTCGTTGGGGATCTCTTGTTGGGTACGGTTGACTATCACACCGGCCACACAAGCGGCACGCCAGCCTTGAGAAGCACACATGGTGAATAGAGTCGCCGACTCCATTTCATAGTTAAGAACCCCCATCTCCTGCCACTCTTTCATTGAACCGGCAAAACGGCGGGTTACCCGGCCACTAACGGTATCATAGCGTTCCTGACCCGGGTAGAAGGTGTCGGATGAGGCTGTAACCCCAATATGTGGTTCAATTCCGGCGTCACGACAGGCGGCAACCATGGCGGTGGTACACTCAAAGTTAGCCACAGCGGGGAACTCCATTGGTGCAAAGTGCAAGCTGGCACCATCGAGACGCACTGAAGCTTGAGTCACTATCACATCGCCCACATTCACATGAGGCTGAATTGCACCTGTAGTACCGACACGCAGGAAAGTATTAACCCCCAATTGCGCCAGTTCTTCCACAGCGATGGAAGTCGAAGGACCACCAATACCGGTAGAGCAGATCACCACCGGCTTACCATCAAGATAAGCCAGATAGCTGGTGTATTCACGATGGCTTGCCAAAAAAGTCGGCTTATCCATCAATTCAGCGATACGTTTAACTCGTTCAGGATCGCCGGGCACAATAGCCAGTGTGGCGCCATCCAACATCTGCTTGGTCAAACCCAAGTGAAATACATCAGCCATAGTGAAAACCCCTTTCAATTTTGATTGTAAAATTCGTCTTAACGAGACTCTATCCCAGTATGGAAGCGGATAAGATTAACTTGATCACAGATTTTACGGCAATAATTAAATATTAAGCCGTAAAAGAGTTACCAAGTTGGCTACAATTGTCTGACTATTTTTACCGCAACTTGTTCGAAAGCATAGCAGTAAAAGGCCTCACTCACCTCCACCAAACGGTTAATCTTTCCGTTGATCAAAGTCACAAATTCGTCATTTCAAACAGAGTAGGGTTAACACAAATCCCCCCACCAACAGGAGTGCGCCAATGTTTCCGGAATACCGCGATCTGATCACCAGCCTCAAGAACAGCGATAGCCATTTTCAGAAGCTTTTTGATGAACACAATCTGCTGGATAAAGAGATAAAGAATAAGGAAAGCCAACTATCCAGTGAATTTACCCAAGAAGTCAAAGAGATGAAAAAGCGTAAACTGGAGTTGAAAGAACAAGTTTTCGCCATCCTCAAGGCGAACAATTAACCCCAAACAGATAGGGTGCCAATTGGCACCCTGTGTAAATCAATTTAGGCTAAAACCCTAGCCAGGATTACAAGTAGTAGTCTTGCAAAGGCGGAAAACCATTGAAGCACACAGCCGAATAAGTGGTGGTATAAGCGCCAGTGGTCAACCAATAAAGCCTATCGCCGATAGCCAACTCCTCTGGCAACCCATAACTGTACTGTTCATACATTATATCGGCGCTATCGCAGGTAGGCCCGGCAATGACGCAAGGTTGCAGCTCCCCTTGAGCCTCAGTGTAAATCGGAAACTTAATCGCTTCGTCCATAGTCTCAATCAGCCCGGAAAACTTACCGACATCGGTAAATACCCAGCGCTCCAGTGCCGTGTTGGACTTACGGCTGATGAGCACCACCTCAGAGACCAACACTCCGGCATTGGCAATCAAGGAGCGCCCGGGTTCCAGCACTATCTTGGGCAACTGCTCACCAAAATCTTCTTTGAGGAAATGAATGATCTGCTCGGCGTAAGTGGTAAGACTATTGGTCTTGTCGATATAGTTGGCCGGAAAGCCGCCGCCCATATTGATCATCTCCAGCACTATGCCGTGTTCCTCTTTGAGCCGGTCAAATATCACCTTCACCTTACCGATAGCCGCGTCCCAAGCCCCAATATCCCGTTGCTGAGAGCCCACATGGAACGACAAGCCGTATGGCTTTAACCCCAACTCCTTGGCCAGCACCAAAAGCTCATAGGCCATCTCGTTCTGACAACCAAACTTACGCGACAAAGGCCAATCGGCGGTTTCAGTCCCTTCGGTGAGGATCCGCACATAAACCTTGGCCCCAGGGGCTTCTTCGGCAATCATCCGCAGATCGGCCTCTGAGTCTGAGGCAAACATAGTCACGCCACGCTGGTAGAAAGCTCTGACATCCTTGCGTTTTTTAATGGTATTGCCATAGCTTATCCGCTCGGGGGAAACACCCAACTCCATCACCATATCCAGCTCATAGATGGAGGCTATATCAAAATTGGCGCCCTTATCACGCAGCAAGCTGAGGATCTCAGGTGCCGGGTTGGCCTTCACTGCATAATAAACGCTAGCAAAGGGAAAGCTCTGCACCATATCATCATACTGTTTCGCGATGATCTTGGTATCTATCACCACAAAAGGTGTCACCTTATCACTGGCAAAAGCTTTGATACGCTCAAAGGTTTCATTGTCATAATAATCAGCAACATCAATAGATTGAAATTGGCTCATTGGCCCTGTGTCTCCTCGACATTCAAGTGCGGCGAACAGCCTCGCCGATGCGGATTAAAATCCAGCGCAGTAAACGCTATTTCAGCCTCCCAGGCAATGAATTTTTATACATTAAAAACAATTTTTTATTCCAAAAATTCAAACCCTAACGACTACAAATTAAAATCATTAAGAATCATGCAATTACTACTTTCACCCTCAAATACAAACCATGATTGCTGCTCGCTTGAAGGTGCTTCAAAGCAAACGGCTACAGGTAAAGCATAGCGGCAAGCAAAAGTGCACCGGATATTCGATTTAATGGAAGTATATAGCGAGTATTTTGCGATTATTTTCAATCGAGCGTCCGGGTAAGCTGAATGCAAATATGTCAGGAGCTGCATCCGATAGCTGATTTGGAGACTCTATGTCCGCAACACAGATAATGCCGGCGCTGTTTCTGGGCCATGGCAGCCCGATGAACGCTTTGCAAAACAACACCACCGCACAGCAGTGGCAAAAGCTGGGACAAACACTCCCCAGGCCCAGAGCGATATTATTACTTTCGGCCCATTGGTTGACACGGGGCACAGTTATTTCCACCGCACGTCGGCCGCAAACCATACATGATTTCGGCGGTTTTCCCGCCGAGCTCTTTGCCATGCAGTACCCGGCCGTCGGCGCGCCGGAGTTGGCAGAGCAGGTTGCTGCCAGTTTGAGCATTCCTGTCACTCGTATCAATTCGCAAGGGTTGGATCATGGCAGTTGGTCGGCCTTGATTCACCTCTACCCCGAGGCCGATATTCCGGTATTTCAGCTGAGTCTGGATCAAAACCTCAGAGCGCAGCAGCAATTTCAGCTTGGACGCGAGTTAAGGCGTTGGCGCGAGCAAGGCGTACTGATCATAGGTTCAGGCAATGTGGTCCACAATCTGCGCGTCCTGGCACCAGGCAGCCCACCACGGCCTTGGGCGACCCGGTTTAATCAAGCGGTTGCCGACAGTTTATTGGCAGAAGAATACTCAGCGCTGCTGGACTATAAAACCCTGGTCGATGCCAACACCGCCGAGCTGTGTCATCCAACAGATGAGCATCTGCAGCCGCTGTTTTATTTATTGGGAAGTGCCTTTTCAGGAGAGCGCAGGCTGCTGTTCAACAACAGCCTGGAGATGGGGGCTATCAGTATGTTGAGTCTGCAGCTCGGCTGAAGCTCTAGCTGCCAAGGGCTCAGTCTTGCAGCCCGGCTTCTTTGAGTGCCTGCTTCAGGGCTTCGGCATCATCAAAGTATTGCAGCTTGGTAATGGCCAACTTGTCCAGAGAGATCAGGCTGGCGGCATCCTTGGCGGCGGGCAGTAATTTGCTGATCTCACCCTCTTTGTCCAGGGCAATACTGAAAGTCAGATCCCGCATCTGTGGAATGGCAACAAATTTGGCAATCAAGGATGGCATACCGCTGATATCGGCCAGGTAAAAGATACCCGCCTGTTGCAACGCCTGATTATCACGGCCTTCGAGTGCAGTTTTGATGATCTCCCCGCCTTTCATGCTGCGGCCAAACAAAAGATACTTGGCCGAAGTATCCAACACCATGGTTGCTTCATGCTGATCCTGCAGCGAAATGGGAGTCAATCTATCGCCCACTGTATATTCGGAAGCCTGGATCACAGGGCTGACCAATATGGTCAGACACAGAGAAAATAAAAACGCAAAAGACTTCATATAGTTCCCTTTTAATTTGCCATAACAAAGAGGCAGAATACCCTGTTATTGAATACAAGTGAGTGACATGACTCAGGAATATTGTGTCCATATCTTGCGACATTTCAGGAAAGGAGCCAAGCAATGAAAA
The DNA here is from genome assembly GCF_033842865.1 of Shewanella indica. Classification (NCBI taxonomy): domain Bacteria; kingdom Pseudomonadati; phylum Pseudomonadota; class Gammaproteobacteria; order Alteromonadales; family Shewanellaceae; genus Shewanella; species Shewanella indica. Next base: position 1,133,971 of record NZ_JAWXXR010000001.1, read on the forward strand.
ATACCGGGTTGGAGCTGGAGTTGGCGCAGCTGCAAAATGTTTATGATCTGATAACCGAGTTTTTGGTGAAATACAGCTTCCAACTCCTGGGTGCACTGATCATCTTTCTACTGGGGTTGTGGCTGGCCGCCAAAGTGGCCAACACCGTCAGCCGCCAGTTGGCAAAACACAATGTCGATGTCACCCTGGCCACCTTTGTCACCCATCTGGTGCGGATACTGATCATCATAATGATCGCCATCGTTGCCTTAGGTAAGTTGGGGATAAGCGTCACCCCCATGGTGGCAGCCATAGGTGCCGCGTCACTGGGTGCCGGGTTGGCAATTCAGGGCATGCTATCCAACTACGCCGCTGGGGTGACCATTATCGTCACTCGTCCCTTTATCGTGGGCAACACCATCACGGTTAAGGGGACCACTGGCCTGGTCAAAGATATTCATCTGGGGCTGACCATACTCACCAACGAGGAAGGCGAGCAGATTAGCATTCCCAATAAACACATTGTCGGCGAGATACTACATAACTCCTTTGCCAACAAGTTGGTGGAAACCCACTTCAATATCGACTATCAAGCCGATCCCCAGCAGGCGATAGCCATAGCTCAGGCGGTGCTCGGCAGCCATCCCAGTGTCGATGCCAACTCCCCATCACAGGTGGGTATCAATGGTTTTAACAGCACAGGCATAGATATCGGCGTGCGCTATTGGGTTCCCACTGCCAGCTATTTCCAGGATAAGTACCAAATAAATCTGCAAATCTGGCAAGGCCTGCAACAAGCAGGAATTCAGATCCCCTGCCCGGCACGGGACATAAGGATCACTGAGCGACAAGAGAACTGATCACAAGCCTCTTTGCCACTCGGCTCGCAGGGCGAAGCGTCCTGCGAGCGCCTCCTCAACCGTCGCCATCAATTTGGCCTTATCCCGCCCAAGTATGCCTTTCAGCACCAAATAATTGGAAGCATGATCCGAACGGAAAATGGTCTGCTTCAACTCCAACTCCTGCAGCAAATAACGCATCTCCAGCAACAGTTGTCTTTGGTCCGGCATTTGAAAATCGCCATCAAACGCACTATCCATTCTTTCCTTGCCAAGTGGCAGGGTCACCACCAGGGTACTGAGATAATCCGGCTGCACCTCATTCATCAACCGCGCTGAATTAAGTGCGTGTTGCCTCGATAAAGCCACCCCCCCCAGACCATTGAGTATCATCACAGATGACTTAATCCCGGCAGCACGGATTTTCTCCAGCGCCGCCAGCGAGGAGGCGTAACTCTCCCCCTTGCCAATACGGGTCAGCACCTCGTCATCACCACTCTCACAGCCCACGTACAGTAAGGACAGCTTAAGTTGCCGCAGCCGCTGTAGCTGCTCCACACTCTTGTTACCAAGGTTGCGTGGCAAACAATAGCTGCTGATGCGACTGACATTGGGTAAGTAGTGATGAATCAGCTCACAAATCTGTTCCAACCTGGCAAACGGCAAAGTCATGGCATCACCATCGGCCAAAAACACCCGGCTCACCTCGGCGCCGGAAGCTGCAACCCGGCGCAGGTCTTGCTCCACCTTTTCCAAATTAAACGCCCTGAACCGCTTTTGCTCCTGGGTATACATGTCGCAAAAGGCGCAGCGGTTCCAGCTGCAACCATTGGTTACCTGCAATATGAGAGATTTCCATTCCGATGGCGGCCGGAACACAGGTTCAATATAGGACAACATACGGCTCCTCCTCGATGACCCAATCGCTATTACCCCTTTATGTTCCGGTAACGACCAGGCTTAAACTTTAGGGCTAACACTGAAGCGCTAAATTAGTCTGTTTTTTGAACAAAATCATATTTTAAGTCATGCAAGCCTGTTATATTAGCCAAATACGTAACAACTGCAGCGCCTTATGGTCAGCAAGTGCCAATCTGGGAAAGAGTCACTATGATCGCCACACAAGTACCTGACAGACGAAAGCCGGACGCAGAGCAGGTCAGCAATAGCATCCATTGGCATGCCATGACTGCCGAGCAACAACTCGCCTTCTATCGCTTACAGGGATATGGTTATCGCTTGCTGTTTGTACGTAATCTGCTCAGTGGACCCTTGGCTATCATAGCTCAGCATGCACAGCTGGCGACTATCTCCTCGGCAGGAGAGCTGGATCTGCAACCGGATATTCGCCTCAGGGCCTGAAAATGCCCCGGACGGGGCATTGGTTTTAAAGCCTGCTTCAATTCATCCCGGAAATATCAGACGATGACTTCCTGATAAGTCTCTACATGATGGGACTCTACCAGCTCAGGCATTTGCTGATGGAAATAGTGCTGGATGGCTTCTTTAGCGCAGTGCTGATCGAAAGATTCGATGTCGACAAACTTCTCAACGAAAGTGATCCTGCGCGGCTCATCACGACTCTGATTCAACTCGTAACGAATGCAACCATCTTCCTTGCGAGTATCCGTGATTAGTGCCGCCAGCACCTCAATCAAAGCCTGTTCTTTGCCTGGTTTGGCCAGAAAGCTGGCCACACATACGATTTGACGCTGGTTTATACGATATAACGACATTCAAGTGTCCTTCTTTTGAGCATGCAACAACATATCCAGGTGGGGAATGCCATCTTCCAGATAAACATCTGAAACCGCTTCAAACCCCAAACTCTGGTAAAACGCCCGCAGATAATCCTGCGCGCCAATCTTGATATCTTCAGCCGGCCACAGCTTTTGACAATTAACAATCGCCTCCTGCATCAACTGCCTGGCGCGGCCATCACCACGAGCCTTGGGCGCGACTGCTACCCGGCCGATACTGACCTGGGAATAACTGACACCTGCTGGCAGCAATCTGGCATAAGCCAACAGTTCTCCGGAACTACCGCGGCCAAGCAGGTGCATGGTCCCCGCCACGCGGTCTTTTTCATCCAACTCAGGGTAAGGGCAATTTTGTTCAACTACAAAAATATCCACCCTCAGTTTCATCAATTCATAGAGGGAGTCCAAGGTTAACTCTGTAAAGGGTAATAATTGCCACTGCACAGGTAGTACTCTGTTATTTCTCGGAAACTCAGCCTACACCAGTCTGAAATTCGGCGCAAAATATCTCAGCAATGAGTACGATAGGAGGGATGAAGATGTATAACCAAGAGACGCACGCTCCAATCATTGGCCTGCCCCATGATGTGGTCGATAAGACAGTGATCGCTCGTCCCGAGTCCTCAAAATAACCGGCCTTGCTTGTTATTCAAAGCCAAGCGCCACAAAGAAAAATAGCCCAAGTTACCGAGTTAAGCGCCAAGCCATCTCCCGGCGTAGCCTAGAGAAGGTGGGATAGGTTTGGTGCCGGAGGCCGGTGACAGACTATCGATAACACCAGTAAAGGTTTGGTCGGGAAACGCATCTAAATAGGTCTGTATCGGCGAACCGGGTTATCAATGTGGAAGTCGGGCTCTGTCGAGTCCCCTTACCTCACACAACCCCATCCGGCACCAAGGGTCGAGCACAAGCAATATCAGTTTTTATATCAGCACTGTTTTTGGCTTCAATAAATATTGACTGCCGATGTCAGTAATCACATTCCAAGAGAGCCGAAGATAACGCTGACGGCCTCACTCATTGACATCATTAGACTCCTGAAGTTTGCAGTGGTATTTTACAACTGTCTCAGTAGATTTATTAGATACCCGATACTCAACCCACTGTTTCACAGGCGTAACAATAAAATGGATCTTAATCGGATACAGGTTTTTGCACAAGTTGTTGATAAGGGAAGCTTTACCGCCGCAGCTAAGGCAATGGGCATCACCAAGGCGACCGTTAGTCGTAAGATAGCCGAGTTGGAACACAGCACTGGAGTACAGCTTTTACTACGCACCACACGTAGCCTGAAACTGACTGAGGCAGGGTCTATTTACTTCAACAAAGTCAATAAAATACTCACGGATTTACGCAGCGCCGAAGATCAACTCAGCGCCAGTCAGCAAACTATCCGCGGCAACCTGCGTATTGTTTGCCCAATAGAATTTGGCCAGCAAGCTCTCGGCCCTGTAATTGCCAAATTTCTGGAAGACTATCCACAAATGCAGATTGAAGCCGAACTGACCAACCGCAAAGTAGATATGGTCGAAGAAGGGATCGATGTGATGTTTCATGTCCAGGGGTTGGATGACCCGAGACTGGAAAACTTCCGCCTGATAAATGCCCACAAGGTGTTGATGGCCAGCCCGGAATATCTACAGAAATTTGGTACACCGGCTTCACCCGATGAGCTATTGAAGCACAAAGGAATACGCCTGGCATCACCATACATAGATGGCAACTGGCGAATATTTGATGGCAAGCAGTGGCAAGAGATCATTCCCGACTGTCGCTTGCAGGTCAACAATATCACCCTGGCCAGAGAAGCCGCCATAGATGGCCTTGGGATCGCCAGCCTACCTATGATGATTGCCTATGATGCATTGCAGCGAGGTGACTTGCTGCCGATACTGCAAGATTTTCCCATGGAGCATGTCACTGTCAATCTCATCTATCCCAAACGCGCCTATCTACCGAGAAAATGCCGCACCTTTATCGAATACTTCTATGAAGCCTTGTTCCAACGTTGGGGTAATCTGGTATTGGACATCCCCCCCTATGTCATTCCCCCGGAGAATTTGGCACAGATGACCCCGACCAATATCTGCTGTGACCATTGAGAGTTTGCTTTTACGATCTCCTTGGGCTATGGTGGGTGTTGGTCATATTTTCCCTTATTTTTAAGTGCTTGCACTTGCATTGATGTTGCGGAGGCTCATTATGTACAGTCACACTTTTTCTCTCAAGAGCACCTCACTGACATTTCCAGTGTAAGCCGGGTGCGGCCGCGCATCCGGCAGTAACAAAGTTTTCTATTCATTTTCCGTTTCAGCCTGTGAGGTTGTGGTGGTGTATAAATCTTTGTCTGCACTGGCAGATCTATTTTCATTCAAAACATCGCAGCTCTATCTGCAAAACTCGTTCAATGTCTCATTGAGACCACTGACCCTGGCATCGGTGATCGCCAGACTGGCGCAACCCTGTCCCGGCGGCGGTGTGGTGCACCCGGGAACCAAGGCGCGCCTGCAAAACCTGAAAACCGGCGAATTTCTGGAGGTAGAGTTGGTTTATCCACAACAACATGATCCCGACTCCGGCCGCTATTCGGTATTGTCCGATCTGGGCGAAGCCCTGCTCGGATGTACGCTGGATGAACTGATTGAAGTGGATGTACCAGGTGGCCCCGTGCTGTTTCAGATCTTATCCCTGAACCAGCCAAGGCCCTGCCTGCCAGCCTGATTGCATGCTTATAGACAGCTAATTAAGAGGAGACAGTGCCTTGAAGTGTTTAATTCAGCCGTGAACTGCCCCGACAGGATGATCCGGGGTTTGGCTTAATCCTTTGACCACCGCCTCTTTCCCGGTCGGTCAAAGGGGAAACAGCCCTCTCTCCTAGCAAAGCGGCGGCGTGGAGAGGGGTCATTGAAGAGGAGATACGCTCATGAGTAAAGAAAAAGCGAAGAAAAAACCAACTAAATCCCTGAAAGAAAAACGACGGGAAAAGCGCGAAAAACGCGCAGATCAAGAGTAAGCCCAAGCTACTCCTTCGGGAAGGTGCAAATAAGTCCCATGTGTGCTCTGCGTCGGCTTACAGGCCTGAATGCAAGGCGTGGTTCGCAGCAAATGGCCCTAGTCCTTTGCAAGAAACACAACACAGCAGGCAGGCCTGTAATCCACGCCCTTCGGGGCTTTCACTGCAAAGGGCTCTCTGCGTTATCCGACTTCGACAGGCCCCGGCATGCCTTCAGTCAGATGCCTTGAACGCCAATTGCTGTGTAAGCCAGAGTGCCACGAGGACTTGTTCGCACCTTCCTTAGTTTCGAGCCACCTTTTGGGCGCCTTAAGGCGCCCCTTTTTTTCAAGGAAGAACAAGGGCACTTCCTTGGGCCAGTTGTTGCCTGTAAGCCTGTGGTGTACAACCGGCATACTTGCGAAACAAACTAATAAAGGGCGAGGTCTGATGATACCCCAGCGTCAATGCCACCTCTTTTACTGATATCGCTTGCCGCAGCAATTGTAAACTGTGGATAAAGCGATAACGTTGCCGCCACTCGGTATAGTTCATCCCAAGCCTTGCCTGGCACAAGCGCGCCAAAGTGCGTTCTGTTGTCCCCAAGGTATCTGCCCAGGCAGCAAAACTGCGCCCGCCCTCAGGTACGGCTTCCAGCTCGGCAGCTATGGCTTGCAACATGGGATGGTCGGTTACCGGTAAAAAAGGCTGCACTTCCCTGGCCCGACTCAATTGATCCAACAGCACCTTAAGCAGCCTTTGATCCTCAGGCGTATGGGCCAACTCAACACCTCTTGAGTTCAAGTCCATCAAAATAGCTTCCGCTATCGGACTCAACTCCAGTAGGCAGATGTGCTTGGGCAGCCTGGTAGCCAGTTCCTGCGGCACATTCATTGAACTGTACTGCACGCAGCGGCGCATGTAGCTCTCATGTTTTATACCGGCCGGGATCCAGATACCGCACTGCGACAACGACATAAAGCGCCGCCCTTGAGCCACCAGCTCCATCAAACCACCGCGACTCAATTGCAGTTGCCCCCAGGTATGGCTGTGCATGGGTGTCAGCGTATCGGGTGAAAACTGCTGGTAATAGAAAAACACCTGTGAGCCATCACCAGGATGCTGCCCCGGTGGATGATAAATATTAGCCATATACCTATGTCCGAAGGCGGATTGAACTTGTCTGATAGCAGATATGTATATCACATAAGACGTGAAATAATCTGCCCCTATTATCTATCTGTTAAGCCTTGTTCTTAGGGCTGAGGAGTCCTTTTTTGTATCTTTTTCCCTTATTGGCGGTAGCCATCTGGGCCGGCAATAGTCTGGTTAATAAACTCTCCGCCGATGTTATAGCGCCGGAAGCCATCTCCTTCTATCGTTGGGCCTTTGCACTTTTGTTATTGACCCCAGTGTTGCTTCCCGGGGTTTGGCGCCGCCGCGCCATGATTCGCCCTCATCTTGGCAAACTCGCCGTGTTGGCAAGCCTAGGAATGGTGCTGAACCAAAGCCTGGCGTATTTTGCCGCCGCGACCACCAGCGCCACCAATATGGCATTGATTACCTCTCTGGTGCCGGTTCTCAGCCTATTGCTGGCGGTGCCTTTACTCAGAGTAAGGCTCTCCAAATTGGCACTGCTTGGCGCCTTTATCTCCTTCAGCGGCTTACTGTTTATGCTCAGCCAAGGCGACTTGGCCCGGCTGTCCACCTCAGTGGTTCCCGGCGATCTCCTGTTACTGCTGGCCGCCGTGGTCTATGCCCTCTACGGCGTGCTGTTGAAACGCTGGTCACTGCAACTGCCGACCTGGGATTTGTTGTACATGCAAATACTGTTCGCCGTATTCATGCTGTCCCCCCTGCTGCTCTTTGCCAGCAGTATCAGCATTACTCAGGCTTCACTGCCCTTGATAGCCTATGCCGCTATCTGTGCCTCGATTCTGGCGCCTTGGGCCTGGATCAAAGCAATAGCCCTACTGGGCACAGAGAGAACTGCCATCTTTATGAATCTGATGCCAATTTTCACTGCCGTGCTGGCATCCACGCTACTGGATGAGCAATTGGGAATACCTCACTATGTCGGCGGTGCTTTAGTGCTGACCGGGGTCAGCCTGGTGCAGTATCGAGCCAGACGCCCAAGAGCCATACTCAAGGCGGAAGCACTTTAAAAAAGTTGTGGCAGCGACAGATTCGTCCAGGCTTCACTCGCTCTCTCGCACAAGCTTTCGCAAACCCTGGCCACTTTGTAGTGAAATACTCTTAGAAAATTCTTGCAAAGGGCCAGGGCCATTGGCTGCGAACCGCGCCTTGCATTCAGGCCTGCAAACCGACGCAGAGCTCAGATAAAACTTGTTAACGCTCCTTAGTCAAATACCGTCTCAAAACCAGAGCGTTATTCACAAATATTCTATTGAAGCCGACAGCAGTATTTCAGCAACAGGCGTAAAATATCCAGGTCGGCCCAGGCCGACCAACTGGTTGAATCACACCGGTGTCTGACTGACCGGTATGCCAGCTGTAAGTGGATCTTAAATTGCAGGAAGCGGGGAGATAAACCCCAGCCAGGCTTTCGCTATCAATGGAATCAACACCATGAAAGAGCACAAAAACAGCAAAGAGCAAAAGAAGAAACCCATGCACTCTGCCAAGGAGAAACGGGCCGCCAAAATAGCCAAGAAACAGGCCAAACTCAATCCTGTGGAGAATATCAAACAAAGCAAATGACCCCCTCCCTTCACAGCCCCTGTTTGGCAATAGATAAAACGAAAGGCGCTCAATCGAGCGCCTTTCCCTATATCTGTTGAGTGTCAGCCGGAGCAGCAATCCCGCCGCAGCCAACGCCTGGGGATCTTGTCGTAAATCACCTTGCCCATCAGCAGCGCCAGAATAATCCCCGACCAGTTAACCACAGCCTGTGGCAGTAACTGGTGCTCTTCCCCTATTTGCGGCATCACTTCAAAACCAAAGTTCGCCACCAGCAGGTTCACCAGCATTCCGGCCAGCAGCGCCACCCCGAGTACCCCACCAAGATAGCCGTAAAGCGCCCGTTTACCCATCTCTTTGGCGACTACGCCCAGAGTAGCTATGTTGGTGGCAGGTCCCGCCAGCATAAATACCAACACAGCGCCCGGGGAAACCCCGGCCAACAGCAAACCTGCCGCTATCGGCGTTGAAGCTGTGGCACAGATATACATGGGGATGGAGATGAGAACCATCACCAACATAGCCAGAATACCGCCGCCCCATTGGGCCAGGAAGTCTCCCGGCACATAGGTCTGTACCAGCGCGGCAAAGAACAACCCCACCAGCAACCAGATGGCGGTGTCACGCACCAAATCCGTGGCGGCATACTTAAGACCGGCCAGCACTCTATGCAAGACAGACTTCGACTTAAGTTCAGCCGCCATGTCATCACTGTCACAGCAGCTTGAGGCCGATTGTGATGATGAACAACATGAAGCCGTCTCTACCTTGGGTTGCGAGCAGCAGGACTGAGTGGCTTCCCCCTTGACCGAAGAGCAACAAGACCCGCCGGCGGTGCTGACCTTAGCGGTACTGACCTTGGCCGTACTGCAGCAGTCTGCCTCTTGCACCTTGGCCGGGGCACAACAGGAACTCTGAGCTTGTGTCGGCGCGGCCTTGAGAGGACTGTAGTTGGCGGCGCCTGCCGGCTTGAACTGGGCCACGGTTTTGGCTTGGGCCTTCCCCGGCTCGCTCATCTTCACTGCCTCAGAGGGCAAAACCGGCTCATCATCGCGGCCAACCAGCAAACCCGCCACTATGGCACTGCATACCGCGGCAATGGGCCTGACAATCGCCATAAAGGGGCCGAGCAGAACATAGGACACAGTGACCGAATCGACGCCGGTTTCAGGGGTCGACACCAGAAAAGAGGTGGTGGCAGCCTTGGAGGCGCCGCTGCGCCTCAGGCCAACGGCGGCCGGGATAACGCCGCAGGAACACAGCGGCAAAGGCGCTCCCAGCAGGGCCGCCTTAACCGTGGTCTTGAGGCCATGGCCCCCCAATTGCTTTTGCATCCAGCTCATGGGAACAAAAACCTTCAGCAGCCCCGCCAGCACCAGCCCCAATAGCAGCCAGGGTGCCGACTCGAGAAACAGCTCAATAAAATTATCCATCAACATGATTTTGCGCCCCTACTTGCACGGCAATTGGCATGACTGTGATTGTGACCCTTGCCGGTTTCGACTCTGGGGGACAGCTCATCGTCACAAGACTCCAACGCCTCCAGAATCGAACAATGCTCGGCACTTTCCGGGCCGCCACAGCAAGTATCAGACAGTAACTGCAAAGACTGGCGGAACTGGTTAAGCTCGGCAATTTTCTGCTGCACCTTATCCAACTTGTCGTCCACCATGCCTTTGACATCGCTGCAGGCACGGTTGGACTTATCCAGTTCAATGGACAAGAGTTCGGCTATCTCCCCCAGGGTAAAACCCACCGCCTTGGCCCTGAGAATAAACTTCAGCCGCTCGGCATCCCTGTCGCTGTAGACCCGGTAGCCGGAGTCGGTGCGCATAGAGGGTGCCAGCAGGCCGTGTTTCTCGTAAAACCTCAGGGTATCGGCCTTGATATCAAAGCGCTTGGCCAGTTCACCTATCCTGTACATATGCAGTTCCTGCTAATAATTCCTATTCAAGTATAAAGCTTGGAGCTTAATCCAAGGTCAAGTGTTTTTTGGCCCGCTTCGAGGTTTTGGCTTGTTCGCAGAGCAATATTGTGAAACGCGTAGAAAAAACACCGCCACAAATTGTTTTACGTTAAAATACAGCGCGCCTTGAGGGTTCCCGGACCATTCGAGGGACTTTTGGAAAACAATGCCAATCAGAACTGCCTGGTTTTCCGAAAGATCCTTGAATATAAAAAAGTGGAATACTGTACCCAAATGAATAATGCCAGACCCATACGTCGCGCGCTCTTGAGCGTATCTGATAAGACCGGAATCCTGGAGTTCGCCAAAGCGCTGCATGCCCAGGGCGTTGAACTGCTGTCCACCGGAGGCACCGCCCGCTTGCTGGCGGATAACGCTATACCTGTCATTGAAGTTTCAGACTACACAGGTCACCCAGAGATCATGGATGGCCGGGTCAAGACACTGCATCCCAAAGTGCATGGCGGTATTCTCGCCCGTCGTGGCCAGGACGAAGCCGTCATGGAAGCCAACGGCATAGGCCCGATTGACCTGGTGGCCGTTAACCTCTATCCCTTCGCCGAAACCGTTGCCAAGCCGGGTTGTACCCTGGAAGACGCCATAGAGAATATCGATATCGGCGGCCCGACCATGGTGCGCGCCGCGGCCAAGAACCATAAAGATGTCACCATAGTGGTCAATGCCTCTGACTATCAACGCGTACTGGCAGAAATGGCGGCCCACCAGGGCTCAACCACTCTGGCGACCCGTTTCGATCTGGCCATTGCCGCCTTTGAACATACGGCCGCCTATGATGGCATGATAGCCAACTACTTCGGTACTCAGGTTCCGGCCCACAGCAAGGACGAGTGTCACCAGGATTCCAAGTTCCCGCGCACCTTCAACACTCAGTTGCTGAAGAAGCAAGATCTGCGCTACGGCGAAAACAGCCACCAGAGTGCCGCCTTCTATGTTGACCTCAACACAGACGAAGCCTCGGTCGCCACTGCCGTGCAGCTGCAGGGTAAGGCGCTGTCTTACAACAATATCGCCGACACTGACGCCGCGCTGGAATGCGTCAAGGAGTTTGAGCAACCCGCCTGCGTTATCGTCAAGCACGCCAACCCCTGTGGTGTCGCCCTGGGCAGCGATCTGCTGGACGCTTACAACCGCGCCTTCAAGACAGACCCTACCTCGGCCTTCGGCGGCATCATCGCCTTCAACCGTGAGCTGGACGGCGCTACTGCGGCGGCCATTGTCGAGCGTCAGTTTGTTGAAGTGATCATCGCTCCTAAAGTCAGCGAGCAAGCCCGCGAACTGGTTGCCAAGAAAGCCAATGTCCGCCTGCTTGAATGTGGTCAGTGGCAAGGCCGTACCAAGGGCCTGGATTACAAGCGGGTCAACGGTGGTCTGCTGATCCAGGACAGAGATCAAGGCATGGTGACCGAGGCCGACCTCAAGGTGGTCAGCAAGCGTCAACCTACTGCCGAAGAGATCAAAGATCTGCTGTTCTGCTGGAAGGTGGCCAAGTTCGTTAAGTCCAACGCCATTGTTTATGCCAAAGACGGCATGACCATAGGGGTGGGCGCAGGTCAAATGAGCCGGGTCTACAGCGCCAAAATCGCCGGTATCAAGGCCGCCGATGAAGGCCTGGTCGTGGAAGGTTCTGTGATGGCATCCGATGCCTTCTTCCCCTTCCGTGACGGTATCGATGCCGCTGCTGCTGCCGGTATCAGCTGCATCATTCAACCCGGTGGCTCCATCCGCGATGAAGAGGTGATTGCCGCTGCAGACGAGCATGGAATGGCCATGGTATTTACCAATATGCGCCACTTCCGTCACTGATAGTCAGCAGGCCCAAACCGGCCTGCACTGATGCAATGAACTTATCGCCGGAATAACCTCCGGCGATTCGCCGTAACAAAGCCCTGCCCGGCCGGAACCTGCCCGCAAGGCGTTAAGCGAAAAAGGATAAGAAGATGCAAGTACTCGTGATTGGTGGTGGTGGTCGTGAACATGCCCTGGCCTGGAAGGCAGCGCAATCTGCCGCCGTGGAAACCGTATTTGTTGCCCCAGGGAATGCCGGCACTGCGCTGGAGCCCAAGCTGGAAAACCTGGCGATAGAAGCCACGGATATCCCGGCGCTGCTGGCCTTTGCCAAGCAACAACAGATAGCCCTCACCATAGTCGGCCCAGAGGCCCCTCTGGTACTGGGTGTGGTCGACGCCTTCCGCGCCGAAGGCCTGAATATCTTTGGCCCCACCGAAGCGGCAGCGCAACTGGAAGGCTCCAAGGCCTTTACCAAAGACTTTCTTGCCCGCCACCGGATCCCAACCGCCGACTACCAGAACTTTACTGAAATTGCCCCGGCCAAGGCCTATGTCGCCGAGCTTGCCGGTCGCACAGGTTTCCCTGTGGTGATCAAGGCCGATGGCCTGGCCGCAGGGAAAGGGGTGATCATCGCCCAGGATCAAACCGAGGCCGATGCCGCCATCGACGATATGCTGGCAGGCAATAAGTTCGGCGAAGCCGGCTCCAGAGTGGTCGTTGAGGAGTTTCTGCGCGGCGAAGAAGCCAGCTTTATCGTGATGGTCGACGGCAACAATATTCTGCCTATGGCCACCAGCCAAGATCACAAGGCCCGTGACAACGCCGACAACGGCCCCAACACAGGCGGCATGGGTGCTTACTCCCCGGCGCCGGTTGTCACCCAAACAGTGCACGATTGGGTCATGGCCAATGTTATCCGGCCAACGGTTGACGGCATGGCCGCCGAAGGCAATGTCTACACCGGCTTCCTCTATGCCGGCTTGATGATTGCCGCCGATGGCAGTGCCAAGGTGCTGGAATACAACTGCCGCTTTGGCGACCCCGAGACTCAACCTATCATGATGCGCCTCAAGTCGGATCTGGTGGAGCTCTGCCTGGCCGCCTGCCGTGGTGAGCTGGACAAGGTCAGCGCCGAATATGATCAGCGTGCCGCCGTCGGTGTGGTCATGGCCGCCGGGGGTTATCCGGATGATTACCGCAAGGGTGATGTTATCGAAGGGCTGTCGCTCGGCAATAATGAAGCCAAGGTGTTCCACGCCGGTACCAAGATGGTCGATGGCCATGTAGTTACCAATGGCGGCCGGGTATTGTGCGCCACCGCGTTGGGCAACACAGTGACCGAGGCCCAGCAGGCCGCTTATGCCCTGGTGGATGAAGTCCATTGGGACGATGTCTACTTCAGAACCGACATAGGCTATCGCGCCATCGCCCGCGAGCAGGCATAACGGCTTTCACTCAGTAAACCAGACTCAACAGTCAACAGAAAAGCCCGGAATTTTCCGGGCTTTTCTGTTTGAACCTCAGCTTAGCTCTTTGAGGGCTTAGTTCTCTGAAGGCATAGTTCCCTGAAGGCTTAGTTTTCTGAATGCTTAATCACTTTAAAGCAAAGTACTGGCCATCTTGCGGCGCAGGTAGGCTATCTGCTGCATATGGGGCAAGTCTTTAGGACAGTTGTCCTGACATCCCAGCAGGGTCATACAACCGAACACCCCATCCTGATTGCCTATCACATGGTAGAAGTCCTCGGCGCTGCGGGCATCGCGGCTATCCAGCTCGAAGCGGGCGATTTTCATCATGCCGACGGCGCCGACAAAGGTGTCGCGCATCTGCTTGGTGGCGCAGGCCGAGACACAGACACCGCACTCCACACAGCGCTCCAGTTCATAGAGTCTGGCGGCTTCCTCCGGGTCCATCGGGGCTTCCAGATGGTGGATATCCTGCTGATCCGGCTTGGGGTGCAGCCACAGCTTGAGCCTTTCAGCCAGCTCACGCATAAACTTGCCTGTGTTGACCGACAGATCCCCTATCAGCTCAAAGCCTGGCAGCGGCATCAGGGTGATCAGTCCATCTGGATATTTGGCGGTCAAGGTACGGCAAGCCAAGGTAGGAAAGCCGTTGATCACCATGGCGCAGCTGCCGCAAATCCCGGCGCGACAGACAAAGTCGAACTGCAACGATGGGTCCTGCTCCTCCCTGAGGCGATTGAGGGCGATAAATACCGTCATCCCCGGGGTTTCTTGCAGCTGATAGTCCACCATTTGTGGCTTGTCTCCCGCTTGCTGTGGGTCGTAACGGAAGATCCTGAAGGTTAAAGTGCGGCCACTCATGCGTTGTCATCTCCGGCAGGGTTAGGCTGAGAAGGGGTTGAAGTCTGTGGGTAAGCCAGGCGGTCACTCAAGCGCTCGTTGCCGGGGCGCAGGCTTTCCGGCAGTTCGAACGGCATCAGCGCCCGCTGTTTGTCTTCAGCGCTGGCATCCGGCCCCAAAGACGCGAGAATGGCGGCAATCTCCTGCTCGCGTTTGGCGGTATCCGGATGGGCAATGGCATTGTCGGCACCATAGCCGCGATAGCCGGGCGGCAGTTCCATCTGCATCACATCCAGCGCCTCGTAGCTGAGCACAGGCTCCAGCGCGTCGGCGTCCGGCCAACTGGCCAGGGTACGGCTGAGCCAGTCTTTGTCGTTACGCTGCGGGTAATCCTCGCGGGCATGGGCGCCACGGCTCTCGGTGCGCGCCAGGGCGCCGCAGGCAACTGTCAGTGCCACCTTAAGCATACGCCTGACCCGTAAGGCCTCGACCAACTCGGGGTTGGCGTGGCGCTTCTTGCAGGTGACAACAATATTGCGCGAGCGAGCCAGCAAATCCTTGAGTTCGGCCAGCGCCTTTTCCAGCTCTGGGCCGTTACGGAAGATGCCGACATAGTCCATCATCACTCTTTGCATCAGGCGCTTGAGCTCAAACGGGCTCTCGCCCTGCTCCCGAGCCAGCAGCTCGTCTATTTCCTGGTTGAGCTCATCACGGAAACGCTGCACCAGCGCCGTATCCAGCACCAGCTCCTCCTGCTCGCAGAAGTCGGCCACATATTTACCTATGATCATGCCGCCGACCACGGTTTCCGCCAGCGAATTCCCGCCCAAACGGTTAAAGCCATGCATGTCCCAACAGGCCGCCTCACCGACACTGAACAGCCCCTTTAGCTGCGGGCTCTCTCCTGTGTGATTGGTGCGAATGCCGCCCATGGAATAGTGCTGGGTCGGCCGCACCGGGATCCACTCTTCAGCCGGATCAATGCCGAGGAAGTTTTCGCAGATCTCTTTGACTTCCCGCAGGTTGGTTTCCACATGCTTGCGCCCCAGCAGGGTGATATCCAGCCACAGATGAGGGCCATAGGGGCTGTCGACTCCCTTGCCCTTACGCATATGCTCTGTCATCCGCCGTGATACCACGTCACGGGAGGCCAGCTCTTTCTTTTCAGGCTCATAGTCAGGCATAAAGCGGTAACCGTCTTTATCCCGCAGCAAACCACCGTCTCCACGGCAGCCCTCTGTGGTTAGAATGCCCACTGGCACTATGGCCGTGGGGTGGAACTGCACGGCTTCCATATTGCCAAGGGTCGCCACCCCGGTTTCCAGCGCCAGCGCCTGGCCTATCCCCTCACAGATCACCGCATTGGTGGACACCTCATAGATACGGCCATAGCCGCCTGTGGCTATGGTGGTGCCCCGGGCGATATAGGCCCTGAGTTCACCTGTGATCAAACAGCGGGCAATAACCCCATGGCAGCGGCTGCCGTCGTGAATGAGTTTCAGTGCCTCGACCCGCTCATGCACCGGGATATCCATGGAGATCGCCTTGTTGTCCACCGCATACAGCAGCGAGTGGCCGGTACCATCGGCGGTGTAACAGGTGCGCCATTTCTTGGTACCGCCAAAGTCGCGGGCGTTGATCAGCCCGTGAGCCTCGGCGGCTTCTTCCAGAGTTACCTTTTCGGCATTGACCACCACTTGACGCGGCCCGGCAGTCACCCTGGTCCAGGGGACGCCCCAGTTAGCCAGCTCACGTACCGCCTTGGGAGCACAGTGGGCGAACATTCGCGCCACCTGCTGATCGCAGCCCCAGTCTGAGCCTTTGACCGTGTCCTGAAAATGCACATCTTCGCTGTCGCCCATGCCCTTGACGGTATTGCCGAGACTGGCCTGCATACCGCCCTGGGCCGCGGCCGAGTGAGAACGCTTGGCAGGGATCAGCGACAGTACCAGGGTATCCAGGCCACGCTCTTTGGAAGCGATGGCTACCCGCAGCCCCGCCAATCCGGCGCCGACAACCAACGAATCCGTATAGATGAGTTTCACACACACTCCTTATGGGACGGCCCAATGCCGTTTGCCCGAAAGCTATCTGTTTGGGTTATCGATACTCAGCTCGCGTGGGGCCAAAAGGCCAGCAAGGACGCCAGACCTACGGCAATAAACGCCACACTGAGTATGGTTTTAATTTTTCTAAGGCGCGCCCGGCTGTTGAGATCCCGCGCTGCGCCCCATTTCAATGCCACCCGGTACAGTCCTATGGCGGCATGTAACTCCACGGTCAGCAGCAGTGGCAGGTACAAGGCCCAGGCATACTGGTTCCAAATCCTGTCGGCCGAGCCCTGTGGCCCTATGGTTTCCGGGGCCGAACCCACCAACCAAAGATGCACAGGAAGCAACAGCAAAATCACCACTCCGGTCGCGGCCTGCCACACCCACAAACGGGTATCGCCATGATCAATTTGCACTAGTTGCTGTTTCAGAGCCTTTTGCTGCCTGAGCGATAGAGGCAACTTGTGCAAGGCCACCAGTACATGCAACAACGCCAACCCGGCAACGGCTATGGCTATCAGGCTCACCACCCAGGGATAGCCGTGGCCATCGTCACTGAGAAAACTCAGCTCCATGTTACGGGCCACCCATTCCATTGCCGGCGCCCCCAGCAATATTGAAGACACCAGCAACAGGTGAGTCCACAAAAACAGCGCCAACAACACGCCTGAAGCACTCTGCCCCAGATCCAACCAGCCGCCCCAGCGCTCACTCAGTCGTATCATGCGTATTCTCCCTGTCATCCAATGGCTTAACCGCTTAAAGATAGTAAAACCAATGTGGATCACAAAGGGCGAACGAACCCTGAGGCAGATCAAACTTCTGCCGGTTAATTTACCTTTAACTGATATTGAGTTAACCGGGAACGAACGGCTGCAACGGCAGGCTCAGCTCATTGCCTAGCAGCATATAGGTCACCAAACTGCCTAAACCAAGCACAATAAGGTATACAATCAATAGCTTGGCTATTTTCCTCAGGCCTGAGCGGTTAAAGCTGAGGCCCCATTTCACCGCCACCCGATACAGGCCTATCATGGCGTGGATCACCACCGCAGGCAGCAGCAGGATATACAGCATCCAGGTGTTGTCGTGCCAAACCCGGTAGGCCGACATATTGGGGCCGATTTCCGGATTGGCTATCATGGTGACCAGGTGCATGGGCACCAGGAAGAACAGGATAAAGCCGGTGGCCAACTGCCAGAACCAGGCGTGGCTGTCGCGGTGTTTAATCAGATGCAAGTGGCTGCGCAGCGCCCGCCATTGGCCAAGCTGCGCCGGAAAGCGCCTGAGCGCCATGGCAGCATGCAGTATCACCACCAGCAGAATGAACACAGAGAAGAGTTGCGTCAGCAGTGGGTAACCGTGACCACTGGCACTGAACCAACCGCCTTCCAGCACCTGCACTACCTTATAGAAAGCCTCTTTACCCAGCATGATGCTGGATTCGAAGTGAAGATGCGCCAACAGAAACATGCCCAGCAAAATGCCGCTGGCACTCTGCAGGCGATCGGCTCTGGCCGACCAGTGGTGGCTGTTGGCATGACCGAGCCAACGCTCGGGGATGTGATATTTTGTCAGCATGTTTTTTGGGTACAGATCCTTGGGATCTACAACATAACTCACAGCCAAACTGCGCCAACAACCAAGGAGTCTGAATGTGACCTGCCTCAATCGAAAGTGGGGGATTATCTGATCATGCTCACAAATAAACCACTTACAGCAAAACAGAGGTAATACCAATTAACCAATATAAATCAAACGTTTATTTGAAATTTTGAAACAAAAAAGACAGATAATTACCGTAAATTGCGCCACTGATGGGCCAAAGCTGAAACCGGGTTTCACTCCGTCTTCTTTACCCCGGCGTGCTGGCAAGGCCGGCAACCTATGGCTTACAATAGCGCTTTATTGTCCCGCACGAGAGAAGATTCCATGCCCTGGATCCAGTTACGCATCCACAGCAGCAGCGAGCACGCCGAAGCGCTCAGCGACCTGTTGCTGGAGGAAGGCAGTGTTTCCATCACCTTTGAAGATGGTAAAGATACACCGATTTTTGAGCCCAAACTGGGAGAAACCCCACTTTGGGCCGACACTGTGGTGGTCGCTCTGTTCGATGCCGGCACAGATCTGACTCCCACAGTCGAGATGCTCAAGCAACAACCCTTCCTCGAAGGCAAGCTGAACTACAAGATAGAGCAGATAGAAGATAAAGACTGGGTCCGCGAATGGATGGACAGCTTCCACCCCATTCAGTTCGGCAAGCGTCTGTGGATCTGTCCCAGCTGGCGTGAAATCCCAGAGCCGGAAGCCGTCAACGTGATCCTGGATCCCGGCCTGGCCTTTGGTACAGGCACTCATCCCACAACGGCCCTGTGCCTGGAGTGGCTCGATGGCCTGGAGCTGCAAGGTAAACAGCTGGTCGACTTCGGCTGCGGTTCCGGCATTCTGGCGGTCGCCGGTCTCAAGCTGGGTGCAACCAACGCCATAGGCATAGACATAGACTACCAGGCGATAGACGCCTCCCGTGATAATGCCAAGCGCAACGGCGTGGATGACAAACTCAGCCTCTACCTGCCTGAAGATCAACCCAAAGATATTCAGGCCGATGTGTTGGTCGCCAATATTCTGGCAGGACCGCTGCGGGAACTGGCCCCCCTAATCGCCGAGTTGGTTCGTCCGGGTGGCAAATTGGCGCTGTCCGGCTTACTGCAGGAACAAGCCGAAGAGATCCGCGAATTTTACGCTCAATGGTTCGAGATGGACGAAGCGGTTCACAAAGAAGATTGGAGCCGCTTGACAGGAGTGCGCAAATAGCGTTAAAGACGGCGCCAGAGCGCACTGGCGCTGACTTCCAACCAATCAAAAGTCAAGTAAAAAAGTTTTGCTCAGGTCATTTATTGACCTTTTCACCGCTGGCAAAAAGGCGTACTATAGCGCCCCTTTGAAGAGCAAGGTGAAACAGTAAAATGCAGATTGGACCCTATCAACTGAAGAATCAGCTGATCGTGGCACCAATGGCAGGTGTCACCGATCAGGCCTTCCGCAATCTCTGTATCCGTTATGGCGCAGCCATGGCAGTGTCAGAGATGCTTTCGTCCAATCCCGACCTTTGGGACACAGACAAGAGCCGCCAGAGAATGACGCACTCGGGTGAAGAAGGCATACGCTCAGTACAAATTGCCGGGGCTGACCCCGATAATATGGCTTGGGCCGCCCGCTACAATGTGGAGCAAGGCGCCCAAATCATAGATATCAACATGGGTTGTCCGGCAAAAAAAGTGAATAAAAAGCTCGCGGGTTCTGCCCTGCTACAATCGCCGGAACTGGTAAAGAAAATACTAGATGCCGTGGTTGCCGCAGTGGATGTGCCGGTAACGCTGAAGATTCGCACGGGCTGGGCCCCAGAACACAGAAATGGTGTTCAAATCGCCCGGATTGCCGAAGATAGTGGCATTACGGCGCTCGCGGTTCATGGCCGCACCCGCCAATGCATGTACAAGGGTCATGCCGAGTACGACACCATCAAGGCGATCAAACAGAATGTCTCGATTCCTGTTGTCGCCAACGGGGACATCGATAGTCCGGAGAAGGCGCGTTTCGTGCTGGATTACACAGGTGTCGATGCCCTGATGATAGGACGGGGTGCCCAGGGAAGGCCTTGGATTTTCAGAGAGATCCAGCATTACCTGGACACAGGTAGCAAGCTAGCGCCCATTGGGATGGCAGAGCAGCGTCAAGTGATGCTGGAACACCTAACCAAACTGTATGATTTATATGGGGAAGTAAAGGGCGTCCGCTTCGCCAGAAAACATATAGGATGGTACCTGGACCAGGAAGAACAGCGCCAGTTCCGTGCCGACTTTAACCGGCTGGAAACCGCTGCAGAACAATGTTCCATGGTGGAACGTTTTTTTGATGAATGTGTACTAGATAAATAAAGAGCAGAATACGAATGTTTGATCAGACAACTCACACAGAAGCTCATCAGCTTACCGTAGGCAAAATCGAAACCGCTAACGGCACCATCAAGCCCCAGTTACTGCGCGACGCCGTAAAGCGCGCTGTCAGCAACTTCTTCGCTCAGTTGGACGGTCAAGAAGCCCAGGAAGTTTATGAAATGGTGCTATGCGAAGTTGAAGCACCTCTGCTTGATATCATTATGCAGCACACTCGTGGCAACCAGACCCGCGCCGCCAATATGCTGGGCATCAACCGCGGCACACTGCGCAAGAAGCTGAAAAAATACGGCATGAACTAATCCATAAGGATTAAGAGCTTGTATTAAAAGAGAAAGCCAGTCACTACGACTGGCTTTTTTGCTTCTAGTTATACACCGAGTTACACACGCTCCTAGCTGGAGCAATCAGGGCCAGCTAGAAACTATGCAGTAGCTGGATGCTAACGACCGCTTCGATAACGAATGATCAAGGGAACCAGCGGGTAATCGAGAATAAATACAGTATGAAACTGTATTTATTCTCCCCACAAAGGCACAACCATAGTCGCTATTTGATGCCGGTAGAGATAGGCACAATCCCCACTCTCAGGCCAAAGGGTTTAAACAATCGGTCGAGAATATCGGTCTTAAAGCTACCTCGGTCGTTCTCAACGTCAGAGAGGGTCTTGCGTGACACTTTAGCCAAATTTGCATACTCCTCTTGGGTTAGACCTAAAACCTCAATACGTAAAGTTTTAAGAGCTTGCCCTTGAGTAAGTTCTCCGCGTAATAGCCTTTGGGTAACGCCTTCGATGGCCTTACGTCTCTCAACAGTACTCACCCTCCCGCTATGCTTGGAAGCGCGTTGGGGAGAAGGAGTTTGCTTTGCATGAGTCTCTTCAGCGCCTAGTGAGAGCCGGTGTTTTGACGCTTCAATTGCAACGTCACCAGCTTGCCGACGATTAGCTCTAAGACGAGCAATAGCCTCTTTAGCAGACTCAAGGGTAGATGTTTTATCACTCATACCAATCCCCACCTTGTTAGCTTGTCTTCGATATAAGTAAAGCCAATCGCAGGCATATCGATAATCCGTTCCGGTACACCACGCGCAATTAAGCGCTGCTTCAAGTTATGACATTGCCGGGCGGTAAGCTTTAATGCTGCCATTAACTCTTGAGCAGGCACCAAATCGGCCAACGAATCGGCAATACCTTGAAAGTCATACTCACCCCCAACTTCGAGCGGTGCTTGCCACTTTGTGGTTCTGGCCACCCCTTCAGGATCAGCCTTCATTGGTGCAAAGTCATAGATAGGGGCAAGCTTTATCCAACCATCACCTTTAAGAAGTGCGGTATTACGCCCGTGGTTATCACTGTTACCAAATAGGATATTGAGTAAGTCTCTCTGAACCCACTCAAGCACAAAAGCCTGAATATCAAACTGATAACCTTGCTCTAAGACCATATGGCTATGAGTGATCTTGTGGACAAGCCTTCTTATGGTTTGCTCATGATCTAAGGTAACTCCGGCAGCTTTACCCAGTATCGAGTAAACCGATTCCATCGCGTAACGCTGCTGGCCGAGTTCATTGAAATAAATATCAAAACGCGGCAGCCACAATGATGTCATCGAGGAAACAAAGCCACCCCGGCTCATCAAAAAACAGGCTGACAGGGTGGTTTATCGAAACGGCATGCATGTCGTCTTTATTGAGTTCTGCCAAGGCATAATCTTGCTCGTAATCTAATGAGGTAAGCCGATAATGACCTTGTTCGCTGTTTGGAAAAGAGAGCTTTGCAATATCTAGCATTGGCTATTGATAAAAGCCTGAATGGTTAAATGTTCCATGAGCGCTCCCAAAGAAATTATGAGTATCAAAATACTCATTAAATCCAAAAAAGACAACTAATGAGTAACTAATTACTCAAACTCTACTTTAGCCTAGAAGATATACCAAGCTTTTATAAGCAATAAACAACAGTAAGCTTACATCAATAGACAAATGCCATTAAGCGATGCCCGATACCCTTCCCATGAGGCGGGTGCGGTAGTCCCACTCTCAAACCAAGAACCATCAGCATTGAGCACAGTCTCTGTGCTTGTCCTGCCCCTCTTCCTGCCCCTCTGGCCCCCCAAGCTGCCATTCGGTTTCATTCCTGACTTCACAATTTGCTGCAACTTATTTTGGTATAAGTGAAAAATCAGGCTACTTTTATACCATTCTGCTTAGATATTGACTTAATTCCGATTAGTGCCAGCTTCTATCAGGAAGATTATTATTTAACTTCAAACTAAAAGACTAAAATATGAAACCTTACCAAGCGATAGATTGTGGCCACTATGATTACCTGGAGTTGGCCTGTATTCGCGGTTATCCGCTGAAAATAGAACTGCTACAAGGCGAGATACTACATGGCAAGGCACTGATCACCGAGACCCGTCCCGACAAGAGCGAGTGGCTACTGGTACAAACGACCACCAGCAACCGCGCCATTCGTATGGATCAGTTGCTGGCAATCACTCCTGAGCTTGAAGGGGCTGAATTTGGCCGGGTGCTGATTGCCTCGGCCGGCAGTGAGATTTAAATCGCCGCGATAACTGAAATTTCCACCAGATACTCGGGCTCGGCAATCGCGGCCTCCACACAAGCTCTGGCCGGTGCATGCCCTGCCGGTAACCAGGCATCCCAGATGGCATTCATGGCATCATAATCACTCATCTGTTTCAGGTAGATAGTCGCTGAAAGGATCCGTTCACGACCGCTGCCTGCCCGCTTGAGCAGCTCATCCACTTCCTCGAGCATGGTCCGGGTTTGTTGCTGAATATCGGCGAACTTATCCTTGGCAACCTGACCACAAAGATAAACCGTGTTGTTGTGGATCACTATGCTGCTCATGCGTGGATTGGTATCGATACGTTGAATTGTCATCGGCTAGTTCCGGGGCGAAAATTATTATTTTATCCGGCAAAAGCTCACTTGGGACAGCCGGGATTCAGATAAGTGAAAAAAACTATCAAACAACCAATTTTATCGCATATTTTTTGGACACTTGGAGATAAGAGCTATTCCTTAAGCCAGTGGCACTGATAGAATCAATATCTCATTCGCCCAACTATTTAAGGACTCCTGTATGAGCCTAGAATTACTGTCCAAACTGGAGACCAAAATCCAGGCTGCGCTCGAAAATATTGAGCTTCTGAAAATGGAGCTGGAAGAAGAAAAGCAGAAAAATGCTCATCTGATAGAGCAAAACCAACAACTTCAGCAAGATCTCAACTCGTGGAACGAGAAAGTTACCGGCCTTGTTGGTCTGCTCAACGACGAAGTCAACTGAATCTAAACGGTTTTAGCTTGACTATTCTGAGTTTCAATGAGTTCGTTCAATTCCATGATAGCCTGCTTTACCTTTGGCAGGCTTTTTCTCGGCAGCAAAAAGCGCCCCTTATCAAACTCTAATCTTCCCAGATCTTTCACCCAGACGGCGCCGGTCAAGAATATCCTTACGTGTTTGACAATCAGCTTGGGAGCATAGACAGGAAATACACGCACGAGAAACCTCCTTTAGTTGATTTCCGATCCCGAAGTTTTGACCTCCTAACCCGGCAGAAGGTTTCATCTCAATTCAGTAAAATGATCCAAAAGTCGTAAGTAGGAGTCTTTGTTATAAAAATTCTCCTGTTATACATCTATACCCGGCAAACGAAGTCAAAAATCCAGCGCTTGCCAATTTTTTGACGCACTGTTAAAGTAATGCCGTTACTCAGGGTAAAAACTGAGCCTTATGGCTCTAATCCGTACTTCTTGCGACCAAGGAGTACGGTTTTTTTTTGGGGTTTCGACCAGTATTTCCGGGTAACAAAAAAGGGCCATGTCGGCCCCTTTTTTGTATCTATATACCGAATTACTTCAACTGAGTCAGGTAGATAGCAATATCCAGCATCTCGTCATAAGACTTGATGGCACCAGTTTCAACCCGATACTTACCATTCACTACCAGCGCAGGCACACCTGAGATCTTGGCGTTTTCTGTATTGCGCTTCATGTTGGCCATCATGCTGTTGACCATAAAAGAGTTGGCCGCAGAATCAAACTGCTTGGGATCTACACCATTGGCCACAAAGAGCGCCTTGACGTCATCACGATTGGTGAAGTGTTGCTTCTTGTCCTGGATCGCACTGAACATGGCGTGATTAATCTTGTCGGACACCTTCAGCACTTCGGCAGTAGCGAAAGCACGGGACATCTCCACACCCATCTCGCGACCGATAAAGTCGACATGGTTTTGCTCAAAAGCGACTCCTTCGGGCAAACGCGCCTTCAACTTGGGGATCACGTTCTTTTCAAAGTTATAGCAATGGGGGCAGTAAAAAGAGAAAAACTCTGTAATTTCAGGCTTGGCGGAGGCGGGGCCTTCACTAACCACAGTATAATGCACGCCTTCTTTGTACTGGGCCGCTGTGGCCGCCAGAGGAAGCAGCAAAAATGCCGCTGCCAACATCAGGATTTTCTTCATTGGAGTTCCTTGTTTATTAAAATTTCAGCCAACACTGCTGGAGTGGCTGAATAACATAATCTTCTTTTTGAGTCGAACTCAAGCCCTGAGTTCCCTTTTTGTTAAATCCAAGCCTCTGCAGGTATCACCTTTGGGTCTCAGTACCACTCAATAGGGGATAAGACTCAGTGGCGCTTCATCCAGACGCTGCCGTTGTTCTTTGAAGGCCTGCAACTGCTGTCGCCAGTATTCTTCGGTCGCAAACCAGGGAAAGTGACGCGGAAACGCGGGGTCATCCCAGCGCTTGGCCAGCCAGGCGTTGTAATGCAGCATCCGCAGTGCTCTGAGTGGCTCTATCAACTGCAGCTCTTTGGTATCGAAGTTGGAGAAAGCCTCGTAGGCTTCCAGTAAGACTTCCAACTGCAGCGTTTGCTGTTGCCTGTCACCGGATAACATCATCCACAGGTCCTGCACTGCAGGGCCGTTGCAGGCATCGTCGAGATCGACAAACCCGGGGCCATTGGGGGTCCAGAGAATATTGCCGGGATGCAGATCGCCATGCAGGCGCATACTCTGGTATGCAATACTCTGCCAGCGCAACTGCAGCTCAGAGAAAAGGCTGAACGCCGCCTCTAGCAACTGATCCCGCAACGCGTTCGGAAGCAGCTCTGTATGCTGCAATTGCTCCAGCGCCGGAGCCCCCAGGGTTGTCGGTGTCAGATTCAGGCGCTGCTTGAACAGGCTGCCACGGGAATACTGGTGCAAACGGCCGATAAACTGGCCCGCCCCCTCTATCTGATCCAGGTTGTCCACCTCGAAGCTGCGACCGCCTATGGAAGGAAACAGCGCAAAACGCCACTCTTTGAAGTGATGCAGACTGCGGCCATTGAGCACCACAGGAGCGGCAATAGGGATCTCGGCTTCGGCCAGCTCGAACGTAAATTCATGCTCTTCCAAAATCTGGGCATCGGTCCAACGCTCGGGGCGATAGAACTTAACCACATACCTCTGGCCGCGATCGCAACGAAACTGATAGACCCGGTTTTCATAGCTGTTAAGTGGCGTTAGCCCCGTCTCCGGATAAATCGCCAGACTTTCGATAGCATCCAAAATCAGTTCAGGGGAAAGATCCCGATAATGAAACGCCGCCGTGGCCTGCTTTTCTGTCATGCCTGTGACTCCAGTAGATGTTTCAGGTATACCAACACTTCCCAGTCTTGTTCACTCTGGCAGCTCAACCAGCACACCTCACCGTAGAACTCATAGTTGAGCCACAAAAGGCTTCCTTCAAAATCCAGCAACCATTGGTGACGATCTGCCCCCCATTGCCGCTCCAGCACCTTGGCATCAAGTGCCCGGCATAAAGGATTGGCAAAGCTGTCGAAGGCTTCAAACTCGACCCCGGCCGTCATCGACAGGGTTTTGTGCTCTGAATCCAAGCTAAGATTTTGATACTGCATCTTTTAATCCTATTCCTTAACTACTGCAGGACATGATCAACCCCTGCCCCCAATCCGGTGGTCGCTTGGCAAACTCCTGCATCTCAGGCTGCTCATCGAACGGGCGCCTAAGGAGCTGGTACAACTGCTCAAGCGGCTGGCTATTGCCCTCCTCTTCGATGGCAATGATCGCTTCCTGAGCCAGATAATTGCGCAAAATATATTTGGGGTTGTGGGCCCGGCGATCGGCCTGCCACTGTTCAAGTCCCTGACGAGTATCGATACGGCGCCGGTACTCGGGCAGCCAGTCATCCCAGCCCTGACGATTGATAAAATCATCCCTCAGACTGCTGTTTTCTGCCTTGGGATCCAGCTCGCCGAAGCGGCGCAGGCTCTGGGTATAGTCCAAGGCGTTTTGTTCCAACAAGCCGGTAAAGGCGCCGATAAGCGCCAGGTCCTTGTTGTCTTGCTCCAGCCGGGCATCAAGGCTTAAATCTTCGGCCAAGGATGCCAGCCCCAACTTGGCGCGCATCAAGCTAAGATATTGCTGCACCAATTCATGCTGATAAGTATTGAGCACGGTTATCAAGTCATCGGAAGCCAGCACAGGCGTCAACGCCTGCGCCAAACGTTGCAGGTTCCACAAGCCGACGCCGGGTTGCTGACCAAAGGCATAACGCCCTTCGGGATCTGAATGGTTACAGATAAAGTCTTCCTTAAAGGTATCGAGGAAGGCGAAGGGGCCAAAGTCGAAGCTATCACCGAGAATCGACATATTGTCGGTATTCATCACCCCGTGGGCAAAGCCCACCGCTTGCCAGTGGGCGATCATGCGCGCGGTATCGCGCACCACCAGCGCAAACCAAGCCTTGTAGCCGTCATAGTCCAGGCTGAGTTGGGGATAATGTTGGCTGAGGGTGAAATCGAGCAACTGCTTGAGCTTGTCGGCCTGCCCTTTCTCGCTGTAACAGAAATACTCGAAGTGGCCAAAACGTATATGACTGCGGGCCAGGCGTACGGTAATGGCTCCTTTTTCCAGCGACTCGCGCCATACAGGCAGCTCAGAGCCGATCACCGCCAGCGCTCTGGTGGTGGGTACGCCCAAATGATACAGCGCCTCGGACACCAGAAACTCACGCACCGCCGAACGCATCACCGCCCGGCCATCACCGTGACGCGAGTATGGCGTGGGTCCCGCCCCCTTCAAGGCCAGATCCCAGGCACCTTCTGGCCCCAGGGCCTCACCGAGAATGATCGAACGGCCATCGCCCAATCTAGGACTGTAGCCGCCAAACTGGTGTCCGCTGTAAACCTGGGCATAATACTCGGCGCCCGGCATTCTCTGGTTGCCGGCGAGTTGCTGCAGCAAGGTTTCATTGGGACCAGCCAAGCCCAAAAGCGCCGCCGCATCATCACTCCAGGCCAACCAATGGGGCGAAGGTAGCCCAGAAGGCAATACCTGCTGGTAAAATCCCGCCAGGCGGGTGAAGTAATCCTGTTTAAATTTCATGTCCCTTAGGGGCCGTTAGTGTGCCATTGGTCACAGATTACCATATCCCTGTCGTCTAGACGGCAGTTGTGACCACACTCGAAACTGCCCTTGCCTTCATTGAGGTGTTGCATACCTCTGCCCTTGCCCTGACACTGCTGCAGGGTTTGATAGTAACCGGCTATGGCGTGGTAACGATCCAACGTCTCGGCCGTTTGCGGCTCGACGTCCGACTTATCTCTATTCGGCTGCTGTATATCCGTATCCGGATAGTAAAACAGAGTCCATTGCGGCTGCTTGCTGCAGGCTGCCAGCAGCAAAAGCGAAGTAAGTGCAACCCATAAAGTCGCTGGTTTCATTGCGGCTCTCCATCAATAAAAAAAGCGAACCCGTAGGCTCGCTTAGCTTGGGAAGGAGTGACACGGCAGTTAACCCGGCCCTCCTTGCTTGATTCTACACATTGAATCGGCTTTTGTACTCAGGCAGAGGCTTTATCTCTGGCCTTTTCGATACGCTTGATACGACCTTCAAAGCCTGTCACTGTGCCATCTTGCAGCCCATATTCAATCGCCTTGTTGCACAGGGCAATGGCAGCATCGAAACGGCCGGCATCGCTGCACAGGGTAGAGAGTTGCATAAACCCTGTGCCCTTGAACTCGGCCTTGGGTGATTTGCTGAGTACTTTCTCCCGACTGGCGGCAAACAATGCACTATATGCGCCATCGTACTCCTGTCCCAACTGCAGATACTTGCTGTTTTTCCGCTGCTTGTAGCATTCGCCAATCACGGCCAGTAAAGCGTCATGTGCTTCGATGGCGCCTTCAGAGGCCTGATACTGTTCCATCGCCCGCTTGAGGGTGATATTGCCCCAACTGATATCCGGTGCAGCCGCCTTGGCTGGCTCTGGCTCTGGCTCTGGCTCTGGCTCTGGCTCTGGCTCTGGCTCTGGCTCTGGCTCTGGCTCTGGCTCTGGCTCTGGCTCTGGCTCTGGCTCTGGCTCTGGCTCTGGCTCTGGCTCTGGCTCTGGCTCTGGCAGGACAGTCTCGACCTCGGCGCGGCCGACTTCCACCTCTGGCGCGCTATTTTCGGTTTGAGACTCAAGCTCAGGCGACTCGGTAACCACTTGCTCAGCCGATGGCTGGGATTCAGCTTGCTCCTTCATTTCGGCAAAGTCCAAATCGACACTCTGGTGCCCCTCCTGAGTCTCGCTTGCTGTCTCGGCCTGTGGCGCCTGAGGCATGGCTGAAGCTCTATCTTTGAGCTTAAGCGCCTCATCACGCTCCTCTTTTGCCAGACGCTGCGCTCTGTTGTAGAGGAAAATACCCGCTGCGACCAACAAGATTATGACCAGGATTTTAAACATCTTCGTCCACCATTTTTTGAGTGTCGGGCCGACTGGCAGCCCTGTTTTGTGGTAATGGCAATCAGCCAAAGCCACCCCGCTCTGCACAGAGTTTAACCGATATTAATAGAGTATCGTCTTAGTATAAATCAAGTATTTATGCTTTTTCTGCCCGGTTTACGGCGCTTTTTGCGATCGAAATTCAGTCTGTGACCCTTGGTGCGCCATAGGTAAGTACAAACTGGTACACTCCAGGGGTTTTGATCCCAAGAATGGCAAACAAGGATTCAGATGCAAAAATTACTGATAGTCGCTCACGCCGGCCCGTATGGCACAGAAAAATTGTTTAACACTCTGCGTATCGCCCTGGCGTTGAAAGATCAGGAGCAGACAGAAGTGGAACTCAAGTTATTCCTAATGTCAGACGCTGTCTTTGGGGCAGTTAAAGGCCAGAATACCCCGGATCTCAGCTACAACCTGCAGCAGATGTTCGAAATTCTTACCGCTCAAGGCGTTCCTCTACTACTGTGCAAGACCTGTGTTGAGGCCCGCGGCGTAGTGGCAGATATGCTATTGGATGGCGCAGCCATTGGTACACTCGGCGATTTAAGCCGCTGGACTCTGGAAGCCGACAAGGTTATCCATATCTAGGGTTAACTTGTAATTTAACCTTGAGTGCGCACAAAGCTTCATTTTGTGCGCACCTTCATAATTCCTGCCACTGATTTTGAACCAGCCCCCTTCTCAGGACTAAGATAACCATAGTTGAGTAATTTACTAAGGTAAGGCTATGGAGCTGCTGCAAGGAAAACTGCTGACCGAATTCCGCACTGTTTCTGCCATGGTGTGGATCTACTGCCGTGACCACCATCCCAGAAGCGACGATGGCAGCCTCTGCCCCGACTGTCAGGCCTTGATGGACTATGCCCATACCCGTCTCGACCGCTGCCCCTACGGTGAAAGCAAACCTACTTGCAATAAATGCCCGGTACACTGCTACAAACCTGAACCCAAAGAACAGATGCGTCAGGTGATGCGTTACGCCGGTCCACGCATGTTACTGAGTCATCCGATACTGGCTCTGCGCCACCTATGGTGCGAGCGCAAAGCCGCACCGGGCAAACCACCTAAGGACGCCTCAAACCGCCATAAACGCATGCATAACAGCAAAAACTGACTATTTTTTGTTGCGCCCCTCAAGTGGCTGAGATAAGAATGTCGTTAAGGGGGCCAGATGACTGCATTCAGCGACATTTTTACCCAAGCTTACTGGTGGCTATCGCTGCTTGGAGGCCTGCATTGCCTGGCGTTATCCATCTACGCACGCTTTGTCTATCAGGACAGCCATAGCCAACGTCGGCTACTCGCCGGTATCTTTGCCTTGATGGCGCTCTATTTCTTTACTGGCCTGTTCAACCGCGACAATACCCCGGCCCCTATTCACCTACTGTTTCTGCTATTGCTGCCACTGTACTTCCTGTTGATGCCGGCACTGTATCAATACCTGAAGCAACAGCTAAGCCCAACTGCGGATTCAAAATTGCCACTCAAGCACCTGTTACCATCCATACTCGCTATGTGTCTGGTGATGTTGCTGTGGCTATTCAACCCCAGCCTGGTCACAGGTGTAGCCTTACTGGGTTACCAACCCCGCCTAAGTTGGGGTTCCCTGCTGTTGCCGCTGTTGCTGTTACTGCAAACCACCCTGTATCTGGCATTGGTGTTACAGTTGATGCAGCACTACTACCATGCGCTGGATCAGCAGGAAAACCGACTGCGACAACTACGCAACAACGGGCTGCTGGTGCTGACTCTGGCGCTGATTCTGAACTGGCTGGTTCGCAATATTGCCGTGCTCTTGACTCTGTTTCTCGGCGATCAATTTTCGGTTGTAGCGCAGGCAATCCCGAGACTGGCGCTACTACTGACCCTCTATCTGTTGGCCATCTACGGCCTCAATCAGCTCACCCGCGCCGCCTATCTGCGTGGACGTGAATTCCACCCCCAGGGCACCTCTGTCCCCAAACCGCCGCTCGATAAAGAAGAGCTGGATTTTCTCAATGAGATACTGCGCGAAAAAAAAGATAAGTAACATCGCCCTGGCTGTGACCTTTACGTTAATCTAATGCGGCTTTTAATAACAAAAATAAAGGAACAGAGATGGGATTGTCTAACAGCTACCGCCTGCTGGCCCTGTGCCTTATCGGTATGGGAACCCAGGTTTCCGCCCTTGAGCGGCAACATAAAATAACCAATCAGGACTTTTTCGAGATAGCCAACATGGGCCAGGTCGCTCTCAGCCCAGACGCCAAAATGGCCGCCTGGTTGGAGTCGCGCTGGGATAAAAATCTGGATAAGGCTCAGAAAGACATCTGGCTGGTCAACAGCAAGAGCCGCCAAAGCAAACGCCTGACCTTCAGCAACGAGAGTGAGAGCGCTATCAGCTGGAGTCCCGATGGCCAATATATCTACTTCCTCAGCAGCCGCGGCGATGCCAAGCAGCCAGCCCCCTTCAACGCGAAAGCGCAAATTTATCGCCTCGCGATTCATGGCGGCGAAGCCGTTCCCGTTACCCAAGAGGCCGGTGGCATCAAGAGTTACCAACTGAGTGACGATGGAAGTCAGCTCTATTTCCTGACCTATAAAACCCTGACAGATAAAGATCCCTGGGCCAATATGCGCGCCGCTCACCAAGGCCCTGAGTATGGTCACGGCAGCCGCGATACCAACCCCCTTTACCGCTTGGATCTACAGCATTTTCGCAAGCAGTTGCTGCTGGATGATGGCAAGGTAGTTTGGGAATTCAGCGTCAGCCATGATGGCAATAAACTGGCACGTATCACCACAGAAGACAATGAACTGGTCAATCTGGAAGGTGGGTCTCAAGTAGAAGTCTTCGATATCAAAAACGCCACCAATCAGGTTCTGGCAGACAAGTATTGGCGTGAACAGGCGCCTTCTCCTTACGGTTGGTTACTGGGGTTGAGTTGGGCCGAGGACAACCGCCGCCTCGCCTTCAGAATCGACTTCGACGGTCATCCCGGCAACCTGTTTATCAGTGATACCAGTCAACCTAAGCAGGCACCCTTGAGTGTTATGCGTCAGGGCGATATGACACTCAGCGGCGGCGATATCGGTTGGCGCCCGGGCAGTGAAGAGCTCTGCTATCGCGGCGCCGATCATGCGCTGGTACGTCTCTACTGCACCGAAATCAATGATCTGAAACAGGGCAACACCCGAACTCTGCTGCAAGATGATACCGTCATCGGCAGCTACAGCTTCAGTCACAATGGCAAACAACTGGCGTTCAGTCATAACGGCCTGAATCACTTCTACGATCTGTTTATCGCCAACGCCGAGAAGCGCAAAGCCCCGGCCAAGCGTCTGACCCATATCAATCCGCAAACCGATTCCTGGCTACTGCCACAACTGAGCATAATCAAGTGGCAAGCCGCCGATGGCACTCAGGTTGAAGGCATACTGGAATTACCGCCCGGCTACCGCAAAGCCGATGGCCCCCTACCGCTTGTCGTGCAAATTCACGGCGGCCCTACTGCCGCCACCCCGTTTGCACTGCAACACAGATCCTATGGCCGTGCTACTTTCGCCGCCAATGGCTGGGCCTTATTGTCGCCCAACTACCGCGGCTCTACAGGCTATGGCGACAAGTTCCTCACTGACCTTGTGGGCCATGAACACGAGATTGAGGTAAACGACATCATGGCCGGCGTGGACAAACTCATCGCCGATGGCCTGGTCGATGCCGACAAGCTGGCCGTCATGGGCTGGAGCAACGGCGGCTATCTAACCAATGCACTTATCGCCAGTAGCGACAGATTCAAGGCCGCCAGCTCAGGGGCCGGAGTATTCGATCAGCGCCTGCAATGGATGCTGGAAGATACACCAGGACATGTGGTCAACTTTATGCAAGGCTTGCCATGGGAAAAGCCTGAGGCCTATACCCATGGTTCTTCGTTGACACATGCAGACAAGATAAAGACCCCAACTCTTATCCATATTGGAGAGAAAGACGCCCGGGTGCCTTTGGGACATGCCCAAGGGTTATACCGCGCCCTAAAACATTACCTGAATGTGCCGGTGGAGCTGATAACCTACCCAGGAGAAGGCCATGGTTTGAGCCACTATAAGCACAGACAAGCCAAGATGGACTGGGATCAGGCCTGGTTTGAACATTATGTTCTCGGCAAACCCTTGCCCTAGCCTAAGGGCTCAGTCATAGAAGCCGAGTTAACTGAGATCTAGTTAACTGAACTCTAGTTAACTGAACTCTGGCTGACATTCACACTAAAAAGCGCCATTGCAGGCGCTTTTTTAGCCTCCCCCCCTGTATTTTTGCTGCCGGACAAGTAAGCTCAAGAGTAGCCAAAGGTATCCAGGCCCCATTGACCGGGAGCCCAAGACTCTCAATTTGGAGGTTCATCATGAAAACCATTTCTAATACCCTATTTACCCTCTTTGCGCTGGTAGGCAGCCTGCTACTGGTCCCAACAGCCAGTGCCAATGACAGCTACAGCAGCGCCATAGCTACCTTCAAACAAGCCAGCGAAACCCACAAATTCTTCGATTCTGCCTATGGTTATGCAATTTTTCCTACCATAGGGAAAGGGGGACTTGGTATCGGAGCGGCCTATGGCAAGGGACGCGTTTATCGCGGTGGTGCCTATACCGGTGACTCGAGCATGACTCAGGTTTCCATTGGCTTCCAAATTGGCGGCCAGGCCTACAGTGAGATTATTTTCTTCAAGGATGCACAGGCCTACCGCGACTTTACCAGCGGCAGCTTTGAGTTCGGCGCCCAGGCGTCAGCCGTAGCCATCAATGCCGGCGCCAACGCCCAAGCAGGTACCACAGGTAATTCGGCCGGTGCCGGTCAGTCTGGCGGTAGTCAGGCTGCCAAGGCCGCTTATATCAACGGTATGGCGGTATTTACAGCCGCCAAGGGTGGCCTCATGGTAGAAGCCGCTCTTGCCGGACAGTCATTTACCTTCGAAGCGCAATAAACCCATTGACGAGGCGACTCAGGTCGCCTCAACTATTAACCCGTTTTATTAATGTCCCCATGGTGCCGGTGGCGGCGTCACTTCATTGCTCAAATTGAATTGCAACAGAAAGTCTCGGTTTTCCCGGGTCAGGCGATAACTGAAGTTCTGCTGATCCAACCCCAGATGCCAAACATTGGTGACCGACTGCGTCAGACCATGCTGTTTGAAGTTGGCAATCGAAAATTCATCAACCGGAAAAGACTGCCAGGACTCAGTTCCAGGAATGCGACTGTCACCGCCATACTGAGTCACGGCATCTTCGCTGCCATCCTGATGACGATGATCATGCTTGAGCCTGAGGCCATCGGCCGTCTTGCTGATCACCCAGGTGCGGGATCTGTCCTCTCCCACATGCAGCGGAATACGGATCTCGGTTTCTGAGCATTGGCGCACATGCATCACCAACGGCTGACCCGTGAAACCATCGCCGACACTCCCCCCCTTGATCAGCTCACCACTGTAGGCCTTACCGCATAAATCAGATAATTGCTTAAAAAACTGCTCGGCAGCGGTCAATTCCTGACCCTGTACCGACGTTGTCAACAACAAGGCTGCCATCATCCCCAATCGTTTCATTCTTCTTGTTCCTTCTTGATTAAATGAACGACTATAACGACACACTTTGAAACCAAACTGAATCCCTACAACAAATCGCCACAGCAAGCAAGTCACGAAGTCACAACGAATCATTTCCGAATTTCTTTCACTATTTTACTTGATTAAATTCACACCCTGAGAATAAAAACAGGCTTTCGTTAATTTCATCTGAGGAAATAAGGTTTTTTCGCCTGGCTAAAAATAGGAAGCAATTCATGTTTCAAATAATTAACTATTTCTCAATGTGATCTTAATCTTGGCAATAGTCTAACAATGAATTCATAGTAATGTCTCTGCAGAGTGGGGACAGTTAGATGAAAATTGACAGCCTTAATTATAACCAGTTAAAAGTTTTACTAGCTGTATATAAACATGGCCAAGGAAACTTGGCAGCGGCCGAATTGGGCATATCCAGTTGTGCCGTCACTCGCACACTAAATGCGCTACGTGATGTATTTATGGACTCTTTATTTGTTCGTAAATCAAATGGATTAATTCCTACACAAAAGACCGAAGAATTAATCCCACACGCCAAATTACTAGTCGAGCAATATCAGTTGCTTGAACGGCAACACTCTGTCTTTTCCCCCAGCCAATCCGGCGGTCATTTTGTTATCAGGGCCTATGATGAGTTTGTCTATGCTGTTCATAAAGTCATAAATAATTACATTCTTCCAGAAGCACCCAACTTACG
Organism: Shewanella indica; assembly: GCF_033842865.1. Classification (NCBI taxonomy): domain Bacteria; kingdom Pseudomonadati; phylum Pseudomonadota; class Gammaproteobacteria; order Alteromonadales; family Shewanellaceae; genus Shewanella; species Shewanella indica. The sequence goes on from NZ_JAWXXR010000001.1 coordinate 1,169,427, forward strand.
GTTCGATATTCGTACACTCAGCCATGACTGCAGCAATGAGCTCATTGGTGGCGGCGTCGATTTCGTGGTGGTTTACGAAGGTTTTGATGACACTAGGCTCAACTATGAAATCTTCTCTGAGACAGGTGATATCTACATTCTGGCCAGAAAAGATCATCCAATTCTGTCCGAATCCATGTCATTGGAGCAGTTGTCCCACTATCCACTACTGGAAATCGACAACTACAACGACCTGACTTGTCCCTTATTGGTAAATCTATGTCGGGACAATGGCCTGCAAATGGATGTTGCCGGTTACACAGACAGTGTCGCCACTGCAATGCAAATCCTTGCCGAGTCAGACTATATCACTCTCAGCTGCAATCAATTTACTCGCAAGTTTGTCGACATGTTACCTGGTGTCAGTTATCGAAGATTATCTGACAACATGATTGAAAATATAAAAGAAATTCGTAGCGAATACCGTACGGTAGGCAATTACATCCTTTATGGAAACATTAATAATTCCCCGGCTTTCAACTGGGTGAAATCAAAGCTCGTGTATGGATTGGAACGAGAATGGCGTTTGGCTGCGGCCACATAAGAGATAAATCACAAGTGAAACAAGAGGTATCCAATGGAGTTCACATTATTTTGTATTACGGCCTATGCCGCTTATCTGGTTTATAAGAAACCAGAAAAAGAAAAACTGGCAGATAAACTTCTTTTCGGTTGTATCGGAATGAGTTTCTTTATTTGGATCATGATGTCCTGGGGCGTTTTACTTCCTGTCGGTAACTACTAAAGAGTCGTTATGAAAGAGCATATATTCAACAAGTTGGCATCCTTAGCTGCTATTGTCATCATGGCCTTACCTGTGGGTATTGCCTGTTTCTTTTTCGGATTTATCCTGCTGGATAACCCTTGTGCATTTTGCTGGCAAGAACGTACAGCAATGATCTTGGTGGCGCTGACCGCTCTTTATATTGTGCGTTTTGGCCTCAAACCCAAATATATTGCTGCACTGGTCTGGTTGGGGATTTATGGCGCCTTTATGGCATCAGTGCATACCTCATTTAACCTGGCCAGCGATATCGGCCAAGGCTTCTCGCTGAAGATCATGGGCGCCCACACTTACACTTGGGCACTGCTGGTCTTTATCGTGGTCCTTGTGGTTGTAGCGCTACTTATGCTGACCCTGGGCAATAAATTCCCCAGCAATGCCTATGGCAAACAGCCACTGGACGCTTTGCCTAAATTCGCCTGCGGTGTATTCCTGGTAGTGATCGCCGGCAATATAGTGCAAGCCTTCACCCAAACCGGCCCACTCCCCTTCGTCGGTCAAGACAGTCCAGGCCGCGTGTCCTTCAACCCCAAGTTCATGAGCTGGGAACTGGATCACTGGCCAACCTATGCTCCCAATGCCCGTGGCGCCTACGCCATCAGCAACCCGGACATGGATACCTGGAACAAGACTCCAGCATTGTTTGCCTCGGCTCCTGAAGCCAGACTACTGAGCCAGACAACACTGCCTGAAGCGATTTCCGGCCGGGTAACCGCCATCGACTACCAACCTGAGAGCCAGATCTATGCGCTGACCACTTCAGACAACTGGGTCTACATCCTGGATAACCAATTCAAACTGCTTACTCAGGCCCAAATCGACGGCATGTATATGCTGCACATTGAAACCTTAAGCGGCGTTAGCTTTACCTCAGCCAACAGCCTGCTGGTAATGGGTTTCAACAAAGCCTGGGCTGAGCTGGTTCTGGATCCTGCACAAAACTGGGAAATGAACTATCGCCGCTTCAACCAGAGCAGCGATGGCATTGGTGAAACGGCCCGAGGTCAGTTCAGCACTGTCAGAGCCAAGACCAGCTACAGCCTGGCGCTGGGTTACAGCAAGGCGCTGGATCAGTATGTGACCGTCACTACCCGCGATGAACTGAACGAAAACCTGGTGGTATCCCGTTTCGACAAGGGTGACATGACTCTGTCTGCCGAAGCCAATTTCAAAGGACTGGAAGGCAAGGCGCTGCCACAACTAACAGGTATCAGCGTCGATGATGAGCAAGCCTGGCTGCTCAACAATGATGCCAGTGAAGTGCTGCAACTTAACCTGCTCACAGGCGAAGTCTACTCAGGCGTGAAACTGCCTGGTACTGACAACCCACAAGGCTTACTGGTTCGCGACGGTCAACTGCTGACTGTTAGCCAAATCAACGGCCGTAACCAACTGCAAACCTTTGTAATGTAACGCACCTTAGCCCCGGGGGAGTTTCCCCCGGGGTAACGCCGGGAAACCGGCACAATAAAGGCCCTTGGGCCAACAATCATAACGGACTCAAGGTCCAAATTATGGTGAGTGATGACTATGAAAATCAATAGACGCACATTTCTACAGGGGGCCGGAGCCACAGCCGTGCTTTCGTCCCTGTCAGGGTTGACTCCCGGCGTAGCCAATGCCAAAGAGGCGGGAGCCAATTCAGGATTATTAGCCAAGCGCAATGGTAAAGTCGTGTACCATAGCTGTCTGCGTAACTGTGCCGCCCGCTGTCTGCTTAAGTTCCGGGTTCAGGATGGCCGAATGACTTACGTCACCGGCGCCGAGGAACAGGCCAAGACCGGTAAGGCTCCCTGCCTTAAAGGACAAAGCTACGTGCAATACACCTATGCCCCCGACCGTATTCTGCACCCCATGGAGCGGGTCGGTAAGAAGGGTGAAGGCAAATGGCGCCGGATCACCTGGGACGAAGCCTACAGCAAGATTGCCAGCCGCTTTAAGCAGATCATCGACGAGCATGGTTCTGAAGCGATTCTGCCCTACAGCTACTCAGGCAACTATGGTGCCATCGGCATGTCAGCCTCCGGCGAACGTTTCTGGAACCGTATCGGCTCCTCCATTTTGGAACGTAAGGTATGTACCTACGCCGCCTATGATGGTCTCAAGTCGCTCTACGGCACTTTCCTTGGCCCGGATCCTGAAGATGTAGTACTCAGTGACGTCTATTTGAACTGGGGACACGACGAAGTGGTCTCCAACACCATAGCCATTAAACTTATCAACGAAGCCAGGGATCGCGGTACTAAAATACTGGCGGTCAACCCGCAGCGCACTCCGCTGTGTTCCCAGGCCGATATCTACCTGCAGCCTCGCCCCAGCACAGACGTACAACTGTGTGCCGGTATCATGAAGTATCTGGTAGAAAAAGATCTTATTAATCATAAATTTATTGCCGAGCAAACTGTAGGCTACGACGAGTTACTCAAGCGCCTCGATGAAATCAGCTACGATGAAGTCGAAGCCATTACCGGAGTACCCAGAGCCAAGATGTTCGAGTTTGCCCAGGTGTTGGGTGAAAACGAAAAGACCATGCTGCGTATGGGTTACGGTTTCCAACGTAACTTCAACGGCGCCCGTATGGCCCGCGCGGTTGCCATGCTGCTCGCGGTCACTGGTAACTTCGGTAAACGCGGCAACGGCCTTATCTATGATAACGTTCATGCGGGCGGTGGTTTAAACCAATATCAAGCCAGCGGCAAATATATGCGTCCGAATCCGGATGCCCAGCGCATCAACATGACTGAGCTGGCCAAGGCGTTGCATCCAACTAACCCCACCAGCCACGATAAGCCCAGTAAGTCTATCCACGGGATGATCATCTATAACGGTAACCCTGTGGTGGTCGCGCCTGATACCAATGCTGTCATCGAGGGAATGAAGCGCGAAGATCTGTTTGTTGTCGGTCACGACATGGTGATGACTGACTCACTGCAGTATTGCGACATCATAGTCCCAGCCGCCAGCCAGTTTGAAACCGATGATATTGTCGGTGACTACCACGGCTACTATGTGCAGGTATGCCAGAAGGTGATTGAGCCTCTGGGTGAATGTAAGTGTAACTGGACCTTCTTCCGCGAATTGGGTCAGGCAATGGGCTTTGAAGATCCTGCCTTCCAGGCCAGCAACGATGACATCATTCACGAGCTGCTGGATACAGATTCACCTTACTATAAAGGGGTGACTTACGACCGCTTGATGAAAGAGAAGTACATCAAGCTGGACATTCCTCAACCTGTATTGGCCGACGGTAAATATGAAACTCCAAGCGGCAAGATTGAGTTCAGTTCACAATTGATGGCCGATGCCGGTTTCCACCCAGTACTGGATTGGGGCCTGCCAGAGGATGAGATGGAACCCAAAGAGCGCGAGTTGCCATTCCGCTTGCTATCTTCCGGGGTACCACAGCGGGTTAACAGCTCCTTCTACAACGTGAAATATATCCGCGCCATCCCAGCCTACTACGTCAAAATCAACCCCAAAGATGCCCAGCAATACGGCATTGTCAACAACGACACAGTCAAACTCAGCAACCACAGAGGCGAAGCTAAATTTGTTGCCATGGTCACCACAGGTGTGCCAGAGGGCTCACTGATGACCCCTAAGTGTAACTGGCTCAGACTCAACCCCAACGGTACTGATGGCTGCACCAACTCGTTGACCACAGATAAATTGACCGATATGGGCGGCTGCTCGGCCTACCACTCAACCCGCGTGGCAATGGCCAAAGCCTGAAGGAGATCCTCATGGAAAACAAACATCAACTCGGATTCGTCTTCAGACAGGAAAACTGTGTCGGCTGCCAGGCCTGCACCATAGCCTGCCAGATCCATAACGAACTGCCGGAAGACGTGCGCTTTCGTAAGGTAGACCGCTACGAAGTCAAACGCAACGACGGCATGGTAGACGTGTGGCTCAGCCACTCCTGCATGCATTGCGGCAACCCGGCTTGTCTCATGGTGTGTCCGTCTCAAGCCTATACAGTGCGTGACGATGGCTTGGTGGTACTGGATCGCGAGAAGTGTACCGGCTGTGGCCTGTGTGTCAGTGCCTGCCCTTATGATGCGGTAGTCATGCTGAAAACCGATGGTAAGGCTGCCAAGTGCAACATGTGTATTGAGCTTATCGATCAGGGGCTCAAACCTGCCTGTGTCGACGGTTGTCCGGTCAAGTGTCTGGATACCGACAGAATACAGCAGGTATTGGCCCAGAAACCTTCTGCCAGCAAGCAAGGCGTAGGTTACGGCGACTGCATCACCAAGCCCAATATGGTCATCATCAAGGAGCGACCATGACACACCTCGACCTCGGTCCGGTCGCCAAAGGCTATCAGGCCTTGAAGGGGATGTTGTTTACCCCTTCGAGCCCTGAGTCGCTCAAGCGGCTTATCGACTGGCTGGAACAGGAGCAGCGCTACCCAGAGCTGCTTCAGGAAGCCCAACAATGGCAATCAGAGCCACTGGAACTTGAGTGTGACTTCAACCGTATGTGTATCGGCCCCACCAAATTGCTGGTGCCACCCTATGAATCTGTCTACCGCGATGTCGGTCGACAGCTGAATACGGACCGTACCATGAAAGTCGCCGACTTCTATCAACAGCTGGGACTGGTGATAGATACCAGGTTCAACGAACCGGCGGACTACATAGGCAATGAGCTGGAGTTTCTGTTTTGTGCTGAGGCCCTGCGCCATCAGCAACAAAACGAAGATCCGGCCGCGGCCGATGAGCTGGAACAGTTGGCGCAAGTCTTCCTCGAGCAACATCTTGGCACCTGGTATCAGGCGTTCACTGAAGGGATCTGCCAACATGCACGGCAGGATTTCTGGCGTTGCTATGCCCAGGTGCTGGAAGACTTCCTCACTTCCAGACTGAAGAATTCCGGGGTCGAGACTCCGACTGCAAAGCATCATTAAGATGTTTAAGGATTTGACATGAAAAGTTTGAATGCCTTTATCTCAGGTGCTGTGGCCTTAGTATTCAGCTTACCGCTGCTGGCCGCCGACACTCTGACACCCGAACCACAACAGTGGCAACCTATACAGGAAGTGGCTATTCAGGGCGATATCCCCGAACTCAGGGGTATGCCGCAACAAGCTCAGTTCCCGGATGCTCTGCCCCCCGTCAATCAAGGGTATCTCGATACTCTGGCGCCGGCCTCCTGGTGGGCCGACCTCCTGAGCTACAGCTTCTTTGGCATGATAGTGCTGCTGGCACTGTTCGTGGCCATCAATGGCAAAGCCAAGCTGAGTCAGGGCTTTTCCGGCAAAAAGGTCGACCGTTGGAGTGGCATGGATGTGTTGGTGCACTGGGTCGGCGCTATCGCCTGCCTGCTGCTGATCATCACAGGCCTTATCATGGTTGCCGGCCGCTTCTGGCTGGAACCCAACATGGGCGCCTCCCACTGGACCGGCTTTATCGGCACTTCGGTAGCCCTGCACGACCTGATGGCCTTCCCCTTCATCCTGGGATGGGCGGTCATGGTGGTCAAATGGGCCGGTAAACAACTGCCGGAAGCCTGTGATATCGGCTGGCTCAAAGTGGTTGGCGGTTACCTGAACTTCGGCCCCTTCAAAGGCAAGCATCCGGATGCCGGTTTTGCCAACGCCGGTGAAAAACTCTGGTTCTGGTGTTTCGCCTTGTTCGGTGCCCTGATGGTCGGCTCGGGTCTGGTGCTCATGTTCCCAAGCCTGGTGGCCACCAAAGACGGTGCCAATTTGGCATTGATCCTCCACCTTGTCAGTGCTTTTGTGCTCGGTGCCTTTACCGTAGTGCATATCTATATGGCCACAGTGATCTCTGAAGGCGGTATGGAATGTATGCTCAGCGGCAAGTGTGACGAAAACTGGGCAAAACAACACCACAACCTCTGGTACAAAAGCCTCTCAAAAGGCAAATAACTCCCACGCCCTCCTCCTGCTCCCGGGGGAGGGCATCCCAAACCTATGATAGCCGCGGCCCTGACGGGTCGGGGATCCCTATACCCAAATGAGGGACAAACAGATGAGAACATCTACCCTATGTTTACTCGGTTGTGCCCTGCCGCTGACAGCAATGGCAGCCGATAATGGCAGCAACAACGATTGGCAAGAGCTCGACCAACGGCTAAAGCGTCTGGAACAGCAACAAGTCAGCTCCAGTGCCCAAAACAGCAGCTTCAGCCTCTATGGTTCACTGCGCCCGACCCTGGTTTACAGCGACAGTGACATCACAGATGAATGGGATGTGGGTGATGCCCTGTCCCGTATCGGCGTCAAGGGCCGCACCGAATTTGCCCCCGGCTGGGCCTTACTGGCTCAAGGTGAATGGAAAATCAATCTCAATGGTGATGGCAGCTTCGGCGATGCCCGGCTGGCATTTGCCGGGGTGGATTCCCCCTATGGTCAGCTCAGCTTCGGCCGCCAACGGCCGGTGCAATACACCCTGGTAGCCGAATATACAGACATATTCAACAACGCCAACAGCCCATTTGCCTACAATCAGGAAAGCCCCTTCTTTGCCGACAATCTGGCGTTGTATCAGTTCAAATTGCAGCACTTTACCCTGATGGCCTCGGCACGCTTCGATGGTGAGGGAGATAACAGCGGCGCCGATGCCATCAACGCCGGTCTGGGCTTTGACTGGCAGGGGTTACATTTGGGGGTCAGCTATCTGGAACAGGACAATTTCGAAGGTGAGCTGAAAACCGGCAAAGATAAGACCAGCGCCGCCGCTGTGGCCTACAGCTTCGACAGCGGCATCTATCTGGCGCTCGCCTACCAGTACAAAGACTATCAATTGACTGGCAGCGAAGACAGGGACGGCAGCACCCTGGATGCCGCGCTGGCGATTCCCCTGTCACAGGACTACAAACTCAAGCTGGGCTACTTCCGTTTCGATGATGGCCTGGAGTCCGATATCAGCTTGGATTATCAGGGCTTCAACACCACCCTGGAATGGAATCCTGCCAGCAATGTGCGCTTGCACCTTGAATATCTGCAGCAAGACAACGAACAACGCGCTACCGACAAGAGCATTGCCTTCGGCATTCGCTACGACTTCGATCTGAATTGGAAAGGCTAACCCTAACCAGACGCCCTCCAGAAGAGGCCGACTCCGGCCTCTTCTATTCAGCGCATATCATGGAGTTAGCAATAAATGGGATTTAAGAAATCACTCGTGGCCTCTATGGTCACTTTAGTCGTCCTTAGCCTGTTGATCTCAAACTGGCTCTCCTATATCCAAATCAAAGAGGCCACCATCGCCGGGGTCAACGACAAGCTCACCAGCGTTACCCGCAATGAGTCCGATAAAGTCGCCACCTGGTTTGGCGCCAAAGCCCAGGCAATGGATCAACTGGCCCGACACTACCACCAAGGGAGCTATCGGGACAGCTACGCCAGCACCGCACGCCTCACCACAGATCTCACCGGGGTCGCCCGCATCTACTTCGGCTTCGATGACGGCAGCGCCTATTCCACAGAGACCAGCGATAAGTGGTTTAACGGCAGAGCGATTGCGGGGAAATACGACCCCAGAACACGCCCCTGGTATCAACAAGGGAAGGCCACCAACCAGCTCGATGTCACCGATATCTATACCGACGATGGTACCGGCAACAAGGTGATCTCCATCTTGAAAAACTTGGGCAATGGCGTGGTTCTGGGCGACATAGAACTCACCTATCTTCATAAGGTTGTTAGCGCGATAGACTATCCGGGCGCGGTAGCCCTTATCACGGATCAGACAGGTAAAGTGCTGGCTTCGGAGTCCCCCCAATTGGTGACCGGCAGCCACTTTAGCGATTTTGGCCTCCCCCAGGTGGAGCAGAAGCTGCTTGGCAATGATGAGATGATGCAGGAATACCGTATTGATGGCGTCGATAAGCTCGCATTCTCTAAAGCAATTCCCTTGGTCAACGGCAAACAGTGGTATCTGCTCATCAGCGTGGATAAGTCGGGCGCCTATGCGGTGGTGGATCAGGCTCTGAAAAACGCCATAATCTCTTCTGCCATCATGTTGCTGTGTGCCATTACTATCTTGCTCGGGGTACTATCTCTGCTTTATCGCCCTATCTTGTCCCTCAAGGTTATGGTCACCGAGTTATCGAAAGGCAATGGCGATCTCACCAAACGGCTCAAGATACACAACCAAGATGATCTGGGGCAAATTTCCCAGGGGATCAATCAGTTTATCGCTAACCTGCAAGCCATGATGCAGGAAGTCATGCAGGCCTCGACACACATCTCAGGTGGCGTTGAACGGCTCAACACAGAAACCGAGACCAATCGCCAGATATTGTCGGCGCACACCAGAGAAACGGAACAAATTGTCGCCGCAGTGGAAGAGATGAGCGCCACAGCCAACGATGTCGCCCAAAATGGCAGCACAACCGCTTCCTTTACTCAGTTGACCAACGAACAGGCTCTGGCATCTAAACTAGTGGTTGCCGAGGCGACCGAAACGGTCAATCGCCTGGTCAGGGAAGTTGAGCATACCGCAAACCAGATAGGTCAAATCGACCGGGATACCACCAATATCACTCAGGTGTTGAAGGTCATCGGCGATATCGCGGATCAGACCAACCTACTGGCGCTCAACGCAGCCATTGAGGCGGCGCGAGCCGGTGAGCAGGGACGAGGGTTCGCCGTGGTGGCCGACGAAGTAAGGGCTCTGGCGGCGCGCACCCAGGACAGCACCGCAGAAATTGAGGTAACGCTGAACAATCTCAGAGAGGCATCCAATAGTGCGATCCACTCGATGGAGAAAACCAAACAAACCTGCCTGAAAACAGCTAAAACCACAGAGAGAGTCGCTACAGACCTCGATACCATAGGCGGGTCGGTCAATCAGATTAACGACCTCAATACTCAGATAGCCACCGCCGCCGAAGAGCAAAGCTCGGTCTCGGCAGAGATTACCCGTAACATGAGCGCTATCTGCGAAATGGCCAACGAGCTGGCTCGCAGCGGTGAAGCCAGCCGTAACGAAACCGCCAACCTGGCCACCGCCAACCAACAGCTGGAACAGATTGTGGGGCAATTTAAACTCAGTTAAACAAGTAGATCACGGGGGCTTACACCCGAAGCCCCCTTTCCCAACGGCAACTGAGACAAACCCTTAAACAAGGTTTAGTATAAAACCGGCTTAAGGGTACTCGTTTAGTCAAACCAACGCTTCAGCGTCTGATCAGCTTCCTGTTTCACCTCGGCGTTCACATAAAGACTCACCATGGCAAGTGCCGCCGCCAAAGCACCGAGATCATCACTGAAACCCACCAAGGGGGTCAGATCCGGAATGGCATCCAAAGGAGTAATAAAATAGGCCAAGGCACCAAATATTGCGGCTTTGGCCCATTTTGGGGTATCTGGCCTCTGGGCGGCGTAGTATAGCCAGAGCGCCTTCTGGACGACTTCCCGACCAGCCTGCTTGGCGTAATCCTTGAGCTTGGCCCAAAAACCACTGTCGCTGTATTGCTCTTGTTCCATCTCACTCTCCACAACCAATAAAGAGGACAGTATTCAACCCTGACCAGGCTAACGTCAAGCATCACTCAAAAGAGTCATTATTGGAATAATCAACCCACTTATTTACCTTTGTGCAACAACCATGATCGGCTGAATGTTGATGCAATAAAAGTAGATAAGAACCCAACAATAACATTCCATAACACATAAAAATTTAATTCAGATAATTACCATCTCATTAATTATCTACAGCAAATATAACTATAAGGTGTAAATTTTTAATACAAGCTATTAAAAACAATAATTTTTTAAATCACCCAGATACATTCCTTAACAACTAATTAGAATTATGACTTGGCTCATACTTTTATTTTTTGCCCAGATATAAACTCGCCATTAAGTTATCACCAGTGCTTTTCTCTAGACGTAACGGAGCAGTATATGAAGAGAAAGTCTAAAATCATGGCGCATATAAGGCGCACCCGACATATCATGATGCCGACCCATCGTGATTATTTTGACCACGCTTTCTTTTTCCCTGCCACAGCCCTCTCCAACTAATGGAGATAGGCTGCTCCGCGCATCCATCTCCTTAGTATCCCCAACACATACAATTAGTTGCTTTTACTCGGCCGGTAATATCCTGCACGCGTATTGGTAAGGCTTTCTTATACCTTATTCTCTGACGAAGCATTCGTCATGGTATCTCTACGCCTTACTGAAATATCGCTGCTTGAATATATCAGCCCAGGGCTGACTTTATCTAAATTTTAATATTGGAATTTATTTTCCGATACGAGCCCTGCTGACTTTTTTAAACAAGGTTATTTTATGAAATCATTAAAAATTGCAGCAAGTTTATCTGTTCGTTCTTGTTTTGATACTGAAAGAGAAGTTGTCAACGTATTAACTACCGATTTTTGCGATATTGGTGCCGTGGTTGTTTCAGTAACAGACGTTAATAACGGCATAGTCGACAAAATCAACAATACAGGCCTAAAGCTACCCATTTTCGTCGCCGTATGTTGTGAAGAAACCTTCCCAGATGATATCTGCTCTGCCATTACCGGCGTATTCGAGCTTTGCGCCAGCAGCAGTACCGCGTTTTACGGCAAACAGGTAGAAACTGCACTCAATAAATATGAGCAAGCGCTGTTGCCGCCTTTCTTCGGCACGCTGAAAAAGTATGTCGATATGGGTAACTCCACCTTTGCTTGCCCCGGACACCAAGGCGGCCAGTTTTTCCGCAAGCACCCGGTTGGCCGCCAGTTTTTTGATTTCTTTGGTGAAACAGTATTCCGCGCCGACATGTGTAACGCCGACGTCAGACTGGGCGACCTGTTGATCCACGAAGGTGCCCCCTGTGATGCCCAGAAGCATGCCGCCAAGGTATTCAATGCCGACAAGACTTACTTTGTCCTCAACGGCACTTCGGCCTCCAACAAGGTGGTGTGTAATGCCCTATTGACCAAGGGCGATCTGGTACTGTTTGACCGCAACAACCATAAGTCAAACCACCACGGCGCGCTGATCCAGGCCGGAGCTACCCCGGTTTATCTGGAAACCGCCCGTAACCCCTTCGGCTTTATCGGCGGTATCGATGCCCATTGTTTCAGCGAAAACTATCTGCGTGAAGAAGTACGCAAGGTTGACCCCAGCCGTGCCGATGCCAAGCGCCCCTTCCGCCTGGCGGTGATCCAGCTGGGTACCTACGACGGCACCATATATAACGCCCGTCAGGTCGTGGACAAGATAGGTCACCTGTGTGACTACATATTGTTTGACTCCGCCTGGGTGGGCTATGAGCAGTTTATCCCCATGATGAACGACTGCTCACCGCTGTTGCTGGAGCTGAGCGCAGAAGATCCGGGGATCCTGGTGACCCAGTCGGTACACAAACAGCAGGCCGGTTTCTCACAAACCTCGCAAATCCACAAGAAAGACAGCCATATCAAAGGCCAGGACAGATACTGCAACCATAAACGTTTCAACAACGCCTTTATGTTGCACGCCTCCACCAGCCCCTTCTACCCGTTGTTTGCCGCACTGGATGTCAACGCCAAGATGCACGAAGGCGCCAGTGGCCGCTTCCTGTGGCGTGAGGCGGTGAAAGCCGGTATCGAAGCCCGTAAACTGCTGCTGAAAAAGTGCAAATATATCAAGCCGTTCATTCCGCCAATGATAGAAGGTACCCCATGGCAGGCTCATGAAACCGAACAGATGGCCGATGACCTGCGCTTCTTCGAATTCGAACCCGGTCAGAAATGGCATGCCTTCGAGGGATATGAGAAAGGCCAATACTTCGTCGACCCTTGTAAGTTCCTGCTGACGACTCCGGGTATCGATGCCGAAACCGGCAAGTACACCAACTTCGGTATTCCGGCGACGATTCTGGCCAACTTCCTGCGTGAAAATAACATCATTCCGGAGAAGTGTGACCTCAACTCGATTCTGTTCCTGATCACCCCGGCCGAAAACATGGCCAAGATGCAGCATCTGGTATCTCAGATTGCCCGCTTCGAGAAACTGGTCGATGAAGATGCGCCGCTGTCTGAAGTGTTGCCCAATGTCTACAACGCCAACAAGGAACGCTATCAGGGTTACACCATACGCCAGCTGTGTCAGGAGATGCATGACCTCTATGTCAGTCATGACGTAAAACAGCTGCAAAAAGAGATGTTCCGTCAGGCTCACTTCCCCAAAGCCATGATGAACCCACAGGAAGCCAACATAGAGTTTATCCGCGGCAATGTGGAGCTGGTGCCCCTGTCACAGGTGGAAGGTCGCATCGCGGCTGAAGGCGCCCTGCCTTATCCACCGGGAGTGCTCTGTGTGGTTCCCGGCGAGATTTGGGGCGGCGCAGTTCAACGTTACTTCCTCGCCCTGGAAGAAGGGATCAATCTGCTGCCGGGTTTCTCACCTGAGCTGCAGGGTGTGTATCTGGAACAAACCCCTGAAGGCCGGCAACAGGCCATGGGCTATGTCCTGAAAGCTTAACCATAAGCGGCGGGGCATGGCGCCCCGCCACCTGGCAACATGACTTAGGTAAATAATTATGAGCAAAGCAAATAATAAAATTGGCGTGGTTCAGCTAACCATACTCACCATAGTGAACATGATGGGCTCAGGTATCATTATGCTGCCAACCCAGCTGGCTCAGGTGGGAACGATTTCAATTCTGTCCTGGTTGGTGACAGCGGCGGGTTCAACGGCATTGGCCTACGCCTTTGCCAAGTGCGGTATGTTCAGCAAAAAATCCGGTGGTATGGGCGGTTATGCCGAGTATGCCTTCGGTCGCAGTGGCAACTTTATGGCCAACTATACCTATGCGGTATCTCTGTTGATCGCCAACGTGGCCATCGCGATTTCCGCTGTGGGTTATGGTGCCGTGCTGTTCGGTGTCGAACTCAGCCCCATAGCCATCTGTCTGTCCACCATAGGTGTGCTCTGGTTGGCCACAGTGGCTAACTTCGGTGGCGCCCGCATCACAGGTCAGGTATCCAGTATCACAGTGTGGGGGATTATCATTCCGGTTATCGGGGTGTCCATCATAGGTTGGTACTGGTTCGATTTAGACCTGTACAAGGCGGCCTGGAACCCCCACGACATGCCATTCTTCAAGGCTCTGGGTGGCTCAATCGCCATGACACTGTGGGCCTTCCTGGGATTGGAATCTGCCTGCGCCAACGCTGAAGCAGTAGAAAACCCAGAGAAAAACGTGCCTATCGCGGTAATGGGCGGCACCATAGGTGCAGCGGTTATCTATATCATCTCTACCAATGTGATCGCCGGTATTGTGCCCAACGGTGAGCTGGCGCTGTCCAATGCACCTTTCGGTCTGGCCTTCGCGCAGATGTTCAACCCCACTATCGGTTCCATTGTCATGGCCTGCGCCATCATCTCTTGTACCGGTTCCCTGCTGGGTTGGCAGTTCACCATCGCCCAGGTGTTCAAGTCATCTGCCGATGAAGGTTTCTTCCCTAAAGCCTTCTCCAAAGTGACCAAGAAAGACGCCCCGGTTGTCGGCATGCTGATCATAGTCTCTATACAAACCGTACTGTCACTGATGACCATCAGCCCCTCACTGAGCAAACAGTTTGAGGCGCTGGTTAACCTGGCCGTGGTCACCAACATCATCCCTTATATCCTTTCCATGGCTGCTCTGGGTGTGATGCAAAAGCAATTGAATATCCCTGTAAAACAAGCCCGAATTGCCAACTTTATGGCCGTAATTGGTGCCCTGTACAGCTTCTATGCCCTCTATAGCTCAGGGGAAACCGCTGTGATGCTGGGGTCTATTGCCACCTTCTTCGGTTGGACCCTGTTCGGCGTCATCTCCAACAAAAATGCCAAACAGCAATTGAAACACGCTTAAGGCGTACGGGCGCGCACTCCCCGGCGTGCGCGCCACCCAAAAGTTAAATCAATAACAATATTGGATGAGGTGGACTATGAACAAGACAATACTGGCGCTGGCAATCCCTGCACTGCTGCTCTGCGGCTCAGCCCAGGCAATCGAGCTGTACAAGGATGACAGCAACAGCTTTGGCATCAGCGGCTGGCTGGGTTTCGCCGCCTACAATGATGGCCACGAGACCTCAGTGATTGACGACACATCAAGAATACGTTTGAGCTTCGAGCGCAAAGAACGCAATGGCTGGACCGCCTATGCCGTCACCGAATGGGGCATCAACATGGTCACCAGTGATGACAATCTGGTGCTACAGGGCGGCAGACTGGCTGCCGAGAAAACCGATGACTTCCTCAACAACCGCCTGGGTTATGTCGGTCTGTCCCACGATACCTGGGGTAGCCTAACCTTCGGGAAACAGTGGGGCGCCTATTATGACGTGGCCGGGACCACAGACTTACCCAATGTCGTGGCCGGTTATGCCGTCGGTGCTTACACCTTCGGTGATGGTGGTCTGACAGGGACCGGGCGCGCCGATGCCGCATTCCAGTACCGCAATGACTTTGGCCCGCTGCATCTGGCACTGCAATACGCCGCCAAGCAAGATGGTGAGGTCTCGGTACAGGACAGCAACGGCGAACCACTGGCCAACTCTGAACTGGACTTTGATTCCAGCTACGGTGCCAGCCTGACCTACAGCGTCACCGACAAGTTCAAGCTGCTGGCCGGCTTCAACCGTGGTGATATCGACGGCCACCTGGAAGGCACTGAACTCAAGGTGACCAACCAGATAATAGGCATAGGTGCCATGTATGGTGACTATTATCACTATGCACCCAACCGTGAAGCCAGCGGTTTGTATGTGGGTTTCAACGCCCACAAGAGTGACAACAACGAACTGGTTGGCGGTGAACTGTACGACGCCACCGGCGCCGAGCTGATGGTTGCCTACCAATACGACAACGGCTTTGTGCCCATCGCCATGTTGAGCTACCTGGATCTGGATACAGATCAACACAGCGCCATTCAAGGGAACTGGCGTCGCCAATTTGCCATGCTGGGTCTGCACTACAGATACAGCAGAGACACAGTGATGTTCTTTGAGGCCAAGCTGGACTTCAGCGACATGGATGACCCGGCCGAAGATGCCGCCCAGGACAATAACTTCGCCGTGGGGATCAACTACTTCTTTTAACTGAACTTCTATAGCGGCACACTCCCGCTCCATTGCTGGCAACCTCCTTTTGCCAGGCACGCTCGGCCACCCTGAACCCACTTCCTTCCAGGGTGGTCTTTTTTATTTGCAACAGCCTAGATTACCGCGCGTTCCGACCGGCTCCGACCAAGAATTCCAAGCGACTGACATCATGGCGCACTTCTGGAAAGCTTAAGCCTAAACCGTTAGGATACTTGCCATCCCGCGGCTTCAGTGGACGCAGCCGCGCCACCGCAAAAAAAGTAGCCAAAGTTATGCCCGCCAAACCATTACTCGCTTACTACCAGGATTGCTATAAGGAAGATTGTGTCGACCTTAATCTGTGGCACCTTGGCAAACTAAACCAGGAAGACAGGCTGTTTATTGAGGGCGAGGACTCGCTGCTTTCGGGTTTCCTGCCAAGACAGCCAATCGCCCATGAAGCCGGGGCGCAACTCCTGCCTAGAATCGCCATGTACCAACGCGAGCGCCAACTGCTTTATGTTTCCCATTTCGTGATCGGCCAGCTAAAGGAAGAGGGACAGACCCGCACTGTACTCAGCCCTCTGGTTTTTAAAGAAGCCCAGTTGGAAGAGGATAACGGCAGCTTCTATGTTTCCCTCAAAGAGGGGGCACTGCAGATTAACGAACCCTTGCTGCGGCTGTTACTGCCGGAAGACACTATGGAAGCCGGCTTGGATGCCATCTTCGCTCCCGAGCGCCCCGACAGCTGGACCTCGCTGTTGAGCCAGAGCCACCAGAACATAGATGCTCTTGGGCTGCTGGGATTTCCCAAACTGACAGGCTATGACAGCCTCGCCCGCCTGACCCGCAAACGTAAGTTAACTCTGGTGCCGGCATCGGCACTGGTGTTTCTGAAACGCCCCAGCGCCAGCCGCGGTATTCTGCATGAGATCTCTGCCATGATGAATGCGGCCGAACTCTCGGCGCCGCTGCAGAATCTGATGGGAGCACAACTGCCCCCCAAGACCGAAGCCAAGCGCCAGCTCAAAAGCCAGTACCTGCCCTGCCTCCTGTCCCGGGCACAGCAGCAAGTGCTGGAAATAGGCGCCGGCCACAGTCTTGGCTGCGTTGTCGGGCCGCCGGGAACCGGCAAGAGCTATACCATAGCCGCCGTCGCGACCGAGCATATGGCCCGGGGCGAGTCTGTGCTGATCGTCGCCAACAACGAGCATGCACTCGATGTTATCAACGACAAGCTTGAGAGCCAGTTCGGGCTCAAGGACATCAGCTTGCGGGCGGGACAAAAGGCCTTCCTGAAACAGCTTAAGGATTATCTCAGCAATCTGCTGGACGGCTATCATTCCCCTGAGTTTACCCCGCCGAGGCAGTTGGAAAGCCAGCTCAATATATTGAACCGGCAACTGGACAACTCAGAACGCCGGCTGCTGCGATTTTTACGTCGCGCCATTCGCCGCGGTCAAAGGCTGCACAAACTGGAACACTCACAGCGGCGCTGGTTGTTACAGCTCTATCTTGCTCTGTTTGGCCACAACATGGAGAACCTGAGCCAACATTGGAACACCCTGGATGAGTTGAACGATAGCCTGACAACCAAAGAGGCGCTGGCAGCCAAGTTACTGCAAAATGTCAAAGCCAGTCGGGTCGCCGATTTGCTGAACAACCACAGGCAACAGCTGCAAACTTTCAATCAGGCGATTCGTTCCCGCACCTCACAGCGGCAGTTTGCACTGTTCGATACCTTGGATTACCAGGTGTTGCAGCAGGCATTTCCCATCTGGCTGGTGAGCCTCAATACCCTACACAAGGTATTGCCATTGCAGCGGGAACTATTCGATCTGGTTATCTTCGATGAAGCCAGCCAGAGCAATATCACCAGCGCCTTACCGGCGCTGTTTCGGGCCAAACGGGCACTGGTGGTCGGCGATGGCAAGCAGCTCAGGCATATCTCCTTCCTGTCCCGCAGCAAAGAGCTGGCGTTGCAACAACTGCATGGCGTTTCCACAGCGCAACCCGGCATCTGCAGCTATCGCGATAAATCAATTTTGGATCTGGTGGCCGAGCAGATAGCCTCCCAGCAGCAGGTCGCCTTTCTCGATGAACACTTTCGCAGCGCTCCCGAGCTTATCAGCTTCAGCAACTCGCAGTTTTATCAGCAGCGGCTGCGGATAATGCAGCACAGACCCTGTACCAGCAGCGGCCATCTGCATCTGCACTCAGTGATGGGCGAGCGCAGTGAACAGGGAGTCAACCAGGCTGAAATCAGTGCACTGTGCAACCTGATAAGGCAGCAGATAGACACCTGCGAGCAAGCGGGAATGACCAAGTCGCTGGGAGTGTTATCGCCTTTTAGGGCTCAGGCCGATGCGCTGGCCGATGCTTTGTTCAAACAGTTTTCCGCCACCGAACTGGAAAAGTATCGCCTGCGGGCCGACACCCCCTTTGGTTTTCAGGGGGAGGAGCGCGACATCATGTATCTCTCCTTCGCCGTTGACCCACAGAGCAAGAGAGCCGCGGTATACCTCAACCGTGAAGATGTGTTCAATGTGGCCATCACCCGCGCCCGGGAACAACAGCACCTGTTTGTTTCGGTAGCGGCCCAAGAACTGCCGAGTCATTCCTTGCTGCGCCGTTATCTGGAATCCAGCCGTCAATTCAATGCTCGGCACAGGCAAAATGATCACCTTGATAAGTTTCAGCGCCAGCTCTGTGACGCCTTGGCCGGGCACAATATCGAAACCTGGCCAGGCTATGAGCTAGCCGGCACAGAGGTGGATATCCTCTGCCGCTGGCAGGGCGAGTATCTGGCGCTGGATCTCATCGGCTTTCCCGGCCCCTGGATGGACTTTTTTGAACTGGACACATACAAGATACTGCAGCGGGCCAAGGTGCCCATGTTGCCCATCAGCTATGGACTCTGGTTGAAAAATCCCGGTGCCTGTATCGAGCGCATTCGCACTAAGCTGACTCGGGAACCCCAGAGTTAACAATCATCAGAAGCGGTTTTGGCGGCCGCAAGCGAACCCAAACGGGGATGACGCAGCAGCAGTAACCATAAGGTCATCCCCAAACAAAGCACGCCGGCCCAAAACATGGCGACCCCAAAGCCGGCGGCAACCGCCTGATGATTTATCGCCGCTATCCCACTCGGTTCAAACTGTCCCCCACTTTCAGTCTCTTTGGCCATGTAGATGACCCGACTCATCAAGGTGCCCAAGAGGGCGATCCCCAAGGTCATACCCGTCTGCCTCACGGCATTCATGGTGGCCGAAGCCATGCCCGAGCGCTGAGCCCCGACACTGGCCATCACCAGCTCACTGGTTGCCGGTACCGCCAGCCCCATTCCCAAACCAAGCAGGGCAAGATAGCCAGCCGTCAGAAAATAAGCCGCTTCCGCTTGCAGGTTTGACAGCAACATGAGCGCCAAAGCCATCAATCCATACCCCAGACTCATCAGTCGCCTGACTCCAAAGTTCGCCGCCAGGCGGCCAAACCCCATGGCCGCCACAGCCATGGCGATAAACTCGGGCGCCATCCGCCAACCGGCCTCGGCAGCATCCCAACGCTGCGCTTCCTGAAAAAACAGCGACATAAAAAACACGCTGCTGTAGGCAGAAAAGCCCAACACAAAGGAAGCCGAGTTATAGCAACTAAAGTCCCGCTGCCGAAACAGCTTCAGCGGCAGCAGTGGCCGCTGCGCCTTAAGTTCAACCCGGATAAAGACCGCAAACAAAATGGCGGCCAACAGCAGCGGCACCAAGGTGTGATAACTCAACCAATCATGCTCACCCAAGCCGATAAGGCCATAGGTCAGTCCCCCAAGGAAAAGTATGCTGAGCAACTGCCCGGCAAAATCCAGTGCCGCCTGTTCCGGGTCGGCACTCTCGTCCAGCCCCCAAGCCCCCAGCAGTAATGCGATGAAGCCTATGGGGACATTGATCCAGAAAATGCTCTGCCAACCCACATGCTGCACCAGCAAACCGCCGACTATCGGCCCCAGTATCAGAGACAGGGCGCTGACCGATGACCAGATGCCTATCGCGCGGGTGCGGGCGCCAACGTCAGAAAAGGCGTGGGTCAACAGAGACAGGGCTCCCGGGATAACGGCGGCACCAGCAATCCCTTGAATCACCCTTCCCAGGAGTAACAGCCACAGAGAGTCTGCCATGGCGCAGGCGATTGAACCCAGAGTGAACAGCACGACCCCGCAGAGCCACAACAACTTGCGGCCAAAACGGTCCCCCAGCGGCCCAGAAGAAAGAATTAAAGCCGATAAACACAGGGCATAAGCGTTCACCACCCATTGGGAATCCGCCATGCTGATTGCCAACTCCTGTTTCATGGTCGGCAAGGCAACATTGACTATGCTGATATCCAGAGTCGCCATAAAAGTGCCCAGACAGATGGCCGCAAGCAGAGCGACCTGACGCAGAGAAGACATGCTGTTCCTCATTGAAGCTCAGTCATTATTGAGAATAATTCTCAATATAGATTTCGACCGACCGTCGGTCAATGACATTTACAATCACTGGATAGCCGGCATCTGGCCTTGGATCAGCACTTTAGGTAGGATGAATGCCGATTCTGACCTGAGGAAGGTGCGAACAAATCCCATGTGTGCTCTGCGTCGGCTTACTGGCTTGGATGCAAGGCGTGGTTCGCAGCAAATGGCCCTAGTCCTTTGCAAGAAGCACAACACCGCAGGCAGGCCTGTAAGCCACGCCCTTCGGGGCTTTCACAGCAACCGGCTCTCTGCGTTATCCGACTTCGACAGGCCCCGGCATGCCTTCAGTCAGATGCCTTGAACGCCAATTGCTGTGTAAGCCAGAGTGCCACGAGGACTTATTCGCACCTTCCTTATGCTTGATTCACTCGGCGAGTATGAAAGAATTTGGCGGCCAATCGACCAAGAAAAACATTATCCTGGCCGACGCAGTTTCCTGGCAGATCAAACTTCTTATATTGAGTGGTATGGCTAATGACAAATAACAGCACCCCGGGGGCTCCACGCACTAAACCGGCAGAGGTTCGTCTCGATGAACTCATGGATGCGGCACAGAAGTTATTTATTGAGAAGGGGTTTGAAGCCACTACAGTCAGCGATATAGTGCGCGAGGCCAAGGTCGCCAAGGGGACTTTTTACCACTACTTCAATGCCAAGCCGGAGATACTCTCGGCTCTGCGGCAACGCTTTAGCCGGCATTTTGTCGAGCAGGTGCAACTGGCAATGGATGCCTGCGATAGCGATGACTGGCCGACACGACTGGATGTTTGGTGCCGGGCCAGTGTCAACGCCTATCTGGCCGGTATAGAGCTGCACGACCTGCTCTTCCATGACAACTATTACCACGGTCACGGCAACAGCGAGCGGGATCGGGTGTTGGCGCAGATTATTGAGCTTTTGCTAAGCGGCAAGCGCCATGGCGCCTGGCAGTTGGAAAGGCCAGAGCTGAGCGCCATCATCCTCTATCACGGCATGCATGGCGCGGTAGACAACGCCATGCATAACGGCATCAAGGACCGCCAAGCGACGGCGAAACAACTCGGCGAAGCTCTGTCACTGGAATTCCGGCGTCTGCTGGGCTGTTAACCTACGCAGCCCTTGTTTAGAACAAAGGCTTGCTGCCGCCCTCTATCGTCTTGGCTTTTTACTTTGACTTCTTACTCTGGCCCTGACTTTTGCCCTGATTTTTACCCTGAGCATGGCTTTGTGCATGGCCAAAGACGGGCCTGGCTCCGGGTCTGGCTCTGCCACTGCCGGGCTTGGAGCCTTTAGCTTTTGTCGGTTGGCCTGTTGTGTGGTCGCCGCCCTTGCCTTTTCCGGCCTTGTTACCGCCTTTGGCCCCTTCGGTGGACTTACCCTTGGCGGCTTTGCCGCTGCGCTCTGCAAACTGATTGTCGCTGAAACGGGTGAGTCCCTGGCGACCCTTGTCGGCCCCCTTGCGGTTATGCTTACCGGCCCAGGCTTCGGCGCGGCCTTCCGGGGGCACCAGATGCTGTGGCCCGGTGCCGATAAGATGCTGTTTCCCCATGGCGATAAGCGCCTCGCGGATCAGCGGCCAACCTGCGCTGTCGTGGTAACGCAGCAAGGCCTTGTGCAGTCGCCGCTGACGCCCCTTCTTGGCCACCGGCACCTGTTCGCTGCTGTGTTTGACGTTTTTCAACGAGTTCAGCTCTGTGTGGTAGATGGTCGTGGCATTAGCCATAGGCGATGGGTAGAAGTTCTGCACCTGATCCAGCTTAAACTTACGCTCTTTGAGCCACAGCGCCAGGTTGAGCATGTCCTCGTCCGTGGTGCCCGGGTGAGCGGAAATAAAATAGGGGATCAGATACTGCTGCTTACCCGCTTCGGCCGAGTATTGGTCGAACAGCTCCTTGAACTTGTCGTAGGTGCCCATACCTGGCTTCATCATCTTGGATAAAGGCCCCTCTTCGGTATGTTCCGGCGCTATCTTGAGATAGCCACCCACATGGTGCTTGGCCAGCTCTTTAACGTAACGCGGATCTTCAATCGCCAGGTCATACCGCACGCCGGAGGCGATCAGCACCTTCTTGATCCCGGGAACATCCCGGGCGGCGCGGTACAGATCTATGGTGTGCTGATGATCTGTGTCCAAATGGCCACAGATGCCGGGAAAGACACAGGATAAGCGCCGACAGGTCTTTTCGGCCTTTTCGCTCTTGCAGCCGAGGCGATACATGTTGGCCGTTGGGCCGCCGAGATCGGAAATCACCCCGGTAAAGCCGGGCACTTTCTGCTGTATATCTTTAATTTCTTTGATAATGGATTCTTTCGAGCGGCTCTGGATAATGCGCCCTTCATGCTCGGTTATCGAGCAAAATGAGCAGCCACCGAAACAGCCTCGCATGATATTGATTGAGGTCTTGATCATGTCGTAGGCCGGGATCTTGGCCTTGCCGTAAACCGGGTGTGGCACCCTGGCGTAAGGCAAGTCGAATACCGCATCCATCTCATCTGTGTTGAGCGGCCAGGCCGGTGGGTTGACCCAAACACCACGGTCGCCGTGGGGCTGGAACAGGGCTCTGGCACAACCTGGGTTCTGCTCCTGATGCAAAATCCTCGATGCATGGGCGTACAGGTATCTGTCTTCACTCACCCGCTCGAAGGCCGGCAGCAACACATAGGTCTGCTCCCAGGGTCTTGGCTTGGGTGGCTGCACACTGATGGGCTTGGGAGCATCGTTGTCGAAGATCTTCTTGTCAGATGGCCCGGACAAGTTCTGGCAGCCGACATCATCGGCGCCATAGGGATTGGGGATGGGGTCAATTTTATGCAACTGATCTATCTTGCGCGAGTCCATGCCGCGCCATTCTGGCAGTGGCTCTTTTCGGATAACCGCTGTGCCACGGATATTCTGCATCTGCGCCATGGTTTCACCCTTGGCGAGACGGTGCGCCACTTCCACCAGCGGCCGCTCGGCATTGCCGTAGATCAGGATATCGGCCTTGGCATCAAAAATCACACTGCGGCGCACTTTGTCGGACCAATAGTCATAGTGGGCAATCCGCCGCAGGCTGGCCTCGATACCGCCTATGACCACGGGCACCTCTTTAAAGGCTTCCTTACAGCGTTGGGTATATACAGTCACGGCGCGATCCGGGCGCTTGCCGCCTTCATTGCCTGCGGTATAGGCATCGTCGTGGCGCAGTTTACGATCGGCTGTATAACGGTTGATCATCGAATCCATATTGCCGGCAGTGACCCCGAAAAACAGATTCGGCTTACCCAGGCTCATAAAGGCCTCTTTGCTGGACCAATCCGGCTGCGAGATGATCCCCACTCTGAATCCCTGCGCTTCCAGCAAACGGCCAATCACCGCCATGCCGAAACTGGGGTGATCCACATAGGCATCACCGGTCACCAGGATCACATCACAGCTGTCCCATCCCAGTTGTTCCATCTCCTTACGGGACATGGGCAGAAAGGGGGCCGTGCCGTAACACTCGGCCCAATACTTGGGATACTGAAATAAGCTGGATTCGACTTGCATTTGAGACTGACCATCAGAGGATTCGACACACGGCAGCCACGCTGCCTCAGGGCCGCGGAGTATAACAGGCTAGCCGGGTTAAGTGTGACTGATTTTTCACCAACTGCCGACTATTTGTACCCCTTGCTTGTGCCTGCAAGCCAAGGCCCTACTTAGATTGTGGCTTCTCTCGGGTTCAGAGCAGCAAGCGCCCCACATACTGCCAGAGATTAAACAGCGCCAGCACAAGTATGCTTATCCAGGTGAACAAGGTGCCGAGGAATCGGCCCGGGTGGTAACCGCCCTTACCCTGGGTCAGACCTATGGCATGCAGCAATCTGGCCACCAGCCAAATCGTCCCCAGTAGATGTAACCAAACGCCGGCCATGCCGTTGGCTTCGGCCAGCACTAAAAGCAGCAAGGCTATCGGGGCATTTTCCAGCAGGTTACCGTGCACCCGGTTGGCCAGATACAGTGCATCGTTACCACCATCGCCCAGGCCTATCTTGTAAGCACGGCGCAGCCCTACCACCCGGTAGGCCAAAACCAAGACCAAAAGCCCCGTCAGAGCGGCATAAAAACCCGATATAAACAATGACATAATTTCAAACTCTCCTTTTTAACCTTCTCTATTCAGCCCCTATTGGCCCCACAAAATCCAGGTGCGCACACCAACCTTAACGCAACAAGCTTGCACTTAGGCTCACATAAAGGAAATAATTTTTAAAATGTCATTAACCGGATTCACTACCCTTGCTGTAGAATCCGCGCGGGCCAAAAGCCGTCCATCCAATCAAGGGCACAGTGGGAAACCGAGTGGATAATCAAGAATTCATTGAAAAGCGCCGTTTTATCATCAAGTTGGGTAAGGCTCTGCATAAATTCGGCACCCCGGCTTATCGGCTCGAAACCCACTTGCAGACAGTGGCCAAGACGCTCGGCATCGAAGGCTATTTTCTGATCTCCCCCACTTCGATGACCTTTGTGCTACAGCACGACACAGATCAGGAATACAACCATGTTGCCAGGGTCAAACCCGGCGAGCTGGATCTGGGTTCGCTGGCCCGCACCGACGCCCTGGTGCAGGAACTGAGCCTGGGGCAACGCAGCCTGAGTGAAGCGCTGGAACGGCTGGATGAGATAGCCAACAAGCCCAATCCCTATGGCCCTATGTTAACCCTGGGCGCCTTTGGTACCTCGGCCGCCGCCTTTGCCATGCTGATGGGCAGCAGCTGGAATGATGTATTCTGGTCGGCCTTGATAGGCATGCTGGTCTATGGCTTGGTATTCAGCGCCGAGCGCTCGCGAAGGATGGCCGAACTGCTGGAACCCCTGGCCGCCATGCTGGCCGGTTTCGCCGCCTGCGGCCTGGCGCAACTGGATGCCGGGCTGAATATCCCTGTGGTGGTGCTGTCGGGGATCATCGTCTTTATTCCCGGCCTGGCACTGACCCTGGGCCTGGCCGAACTGGCGGCAAGGGATCTTATGTCAGGCACCATGAGGATCATGGATGCGGTAATGCTGCTGTTCAAGCTCTACTTCGGTGCCGTACTCGGCGTGGCAATAGGCAATGCCCTGTTCGGAGAATCCCTCTATATCGAACCCATGCCACTGCCTCGCTGGGCCATCTGGTCGGCAGTGCCCATCCTCTCCATGGCGCTGGTGTTTATCTTCAAGGCCAGGCTCAAAGATGCCCCTTGGGGCGTACTGGCGGGTATTGTGGCCTTCTTCTCTGCCATGTTCGGCGGCCTCTATCTGGGGGATTCTCTGGGGATCTTCTTCGGCGCCCTGGCCGTGGGTATTTACGCCAACCTGTTTGCCCGCTGGATGAAGGCACCGGCCTCCATTGCCCTGCTGCAGGGGATAGTCATCCTGGTGCCTGGCTCCAAGACCTATATCGGCCTCAATGTGCTGATCTCGGGTGAAACCATGTTGAACCAGTCGCATCTGGGGTCGCAGATCTTTCTGATCTTTATGTCGCTGATCGCCGGGCTCATCTTCTCCAACGTGGTGGTGCCGCCGAGAAATACTCTCTAAACACAGCTGCCGTGGGCATTCGCGCCGGGAAAAGATAGTTTATTACAAGCTAAATCATTACTTTATTTCGACGGTCGCCTTGACTAACCGCCTATTCGGTTGTGTTATTGAAGTGTGAATATCAGCCCGATATTCACTACCGAGAGGAGGCAGTCTATGGCAATAAGCCGCAGTGTCTTGCTTCTGGCAACCCTGTTTGCCAGCCTCTCCGTTTTGGCCGGAACCAGCACCGCAGGCGATGGCGTAACCTCGTCTTCCCAAGGCCAAAATCCACTCCCTGAGCGGTTCAAGGTTGGCAATATTGTGGTGGTCAGCAACCCGATTTTCGACGAGTCAGCCAAGAATGCCATCTTCCTGCACAATTGGGCCAACACCTTGCATATCAATACCCGGGAATCGGTGATCCTCAATCGCCTCAGTATTCAGGAAGGGCAGGAAGTGACCCCAAGGCAGTTGGAAGAAGCGCAGCGAATTCTCAGGCGTGAGCCCTATCTCAGAGACGCCAAGATCTCTGTGGTCAAGGCCGACCCCAGCGCCGATCAACAGCCTGATGGTGAAACCTTGCTGGTAGAAACCTGGGATCAATGGTCGCTGCTGCCCACCATCAGCCTGGGACGCAGCGGCGGCAACAACAGCTTCTCTGTCGGGTTGAAAGACGACAATATTCTGGGTCTGGGGATCCGCACCCGTTTGAAGTACCAATCCGACGAGGACAGAACCGGCTACAAGGTGGCATTCGAAATGCCGCTGAACATAATCAAAAACGCCACTGTAGCGGCCAACTTCTATGACAACAGCGATGGTCAGGCCAAACAGCTGTATTTTGACAAGCCTTTCTATACCCTTGACGACACCCGCGCCTACGGCGCCGAGTATCTGGATGAAGACAGAATCGACACCATTCGCCAAAACGGCCTCGACATCAACGAATTCAATGAAGAGCTCCGCTATCGCAACCTCTACTGGGGCTTTATGTTCGCCAAAGAAAACCAGAGCCGGCAAAGATTACGCCTTGGAGTTACTCAGGATAAGCACAGCTTTTACGCCCTGCCTCAATACCCGCAGCAGCCCTTGCCTCAGGACAGAGACTTTCTCTACCCCTGGGTAGAATGGGAATACTTGCAGGATGATTTTCGGGTACTGACCAATATTCACCTGGTCAACTATAACGAAGACTTCAACCTCGGCTGGCATCACAGCGTTAAATTGGGGCTGGAAACCAAAGACAGTGATAGCCTGGGTTATCACCTCAACTGGCGCAGCAGTCGCGGCTATTTTGAAGGCAAGGAGCTGCTGTTGCTGGCATTTGGCGGTGAAGCCACCCTGGCCACCCGGCAACGGGACTTTTATCAAGTGAATGTTGCCGCCGAGTATTTCTATAAGTTCACCCCCAAGTGGACCGCCTACTCCAAGGTGCGGCTATCCAACTCCAACAACAACTATATCGACCGTCCCTTTGCGCTGGGGGATGAAACCGGCATTCGCGGTTATCCCAACGACTACCAGCACGGTGATAATCAATGGCTGCTGACCGGCGAAATCCGCTATTACCCCAATATCAACCTCTACCAACTGGCAGAATTGGGCTGGGCCGCCTTTATCGATGTCGGTCAGGCCTTTGGTGGTGCCATGGCCAATGACAACGAAGTCTCAGGCCCCATAGGCTCAGTCGGTATAGGTGCCAGAGTCTACTCTTCCCGCTCCAGTTATGGTCATGTCGCCCACATAGATTTCAGCGTGCCCTTTACCCGGGGCGATGAAGTGGACGGCTGGGAATGGCGCTTTCAAGTGAAGCAGAGTTTCTAGGCTGACTTTGCCCACCTCAGGGTAGTGTTCATAAATCTGTGTCATTTGAGTAATATACACCCAAAAGGATATTCAAATGACCAAACCTACATTCGACATGGAAGCCGCCATTGAAGCTCTGCGTGCAGGTAAAGACCTGACCGGCAAAGATGGTATTCTCACCCCACTCATTAAACAGCTTACTGAAGCGGCCCTCAATGTTGAGCTCGACCAACATCGGCAATAAACAAAATTCTGGGTTTAGGTATGCATTAAGGGATGATGGTGACGAAACCGAACAATACCTTAAGGCAGTTGTTATTCGTTCAACGACCTGTTCAAAACGTCTTTATAAATTCTTGATTTAGAAAAACAACATCAAATTGACACTGTAATTAACTATACTCTGATGTGTTTTGATATTAATTATTAACTTTACCAGTTTAGTGACGGTTAATTAAATATTCACTTGTTCGGTAAAGCCAAGGTTTTTAATATCCACCCATTCGGTAAACAAGCTACACCACCCGCAAGGTATGACCAGTTGATGTTTATTGAATATTTAATTTGACAATTTATCTGATACGTGATTATTCTGACGTACGTTCAAAACTCTTTGATGTTCAGATTTAATAACCAAAAATGGAACTATTAAATGAACGGACTCTTTAGAAAAGAAGCACTTGATTATTCCAGCAAGAGGTTACTGGGGAGTATATCCCTAGCTCAACATATATCCGTGTATCTTATCGTTTTTCCTCTTCTCTTCACTGTATCAACTTGCATTTCATTTCTATTCCTTTCTGAGTATTCTCGTAAAGAGACGGTGCAAGGTTTTTTAGTGCCTAGTTCAGGTGTTATAAAAGTTTATTCCAGTCGCTCTGGTACTATTGAAAGTATTTATGTAAAAGGAGGTTCGAAGGTTCAGAAAGGAGAATTAATCGCTAAAGTTTTATTATCAAGACCACAGTTAAATGGGATTGACCTGAGTGAAACCTTGCTTTCAGGGTTAAAGTCGCAATTATCCTTACTTGAGCAAGATGAGAAAAATACTGTTTTGGTGGCTAAACTAGATTTGCAGCGGCTTAAGCAGAAGGTTCTGGATTTGACCGAGACTGAAAAGGTTCTTGAGCGCCAACAGTTACTGCTTGATAAAAAACACAAGTTACAACAACAAGAGTTTGAGCGTTTCAATAAAATATACAGCAATGGTTATTTATCGGAAACAGAACATCAATCTCAGCAGCAAAAATTATTGCAAATTGCACAGGAAATGGAATCCAACAAGTCTAACATAGTTAATATTAGCGCTCAGTTAAATGAAGCCAAGGCAGAGGTCGCTAGTCACCCCCATCAAACAGAATTGAGGCTTGCCGATATAGCCAGGCGTAAAACCGATGTGCAGCGGCAGGTTGATGAAACCCAAAATGGCTATGAGTTCAGTATTATCGCCAAAGAAGCAGGGGTGGTGACATCCATTGCGGTAAAAGAAGGGGAGTTCTTACCGACGAATAGGCCGCTCCTTAGCATCATTCCTGAGGGTGCGCAGTTGGTAGCTGAGCTGTTACTTCCGACACGTTCGGCGGGTTTCGTCAAGCTAAGAGATGAAGCGAGACTCAGATTTGATGCATTCCCGTACCAGAGATTTGGTTTTCTGGCAGCTACTGTGTCGCGGATAGATAAATCTTTACTATTGCAGGGCGAGGCGGATATACCAGTGCAGCTTGATGAACCGGTTTACCGGGTGCAAACCACCTTGTCTCAGCAAAACATTAATGCTTACGGCGAAGAGTTTGCGCTAAAGCCCGGGATGTTGCTGGAAGCGGACATTATTTTGGATAAACGCTCGCTGTCGGATTGGCTATTGGATCCCATCTATAACCTCAAAGGCAGGGTGGGTTAAATGACTCTTTGTGAAATAAGCTTGGTAGAATTTAGCTTGTTTGACGCTGCCTTAAATGTAGCAGAGTCCACTGTAGCAGTGTGACTAATCGGCGAACAGGCTAAAAGGTAGGGCAAAGGTTTCGCAGCCGGCCATATCTTTGAAAGACGCTCGAAGACATTTTGAAAGAAATGTCACCCGATGAAAGCTTCAAGCACTCATAATATCCATGTTAAGGAAAAGTATTATGCAAGAATTAAAAATGGACGAGTTAGTGCAGGTGAATGGTGGGATAGCACCTCTTGCTGTTATGGCTGGCGCTCACATGGCAAAATCTCTGTATTTGTCATATAGAGTTTATAAAGCAGCTAAGGCTATCCACTAAGTAATATTTGGAGGGGCGCGGCTATATTCGCGCCTTATTGACTATGTTCTACAAGTACTATTTTGAAGGAAAATGCTACAACCTGGTTAATAACTGGTTTTGTGGATTGCACATTTATTACGGAGATAAATTAATTTATAGAGAAAATACTGATCTTCCTGAACGAAAAATTGTAGAGAATTTCAATTTTTCGCATGAAGGTACTGACTTTAAGGTTCAAGCAACTAAGAAATGGTTTTCTATCGATTTTAGGGTTTTCCATCTGAAAGGTGCAGAAGAAACCAAGTTGGATTTACACACCTGTCTAGATTATTTTAGATGGATTAAATTATCCTTGAGTTGGAAAGACGCAAACATACTCTTTAAAATTATTTTTTTATCAGAAGTCGCCTTCTTTACCATGGGATTTTGGCTTTTTATCAAAGGAGAGATAGTGGAAGGTGTAATACTGATTTTACTGGCATTAGCAACTATTATCCGCTTCGACATTAAACGTTAGGGCTCATGGTGTTTAAATAGTTATTATTAAAGCAGCCATATTTTAAGTGGAGTCATTAATAGCACTGTTTCTCTGATAATTGCAGTTCAATCTTAGTGATGCTAATAACTGTAAGTTTTGTAAGTTTTGTAAGTTTATCACATGAACATATCAACAGCTTTTTCTAACACGAATATTCTGTGGCCACTATGAATGAATACGCGAGCAAATAAATCAACTTGCCATGACCAGGATCATCATTGCACACCGCCCTAAAACTATTAAACAGACAGATAGGGTATTGGTGATGCACATAGGACAACTTCATACACCCGAATCTATACAGCAGCAAGGAGCGTAACTTGGTACTTAGGCAGTTTGGGTTAACTTCAATGGAAAGCTGCTTAAGTCAAAGGCACAGTCAAGGTTTTGCGGCCGACCATGCCTTTGAAAGGGCGCTTGATGAGCCCATCAAGCAAACACAACTTAGTAGTTTAATGTAAGGAATGCATTATGAAAGAATTAACTGTCAATGAGATTGAACAAGTGAATGGTGGTAATTGTTTATATGCTGGTCAAGAGTATAGTACCGGTTCAAAGTTAGAACAGGCTGGAGAAGTGTTAACATGTCAATCAGACGGCTCATGGGGTTAAGTTCATGAAAGTATTATTAATATTGGTTCTAATGCCTATATCTACATTTGCAGGTGACTGTGAGACATTAAAGTCTGCTAGTGTTAGCCATAAAAAAGTAGATGAAACGAAGTATTGTTACTATGAATCGAAAGAGTACTCACTAGGCTCTAGGCTTAAGCAGCTAGAACAGGTAATGGCATGTGTTAAAAGCAAGGCTAATGACCAGCTTATTTGGAGCAAGATTTAGCACATAGTATTAAATATGCTTCTTAATTCCAACACAAGGAATACGTTATGCACAAATTAACTATACATGAAACTGAAAATGTGTCAGGCGGGTTCCATTGGCTAGCTAATTTATTTGGTACACAAACAACATTGCTACCAATGCTACCAACCATTGAAGTCGAGATGGTTTAATTTACGGTCCGCCATGGACTTTCTATGGCGGACATCTATATTGATGGTGGGCACCTATATTATGAAGAAAAATCCAATCAAAGCTAGATGCCCAAAGTGTGGCTCTAACTCAATTAGGGTTTTACGTACTCCGAAAAATCTTATTTTGGAAGCGACAAACATTATTTCTTGGTCAATAATTGGTGTTGAGGTAAATGAAGTTTATGTTTCCTGTAATAATTGTGGAAGTATTTATAAAGGGTAATTTTATTTTGAATGGTGGATTCAATTCTGTATGAGTTGTTGGTTCTAGCGACACTTATTTGTATTAGTCGCGAGTTAATCTGACAGGAAATTTCGCTGCAACCAATGCCACAGCCACACTGTAGCAATCTGTCTTTAGGGAACGACGAATCTCACCGCAAGGATGATACGCACGAAATCTCAGGGGGATTTTATAGCGAAATGATAGGTAGTTTTGCGTAACTGGATGTACTGCATGATGTACCAAACTTTGTAGCAAAAATTGATAACAAAGCTAAAAACACCATACAGAACATCCACTTACAGAATAGGTGAGTTGGCCTATAAGCCGGGTCCTGTTCTCCCGAAGGAGCGGCAGTCATTCCTCTAGGCCTGCAATCGCTCACAGGCTCAAGCAATCTACCCGGTTCCAACGCGAGCCACGCATTAATTCCGAAGAATAGTGGAACCCTATTTGATCTTGCTCCGGGTGGAGTTTACCGTGCCGCGAACTGTTACCAGCCGCGCGGTGCGCTCTTACCGCACCCTTTCACCCTTACCGGCCCGAAGGCAGGCGGTCTACTCTCTGTTGCACTGGTCGTCGGCTCACGCCGCCCAGACGTTATCTGGCACCCTGCTCTATGGAGCCCGGACTTTCCTCCCCGTTCTTGCGAACGCAGCGACTGCCCGGCCAACTCGGCGCGGATTATAGCCCATAGCGGGCTTCACACCAAGGCATTTCCTTACCAGCCCAGCTCCAGCCCTTTTTTATAGAGAGCATTTTTCTTCAACCCATGGATCTGTGCCGCAATGGCGGCCGCCTTCTTCAGCGGTAATTCATCACAGAGTAGTTTGAGGGTATCCAGCGCCGCTGCAGGCGTTTCGTCGGCTTCTTCACTGACAAAACCGTGCAGCATAAGCACAATTTCACCGCGCTGCTGGTTGGCATCGGCTTCTACCTGCGCCAACACTTCGGCCGTGGTACCGCAGAGGAAGGTTTCAAAGGTCTTGGTCAGTTCCCGCGCCATCACCATCTGCCTATCCGGCCCCAGAACCGCCACCAGCGACTTGAGGCTGGGCAAAATTCTGTGGG
This sequence comes from Shewanella indica, assembly GCF_033842865.1. Lineage (NCBI taxonomy): Bacteria > Pseudomonadati > Pseudomonadota > Gammaproteobacteria > Alteromonadales > Shewanellaceae > Shewanella > Shewanella indica. The sequence continues at coordinate 1,202,209 of NZ_JAWXXR010000001.1, forward strand.
GTGACTCATAGAAAATCAGGGTGCGCGGGTCTTCTCTAAGCGCCAACAGTTTATCCTGACGCCCTTTGTCTTTGGCCGGTAAAAAGCCTTCAAACGAGAAGCGATCCGAGGGCAAGCCAGATGCCGACAGCGCGGCAATGGCGGCGCAAGGGCCGGGCAGCGGGATCACCGGATAACCGGCGGCGCGCACATGGGATACCAGGTGATAGCCGGGATCGGAAATCAGCGGCGTGCCGGCATCGCTGATCAGCGCTATGGCTTCACCTTCGCCGAGGCGTTCAACAATCCACTGCGCCCGGGCACGTTCATTGTGGTCATGCAGCGCTGTCGTGCGGGTATCTATGCCAAAGTGGCTCAGCAATTTACCGCTGTGGCGAGTGTCTTCACAGGCGATCAACGCCACCTGATTCAGTACTTCCAGAGCCCTGGGGCTCAAGTCCCCCAGGTTGCCTATGGGAGTGGGAACTATATACAGCGCGACCGACAGGTCCATAACTACCTCGGAGATGAAAGTGCCGAGACTTTCGTCAGGCACAATAGAAGGTTAAACTAGAGCCAGCATCTTACCAGAGTGAAGCCCTGTGTTAAAAAGCCTGAATAGAGTTAAATACATTTCTGCTGTGATTCTGCTTGCCAGCCTGTGGGGCTGTGGCAGCACGCCGTCGGCAGACAAAGAGCAGCTGGCCGTCGTTTCCCTGGTCAGTGCCCCGCAAGCCCCGGCCGAGTATTTGGCATTTGCCGCCAAGGCGCCCAGCAAGGAAAACCGCGAGCGTTATCTGTTGTTGGCCGCCAATGCTTACCTCAAGCAAGGGGATACAGATGCCGCTGCAGATATTCTGCGTTCAATGCAGGCCGGGCTGAGCCCGGTGGATGAAATCCAGGCCGAGCATCGTTTTCTCAGCGCTCGCCTGCAGGAGCTGACCGGCAAGAGTGCCGAAGCGCTGAATACCTTGAATTATCCCGGTAATTGGCAGCTACCCGATTGGCAGTGGGCCAGTTATCACCAGGCCCGTGCCCGGCTGTTTGCTGCCAACCAACAACCCGTGGAGCAAGTGCGTGAGTTGAGTCAGCTGAGTCAGTATCTGCCGGTAAAGGCAACCGGCGAGGTTAACGACCAGATCTGGCAATTGCTCAAGCCACTGCAGGAAGAAACCCTGCAGAGTTTTGCCGCTCAAGAGAGCGATGCCGTATTTACTGGTTGGCTACAGCTGGCTTATCTGGCCAAGCACTACGCGGTGGATCCCTCAAGCCTGATCCGCCAGTTGAGTGACTGGCAGAAACGTAATCCTTATCATCCCGCCGCGGTGCAGTTGCCTTCGGATCTGCAACTGGCGCTCAGCGCCAAGCCTTACAGACCGAGCAATATCGCCGTGCTGCTGCCACTTTCGGGCCCAAGAGCCGGGGTCGCCAACACAGTGCGTCAGGGCATACTGGCCAGTTATCTGAGTGAACCGGACAGCAATGTCAGCCTCAATTTCTTCGACACAGCCCAAGGTGCCGATAAGGCCTATCAGCAAGCGCTGCAGAGCGGCGCCGAATTTGTGATTGGCCCACTGCTGCAAAACGAAGTGGAACAAGTGATGGCGGCCCAGCAAGCTGCCGGGGCAAGTACGCCGCCACAACTGTTTCTCAACCAAATAGATAAGCTGCAACCGCAACAGAATAAGTACTACTTTGCCCTGTCTCCCACTCAGGAAGCCAGCGATGCCGCCAGACGCATGTATCAGGATGGTATACAGGTGCCACTGCTGCTTGCCAGCAATGATGCCGTAGGCCAACGTATGGCCCAGAGCTTTAAGCAAACCTGGATGGAACTGACCGACAGTGATGCCGAAGTCCACTTCTATGACAACGGCGACAAGATGCGCGAAACCGTGGAAAGCGCCCTCGGCGTAACGGACAGCAAGGCGCGGATCCAAGCCATTAAGGCACTGCTCGGCAGCAAGGTGAAGGCCGACTTCCGCTCCCGTACCGATATCGATGCCATCTATATGATCTCGGGGATTCAGGACTTACCGCTGCTGAAACCCTTTATCGATGTCAATTTCAGTGTCTTTGCCGAGCAGGTGCCGCTGTATACCAGCAGCCGCGCCCGTCAGGAAGACAATGCCAAGCAAACCGCGATTGAACTGAACAATATCACCATCAGTGATATTCCCTGGTTACTGCAGGCCAGTGAAGAAACCGAGGTGGTCAACAAGTTGTGGCCCACCTGGGGTAACGCCCAAAAACGCCTGTATGTGATGGGCTATGATGCCCTGCAACTGGTCAATCGTCTGGCCCAGATGCATGCCTTCCCCGGATATCAGTACAATGGCCGCAGCGGCCAGTTGACGGTGAGCCCGGATGGGGTGATTGATCGTCAGCTCAGCTGGGCCAAATACCAACGCGGCGTTTTACGGCCACTGTAAGCCGGCATATGGATCTGGGACAGGAAGGCGAGCGTCTGGCTCGCCAGTATCTGGAACAACAGGGCCTGACCTTTGTCGAACAGAATGTGCGCTACAGTTTCGGCGAACTGGACTTGGTGATGAAACAGGGCAGCCAATGGGTGTTTGTTGAGGTAAAATACCGCTCACCCAGCCGATTCGGTGGCGCTTTGCAGTCATTGAGCCAGGCCCAAATTGCCAGGCTTCGCAAGGCCGCCAGTCAGTATCTGCAGCAACACAGGATCAATGCTCCATGTCGCTTCGATCTACTGGCCATTGATGGCGGCAAGGTGAAATGGCTGCAAGACGCTTTTTAGTAAACGCTTAATCCAAAACAAATTTACACTTTTATGCCTGAAAAAAGCCACCGGCCTATGGCATGATAGCAACACTTGATAGTGAAGGACTTATCCATGTTAGAACGTATCAAAGACAGCTTCACCGAGTCGATTCAGACCAAGATTGACGCCGCAGAGGCGCTGCCTGAGTCCATCTCCAAGGCCGCAGAAATGATGGTGCAATGTCTGTTGGGTGGCAATAAGATCCTTGCCTGCGGTAACGGCGGCAGTGCCGGTGATGCCCAACACTTTTCCGCCGAGCTGCTGAACCGCTACGAAGTGGAGCGTCCACCGCTGCCGGCCATAGCTCTGACAACAGACACCTCAACCCTGACAGCCATCGCCAACGATTACAGCTATGACGAAGTGTTTTCCAAGCAGATCCTGGCACTGGGCCAACCCGGTGACATACTGCTGGCCATTTCCACCAGCGGCAATTCGGGCAACGTCATTAAAGCGATGGAAGCTGCACTGAGCCGGGATATGACCATAGTTGCGCTCACGGGTAAAGATGGCGGTGCCATGGCCGGATTGCTGAGCACCAATGATGTGGAGATCCGCGTCCCCTCCAACGTCACGGCGCGTATTCAGGAAGTACACCTGCTGGTTATCCACTGCCTGTGTGACAACATTGACCGTACCCTGTTCCCGCAGGACGAGCATCAATGAGACGTCTGCTGCCCCTGTGTCTACTGCTTACCAGTTTGACCGGCTGTGCCGGAGCCGTAATGGTGGGTGCAGTCGGCGGCGCCATGGTGGTCAACGATGAGCGCTCGCTCAAGACCCAGTTGGATGATACCAATGCCGATTTTAGTATCTCCAGCGCGTTGGGCGCGGAAGAGGATCTGAAGAATCAAACCAATATCACCGGCGTCAGTATGAACGGCAATGTACTGATGATAGGTCAGGCGCCCAACTCCATGCTTAGAGACAAGGCGATTCGGCTGGTCAAAGAACTACAGTTGGGTGGCAAGATCCACAATCAGATCCGTATTGGTAACCCGACATCCTTTACCACCCGCAGCAACGACACCTGGATCACCACCAAGGTCAAGGGACGGATGCTCAACGACAAGAATCTGGATGTCACCAAGATCAAGGTGATCACTGAGAATGGTGAAGTCTTTCTGCTGGGTTTAGTCGAGCGAGAGCAAGCCGATCTGGCAGTGGAAATCGCCCGCAATACCGCAGGGGTACGTAAGGTGATCAAGGTGTTCGACTACGTCACCCCTTAACAGCCAAATCCCTCGTCTATGCAAACAAGAGCCGGTTATACCGGCTCTTGTGCTTTCAGTTCACGGGTTTTCATCAGCTTGGCGATGGCGGGCAGGCACAAGGTTGGCAGCACCACCAACGCAGCCCCAATCCAACTCAGGGTATCCAGCCACTCATCGAACAGCAGCCAACCCAGGAAGACAATAAAGATCAGTCCGCTGTATTCAGCCACGGCAATTTCACTGGCCTTGGCCCTGCGATAAGCCAGAACACAGAACCAGTGATACGCCAGCAGGAAAGCATTGGATAACAACGCCACCCCGAGCAGTTGCCAACTGAGCCCGGCCAGTTGCTGCGACAATGCCACCAGCAGAGTCAGCGGCAGACTCAGCAAGTTGTAACAGAGCAAAGTCAGACTGGCGGCTTCGGTACCGGGCAGCTTTCGCAAACTCATCTGGTTCAAGGAGAAGGTAAAGGCAGAAACCAACACCGCGATACCGGCAAGTTCCAGTTCACTAGGCTTTAGGATCAACAAGATACCGACAAATCCCAGTGCGGCAACTCCCCACTGCAGCGGCGTGATCTGTTCCTTCAGAAATACAGCGCCGAGCACCATGATCATCAGGGGCGCCGAATAGAATAGCGAGCTGACAGTCGCCAAGGGCAGCGCCATCAGGCCAATAATCAAAAAGAGCGCGCCAACAGCTCCTGTGTTGGCACGCCAAAGGTGGATCTTAAAATGAGAAGTCCCCGGGCGACCGGCCTTGAGCCACAGGGGCAGCAACATAAGTACCGCTGTCACCTGGCGCACCAGCAGGAAAGTCGCCGCATTGGCATCATCCGGTAACCACTTGACCGATACGTCATAAAAAGCGCTGAAGAGATTTCCTACGGTCAATAAAATCAAACCGATAGCAACGGTTCTCTGCATCTTGGTTATCCTGAACGACTCTCAATCGGCGGCATCATATCCGGGTTAAAAACCAAACTGAAATGATGTTTTTTGCGTATAAATGAATTAAATTCATACTAAATTTCCGGAAAGAATAGCCGATGCGAAAACTTCCCCCCTTGAGAGCGCTGCAGGTATTCGAGGCAGCTGCGCGCCAGAGCCACTTTTCCCGCGCCGCCGAAGAGCTGTGCATCACCCAGAGTGCCGTGTCCCATCAGGTCAGATTACTGGAAGAACACTTTGGCGAGTCCCTGTTCCAACGTCAGGGGCGCAGTCTCAAACTGTCACCCAAGGGAGAGATCCTCTACGGGGAACTGGAGCGAATATTCAACGAGCTGGCTGATCTTGGCCGTTTGTTCGGTGAACCCAATCGCGAGCTGAAACTGGCGGTTTACAGCTCTTTTGCAGTTAAATGGTTGATCCCCAGGCTCAGCGACTTTCGCCGCCGTCACCCTGAGGTGCAGATCAGGCTGGAGATGGTGACTCAAGATCCCGAGCTCAGCGACAGCGTGGCCGATCTCTTTATCAGTGGTGGCCTCAAACGACGGGGTTACTGGCAGACGGTGCTGCACAAGGAGCGGCTTATTCCGGTTTGCAGCCCACAATTGCCCCCCAGAGCCGGACAGATAACGATTCAGAGTCTGCAGCAGTACCCACTGTTGACTGTGGATGAAGGCCCGTTGGGGCTGGACTGGAACCGTTGGGCCGAGGCCAACGGTGTGACTCTGACAGCCAATCACAGGCAGCATATTTTCAGCCATGTGTTGATGGCCATAGAGGCCGCGATTGCCGGTCAAGGCATAGCACTGGCGTCAGACTTTATGGTAGAGGATGATATTGCCAGTGGCCGTTTGATTGAGGCCGAACTGCCGGATGTGCACACAGGGTTTGAGTTCACTTTTTGCTGTAAAGAGCGGCGCCTCAAAGAACCGGCGATAGCGGCCTTTGCCGATTGGCTGATGTTGATGGCAAGCCAGCCACAACCGCAGTAACTCGAACGCAGCCACAAAAAAGCCGACCTTGTAGGTCGGCTCTCAAGAGTGGCTGATTTACACCAGCAAGCCTATCTTCTCATAAACTTTCTTCACTGTGACTTCGGCGCGGGCCTGGGCCTTTTCCGCGCCCTGCTTCATCACAGACTCCAGGAAGGCTCTGTCTTCGCGGAACTCACGGAAGCGTTGTTGCAACGGCTCCAACATTCCGACCACGGCTTCACCGGCGGCCACTTTCAAATGGCCATACATCTTGCCTTCAAACTCGGCTTCCAGTTCGGCTATGCTCTGGCCTGTCACCCCGGACATCAGGCTCAGCAGATTGGACACCCCAGGCTTGTTGTCTATGTCGAAACGCACGACAGGCGGCTCATCGCTGTCAGTCATCGCCTTTTTCAGCTTCTTCATCACCGCCTTGGGATCTTCCAGCAGGCCGATGACATTGTTGCGGTTGTCATCTGACTTGGACATCTTCTTGGTGGGATCCTGCAGCGACATCACCTTGGCACCCAGCTCAGGGATAAAAGGCTCTGGCACTGTGAAGGTGTCACCATAGGCGTTGTTGAAACGGGTGGCGATGTCCCGGGTCAACTCCAGATGCTGTTTCTGATCCTGACCGACAGGGATCTCATTGGCCTGGTACAGCAGGATATCGGCCGCCATCAGCACAGGATAACCAAACAACCCGACGTTGATATTGTTGGCGTGCTTTTGCGACTTATCCTTAAACTGAGTCATGCGGCTCAGCTCACCCATCTGGGTATAACAGTTCAGTACCCACCCCAGTTGAGTGTGCTGCGGCACCTGTGACTGAATGAATACTGTACTCTTCTTGGGATCAACACCACAAGCAAGGTACAGCGCCAATGTGTCCAGGCAAGCTTCACGCAAGGCATTGGGATCCTGACGCACAGTGATGGCATGCAAATCCACCACACAATAGAGGCAATCATGGCTGTCCTGCATGGCCACCCACTGACGCAGGGCACCCATGTAGTTACCTATGGTCAACTCGCCTGAGGGCTGGGCACCGCTCAATACTATGGGTTTGGGACTGCTCATGAATTTCATTACTCCGATTGCTGTGGCGGCAAATGCGCCAAAATTTGCTCAAAATGATCGCATACGGCATCTGGGCCGCAAAGCCCAATATCTTCACCGTAGTTGTAGCCATAGGTCAAGCCGATTGAGGCAATACCTGCAGCTTTCGCCGCCAGAACGTCGTTACGGGAATCACCCACCATCAACATCTGCTGAGGCTGCAACTGCCATTTCTCCAGCAGATGAGTCAGCGGCAAGGGATCCGGTTTCATCTTAGTGAGAGAATCGCCGCCGAGAATTTCACTGAAAAATAACTCAATACCAAAAGCCTGCAATAAAGGGATAGTAAAGCGATAAGGCTTGTTGGTGACCACCGCCAACTTAAAACCTCTTTGCTGCAGGGTTCTGAGCACAGACTCAACCCCGGGATACAGCTTGCTGTAACGCTCAAGGCAAGCTTCATAATGCTTCATAAATACCGGCATGGCATCGGCCATGACAGAGGCATCCGGTTCAGCCCCCAGGCTAAAGGTCAGCGCGCGGCGCATCAACATCTCTGTGCCGTTGCCAACCCAGCTGCGTACCTGATCTTCAGTGCAACTTCTAAGCCCCAGATCGGCAAGCGTCGCTTGGGTCGCCGCGGCCAAGTCCGGCACACTGTCAACCAGAGTGCCATCCAGATCAAAGGCGATCGCGCTGATACTGCTTGCGATCATAACTTACACTCCCGCCAGTTCGCTGCGCATTTGGTCGATAACCGCCTTATAGTCAGGCTGGCTAAAGATGGCTGAACCGGCAACAAACATGTCGGCACCGGCGGCGGCAATTTCGGCTATATTGTCCACCTTAACGCCCCCGTCGACCTCCAGGCGGATATCGCGGCCACTCTCATCGATACGGCGGCGTACTTCGGCCAGTTTATCCAGTGTCGATGGAATAAATGACTGACCACCAAACCCAGGGTTAACCGACATCAACAAAATCACATCCAGCTTATCCATCACATAGTCCAGGTAGTGCAATGGCGTGGCAGGGTTGAATACCAAGCCGGCCTTACAGCCGTGGTCACGGATGAGTTGCACTGTGCGGTCCACATGCTCGCTGGCTTCCGGATGGAAAGTGATAATAGAAGCCCCCGCCTTGGCAAAATCAGGCACTATGCGGTCGACCGGCTTCACCATCAGGTGCACATCGATTTCGGCGGTAATACCATAGTCACGCAAAGCTTTGCAGACCATGGGGCCTATGGTCAGGTTAGGTACATAATGGTTGTCCATCACATCGAAGTGAACCACGTCGGCCCCCGCATCCAATACGGCTTTAACATCATCACCCAGGCGGGCGAAATCGGCAGACAGAATGGAAGGAGCAATAAGATATGGGCGCATAGCAATCTCACAGGATGTTTAAGAAGTCGCCTATTTTACCCGCCAAGGCGCTCAGGCTCTATAGCCTGGCGCCCATTTCTGCCGTTGAAAAGCATCATAAGTTGGAATAAGGTTGTTACTTGGTAAAAAGCTGTTCAATTTATCAACGGCTTTGTTATAATCGACCAACGTCACATTTGGGGATGGAACAGGATGAACCAGAAACCGCAGGTTTTCACACACAGCATCAAGTCAGCAGTCATACTCGCTGCCGCCGCTGGCGTGGTGGGAGCGACTGCTGTTGGCTTCCAAAGCCTGGGTTCTTCCGCGAACAATCTGGCCTGCAGCTACAGCCAGGAACACGACTACAATCCCAATCTGCCTTCCAGCCATCCCAATAATCGCTGTGCGACTCAGGAAGATGACTTGAGCTGGGGGGGCTGGTTCAGCGGCAAGAGTCGTTCGGGCCAGTTCCATTTTGTCGACTTACTGGAGTTACTGCACGGCCATCAACGCAAACCGGTTGACGATATCGCCCCGGCAAATTCCAACAACGGTTTTTAAATGTTTGGCCGCTACTGGCGTTACCTTTACAGTACGCTGGCGGCCTTCTTCGGCGTGCAGAGTGAGTCCAATCGTGCCAGGGACTTCAGCGCCAATTCCTCACCTCTCCCTTACATCATCACAGGCGTGTTGCTGGCAGCACTCTTGGTGGTTGGACTATTGCTGCTGGTAAATCAAGTACTCGCCTGATTACTTTGGCAAAGATGACTTTCAGTCGTTCTCGTTGTGATAGGTTTCGTCGTACAAAGCCATCAGCTCATTCACCTTGGTTCTGCTGCTGCCCTTCTGGCTGATATTTCGCTGTACCTGAATCGTTTCCATTCTTGAACCATGGTACAGCTCACGGGTCAGCGGAATATCATGGTTGCTGATAAGCACTGGAATACCACGCTCAATAGCGGTATGACGAGAGTGCCTGGCCAGCAGCGCCTGGTCATCCAACGAAAAGCCGGCCCCAACATAAGTAGTAAAGCTGGCGGTGGTCGATAGGGGGGCGTATGGCGGATCGCAATAAATCACATCACCGCTTTGGGCCAGAGCAAACGCCTGCTCGTAGCCAATACAGCGAAACTCGGCATTTTGTGCCTTGGCGGCAAAGCCGCGTATTTCCTTCTCGGGAAAATACGGCTTCTTGTAGGAACCGAAGGGCACATTGAATGAGCCTTTACGGTTGTAACGACATAAGCCATTAAAACCAAAACGATTGAGATAGAGAAAATAGATAGCTCTATCGAAGGGGTCGCGACTACGGTTGAATTTATCTCGGATCAGATAGTATTGCTCTTTGTCGTTCATCTGCGGCACAAACAACTCGGCCGCCGCCCCTATGTATGCTTCCGGACGAGTCTGAATGATGGAGTAGAGATCGATTAGATCACGATTGATATCGCACAGCAGGTAGCTGGGGTAATCTGTGTTGAGGAACACAGAACCGGCACCGACAAAGGGTTCAACCAGGCGCTCGCCCTTGGGCAAGTGCTGAATCAGGGCATCAACCAGTTTAAATTTACCACCGGCCCACTTGAGAAAGGCTCTTTGTTTTTTCTTCATTAAAATTGATTGGTGCCCGGAAAAACGAAAGTGAGGATTGTACTCGGTTTAAGATGAAATTTCACTGTTACTTAGGCCAGCTTGTAAGCGATAGTGTTGCAGTGATTGCCAGGACTTAATCAAAGGTTGAGGCAGGTCCAAAGACAGTTGCAATACCTTACCGGCTTCGATGGCTTCTTGCTTGCTGGCATATTCCCCTACCAATACCACCCACCAATCCTTATGTTTGGCCACTCTGACATTTTTCACTTTTTTCAGCTTAATCATAAATGCTGTCAGTGAAGACTCGCGTTTCAGACTTACCAATTGCAAGGTGTAACCTTGTGTCGGTAGCACTCCGGCACTAGGCTCTTGTTCAAGCTCAGATTGAGCTTGAATTTCCTGCGCTTCATTATTCATAGAGGCAGCCTCTTTGACCTGCGGCTTTTGGGTAACAGGAGCGGTTTCCACATCCAGCGCCGCCTTGGCATCGCTGAGCAGTTCAGAACCAGTTTCCGACTCAGGGGTCGACTGACTATCCGCTTGGGGCACGGTTTTCTGAGCTGATTTCGGGTCTTGCTGCGAGTCAATCGCTGGTGAAACAAGGCTCTGGCTTCGTGGTTGTTCGAGACGAACATATACAGGAGCCGAGCTGAGAACTTTCGAGGCCGGTTCCGATTCAATATCGAGCCAACGCTCGGCAAACTGGCTTAAGGGACTTGTCCTATGTTCCAGTACCAAGGCAGACTTGGTCAGCTCGGGCAGAGGCTCGGTCGAACGCAACAGATACCAGGAGAGCAATGCCAAACAACTCAGCACAGCAAGGCTCGACATCAGTAAGGTCTTCCACGGGAATACTCTTGGCCTCGGCGGCTCACCATTCAATGCCAGCTCCAACAATGCCAAAACCTCGGCCGGTGTGCCCTGCTGCCGCTCCAACTGCTTAACCACTATAGCCCGCGGCGTAAAGGTGTGTACTGCGCTGCGAGTCAACAAAGTTTGATACAGCCCCTCACGCTCGGCCAGAGAAAGCGGCTCAAGCTTAACCGGCAATACCTGCTGTTTCTGTGCCTTGGGCAGTTGCAACTGTAACTGTTCAGCAAATTCCGGAGAAACCGAACAGGTCAGCGTGATAGGTTCACCTCTGGCTTGCAGCTGAGTCAGCAACAAACACTCGGCCCAGAGCTCCAGCGGCATGTTGTCGGCATCGTCGATCAGTATGTGGATAGGCTTGCGCATCTCACCGAGATAACGCAGCAGGGTGTCGGCCAGCGGCTGTTCGTCGTCAAACAGGGGGTCGGGCAGTAGTTGGATCAGCAACTTGCGCCTTATTTCGGCGGCATCCGCATGTTGAGGACAAGTGACCAACGCCAGATTATGCTCATCGAGCACATTGGCCAAGGCGGTCAACAGCCGTGTCTTACCGGCTCCGACCTGCCCCTGCAACAAAACCAGCTGCTGACCGTAACAGGCCAGATGCTGCAGTCTTTGTAACAGTGCCTCTTGCGAGGGCAGGAGAAGTTCTTCGGTTGCCACCATTGTCACCCATCAAGGTTCAAGCGCGGCAGATCACCTGTTCGAGTAGGGATTCCGGCACTTGAGCAAAAATACCGGCCTGCCCCATATCAGTGGGCAAAACCAAGCGAATTTGCCCAGCCAAAACTTTTTTGTCACGCCGCATGTGTTTGATAAAGCTTTCAAAATCCATGGACTCTGGTGCAGTTATCGGTAAGTCGAATGCCTGTAGCAGCGCACTGATGCGACAGAGAATTGACTCGTCAATCAGTTCCATGGCTTTTGCAGTTTGTGCAGCAAGGACTGTGCCAGCGGCAACCGCTTCACCATGAAGCCAATTGCCATAGCCCATTTCGGCCTCGATGGCATGACCAAAGGTATGCCCCAGATTCAACAGGGCACGAACACCTTGCTCTGTCTCATCTTCGGCAACCACTTCGGCTTTTATCTCACAGCAGCGACGTATGGCATAAGCCAACGCCTCTGGCTGCTGCGACTTGAGTGACTCGACATTGTTCTCGAGCCACAGGAAAAAATCAGCATCCCAAATGATGCCGTATTTGATCACTTCAGCCATACCGGCAGCAAATTCACGCGCCGGCAGGGTCTTCAGACACAGGGTATCTATCAACACAAGTTTGGGTTGATAGAAAGCGCCTATCATGTTCTTGCCCAGCGGATGATTGACTGCCGTCTTGCCACCTACGGATGAGTCGACCTGAGACAGGAGCGTAGTGGGGATCTGGATAAAATCCACCCCCCGCTGATAACAGGCGGCAGCAAAGCCGACCATATCACCAATAACTCCACCGCCGAGTGCCACCAGCACCACATCACGACCGCAGTTATGCTCAAGCAAAGCCGTAAATACGCTATCGAGCTGTGCCAGTGTCTTGTATTGCTCACCGTCGGGTAAAATATGAGCAAAAACCTGAGCCGCAGGCAGCAGAAGGCGCTGCAAGGATTGCAGATACAGGGGAGCTACTGTGTCATTGGAGACAATGAGGACCTTTTTACCCAAGATGCTCGCCGTCAGGCAATCGCTCTGGGCCAACAGACCCTGGCCAATGAAGATAGGATAACTACGTTCACCTAAATCAACCCGGATCTGTTGCATCTTGCGTCCTAGAAACCTAATTGTTCAATGATTTGATTGGCCACCACTTTGGCGCTTTGCTCGTCTGTCTTGACGATAACATCAGCGATTTCCTCATAGAGAGGATTACGCACGTCTGCCAGTGCTTCCAACACTTCACGAGGGTTATCGACCTGCAGCAAGGGGCGACGCTTGTCGCGCTGAGTGCGGGCCACTTGTTTATCAATAGTGGTTTCCAAATACACCACGATACCGCGGGCAGAGAGGAAGTTGCGGATATCTTTGCTTTGAACTGAGCCACCACCAGTAGCCAGAACTATGCCTTGTTTCTCGGTCAGATCGGAAATCACCTGAGCCTCGCGGCGACGGAAACCTTCTTCGCCTTCAACGTCAAATACCCAGGCAATGTCAGCGCCGGTGCGATTTTCAATCTCTTGATCTGAATCGTGGAATTCCAAGTGCAGCATTTGTGCCAGATGACGACCTATGGTGCTCTTGCCTGCGCCCATAGGGCCTACCAGAAAAATATTACGTTTTTCAGCCATTTCTTGTACGTCTGAATCTTATGAAAAGTTTGCCGAATGTCGACTTACTATCAAATCGACGGGATTTGTTACCTTGCTCTTATGAGACTTGACCGGGGATTATCTCAGCTTAAGGACATTCAAGGCAAGTAATGCCGACTATTAAAGCCAAATTTCCCCGCGCCCAAACATCAAAGCCAGCGACTGGCACTGGCTTTGGTTGAAGTTTTACAGGTTTGGAAAAAACTTAAGCAGACCCCCTCATAGCTTCAATCAGATGCCGTGAACGCCAATTGCGTTGCAAGCGACGCACTACAAAAGAGAACGCCACGAGGACTTTTTCGCACCTTCCCTAGATTTCCTCAGTCACTATCTTGGGCGTTACGAAGATCAGCAGCTCCTGGCGCTCATTCTTGTCCGAAGTATTGCGGAACAGGAAGCCAACCAGGGGAATATCCCCCAAAACAGGCACCTTGCTGACCCGACTGATCAAGTTCTGCTGATAGATCCCCCCCAGCACTATGGTTTCACCATTGTCCACCAGCACTTGGGTACCTATGCGCTGGGTATCGATGGAAACAGCTTCTCCCAGCGGCGTCTGTACTATCTTACCTTGAGAATCCTGAGTGATTTCCAAATCCAGTATCACACGGTTATCCGGGGTAATTTGTGGTGTTACCCGCAGTGACAATACCGCTTTCTTGAACTGTACTGTAGCCGCGCCACTGGAAGCCGATTCCACATAAGGGATCTCGACACCCTGCTCAATATAAGCGGCTTTCTGATTTGAGGTGGTAATTCTGGGGCTGGCGATAATTTCACCCTTGTTTTCCTGCTCCAGCGCACTCAATTCCAAATCCAAGACAGTACCGTCGGCCAGTTTGGCAACATGGAAAGCTATGCTGGCAGCATTGCTAGGAGCCGCCGGCAGGTTCACATTGAGACGGTCGCCTATGGATGGAATGGTGCCGTTGGTAATGTCCTGAGCGCCTTCCAGACTACCCGAGGTGCCTTTATTGCCCTGTTGATCTGTGATCCCCCAACGGATACCCAAATCCTCAGCAACATCATCCTTAACCGTAACCATTCGGCTTTCAATCAACACCTGACGAATAGGCACGTCCAGCACTTCTATCAGCTTGTGCACGTTTTCCAGAATATCGGCCGTGTCTTTAACCAGCAGAGTATTGGTTCTTTCGTCCACGGCAACTGTGCCGCGTTTGGACAATAGGCTTGATCCTTCTCCCCTTAACAAGCTGGCAATCTCGGTGGCCTTGGCATAGTTCACCTGCAAATATTCCGAGTAAAGTGGCGCCAACTCTTCAGAGACTTTTTTCTTGTTCTTGAGCTGGTTTTCTTCACGTATGGCAAGCTCCTCAGCCGGCGCAACCATCAGAATATTACCTTCGATTCGCTTATCCAACCCCTTGGTCTGCAGGATAAGATCCAGCGCCTGATCCCAAGGTACGTCATCCAATCTCAGGGTGATACTACCTTCGACTGTATCACTGGTCACCAGGTTGAAGTCGTTGTAATCGGCAATGATCTGCAGCACGGTTCTGACTGAAATATTCTGGAAGTTGAGTGATAGGGTCTTGCCCGAGTATTTCTTCTCCGTCTCCATCTGAACTGCACGCTCAACCTCGGTCATCGCCAAGGTGAACATATTACCGTCTTGTTTGTAGTTGTATTCGTAGTCGCCCTTGATATCGATCAGAATTCGACTGGTCAGCTCTTCTTTGAAGGTCTCAAAGCTCTTCACCGGGGTGGCAAAGTCTTGCACATCCATAACATAAAGCATGTCAGATGGAATATCTGTGTTGTACAACTTCAGCTCCAGCCTGGAACCGACCTGCTCAACATTGGCGGCAACCGATGAATTACGCAGCTCAACCAGCAATTCACCACCCTTATCCCCCAAGCGGCGGAAGTCGATATTTTTTATGCTATTAACAAACGGGCTGCTGGCCTTGCTCTGGGGATCCATGACTTCATCATTGACAGTCAAACGATAGACGTTCCCCACGGCCTTACCTTGATAAGGTTTCACTTTTTTCAGTGCCAAAACCAGTTGCAACTTATCGCCATCCTGCATGCTGGACAGCTGCTCGACCCCGGCAGTGTTAATAGGGATCTGTGCTTTTTCCAGCGCAGAAATACTGTCGCTAAAGTTCAATTGGATACTGGCGGGATCGGCATTCAAATTGATTTCCGGCTCAGATATCGGCCTGTCAAACACCAACTCCAATTCCAGTTGGTGATCCACAATGGCATGGTACTTAACATCTACCAGCTTGTTGGCAGCATCAGCATAGGGACTTAGCCCCAGGATGAGCAAGCTGCCCAGGATATACTGCATCCATTTGGCTGCATTTTTTGGGGTGATATTCGCGGCAGAAGATTCCATTATTCCCTCATCCTTCGCTTGTTATTCTCCGGTCAATTCCAGGCTGCTGTTGCGCTCTGTCCAGCAGCCGGAACCGTCCGGTACTAATTCAATGATATCGATATACTGTGCTGATACTTTGGCTATCCGGCCATGATAAAGTCCCAAATACTCACCGACGCCCATGCGATAGACATTGCCATCAGTCGTCTCCACCAAGGCCCAAACCACCTTGTCTTCGCTCAGGGTGCCGCGCATCTTGAGATTATCCAGGGCATAGGTTTCTAGACGGCCCTTGCGACGCTTGAGATCCGGTTGCAGGCAGTCTTTGGTGGTGTCTATCACCTCTTCCGTCAGTTCTCGGGAAGGTGGTACAAAGGGGCTACGCATCATATCGGCCTGATAATCAAAGTGCTCAAACTGAGGCGGCTCTTTCAGCGGCGGGATTGGAGCAACCGGCTGGGCCTTGGTGCTGGTAACAAAGTCCTCAAGATCCGCTCTGTCACCAATACAACCACTCAGCAATAGCACCGCAGCGGTCAGGGTAATGAGTCGTTTCATTTACCTTTCCCCTTAGCCTTCTCCGGCGGTAATTCCGTTCCTTCTTTAAATCTGTAGGTCTTGGCAAGGATCTCCATCGCCAAGATGCCTGATGGGTCACGCTTAATCACAAAATCATGCAGACTGACAATCCGTGGCAACTTGGCAACCCCGCCGACCATGTGACCCAGTTGGTGATAATCGCCGGTCACGGCCATACGTATCGGAAATTCAATGTAGAAGTCCCGCTGGATCTCTGCGTCCCAATCCAGACTCTGAATCTTCAACCCGGCATCTGTAGCCACATAGGTCAAGTCATCAAGCAAACCCGGCATTTCGTTTTCAGATGGCAGCATCTTCAGCAATTCGGCAAATTGCGCTTCCATCTGCACCAACTGCTCTCGATATAATTTCAGGTTAGCGGCCAAAAGATACTTTTGCTTGAAATCATCACGCAGTTGTTGCTCTTTAACTTGCTCGGACTGATAGATATCTATGGCATCTGAAACAAACAAATAATAGCCACCAACGAACACCAGAATTGCCAGCAAGCCGGCAAACACAGCCTTGACCTGAGTCGGCCAAGCGCCGATATTCTCCATGTCCAGGTCATTGAACTGGCTCAAATCGAAACTCATTTGCCCGCTCCTTTCGCCATCTGTGCCGTCCCCTCAAGCCGATTTGCTCCCTTGATACTGACCTTGAGACTGAAGCGTTGCAGCTCTCTGAGTTCTTCCTGCTGAGAAACTATCGACTGCATACTCGGGTCCTGAAGCCACTCTGATGCTTTAATTTTTCGCATCATGTTGGCGACATTGTTATTGGACTCACTACGCCCCTCGATCCAGATGAGGCTGCCTTTCTTTTCTATGCTGGAAAGATAGATGCCTGGCGGAATAACCCGTACCAGCTCATCCAATACATGGGTAGGCAAATTACGCGCCTGTTGCAGGTTAAGAATAATCTCGGTGCGACGTTCAATATCCTTTTTGCGCTGTTTGATCTTGGTAATCTCAGCTATCTGTTTGTCTAACAAGCTAATTTCTGATTGAAGATAAGCATTTCGCTGCCGCTGATCTTCTGTCATCAAACCGATAAAGTTCAGTGCCATGTAAACCAACAACGCGGCGCCAATAAAAACAGCAGCCAAAATCCCTATATAGTCACGTTTCTGTTTTTCCCTGGCTTCTTCGCGCCATGGTAATAAATTTATGTTCGCCATTGACCATAACTCCTCAGCGCCAGGCCGCAGGCCACCATGTATTTACTGATATGGGGTTGCAGGGCATTTTTTACTGAATCGTCTGCATGCAAACTTCCCTGAAAGGGGTCGGCAATTATTGTATGAACACCTAATTCATTGGTCAGAAGATTAGCCATACCTTCTAATTTGGAGGTACCGCCACAAAGCACCAAATGATCGACTTTATCTTTACCACTGGAAGTGCAATATATTTGCAGCGTGCGTTTTATTTGTTGCAATAATTGCGTTTGGAATGGCGATAACACCTCAAACATATAATTGCGAGGTAGATCACCTTCTATCTTGGCCTTTTCCGCCTGCTCATAAGACATGCCGTAAAAAGACAATATAGATTGAGTGAAGAGTTCACCACCAAACGCCTGTTCGCGGATAAAGGCCGTCTCCCCTTTTTCCACTACCGCGAAGGTAGTCATATTGGCACCAATATCAACTAAAGCGACCACCTGTTCAGCAGCGCCGTCCGGCAGCTGTCCCAAGACCAATTCAAGGGAACGGCCTAAAGCATAACCTTCTACATCAACGACTTTGGGCTCAAGGTCAACACTGTCCAGCGCATCGATTCTGGCATCGATATTTTCGGTTCGGCAAGCACTGAGCAAAACATCAACTTTACTGGGATCTGTCTTGTTAACGCTCAGTGTTTCAAAATCAATACTGACTTCATCAAGTGAATAGGGAATAAGGTTATCCGCTTCAATCTCAATCTGTGCCTCCATTTCCACCTCACTCAGAGAGGCATCCATGTAGATGACTTTAGTCATTACGGCTGATCCGGATACAGCGACAGAAGCAAATTTAGTTGCTTTGGGCAATTGCCTCTTGAGCTGTTTCATTGCTTCAATAACGGCTTCAGGATCCCGAATATCATGATCATTGATGGCTCCTTTTTTAACAGGAGCTGCGGCGTAAGCCTGGATTTTATAACCATCGCCTGTCTTGCCCAGCAGGATTGCCTTGACCTCGTGAGAACCGATGTCAATACCCACCATTTGCGGAGCCTGACGCTTCCATAGATTCGAAAGCATAGTCCTTTGTCACTTTGTTATTGTTAGGTTTTAGAGTAGCACATTTTCAAATTGTTACGCCTCTTTGTATAAAATGTTTGAGTACATTACAACGGCTAATTTTTTGACGCTGCCTTTTTGCTTCACCCTGCACAAAACGCCTTATATACTATTGTGCCCGCAGCAAGTTTTGGAATAATCTAGTGAAGTGGTTAAAACGTATACTCATAGCTCTATTCAGCCTGGCCCTTTTGGGGGTTGCAGCTATCGTTGGAGCCTACTTCTACGTCCTGCCCGAACTCCCGGATGTCGCCACACTCAAGACAGTGCAACTGCAAACACCACTGAGGGTTTATTCCAGTGATGGCAAGCTGATCTCACAATTCGGTGAAAAGCGCAGGATCCCGTTGGAATTGGCCGATGTGCCCAAACCATTACTGCAAGCCTTTCTGGCAACCGAAGATTCACGTTTTTATGAGCACAAAGGCGTCGACCCCATAGGGGTAGCTCGGGCCGCACTGGTTATGTTGGCCACCGGCGAAAAAAAGCAGGGCGCCAGTACCATTACCATGCAGGTGGCCAGGAACTTCTTCCTGACCCGAGACAAGACAATTATTCGTAAAGTCAAAGAGATATTTATCTCTATCCACATAGAGCAGCTGCTGACCAAAGATGAAATTCTGGAGCTCTATGTCAACCGTATCTATCTTGGACAGCGGGCCTACGGGGTTGGCGCCGCGGCTCAAGTATATTATGGCAAGGAAGTCAAAGACTTGACGCTTGCTGAAATGGCAGTTATCGCCGGCTTGCCGAAAGCGCCCTCAACACTCAACCCTATCACCTCCCCCAGCCGAGCTTTGACTCGTCGTAATCTGGTGCTCAACCGTATGCTGGAGGTCGGCTACATCACCCAGAGTGAATACAACGAGGCCAGCGCCCAACCTATTACCGCCAAATACCATGGTGCCGAAATCGATCTCTATGCCCCCTATATTTCAGAGATGGCCAGGGATTATATGGTACAAAAATACGGTGAAGAGGAAGCCTATACCGGAGGATACGATGTCTACACCAGCATAGACTCCTCACTGCAGTTAAAAGCCCAAAAGGCACTGCGCAACAATGTCTACGCCTATGATGAACGCCATGGCTATCGAGGCCCGGAAGCGGTTCTCTGGACAGACAAGCAACCTGATGAGAGCGAGTTGATTGCCACCCTGAAGAAAACCATGCCCATTCAAGAGCTCAGGCCTGCTGCCGTATTGAAGGTAGAAGAACAACAAGCTGAAGTACTGCTCGCTTCAGGAGAAAAGCTCACTCTGCCTTGGGATGGCCTCAAATGGGCCCGCAAATTTATCAGTGACAAACGCCAAAGCGCACCACCGAAGAAAGCCGAACAATTCCTGAAAGTGGGCGAACAGATTTGGGTACGTCACAACGGCGATATCTGGCAACTGGCTCAGGTGCCTCAGGTTGCCAGCGCCATAGTCTCGATAGATCCTAAAGATGGTGCAATTCAGGCACTGGTCGGTGGTTACAGCTTCAGTCAGAGCCAGTACAACCGGGTGACTCAGGCCAAGCGTCAGTTGGGCTCCAACATAAAACCTTTCCTATATGCCGCAGCGCTGGAGAAAGGCTATACCCTGGCGACACTGATCAACAACGCGCCTATCAACAAACCGGATCTCAGCCAAGGTACGGCTTGGCGTCCCAAGAACTCACCCGACGTATACGGCGGCCCCACCAGGCTGCGTCTGGGGCTGGCACAGTCTATCAACGTGATGTCGGTAAGAACCCTACGCTATGTTGGGCTGGATGCCGCCATCGACAAGCTGGTACAGTTTGGTTTCGATGCCAAAGAGCTCAACCACAACGAATCTCTGGCGCTGGGTTCGCCATCAGCCACACCTTTGCAGGTGGTCACAGCCTTCTCAACCTTCGCCAACGGGGGTTATCTGGTTGAACCATACTTCATCAAACGGATCCTGAATGCCCAAGGCGAAATCCTTGAACAGGCTCATCCGGCTCTGGCTTGTGACGCGCCGCTTAAGGCTGAAGAGGATATGACGGATAACGCCATAACCGATTTGACTATGCAAGAGCCGCTGCAGCCCCTGGTTCAGGAAGATCCTTTCAGCTGTGACAGCCCTAGCGCCCGTCACGCCAAGCAGGTGATCAGCGAGCAGACCGCATTCCTGATCACCGATGCCCTCAAGAGTGTTATCTGGGGTGGCGGTAACTGGAGCAAGGGCACTGGCTGGAACGGTACCGCCTGGCGCGCCGCCAGAGTGGTCAAACGCCATGACATAGCCGGTAAAACGGGAACAACCAACGAATCGCGGGACACCTGGTTCAGTGGCTACAATCCAACGCTTGCCACCACTGTCTGGGTCGGCTTCGATGACCATGGCCGTGAGCTGGGACGTACCGCCTGGAATGCCAGCGGCGCCAAAGATCAGATTTCAGGGGCCGAATCCGGTGCCAAGACCGCGGGCCCAGGCTGGAACGAGTTTATGCGCGATGCCCTGGAAGGAACGCCGGAAGAACCCAGCATTCCACCGGCTGGAATCGTTTCGGTGCGTATTGATTTAGACAGCGGCAAGCTGTCGCGTAAGACAGACTACACCAGCGACTTCGAGTACTTTATTCAGGGTACAGAACCCAAGGAATACGCCACCGGCGCCGAAGATGACAGTGACATCTTTATCGAAACACCGCCGGAAGAGCTGTTCCAGTAACTGTCTGTTTAACACCGCCTGTTAAACATTAAAAAACGCGCCGATTGGCGCGTTTTTGTTTGGCTCGAATCCGAGGGGTAGCTTCTATTTGGCCTGCTTGGCTGTCAGCGCAGCCTTGACCTGTTCCACCGCGGTACCACCGAGGATATTGCGTTTCGCCAGGCAAGAATCGATACTCAGATGCGGATAAACATCCTCCGCTATGATGTCGGCATAGCCTTGCAAGACTTCAAGTGGCAAGGCTTCCAGTGGCTTACCCTCGGCAATAGCATGCAACACCACTTCACCCACAACGTGATGCGCCTGTCTAAAGGGCATACCTTTGCCCACCAGATAGTCCGCCAGCTCAGTGGCATTGGCGTATCCCTGTTGAGCTGCGGCCAACGCATTGTCACGGTTAACCTTGACACCTTCGAGCACCAGAGCCGCCATTTTCAAACACAGGCTCCAGCTGTCCATCACATCGAACAAGCCTTCCTTGTCTTCCTGCATATCCTTGTTGTAGGCGAGTGGCAGCGCCTTCATGGTGGTGAGGATCCCCATCAAGCTGCCGTATACCCTGCCCGCTTTACCGCGGATAAGCTCAAGCGCATCGGGGTTCTTCTTCTGCGGCATCAAGGAAGAACCTGAGGTGACATTGTCGGCCAGTTCGATGAAGTTGGCTTCGCCGGAATTGAAGAAGATCATATCTTCGGCCATACGACTTAAGTGCATCATGCTGATAGAGGCATCGCTGCAGAGTTCGATCACATGGTCACGATCAGACACGCTGTCCAGGCTGTTGAGGGTGGCAGAGGCAAAGCCCAGGCTGGCCGCCAGCGCCTGACGGTCGATGGCATAAGCTGTACCCGCCAAGGCGCCACAACCCAGAGGGCAGGTGTTGAGGCGATTCAGTGCATCCTGCAAACGGCTGATATCCCGCTCAAACATTTCCACATAAGCCAAAGCCCAATGACCAAAGGTCACAGGTTGCGCCCGCTGCAGATGGGTATATCCCGGCATCACCGCATCCAACTCGCGCTCGGCCAATGCCAGCAGCCCTTGTTTGACTTCGAGCAACAGACTCAGCAGGTGTGCGCCTTCCTGTTTGCACCACAGCTTGAGATCGGTCGCCACCTGATCATTGCGCGAACGGCCGGTGTGCAGCTTCTTACCCAAGTCACCCACCTTGGCGATCAACTGTGACTCCACAAAACTGTGAATATCTTCGGCGCCGGAAGCGATGATCTGCTCCGGCGTATCTTTAACTTCTGCAAGCAACTCAGCCAGCGCCTGAGTCAGGGCCTGGCATTCTTCCTGGGTTAACACGCCGGCCTGGGTTATCGCCTCGGCCCAGGCGACTGAGCCCTGGATATCCTGCTCCAGTAAACGGAAATCCACCGGCAGGGAATCGTTGAAGAGTTTGAAAAGTTCGCTGCTTTGGCCGCTGAATCTGCCACCCCATAAAGCCATGATAAGGTCCTCTTTCTCGGGCATAAAAACTAAGGGGCGCCAATGCGCCCCTGATATACTGACGCTTACTTGCTGTTGAGCGCGCGAATACGGCTCGCCAATGAGTAGAGGCGGATAAAGCCTTCGGCGTGTTTCTGATCGTAAACCGTGTCTTCACCGAAGGTGGCAAACGCCTCGGAATACAGGCTGTTGGGAGAACGTTTCTTCACGGCTACCGCCTGGCCCTTGAAGAGCTTGATCACCACTTCACCGTTGATGTCCTGGGCCAGAGCCTCGGATGCCGCTAACAGCGAGTTGCACAGAGGCGTAAACCAACGGCCATCATAGACCAGATGTGCCATCTGAGCGGCGACCTGTTCCCGCCAGTTACGGCTGGTCTTGTCGAGCACCAACTCCTCTATCGCTCTCAGAGCAACAAACATGACAGTGCCGCCCGGTGTCTCATAACAGCCACGGGACTTCATCCCCACCAGCCGATTTTCAGTGATATCGATACGGCCAACACCGTGGGCGGCAGCAATCTGGTTCAGCTTCATCAGCGCCGCATAGGGGCTCAGGGCCTCACCGTTGACTTCGGTCACCCGGCAGTTTTCCACTTTCAGGCTGACATACTCAGGCTCATCTGGCGCATCCAGCGGATCGACTGTCATGGTCCACACCTCTTTGCTGGGCTCATTCCAGGGATCTTCCAGCTCCCCACCTTCGTGGGAGATATGCCAGGCGTTGGCATCGCGGCTATAGATCTTGGTGGCCGAAGCCGAGGTCTTGATGTTGCGCTCGGCCAGGTAAGCCAGCAGATCTTCACGGCTCTCCATGGTCCACTCACGCCAAGGAGCAATCACTTTCAGATCCGGCGCCAATGCGGCAAAACAGCCTTCGAAACGCACCTGATCGTTACCCTTG
Source organism: Shewanella indica (assembly GCF_033842865.1). NCBI lineage: Bacteria > Pseudomonadati > Pseudomonadota > Gammaproteobacteria > Alteromonadales > Shewanellaceae > Shewanella > Shewanella indica. Next base: position 1,225,558 of record NZ_JAWXXR010000001.1, read on the forward strand.
CCGGTACAACCGTGACACAGGGCGTCGGCGCCGACCTTGCGGGCCACTTCCACCTGAGCCTTGGCGATAATGGGTCTGGCCATGGAGGTACCCAGCAGATAGGTTCCCTCATAAATGGCACCGGTCGCTATGGTGGGATAGATGTAGTCTTTAACAAACTCTTCTTTCAAATCAACAATATGACACTCACTGGCGCCGGAGGCCAACGCCTTTTCTGTCAAACCTTCAAGTTCGGCTTCCCCTTGTCCAACATCGGCACAAAAGGCGACGATCTCACAGTTGTTATAGTTCTCTTTCAGCCAGGGAATAATGGCCGAGGTATCCAGGCCGCCGGAGTAGGCCAGGACAACTTTTTTTACATCTGTGTTTTTCTGTGCAATAGACATCTTAATTTTCCTAGATTCAACTGGCCCTTGGCCATCAGCTCAAAAGTGTTACCAGAACGGCATTCTGCGCGTGCATGCGGTTTTCTGCCTGTTGCAGGATCAGAGAACCTTTGCCATCCATCACCTCATCTGTCACTTCTACCCCTCTGTGAGCGGGCAAACAATGCATAAAATACTTCACCTTATACTGATCCATCAGCGGCTGATTGATCTGATAAGGATTAAATTTCGCTTCAATATCAGAAAGTTCTGTTTGGTCGCCCATGGAAATCCAAGTATCAGTGTAGACGGCATCCTGACCTTCCAGGGCGGCGATGTCCGAAGTCAGTACCAGGCTGCCACCATTCTCGGCCGCCAGTTGCTGTACTTCATTAACAATCAGACCATCGGGGAAATGCCCTTCGGGGCAGATAACCGTCATGCTGGCACCCAAAATGGCAGCGCCTATCATCAGCGAGTGGGTCACGTTGTTGCCATCGCCCACATAGGCCAATTTCACCTTGCTCAAGTCACCGAGCTGCTCTGACAGGGTCAGAAAATCCGCCAGTGCCTGACAAGGGTGGTACAAGTCCGACAGCGCATTGATCACAGGCACAGTGCCAAACTCGGCCAGCCCTTCTATGGTCTTGTGGCTGAAAGTCCGTGCCACTATGGCGTCGGCCCAGCAGGAAAGGTTACCGGCGAAATCGGCAACAGATTCGCGCTTGCCCAAAGCACCATTTTGTTGATCCAGATAAAGACAGTGGCCACCCAGCTTGTGGATACCGATATCGAAACTGACCCTGGTACGCAGGGAAGGTTTTTCAAACAGCATCACTACGCTCTTGCCCGCAAGCGCGTGTCGGTAGTCTGCCGGATTGGCCTTGATCTTCTTGGCCAGATCCAACAACGCCAGCAACTGGGATTGGGTAAGTTCTTTAATGGTCAACAGGTGCTTCATACTGCCTTCTCCTATGGTTTTATTTGCGTACCCACGGCTTCGCCCTGAGCCAATGCAGCCAGTTGCGCCGCATCTCTCCAGGAAGCAACCTGTACCGGCTGCCCCATGAGTTCTGCGACTTCCAACGCCGCCTCTACTTTGACTTTCATGCCTTTCTCTATCACGCCCAGTTTCACCAGGTCGTCGATTTCGCTGCGATTAAGACTGGCGATCAACTGCCCCTTACCGTCCAATACTCCGGAAACATCGGAGAGCAATACCAGCTTGCCCTGCACCAGCTTGGCCAGCACTGTGGCGGCCTGATCGGCATTGACGTTAAGCAGTTGCCCTTCGCTGGAGACTGCAATGGAGCTGACAATGGGCATCCACCCCTGAGACAGAACGAAATTGATATAGCTGCCGTCTTTGGGGGAAACTTCACCCACCAGCCCCAAGCGTTCATCTTTAATTACCGCATCGACCAAGTTGGCATCCGCCAGACTCATGCCAACGCTGGCGACACCGGCCTTGATGGCCGCCGCCTGCAGTATCTTGTTGGACATACCGGCCAGAGCGCCGGCGATGATCGGCATCTGCTCCGGCGGGGTGACCCGCAAGCCGTCGAGCTTCACCGTATCCATGCCATTGGCCTTGAGCTGTTCATCCACCAGATAACCGCCACCATGAACCAGAACCACCTTCTGTCCCTGGGCCAGCATTTTCGCCGCAGTATCCATCAGCCTGGCCATTCCCATCTCACACTGCATCAGTGCGCCGCCAACTTTCAGAACCAACACCTTGTCTTTCGTGCTCATAGTGACAACTCTCTCTAACCGTCCCGGGAATAATTAGTATTTAAAGTGAATCTTTATGCATTGAAGCGCCTGACTGGCAGCGCCTTTCATCAGGTTGTCTATGGCACTGGCCACCACCAGATAATGGTTCTGTTCATCAAACTTCCATCCCAGATGACAATTGCCCGTATGTACCACGTCATCCACCTTAGGGAATTGGTTCTGCTTTACGCTGACTATGCTCGAGCCATGGTAGATGCTGTAAGCCTCGGCAACGTCCTCTGCCTTGGTACCCGGCTTGAGCTGCAGCGTAATAGTGGCGAGAATGCCGCGTTTGAAGTTGCCAAGGTGCGGAGTAAAAATCACTTCCTGCCCCAGTTGGCTGGCGATTTCGGGCTGATGCCTGTGACCAAGCACACCGTAGGGCGTTAAACTCACTTCACAGAAACTGGTATGCAGCTGCGCCTTGCGTCCGGCTCCGGTCACACCGCTAACGGCATTGATAACGGGGAAGGCATCAGTCATCAGTGACTTGAGCGGCTTAAGTGCCAACAGGGATGCAGTGGGATAACAACCGGGAACCGCAATCATCTTGCTGTTGGCAATCGCCTCGGCATTCCACTCGGCCAGACCATAAACCGCCTGTGCCAATACTTCGGCTTGGTTATGCTCAAAGCCATACCACTTGGGATAATTGGCCGCGTCGCTGAAACGATAAGCACCGCTCAAATCAAATACCGCCAGCCCCTGGGCATAAAACCAGGCCGCCAATTCCAGGCTTACCGAATGTTCGGTCGCCAGCGCCACGGCGTCGGCCTGCGCCACTATCTGCTGTTTGGCCTCTGGCGTTAACGGCTGCAACACTGCAGAGATATGTTGATAAATAGGATAAAGCTCGGCCAGGCTTTTGCCCTTATCCAGACTATTTTCAGAGACATACAACCCTTGAATGCTTAACTCTGGCTCGGCTTGGATCAGGGCGGTTAACTGGGCACCTGTATATCCACTGGCCCCTATAATGGCGATATTTTTCATGGTTTCTAATTCTTCAAGCTAATCAAAAAAGGAAGGGCACAACGAAAGCCCGTGGCTCAACGCCTAATGACAAGTTTATCGTCGCAGGGAGTTATTGCAGTTTTGGGTCTGAATCAAGCTCAAGGTCGAACTCAACATACTTAGTCTCACTGAATTTAGTCACCATGAAAGATGACACTGGCTTTAGCTGTTTGCTAGACTAACACAGCAATTTATTTATGCAATATATATGAATAGTTATTTTTAATGTTTTGCAGGATAGTCATGAAAAAACTGCCGGAACTCACAGAAAGCTTCAGTGCGCTTATCGCCTCGCCCTCCATCAGTGCCCTGGAGCCCGAGCAAGATCAATCCAATGCTGCCGTTATCGACTTGCTGGCCAACTGGTTTAGCGATTTGGGGTTGGAGTGCCGCCGCCAGCCGGTGCCCGGCAGTCGCAACAAACATAACCTGCTGGCCAACCTGGGCTCTGGCCAAGGTGGCCTACTGCTGGCCGGGCACACAGACACAGTGCCGTTCGATGAAGGCCGTTGGCAGCATGATCCCTTTCGGCTAACCGAAAAAGATAATCTTTGGTATGGCTTGGGAACTTGTGACATGAAAGGTTTCTTTGCCTTGATATTGGAGGCCTTGAAACAACTGCCGCTGACACAAATGAAGCGGCCTCTTTATATTCTCGCCAGTGCCGATGAAGAAACCACAATGAATGGGGCCAAGGCCTTTGCCGCCAACGCTGCAATCAAGCCTGAATTTGCCATCATAGGCGAACCCACCAGCCTGCGGCCGGTTTATATGCATAAGGGGCACATGGCTCAAGGCATTCGGGTAACGGGCCGCAGCGGCCACTCGTCGGATCCGGCCAAGGGACTCAATGCCATAGAAGTGATGCATCTGATCATAGGCCGACTACTTAAACTCAAGCAGCATTTGAGTGAACACTATCGCGAAAACGCCTTCAGTGTGCCTTACCCAACCATGAACTTTGGCCATGTCCACGGCGGCGATGCCGCCAACCGTATCTGTGGCTGCTGTGATCTGCATCTGGATATCCGCCCACTTCCCGGGTTGGCTTTGACCGATCTGCAACTCATGCTGCAGCAGTATTTACAGCCGGTCTGCGAGCAATTCCCGGGGGCGATTTCCATCAGCGAACTCTATCCCGGCTCAGAGCCGTTTGCCGATGATAGAGACTCTCCCTGGAGCCAACTGGTCGCCAGCCTGACGGGGCTGGCACCGCAAGTGGTGAACTATGCCACCGAGGCGCCTTATATTCGGCAACTGGGGTGCCACACTCTGGTATTGGGACCCGGCAGCATAGAGCAGGCTCATCAACCCGATGAATATTTGGATACGGCGCAGATCAAACCCACGATAAATTTGCTGAAACAGCTTATTTATCATGCCTGTATAAAATAATGATCCAGCCCACAGCCGCTGGAAACAACGCGAGGCAAATACCTCAGCGTATTGACCACAGGGCACAGTGCTGGTTATTGTGCTCTACTCAAGTCCGCCCGAAACGACGACTCTTTCTCACTATTCTTTGGAGCAATCAACACGATGGCAGATATGTATGCATCCTTAAGATCCAACGTCAGTATGCTTGGGCAGATCCTCGGCGACACCATGCGATCCGATCTGGGGGAGCCATTTCTCGATAAGGTGGAGCAGATCCGCCAACTGGCCAAGAGTTCCCGTCAGGGTGACGAAAGCGCCCGCCAGCAGATGTTGGAACTGCTGACGGCCTTGCCCGATGACGAACTGGTGCCGGTCACCAAAGCCTTTAACCAATTTCTCAACCTGGCGAATATCGCCGAGCAGTTTCATACCATCAGCCGCAACTGTGATGAGCTGGTGTGTGTACCGGATCCCGTGGAGCAACTGCTCGGACGCATGCTCAACGGCCCCATAGATCAGAAGCAAATGCTATCCTGTCTCAGGGAGATGAACATAGATCTGGTACTGACGGCACACCCGACCGAGATATCCCGCCGCACTCTGATCCAGAAGTACTCATCTGTGGTCGATTGTCTGACGGCACTGGAAAACGATCAGCTCAGCGAACGCGAGTTTAAACAGATCAATCTGCGACTGCGGCAGCTAATTGCCCAGATTTGGCATACCAATGAGATCCGCCGCGAACGTCCGACGCCGGTGGATGAAGCCCGCTGGGGTTTGGCGACTATCGAAACCTCACTGTGGCAGGCGATTCCCGACTTTTTACGCCAGCTCAACGACCAGGTAGAAGAGCGCACCGGCAGCCAACTACCGATTGATATCGCTCCGGTGCGATTCTCCAGCTGGATGGGGGGCGACCGTGACGGCAACCCCTTTGTTACCGCCAAGGTCACTCAGGAAGTATTGGATCGTAATCGCCATGCCGCCGCCAGACTCTATCTCAAAGATATCGTCTCTCTGGTTGGCGAATTGTCCATGGAAGAAGCCAACGAGGAGCTGAGCCAGTATACCAACGGCAGCTGCGAACCTTATCGTGACGTGCTCAGAGATCTGCGCCAAAAGCTGCGCAACACCATAGACTATCTCAATGCCCGCCTCGAAGGTCATCAGCCCGAGGTCGACAACCATAGCATCATCTGGCATCAGGACGATCTGAAAAAACCACTGCTGATGCTGTATCAAAGCTTGTGTGATTGCGGCATGAGCCTGATAGCCAACGGCTTGCTGCTGGATATGCTGCGCCGCTTGGCCTGCTTCGGCATTCATATGCTGAGGTTGGATATCCGCCAAGATGCAGAGCGCCACGCCAATGCCATTGCCGAGCTTACCCGCTACCTGGGCATGGGTGACTTCAACCATTGGGATGAGACAGAAAAGCAGGCCTTCCTGCTCAGAGAACTGGCCAATCGTAGACCCTTGATCCCGGTAAACTGGCAGCCATCAGACGAGGTGGCCGAGGTACTGGCAACCTGCCGCTTGATAGCCACTCAGCCTCAACAAGCGCTGGGCTCCTATGTGATATCCATGGCCAGCCAACCATCCGACGTGTTGGCGGTACTCTTGCTGCTCAAGGAAACCGGCTGCCGCTATCCCATGCGGGTAGTGCCGCTGTTTGAGACCCTGGACGACCTCAATAATGCAGCCGATTGCATCTCAGCCCTGCTCGATATCGATTGGTATCTGGGTTACACCAAAGGCATGCAGGAAGTGATGATTGGTTATTCGGATTCGGCCAAGGATGCCGGAGTCATGGCCGCGGCCTGGGCACAATACCGGGCGCAGGAACAACTGGTTGCTGTGTGTAAGAAGGCCGGCGTCAAACTGACTCTGTTCCACGGCCGTGGCGGTACTATCGGTCGTGGCGGCGGCCCTGCTCACCAGGCGATTCTGTCACAGCCTCCGGGCTCAGTTGACGGACGGATCCGGGTGACAGAGCAGGGAGAGATGATCCGCTTCAAATTCGGCCTCCCCAAGTTGGCGGTGCAGTCACTGGCGCTTTACACCTCGGCGGTGATGGAGGCCACTTTGCTTCCGCCTCCCGAGCCCAAACAGGAGTGGCGGCAATGCATGCAGCGACTGGCCGATGAATCTGTACTGGCCTACCGCAGCATAGTCAGGGAAGAAGCTGACTTTGTTGCCTATTTCAGAGCCGCAACGCCTGAAGTAGAGCTGGGTAAACTGCCACTCGGCAGCCGACCGGCCAAACGCCGGGTGGATGGCGGTATCGAAAGCCTGCGCGCCATTCCCTGGATATTCGCCTGGTCACAGAACCGTTTGATGCTGCCGGCCTGGCTCGGTGCCGGTGAGGCTCTTGAAGCCGCGGCCAAGCGAGGAGAACTCTCTTTGCTACAGGAGATGGAACGCCAGTGGCCCTTCTTCAACACCCGTATCTCCATGCTGGAAATGGTGTATGCCAAGGCAGAACCCAACCTCGCCCGCTATTACGACACCTGCCTGGTGCCTAAAGAACTGCGTCACTTGGGTGAGGCCCTCAGGGAGAGACTACAACAGGGGATCCAGGCAGTACTCGAACTGACCCGCTCTGACAGCCTGATGTCGCATACTCCTTGGAACCGGGAGTCGGTGCGGCTTCGCAACCCCTATATCGACCCGCTCAACTTCCTGCAGGCCGAGCTGTTGGCCCGAAGTCGCAAGGAACAGGAAACCTCGGAACAATTGCAACTGGCGCTGATGCTGACCATAGCCGGTGTCGCGGCGGGCATGAGGAATACAGGGTGAGGCTGCACCTAATACTGTCTCTGTGGTTGATGCTGATGTTGGGCGGCTGTGTCAGCCAATACAGCATCAGCGAAGGACAGCTGGAATCCTATCTGAATAAAGAGCTGCAACTGGATATGCAAGACACCCAGGGGCCACTGGCAACAGAGATCCAGTTGAATAGGGTAACTGTCAAATTGGGGCACAAGCCGGATACCATGGCGGTGAAAGCCACCTCTGAGCTGATACTCAGAACGCCGCTGTTTCCCTTGCGTGCCAGCCTGACAACAGAGTTTGAGGCCAAGCCTTGGTATGACAACCAAACCCATGGCGTCTATCTTCGTGGTCTGGAATTGACCTCTGTCGAGTCCAATCCCAAGGATATTCAGCGGGCTTTACAGGGTATTGCCCCGCAGTTGATGGGCTTTATCCGCAACTTCCTCGAAAGTCAGCCGGTTTATGTTCTGGACACCCAGGACAGCAACCAAGCGAGACTGGCCGATATGACCAAGAGCCTTCAGGTTAAACCAGGCAAGCTGGTACTGGAGTTTAAATAATCGATATTCAGCGCACAAAAAATACGCAGCCTTGGCTGCGTATTTTTATTTAACCTATTACTGGTTTAACCTATTGCTGCCTTTGACTATTTGGCAAATCGACCAATAGATGAGTAGTCAACAATAACCGCCTCGCCCAACAACTCGCGGCGCAGCATGTCATAGGCTACTGCGCTGCTGAGACTGCGAACCAGTTCTCGAGAACGTCTTGGCAGCTGAATCATCTGGCTGTAACAACCGCCTTTGGTCGCCAAGGCTATAGCGACAGTACCGACAGGCTTCTCCTCCGTGCCGCCGTCAGGACCGGCAATACCACTGGTAGCCAGAGCATAGTCGCTATCCAGTATCGCCCTGGCCCCCATCGCCATCTCCTCAACGGTGGCAATCGACACAGCGCCATGGTCATCCAGTGTTGAAGGTTGAACCCCAAGAATCCGCACCTTGCTTTCATTGCTGTAGGTCACCAACCCCTGATGCAAATAGGAAGAACTGCCAGGGAAAGCCACCAATTGGCTGGTCAACATACCTCCGGTACAGGATTCGGCCAGACTAAGACTTAGACCTGAATTCAACAACCTGTGATGGATCTCTTCCGCCAGTGTCGCGCGATTTTCGGCAACAACCGCAGTGCCCAAAACCTGTCGCACATGATTGGTGACTCGGGGCAACAGAGCAATGGCCTTATCACCGCGGGCAAACAACTTGATCTCTATATGTGGCATAGAGGAGCGATAACCTATGGTGATCCCTGCTGGCAACTCCAATGCTTCCAGCTTATCGGCCAGCGTCGATTCGCCATGGCCCAGGGTCAACAGCTTGTTCAATGCGACTTTTGCATCCAGGCCGAACTCCTGTTTGATAAAGGGCAGAAACTGCTCCTCAACCATATGTTTCAGCTCAAATGGCACCCCGGGAGTGAAATAGAGCCAGGCACGATTGAGTTTGACTCTAAAGCCACAGGCCGTGCCAACCGGATTATCCACCATGACGGCAGACTCAGGCAGCAAAGCCTGTTTCAGATTACTCGCCGGCATCTCTCTGTTGTTACGGCTGAACCAGGCCTCCATCTTGGCACGCCATTCGGCTTTCTCAACCAGAGGCTCACCCTTGGCTTTAGCCATGGCTTCAGCCGAGAGATCATCGCTGGTTGGTCCCAAACCACCATTAACCAGAATGATATCGGCATGGAGACTACGCTCCTGAAACACAGCAATCAGATCTTCGAGTCTATCCCCCACTGTGACCCTGCGCTGCACCTCAACCCCATGCTCCATCATCACATTGGCAAACCAGGCGGCATTGGTATCTATTATCTGACCGGACAATACTTCCTCTCCGGTACAAATCATCTCTAACTTCATTCAAAGATCCCTTTGGCAAAAACTGCATATAAGTTAAGTAACAGCAGGATGAATAGCAAGCACAGCTTGATAGATGGCTGTAGCGCGAAGCAGCTTGGCTGCGAGCTGAGGGGCACACACTGCGCCAGCAGCTTTGGGCTGCATGTTAAGTCGTGCTCGCTGGAAGCGAGACAAACAAAAAAGCCCTAGCATTCAGCTAGGGCTTTTTTGTTTGTTAGGCGTCTGGCGATGGCCAGCTTCGAGCAAGCTCTGCGCGTTCGTTTGTCGCATCAAACTGAGTTTGATAAACACGACAACCTCACCCTACTCCACATGGGATTGTGCCTCACTGCGTTCGGACTCTTTATCTTCCCCATGTGAGAGTGGGCATATCAAAATGCTATTAAAACGAAAAATCCCCAACACAGAGTGCTGGGGATTTTTCATTTTATTGGGCGTCTGGCGATGACCTACTCTCACATGGGGAGACCCCACACTACCATCGGCGCGATTGCGTTTCACTTCTGAGTTCGGGATGGGATCAGGTGGGACCACAATGCTATTGTCACCAGACATATTCTTACTGGTTAATTCTCCGTCTGACGGTATTGCTCCAGCTTTATCAGCCAAACAATCACCTGCGTCATTAACCTTTGTTCTTCAATTCAGAAAGCTGTGCTCTTTTCAGAGCTTGAGTTCAAACTTCAATCAAGTATCTAACTTCTTCAAGTCCGTAAAACCCATCTGGGTTGTATGGTTAAGCCTCTCGAGTCATTAGTACAGGTTAGCTCAACGCCTCGCAACGCTTACACACCCTGCCTATCAACGTCCTGGTCTCGAACGGCTCTTCAGAGGTCTCTAGGACCTAGGGATGACTCATCTTGGGGCTCGCTTCCCGCTTAGATGCTTTCAGCGGTTATCGATTCCGAACGTAGCTACCGGGCAATGCCATTGGCATGACAACCCGAACACCAGCGGTTCGTCCACTCCGGTCCTCTCGTACTAGGAGCAGCTCCCCTCAATCATCCAACGCCCACGGCAGATAGGGACCGAACTGTCTCACGACGTTCTGAACCCAGCTCGCGTACCACTTTAAATGGCGAACAGCCATACCCTTGGGACCGACTTCAGCCCCAGGATGTGATGAGCCGACATCGAGGTGCCAAACACCGCCGTCGATATGAACTCTTGGGCGGTATCAGCCTGTTATCCCCGGAGTACCTTTTATCCGTTGAGCGATGGCCCTTCCATTCAGAACCACCGGATCACTATGACCTGCTTTCGCATCTGCTCGACGTGTCTGTCTCGCAGTTAAGCTGGCTTATGCCATTGCACTAACCGTACGATGTCCGACCGTACTTAGCCAACCTTCGTGCTCCTCCGTTACTCTTTGGGAGGAGACCGCCCCAGTCAAACTACCCACCAGGCACTGTCCCTAATCCCGATAAGGGACCAAGGTTAGAACATCAACACTACAAGGGTGGTATTTCAAGGTTGACTCCACAAGAACTGGCGTTCTCGCTTCTAAGTCTCCCACCTATCCTACACATGTAGGGTCAATGTTCAGTGCCAAGCTATAGTAAAGGTTCACGGGGTCTTTCCGTCTAGCCGCGGGTATACGGCATCTTCACCGCAATTTCAACTTCACTGAGTCTCGGCTGGAGACAGCGTGGCCATCATTACGCCATTCGTGCAGGTCGGAACTTACCCGACAAGGAATTTCGCTACCTTAGGACCGTTATAGTTACGGCCGCCGTTTACCGGGGCTTCGATCATGAGCTTCTCCGAAGATAACCCAATCAATTAACCTTCCGGCACCGGGCAGGCGTCACACCGTATACGTCATCTTGCGATTTTGCACAGTGCTGTGTTTTTGATAAACAGTTGCAGCCACCTGGTATCTGCGACTGCCAGCAGCTTACGACGCGAGGTCTTCACCGCCGGCAGCGTACCTTCTCCCGAAGTTACGGTACCATTTTGCCTAGTTCCTTCAGCCGAGTTCTCTCAAGCGCCTTGGTATTCTCTACCCGACCACCTGTGTCGGTTTGGGGTACGATTTCTACTAACCTGAAGCTTAGAAGATTTTCCTGGAAGCATGGCATCAACCACTTCATCCCCGTAGGGACTCGTCGTCAGCTCTCAGTGTATGTGTGCCCGGATTTGCCTAAGCACACCACCTACTACCTTAAACGCGGACAACCAACGCCGCGCTGGCCTAGCCTTCTCCGTCTCTCCATCGCAGTTAGCAGAAGTACGGGAATATTAACCCGTTTCCCATCGACTACGCCTTTCAGCCTCGCCTTAGGGGTCGACTCACCCTGCCCCGATTAACGTTGGACAGGAACCCTTGGTCTTTCGGCGAGGGGGTTTTTCACCCCCTTTATCGTTACTCATGTCAGCATTCGCACTTCTGATACCTCCAGCGTGGGTTACCCCTTCGCCTTCAACGGCTTACAGAACGCTCCTCTACCGCATCAGCGCATCCCTCATACGACTTAAACACCCTGTTTCATCTTTCGACTCAACGTGTTGGGTGCTTGGGCGTCATTCACAAAGTGAATCACGCCAGCAAATCGCATCAGGTGATGCGCTGATACCCGTAGCTTCGGTGAATTGCTTAGCCCCGTTACATCTTCCGCGCAGGCCGACTCGACTAGTGAGCTATTACGCTTTCTTTAAATGATGGCTGCTTCTAAGCCAACATCCTAGCTGTCTAAGCCTTCCCACATCGTTTCCCACTTAGCAATTACTTTGGGACCTTAGCTGACGGTCTGGGTTGTTTCCCTTTTGACGACGGACGTTAGCACCCGCCGTCTGTCTCCCGGATAGCACTCTTTGGTATTCGGAGTTTGCAAAGGGTTGGTAAGTCGGGATGACCCCCTAGCCTTAACAGTGCTCTACCCCCAAAGGTGTTCGTCCGAGGCGCTACCTAAATAGCTTTCGAGGAGAACCAGATATCTCCCGGTTTGATTGGCCTTTCACCCCCAGCCACAAGTCATCCGCTAATTTTTCAACATTAGTCGGTTCGGTCCTCCAGTTGATGTTACTCAACCTTCAACCTGCCCATGGCTAGATCACCGGGTTTCGGGTCTACACCTAGCAACTAAACGCGCAGTTAACACTCGGTTTCCCTACGGCTCCGCTATTCGCTTAACCTCGCTACTAAATGTAAGTCGCTGACCCATTATACAAAAGGTACGCAGTCACGGTCTCAAGAACCGCTTCCACTGCTTGTACGTATACGGTTTCAGGTTCTATTTCACTCCCCTCACAGGGGTTCTTTTCGCCTTTCCCTCACGGTACTGGTTCACTATCGGTCAGTCAGGAGTATTTAGCCTTGGAGGATGGTCCCCCCATATTCAGACAACATGTCACGTGTGCCGCCTTACTCGATTTCATCTCTGGTTAGTTTACATGTACGGGGCTATCACCCTGTGCCGCTGTGCTTTCCAACACATTCCACTAACACCCCAAAGACTTAAGGGCTAATCCCCGTTCGCTCGCCGCTACTTGGGGAATCTCGGTTGATTTCTTTTCCTGAGGGTACTTAGATGTTTCAGTTCCCCTCGTTCGCCTCAATACGCTATGTATTCACGTATTGATGACACCTTATGGTGCCGGGTTTCCCCATTCGGACATCGCTGGCTCAAATGCTTGTTACTAGCTCACCAACGCTTTTCGCAAGTTACTACGTCCTTCATCGCCTCTGACTGCCAAGGCATCCACCGTATACGCTTGGTCGCTTAACCATACAACCCGGATGAGTTTTCATCGGATTGTATTGCAACCAGCTTAGGTTTACTTGTCTCACCTCCGGGTTAAGGAAGTGGACTCGCCTTGAAGAATTTCCAAAACACTTGATTGAAGTGTTTGAGAACTCAATTTGTATTCATCAATTCCAACTCCTAAGAGTCGTCTTGATGTCTACTATCAGCTTTCCAAATTGTTAAAGAGCGGGCTTAAAAAAGCCAAAGATAAATACTGACTTATCTTTGGCGTCTCTCGTCCTTTGTAGAGTGACGGTTCCAGCACTTCCAAGGGAAGTGGTGGAGCTATGCGGGATCGAACCGCAGACCTCCTGCGTGCAAGGCAGGCGCTCTCCCAGCTGAGCTATAGCCCCGTTTTCTTTGCGCTTCTTGTTACCGATTTTGTTGTTAGCTTTCGCCTCAAACTCGATAAAAAGCTCTCGCAAACAGTCTTGAACACCGTTCTGTTCATTCCTTCGACACTAATCAAGGCAGACAGGGAGGAAGTTTACTGGAGTAAACGACGACCTGTTTAACGCAGAATAGCGGAAGAATTGGTGGGTCTGAGTAGACTCGAACTACCGACCTCTCGCTTATCAGGCGAACGCTCTAACCACCTGAGCTACAGACCCCCATGCTCTACTTCTTTTATCAAGCAATCTGTGTGAACACTCAAAAGCACCAATTATCGCTTAGGTAAGGAGGTGATCCAGCCCCAGGTTCCCCTAGGGCTACCTTGTTACGACTTCACCCCAGTCATGAACCACACCGTGGTAAACGCCCTCCCGAAGGTTAAGCTATCTACTTCTGGTGCAGCCCACTCCCATGGTGTGACGGGCGGTGTGTACAAGGCCCGGGAACGTATTCACCGTGGCATTCTGATCCACGATTACTAGCGATTCCGACTTCATGGAGTCGAGTTGCAGACTCCAATCCGGACTACGACCGGCTTTATGAGATTAGCTCCACCTCGCGGCTTCGCAACCCTCTGTACCGACCATTGTAGCACGTGTGTAGCCCTACTCGTAAGGGCCATGATGACTTGACGTCGTCCCCACCTTCCTCCGGTTTATCACCGGCAGTCTCCCTAAAGTTCCCGGCATTACCCGCTGGCAAGTAAGGATAGGGGTTGCGCTCGTTGCGGGACTTAACCCAACATTTCACAACACGAGCTGACGACAGCCATGCAGCACCTGTCTCAGAGTTCCCGAAGGCACCAATCCATCTCTGGAAAGTTCTCTGGATGTCAAGAGTAGGTAAGGTTCTTCGCGTTGCATCGAATTAAACCACATGCTCCACCGCTTGTGCGGGCCCCCGTCAATTCATTTGAGTTTTAACCTTGCGGCCGTACTCCCCAGGCGGTCTACTTAATGCGTTAGCTTGAGAGCCCAGTGTTCAAGACACCAAACTCCGAGTAGACATCGTTTACGGCGTGGACTACCAGGGTATCTAATCCTGTTTGCTCCCCACGCTTTCGTGCCTGAGCGTCAGTCTTTGTCCAGGGGGCCGCCTTCGCCACCGGTATTCCTCCAGATCTCTACGCATTTCACCGCTACACCTGGAATTCTACCCCCCTCTACAAGACTCTAGTTTGCCAGTTCGAAATGCGGTTCCCAGGTTGAGCCCGGGGCTTTCACATCTCGCTTAACAAACCGCCTGCGCACGCTTTACGCCCAGTAATTCCGATTAACGCTCGCACCCTCCGTATTACCGCGGCTGCTGGCACGGAGTTAGCCGGTGCTTCTTCTGCGAGTAACGTCACAGATGTAAGGTATTAACTTACACCCTTTCCTCCTCGCTGAAAGTGCTTTACAACCCGAAGGCCTTCTTCACACACGCGGCATGGCTGCATCAGGGTTTCCCCCATTGTGCAATATTCCCCACTGCTGCCTCCCGTAGGAGTCTGGGCCGTGTCTCAGTCCCAGTGTGGCTGATCATCCTCTCAGACCAGCTAGGGATCGTTGCCTAGGTGAGCCATTACCCCACCTACTAGCTAATCCCACCTGGGCTTATCCATCAGCGCAAGGACCGAAGTTCCCCTGCTTTCCCCCGTAGGGCGTATGCGGTATTAGCAGTCGTTTCCAACTGTTATCCCCCACAAATGGGCAAATTCCCAGGCATTACTCACCCGTCCGCCGCTCGTCATCTTCAAAAGCAAGCTTTTGAAATGTTACCGCTCGACTTGCATGTGTTAGGCCTGCCGCCAGCGTTCAATCTGAGCCATGATCAAACTCTTCAATTAAAGTTTTGGTTGATTCCGAAGAATCGACTCAATGAATTCTGTTCGTATGAACACTCTTCATCGAGTTAAATCGTTTTGTCGATTTCTCAATGCCTGTGAGTGTCCACACAGATTGCTTGATATATTGTTAAAGAGCAGTACCGCGATGGTTCCCATCGGGTCAGGGCTGCGTATTCTACGCTTTCCTGCTGCGGCGTCAAGAGGTATTTACCATCTTTTTTCGCCTGTCGTTGAAAGGACTCGAGAGCCTCTTTTCTTCGACCCTGCCACGTCTTTCGCGTTGCCGCTGTGTCGTGTCAGTGGGAGCGCATTATAGGGAGGCCAGCCAATAGCGCAAGAGCTTTTTACTCCCCCTTACACTAAGCGCCTACCTTTTAACCTCGAAGGCCATTTAATAGCCTTTTTGCATAAAAAACTTAGCTTAAAGGTCCTGCTTATGTTTAAAAATGAGAGCAAAGGTCATTTTTTGGGCGTCAGTCTGGTTTAAAGGTAAATAATTCATTACCATAGTCATTGCTTTTAACAGTAATTTATCAATTATTCTTCACAGAGAACATTTCTTATGCAAAAGTCATTTTTGATTGTGTTGGGCATCGCCATTCTGGGCGCGCTTGCGATATACCAACTCATGCCTCAACTGCCTGCATTTTTGGCCTTCCCTGTTGGTGCACTCCTTGCTGCTGCAGTTTATGCATTCACATCCAGTCCAAGCCAGGCTCAAGCTAAAGGACAAGAAACTTACAATGGCCCAACCATGACTCTCTACGTGGGTAACCTCCCTTACAGAGCACACGACACTGAAGTAAAGTTATTATTTGAGGAATACGGTCCAGTGAATTCTGTTCGTTTAGTGAGAGATCGCAAAACCGGCAGACGTAAAGGATTTGGTTTTGTGGAAATGTCAGAGTCCGGCGCTCAAAAGGCGATGACCAAACTAAATGACTTCATATTCCAGGAGCGCACCCTGAAAGTACGTGAAGCCAAATCGCAAGATTCAGATAAACAGGAATAGTAGTCCTACGTCATCACGCTGGTCGAGGTCTTGGCCGTTTGAGCAAAACCATACTCGGCCAGCGTTGATTTCAATCCTTCAGTAATTCTCTCGCTGGTATAAAAAGCCCATTCATTACTTGGTTGATCTAAGTCAGCGGTTTCCTGCTGATATTGCAGTAGATTCTTCACTCTCTTCGCAATCGCCTCACCGGAGTCCAATAACTCAACATAATCACCCAGTATTTGTTGTAGCTCAGGCTTCAGCATAGGAAAGTGAGTGCAGCCAAGCACAAGCACATCTAGTTCACTGTAGATGATAGGTTGCAGTAACTTCTTCATTTCTGCGATATCTATGGCCTGACCAGCCGCCTTGGCCTCTGCTAGCAATACCAGTTCTGAACAACCAAAGAGTTCCACTTGACAGTCGTTGGCAAAGTGATTGATCAGTTCCTTGGTATAAGCCCTTTTGACAGTTCCCGGTGTGGCCAGTAAGCCTATATGCTTTCGCTTGGAGATAGCCGCAGCCGGTTTGATAGCGGGTACAACCCCGACAACAGGAATCGTCAGTTGAGATCTCAACTCGGGAAGAACCAAAGTGCTGGCTGTATTGCAAGCTATGACCACTATCGCGGCATCTATCTGCTTGGCCATGGTAGTAACCAAGTCCACACATCCGTTTATCAACTCTGCTTCCGCGAGCTCACCATAAGGCAAGCGCGCGTTATCAAACAGATAGCAATACTGTCTCAGCGGCAATAGCTTACGGATCTCTTTCAGCACCGATAGGCCACCTATGCCTGAGTCAAAAACCAGTATGGGACGTGACAAATTGAGCCTCTAAACGATATAAGACGAGTCATGGTTTGAAACCACGAAAGCAGATAAGAACTTATTTTTTCACAGCTTGAATAAAAGCACAAAGGAATGAAACTGGACATAAGCGCCACGTAGTATAATATTTGCGCCCCCGGTTTTAAGCCAAGAGTGAATATTATGAATTTAGAAGCAATGGACCCCAATCAATATGACACGCAGTTGGAACAAAAGCGTCTCAAGCTGGAACAGGCCTTTGCCCGCTTCACTCCGCCGGTATTAGAGGTATTTCCCTCGGTACAGAAACACTACCGTATGAGAGCAGAATTCCGGGTTTGGCATGACGGAGATGACCTCTACTACTACATGTTTGACCAACAACAACAAGCCAAGGTTCGTTGCGATCAATTCCTGCCAGCCAGTGCCCTTATCAATCAAATGATGCCAGCACTGATGGCCGAGCTACGCCCCAACAGCATACTGAGACACAAGCTGTTTCAAGTAGACTTCCTCTCTACTCTGTCCGGCGAGATTTTGGTGTCACTGCTGTATCACAAGCAGTTGGATGATAACTGGCTCGATGAAGCCAAGGCGTTGAAACAAAGACTCGGGAAAGAGTTCAAGGTCGATATTATCGGCCGAGCCCGCAAACAGAAGTTTGTCTTAGATAGAGATTTCGTTATCGAACGCCTGCAAGTCAACCAGCAGGAATACATCTATAAACAAGTGGAAAACAGTTTCACCCAGCCTAATGCCCATGTGGCGACCAAAATGCTGGAATGGGCGATAGACTGTACCCGTGACAGTAACGGCGATTTACTTGAACTCTATTGTGGTAATGGCAACTTTTCCATTGCTCTGGCACAGAATTTCACTAAGGTACTGGCAACTGAATTAGCCAAACCTTCTGTCGATTCCGCTCAATACAATATTGAGCAAAACGGCACTGAGAACCTGCAAATAATTCGTATGTCAGCCGAAGAGTTTACTCAAGCCATGACGGGTGAACGTAGCTTCAAACGTCTGGAGGGAATAGACCTCAAGAGTTACGACTGCAACACCATCTTTGTTGACCCACCGCGAGCCGGCCTGGATCCCGAGACCGTCAACTTGGTACAGAGTTATGACTCTATTCTCTATATTTCTTGCAACCCACAAACCCTGGCAATGAATCTCGAACAATTGAGTCAGACTCATGAGATCAGACGCTTTGCCTTGTTTGATCAATTCCCTTATACCGACCATATGGAAGCGGGTGTATTGCTAAAGCGCATTAAATAAAGGTTTCAGAGTTGCCATACTATAACGAGAATAACTCAAGGTACGGCGTGGGGGATATGGAAGCTGAATCGCCACTGATTTCCTAGACGCCTCTCAGTTAGAGAAACTACGAACAAGTCCCATGTATGCACTGCGTCGGCTTACATGACTAAATGCAAGACGTGGTTCGTAGCAAATGGCCTTAGTCCTTTGCTAGAAACACAACACAGCATTCTGGTCTGTAAGCCACGAACTTCGGGGCCTTCACAGCAACCCGCTCTCTACACAAGAGAACGCCACAAAGGCTTATTCGCACCTTCCTTAGATAAAATAACTGAAAAATAGCTGGTCATTGAGTGGTAAACATTACCCTGAAGAGTTCCAAGTTGGAGCAGTCAAACAGCTTGTTGATCGTAGCCATTCCATCGCAGATGTTGCACATTGCTTAGATATCCCCCCAAGCAATCTAATAAAGCTCAAGCGGCTTTTAATACCATTCCGCATTAAAGTTCAGTCACTTTCGCCCAGTCTCTGGTGCACATCTTTATCACTCGCTTTGTACTGCTGACGCAGTCGTTCCAAGCCTGACTGCAAGCATCCACAATGTCCTCATATCCTTTGAAACCGCGATTAGCGAGATGACGTTGGCGTAGCCAACCCCACACCTGTTCGATGGGGTTTAGCTCCGGGGAATAGGACGGCAATTTGAATATCGACAAGTTGGGGATATCAACTGCAATGTCATTGGTATGCCACCCTGCACCATCCATTACCACCACAGCATGTCATCCTGGTTTAGTTCGGTTGGCGATCAGTTCCAGGTGCTGGCGCATGATGTCCTTATTAACAAACGGCGTGATGATGGCTTCAGTTTCTCCTGTTGCGGGACAGACTGCGCCGAAGAGGTGCGCGTATTCAAACTGCTGCTGTTTTAGCGCTCTGGGTCTACTGCCTTTCGATGCCCAGAGTCGTGTTGTTGTATTTTGCTGACCAAATCTGGCTTCGTCCTGAAACCAAATATCAATCTGGTGTGGTCGTATATGGATAGGTGTGTGAAGGATCGTTTCCAGAGTAAACTTTTTTAAAAGCGTTCTGCACGCCTTGAGTCTGTTTGGGATGCCTGGAGCGGCTGGTTATCCAGCTGAACCCCATGCCTTTGAGTAGCTTGTAGATATGATTGAGGTGGTACTCGACACCAAACTCACTCAATATGTATTGCTGGATATCTGCCCCGGTTAGCCTGCCTCCCTCATTCGATTGTGCTTTGAACTCAATATATCTGGCGAGCCTTCGCTTTTGGTCATTGGACAATGATGGTCTTTTGCCGGGTCGCTGCTTATCTTCAAGCCCTACGAGCCCTTGTTCAAGATAGTTTGAGACCCATGAGTTGACGCTGGATCTTGCCACCTTCAACTGGTTCGCTACTTGAGTACGATTACGGGATTGCAAAAATATGGACACGGCGAGTAACCGCATACGCTTTTGGGGATTTTTTTCTTTTTTAGAGAGGCAAAGCAAGCTTTCGGCAGTTTCAGATTTCATGGCCAACCATAAGTGTTGAGTTGCCTACCATTAGATCAGACTTCAATGCGGATTAGTATTATTGATGACAATTCAGTAGGTAGTCTACGGCAGAATACGAAAAAAGCCTCATCTTTCGATGAGGCTTTCTCTTTAAGTTGGCGGAGCGGACGGGACTCGAACCCGCGACCCCCGGCGTGACAGGCCGGTATTCTAACCAACTGAACTACCGCTCCTTTAGTATCACGCCTTGGCGCACTACTAAAATTGGGCGTCTGGCGATGACCTACTCTCACATGGGGAGACCCCACACTACCATCGGCGCGATTGCGTTTCACTTCTGAGTTCGGGATGGGATCAGGTGGGACCACAATGCTATTGTCACCAGACATATTCTTACTGGTTAATTATCCGTCTGACGGTATTGCTCCAGCTTTATCAGCCAAACAATTACCTGCGTTATTAACCTTTGTTCTTCAATTCAGAAAGCTGTTGCTTTGAAATATGGTGGTCGCTACTGGGATCGAACCAGTGACCCCCTCCTTGTAAGGGAGGTGCTCTCCCGGCTGAGCTAAGCGACCGGTATTCTTGGCTGTGCTCTTTTCAGAGCTTGAGTTCAAACTTCAATCAAGTATCTAACTTCTTCAAGTCTGTAAAACCCATCTGGGTTGTATGGTTAAGCCTCTCGAGTCATTAGTACAGGTTAGCTCAACGCCTCGCAACGCTTACACACCCTGCCTATCAACGTCCTGGTCTCGAACGGCTCTTCAGAGGTCTCTAGGACCTAGGGATGACTCATCTTGGGGCTCGCTTCCCGCTTAGATGCTTTCAGCGGTTATCGATTCCGAACGTAGCTACCGGGCAATGCCATTGGCATGACAACCCGAACACCAGCGGTTCGTCCACTCCGGTCCTCTCGTACTAGGAGCAGCTCCCCTCAATCATCCAACGCCCACGGCAGATAGGGACCGAACTGTCTCACGACGTTCTGAACCCAGCTCGCGTACCACTTTAAATGGCGAACAGCCATACCCTTGGGACCGACTTCAGCCCCAGGATGTGATGAGCCGACATCGAGGTGCCAAACACCGCCGTCGATATGAACTCTTGGGCGGTATCAGCCTGTTATCCCCGGAGTACCTTTTATCCGTTGAGCGATGGCCCTTCCATTCAGAACCACCGGATCACTATGACCTGCTTTCGCATCTGCTCGACGTGTCTGTCTCGCAGTTAAGCTGGCTTATGCCATTGCACTAACCGTACGATGTCCGACCGTACTTAGCCAACCTTCGTGCTCCTCCGTTACTCTTTGGGAGGAGACCGCCCCAGTCAAACTACCCACCAGGCACTGTCCCTAATCCCGATAAGGGACCAAGGTTAGAACATCAACACTACAAGGGTGGTATTTCAAGGTTGACTCCACAAGAACTGGCGTTCTCGCTTCTAAGTCTCCCACCTATCCTACACATGTAGGGTCAATGTTCAGTGCCAAGCTATAGTAAAGGTTCACGGGGTCTTTCCGTCTAGCCGCGGGTATACGGCATCTTCACCGCAATTTCAACTTCACTGAGTCTCGGCTGGAGACAGCGTGGCCATCATTACGCCATTCGTGCAGGTCGGAACTTACCCGACAAGGAATTTCGCTACCTTAGGACCGTTATAGTTACGGCCGCCGTTTACCGGGGCTTCGATCATGAGCTTCTCCGAAGATAACCCAATCAATTAACCTTCCGGCACCGGGCAGGCGTCACACCGTATACGTCATCTTGCGATTTTGCACAGTGCTGTGTTTTTGATAAACAGTTGCAGCCACCTGGTATCTGCGACTGCCAGCAGCTTACGACGCGAGGTCTTCACCGCCGGCAGCGTACCTTCTCCCGAAGTTACGGTATCATTTTGCCTAGTTCCTTCAGCCGAGTTCTCTCAAGCGCCTTGGTATTCTCTACCCGACCACCTGTGTCGGTTTGGGGTACGATTTCTACTAACCTGAAGCTTAGAAGATTTTCCTGGAAGCATGGCATCAACCACTTCATCCCCGTAGGGACTCGTCGTCAGCTCTCAGTGTATGTGTGCCCGGATTTGCCTAAGCACACCACCTACTACCTTAAACGCGGACAACCAACGCCGCGCTGGCCTAGCCTTCTCCGTCTCTCCATCGCAGTTAGCAGAAGTACGGGAATATTAACCCGTTTCCCATCGACTACGCCTTTCAGCCTCGCCTTAGGGGTCGACTCACCCTGCCCCGATTAACGTTGGACAGGAACCCTTGGTCTTTCGGCGAGGGGGTTTTTCACCCCCTTTATCGTTACTCATGTCAGCATTCGCACTTCTGATACCTCCAGCGTGGGTTACCCCTTCGCCTTCAACGGCTTACAGAACGCTCCTCTACCGCATCAGCGCATCCCTCATACGACTTAAACACCCTGTTTCATCTTTCGACTCAACGTGTTGGGTGCTTGGGCGTCATTCACAAAGTGAATCACGCCAGCAAATCGCATCAGGTGATGCGCTGATACCCGTAGCTTCGGTGAATTGCTTAGCCCCGTTACATCTTCCGCGCAGGCCGACTCGACTAGTGAGCTATTACGCTTTCTTTAAATGATGGCTGCTTCTAAGCCAACATCCTAGCTGTCTAAGCCTTCCCACATCGTTTCCCACTTAGCAATTACTTTGGGACCTTAGCTGACGGTCTGGGTTGTTTCCCTTTTGACGACGGACGTTAGCACCCGCCGTCTGTCTCCCGGATAGCACTCTTTGGTATTCGGAGTTTGCAAAGGGTTGGTAAGTCGGGATGACCCCCTAGCCTTAACAGTGCTCTACCCCCAAAGGTGTTCGTCCGAGGCGCTACCTAAATAGCTTTCGAGGAGAACCAGATATCTCCCGGTTTGATTGGCCTTTCACCCCCAGCCACAAGTCATCCGCTAATTTTTCAACATTAGTCGGTTCGGTCCTCCAGTTGATGTTACTCAACCTTCAACCTGCCCATGGCTAGATCACCGGGTTTCGGGTCTACACCTAGCAACTAAACGCGCAGTTAACACTCGGTTTCCCTACGGCTCCGCTATTCGCTTAACCTCGCTACTAAATGTAAGTCGCTGACCCATTATACAAAAGGTACGCAGTCACGGTCTCAAGAACCGCTTCCACTGCTTGTACGTATACGGTTTCAGGTTCTATTTCACTCCCCTCACAGGGGTTCTTTT
The DNA here is from genome assembly GCF_033842865.1 of Shewanella indica. NCBI lineage: Bacteria > Pseudomonadati > Pseudomonadota > Gammaproteobacteria > Alteromonadales > Shewanellaceae > Shewanella > Shewanella indica. The sequence goes on from NZ_JAWXXR010000001.1 coordinate 1,248,543, forward strand.
CGCCTTTCCCTCACGGTACTGGTTCACTATCGGTCAGTCAGGAGTATTTAGCCTTGGAGGATGGTCCCCCCATATTCAGACAACATGTCACGTGTGCCGCCTTACTCGATTTCATCTCTGGTTAGTTTACATGTACGGGGCTATCACCCTGTGCCGCTGTGCTTTCCAACACATTCCACTAACACCCCAAAGACTTAAGGGCTAATCCCCGTTCGCTCGCCGCTACTTGGGGAATCTCGGTTGATTTCTTTTCCTGAGGGTACTTAGATGTTTCAGTTCCCCTCGTTCGCCTCAATACGCTATGTATTCACGTATTGATGACACCTTATGGTGCCGGGTTTCCCCATTCGGACATCGCTGGCTCAAATGCTTGTTACTAGCTCACCAACGCTTTTCGCAAGTTACTACGTCCTTCATCGCCTCTGACTGCCAAGGCATCCACCGTATACGCTTGGTCGCTTAACCATACAACCCGGATGAGTTTTCATCGGATTGTATTGCAACCAGCTTAGGTTTACTTGTCTCACCTCCGGGTTAAGGAAGTGGACTCGCCTTGAAGAATTTCCAAAACACTTGATTGAAGTGTTTGAGAACTCAATTTGTATTCATCAAATACAACTCCTGAGAGTCGTCTTGATGTCTACTATCAGCTTTCCAAATTGTTAAAGAACTCATTGACCTACCAGGGTCAACGGCCTGCTCTATGAACAAGCAATCTGTGTGAACACTCAACAAACACCAATTATCGCTTAGGTAAGGAGGTGATCCAGCCCCAGGTTCCCCTAGGGCTACCTTGTTACGACTTCACCCCAGTCATGAACCACACCGTGGTAAACGCCCTCCCGAAGGTTAAGCTATCTACTTCTGGTGCAGCCCACTCCCATGGTGTGACGGGCGGTGTGTACAAGGCCCGGGAACGTATTCACCGTGGCATTCTGATCCACGATTACTAGCGATTCCGACTTCATGGAGTCGAGTTGCAGACTCCAATCCGGACTACGACCGGCTTTATGAGATTAGCTCCACCTCGCGGCTTCGCAACCCTCTGTACCGACCATTGTAGCACGTGTGTAGCCCTACTCGTAAGGGCCATGATGACTTGACGTCGTCCCCACCTTCCTCCGGTTTATCACCGGCAGTCTCCCTAAAGTTCCCGGCATTACCCGCTGGCAAGTAAGGATAGGGGTTGCGCTCGTTGCGGGACTTAACCCAACATTTCACAACACGAGCTGACGACAGCCATGCAGCACCTGTCTCAGAGTTCCCGAAGGCACCAATCCATCTCTGGAAAGTTCTCTGGATGTCAAGAGTAGGTAAGGTTCTTCGCGTTGCATCGAATTAAACCACATGCTCCACCGCTTGTGCGGGCCCCCGTCAATTCATTTGAGTTTTAACCTTGCGGCCGTACTCCCCAGGCGGTCTACTTAATGCGTTAGCTTGAGAGCCCAGTGTTCAAGACACCAAACTCCGAGTAGACATCGTTTACGGCGTGGACTACCAGGGTATCTAATCCTGTTTGCTCCCCACGCTTTCGTGCCTGAGCGTCAGTCTTTGTCCAGGGGGCCGCCTTCGCCACCGGTATTCCTCCAGATCTCTACGCATTTCACCGCTACACCTGGAATTCTACCCCCCTCTACAAGACTCTAGTTTGCCAGTTCGAAATGCGGTTCCCAGGTTGAGCCCGGGGCTTTCACATCTCGCTTAACAAACCGCCTGCGCACGCTTTACGCCCAGTAATTCCGATTAACGCTCGCACCCTCCGTATTACCGCGGCTGCTGGCACGGAGTTAGCCGGTGCTTCTTCTGCGAGTAACGTCACAGATGTAAGGTATTAACTTACACCCTTTCCTCCTCGCTGAAAGTGCTTTACAACCCGAAGGCCTTCTTCACACACGCGGCATGGCTGCATCAGGGTTTCCCCCATTGTGCAATATTCCCCACTGCTGCCTCCCGTAGGAGTCTGGGCCGTGTCTCAGTCCCAGTGTGGCTGATCATCCTCTCAGACCAGCTAGGGATCGTTGCCTAGGTGAGCCATTACCCCACCTACTAGCTAATCCCACCTGGGCTTATCCATCAGCGCAAGGACCGAAGTTCCCCTGCTTTCCCCCGTAGGGCGTATGCGGTATTAGCAGTCGTTTCCAACTGTTATCCCCCACAAATGGGCAAATTCCCAGGCATTACTCACCCGTCCGCCGCTCGTCATCTTCAAAAGCAAGCTTTTGAAATGTTACCGCTCGACTTGCATGTGTTAGGCCTGCCGCCAGCGTTCAATCTGAGCCATGATCAAACTCTTCAATTAAAGTTTTGGTTGAACCCGAAGGTTCTGCTCAATGAATTCTGTTCGTATGAACACTCTTCATCGAGTTAAATCGTTTTGTCGATTTCTCAATGCCTGTGAGTGTCCACACAGATTTGCTTGTTTATCTTGTTAAAGAGCAATCCCTTAGACGCTGTGGTCATCGGGTCAGGGCTGCGTATTCTACGCTTTCCTGCTGCGGCGTCAAGAGGTATTCACCATCTTTTTTCGCCTGTCGTTGAAAGGACTCAAGAGCCTCTTTTCTTCGACCCTGTCACGTCTTTCGCGTTGCCGCTGTGCCGTGTCAGTGGGAGCGCATTATAGGGAGCCTGAACTTTTGTGCAAGGGCTTTTTAAAAGAAAAAAGATCGCTTGCCGAACTTTTAGGCAAAAACGATCTTTTTCAGTCATCATGGCTGTTTTACAACCAGATTTAGCTAGTTTGCAGCCGACTTAGTAACATTTTCCTGCTCAATAAAGCCTTTGAGTAAGGCTATCGCTTTTGGGTCATCCCAGTCGACAAAGCTACGAACAAAGGCAATCAGCTCCCCTTTACCATTTAGAATAAAGGTCGCCGGGATAGTATCGAGTGGGAATATCTGCCCCAACTGCATCTGCGGATCGTAGTAACTGTGGAAGTTTGCCATCCCCTGGGATTGCAGAAAACTGGCAACTTGCTCCTGCCCCCCCTGATCGATGGAAATCGGTAGCAGGGCGAACTCTTTCTCACTGAACTGCTCTTCAAGTCGTTCCAGTGCCGGCAACTCCCTAACACACGGAGGACACCAAGTGGCCCAGATATTGACCAGCACCACTTTTCCTTTGTGTTGACTGAAATCCAATTGGCTACCGGCCTTATCTTGAAACGGCACCACTTCCAGGGGAAAGCTGTGGGGGAGGACATTGATCTTGTCGACACTGGATTGGATCTGATTGTGCTCCTTTGGCTGCATACCAGGATAAGCCTGCGCCCCCAGTGACAGGGACGCCAGCAAAAGTAATGAGTATCCGAGTTTATTCATTACTTGTCTCGCTTCAATAACTCATCCAACTGGCGTTGTTCTTCGGCAGACAGTTCAAGCTCTTTACCACCGGAAGTACGTTGTTTACGGATGAAGATAAAGCCAATCAAACCACCAAACAACAGCAGTGCCACAGGCCCAAGCCACAGAACGTAGGTCTTGGTTTCAAGTCTCGGCTTATAGAGGACAAACTCGCCATAGCGACTGGTCATGAACTGGACGATTTCATCATCGGCTTTGCCCTCTTCCACCATCTTGTACACTTCAAGACGTAGATCGCGGGCAACCGGTGAGTTGGAATCGATCAGATTTTGGTTCTGACACTGAGGGCAACGCAGCTCATGAGCCAACGACAACGCTCGCTTCTGCTTATCAGGAGAGCTGAACTCGAAAGTGTCCACCGGCGTTGCCGCCACCTGAGCGGCATAGCCAATCAGGAGTGCTACAACAGCAAAGGTTTTTAGCAGCAACTTTCTCATGACGCTTTATCCTTAGCGGCCTCGGCCTGCAACTGTTGGATCATGGGATACAGAGTTTCTTTCCAAACCCGCATATCTACCGGCCCAGCATAGCGATAACGAATAATGCCGTTATGATCCACGATGAAACTTTCCGGCGCACCGTATACTCCGAGATCCAGACCAAGACGACCATCTTTGTCATAGATATTCAGCGTGTAAGGGTCGCCTTGACGAGAGAGTTCTCTCATTGCCAGTGCACGCTCGTCACGATAATTAATGCCATGGATAGGTATCAAATTCTGACGTGCCAGTTGCATCAGGTAAGGATGTTCATACTTACAGGATGGACACCAAGTTGCCCATACGTTCAGCATGGATACCTTACCTTTGAGATCTTCGTTGGTGATCATCTCTCCCGGCGTTTCCAGTTTTTCCAATTGGAAGGCAGGCACTGGCTTGCCTTCCAAAGCGGAATCCAACTGCTGCGGATTCAAGAACAGTCCCTTATAAAGGAAGATCCCCATCAAAAGAAACAATATCAGTGGAATAAAAAGTATTAGCTTCTTCATCTTCTTCTTACCTGTTTCAGGCTGTTGCCAGTTTGGCTTTCTTGGCTGAGGCCGCTTCTTCAGCACGCGCCTTGGCACGGTATCGCTTGTCTGAAGCAGCAAAGAAACCACCAACCATCATAAAGATGCTGCCAAACCACAACCAACGAACAAAAGGTTTGTAGTTCAGTCGCACTGCAAATTCAGTACGGCTAATAGGGTCGCCCATAGTGACATAGAGATCCCGGAACAGGCCCCAGTCGATACCGGCTTCGGTCATATCCATGGTGCGAACATTGTATTGACGACGATCCGGCTGCAACAATGCAATCTTTTCACCATCTTTAAGTACTTCAACCTGTCCTTGCTGTGCCGTGTAATTGGGGCCAACAACGTTACGGGTTTCCAGATAGTTGAAGGTGTAACCGGCCAGTTCATGACTGGTACCAGGCCCCATGCGCACGCTCTTCTCAATAGAGTAGTTAGACACCATGGTGGCACCAACTACTGAGACAGCAATACCTAAGTGAGCAATGATCATCCCCAGTTCACTGCGGCCCATACGCGCCAGGCTGACACTACCATCTTTAGCTTTAATCACGTTGTAACCGGCACGCAGAGTCGCCAGCACAATCCAGACTGCCGCACCTATACCCAGTGCCACCCAGATGTTGAACTCACCACCGGCGATAAATGGCGCGATTACACCCAGCACAGCCGAGATAATCGCAGGTACCAATAACTGACGTTTGAGCTCTCCTTGTTTGGATTTTTTCCAGCGAATGATGGGACCAATCCCCATAAAGCCGAACAGCACCAGCACGATAGGAACAAACACTGCATTAAAGTATGGTGGGCCAACAGAAATCTTACCCATGCCCAACGCATCGATCAGCAGTGGATAAAGAGTACCGAGCAATACAGTACCTGCAGCCACAGTCAGCAATACGTTACAAACCAGCAGCATGGTTTCTTTGGATTTCAAATCGAAGCGAGCTGGGCTGCTCATTTCACTGGCACGGAAGGCAAACAGGGTCAGCGAACCACCGATAGCCAAACCGAGCAGCAACAGAATGAACATACCCCGGCCTGGGTCTGCCGCAAAGGAGTGCACTGAGGTCAGCACGCCAGAACGAACAATAAATGTACCCAGTAAGCTCAAAGAGAAGGCAAAGATAGACAGAAGCACTGTCCAGTTACGGAAGGCACCGCGCTTCTCTGTCACTATCAAGGAGTGAACCAGAGCTGTACCAACAAGCCATGGCATAAAGGACGCGTTTTCAACCGGATCCCAGAACCACCAACCGCCCCAACCTAACTCGTAATATGCCCACCAGGAGCCCAATGCGATACCACCAGTGAGGAAGATCCAGGCAGCCAGAGTCCAAGGACGACTCCAACGAGCCCAGGCAGAATCGAGTCGACCGCTCATCAGCGCAGCAATGGCGAAGGCAAAGCTAACTGAGAAGCCCACATACCCCAGATAAAGCATGGGTGGGTGGAAGATCAAACCCACATCCTGCAACATAGGGTTAAGGTCACGCCCTTCTGCCGGGATCGGGAACAAACGTTCGAATGGGCTGGAAGTGAGCAGCATAAACAGGGTAAAGCCTATGGTGATCATCGCCAACACGGCCAATACCCGAGCGGTAAACACCTCTTCCAACCCCTTGCTGAAGAAAGCTACAGCTGCGGTCCACACCGAAAGTGAGAAGACCCAGAACAACAATGAGCCTTCATGTCCGCCCCAGACTGCTGCAATCTTAAAGAAGATGGGCAATTGAGAGTTGGAATGATGAGCCACATAGGCTACTGAGAAGTCATCGATTGCGAAGCTATAACCCAACGCAATTACCGATAAAAAGATGAAAAAAAACATACCGTAACTTAGTGGCCAGGCATAGCGCACTAGGTATTGGTCTTTGCGGGCAACACCGATCAGGGGGACTGTCATCAGCAGTACTGCGAACGCCATCCCTATGATCAATGAGAAATGTCCAAGTTCTGGGATCATGGGTTTTCCTCAGTTTCCAGGTCAATGTCTGCCAAGCTTCTATTCTAGGCAGACGCACAACTACGGGCACACACCATTACTTTATTAACTTAATTGCGGCTTAAAAGCCGCAAGGGTTAACAGGTATATATTACGAATTTTTGTTCATTTTAGTATTTGCTTTTGTTCCTGTCTGCCACTTTCCACCAATTATGGGTCGCGGCTCTCATTCTCCGAGAGACCAATATTGACCATGGAAAAACGGCAAGACTCCAAGCTGTGACAGGCGTTAAGTAGAGAAGTTTCATTGAATTTTTTGCTGAAATTTGGAACTGTGAACCAGTGCCCAACTATGACCATTAACTTTGGTGGGGGACTTATATTACTGTTCAATGAATCATCTTTCCGTATAATCTTGCAATCAGGCCGTGCGGTAACCCCGCTTTGTCACAAACCAACGTGAAATAAACATAATGACCACTTTTTGGATTTTTATTGCGATTGTTGTGTTAGTCAGCCTGGGGCTGATCTGGCTCCCTCATTTCCGGCAGCAGAAGCTACTCAAGGCTGAAGAGTCCGGTGTCCGTAAACAGACCAACCTGGAACTGTTTAACGAACGTCTAGCTATTCTGGAAAAAGAACGCCAGGAAGAACTGCTGGACCAAGACGAATTTGAATCCCTGAAAAAGGAGCTGGAAGTCAGCTTGTTGCAGGACATCAAGCAAGGAGCGGATGATTCGCTCGATACACAAGCCAAGCCTAAAGGGCTACTGTGGCCAAGTCTGATGTCTGCCGTATTACTGGTCGTGGCCGGTTACTCCTATCAACAGTTAGGCGCCTATCAGAATATCGATTCACCTCAACCTGAAAACCCCCATGCAGGTATGAGTACTGAACAGATCATGATGCAACGGGTGCAAATGATGGAATCTGCAGTGCAGCAGGAGCCGGAAAACAGCCAAGCTTGGTTCAGTCTGGGTCACGCCTACATCTCTGCCGGACAATATGATCAGGCAGTAGCAGCCTTTGATAAGGTGATCGAACTGGTGGGAGTTCACGCCGAGTTGCTTGGCCCCAAAGCTACCGCCCTCTATTATAAGGCCGGTCAGCAGATGATCCCTGTGGTTCAGTCACTGATTGATCAAGCGCTGAAACTGGATCCACAAGACCCTTCCACTCTACTGCTGGTTGGTATGGATGCTTTCTTTACCGCGGATTACAACAAGGCAATCGGCGCTTGGCAAACCATTCTTGACAGTGATAGAGCCGACGTGGATCGCGCCGCACTGATCAATGCCATCGACAGCGCCAAGATGCGCCTGCAGGCAGAAGGTGGTGCCACTATGCCAAATGATGAGGCTCACAAGGGCTTAAAGACAGCAACAGCAAAGACAGTGACACTGAATGTCTCTATCGCCCCTGAACTGGCGGCCAAAGTCAGCAATACAGATATGTTGTTCATCTTTGCCAGAGCAACCGAAGGCCCTAAAGTCCCACTGGCTGCCACCAAGGTGAGTGCCAAGTCATTACCTGTGACTGTGACTCTGGATGATTCCACCAATATGGGTGGTAACGTTAAACTCAGCGATGCTACCGATGTTGAAGTGATTGCAGTATTGTCCAAGCACGGCAGCGTAAAACCTCAACCAGGCGATCTGCAAGGTAAGCTGGCCAGCATCAAAGTCGGTGCCAGCGGTGAACTGGTGCTGGATACCGAAGTTCAGTAATCCTAACCTTGACAAATAGACATAAAAAAACCGGCTGATGCCGGTTTTTTTATGATGATACCTGATTACTTGGACATGAATCCAATAGCGTTCTTGTAATCTTCATCAGTACAATCTGTACACATGCCACCAGGAGGCATAGCGTTCAAACCAGACTTAACGCTGTTAAGCAGGGTGTCGATACCTTTGGCCAGGCGAGGCTCCCAAGCAGCAGCATCGTGTGCTTTAGGTGCACCGGCAACACCCATGCTATGGCAGACTTGGCAGGCTTTATTGTAAACGGCCTCACCTTCTTGGGCTGACACGTTCGCAGACATAGTCAATGCAGCTACTGCGGTCATTGCTAACAGTTTTTTCATGTTCAATGTTCCTAATGCAAATACTTACAAAGCTCAACGCTGCCCTTGGTTTAAGCAGGCAGACTCATTTTAGCTCGCTAAGAGTACAACAAACTTCAATAAATCTCACCTTTTTGTGATTAAAATCGCAGCTTGTTCCGTAAAAAAGGACAAAGGTCGCGAATTCATTAATATATTAGTAACAGATAAAAAAGTTCCAAAAAATTCACTTTTATTGGAAGCACATCAAATTGCTGAAACTTAGTGCAAACCAGTGGTAAACCCCAGCCAGAGCATGTGTTAGTATCTCTTGTGTTTCCTTATCGCTTGTTATAGAGGGCTCAGTGGCAGAACCAAAACCTACATCACTGCTGTCGGCAAGCAGCCTCACTTGTATTCGAGAAGAGCGAATACTATTCGATGAACTCAGCTTCGATATCCATCCTGGCGATATTGTCCAGATTGAAGGTCCCAACGGTGCCGGTAAAACCAGCCTACTGCGGATCCTCGCTGGCCTGTCACGCCCATACGGAGGGGAAGTCCTGTTCCAGGGAGAAGCTATTACTCGTTGCCGCGATGAGTTCAATGAAAACCTGCTTTATCTGGGCCATCTCGCGGGCGTGAAAAGCGAATTAACCGCCGAGGAAAACCTTAACTTCAATTTAAGAATCAGTGGGTATGATGACTTTGATGCTCGGGAAATCCTTGCCAAAGTCAACCTGACCGGTTTTGAAGAAGCGCTTGCAGGCCACCTGTCTGCGGGCCAACACAGACGAACCGCACTCGCCAGGCTCTGGCATACCGCCTGTAAAATCTGGATTCTGGATGAGCCCTTTACCGCGATCGATAAGAAAGGGGTCGCTGAATTGGAACAACTCTATATTCGCCATGCCGACGCCGGTGGCTGCGTCATTCTGACGACCCACCAGGATATGGGCATCATTACAGATGAAAGGTTGCGGAAAATCCGCTTGGATTATCGCTTCGTATAAGGCTTAGCAGAGATGAACAGAGGCATTAGTTTTACCAAGGCATTTTTCACCCTGCTGAAACGGGATCTACAGATTGCCGTGCGTCATCGTGGTGATATTTTTAACCCACTGCTGTTTTTTATCATAGTGGTTACCCTGTTTCCGCTGGGTATAGGTCCTGAGCCGCAGGTGTTGACCCGGATTGCTCCCGGGATTATCTGGGTTGCGGCCTTGCTGGCAGCCATGTTGTCACTGGAACGGTTGTTCAAGGCAGACTTCAGTGACGGAAGTCTGGAGCAGATGTTGCTTAGCCCGCAGCCACTGGCGCTGTTGGTACTGGCCAAAGTGTTTGCTCACTGGTTACTGACTGGCGTACCTTTAATTATAATCGCACCGCTGTTGGCTGTGCTGCTGCATCTGGACGACAACAGTTATGGTGCCCTGATAGCCACCTTGATGCTGGGGACACCTGTGTTGAGTCTGCTTGGCGCCATAGGTGTAGCCCTGACAGTGGGCTTACGCAAAGGCGGCGTGCTGTTGAGTTTGTTGATCCTGCCACTGTATATACCAGTGTTGATCTTTGCGACCGGCGCGATCGACTTTGCAGCATCCAAACAACCCTATGATGGTCAGCTAGCGATTTTAGGCGCTATGCTGGTCGGTTCTTTAGTCTTGGCACCTTTTGCTATTGGTGCCTCATTGCGAGTGAGTACTAACTGAAATGTGGAAATGGTTACATCCCTACGCCGACCCTCAAAGGGCGTATCAACTGTCAGGAAAACTACTGCCTTGGTTTGCACTGCTTGCCCTGGCACTTATCGCAACCGGAACCGTGTGGGGCTTGGCATTTGCTCCCACTGATTACCAACAGGGTGACAGCTACCGTATTATCTTTATCCACGTACCGGCTGCATCCATGTCAATGGCTGCTTACATGGGCATGGCAACCGCGGCCTTCATTGGCCTGGTGTGGCAGATTAAGCTGGCCGATTGGGCAGCCGCCTCTATCGCACCAATTGGTGCTGTAGTGACCTTTATCGCTCTGTTCACTGGTGCCACTTGGGGTAAACCCATGTGGGGCACTTGGTGGGTTTGGGATGCACGCCTGACCTCTGAACTTGTGCTGTTGTTCCTATATTTAGGGGTTATCTCCCTCTATGCCTCATTCGAAGATAAGGTGCTGGCAGCCAGAGCCGCCGGCATTCTGGCCATAGTAGGGGTGATCAATATCCCTATCATTAAGTATTCGGTTGAATGGTGGAACTCACTGCACCAGCCATCCACTATCCGAATCACCGAAAAGTCGACCATGTCCACCGACATGCTCTACCCTTTATTGATCAACATATTTGGGTTTGGTCTGATGATAGGTGCCATCACTCTGGTGCGTTTCCGTGCCGAAATTCTGGCCCGTAATGGAATGCGCCCCTGGGTTAGGGAACTGGCCAAGGCCGAAGGAGTCAAATAATGCAGTTTCAATCTTTAGCAGAGTTTTTCAACATGGGCGGCTATGCCTTCTATGTGTGGTTGGCCTACGGTGTCACTTTCGTGTCCCTTAGCCTGCTTATCCTAGTTAGTTCGATGAAGAAGCGTCGGGTACTGCAGGAAATAGCATCCAAAGTGCAACGTGAGGAACGCCTCGCTCAAAACCGGAGTAACAGATCGTGAACCCAAGACGCAAAAAAAGACTGGTATTGGCAGTGGCCTTGATTGCAGGTGTTGCAGCCGTGGCTTCTTTGCTGTTATATGCCCTCAACTCTAACCTTAACCTCTTCTATACTCCCACCGAGATAGTCAATGGTAAAAAGGACACAGGCATTAAGCCGGAAGTGGGCCAGCGGATCCGCGTGGGGGGCATGGTTACTGTAGGCTCCATGGTACGTGATCCTGAAAGCCTGCATGTTGAATTTGCCGTGCATGATGCCGCCGGCGGTGAAATCATAGTGACTTATGATGACCTGTTGCCGGATCTGTTCCGTGAGGGACAGGGGATTGTAGCCCAGGGTGTACTGGTTGAATCTGGCAAATTGGAAGCCTCTGAAGTGCTGGCCAAGCACGATGAAAACTATATGCCACCTGAAGTTGCTGAAGCCATGGGCCAGACCCATGAAAAGCTTGAGTACAACACGCAACAGGTCGGCGGCGCCAAGTAAACGCCCTTAGATAAAAAAGCCTCTTCGGAGGCTTTTTTATTACTTGCAGAGTCAGAAATTTATGCCACGCTAAAATGCTACAGGCTGAATAGAAGGACTTGGCATGCGCGCATTGGTATTTCTGGGTATACTGCTGTCACTGCCAATCGGTGCTGCCAATCTCTTGCTGATTGAGTCCTATCATGCCGAATATCCCTGGGACCAAAGCTATAAAGCCGGGATAATGTCCATCCTTGGCAATGAACACCAATTTGAGACTTTCGCTCTCGATACCAAGCGACTCCCCAAAGAACAGTTTGAAATCCAGGCCAATAAAGCCTGGCAAAGATACCTGGAACTTAAACCCGATTTGGTCTTTCTCGCCGATGACAATGCCTTGATGCTGCTACACGAACGCTTCAGCCAAACCCAAACCCCGGTAGTTTATTTAGGGATCAACGGCAATCCTCGTGATTATAGGATCAAACATACAGCTAACATTACCGGTGTGTTGGAACGTCCTCTGTTCAAACGTTCCCTCTTGATGGCACAGGCTATGTTACCCACCCCACCACCACATAAATTCTTACTGTTATTTGACTCGGGTTATACCTCGGACACAGCGGTAGCTTCCATCAAAAAGCTCAACCAAAATTTGATGATAGGCAACAACCAAATCGATATTGAACAACATCAAAAGTTCAGTAGTTGGCAGGCTTCTGTGTCAAGCGCCCGAGAGCGAGGCTATGATGCTGTGTTTGTGGCCCTGTATCAAATGCTGCAAGATGATAAGCAACAGATAGTAGGTGAGCTACAGGTAGCACGTTGGACCCACGACAACGCCACTGTGCCTCATTTTGGTTTTTGGCATTTCAGTGTCGGCTCTGAAGGCAATATCGGAGGCTATATTCTGGATGGTTACAAGCATGGCTGCATAGCAGGAACCATAGCCAAACAGATCCTGGCGGGCATAAGACCGGCAACTATATTCCCAAAGATGGATACCAGCGGTGCTTATCTGTTCAGTGAGAGTGGTTTAACAAAATGGCAACTGAAACTGCCAGACAGGGTCAAACAGCAGGCCGAACTCGTAGATTGACCTTAGGCGACGAACAAAATAAAAAGCCCCGCTTGTGAGCGGGGCTTTTTCAGAACTTACCTGAGATTACTCAGCAGCAGCTTCAACTTCTACAGCTTCAGCGGCTTCTGGGCGACCTACCAGCTCGATGTAAGCCATAGGGGCTTTATCACCGGCACGCAGACCGCACTTCAGGATACGGGTGTAACCACCAGGACGTTCCTGATAGCGTGGACCCAGTTCGTTAAACAGTTTACCTACGACTTCTTGGTCGCGAGTACGAGCAAACGCCAGACGACGGTTTGCTACGCTGTCACTTTTAGCAAGTGTTATCAGAGGCTCAACTACGCGACGCAGTTCTTTGGCCTTCACTACGGTTGTCTTGATGATTTCATGACGAACCAGTGAACTTGCCATGTTACGGAACATGGCTTGGCGGTGACTGCTGTTGCGGTTAAGTTGACGACCACTCTTACGATGGCGCATGACCTAATCCTTATAACCTAAATCTGTACAAAACCTGGGACTTACAGGTCGTCTGCCAAACTAGCCGGTGGCCAGTTTTCCAGACGCATACCTAGCGACAGTCCGCGAGATGCCAACACATCCTTGATCTCGGTAAGAGATTTCTTACCCAGGTTAGGCGTTTTGAGCAGCTCAACTTCAGTGCGTTGTACCAGATCTCCGATGTAATGAATCGCTTCGGCTTTCAAACAGTTAGCCGAACGTACAGTTAGCTCTAAATCGTCGACAGGACGCAACAGAATCGGATCGAACTCCGGTTTCTCTTCTTTCTGCTCTGGCTCAGTCACATCACGTAGTTCAACGAAGGCATCCAGCTGTTCAGCCAAGATGGTCGCAGAACGACGGATAGCTTCTTCAGGATCGATAGTACCATTAGTGGTCATATCGATGATCAGCTTGTCCAAGTCAGTACGCTGTTCCACACGAGCCGCCTCAACATTATAAGCAATGCGAGCAACTGGCGAGAATGAAGCATCGACCAGCAGACGACCGATTGGGCGATCATCGTCTTCGGTTTGTGCACGGGCAGAAGCCGGTACATAACCACGACCACGCTCAACGCGGATACGCATACTGATGTCATTGTTACCGGTCAAGTGACAGATAACATGATCCGGGTTCACGATTGTGACATCGCCGTCGTGGGTGATGTCGGCTGCGGTAACAGGGCCTGCGCCGGACTTGCTCAGAGTGAGCATAGCCTCGTCTTTACCCTCGATCATAACTGCCAGCCCTTTCAGGTTCAGCAATATTTCAAGGATATCTTCTTGTACGCCTTCCTTACTGCTGTATTCATGCAGTACGCCGTCGATCTCGACTTCGGTAACCGCGCAGCCGGGCATAGACGACAATAGGATGCGACGCAACGCGTTACCCAAAGTATGACCAAAACCACGCTCGAGTGGCTCCAGAGTCACCTTGGCACGAGTTGGGTTAACCTGCTCGATATCAACGAGACGCGGTTTAAGAAATTCTGTAACAGAACCCTGCATTGTGTCCTCTCTTGTTTGTTAGCCTTACTTAGAGTAAAGCTCGACGATCAGCTGTTCGTTAATTTCCGCAGACAAATCGCTACGTTCTGGCAGACGCTTGAAAGCACCTTCCATTTTTGCGCTGTCGACTTCAACCCATGTAGGCTTCTCGCGTTGAGCAGCCACTTCCAGAGCAGCCTTGATACGGGCTTGCTTCTGTGACTTCTCGCGAATGCTTACAACATCATTCGCAGACACTTTGAATGACGGAATGTTAACAACACGACCGTTGACCATAATTGACTTATGGCTAACCAGCTGACGTGCTTCTGCACGAGTCGCACCGAAGCCCATACGATAAACTACGTTATCCAGACGGGTTTCCAAAAGTTGCAGCAGGTTTTCACCTGTGTTGCCTTTCAGACGTGCAGCCTCTTTGTAGTAGTTACGGAACTGCTTTTCCAGTACACCGTAAATACGACGAACTTTTTGTTTCTCGCGTAACTGCAAGCCATAATCAGACAAACGTGGCTTACGAGCGCCATGTTGTCCAGGTGCAGCTTCCAGCTTACACTTCGAATCGATTGCTCTCACACCGCTTTTCAGGAAAAGGTCAGTACCTTCCCGGCGGCTGAGCTTGAGCTTGGGACCCAAGTATCTTGCCATGATCTTTCTCCAACTATCCTAACGAAACTGCCAATTACACGCGGCGTTTTTTAGGAGGACGACAACCGTTATGAGGGATCGGCGTCACATCAGTGATGTTGGTAATTTTGTAACCAACAGCGTTCAGCGCACGAATGGCTGACTCACGACCTGGACCTGGACCCTTCACGAAAACTTCAAGGTTTTTAACACCATAATCCTGAGCAGCAGTACCTGCGCGCTCAGCTGCCACCTGCGCAGCAAATGGAGTAGATTTACGTGAACCACGGAAACCTGAACCACCTGCAGTCGCCCATGACAGAGCGTTACCTTGACGATCTGTGATAGTAACAATTGTATTGTTGAAAGACGCATGGATATGAGCCATGCCATCAGCAACCTGTTTACGTACGCGCTTACGCGGAGAACGTGACGGAACTTTAGCCATTGTCTACCTTCCCGTTACTTCTTGATTGGTTTACGTGGACCTTTGCGAGTACGCGCATTGGTCTTAGTACGTTGCCCACGGAGAGGCAGGCTACGGCGATGGCGGAGGCCACGATAACAACCAAGGTCCATAAGACGCTTGATGTTCATTGAAACCTCGCGGCGTAAGTCACCCTCTACTGAGTATTTGGCAACTTCTTCGCGTAGAGTATCGATTTGAGCTTCGCTCAATTCCTTGATCTTAGCGTCTTCGGCAATGGAAGTAGCCGCGCAGATAGCTTTAGCGCGAGTACGACCGATACCGTAGATAGCAGTCAGTGCAATGACTGTGTGCTTTTGATCAGGAATGTTAATGCCAGCGATACGGGCCACTATGCACTCCTTAAGTTAAAGGCCATCTGTGAAAAGCCCGAAAGGATACTCGACAGATGACTAGTTTGCAAACAATATTTTTGGCCAGCCCAGTTAAGAGCTGGCCAAGATTTTTTTAGCCTTGACGCTGTTTGTGTTTTGGTTCAACACAGATAACGCGTACAACGCCACTACGCTTGACGATCTTGCAGTTACGGCAGATCTTCTTCACGGAAGCTCGAACTTTCATTTCATCACTCCGTAAAGCTATCTTATCGACCAAAGCGATCGAGATTCGCTTTGTTCACCAGATTAGCTTTCTTCATCACAGACTCATATTGATGAGACATCATATGGGTCTGAACCTGAGCCATGAAGTCCATGATCACAACTACCATAATCAGTAGTGAAGTACCGCCAAAATAGAACTGTACTTTCCATGCGATTAACATGAACTCCGGAATTAAACAGATAAAGGTAATATACAACGCGCCTGCCAGAGTCAAACGGGTCATCACTTTATCAATGTAACGCGAAGTCTGTTCGCCGGGACGGATCCCGGGAATGAACGCACCACTCTTCTTCAGGTTATCTGCTGTCTCACGAGGGTTAAACACCAACGCAGTATAGAAGAAACAGAAGAAAATAATTGCTGCTGCATACAACAGAGAGTACAGCGGCTGTCCAGGAGAAACTGCGAGGGAAACCTCAGTCAGCCATTCCATAGACGGATTCTGACCAAACCACTGAGCCAGTGTGCCTGGGAACAGAATAATGCTGGACGCAAAGATTGGCGGAATTACGCCGGCCATATTAACCTTCAGCGGCAAGTGAGTTGACTGCGCAGCAAACACCTTACGGCCCTGCTGACGCTTGGCATAGTTAACGACGATACGACGCTGACCACGCTCCACAAATACCACGAAATAGGTTACGGCAAACACGATCACCGCAATCAACAACAATACTAATACGTTCAAGTCGCCTTGACGCGCTTGCTCGGCCGTTTGACCGATAGCAGAAGGCAGACCGGCTACGATACCTGCGAAAATCAGGATCGAGATACCGTTACCTATACCGCGCTCGGTAATTTGCTCGCCAAGCCACATCAGGAACATGGTTCCTGTGACTAAACTGACGACTGCAACAAAATAGAATCCGAAACCGGGATCGACCACCAGGCCGGTCACCAAATTTGGCAACCCTGTTGCAATACCGATCGACTGGAATGTACCCAGCACCAGCGTACCCCATCTTGTGTACTGACTGATTTTTTTACGTCCTGACTCACCTTCCTTTTTCAGTTCAGCGAGTGCAGGATGCACAACAGTCAGCAACTGCATGATGATCGAAGCCGAAATGTACGGCATGATCCCCAATGCAAAAATAGAGGCGCGCTCAAGGGCGCCACCCGAGAACATGTTAAACATGCCCAGGATGGTTCCCTTTTGCTGAGCAAACAGCTCTGCCAATACAGCAGCGTCAATACCAGGAATTGGCACAAATGAACCGGCACGAAACACGATAATTGCGCCAATCACGAACAGGAGGCGAGCTTTCAATTCGGAAAGTCCACCTTTCGCGCTTTTTAAATCAAGTCCTGGTTTTGCCATCGACGTATTATTCCTCGATCTTACCGCCGGCAGCTTCGATAGCTGCACGTGCACCTTTGGTTACCTTCAGACCTTTTACGGTCACTGGGCGCTCAATGGTACCTGAAAGAACGATTTTCGCAAACTGGATGTTGCGAGTTATTACGTTCGCATCTTTCAGTGCGTTCAGGTCGATAACGTCACCATTAACTTTTGCCAGTTCGCTCAAGCGAACTTCAGCAGTTACCATAGCGATACGCGAGGTAAAGCCAAACTTAGGCAGACGGATCTTAAGTGGCATTTGACCACCCTCGAAGCCAGGACGTACACCGCCACCGCTACGAGATTTTTGACCCTTGTGACCGCGACCAGCGGTCTTACCCAAGCCAGAACCAATACCACGGCCTACACGCTTAGGTGCAGACTTAGCGCCTGCAGCTGGAGATAAAGTATTCAGACGCATTGATTAGTCCTCCACCTTTACCATGTAGTAGACCTTATTGATCATACCGCGAACAGCAGGAGTATCTTCCAGCTCTACGGTGTGACCAATACGACGCAGACCAAGACCAGTCAGAGTGGCCTTGTGCTTAGGCAGACGCCCGATAGCACTTTTGGTCTGGGTTACTTTGATAGTTTTAGTAGCCATGGTGCATTACCCCCGAATTTCGTCAACATTCAGGCCACGCTTGGCTGCTATCTGCGCTGGTGACTTCATATGTACCAGTGCGTCAACAGTTGCACGAACGATGTTGATCGGGTTAGTAGAACCGTATGCTTTCGACAGTACGTTGTGAACGCCTGCTACTTCCAATACGGCACGCATTGCGCCACCGGCGATAATACCGGTACCCTCTGAAGCAGGTTGCATGTAAACACGTGAACCAGAGTGACGACCCTTCACCGGATGGTGCAGAGTGCCTTCGTTCAGGTTTACAGTAACCATGTTGCGACGGGCTTTTTCCATTGCTTTTTGAATAGCAGCTGGAACTTCACGCGCTTTACCATAGCCGTAGCCGATCTTACCGTTACCATCACCCACTACAGTCAGAGCGGTGAAGCTAAAGATACGACCACCTTTAACTACTTTAGAAACACGATTAACTGCAATCAGCTTTTCTTGCAGATCGTCTTTTTGCTGAGCTTCTAATTTAGCCATTGTTTTACCCCTTAGAACTGGAGGCCAGCTTCACGAGCGGCTTCTGCCAGAGCAGCAACACGACCGTGATACTTGAACCCAGAACGATCGAAAGCAACAACAGTTACGCCTTTTTCGATCGCGCGCTCAGCAATAGCTTTACCTACTGCCTTGGCCGCATCTACGTTACCGGTGTACTTCAGTTGTTCCTTTACTGCTTTCTCAGCAGTAGAGGCAACAGCCAGCACCTGAGCTTCAGGGTTGATTACCTGAGCGTAAATGTGACGCGGTGTACGATGTACAACCAGACGGTTGACGCCCAGCTCTTGGATCTTCTTGCGAGCGCGAGTGGCGCGGCGCAAGCGAGATGTTTTCTTATCCATATCGCGTTACCTACTTCTTCTTAGCCTCTTTACGGCGTACTTGTTCGTCATCATAGCGAACACCCTTGCCCTTATAAGGCTCTGGTGGACGATAGCCACGAATTTCAGCCGCAACCTGACCAACCAGCTCTTTATCGATACTTTTCAGTACGATGTCTGTTTGGCTTGGGCATTCAGCTGTAACGCCTTCTGGCAATTGATGAACCAGAGGGTGAGAGAAACCCAAGGTCAGGTCCAGAGCGCTGCCGCTAACTTTGGCACGGTAACCCACACCAACCAGCTTCAGCTTCTTTTCGAAACCCTGAGAAACACCAACAACCATGTTGTTGATCAGTGCGCGAGCAGTACCTGCCTGTGCCCAAGCGTTAACAACGCCTTCAACAGGAGAGAACTTGATTTCTGCACCTTCAACAACAACGTTAACTGCGCTGTTGATTACTCGAGTCAGACTACCTTTACCGCCTTTAACGGTAATAGTTTGGTCGTTTAAAGTCACCTCTACGCCGGCTGGAATAGATACTGGTGCTTTTGCTACACGAGACATTCCTAGCTCCTTACGCTACGTAGCAGATAACCTCACCACCCATGCCTGCAAGGCGGGCGGCACGATCAGTCATCAGGCCTTTAGAAGTGGACACAATTGCGACACCCAGTCCGCCCATAACCTTTGGCAGCTCGTCTTTACCTTTGTAAATACGAAGACCAGGACGGCTTACGCGCTGGATAGTCTCAACAACAGGTTGGCCCTGGAAATACTTCAGAGTGATTTCCAGTTCAGGCTTAGCGCCTTCTTCTGCTACGGCGTAGTCAGTGATGTAACCTTCATCTTTCAGCAGCTTTGCGATAGCAACTTTCAGTTTGGCAGAAGGCATCTTCACAGATACTTTGTTAGCAGCTTGGCCGTTACGAATACGGGTCAACATATCCGCAATAGGATCTTGCATGCTCATATTAGCTTACTCCGTGACAAGTGCTTACCAGCTGGCCTTACGCAGACCAGGAACTTCACCACGCATGGTTGCTTCACGCAGCTTGATACGGCTCAGGCCGAATTTGCGCAGGAAACCATGAGGGCGGCCAGTTTGATTACAGCGATTGCGTTGACGCGATGCGCTTGAATCACGTGGTAGAGCTTGCAGCTTAAGAACCGCATCCCAACGAGCTTCGTCAGAAGACTCTGGGCTGCTGATGATAGCCTTAAGAGCTGCACGCTTTTCAGCATACTTGGCCACGAGCTTTGCACGTTTTGCTTCACGTGCCTTCATTGACAATTTTGCCATTTCGCTACCCCTTATTTCTTGAATGGGAAGTTGAAAGCATCAAGCAAAGCGCGACCTTCTTCGTCAGTATTCGCAGAGGTAGTGATAACAATATCCATACCACGAATCTTATCGACTTTATCGTAGTCGATTTCTGGGAAGATGATCTGCTCGCGCACGCCCATCGCGTAGTTACCACGGCCGTCGAACGACTTAGCGCTCAGACCACGGAAGTCACGGATACGAGGGATTGCGATGTCAACCAAACGCTCAAAGAATTCCCACATGCGCTCACCGCGCAGGGTTACTTTACAGCCAATAGGGTAGCCTTCACGGATTTTAAAACCAGCAACTGACTTACGAGCTACAGTCACAACTGGTTTTTGGCCAGCAATAGCAGTCATATCACGGACAGCATTTTCCATGATTTTCTTGTCAGCTACGGCTTCGCCAACACCCATATTCAGGGTGATTTTCTCAATCCGAGGGACTTGCATGACACTGGTATAACCGAACTTTTTAGTTAGTTCAGCAACAACAGTCTCTTTGTATCTATCATGCAGTTTCGCCATCGTTTACTCCAGTTACTTAACGAGTTCACTGTTCGATTTGAAGAAACGGACTTTTTTACCGTCTTCGAATCGGAAACCAACACGATCCGCCTTGCCAGTGACAGGGTTAAAGATCGCAACATTAGATGCTTGAATCGGTGCTTCTTTCTCAACGATACCACCAGTCACACCCAGTTGAGGGTTAGGCTTCTGGTGTTTCTTAACGAGATTGATGCCTTCAACAATTAACTTACCGGTAGTAAGTACACGAGTAACCTTACCGCGCTTACCCTTATCCTTACCGGCCAGTACAATTACTTCGTCTTCACGACGGATTTTTGCTGCCATTTTGAAGCTCCTTACAGTACTTCTGGTGCCAGCGACACAATCTTCATGAATTGCTCAGTACGCAGTTCACGTGTCACAGGTCCAAAGATACGAGTACCAATCGGGGCAAGGTTTGCGTTAAGCAATACCGCTGCATTCCGATCGAAGCGAATGACAGAACCGTCTGGACGACGTACGCCTTTCTTAGTACGGACTACCACCGCGTTATACACATCACCTTTCTTCGCTTTAGCGCGAGGAATGGCTTCTTTAACAGAAACCTTGATGATGTCGCCGATACCGGCATAACGACGATGAGAGCCACCCAAGACCTTAATACACTGAACTCTGCGCGCGCCGCTGTTACATGCGACATCGAGAGTCGATTGCATTTGGATCATTTTAAGTGCTCCGCTATCGTTACTACACAATCCCCACCATGGGGCTAAATAAACACCATTTTTGCCGTTCAAATCGGTCAAAAATGGCGCGCAAGTATAACACCATAAATAGAGGATGGATAGTATTAAAAAACAAACGGCCCCAAAAAGGAGCCGTTTACCAGTTTACCTAATAAAAATTAGGCCTTGCTTACTACTTCAACCAGAGTCCAAGACTTAGTCTTAGACAGAGGGCGACATTCGCGAATAGACACGAAATCACCTTCTTTACACTGGTTTTGTTCGTCATGTGCATGGATCTTAGTAGTACGTTTGATGTACTTACCGTAGATTGGGTGCTTAACTTGACGCTCAACAGCTACAGTGATGGACTTATCCATCTTGTCGCTGATGACTTTACCCTGCAAAGTACGGATTTTCTCAGACATTATGCACCTGCCTTAGAAGTAATAATGGTCTTAACGCGCGCAATGTTACGGCGCACTTGCTTCAGCTGGTGAGTTTGTGCCAGCTGACCAGTGGCGTGTTGCATACGCAGGTTAAACTGCTCACGCAGCAGACCAAGCAGTTCAGCGTTCAATTCCTCAACGCTCTTTTCTCTCAGTTCGCTCGCTTTCATTACATCACCGTCTTAGTTACGAAGGTAGTCTTGATAGGCAGTTTAGCAGCGGCCAGTGCGAAAGCTTCGCGAGCCAGCTCTTCTGAAACGCCATTCATTTCATAGAGTACCTTGCCTGGTTGAATCTGACATACCCAGTATTCAACGTTACCTTTACCTTTACCCATACGCACTTCAAGAGGCTTAGAGGTAATTGGCTTGTCAGGAAAAACCCGAATCCAGATTTGACCTTGACGCTTAATGTGACGTGTCATGGCACGACGTGCAGATTCGATCTGACGGGCAGTTAAACGGCCGCGGCCAACTGCTTTCAGACCAAATGTACCGAAGCTAACTTCAGTACCGTTCGCCAGACCGCGGTTGCGGCCTTTGAACATTTTGCGAAACTTCATACGTTTAGGTTGCAGCATTGCCGGCTCTCCTATTTACCACGAGGCTTGCGCTTAGGTTGCTGCTTCGGCTCTTCGATCTGAGGCACGATACCGTCCAGGACTTCACCTTTGAAGACCCAAACTTTAATGCCGATCACACCGTATTGAGTGTGACTTTCAGAGGTTGAATAGTCGATGTCAGCACGCAGTGTATGCAGAGGCACACGGCCTTCGCGATACCACTCGGTGCGCGCAATCTCAGCGCCGCCTAAACGGCCACTAACTTCAACTTTGATACCTTTAGCGCCCAGACGCATAGCGTTCTGTACCGCACGCTTCATAGCGCGACGGAACATAACACGACGCTCCAGCTGTTGAGCGATAGAATCAGCTACCAGCTTGGCGTCCAGCTCAGGCTTACGGATCTCAGCGATGTTAATTTGCGCAGGAGTGCCAGTAATTTTGGCAACTTCAGCACGCAGAACCTCAACGTCTTCACCTTTCTTACCGATCACAACACCTGGACGGGCAGTGTGAATAGTAACGCGGATGCTTTTCGCTGGGCGTTCGATAACGATCTTAGATACTGATGCGGCTTTCAGCTTCTCTTCGAGAAACTTACGCACTTCCCAGTCGCCGTGCAGATTAGCAGCGTAGTCTGCTTTATCAGCGTACCAGGTAGAGACCCAAGGCTTAGTGATACCCAGACGGATACCATTAGGATGTACTTTCTGTCCCATTGCTCTCTCCTAGCGATCTGATACAACCACAGTAATGTGGCTGGTACGCTTCATGATACGGTCGGCGCGGCCTTTAGCACGTGGCATGATGCGCTTCATAGTTGGACCTTCATCGACGAAGACTTTTCCAACTTTCAGTTCATCAATGTCAGCACCTTCGTTATGCTCAGCATTGGCAATGGCTGAATCCAGTACTTTTTTGACCAGTACGGCGGCTTTCTTGGGGCTGAAGGTCAGGATCTCGAGGGCCTTGGAAACAGGCAAACCACGGATCTGATCAGCTACCAAACGAGCCTTTTGAGGCGACGTACGGGCAAAACGATGTTTAGCTAAAACTTCCATCTCATTCCTCCCGTATTAACGCTTCTTCGCTTTCTTATCAGCAGCATGGCCGCGATAAGTGCGAGTTGGTGAGAATTCACCAAGTTTGTGGCCGATCATTTCGTCAGTTACGAACACAGGAACGTGCTGACGACCATTATGGACAGCGATGGTCAAACCAATCATGTTTGGAATGATCATTGAGCGACGTGACCAAGTCTTAATAGGCTTTTTGTCACCTGCTTCCACCGCTTTCTCTACCTTCTTCAGCAAGTGCAGGTCAATGAATGGACCTTTCTTGAGAGAACGTGGCATGGCGAATCCTCTTACTATTTATTACGACGACGTACGATGTACTTGTCAGTGCGCTTGTTACTACGGGTCTTGTAACCCTTAGTTGGCACACCCCATGGAGTCACTGGGTGACGACCACCAGAAGAACGGCCTTCACCACCACCATGTGGGTGGTCTACTGGGTTCATTGCAACACCACGAACTGTTGGGCGTACGCCTCTCCAGCGTTTGGCACCGGCTTTACCCAGTTGACGCAGCATGTGCTCGGCGTTACCAACTTCACCCAGAGTCGCGCGGCAATCAACTGGCACTTTGCGCATTTCGCCAGAGCGAAGACGCAGAGTGGCATAAGCGCCATCACGAGCTACAACTTGTACATAAGCACCGGCAGAACGTGCAATCTGAGCACCTTTGCCAGGTTTCATTTCAACAGCGTGAACTACGCTACCCACTGGGATGTTACGCAGCGGCAGGGCGTTACCTGTCTTGATTTCAGCTTCTACGCCAGAAACGATTTTGTCACCAGCCTGCATGCCTTTGGCAGCGAGGATGTAGCGACGTTCACCGTCTGCGTACAGTACCAGCGCGATGTGCGCAGTACGGTTTGGATCGTATTCCAGACGCTCAATCTTCGCTGGGATACCATCTTTATCACGTTTGAAGTCAATCAGACGGTAGTGTTGCTTATGACCACCACCAACGTGACGAACAGTGATACGACCAGTGTTGTTACGGCCGCCACTCTTAGATTTTTTCGCCAACAGGCCAGCAAAAGGTTTACCCTTGTGCAGGTCAGAGTTAACCACTTTAACGACGTGGCGACGACCTGGAGAGGTTGGCTTACACTTAATAACTGCCATGAGTAATCTCCTTACGCTTCAGCGCCGACGAAATCGATGTCAGCACCCTCAGCCAGAGTAACATAGGCTTTTTTCCAATCGCTGCGACGACCAACACGGGCACCGTGACGCTTGGTTTTGCCTTTGTTCACCAGAGTGCGAACTGAATCAACTTCAACTTCAAACAGTTTTTCAACTGCAGCTTTGATCTCAGCTTTAGTGGCGTCGATAGCTACACGGAAAACTACAGTGTTGTTCTTCTCAGCAACCACAGTGCTCTTTTCAGAGATGTGAGGCGCCAGAATAACTTTCAGTAAACGTTCTTCGCGGATCATGCCAGCATCTCCTCGATTTGCTTAACAGCATCAGCAGTTACCAGCACTTTGTCGAACGCGATTAGGCTTACTGGGTCAATACCAGCAACATCACGAACATCAACCTTGTACAGGTTGCGAGCTGCCAAGAACAGATTCTCGTCAACTTCGGAAGTCACAATCAATACGTCTTCCAGACCCATGTCTTTCAGCTTGGCCTTCAGCTCTTTAGTTTTAGGAGCTTCAACAGCAAACTTTTCAACAACGATCAGACGTTCTTGACGTACCAGCTCGGACAGGATGCTCTTCAGAGCGCCGCGGTACATTTTCTTGTTGACTTTCTGGCTGTGATCTTGGGTTTTAGCAGCGAAAGTTACGCCACCGCCACGCCAGATTGGACCCTTGACACCACCCGCACGAGCGCGGCCAGTACCTTTTTGGCGCCATGGCTTCTTGCCAGAGCCAGTCACTTCAGCGCGAGTTTTCTGAGCACGAGTGCCCTGACGCGCGTTTGCAGCGTAAGCTACAACTACCTGATGAACCAGTGCTTCATTAAAGTCACGGCCGAAGGTAGTTTCGGAAACTTCAAGAGCGCTTTGCGCGTCTTTCAATACCAATTCCATTACTATCTCCTCAGACCTTAGGCTTTAACGGCAGGCTTGATGATCAGGTCGCCATTGGTAGCGCCTGGAACAGCACCTTTAACCAGCAGCAGGTTACGCTCAGCATCTACACGTACTACGTCCAGATTTTGAGTGGTAACACGCTCAGCACCCATGTGGCCTGACATTTTTTTGCCTTTGAATACGCGACCTGGCGTCTGGTTCTGACCGATAGAACCGTTAGCACGGTGCGCCAATGAGTTACCGTGAGTCATATCCTGGGTACGGAAGTTCCAGCGCTTAACACCGCCTTGGAAACCTTTACCTTTTGATTGACCGGTAACATCTACTTTCGCTACGTCAGCGAAGATATCTACGTTCAGCTCAGCACCAACTTCAATGCCTTCGCCTTCACCGTCTGCCAGACGCATTTCCCACAAACCACGGCCGGCGTCAACGCCCGCTTTGGCAAAGTGACCTGCTTCTGGCTTAGTGATGCGGTTGGCTTTTTTGGCACCAGTAGTAACTTGAAGTGCACGGTAGCCGTCGTTTTCCAGAGTTTTCACCTGAGTAACGCGGTTTGCATTTACTTCAATTACAGTAACAGGGATAGACACGCCATCTTCGGTGAAGATGCGGGTCATACCCACTTTACGACCAATAAGACCGATAGCCATCTCTCAAACCTCTTCTAAGGATCTCAATTAACCCAAGCTAATCTGTACGTCGACACCAGCCGCAAGATCCAGACGCATCAGCGCGTCGACTGTCTTCTCAGTTGGCTCTACGATGTCAACCAAACGCTTGTGAGTACGGATTTCGTATTGGTCACGAGCATCTTTATTAACGTGCGGAGAGATCAAAACGGTATAACGCTCTTTGCGCGTAGGCAGTGGGATAGGACCACGTACCTGGGCGCCAGTACGCTTAGCAGTTTCAACGATTTCCGCGGTAGACTGATCAATCAAACGATGATCAAATCCTTTCAAGCGGATACGGATTCTTTGGTTCTGCATTGACCAGAGCTCCTAAAATGGACACATAAAAAATCACCCTCTAGCCATTTCCTTTCTTGGAAAGACAGAGCGAGATGATTTAACCGTTCGACTCCCAATCGGAGTCGCTGTATTTGTGTTTAGCCCCGAGGGCTAAATCAACTTTTGTCGCTTACTCAAGTTAAGCGAGGAGGCTATTATACTCATCCAGTTACGGATTACAAGCCTACTGTCGGAATTATCAACAGCATTAACGCCGTCAAAAAGTGGCGCAAATTATACTGACTTCAACGCTCATTGCCAACCATTTTTGAACGACTGACAAACGGCCAATAAAAAGGCGACCTCAAGGTCGCCTTTTTATGATAGCTGAGATCCGCAATTAAGCGATGATCTTGGCTACAACACCAGCACCAACTGTACGGCCACCTTCACGGATTGCGAAGCGCAGACCTTCGTCCATCGCGATTGGGCAGATCAGAGTAACAACCATCTTGATGTTGTCGCCTGGCATTACCATCTCTACGCCTTCTGGCAGTTCGATAGTACCGGTCACGTCAGTTGTACGGAAGTAGAACTGTGGACGGTAGCCTTTGAAGAATGGAGTGTGACGACCACCTTCTTCTTTAGACAGTACGTAAACTTCTGATTCGAACTTGGTGTGTGGAGTGATTGAACCAGGCTTAGCCAGTACTTGACCACGCTCTACTTCATCACGCTTGGTACCACGCAGCAGGATACCGCAGTTCTCACCGGCACGACCTTCGTCCAGCAGCTTACGGAACATTTCTACACCAGTACAGGTAGTCTTGGTAGTGTCGTGGATACCCACGATTTCTACTTCGTCACCAACTTTGATGATACCGCGCTCTACACGACCTGTTACTACAGTACCGCGACCAGAGATTGAGAATACGTCTTCGATAGGCAGCAGGAATGGCTTATCGATATCACGCTCTGGCTCAGGGATGTATGTATCCAGTGCTTCAGCCAGTTCAACAATCTTGGCTTCCCACTGAGCGTCGCCTTCCAGAGCTTTCAGAGCTGAGCCCTGAATTACTGGCAGGTCATCACCTGGGAAATCGTACTCAGACAGCAGTTCACGAACTTCCATCTCTACCAGTTCCAGCAGCTCTTCATCGTCTACCATGTCACACTTGTTCATGAATACGATGATGTAAGGTACGCCTACCTGACGAGACAGCAGGATGTGCTCACGAGTCTGTGGCATTGGGCCGTCAGTAGAAGCTACTACCAGGATTGCGCCGTCCATCTGGGCAGCACCGGTGATCATGTTTTTAACATAGTCAGCGTGACCTGGGCAGTCTACGTGAGCGTAGTGACGAGTTGGAGTGTCATACTCAATGTGAGAGGTATTGATGGTAATACCGCGCTCACGCTCTTCTGGAGCGTTATCGATCGCTGCGAAGTCACGCGCCTCACCACCGTAAGTCTTAGACAGTACAGTTGAGATAGCAGCAGTCAGAGTGGTTTTACCATGGTCAACGTGACCAATGGTGCCCACGTTAACGTGGGGCTTACTACGTTCAAATTTAGCTTTAGACATGGTATTGCCTCAATCTAAGATTTTCTGGTGGTGAAACCATATATAGTGAAAAAGTCCGATGCAAATGAATGTCATCGAACAGATTATAAAGGTAAAAGTAGAATTTAAGAGAGGCTGGTGCTGATAGGCAGATTCGAACTGCCGACCTCATCCTTACCAAGGATGCGCTCTACCACCTGAGCCATATCAGCATGCAAATTTGGAGCGGGCAGCGGGAATCGAACCCGCGTTATCAGCTTGGAAGGCTGGAGTAATACCATTATACGATGCCCGCGCAACCTACTTAAGGCTACCTACTTACCTTGAAAATGGTGGAGGGAGAAGGATTCGAACCTTCGAAGGCGGAGCCGTCAGATTTACAGTCTGATCCCTTTGGCCACTCGGGAACCCCTCCGATAAAATTGGTGCCGGCACCAAGAGTCGAACTCGGGACCTACTGATTACAAGTCAGTTGCTCTACCAACTGAGCTATGCCGGCACTTCATTTCGGTAGCGGATATTAGGTAAATGTTGGGGCGAGTGCAATAGGAAATTGGTTTTTTTTCGCAAAAAACCCCTGAGTGGCGTTTTTTTACCCTGACAATGCGTAGCGATTAGACTTCCCCTTAGCCCTCTGTACACGGGATAAACAATTCGGTCCGGCATAGGGATTTTTTATTGTTCATGAATAATTCATGGTGTACTGTGCCTTGCCTGAGCAGAGGAAATCAGATGACAACAGCCAACTCAATTCAACAGGCATTGTATATGCCTTTTCACCGCCAGCAATGGGCCGAACTTCGTGAGTCTGTGCCTTTGACCTTGAGCGAAACCGAATTGAAGAAGCTGCGAGGGATTAACGAAAAGGTTTCCCTCACAGAAGTCACCGACATCTATCTGCCCCTCAGCCGTCTGCTTAATTTGATTGTTGGCGCCAAGCAGCAAAGAGGTTTGGTGTTAAATGAATTTTTGGGGCAAACTCCGGCCAAGAGCCCATATATTATCAGTATTGCCGGCAGTGTCGCCGTAGGGAAAAGCACCACAGCTCGTATATTGCAGGCACTGTTGAGCCATTGGCCCGAACATCCCAAGGTCGATCTGATCACCACTGATGGGTTTCTCTACCCCTTGGCAGAGCTGAAACAAAAAGGATTATTACAGCGTAAGGGATTTCCGGAAAGCTATGACATGAAACTCTTGGTGGAGTTTATCGCCGCCATCAAGTCAGGCGCCGAATTGGTCGAGGCTCCGCTATATTCCCACATCAGTTACGACAGGCTTCCCGAAGTGCAACAGGTCAGACAGCCAGATATTTTGATCTTGGAAGGCTTGAATGTACTGCAGACAGAGCTGGATTCTCCTGTGAGTATCAAGCGGCCTTTTGTCTCTGATTTCGTAGACTTCTCTATCTATGTAGATGCCGATGAATCACTGCTGAAACATTGGTATATAGATAGGTTCCTGCAGTTCCGGCATACGGCGTTTGCCAATGAGCGCTCCTATTTTCACCACTACGCCAAGCTGAGCGATGCCGAAGCTGAACATATAGCCGCCAATATCTGGGACACCATCAACGGCCCGAACCTGAATCTGAATATTGAGCCCACCCGCGAGCGGGCACATCTTATTCTGAAAAAGGGTCAGGACCACTTGATGGATCAAGTGCTGCTGCGAAAATAATCAAGCGCCGCGTAAACTGATTTCCCCACCAACAAAATGCTGTGTGCCTGTATCTGTCTGCAGGATAACACCGCCTTGCTCATCCACTCCAAGGTAGTGGCCGTTAATCTGTTGCTCACCCAGTAGCAGTTTGACCTGTTGACCGGCAAAGATATCGGCACTCTGCCACCTGCTGCTGAATGCTGCCAATCCTTGAGTTTCAAACAGCTTGAGATCTTTCAATAACTGTTGGTGAAGCTTGATAGCCAACTCAGTCTTATTCGGCATAGATTCAAGCCCACTGAGATCGCTCCAGGGTTGATCCAGTTGTTCACCCAGTTCAGCAGGCATAGCCATATTCAAGCCTATCCCGATCACCAGATCGCATTCACTGTCGGCAGTCCCGGTCATTTCAATCAGTACACCGGCAAGTTTACGCCCATCGAGATAGATATCGTTGGGCCACTTCACTCCCAAACCGGCAATACCGAAAGACTCCAACACACTAACCAGTGAACAGGCAACCACCAGACTTAAGCCCATCGCCTGGGAAAGACCTTGAGAGAACTGCCAGTACATAGAGAAATAGAGGTGACTGCCGTAGGGCGACAACCACTGGCGTCCTCGACGTCCTCGCCCGGCCGATTGGTACTCGGCGATACAGAGATCGCCATTACTCAATTCATCGACATGGTTGAGCAGAAAGGTGTTGGTACCAGCCAACTCATCAAAGTAAAAACAGCGGTTATCTATAGCGGAGAGTAAGCGCGGCTTGTCGATAAGATGCAAACTTCTAGCTAACTTATAACCTTTACCTTTCACGCTGAAGATATCGATCCCAAAGGCGGTCAAGGCACTGATATGTTTGCTGACAGCCATACGGCTGATACCCAGTTGCTCGGCCAGCCTTTCACCGGAGACAAACTCACCCTGCTGCAACAGCTGTAATATTTCCCGCTTGCGCTTCCACTGTTCGCTCATCGTCAGAGACTCCTCTCTCCTGTTGCCGCAAAAATTCGCGGCTCGGGTAGTAATTCAACACCGAAAAGCGCTTGCACTTGCCGGATAATTTCCCGCGCCAAATTGGCCACATCTTCACCGCTGGCGCCGCCTTTATTCACTAGAACCAAGGCTTGCTTATCATGAACTGCGGCTGCTCCCATCTGGAAACCTTTCAAACCTGCCTTATCGATAAGCCAGCCTGCGGCCAGCTTAATCGTTCCATCTTGCTGAGCATAACCCACCAGATCAGGAAAGCGTTCGGCCAACTTAAGATAGTCGGCAGCAGCAACCACAGGATTCTTGAAAAAGCTACCGGCATTGCCAAGCACTACAGGATCCGGCAGTTTTTCCTGACGAACCTGACATACCTGCTCAAAAATCATAGGCGCGGTCACTTCTGTCTCTTCAGCAAGTGACTGCAACGGCCCATAACTCAGTTTGGGCTGCCAATCTTTAGGCAGTTTCAAACCGACAGAGGTGATCACAGCCCTGCCCTTGAGCTCATTTTTGAAAATTGACTCTCGATAGCCAAAATCACAATCAGCGGCCTCGAGGCGAGTTAGCGCACCGGTTTGCAGATCCAGATACTCAACCCAGTCACATACCTGGCACAGTTCAACCCCATAGGCACCTATGTTTTGAATAGGCGCTGCGCCAACCGTGCCCGGGATCAGAGCCATATTCTCAAGTCCCGGCATCCCCAGCTTAAGCGTTTCGCAAACCAAATCGTGCCAGTTTTCACCGGCGGCAACCTTTAAATAGAAATGTGTTTGGTCCTCACTGACCTCGATTCCCTTGGTAGCGATTTGAATCACAGTCCCTTGATAATCCTCAAGCAATAATAGATTACTGCCGCCACCGAGGATCAGCATTGGGACATCATCATCCTTGTGCTGCATACAAGCCCGGACAAGCTCAACGGTAGAGCTCACTCTGATGAGTTCCCGGCAATAACAATTGATTCCAAAAGTGTTCAAGGATTTAAGGGAGTGGACTAGGGCTGGCATCTAAAGCTTTCACTGCAAATAAAAGCAGCATTGTAACGGGATTAACCGACTATTTCAGCCTTCAGCGGTTAAACATACTCAAACAAGTCAATCGTCTACCCAATAGGACTGATATCGCACTTTAGCGTTCAACAGGAAATTCATTAGGGGGACTATGATGTAGCGACCATAGTGGTAAAAAGCTTCCGGTATTATGGCAGGCAATTGCAGATTAGCTTTACCGGGAATGTGTCTGAATCACTATGCTCCAAGCAAGACAGTCAAACAACAAGAGAGCGTTGTTTGACTGCCATGAAAGGGTTAACCGCCGAAACCGACATCCTTGATATCGACCCGGGTCACTTCACCATACTTGGCTGCTATCGGGGCTATCTTGTCGCCGCTGCCAATCAGCACCATCTGCAACTTATCCTTGGGGAAGTAGTTGTCGACCAACTGCTTGGTCTGCGCCAGAGTCAGTCCATCCACCCGTTGCTGGAATTGATTGATATAGGACTCATCAAAACCGTACAGGTACATGTCTGACAGCAGACCTGCCAACTGGCCACTGGTTTCAAACTTGGGTGGGAACTGGCCTTTGACGTAGGCCTTGGCCGAATCCAGAGTCTGCTGATCTATCCCTTTCTGCCACAGGCGACTGTAGGTCTTGAGTGCCAAGTCAATGGCTTCCTCTGTCGTAGCCGACTTGGTGAAAGTACTGATCATAAACACCCCTGAGTCACGATAGGGGACGAAACCCGAGCGCGCGCCATAGGTTAAACCGGCATTAACCCTCAGCTCATCGTTGAGCCAGGAGGTAAAACGGCCACCGAGTATGGTGTTGACCACAGTCAGGCCCACATAATCAGGGTTATCCTGAGTCACACCCAGGCCACCTATGGTGAAGGTGGTCTCTATCGCGTCCGACTTATCCACCAGCAAGACTCGGCTGGCAGACAGAGTCGGCAGCCCCTGCTTGAGGTCGACGGCACGCAGCGATTCGCTGTTGCTCCATTGACCGAATGCCGCCTGCAGCTTGGCCTTCATCTGCGCCGGGTCGAAATCACCCACCACGCTGATAGCGGTATTGGCCGGTTGATAGTAGCCCTTGTGGAAAGCTCTCAACTGGTTGACCGTCAACTGGGACACAGACTCACTGGTTCCCGAACTGGCATTGCCATAAGGATGCTGACCGAAGACCAACTTGTTGAAGTAGCGCCCAATCACGGACTTGGGACTCTCTTTCTCCTGCGCCAGCTCGGCGACTCTGCGACTCTTGAGTTTATCAAACTCGCTGGTCTCAAAGTCGGGACGGGTCAGCACATCGGCAAACAATCCCAGCATGGTATCGACATCTTTGGCCATAAAATCGGCACTGAGGTAACTGCCCTCACGGCCGGCATCAGCATTCAGACTGGCACCGAGAAAGTCCACCTCCTGCTCTATGCTGGCCTTGGTGCGACCGGCGGCGCCGAGCAACAAGCCCTGAGCCGTCACCGCTGCCACACCGGCTGTGGTGTCATTGACGCTGCCGACTTTCACCACGGCGTTCAGGGTGATCAGCGGCACCTCTTTCTGCGGCATCAGCATCAGCGTCAGGCCGTTATCCAGAGTGACTCTTTCATATGTTGGCAGTACAAAGTGGCCGGTATCCTGGCTCACTTTCACCTGGGTAGACTGACAACCTGAAACCATCAAGGCTGCGGCAATGGCCACAGCGCCCAGAGAGGCCTTGAGAGAAAAAACCTTGCTCATTGATCCGCCTCCTCTTGTGCAGCCAGTACCCCCACAGTGCGGTTGGCACGGCGCAGGTATGTTTCTGCCACCCTTTGAATGTCGGCCACTGTGACCTGGTTATAGGCATCCGGCGCCTGGAACAGCTTGTCGAAACTACCGAAATAAAGTTCGTAGGTGCCCAGGGTATTGGCCTTGCCATTGATGGTTTCCATACTGCGATAGAAATCCATCAGCTTGATATTTTTTGCTTTTTCCAACTCTTCAACCTTAATGCCGTCACGGGCAATACGGTTGACCTCTTCGATCAATGCCTGCTCCAGAGTGGTGGCGCTGACGCCTGGGGCCGCCACCCCAAGGATATACAACAGGTTGGGGTCAAAAGACATGGGCATATAAGTCTCGGCGGCAATCGCCAACTGCTTGTCCACCAAAGCCTTGTAGAGGCGCGAGCTATTGCCTTCACTCAGAATCGAGGTCAGCAGATCCAGCGCGTAATAGTCTTTATTGGTGGTGGCCGGTACGTGATAGGCCAGCATGATATTGGGCGTGCTGACAGACTCTTTCTTGACGAAGACCCGTCGTTCCCCTTTTTGCAGCGGCTCGACTGTCTTCACCGCCTTGGGTGGCTCTTGCGCCGGGATAGGGCCAAAGTAACGCTGGGCCAGACGCTTGACCTCGGCCAGCTTAACGTCACCGGCAATCACCACAACCGCATTGTTGGGGGCATAGTAGGTCTTGTGATACTGCACCAGATCTTCCAAGGTCCAGGCCGCAATATCAGATTCATGGCCAATCACTGACCAGCTATAGGGATGCGCCCTGAAGGCCACACCTTTTACCTCTTCCTGCAGGGTTCGCCAGTTGGAGTTTTCCAGCCCCGTGGTACGCTCGGAGGCAACTACGCCGCGCTCACTCTCTACCATCTCGGCATTGATATCCAGCGCCGCAATCCGATCGGCTTCCAGATCAAAAATGGTTTCCAGAGCATTGGAAGGGAACCAGTCGGTATAAACGGTCACGTTTTCAGTAGTGTAGGCGTTGTTGGCGCCACCGGCCGCTTCCATGGTGCGGTCAAACATCTTGGGGCCGTATTTCTTGGAGCCATTGAACATCATATGCTCGAAGAAGTGGGAGATCCCTGTGATCCCGGGCACCTCGTTGCGTGAGCCCACCTTCCAAAACAGATACATGTTGGCATTGGGAATGGATGAGTCTTCCAATACCATGATTTTCATGCCGTTATTCAGGGTAAAACTCTGAATATCTTCGGCCGTGGTCGCCTGTGTTGTCGCCGCCCCAAGAAGGCTGGCTGACATCAGCAGGGCGGTCAGCGTACGCTTCATTGGGTCGCTCCTTGGCTGATTGCTGATTTCAAAAGATCCAATATCGGGTAAAAAAGCACTGCAAATCAAGTAACAAGTGATACGGAATTGTCAGATTTTGTAAGCAAAATGCTTTATCCCGTACGGTTTATTTGCCGCTTAAGCTGGCGAGGCCAGTGTGGCCAACGCCTCTACCCCGTCTTGAACGCTGCTTCATCAGCATAGAAATAGGGGGAGTGATTGCTGGCCGCCGTTGCCGGGTCAGTCCCCTCAGGAGTTACCCCAAGAAAGAAGAACCCCCCCGGGGTTTCTTGCGCGTAGAAAGCAAAGTCCTCAGCCCCTGTGATAAGCCCGGGTTCAACCAGCCTCCCCTTGCCCGCCACTTGCTCCAGCAAAGGCCTGACTTCGGTCACCAATTCAGGACTGTTCACCGACACAGGATAATCCTGGGCTATCTCCGTTTTCGCTTCAGTGCCGTTGGCTTACGCTATCATTTTGGCGGTCTTGCTCAGTGTTGTTTAATATTGGCCCGACCCGGCTAGAGGTTTTGATAGTAAATTGAGCGTCAGCCACTATTGAAAGTCTAATTAAACAACAAGCTAACTTGGAGGCTGAAGTACAGATCCAGCTTAAGGCTCTATTTTCTTCTGTTTCAGCTTCTTCATCTTGGGCTCGTCGATTTTACGCTCTTTGGCCGCAGCCTCTTTGGCTTGCTGCAGGTATTTCTGTTCCCGCTGCGCCCTCTCATCAAACTGTTTACTGGCTTTTAACCTTTGCTCCTCCTGCCAATCTCCGGATTGCTGGCGTTTGAGCACTTTCTGTTCCCGCTCGGCGGTTTCCTTGGCGGCGGCTCTGGCCTTTTCCAGCTGTTCCTGCTCCAGACGCCGGGCATCTTCACTGGCCTGTTCACCCAGCTGAGTCAAATCAGCCGCACTCACGCTAAAGGCCAGCAGCCAGCTCAATAACAGTATTAATCTCGCCATCATTCGCTCCTGCTTAAAGAGAACAAAAATCCATCTTCCAAGGACTATCACACATTTTTTCACCAGTTTGACCGATAATGAAGGTTTTTAGCAACAAAACGAAATTTTGATTGAGCCAAAGAGTAGATCTGTTTAGCTTTAAACTAACGGATTGAAATGCTGTTCCACATAACCGTTTGCCCAACCCGTAAGCTATAGGGTGCAAGGCAGGTCACCACATAGTCGGAAGTGTTAGCTTCCTTCCTGTAGGTTGAAGAGCCAAATATGCGGAGTAGTGTAACCATAACAAAGGGAAGTGGTTCTCAACGGAGAACGACAAGGGAGTATCCTGGATGATCCGATGGACACAACTGTTACAGAGCCTGGTGGCCGACACAAAACTCGGGCCCCAGTTGCAACTCTGGCGCAGCGAGCCTCACTCGACACCTCTGGCCTTATTCATGGGGTGTAAAATTTTTGCCGCCAATCAGGCAGCATTGGATTACTTCGCCTGTGTTCACCAGGAAATTCTCGATGCCACTCTCTATGACTTTGCTCCCAGACTGCAATTAGGCGGTCAGAGCAGCATAGAGTTGGCAAAAAAACTCATGCAAGCCGCAGCGGCCAGCTCTCAAGTACAGGAGTGGTTACACCTCAATCGCCACGGTAAAGAGCTGCCAACCCGCCTCTACCTGGAACCAGTCAGAATAGACAGTAATAAGATGATCTTGGTGCGGTTCGAAGCCTTGGATCGTCGCCTCAGTCCCAGAGGTGAAGCTCAGGATGTATTCGGCCTGCTGCCCCGCAGTGTATTGGCCGGTATTCTCGAAGAAAGTGCCGAAGCCGTTGTCATCAGTGATACCTCGGGCAAAATCCTTGCGGTCAATCGGGCCCTCTGTCGTCTTTGCGGCTTTAGTCAGGCGCAGTTAATAGGTCAGCAGTTGCAGATCCTCGAAACCGCAAACGATCCCAAGCAGAGAGAATGCCGTGCTGCGCTGGCACAGCGGGACTTCTGGCAGGGAGAGGTCAGCCATACCCGAGCCGATGGCAGTCACTTCCCCGCCTGGCAGAGCAGTCGCAGATTGCAGACTGAATCCGGTTGTTATCTGGTCACCATCTTCAGCGATATCAGCGAACGTAAACAGCTGGAATCACGCCTGACAGAACAAGCCATGTTTGACATGCTGACAGGGCTTCCCAATCGCCGTCATATGAAGCGCAAGCTGCGCCAGGTTCTCAGTGCCAGTCTAGAGGCCATCAACCAAGGAAAGCCAACCACTGGAGCCTTGATGTTTCTCGACCTCAACGGCTTTAAACATGTCAACGACAGTTTCGGTCATTCCATGGGGGACAGAATACTGCAACTGGTCGCCGCCAGGCTGGAAGCCGGCTGTATAGAGAGAGCCGATATCGCCCGTATGGGCGGCGATGAATTTACTCTGGTGTTGCAAGATTGCCGCGACAGGGAAGATATCTACCGTTTTGCACAACAGATATTGGCTCTATTCGAGACGCCGTTTGAGTTGGAAGGACAAAAGTTTTACCTGGGTACCAGTATAGGTATCAGTCTTTTTGGCAACCGAGAAATAGACCCTTCCGAACTGCTGAGCCAAGCCGACACCGCCATGTACAGTGCCAAACGCAGCGCCAGTCATATCAATTTCTATGACAGCTCTATGAGTGAAGCCGCCGAACATAAACTTAAACTGCTCGGCGATCTGCGTCACGCCTTGGGGCTGGGACAACTGAGCCTGTTTTATCAACCCATAGTCAGGCTCAAAGATAACCATATGGCCGGTGCCGAAGCGCTGCTGCGCTGGCACAAGAGTCCTCATGAACTGCTGGAAGCGGCCGATTTCGTACCCTTGCTTGAAGAAACCGGTCTAATAGTCACTGTTGGCAACTGGGTCGTAGAGCAAGCCTGCCGACAACTGGCAGTTTGGCGGCAACAGGACAACGACTTTATTATTTCAGTCAATGTATCACCGCTGCAACTGGAGCACCTGGACTTTTACCAACAAGTAAAATCGACGCTGCAACATCATCAGCTTCCCGCAGAAGCCTTGATTTTGGAGATCACCGAATCGGCATTGCTGGGTCACCCACGTCAGGCCAAACAAACGCTCAAACAGCTCAGGGCACTGGGCGTCAAAATTGTCCTTGATGATTTCGGTACCGGACTATCATCATTGAGTCGTTTAGGCAATCTGCCACTGGATGGACTAAAAATTGCCGGTGAATTTGCCGAGCAATTGCAACATCAGAAAGGCAAACGTTTGTGTCAGGCCATAGTGCAGCTGTCACAGGCGCTTGAACTCAAATTTGTTGCTGAAGGAATAGAAACTGAATATCAAAATGATATGGTACGACAGATGGGGGATGGACTGGCCCAGGGGTTCTTTTTCGGTTACCCCTTGCATCCGGAACAGTTTACCTTGGCGCATTTTGATCTATAAGAGCTCAATACCAAAGAGGGTGAACAGGACTGTCGGCAACAGAGTTACTCCGCTACCACTCCCCTGCAAAAGCGGTAAGCCGACAGTCCCACTCCATCATCAGAGATGATGCAGGCTCATTAAAACCGGATTCACTTATAAATGTCGTGATCCACACGGAATTTTCGCGACCGCTTACTCAATACCGCTCCCGCACTTTGACCGGCATCCGCCGTAACCTCTGCTCCACCAGCTCAGCCAGTAATACATGCATAGGCGCCACATCCAGCCCAGGCTCCAACTGAGAAAGGGCCACAGCTGCAGCCTCAAGTGTCGATAAGCTATCACTGCGATTAGCCTTGCGGATGCGATACGCTGTCGGTGCCATCAGTGGTAAATACCTTTGGGGCAACGCCTGTAACCAAGGATTAAGCCGATACATTTTCAAGGTTTTGCGCCAGGTGCCGTCCAGCAGGATAAGCCTTACAGCTTCTGATGAGTCATCTGTCTGCAACAGCTGACTGTTCTCTGAGGGATAGAGCAAGAAAGTCGGCATGTTATCTCTTGCCAGTTCGGCTCTCAACTCGGCAAAATCCGCCTCGGTTTCTCCCACTATCACCCGGACGTCCGGCACGGCCAACTGCAACAAACGCACACTATTTTTTGCATGCTCGACCTCTGAAGGATGTTGCAGCACCAGTAACTGGCTACTAGGGTATATAGCAGACACTGCAGCACAAACACAGGCCGTTTCTGGGTACCCACATTGTTCACAGTAACAGCGCGACATACCTAATAACTTTCCTTAATCAGCACTTGCTCTCTTCAACGCCATCTTGCCATTTATCGTCAGGCTAATAGTCGATCATCTGCCAAGACGGCAACTCAGTAATACCAATATTAACACATGCCCCAGGTTAAATTCGGCTCTGAGTCCAATGCCAAAATGAAACGGTTAATGAGAGTTCCCTGTATGACAACAATGCTTTATAAATAGAACAACTCTGTCCTCATCGCCTTTGCTTCCAGTTATGACTAACAGCTCTTGTCGAAAGTCCGACCTCAAAAACAATGGTAAAAGATATAAAAAAGCCCCGCTCAAAGAGCAGGGCAAGCCAGTTAGCATATAAATAAGAAGGGAGAAACCCGCAGAGCCCTTGAGCTCTAACCAAAGATCGCCAGCAAGATTAAGCCCACTTGATGACAGCGGCATGACACTGATGCGGGATTTTTATGACAAGCTCAATCCTGCTGTGCTTGCAGGTACTGACGCAAGGCATCTCCCGGAATCGAGGTTTCAGAGGCAACCGCCAAAGCCGCCCACTGAGCGGCTTCCTTCATGGCCTGTTCCACTGCCATTCCCGATACCAAACCATGGATAAGCCCGGCGGCAAAAGCATCACCGGCACCCGTGGTATCCACCACTGTCGCCGGCACAGCCGCTATCAGCGTCTCACCATTCTCCTGGTATAACACTGCGCCCTGCTCGCCTTGAGTCACAATAAAGTATTTAAGTGCATCACCGGCTATCTGACGCCCAAACTGCCAGGGGCTAAGCTCACTGCGCCCTTGCATATCTGTTACCGAAGACAGCAATACATGGCAGGGTCTTGGCCTGTCATCTTTGGCCAATTGTGCCACCACCAGAGTGTGTTCCAGCGCGGTTCGCGCCCAACTGACCGCTCCTTCGGCAGAGGAGTTGATATATAGCGCATCCCACTGCGACCACTTGGGCGGCGCCGGCAATTCAAATATCGGCCGCTGCGGCCGAATAATGGTGCGCTCGCCATCCGGGGTCATCACCAACAACATTTCACAGGTATTGCCTGCTCGCCGCTGCACCCTGCGACAATCCAGCCCTTGGGTACTGGCTTCGGCCAGCAACCAATCGCCCATCTCATCCCGTCCGACCTGGCTGACCAGAGCCACATTATGGCCGGCCCACTCCAGTCCTATGCCTGTGTTGGCACCACCGCCCCCCAAGCGTTGGCCACCATCCTGATAATGGAATCGACCTCCGGTGCGCAGGGGTTTATCCAGCAATAAGATTCGGTCACAGTTAAGATTGGCAACGAGCAAAATATTGGCCATAGAAATAGTCCACAGAAACGAATGACCCATCTTACCCCAGGGCAAACACTAAATGCAGCGCAGCCAACAACAAAGGCCCTAAGAGGTGATATTGCCAAACGGCTAAAAACACCGTTTAACTCAGCAAAAACTGCCGTTTAAGCAAGTTTTTATTTACATTTATTCAAAGTTAAAACAGACTATTAAACATCCAGACTTTGGTGAAATTTTCTTTCCAAGACAACAAAATAAACTCACTTTACCCAAGCGCTACAGACTCCTATATTCGCGGAAAATTTCACCATTAAGACCTTTTTAAACTGATCTTCGTTTAAAAGGTCATTTTTCTATTTGGAGTCTGAGTTGTCTCAACCTCATGCCACCGCTCACAACAACAGTGCCTGGGTACCTGTTGCGGGTTTGACCTTGTTTGCTCTGGCTTCCGGCTATCATATGAGTCTGCTGCCGCTGGCATTGGACGGTTTTGGCTTAGCGACAGATCTGGCGGCTTGGCTGGCGAGTATTTTCTATTTCGGCCTGTTGCTCGGGGCAACTTGTATTTCACCTGTAGTGGCACGCCTGGGACACAGAGGCGCCTTCATCCTATTTCTATTACTGCTGGCGGCGACAGTGGCTGGCATGCCCTTGGTGGTTAATGGTCAGTTTTGGCTGGCGGCGCGCTTTATTGCCGGGATTGCCGTGGCCGGCATCTTCGTAGTGGTGGAGTCCTGGTTGTTGATAGCCGACACAGCCAAGCAAAGAGCCAAGCGTTTGGGCTTCTACACAGGCTCACTCTATGGTGGGA
The DNA here is from genome assembly GCF_033842865.1 of Shewanella indica. NCBI lineage: Bacteria > Pseudomonadati > Pseudomonadota > Gammaproteobacteria > Alteromonadales > Shewanellaceae > Shewanella > Shewanella indica. Next base: position 1,289,317 of record NZ_JAWXXR010000001.1, read on the forward strand.
ACGCCCTGGGACAACTGGGTGTGGGACAATTGGGTGTTGATGGTGCCATGCCGCATATTTTGGTGGCGATAGTACTGGTGTTGGCCGTATTGCCGCCACTGCTGGCCAAGCGCTGCCAGCCACAAAAAATACAGCATCAGAAGATTAGCTTCAAAGAAGTCAGGCATGTGAGTCGCCCTGCCATCATGGGCTGTCTGGTTGCAGGTTTGGTATTGGGCCCCATCTATGGCTTGATGCCTGTATTTCTCAGCGAGCAAACAGGTGACCACCAGCTGACGGGCAAACTGATGGCCATAGTGATCCTGGGAGCCATGTTGGTGCAACCCCTGGTCAGTTGGTTGTCTCCAAGATTCAGCAAGACTCTCTTGATGGCGTTTTTCTGTTTGTTGGGCGCCGCCGGGGTTATGGGTATTTTGCTGAGTCACAGCACTTTGGTGATGGGCTTCAACCTGTTGCTGCTGGGGGCTGCCGCCTTCGCCCTTTACCCTATCGCTATTACGCTGGCCTGTGACAGCCTCGATAGCAGCAAGATAGTGGCGGCAACCGAACTTATGCTGCTCAGTTACTCTGTGGGCTCGGTTATCGGGCCTCTGGTGGCCAATGGCTTCCAGCAACAACAGGGTCTGCTCATGTATCTGGGCTTGTGTCTGACCACAACCTGCATCTATATGCTGATATCCAGTGTACGGCCAACCCGCGGCCGGATGCCGGCACTGCGCCCATGATCCCAATCCCCGAAGTGAGTGTCAGCCATTCAGGCTGACACTAACTTGGCATGCCCCTCAGAACTTCTGAGTCATTTACGCTCTATGGACGCCGCTTGGCTTGTCATCATAACAACAGAACTCCAGCACAGCAGGCAGCACCTCACGGCCATCGGCCAACCCTAAATGATACACAGCCTCTACCTTGTTGATGTCGCGCTCCAGCCTCGACAAGTCCAGTGCCATGTTAGGCTGGATCACCATAGCACTCCCTGCTGCCACCGCCTGTTGTAATTGCTGTTGTGCCTGGTTATACACCTGATGACGCCTCAACAAAGCCTCGGCAACCTTGGGATAACGCCGATAAGCTTTTTGTGCCAACCATTTGAATTTAAAGGCTGACTTACTGTAATCTGCAGCCTGAGTCAGGATAACCAGTTGTTTTTGATAGCCGTCGGCTCTGGCTTGCTCTAGCGGGATAGGAGCCGCGATGCCACCATCAAGATAAGGCACGCCATTAATGGCAACGGGTTTGGAGATAAAAGGCAGACTGCTGGAGGCGATCAGTATCTGCAACAGCTGCTCGTGGCCGTCAAAGTCACTCATACCAAAGAAGTCGGTTTCACCGGAAAGGCAGTTGAAGGCGCCTATTTTGAATTCGGCTCCCGAAGACAGGAAAGTCTCAAAATCGAACGGCAACAACTCATGAGCCATGCGTCTGTAGGTGAAGTCAGTGTTGACGTAATTGCCCGTCTTCAACAGATGTCTCATGCCCATGTAGCGTTTATCTTCAAGATAACGCTGCTGAATTAACAGATTACGCCCCTTCTGCCTGGACAGATACGAAGCCGGGTAGATGGCGCCAGCGGAAACACCCACCTGATAATCAAACATAACTCCGGCTTCCAGAAAAGCATCCAGCACCCCGGCGGTATAAATGGCGCGCAAGCCACCGCCCTCCAGCACCAAAGCCGTGCCTTGCTGTTGCCTAAACGCTATGACCATGATGATTTCCCCCAATACAGCCAATAGCGCAGCATAGCCAAGCATGACCCACAGGGAAAGCCACTCTTACAAAACCTGTACTTTAGCAGTAAGAAAATTGCCCTGAACTACTTAAGCTTATACTGATTTTTTATTAAGAAATCCGCCAAAAATATTCTAGTTGATGACCAGCTTATCCTTGGTAAACCTGGGTGGCACCGGGTTTGGCTATATTTGGACAAATCACAACATTGCGGATATCAGGCGAACCGGCATTATCAGGCAACTGATTAAAAAGTAATTTATCTACCGTGGCAGGAAGCCATGCTGTATTGGCGGACAGGAGTTAAAAGAATGGATGCTAACAATCAAGGGGAAATCTGCTTACTACCGCAGTTGGCCAACAAGCACAAACTCAAACTCTATCGCTGTTGCCTGGAAGAATTTCGACAGTTGGGCTACTGGGACAAATATGTGCAGCAAGTGCAAGACGAAGTTAACAGGCTCCAGGCCTTGGCGGAAGAGTAAACTGCACAGCACCCGGCAATAGGGTGACACAAGTCAAATTTAAGTTAAAACATTCCCCGGAACAAGCTGCAACAACAACGTAAAATTTCACCTTGGGTGATTTCGCCACTCAAAGACGCAAAGCCAACTTCAATTTGGCCAAGGATGCCAAAATTCTTAAGGTAAAAAGATGAAACGCTTTGTTTTTATTTTATTTTTGGTTATGCCTGTTATCTGAGTTGGGTAAAGCTCAGTGGTAATGAACCGCAACAGCTGACCAAAATTCACCAAGACACCCTAAGCAACAGTATCCGCGAAGCGGCTCAAACCTCGCCGCGCTATGCCAGTAAGCCTGTGGAGATGGACACAGGTTTCCACTGCGATGGGCGCCGATATTGCAGCCAGATGACCTCCAGGGCCGAAGCCGAATACTTCAACCGTTACTGCCCCAACACCAAAATGGACGGCGACAATGATGGCCGTCCCTGTGAAAACGACAGCCGCTGGTGAGTCACGCTATTTCTCAAGCAGCGGCTATAGCTCACTCACGACCAGACAACTGCCAACAGTTGCGGCCATGTTTCTTGCCTTGATAGAGCGCTTTATCGGCCAAGGCTATCATGCTGGAAAGCTCATCGTCACATCAAAATCCAGCCCAGGTCTAAGCATCAACACTTAAGTGACAAGCACAACTTGGTATTACTGATACAAAAAGTTTCATCTGTGAGCGGATTTGGTGACCAAACACACGATATCTCAAGGTTTAAAAATCTGGCCGAGGTCCATGTGCGGTGAAACATGCGCCCAGGGTCGCTATCGCCTCACGAATTTTAGGAGCTTGCCCCTCACGCCCAGCGGTCAAGGCATAGACGCTGTACCGCGGCAGTTGCCAGTCAGGCAACAAAGTTAACAGTAAACCCTGCTGCAAAAACTGCCGCACTTCAGGCTCCGGCAAGGCCGCATAACCCAAACCATCCAGGGTAAAACGGATCAGACTCTGCATATTGTTGACGGCCAGGCGCCCTGGCGCCAGAGACAGCTGCTCACCACTGACGGTATGACTCAACATACTGTCTTGCACCATACTCCCCTTATGACACAGACGCTCCCAGTCCTGCAGTTCACCAGGATAGCTTGGCATTGAGTTCCCTCGCCGACGCAGAAAGTCCGGTGCCACGCACAAGAGCATCTGCCAATCGGCCAGATGATGCGCCACCAGCGCCGAATCGGCCAAAGGTCCGATACAAATGGCCAGATCTATGCCACTCCCCACCAGATCCACTGCCTCATCCTGCAGCTGCAACGACAATTGAATGCCGGGATGCGCTTCCAACAGACGCCTTAGCGGCTCACTGAGAAGCCCTCCACCAAAGCCCACAGGGGCGGCTATCCGCAACTCACCGGCCGGACCGTCCTTCAAACGACTCAGCTGTAGCTCTGTCTCATCGGCAAGAGCAATCATCTGCACGCAGCTCTGGTAAAAGAGTTTGCCAGCCTCGGTAGGCGTTAACGCCCTGGTGCTGCGGTTAAGTAGCCCAAGCCCAAGCTGCTGCTCCAGCTTGAATATCTGCTGGCTAACGGCAGATGTACTCATGCATAACTGCCTGGCGGCGGCATTCATGGTGCCCTTCTCAACTGTAGTGGCAAATACCAGCATCGCCTTGACCATCTGCCTATTCATCTTTCAGCCCCATTAAAACAGCAAAAACTCTCAGTTTCGGCAGTCGCTATAAAGCAATCCTTAACTGTGTTTCCAGAAAAATGCGCTTGAGAGGATTGTATCATCGGCGTAAATTCTCGCCATTGAAAATCATTCTCATTTACATAGTTTGCATTTATCATTCAGGAGTCCAAAACCTATGCCTTTATGTCGAATCAGCCCACTGGCCAGCGTCATTGCCGCACTCTTACTCATACCTGCAGCTCAGGCCGATGAAGCGCCCCAAGACATGGAAGTCATAGTGGTTACAGCCTCCGGCTACGAGCAACAACTCAAGGATGCTCCCGCCTCTATCAGCGTGCTTACCCGAGAACAACTGGATAGCCGTTTCTACCGCGATATTACCGATGCCATGCTGGATGTGCCCGGCGTCGTGGTTACCGGCGGCAGCGATCGCCGTGACATTAGCCTAAGGGGTATGGGAAGCCAATACACACTGATCCTGGTGGATGGCATGCGCCAGTCATCCCGGGAGACTCGTACCAACAGCGATGGCCCGGGAGTCGAAGGCGCCTGGACACCGCCATTGTCGGCAATAGACAGAATCGAAGTAGTACGCGGCCCTATGTCATCCCTGTATGGCTCTGATGCCATAGGCGGGGTGATCAATATCATCACCCGCAAGGTTCCGGAAAACTGGCAAGGCGAACTCAGGTTGGACAGCACAGTTCAGGAACGCAGCGAATCCGGCAATATCTATCAGGGTAACTTCTTTGTCAGCGGGGCCCTGATCCCGGACTGGCTGGGTCTACAACTCTATGGACAATACACCAAGCGAGAAGAAGACCAGATCACCGGCGGTTACCGCGGCCGAGATGCCAACAATCTCAGCGCCCGTTTCTCGCTGACTCCGAGTGACGACCACGACATCATTTTGGAGGTCAGCAGTGCCACTCAGGAATTGGACAGCACTCTTGGCAAAACAGTCGCCCCCCTCGCTCCCGGCAAACCTTGTGGCCGTTTTGGCTGCCCGGCGTCCTCCACAACAGAATATGAAAGCCGCAAGTATTCCTTGGCACACACGGGCCGCTGGGAAATAGGCACGAGTAACACCTGGGTCAAATATGAAGAGTTTGAAAACAAAAGCCGGGCAATGACCATCAAAAACACTGATGCCCAGACCAGTCTGATCACCGGCTTTGGAGATAGTCATACTACCACCTTTGGAGCCGCCTTCAATTACCAGGATCTCAGTGATAAAACAGGTAATCAGGTAGGTGACCGTAGCGACATCAGCAGACGCCAATGGTCGGTATTTGCCGAAAACGAATGGCGCATGAGCGACACCTTTGCCTTGACGGCCGGTCTACGCATGGATGATGACGAAAACTTTGGCGAGCACTTCAGCCCCCGTGTCTATGGAGTCTGGAACCTGACTGACAGCACAACGCTCAAAGGTGGTGTTTCCACCGGCTTCAGGGCGCCAAGCCTGAGACAAACAGTGCCGGATTGGGGCCAGGTCAGCCGCGGTGGCAATATGTACGGTAACCCGGATCTAAAACCCGAGACCTCAATCAACTACGAGCTGGGGCTGCACACCGGCTTCGGCGATAATATCACCACGGCCATGACAGTCTTCTATAACGAGTTTGAAGACAAAATTACCCGAGTACCCTGCCCCGAGAGTCAGTGTACCGATGGTCCGAACCGGTTTGGCTCGGATCCCACCACTTATGTGAATGTGGATGAGGCGGTAACCCAAGGGTTCGAGTTGGATTTCAGCTATGACATCAATGATGACATCCAACTTTCGGCCAACTACACCTACACAGACTCAGAGCAAAAAACGGGTCGCTATCAGGGCAGCCCCCTGAATAAACTGCCCAAGCACTTACTGCAAACCTCCCTTAACTGGCAAATCAACGACAGTTGGGGCAGTTGGGCCAGGGTGCACTACCGAGGTGAAGAAAGCCAGCCCACTACGGGCCCCTCTTCATCAACCCTGGTAGCCCCCTCTTACACACTGCTGGATATAGGTGCCAACCTGCAACTGATGGAAAACCTCAAACTCAGCGCCGGTATCTATAATCTACTGGACAAAGAGATTACCCAGGAAGAATACGGCTATATCGAAGACGGCCGTCGCTATTGGATGGGAATGACCTGGAGTTTCTAACGAAGGAAATCTTATGCCGTTTTTATAAGCCGGAACAGTTCTGGGATAGACTGGCGCCATTCAACTCTCTCACTCCAAAGACCGCGCGCTGCCGCGGTCTTTTATTAGCTGTTGCAAAAACATCATGACAGCGTTTACTGTGTCCACGCCAACTTCCCAAGGTTAAGGAAAACAATGAAACTGATACTGATCATTATCGCGTTTGTGGCCTTCTTTATCGCCCTGAAAAAGTGGCAACGAGCCCAGGCGGTAAAAAGTGGCGACCCGGATGCCATGGCCAATGAAGGCTTGAGACTGATTGGCAGAAATAGCGTCGATGAAGGCATAGCGCTGCTGGAACAGGCCGCCAATAAAGATCATCCCGCCGCCGCCCAAATGCTCTATGAGTTCTATACCCGTCCCGAGCTGGAGATGGTCCCCAATGATGCCGACAAGGCGATGCACTGGGCCGCCAAGGCCTCGTCATTGGACAATGAATTTGCCAAGCTCCATGACCTGATGCTGGAGCTGAACCAACACCCTGCTTTTGGTGACAATATTCAGCTGCTGGAGCAAAACTTACTCCCCAGAGCCGAAGCCGGTGATATTGAGAGCCAAAGCCAACTGGGACGGGTCTATGCCCGTAACCCGATACTCGATAAAGATGGCAGCAAGGCGATGAAATGGCTCGAGTTGGCCGCTGCCAAAGATGATCCCGAGGCCTGCTTTCATCTGGGAAAATTACTGCAGGAACCCAGACAAGGTGAAGCCGATATGCAGCAAGCGAGATTCTGGCTCACCAAGGGGCACCAGCTGGGTGAAGCGGCCAGCGGCGGCCATCTGGCGGAAATGATGTTGCAAGGCCAAGGTGGCCCGGTGGATAAACGCCAGGCCGAACGACTCTTGATTGAGCAGGCAAAAGACAGCAGTTACTCGCAACTGACATTAGGACAGCGCTACCTGAGCGGTGACCAATTACCCCAAGATCTGCACAAGGCCAGAGAGTGGTTGGAAAAGGCCGCAGCCGACGAAGAAAACAGCGTGGCTGCCACTATTTGGGCCGGCTTCCTACTCGAACACTCCCACGACAGTCAGGATCATCTGCGTGCCAAGGCAATACTTGAACCCCTGGCGCAAGCCTGGGATCTGGGTGCCCACTTTCAGCTCGGCAAACTCTATCAACAAGGGCTGGGCATCAATCGCCAACTGCCGCTGGCACTGATGCATTTCGAGTTTTCCGCCATGGCTGAAGAAGCCGAGTATATCGCCGCCAAAGAGACTCTGGCAGCACGTCTGAGCCAATCGGAAAAGCAGCAAGCCCAAGCTCTCAAACAGGAATATTTGACCCTGCACCCCATAGACAACCTGGCCCAGGCCAGATTGGACCTACTCAAGGGCCAAGCTCTACTGTATGCGGATGAGCAAGAATACCAGGAGCTGCAACAAGCGCTGCACTGGCTGGAAAAGGCCGCCTTCGGCGGAGAAACTCTAGCCTATGAAGAGCTGTATGAAACCTGCCTCAAGCTGGATAAACGGGTAGATGCCGCCGTATGGCTGTATCTGGAACTGGCAGAACATAACCAGTTTGGTTTTCAGGGGAATCTAGTGCTGCAGCAACAGGAACTGCTGCAAAGCTTTACCGAGGCCGAAACTGCCTGGTATGAGCAGCGTCTCGAAGAGATTCAGGCGCAACTGCCGCAAAACAACCCCGCGGCCGCTTAAAGCCTGTTTATATGTTAAACCTTGAAGATACAGACCCAGGCCAAGGCTTGGGTCTGTTGTTTCTGAGAAGATTGGCAAAATCGCTAACCCAAAGGTTCAACCTTTATTCTTGATGGTCCAGTAGGCGGCGTTGACACCATCTTCACGAAATTCAATATCCACCGGGTACTCACGCTCACAACCTTCTACTATCCAGCGTTCATGCCAGTAGCGCTCACCGACTTCGCCTTTGGGCATCGCCAGCACAAAGGCAAAAAACTGCTCCGGCACCTCGCAGCCGCGGCGAGCCACTTCGGCGGCCACTCCCGGCATAGCATCCTTAAGCAGGGTTTCATTAGCTAAAGTGCCTTGCTGAACTATCTCCTCAGAGAAGTATTCCCCTCCGGCAGCAGCTACCGGCAGTGACACCAGCAAGCCACACAAGATCCCAATCCATTTCATCTGCTTTCCTCCCTGATAGTTTCAGTATCAATATTAGCCCGCCATCCCGCCACAGGCTCAACCAGCCTAGTAGAAGATGGGTCTGCTTTAGGTCGCCGGAGTGTGAACAAAGCTATAGTTTGATACAAAACAATACCTTAACCTGGAAATTGTGCAAACTTTAAGCTAAACCCTAAATCAGCTAACGAGAACTATCGGTCAATGCCGAAAACTTTAAAAACTGCTTCTATTTATATGGTGGTACTTAGGAGCGCCCATTTTCTAAATAAATGACAGGTGAATGAAATGGATTTTATTGAACGAATTCAAGCTCTATCAAAGCGCGTCCCCCAAATATCCGCCAGCCTTCAAACCGAAGAAGCAACTAAGAACGCACTAATAATGCCTTTCCTAAGCTCTGTATTAGGGTACGACGTATTCAACCCAGATGAAGTACTCCCTGAGTACACTGCCGATACTCCAACGAAAAAAGGAGAAAAAGTCGACTATGCGCTGATGAAAGACGGAGAGGTGTTGATGTTGATTGAGTGCAAGAAATATAACGAAAAACTATCAATAAAACATGCTAGCCAATTATTCCGCTATTTTTCAGTCACCAAAGCAAGAATTGCCATATTGACCAACGGTGTTCAGTACCTCTTTTTTACTGATCTGGACGCTCCCAACAAGATGGATGAAAAGCCTTTTTTGGTATTAGATCTGGAGAATATTGATGAACACATAGTGCCGGAAGTTAAAAAGTTGACAAAATCAACATTTGACATGGAGTCTATCGTCAATGCCGCTGGAGAACTTAAATATCTAAGTGACATAAAGAGAATTATCAGTGATCAGTTCAAAAATCCTGAAGAAGAGTTTGTACGCTTTTTTGCCAGCAGGGTTTATGACGGCATGTTAACTCCAAAGGTAAAACAACAGTTTACTGAGATCACGGCCAAAGCTCTCAAACAGTTTATGAAAGACGGTATTAATGAAAGACTTAAGTCTGCAATGGGAGATAGAGCGACCGATGACGTTGAGGAAGTCTCAGGCTCAGATGGCGAAATCGAAAATAAGCCAAGGATAATTACGACCGAAGAAGAGGTTGACGGCTACAATGTCATCAAGGCGATTCTTAGACAAAAAGTCGATGTTAGTAGAATCACCGGACGAGATACGCAAAGCTATTTCGGAGTTCTACTGGACAACAATAATCGCAAGCCTATTTGCAGACTGCACTTTAATACCAAACAGAAATATCTCGGATTAATGGACCATGAGAAGAATGAAACCCGTCATCCGTTAGACTCAGTAGACGATATATTCCTGCATAGTGAAGCCTTACTGCAAACAATCACCTTCTACGAGTAAAGCAAAAGATCGAACGGCGAGCCACTTCATTAAGTGAGTTCGCTGTTATTCTTATCATCCGCGACTTGCCAGACCTCAGAGGCTTGGCTAGACTGCCGCATCGGCGACGATTGTTGGCAATATCTCTATTCTATAAACCGGGCGATGTAATGAAAGCAAAGCAGTATCAGGGCTTTACCCTAATTGAACTTGTAGTGGTGATTATTATCCTCGGGATCCTGGCAGTAGTGGCCGCGCCCAAGTTTCTCAATCTGCGCGACGACGCCACAGAGCAAGTGCTCAGGGGCCAGTATGCCGCCTTTGAATCTGCGGTGAAACTCTATCACAGTGGCTATCTGGCCAAGGGAGAACAGGGCGCCATCGACAATCTGGCCAGCTTTGGTGATGGCAGTGTTGATTCCAGTGTCAACGGCTGGCCCTATGCCACCGCTGGCAAAGACACCCATATTTTCGACGCCTGCGAACAGTTGTGGCATGGCCTCACAGATACCGACCTCAGCATAGCCTATGTAGAAGATGCCAATCTGCCTACAACCACTGTCGACGTGGCCTATACCTATAAACAAACGCCCAATACCTGTATCTACCGCTCAGTGTATTTTATCCAGCAAAATGAAGAGACACTGATCATGGAATATCTGCCGGATACTGGTGAAGTCTCGGTTCACAAAACCTTTTGGAGTCAGCCTTAAAGCCTGGCTGTTTCCCCCGGACTCTGATCGAAGTAACGCTTGAACTCCCGGCTGAATTGAGCCGGGCTCTCATAGCCCACTTCCAGTGCCGCTTCCTTCACCTTGAGGCGCTGTCTTTGCAGTAGCTCTTTGGCCTTATTAAGGCGGATCTTCTTCAAGTACTGAATGGGCGATGAGGCCGTGACCTCCTTGAAACAGCGATGAAATGCCGAGGGACTCATGTTAACCAACTCGGCTAACTGCTCTACCTCCACACTTTCACGATAGTTCTGATGCAGATATTTGAGCGCCTTCTCTACCCGGGATAAACGGGTATGACTGAGCGCCAGCGCATATAAAGGCGCCGCATTGTCGGAAGCCAATACCCGAAACAGCAACTCTTGCACCATGGCCTTACCCAAGACCTCGGCTTCCAACGGCGACTGCAGAGCCAGCAGCAAACGCTCGACACAGCAGAGCATGTCTTCACTGTTGGCGGCAACAAAGAAGCCGCTCTGACGAGCATCATCGAGATCCTTGGGCACCTTGTGGTGTTGATCCATCATGCGGATCAACTGGTTCAGTTGCTGCAGATCTATATCCACCATGAGTACCAATACCGGTTCTTCCTCGGAAGCAAAGGTTTCACACTCCACCGGCATAGGTACTGTCATCACCAAGGTGTTCTGCGGATCATAGTCATAGATCTTATCTTCGAGATAGACACGTTTACGCCCCTGGCCGACTATCATGATCCCTTGGGAATAACACATGGGGCCACGGCTGCCATAGGCCGAACTGCGAAACAGATGCACCCCTGGCAGGCTGGTGCTGTTGACCCCTTCATCCACCGCCAGGGCCGCCATTAAGGCTGCAATATCACTCATAACACTCTCCAATCATCAGGGTTTGGATACTAGCAGCATCACAGAAAAAAGCATCAAAACAGCCAAATTCAAGCCACTATCAACCAAACTAGGCAGGAATAGGCATAAATGCTCCAGCAATGTGTATTTCAATCCAAGCTGAGAGGACTAAGATGGCAACCATAGTTTTCGGCTGTAGAAGAGAGAAATATCATGCTCAATTTCGACTATCGCAACCCTACCCACATAGTATTTGGTAAAGACAGACTGGCAGAATTGGATCAACTGGTACCGGCCAATGCCAGAGTGCTGGTGACTTACGGCGGTGGCAGTGTCAAACGCTTCGGCACCCTGGACAAGGTCATAACCGCGCTGGGCGACCGCGTTGTGTTTGAATTCGGTGGCATTGAAGCCAACCCCAAATATGACACCCTGGCCAGGGCTGCCGAACTGGCGCGGCGCGAATCCATCGACTTTCTGTTGGCCGTTGGTGGCGGTTCAGTGATGGACGGCACCAAGTTTATTGCCCTGGCGGCAAAATTCGATGGCGACAGCAGCAGCTTGCTGCATCACGGTTTCAACCCGGTTCCTGTCACAGAGGTACTGCCTGTCGCTACAGTGGCGACACTGCCGGCTACAGGCTCAGAAATGAATGCTTTTGCAGTGGTCAGCCATCAGGGTGGCAAGTTTCCCGTGACTCATCCGCAGAGTTTCCCGGTATTCTCTGTGCTGGATCCCAGCCTGACCTTCAGTTTGCCGAAGATCCAGGTCGCCAACGGCGTAGTCGACTCTTTCGTGCACGTGGTCGAGCAATACGTCACCTTCCCCGTGGATGCCAGAGTTCAGGACAGAATGGCCGAGGGCATACTGAAGACCCTGATTGAAGTAGGCCCTGTCACTGTGGCCGAGCCGGAGAACTATGATGCCCGCGCCAACCTGGTGTGGAGTGCCACCTCGGCGCTCAATGGCATGATAGGCAGCGGCGTACCGGCAGACTGGACCACTCATATGATAGGCCACGAGCTGACCGCCATGTTCGGCATAGATCATGCGCAAACGCTGGCCGTAGTCCTGCCCTCTGTATGGCGGGTGCGCAAGGAACAGAAACGCGCCAAGCTGCTGCAATATGCCGAGCGGGTTTGGGATATCACTTCGGGTGATGAAGACAGCCGTATCGAGCAAGCTATTGCAGCCACTCAGGCCTTCTTTGAACAGGTTGGCCTCAAGACTCGCCTGCGCGACTATGATGTGCCGCAAGAGCGTATCGCCGACGTTGTTGCCGCACTGGAAGCTCACGGCATGACTGCCTTGTCTGAAACCGGCGATCTTGGTCTGGACAGCAGCCGTGAAATCCTTGAGCTTGCCTGGTAATTCGACCGACCGATAAGACTGAACTTTGAGTCAGTGAATTAACCCACTCAGCTAAATCAAAAATCAGCAAAAGGTGCGAGAAATACCGAGATTATCCAGGTACAAAACGTCTGGATAATACTTTAAACGCCCGTCAAGAAAGCAGAATGCCGTTCACTTGAGGTGAACGGCATTCATTAGCAATCAAAACAACACACTAAATAAGTTATGTTATACGTCCATACAAGCCTTGAGCTTGTTCATGGCGTTTTTCTCCAACTGACGGATCCGCTCGGCAGACACCTGATAGGTATCGGCCAATTCCTGCAGTGTGGTCTTTTCATCGTCCAACCAACGGGCCCGCAGAATATGCTGGCTGCGCTCATCCAAGGTCTTGATGGCAGACAACAGCTTGTTCTGGGCGTTGGATTCCCAGTTGTCATTTTCTACCTGGGCGGCCAAGTCGGAAGAATGATCTTCCAGATAAAGCGCCGGGGCAAAGTCATGATCATCATCGTGATCATTGGTCAGGTCGAAGGCCGGATCCTGCGCCGCCATCCGCGACTCCATCTCGGTCACATCCTGTTTGGATACACCAAGATTCTCCGCCACCATAGTGACCTCTTCATCGCTGAACCAACCCAGACGTTTCTTGGCCTTACGCAGGTTGAAGAATAACTTACGCTGTGCCTTGGTGGTGGCGACTTTAACTATGCGCCAGTTCTTCAGCACATATTCATGAATTTCAGCCTTGATCCAGTGCACGGCAAAAGACACCAAACGCACACCCACATCAGGGTCGAAACGCTTGACCGCCTTCATCAGGCCTATATTGCCTTCCTGGATCAGGTCTGCCTGTGGCAGGCCATAACCCGCATAACCGCGGGCAATATGCACCACAAAACGTAAGTGCGACATAATCAGTTGCTTAGCCGCCTGCAGATCACCGGTTTCCTGCAAACGCTTCGCCAGCTCATACTCCTGCTCGGCGTCCAGCATAGTCATGCTGTTTACCGAATGGATATAGGCCTCGAGACTGCTGCTCCCTTGGGGAACCATCAGTGCCATTGATTGCGTTTGATCAGTCATTCACGCTCCTGTTTCTTACTGCTTTGATGCTCATTTCGGGTCGAAAAAAACGCTGATGAGCCGATGCACTATCGGTCAATTGACATATATTGTCAACGCCGTATCCAACATCCGGGATTATTTTTACCCCGAAAATAGGACAATGCAAGTGAAGATAAGTTCATTTTTACCTCAATGAGGCTCTATGGCTCGCAGGTGTTGACGCACCGACAGGAAAGACCCCAACCAACCTAAAAATGAGGCCAGTGCCATCATTTGCAGCAGCTCAACAAAGGTCAGAGACTGCATCTCGAGTTGGCTGCCATATAGGCCCAAAAGCGAGGCCAGCGCCCCATCCAGATACCAGACCAAGAGGTTGATTATCACCCAGGCGAGCATGCCGCCGATAACACCATACCAGATGCCGGTATAGAGAAATGGCCGCTGAATAAAGGTTTCAGTGGCCCCGACCAGCTTCATGACCTCAATTTCACTGCGCCGATTCATGATAGCCAGGCGAATAGTGTTGCCTATGACCAGCACCACTGCCAGGATAAGCAGCGCCGCCAACGCCAGCACGGTACGTTCCAACAAGCGCACCAGCGCCTGTAAGCGCTCCAGCCACTCGATATCCAGACGGCCAAAGCTCACTTCAGGCTCACGCTCCAGCTTGGTCAAAAGCTCTCTGGCGCCTGCGGGGCTGGAATACTTTTCAGTGGGGATCACGCTGATCACCGCCGGCAAAGGGTTGCTTTCCAGATAGGAAAGCGCCTCGCCGAAACCTGACAGCTGTTGGAACTCCGCCAGTGCCTCGTCACGATTGATATAGTCGACCGTGTCGATTTCCGGGTAGACCTTAATCCGCGCCAGCAGGCTCTGAATACTCTGCTCTGAGCGGTTCCCCTCAATAAACAAGGAGATCTGTGCCGCACTGTTCCAGGATTGGGTAATGGTTTCGGCATTTTTTACCAGCACCTGCAAGGCGGCCGGCAAACTCAGACTGACCCCCAGCACAGCCATGGTCATCAGCGATGAGATAGGGTTGCGCCACAACTCACCCATGCTTGCCATGGCATGCTGTATATGGCGGATAAAAAACATCACTATCCGGCCGGAAAGCGGGAGTTTACTGCGGGTCAATGAAGGCTGGGCAGACATAGCTTATTCCTTAGCGCTCATGGGGCTGGTCCCCAGTTCTTCACCACCTATCATCCGTCCCTGCTTCAGGGTTAGGGTGCGGTATTTCATTCTGGCGATAAGACCGAGATCATGGGTGGCAATCAACACGCTGGTGCCCGCATCATTGAAGGTTTCAAACAGCCTGAGAATATCCATGGATAGCTTGGGGTCCAGGTTACCCGTAGGTTCATCGGCCAGCAATAGAGGGGGTTTGTTGACTATCGCCCTGGCAATGCCTACCCGCTGCTGCTCACCGCCCGAAAGCATGATGGGATTATGGCGCTCTTTACCATAGAGCCCCACCATATCCAGAGCACCGGCGACCCGCTTGCGGATCTCCCCCAGGGTAAAACCTTCGATAACCAAGGGCAGCGCCACATTGTCAAACACGCTGCGGTCCATCAATAGATGGTGGCTTTGGAAGATCATCCCGATATCGCGGCGCAGATAAGGCACATGGCCGCGCTTGATACCGGCGATATCATGACCGTTGATCCATACCCGGCCGGCACTGGCGCGCTCGATAACAGTGATCAATTTGAGCAAGGTACTCTTACCGGCTCCGGAATGTCCGGTAAGAAAGGCCATTTCGCCCCGCTGAAGATGAAAACTCACATCAGACAGTGCCTTTTGGCCCCCGGCGTAAATTTTGCTGACCTGCTCAAATCGAATCATATATCAGTTATCCGCCTTCTCCTGACTGAACAGGGCTTCGATAAAGTCTTTGGCATTGAAGGTACGCAGATCGTCTATCTGCTCTCCCACGCCTATGTAACGAATAGGAATACCAAATTTATCGGCAATGGCAAAGATAACTCCGCCTTTGGCTGTGCCATCCAGCTTACTGATACTGATACCGGTAACCCCGACCGCTTCCTGGAACAGTTGCGCCTGACTGATGGCATTCTGGCCCGTACAGGCATCCAGGGTCAGCATCACTTCATGGGGAGCGTCCGGATCCAGTTTCTTCATCACCCGAACCACTTTCTTCAGCTCGTCCATCAGATGGCTCTTGTTCTGCAAGCGACCTGCGGTATCGGCAATCAACACATCAACATTTCTGGCCTTGGCAGCCTGCAGGGCATCAAACAACACAGAAGCGCTATCAGCACCTGTATGCTGGGCAATCACAGGAATATCATTGCGCTGGCCCCAAACCTGCAACTGCTCAACTGCAGCGGCGCGGAAAGTATCACCGGCAGCCAGCATGACAGACTTGCCTTCGCGCTGATACTGTTTGGCCAACTTGCCTATCGTAGTAGTCTTGCCAACGCCGTTGACACCCACCATTAAAATAACGAAAGGCCCGGCAGCATTGTCCGGCACCAGAGGCGCACTCACAGGCTCCAGCGTCGCCAGCATCTCCTGCTGCAGCAATTCATATAAGGCTTCGGCATCCTTGAGCTGCTTGCGTGAAGCATGATCTGTCAGGCTGGAGATCAACCGACTGGTGGTTTCTACCCCAACGTCGGCAATAAGCAGTTGCTCTTCCAGCTCTTCAAACAGGTCATCATCAATCTTTTTACCACGAAACAGGCCGATAAAACCGCTACCGATATTTTCGCTGGTGCGCATCAGCCCCCGCTTGAGGCGGGCAAAGAAGCCCTCTTTAGCAGGTTTTGCCTGTGGCTCAGGTTGAGCTTGTTCCTCGGCAACCTGTTCAGCTTGTGCTTTTTCAGCGGCCAAACGTTCAGCTTCTGCCTGCTCGGCCTGGGCCTTTTCAGCCGCCAGACGCTCAGCTTCGGCTTGCTCTGCCTGGGCCTTTTCAGCGGCAATACGCTCGGCTTCGGCCTGCTCGGCCTGAGCCTTTTCAACCGCAATACGCTCGGCTTCTGCCTGCTCGGCCTGGGTCTTTTCAGCGGCCAGACGTTCAGCTTCTGCCTGCTCTGCCTGGGCCTTTTCAGCGGCAATACGCTCGGCTTCTGCCTGCTCGGCCTGGGCCTTTTCAGCGGCCAGACGTTCGGCTTCGGCCTGCTCGGCTTGGGCCTTTTCAGCGGCAATACGCTCGGCTTCGGCCTGTTCGGCCTGGGCCTTTTCAGCGGCAATACGCTCGGCTTCTGCCTGTTCGGCCTGGGCCTTTTCAACCGCAATACGCTCGGCTTCGGCCTGCTCGGCCTGGGCCTTTTCAGCGGCCAGACGCTCGGCTTCGGCTTGTTCGGCCTGGGCTTTTTCAGCAGCTAAACGTTCGGCCTCTGCCGCGGCTTCTGCAGCCTGTTGTTCGGCGAGTTTGGCCGCCTGTTCGGCTTCGTCGTTGTGTTTGTCTTTACGAAACCAGGAAAAAAAACCTTTCTTTGCCATCAGTGCTACCAGTGCTCAACATCGTGGGGGATCTTCAGGAGCCGGGCTCCCGCTTGAGGTCGCAACTATTTCCCTGGAGCAGCGGGGCCTGTTACTGGCATTCCCGAGCGATAAAGGGCTTTAGCTTCATCTCACCTTTTCGGCTGAGTTTGTTATAAAATAGCGACGCTTTTAAGGTGGCATAGTCTACCACTTTCTTTCTTCAGGCAAAATCACGGGGGCAAGATGGCCAAAAATAGACCGGGCAGCGGTCAGGTTCGTATTATCGCAGGCCAATGGCGCTCGAGAAAATTACCCATCCAGGATCTGGAAGGCCTGAGACCAACCACAGACAGGGTGCGGGAAACTCTTTTTAACTGGCTGGCAGGTGAACTCAGTGGCAGCTCGGTATTGGACTGTTTCGGTGGCAGTGGCGCTCTGGCATTGGAAGCCCTGTCCCGCTATGCCGCTTTTGCCAGAGTCTATGAACTGCAAAAAACTGCGGCTCAGCAACTGCAGCAGAATCTGCAAACCCTAAAATGCGATAGTGCCGAGGTCATTAACGGCGATGTATTGGCCGGTTTGGCGCGCCCTGCCGATCGCCGTTTCGATATCGTGTTTATCGATCCCCCTTTTCGCAAGGGGCTGGCCGAGCAAACCCTAACCCTGCTGGCCCGGCATCAATGGCTCAACCCAGGCGCCCTCATCTATCTCGAAGTGGAATCTGAATTGCAGCAGTTACCGATACCGGCTGACTGGGAGGCATTGAAAGAGAAACAGGCTGGCCAGGTCAGCTACCGCCTGTATCGCGTCCAGGGAGGAGCCGAGTCATGAAAGCCGTATTAGTGTTGGGAAAACTGGCGACCCTATTGGCCTGGGTGTTGATGTTTTTCAATCTGTTCAGCCCGTTTGAAGGCAATATCGGCGTGATACTCACCATACTTCTCGGGGTAACCGCCATGATGCATGGGCTGCAGGTGCTGATATTCCACACGATATTTTGTCAGTTGTTGCCGCTCAAGGCTAAAGACTATCTCAACGCCTTTCTATTCGGGGTGTTTGCCTTGCTGGATTACCGCCAGCGAGCGCTGAGTAAACTGGCTGCAGAAACCTCGGCAAACACTCAAGATTAAGGTGGCAAAGGCGCCTCTTTACCCTTGGCCAATATTTCCAGAATTTGCTGCAAATGCTGGCTCAAAGCTTCAGCCTCGGCTGCCGCAAACCTTTGCTTGAGGGATGCATCGAGTTGAGTCGCCAGCTCCGCCTTCACAGCTGAGAGGGCCGGTTGGTTCTCTTCAACCTGTAACTTGGCAACGCTGAGAGCCAACAACTTAAGCTCAGGCAACAACTCTATTTGCTTCAGTGGTGCCAATAAGCCTGGGTCGTCAACACTGAGTCGTTGATCCAAAGTCACCAGCAGTTGGTCAACCCGCGCCAAAGTCTGCTCCCCACGCTGATACAGAGGAGTTATGGCAACATCATTGGCAAAATCAGTGAGTTGATAAAGCGTCACACTCAGAGTCAGCACAATTAACAACAGCGGCAGTGACAACCCGAACACCAGACCGACCCAAAAGTTATTGATACCGGATAAAAAGGCTCGCATTGCTCCTCCGCTGTCAGCAACAAGGCCATCCAATGGATGGCCCGGGATCACAGGAATTTGATTGCCAAGGGGTACTTGTATTCCACGCCTTCACTGGCCTTGACTGCTGCGACTATGGTCACCACCACATCAAAAATTGCCAGCACGGCCACCAGCACCAAACCTATGCCAACAAAGATCAGGATCAAGCTGATGATGGTGTAAATGATCATACTGATTTTGAAGTTCAGGCAATTACGGCCGCAAACATCGACAAATTCAAACTCTTCCCGTTTCATCAACCAAACGATCAACGGCCCCAAGATAGTGCCCAAAGGGATCAGGTAACCGGCAAAACTCGCCAGGTGCACCAACATTCCCATGTCTCTTTCCTGCTTTTCCATGTTGTTTCCTAACTTTTTCAGTTCAAAGCCAAACTATCCGGGCCATAGAGGCGCATCTGCCAGTCTTCTATGCTGCCCCGCTCCAGTCGGCGCTGCAAGCTGCCTACCCAGCTGGCGGCCAAACCTTCACAACTGAGCAGCCTATCATAGGCGGCCGCATCAAATTCGGGGCGAAAATACAGCTTCATCGCCTCGGCAACACTGATATCGGTACGCCTTTGTTTCAATATCAGGGCATCCTGACAGTTTATGATGCCAGGCTTAAGCACCCGATAGAACCAACCTGACATACCCGTTTGCTGCATGGCAAGGGCAAAGTCCCGCTGACCATATTGGTGATTGAGCTTAAAGCAGGGGGAACGCGGTTGGGTGACCTGCAGCTCAACTTCGCCAAAGCTGAGGATATCGCCGATATGAATATCCGCCTCGGTCAGGCCAACACTGCTGATGTTTTCTCCCATGGCCGGTGCATCCTGCCCCGCGGTTATCAGCCCCATGCGCCGGTAATAGCCATAGTGCTCGCGAGGAAAATGATGCAGCACCCTATCCGGGCCACCATGATGTTTGGGATCCGCCTGGGCATCACCCGCAACCCTGTCGCCGAAAACCTCCAGCGTCGCCATCCGAGACTTGTTATCTATCCCGCTTGCCAGCTTGTCCCTGAATGTCAGTTTATCACCGGCATACAGCCCAGAAATCTTGTCAATCAAACACTTGGTCACGTTACGTCTCCCTTCGGGTGCCAAAGCCCGATCATACTCCAAGCTTACGGGACAGATCACGGACATTTCCATACAAAGCGGCGCTATTGTATGGCCGCAGCGCCGAGGACAATGCCCGGGATTTCTTATGTATTCAGGAGAAGTAATATGAAAGCATTCAGATTCAGCGCCCTGGCCCTCGTTGGGGCTGCAGTAAGCAGTGCCGCCTTGGCGGACAACACTGACGTTTATATCCGTAATGGCCAGATTTACAGCCATGAAAACAGTTTCTTTGTCTCTGCCGGTGCCTATCAGGGCAGCGAACTCTATCAAGGCGTCGATTCCAAGCTGCGTCCATTCGGTAACCTGGGTTATAACGGCAAGGACTTCAACGCCTCACTGGCCAATATCAACTACCGTTTTTTCGGTAATGATAAAGATCTGTTCAACCTGAGTGTGTTTCTGGGTAGTCCGGGTATTGCCTTGAAAGACTCAGACGCAGCAGCGCTTGGCGGTATCCATGAACGTAAACTGAGTGGCGATCTGGGTATCAACCTGGATACCCAACTGGGATTCGGTACTCTATCCACCTCGGTACAACATGACGTAACCAACAGATACAACGGCTTTATCGGCCAGGTCCGTTACGCCGTACCACTGAATCTGGGCTGGGGCACTGTCGTTCCCTACGCCGGCGTCAGCTACTTGAGCCGTGACTTTACCCAGTACTACTTCGGAGTCAGCAAGGCTGAAGCCAATAAGCAGCATAAGTACTACCAACCGGGCAAAGCCTTCACCTACAACGCAGGTTACAAGCTGATTGTGCCTCTGGGCGAACATCTCGAACTCAGCCAAAGCAGCAACTACAGCTACCTGGATTCCGCCATTGCCGACTCGCCGATTGTCGATGGCAAACAGCAGTGGAACGCCAACCTGGCACTGACTTATTACTTTTGAGTTTGAGATCATTGGATGAAATCGCTTAAAAACCTCTTTTTTACCATAGGCTTAGCCATAGTAGTCAGTGGCTGTGCGACCCATTATGACACCCAGAAATTTTCCTGGGATCTCGACAAAGACTTTACGAGAACTCAGGTGGACTCAAATACTTGGTGGAATAACTACGTTAACAACCATAACGACAAATATATAATGGCGGCACTCTGTCAGAAACACCGCTACTCCCAGTACTGCAAAGGTTAATTTATAGCGACCTATAACTTGGATTTTGGGCTGGCTATATTTTCAATACTGTCAACCGCATTACTGAATGTTTGTGGGTAAAGGGGTGACCAAGTCCCCCTTTATGCCAATTGAGCTGTCACTTATGTAACCGGAGTGATAATTTTGCTTTATCTAAACCCGCATGCTTACCGGCAGGAAATGGCAAACACTCGCATAACACTCGTAGAAGACGATAATAAGATCAGTGACCTTCTGACAGATTATCTCAGAAACCAACATTTCGATGTTGAACGAATAGATGACGGCAGTCGCGCAGGACAACTTATCCTCGAACGTCAACCTGAACTGGTGATCCTGGATCTTATGTTGCCGGGGAGTGATGGTCTGAGTATCTGCCGTGAAATCCGCGCCCAATACCAAGGCAAGATACTGATCCTGACCGCCAGTGAGGACGACATGGATCAAGTGGCCGCACTGGAGATGGGCGCCGATGATTTTGTCAGTAAACCAATCCAACCCAGGGTACTCCTGGCCAGGATCCGCATGTTGCTAAGACGTCAGGAAAATGTGCCAACGGAAAGCAATCGCGAACGCCAGTTCGGAGAACTCTACCTGGATAATGCCCGCAAGTTTTGCGCCATCAGTCAGGTAGAAGTCAACCTCACCACTGCCGAATTTGACCTGCTATGGCTGCTGAGCTCACATCCGGATGAAATACTGTCGCGGGAGTATCTGGTCAAGGAAACCCGCGGCATAGAGTACGACGGAATAGACCGCAGCATAGATAACAAGGTAGTGATTTTAAGGAAGAAATTAGGTGACAACCCCAGCTTGCCGCGCAAGATAATCACGGTAAGAGGCAAGGGTTATCTATTTGTACCGGATAGGTGGTAATGAAACGGCTGTTTATCTTCTCCTACCTGGTGCTGGTGTTTCTGTTTTTCACCTGCTTCATTTTTGTCTTTCAACTGGACTTCTTTTCCTCCGATGAGTGGGAAGCCGACTATCAGGATCGCTCCTATATGTCTCTGATCCAGTTGTTATCGGATATCTCGACGGCCGAGGGCGTTGCCAGTGCCGAGGCCTCGCTTGAGCAAGTGCTCGGCAACCTGCACAAACAGCTGAGGGTCATCTCGCTGGACTCGGATGAGCTGTCGGCTGACGAGAAACAGCGCCTGAGAGAAAACCAGCGTTATATCAAAGATGTGGAAGAGGATATCTCCTACATCATGTTCCAGGGCTCAGACAAGGTGTATGCCATCAGCCGCGATGAGTCCGCGCCCTTCTGGCAGGAATACTACTTCAAAGAATCCATTGCTTTCTGGGTGATGTTTCCGGTACTGGCTTTTATCAACTTTGTGCTGCTCTATCTATTGGCCCGGCGCCTGCGCCGCTTGGAGCGGGTCCACAGCGCCTTTGCCAATGGTGATTTCAAAGTTAGAGCCAAAACAGGTGTGTGGCACAAAGTGGGACACCTGAACCAATCCTTCAATCAAATGGCTGACAAGATAGCCAAACTCATCGATAGCAACAAACAACTCACCAATGCCGTAGCCCACGAAGTGCGTACACCTATATTCAGGATCCGTTGCAATCTGGATATGCTGGACGATTCAGGCGTTCGCCCGGAGCAAATGCCCTATCTGGAAGGCATACATCAGGATCTGGATGAACTCGGCACCATGGTGGACGAATTGTTGCATTACGCCAAGATGGAGCGACGCCAGGCGCCATTACAATTGAGCTACCAATCATTGGATACCGCACTGCAGGAGTTGATCGCCCACCTGCAGTTTGAAACCGACATCGCCCTTGAACTCACCACGGCAGAACCACTAACGGCCATGATAGACCTGCGCCTCTGGCACAGGGCCGTCAGTAATATCATCCGCAACGGCTACCGTTATGCCCACCAAAAAGTCAGCATAAGAATTAGCGGCGACACAGATAGGATCTGGCTGCATATTGCCAACGATGGCCCAGGGATCCGGGATGAAGACAAGCAGCGCATTTTTGATCCCTTTGTTCGCATCGACAAATCACGGGATCGCGGCAGCGGCGGTCACGGCTTGGGACTGACCATCAGCGCCCAGATCATTCGCCAGCACGGTGGAGACATTGCCATCAGCGACAACCAAGACGGTGGCCCAAGCTTCGATATCTGGTTACCTAAACAGATAAAAAAAGCCCCGTTAAGAAACGGGGCACCAGCAAATCAGTGGGGAATCAGCGAGTGAATCACCGCGCCATAAAGAAGACTCGCAATCGAGACTAAGCCCATCACATGACAAGCTTGTGACTCTAATAAGACATTGGTATGAAAATAAAAAATGCCCGCGGCAGCGGTCAACTGCAACGGGCCAAGGGTGAAACCTTACTTGAAACTAAAGCTCAGTGATGCGCACACTGTTGCTCATGATGCCAGGCATTAAAACGGCTCTGGGCCATGACCAGCAGCAGCACCATAGACAGGCTGCCCATCACCAAAGTCACTGCAAATGGCGCACTGAGGTCAGTTTGCTGCACCAGACCGGCCAGCAAAGAAGCGCCGCTCATCTGAATACAACCGAGCAAGGCTGCCGCAGTACCGGCTCGCTCGCCGAAGGCCGCCAACGCCATACTGGTTGCAGGACCCAGTAGGAAGGCGAAACCGACACACAGCAACATCATGGGCAACATAAAGCTCATGGCGGCAGCCATACCTTGCTGAGGACCATAGATCTGCAGCACAGGTTGTATCGCGGCAGAAGCCAACAACAACCAGAGCGAAAACACAACGGTCGCGCGATTTCCAAGGCGTCTGGTGAGCACTGGCGCGGCAAAACAGGCAACAATATTCACCAAGGCGTTGAGGCCAAACAGGCCACTGAATGCCAGTTCTGACATACCCAAATGATCAATCAGCCACACAGGTGCGTAGGACACATAGCTCAATATTGAGGCCATACCCGCCATGCAGCAGAAGGCATAGAACAGGAAGTGGCGTTCGGCCAATACAGGCTGATAGCGGCCCCAGCGGTACAGCGGCCCACTGCTGACGGTATTCTGCGGCCGGGTTTCTGGAAAACGCATACTCACCAGCAGCAGGATCACCAAGCCGTAAACAGCCATAAGCCCAAAGGTAGAGCGCCAACCGAATTGCATCGCCATCACGCCGCCAAGCGTTGGCGCCAGTGCGGGGATGACGCAAATCGCACCGTTGAGATAGCTGTAGATACGGGAACTTTCAGCCGGTGTATAACAGTCACGCACCGCGCTAAACACCACAATAGAGGTGGAGCAGGCCGCCAACCCCTGCAATACCCTGGCAATCTGTAACCATTCGAACTCCATGGCAACCACAGCCAACAGTGCACTAAGCACATAGAGAGCAATCCCCCCCAATGCCACAGGCCTGCGGCCAAATCTGTCTGCCAAGGGGCCTATGAGGATCTGCCCTACCCCCATAGCGAATAGAAAAAGCACCAGAGTCGACTGGACTTCGCCGGCACTGACGCCATATTCAATCGCCATAGTCGGCAAAGAGGGCAAGTAGATATCGATAGCCAGTGGGCTTAACAGCACCATGGCCATCAGCATAGGCAGGAGGTTTTTTGCCATAGGTTGTCGTTCAATCCTGAGTGAAAACTGAGATGGGGCACATTCTAATGAACTGGTGGTATGAAAAGAAATGATATAATCTCACAACATAATTTCCTCTGAGGAATATCAGGGTGAATCTGGATAACCTGGCCCGTATCGACCTCAACCTCTTGGTCATGTTGCAGGTGCTACTGGAAGAGCGCAGCGTGACCCGCGCCGCCAATCGACTGCACCTGAGTCAATCTGCATTGAGCAAAAGCCTCAACCGCCTGCGCGACATGTTGGGCGATCCTCTGTTTCAGCGCACCGCCCACGGCCTCAAACCGACGGCTCACGCTGAACAGTTAGCGCAACATCTGCCTATCGCCTTACAGAGTCTGCATCAACTGACCCAACCTCCCGTGTTTACCCCGGCCAGCAGTAATCGGCAGTTTTCGCTCACCATGGTAGAAAGCGCCTATGAAACCCTGCTGCCCAGTTTTATCGGTCGCCTGCTCAGTAACGCCCCCAATGTCAGGCTCGACTCCTACGTCTGGACCGAAAAATCGATGCAGGCACTACAACAGGGGCAGATAGATTTGGGAATTTCGGGAAGGGATCTGCAGCCCAGCTCCAGTTTTCACTTCAGCCAGTTGCCGGAAGGGATCCTGTATCAAACTCTGTTTCAGGATCATCAGGTGTGTCTGGTGCGCGAAGGACACCCGGCGCTGCAAGCTCAAAAGAACAGGGTCTGGGATCTGGCGGCCTACCTGGCGCTGCCCCATGTACAGGTGCGTTGCGAGGGTAATGATTGGTGGGCGCTGGATTATTTTCTGGCGGACCTCGGTCATCATCGCCGCCTCAGTGCCACAGTGCCGGACTTCTACGGTGCTGCCAGTATTTGCGCTCACAGTGACTTGGTATTTACCCTGCCCTCCAGTTTTGCACTGCACGCCTGCAAGCTTTACTCGCTGCAGCAATTGCCACTGCCGATAGACTTTATGCCCATGGCTTATGTGCTGCTCTGGCATGAGCGCAATAACGACGACCCCGGCCACCGCTGGATGCGACAGCTGATAGGTGACAGCATGAGCAGTAAAAAGACCGCCTGAGCAGCGGTCTTGGGTTAAATGTGATTAGAGCACGAAGGTCGCAACCTTGGCATTGAGATCGGTCGCACGCACCTTGAGCGCCTTGGCGTGCTCAAGGTCGTCCATGGCGGTGGCGGTGATCTCATCGGTAACATCCTTGATGGCCGTGGTGTTTTGGGTAATCTCCCCTGTTACTTGAGTCTGCTCTTCCGCCGCCGTGGCTATCTGTCCGGCCATATCCGATATCTGCGCCACTGCAACGGCTATCTCTTCCAGCGCCTTACTGGCCTCTTCGGCATCGCCGACACTGCGGCCTGCCATCTGGCGGCTGTTTTCCATGGAGGCTACCGCCCTGGCGGTGGTTTGCTGCAATGCCTCTATGGTGTCGTGGATTTCGGAGGCCGAATCCTGAGTTCGTTGGGATAGAACCCTCACTTCATCGGCCACTACGGCAAAGCCGCGCCCTTGTTCGCCGGCGCGGGCAGCCTCGATGGCGGCGTTCAACGCTAACAGATTGGTCTGGTCGGCCACCCCTTGAATTGCGGTGAGAATAGCGCTGATAGCCTGGGCATGACGATTGAGCTCATTAATCACTTCAGTGGTTTGGCCTACTTCCTCGGCCAATGAATGTATCGAGTCTCGGGTCTGCAGTACCAGACTCTTACCCTGCTGCGAGCTGCAGGAAGATTGCTGCGCTGCAGTAGCGGTCAACTCGGCGTTGGCGGCAATCTCCTGAGTGGCACTGGCCATCTCGGTAACTGCGGTAGCCACCATGGTTACTTCCTGCTGCTGCCTTTGCAGCTCAACAACCGAGCTCTGGGTGGTGTTCAACCCCCGCTCGGCATCCAGATCCAATTCGGCCGCCAACTGACGTATATGGCTTATCAGCTGATGCTGGGCCGAGACAAAGCGGTTGAAGTTGTCGGCCAGCTCGGCCACTTCATCATTGCTGTCGACAGTGATCCTTTGGGTCAGATCGCCATTGCCGTCGGCAATCCGTGCCAGCGCCAGGGATACCCGCCCAAGCGGGGCCAACAAGAGTCCAAGAAACCAAGAGATAGCCGCCGTGCTCACCAGTAACACGAGCGCCGCCAAGCCAACCTGGGTCCAAAGCAATTTGCCAAGCGGTGCTTCAAGCGTTGCCTTATCCAGCAGCAGCAAGAGCTGCCAGTCAGTATCCGGGATGGCCGTTGCCCAAACAAGTTTGTCCCGACCATCGGCATCAAAATACAGAGATTGCAACTGCGCCGTTTTTTGAATATTGGCCAGAATGCCCGCACCGAGATCATCATCAATTTCGGCAACCGGACGCATCGCCTTGCTGCCATCCTTATAAGCGATGACGGTACCGTCGTTATGCATCATGATGGCAAAACCCGCGGCCGGGATCGCCATGCTGTTGACCTCGGCCACCAGAGTATCAATTGCCAAGTCACCGCCTATCACCCCTTTGGCGGTTGGCTGCGCCAAAGAGACCACCTGAATACCATAGCCGCTGTCGATATAGGGTTTGGTGATAATGGCCCGGCCTTTGGCCATGGCATCCTGGTACCAGGGACGGCTGCGGGGGTCGTAATGGCTGTTGTCCACGCTGGGATCGGCATCCTGCATTTTGCCGTCACTGCCACCGAAGTAGACAGACTCCAGCTTGCCGGCCGATCTGGCCTGTTGCAGTGCAGGCACAAAGTCATCACTTATGTATTCCCGCAAGGATGAAACCACGTTGGTACGAATCGCCAACCACTCGGTGACACGCTGTGCCTGCATCTCACCAATACGCTTTAACTCTTGCTGACTGGCTTGCAGCAGTTGTGTTTTCTGAGTGCTGTAGCTTTGCCAGGAAAGCAGAGCCACTACCAGGGTCAGTGCCAGTACCACACACACCAGCAACTTGTGTTTCAATGAGCGGAGTTTCATCATTAGCAGGGTCCGATATTTGGGAAAAGCCCACAGCCATAGGCACAGTAAGATTTTGCGAGATAATTACATATTCTGTCGCTGCAGTTGAGAGTTAGTTCACAATCATTTGAAAAACCAACCTAAACTGCAACAAAAACCATTTTTCAAGTACTAAATCACAGTTGATGAATAAATATTTATTCGGGGAACTCCTACCTCTTAACGCTTTCTTAATAAAGCGGTATTAAACATGATAAATAATGAAGTAGATTTAAACCTGACCTGAGCCAAGCAAGTCCGGAGGAAGAAAAATGTATCGACAGTTTGCGCAGAATCTGCCACTCAATCCCAGAACCTTGACGGGAGCCCTGCTGAGTCTCTGCGCTTTTAGCCTGGTCCTCTTGCTTATGCCCCTGGTGTTGATCTTGGCAGCAACCACACTCCTGTGTCTGGGCCTGTTTGGCCGCAACTACTTAAAGCGTCAATTGGCCAGTATCCAGCAATGTCGCCACAAAGGCAGACAAAGAGATCTCTATGACTTGGAGCCCAACTTGTGCCGGGATTCTGGATTGGGTTCAAGAGGTCGAATCCTAGAACACGAACCGGATTAATCGGCGAGTAGTTCCTGCGCCCGTTTCAGGGCACGCCGCTCATCCACCGACTGGCTCAGTTGCAATACGCTCTCCACCTGTTGTTGCAATGACTGCCACAAGGGGCCTATCACCTCCAGTTCACGCTCGTCGGCACGCTCTCGTGCCAGTCGCAACCAGGCAACGGCCTCCACTACGTCTATGCGTCCTAAGCAACCATCGGTCAAGGCTATCGCCAATTCAATCATGGCGGTCACACTGTGACCATAGCGAATAACCTGCCTTAAGTAACTCTCTGCCTGGGACAGATCTGAACCAAATGCAGCATCATCGTTAAGCATATGCTGCGCCCGCGCCAACATGGCATCCAGCTGTCCCTGCTCTGCCGCCTCGGCGAGCCATTGTTCACTGGCACCTGGGTCTGCTTCACAGCCTTCGCCACGGGCCAACATCAGGGCAAGGTGGTATTGAGCGTGAGGATCGCCGGCTCTGGCCGCCCGGGTGATGTGTTCAAAGGCTTGTTGCAGCTGACCGCGTTGATAACAGAGCACCCCGAGATTGGCCATAGCCTCAGATTGCTCGTTGGCGGCGGCAGCACTGAGGAAACGTTCGGCCTCGGCTTCATCTTTAGCCAGCTCACCACTACCCACCAGATAGAAGTAGCCCAGGAGTGCCATGGCATCGGTCACGCCGGCTTCTGCTGCTTGACGAATCGCCCGCTGCCCGGAGGCGATATCGACATCGCCGCGATAGCCATGAATTAGGGCGACGCCGTGCTCAAACAAGGCCTTGGGCTCGCGTGCTGCCGCCTCGGCAAACCAGTGTGCCGCCTTGGCCAGCATGCGCGCCGAATCACCGGCAAGCGGTTCGTCAGCCTTATCTTGCAGGGCCTGCTCCTGGCCCCGGGCAATCAGAGCACGATTCTTGAGCGCCATCCCCAACAGATATTGCGCCTCGGCATCATCTTCCATCACGGCCCGATAGCAGAGCTCACGTCCGGCCTGCAGATCAAAATCATCGAAGCGGTATTCAGGAGCTTCCCGGCCCTTTAGTCTGGGATAGGCCAGTTCCATCAGTTTCAGCAGATCGCCGATGGCCTTTTTGGCCAGTTGCAGCAGTTGTGTTTCGGTGAGGTGGAACTTTTCCGGATGGGCGCCGCGGTTGCCATCGGCCCTCAGCCTATGCAGCGCCCGGGTGATGCGCACATCGATCAGCCGCTGGCGATTGAGCTGTTCGATACGATCATAAAGGTTGGGACTGTCAAAACTGAGTTTGGCCGGTGCAGCCAACAGCTCAGTCAATCTGTGGGCAAAGCTGCGAACATGCAGCAGTGCCTGGGTTGGCACATCCTGCACGTAGCGCTTGGCAGTCCGGTACTCCCGGGCCAAGTCTTCCGACACACTGGCAATAAAAGCAACATCATCCAGCACAGTCTGACCTCACAAGGCCGCAGGAGCGGCCAGTAGAGAGTTGATTATTAACCCTTACGGGCAACCCGATAAAGGCGGAATAAGGCCACATTGACGAACAAACCAATGAAAGCCACCAAGGTATCCACCAGCAACTGCAGTGGCATACCACCAGCCTGCCCAAGTTGCGACAGCACACTCCCCATGATCAGTAGCGGAAAGTAGCTCAGCAGCACCAAGATTGTCTTGCCGGTGAGTCCGCTACTGAACTCAAAACTGGCCTTGATGGCCTGCAGCGGGGTCAGACGCTCGACCACCACCATAAAGTTAACAAAAGCCAGGCGGGCAAACAGATACAGGCTGATCCCCATCCCCAGGATCCATACTGGCCCTATGGCCGCCAGGATCATAGTCGGTGCAGCAATCGCCATGCCGGAGAACACCCCGGCCAACATCAAACCCGGCACAAACGCCAGACTGGACTTTAACACCTGGCCCGTGCTGGGCTGCATCCCCTCGGTACGCAGTTCCATAAACAGAGTCAAGGCCGCGATAAGCACAGAGAAGATCACCATCAAGGCGATCACCGCCAGCATATGAGGGGTACCGAATTGTGGATTTTCAGGATCGGCACTTTGCAACTCGGTACCGAGCCACATTTGAATACCCACCTGCAATAGCAGCAAGGGAACGGTCAGCATTGCCAGCTGAACGATATGATTACGGAAGAAGTTATAAGCTTCGGTCAGGATGGCAGACAGAGACATGCAGCTTTTCCAAAAAGGTTGTAATTAAAGGATCAAGATAGACGCCAAGGATACCCAAATTCCCACGCCAATGCACAAATGAAATACAGCAAAACGACCGCCTGTCACGCAAAAGCCGTGCATCGGCGCCTGAGATAAGACTAGAATATGGCCCCAGAACACCTTTTATATGCATAGGAAAGCAGAAATGAAAGCTTATATCACAGCAGCCGTAATCATGGGCTCACTGATGGCGGCCCCAGCGCAAGCCGGGTGGTTCGACAAACTCACCAGCAACCCCCAAACACAAGCCGATACGGCCACCAATAGCCAGACCGCCACTCAAAACAGTGAGCTGGTCGGCACTGTGATGTCACAGCTGGGCCTGACCCAAACCCAGGCCAAAGGTGGCCTTGGCAGCCTGCTCGGACTGGCCAAGACGTCATTGGGACAAGAATCTTTCTCTCCCATTGCCGACAGCATACCCGGTATTGACGGCTTGCTGGCCGCAGCGCCCAAGCTAGATGGCAACTCAGGGATGACGGGCCTATTGTCCAAAGCCGGCGACCTGGGTAACTCCTTGCAGGGCAGCGCCATGGTCTATGATGCCTTTGCCAAACTTGGGATCTCCAAAGAGCTGGCTGCGCCCATGATAGATATAGTCAAAAACTACCTGCAAAGTAGCGGTGGCGAAGGCACAGCCGATCTCCTTGTCAAGGGGCTGGGCTCACTGCTGTAAAGCGGTTCACGCTATCAAAGGGGAACCCGCGGCCACTGATGGCGTCTAAAAAATGTGGCCGCCCGGTTAAAGCGCGCATCGGCAAGGCCGGATTTACCCGGCGCCAAGCCGCAAACCGCGTGGCCCGACATGTTTAGAGCCTATACTGAACCAACTGACAGAGAAGCCTATGATCGCCAAGCTCAAGCAGTTTTTGAATGCCCATCAACAGAGTCAGTCCCCGCAGGAACAACAGAAACAACTGGAACTGGCAGCTGCCAGCATGTTGTTGGAAGTGGTTTATGCCGATGAGGAGATGTCCGGCACCGAATCGCAGCTGTTGCCCGAACTCCTGGAACAAACACTGGGTTTAGCTGCCGAAGCAGCGGCTGAGCTGATAATTGAGGCGAAGCGGACCCGTCACGATGCCACCTCACTGTTTGAGTTCACCTCGGCCATCAATGATAGCTTTACCCTTGAGCAGAAGCAGCAGCTGATCCTGGCGATGTGGCGTGTGGCCTATGCAGACGGCGAATTGTGCCGCTACGAAGACCAGATCATTCGCCGCTGTGCCGACCTGCTGTATCTCAAACACTCTGAGCTTATCCAGCTGCGCAACCAGGCCATGACTGGCAACTCAGACTGAACCAGCCCTTTATTGCATGCTTTTATTGCATGCTTTTATTGCATAGGAATCACCGGCGGCAATTGGCGTTTCTGCCACTGCCGCTGCAGTGTCAACAACACAGCCAACACACACAGCAAACCCAGGGCGTAAGCCATGGCGCTGCCGAGTGCAAACGCCAGCAAGACACAAAGCGCGCAGCTTAGCAGTACCAAAGGCAGGTAGCGTTTGCTCAGCAAGCGAATGGCTGCCAGCATGGACAACAGATAGATCACCACAAATACCCCATTACTCCAGGCAATCAACTGCTCAAGCTGTTGGCCTGAAATATAGGTCAGCACTATCACCAGCCCCATCACACCAAGCACAGCCGACAAAGCCCTGACCGGCACCTGATAACTGTTACGCTCACGGAACCAGGCCGGCAATATTCCCTCGGTACTGAAGCTCCAAAGCAGCCGCGATACACTGGCGGCATAGACGTTCACTGCCGCCAGACCACTGGCAATACCCAGCACACCTATCACCTGAGCGCCGTATCCGCCAAGCAGGGTATCAAATGCCCCTATCATAGCGACCTTGGTATCCACCTCCACCAGCAATAACAACAAGGTACAAACCAGATAAACCGCGCCGACCAAAATCACCCCTATCACCATGGCGGGGATCAAGTCTCGATCCGGGCGCTGGAAATCATTGGCCAAGTGGGTCATGGCCTCCACACCGAGGAAGCTCCAGAAGGCGATGCCTATTGCCAGCATCACACCGTCATAGTCGGGAGTGGAATGAGCGGTCAAAGACAGCAACTCACCGGCCTTGGCACCACCGGCGCCGAACATCATCACCACCACGGCCACAATCCCCAGTGTCAGGGCAAATTGCGCCTTGGCAGAAACCTGAATTCCCCTGAGATTGAGCAGCCAGAGCCCGAGCAGAACCAAGAGTTCGCAGCCCACCTGCACCCAACCGGATACGGGGATCAGGGCGTTAACGAATTGGAAAGTCATCAAAATGGCGGCGGGCGCACCGATAGGCACAGCCATCAAAAAACTCAGGCCTATGGTGCGACCCAAGGTACGGCCAAAGGCTCGTTCAACAAAATAGGCGGGGCCGGCAGCGTGAGGGAAACGGCTGGCCAGACGGGCAAACACCAAGGTCACCGGAATAATGGCCAGGGTCAACAGAGCCCAAGCCAGTAAGGCGCCACTACCGGCCTTATCGACTGTCATCTGCGGCAAAATAAACACCCCGGTACCCAACAATGTGGTGGCCATTAAGCCGGCACCCTGCCAGCGTCCGATTGTTCCTGTAACTTGATTCATCTGCTAAATTATCAGTATCTTGAATGGCGCCAGTATAGTCGTTCTCCGGCAGAATTTCTGTCATTCGTTTCCGTCAAATACGGCTTTTAAGCCGACGAAATGACGGCAAATCGGCAAAAAACACACAAAACGTCAGGTAGCATGGATAAGTTCGATAAAGCAATCATTAATGCGCTTAAAAAAAACGCCCGTCGAAGCATTTCAGATGTGGCAGCCGAAGTGTCGCTGTCCCGCAGTGCCGTCTCAGACAGGATCAAGAAGCTCGAGCAAAACGGTGTGATCCGTGGTTACCAATTGCTGCTCAGTGAATCCCAAAAAGAAGCCGTCAGTGCCTACTTTGAAATTCAACACAAATGCCCCCGCTGCAGCGATGTAGTACATGTGTTTCATGCAATTCCCGAAGTCGTCACCTGTCACGGGATCTCCGGCGACATGGACCTGCTGGTATTCGTCAAGACTCCCTCGATGCGGCGATTGCACGAGATCCGTGAATATATAGACACTCATACTGAGATAGTGAAGATTAAAACCCATGTGGTGATGAGCGAGTGGATTAATAACCAGTGAATTAAAACCAAGAAAAGCCACCCGCGTGCTCATTAGGTGGCGAGTCCCGTGGAGGATCGGGAAATGCGTCAAAGGCGCAATAACAAAGTGGCTTCCTGCCCAATCACTTCCTTGTCAGCAACGTAATAACGTTGCTTCAGGATGCGGCGGTGCTTGTTCTTGACTGCAAAGCCGCCGCATTCCTTAACCTCTTATCAGTGGCAGTCTTTACAACCCGCTGCCGGGTCTTTTTCTTCGTGAGCTGTGTGACAGTCAGTACAGCTGAGCACGCCATCATGTTTCTTGTGTGCCTCACCTTCGAGCGAATTCATATCACCGTGACAGGAAGCACATTGCTCGTTTTCAAAGGCATAATCGGCAGAAGGCGAACCATCTTTATGGCAGGCTTCGCAGCCGGACATTTCCGTGTGAGAATCAGCTATTGGGGCTGCCAGCAGTGAACCGGAGAAACCCAGAGCCATCATCAAAAGCATTTTTTTCAACATCACATTTTCCTTTTTATGGGGGTTAAGCAATCGTCATTTGTCCTGTGTACAGGATGAAGTGGCGCAGCAAAATGACCCCCAACAGACTCAGGGTTGCTGTCGCTGCCACATAAGACCATTTACGCTTGGCCGTGGCGGTCATAAACAGATTCATTGCCAGTGGGATAGAGAGACCACAACCCAGGATACCGAGCCAGAACACCCAACCCCAGAAACCTTCCCCGATGGCATTGAAGGCCGCAACTTTGCTTTGGCCACCGGTGAGCACCAGCCCGACAAAGAAAGTGAAGATCACCGCAATTTCCACCAGGATAAGAGGGATCTCTATCTTGTGAATAAAGTGCACTTCTTTGCCGTCGGGGTTGCCCTTTAGCAGCACACCACCAAGTAGAGACGCCGCCGCACCGGAAGATAGACCGGAGATCAGGAACAGCAACGGCAGTACCGGATTCTTCAGCATGGGGTAACCGGGCAGAGCCGACAGCAGGAAGCCGGTATAAGCCCCCAACGCCAGAGACAAGATCACCAATAAACCTGTTAAGCTGGGTTCATGTTTGGCCAAAAATCCGGTCACTTTGAGCACCACGGGGAAGCGTTGCTCACACCAGTCATCTATCGGTTGACGGAACACCATGGCAATCCAGGCGAACATAAACACCATATAGACCATGAGGATCATCACCCCGATGGACATCACCGAAGTGGGGTTATAGAACACCAAAATCTTCCAGAAATGGAACGGCTTGGTCAGGTCGATGACCAAGATCCCCAAACCTGCCATCACAGTGAGTGGGGCGACCAAACAAGCAGCCTGGACAAAGCCAGAGCGCCAGGCATCCTGTTGCAGGCAACGGTGTTTCAGCAATACGGCAAAGAACATGGCGCCCGCCGAAACCCCGGCGAAGAACAGATAAAACGCAATGGGCCAGTGCCAAACCAAAGTATCAAAATGAAAAGGACTCATAGCTTAATCTCCCCCTGTTTGGCCACTATCTTGAACAGCTTGGGCCGGGTGCCGAGATCAACCTTGGATCTCTGGGTTGGGTTGGCCCGAATCATCTGCACCACTTCTGAACTCGGATCTTTCAGGTTACCGAATACCAAAGCCTTGGTTGGGCAGGCTTCTACACAGGCCGGCTGTTTGCCCTGCTTGAGTTGAGTCTCACGGCAGAAATCACATTTGTCGGCCGCTTTGGTAACTGGGTTAATAAAGCGCACCTGATAGGGGCAAGCCGCAATACAGTATTGGCAACCGACACACTTCCAGGCATCCACAGTCACAATGCCGGTTTTCTTGTCCTTGAACGCCGCACCAGTTGGACAAACGTTGACACAAGGCGCGTCTTCACAGTGCTGACAAGACTTACGGCTAAAATGGTAAAACTGGTTCGGGTATTCACCATATGGGCCAGTGCGAATAATCTCCAACCGCGAGACCCCTTCAGGTACCTGGTTCACTTCCCGGCAGGCATCACTACAGGCGTTACAGCCAATACACTTGGTTTCATCATGGAGCAGGGCATAGTTGATGCCAGAGTCATGATCGGCGCTGGCAACCGCCTCATTGCCACTCAATGGATAGAGAGAGGCACCGGCCATCAGGGCACAGCCCCCTTTTAAAAAACGTCTTCTGGAATTTTCCATTACTCTTACCCCTTAGTTGACCGTATGACAGTCACGGCACAGCTTGCTGTGCTGTGTGCCAGTTGCTTGCTTCATTGGATCGTCCAACGGGTGCAGCTTGTGACAGGCGGCGCAACTCAACTTGTCGGCGTGAACATTGTGGGTCCACTCTTTCTCAGCCAATTTCTGTGGCTGGTGACACTTGAGACAAGTGGCATTCTGGGTTGCTGGGGCAATCCCTTCCTGAGGAGTAAAAACTCTTAAATCATTGGGTTTTCTTGGATGTTTTCCTTTTTCCCCATGACAGGTACTACAACTCATATTGAGCTGATCCTGACCATGGTGCCCCTGCATTAAGCCATTGCGTTTGTGACACTTCACACAGGGATCACTGTTGATTTTCAACGCGGTCTCGGCATAGGCAATGCCGCTTACCCCCAACAAACAGGTCATAGAGGCCGCGCCTAATATTGCACGCCATCGAATACTGGACATCTCGGGTCCTCACTTTCAATTGGATATACAGGGACTAAAGGGTAGCGGTCTAAACCGCCACCCGTTATTGCAGCCTAAGCCGTCAACATCTGCTCAAGGTGCTGTGCATCCAGAGGATTAGAGCGTTTCATATCGATGAGGCGAACGTTGAGCTTTTCGAGTAGGCTCTTTGAGTTGGCGCTTTCAGCATCACTGAAATCTGAAATTACCATTTTTATTTCTGAAGAATTCTGATCTATCAATACATAGTCCAGGCGCGAGTGACTCGCGGTCGCATGTGGGTCAATATCAACCACTGACTCCAACGCCACATTGCTACAAACTTCGTATCGACCATTGGTTAAAGACTTCAGAGATTTAAAAAAATCTAAACTCTGCTTGTCAAAGAACCTATTTTTGAGCTTTATCTCTTCGGCATTCTTTTCATCTGACTTAAAGAACTTGATACATGTCATCACAAACACCACCAGCACGAATGGCACTGCAATAAAAAGCACGAAGTAGATAAAGGCATAACTTAGAATAACTGAAGTATCCATATAACCCTCCAAACATCATTTTTAGTTTTAATACGCTTATTGCGCAGTTGAATTATTACTATCTACAGCAATATTAATTTTGATCGTCATCAAATAACCGTTGAGGAAAAGATTGAAAGATCGAAACATAAGACACTGACTACATTGCTATTTTCTAGAAAACGTTCTGCTAAAAATAAGAAATAGCATTTAGATAAAGCGATATTTGGAAATGTATTATTTCACTATGTGAAATACACACAGTTAATGAGAATCTCTCTCACAAACCTCTTTAAATTAGTCAAAAAAACAGCATTTAGTGATCTAGAATACAGAATCGAAAATAGCTTCGAATAAAATTATTCTTTCTGAAAAAACAGGTTAATATAGATGCTGAAGGTACCACTAAAGGAGTATTGCAGATGAACCATATTGACTTTGAAAAGCTGGATATTTTGAGCCTTTCCATCCTTGTTAGCTTATATGAAAACAAATCTGCAACACACGTTTCAAAGCTTTTAAATGTACCAGCCCCAAAAATAAGCCGTTGTTTAAAAACTGCCAGATCTATTTTTGGTAACGAACTATTTCTAAGAAAAAAGTATGGCCTTATTCCCAATGAATTTGCGGCTAAGGTTTACCCTATTGCCAAAGAAATAGTGAACAGTGCCAAGGGCTTCAATCAGCTTGGCAATCCAGCTATGGCGGGCAATAAAAACTTTGAACTTGTCACGCCGGGTCTTATCTCTTACGCCTATCCCAAGGCCTTGATGCAGGCCATTAAACAACAGAACAAACAGCTGCATATCAATTTGAATTCCTGGAGCTGTAACTCATTGCAAGGGCTCATAGATGGCAACATCAGTGCAGGACTTTGCAGTTGTCACTACCCACAAGAACTGCAATCTATAGGCAGCAAATTACAGATTGAAGCCCTGAGAAAACTAGATAGCCTCTACCTTATCTGCAACAAGAATCATCCGCTGCTCTCCCGCGAGCTAACGTTGGAAACCATCGCCGAGTATCCTTACATCAACACAGATTTGAGCATAGGCCCCAACACTCTAAGCCCATTTGAAGATTACTGCCGGATCAACAATCTGGATTTGAATGTCGAAATGACTATCACCGGCATCTCCTCCCTGAGTGCCTATCTGGAAGCCTCACAGGCGGTGGCTTTGGTGCCCTACAAGGCGGTATTCGATCTGTTGGGCGAAGAACCTCTGCTACACCTTTGCAAGCTGTCGGAAATGGAAACCACTCGCCTGTTCAATGTCACTGAGCCGCTGACACTGACACTGCTTAGTCCCAGCGGCCAACAAGACCCGGATCTGGAATGGATACGTTCACAGTTGCGTTTGGTGAGCGGGACCTTACTGTAGGCTTGTGATAACAATCTAAATAGGATCTCAGCCCGCTCTTTACGACTTGAAGTATACAGACAGATTTGCCCAAGAGTTCATACAATAGCGCTGCCAAAAGCGGTACACTAATGCGCATTCGATACTGGGTAAGCCGTCTATGCAAATCAATTCTCACGCCGAACTCAATCTCCTTTGGGGTTCCCTCATACTTGAAGAACTGGCACGCCTTGGGGCTCAGCATGTGTGCATGGCACCGGGCTCGCGCTCAACGCCTCTGACACTGGCAGCCGCCCGCCAGGACAAACTGAAACAACATCTGCACTTTGATGAGCGAGGACTGGGTTTTATGGCACTCGGACTCGCCAAAGCCAGTCGAGCTCCGGTGGCCATTATCACCACCTCGGGAACAGCCGTGGCCAATTTGTATCCGGCCATAGTCGAGGCCTGGTTAACTCAAGTCCCCTTGGTCGTGCTTTCCGGCGACAGACCGCCGGAGCTGATAGCTTGCGGCGCCAACCAAGCCATACTCCAACCGGCGATTTTCGGCCAATATGCCAAGCAGTTAAACCTGCCGACACCGGATCTGGCCATAGCTCCCCAAGCGCTGCTGACTCAGATTGATGAAGCCGTGGCCAACCAAAGCATGCCGGTCCACATCAATTGCATGTATCGTGAGCCACTGTACCCAAGCAGCCTGGATGCCCCCAGAAGTCAAGCCATAGAGCATTACCTGCAACCTCTGACGAACTGGCAACAGGCAAGCACACCCTATAACCAATATGCAGCTGTAGGCATGGGACAAGTCCCCAGTTGGGATACCATGGCGCGTTTTGTTCACGGCAAGGGTGTTATCATCGCCGGCACCCTGGATAGTGTCGATAATCCACAAAAGTTGGTCGAACTGGCCAGCAAACTCGGTTGGCCGCTGCTGACAGATGCCCAGTCTCAGCTGCGCCAACATCCTGCCGCGATAGGCAATGTCGACCAACTGCTGCTCAACCCCAAGGGCCGAGCCCTGCTGCAACAAGCCGACCGGGCACTGGTGTTTGGTGGACGCCTGCTGTCGAAACGCTTAATAAGTTATCTTGAACAGCAGAACTGGCACCAATATTGGCAAGTATTGCCGCAGCAGATGCGCCTGGATCCCAGCCATAAACCCAAGCAGCTCTGGCTGGCAGAGCTGCAGCAGATAGCCGCGCTTGAGTGGCCACGCTCGTCCTCCGCCAATTGGGCGCTGGAGCTCACCGCCCAGAATGAGGCGCTCAATGAGCTCTTTGTACGCCAAATAGATAACGGCGAGTTCGGTGAGGCCCAGGTGATCAGGGCCATAGCGGCAACCCGCACCGGCGAACAACAGCTGTTTATCGGTAATAGCTTGCCGGTGCGGCTTTATGATATGTTCGCGCCCATCAGTTGCTGCGCCGCCATCACCTACACCAACCGCGGTGCTTCGGGGATAGATGGCCTGCTGGCAAGTGCCTGCGGCGTCGCCAACCACAAGGGTCAGGCCACCACCTTGGTGCTCGGCGATCTATCGGCGCTGCACGACCTCAACTCTCTGGCGCTGGCACGCCAGGCTCAGGGGCCGTTGGTGATAGTGATACTCAACAATGATGGCGGCAATATCTTCAATATCCTGCCGGTGCCGGACGAGCAAGTAAGGGCTCACTATTACCGATTAAGCCACGGACTGGAGTTTGGTTATGGTGCGGCCATGTTTGGCCTGCCCTACAATAGGGTGGAAGACTTCCAAGGCTTTATGGATGCCTACAGTGAAGCACTCAACTATAACGGCGCCTCGGTCATCGAGGTTTGCGTCAGCCAAACCCAGGCCAGCGACCAGATAGCCAGCATAGGCCAATGGGTAAAACAAAGCTGATGTTAGCCACAACGACTCAGGGTTCAGCAACCCAGCCGCCTTTGGTGCTGCTGCACGGTTTTCTCGGCAGCAGCTATGATTGGCGCGAGTTGCTGCCGCTCCTGAGTCAGGACTACTACTGTATTGCGGTCGATCTCCCGGGACATGGCCGCAGCGGTGATATCCAAATCGACAGCCCAGGCTTCAGTGACTGTGTTGCCTTGCTGCGTCATACACTGCTCAAGGCCGGCATCGCGCGCTTTCACTTGTTGGGATACTCGCTTGGTGGCCGTATCGCACTGCATCTGGCTCAAACCTGGCCCGAGGCGTTGCTGAGCCTGCATCTTGAGTCCTGTCACCCGGGCCTGTTATCCCATGATGAACGTCAGCAGAGGGCGATGGCCGATAAGCTGTGGGCCGAACGTTTTAACACTATGCCGATTGAACAAGTGCTGGCCCTCTGGTATCAGCAAGCGGTATTTGCCGACCTATCAAGCGCCGAGCGAGAAGGTTTAATTGAGAAACGCCGCCATCAGCAGCCGCTTGGCCTAATCAGCTGTTACCAGGCCACTTCACTGGCACTGCAACAGGATCTGCGCCAGGTGCCGGCCAAGCTTGCTTGCCCAAGCCACTACTACCTCGGGGAGCAGGATGGCAAGTTTGGCGCTCTCGCCAAGGCCTGGCAGCCACAAGCCGGATTCAAGCTGCATACCATTGCCGATGCGGGCCATAATAGCCATCAGGCCCAACCCGGCGCTTTTGCCACGGCGCTCAAAGGCGCCCTGAACGCGATTTCAAGGGGTGAATGATGCATCCAGACTCACTGTCACTGGCCCGCTATAGGCTGCCGCTGGAAACCTCACTACCTGTGGGTAAGCAAAGAATCGAGCAGAGATCCGGGCTGGTTATCAAGGCCAGTTGCGGCAACGAAGAACATTTTGTGGAAGTCGCCCCCTTGAGCGGCCTGGATGCCAACGGCGAGCCACTGCTGGGTTTTAGCCGTGAATCGCTGGCGGAGGTGACAGAAGCAGCCTTGGCACTGATGCAAGCACTGGCCGCCAAAGAGCTTAAGTTGAGTC
Organism: Shewanella indica; assembly: GCF_033842865.1. Classification (NCBI taxonomy): domain Bacteria; kingdom Pseudomonadati; phylum Pseudomonadota; class Gammaproteobacteria; order Alteromonadales; family Shewanellaceae; genus Shewanella; species Shewanella indica. Next base: position 1,330,076 of record NZ_JAWXXR010000001.1, read on the forward strand.
AGGCGGCCGATGCCTGTCAGTATCCCTCACTCGCCTGGGGGCTAAGTCTGCTCGATGCCAAACTCAAGGGACAACTGCCACAGCGCTGGCCGGCCGTTGAAACCATCCCGCTCATCTACCACAGAGAAGAAGAGCCACTGGCGCTACTGCAACAAAGGCTGGCGGCGCTTCCCGATACGGTTCTCAGAGCCAAGATAAAAGTCGCCCAGACCAGCATGGTCCAAGAGCTCAGACTGATCCATGCTGTATTGGCCGCCAAACCTCATCTCAAACTCAGGCTGGATGCCAATCAGGGCTTTGAGTATCAACAAGCTGTGGATTTTTGCGCTTGTCTGCCCAAAACCAGCATTGAATATATTGAGGAACCCTGCCGCCGCGCCGACGATAATCCGGCCCTATTCAAGGCCACAGGGATCCGCTATGCCCTGGATGAAAGTCTGCTGCAAAGTGAGTTTGTACCTGACTGCAATGACTTCGCGAGCGGCCTGACCGCGCTGGTGCTTAAACCTATGTTGCTCGGCAGCTTAACCAGACTGCAAACCCTGATCGAACAGGCCGAAGCGGCCGGTGTGCGCGCCCTGTTGAGCTCCAGCCTGGAATCTTCTCTGGGAATTGCCGATCTGGAGGCGGTCAGTGCCCTCTTGACCCCCAATGAAGCCCCCGGACTGGATACTCTGGCGCCTTTCGGACGCGATATTATTGTCGGTCAAGGCCACAAACCCTGTCTGGACTTTGCCGAGCTGGAACTCTTGGGTCAGTGGCCCTGTCTGTAACCGCCAAGCTCTGACAGCCTCTGCAACCTCCAATTTCAGTAACAGGAGAGCACATGACCTACTCGCCCCTTCACCTCAGTGGCCAACAAACGCCGGATGCCATCGCCTTGGTAGAGGGCGGTATCTGCCATAGCTATCAGGCAGTAAGCCGGCAGGTGTTGGCGCTCGGCACCGAGCTGCGAGCCTTGGGGTTGCAGCGCGGGGATAAACTGGCCTGTGTGGCCACCAACTGCCGCGAGCTGATATTGCTGTATTGGGCTTGTCTGGATCTGGGGCTGCTCTTTTGCCCGCTGTCACCCAAGTTTCCGGATAGTCAGCTCCAGGAGCTGCTTGAGCGTTTTCATATTCGCTTTATCTGGTGTCCGGATAACACCAGAAATAAGCTTTGGCAAACGCGGGATATCACCCGAGTGCTGGCGGATTTTGCTATTCTCGAATCGAATGGTATCCCAGCCGAGATAGCCACGGTCTCGGCCGATACGCCGCTCAATATCATTCTTACCTCGGGCTCCAGTGGCAGCCCCAAGGCCGCAGTCCACTGCCTTAACAACCATATCGCCAACGCCAATGGCAGTCGGCAGTTGATCCATTTGGCAAATGGTGATGCCTGGTTACTCTCGCTACCGCTGTTCCATATTGGAGGTCTGGCCATTCTCAATCGCTGCGCCCTGGCCGCCGCGGCCGTGGTGCTGCCGGATAATGAGCTGACTATGGCAGCGCAGTTAAAGCGCGATGCCATCACTCATCTCTCATTGGTGGCCACCCAGTTGCAACGCCTATTGGACGACAACCCCGAAAGCCTTATGGGGGTAAAGTGCCTGCTACTTGGCGGCGGTGCCATAGGCCAAGGCCTGCTGGACCGGCTATCCCCCTTGAAAGTGAAATCCTTTACCAGTTACGGCATGACAGAGATGGGCTCGCAGATCACCACGGGATTCGCCCGCAGTGATGGCAGCAGTGGCCGCCTGTTACCCGGGCGCGAACTCAAAATAGAACAAGGAGTTATCTGGGTCAGGGGCGAGACCCTGTTTATGGGTTATCTGCAGCCGGATGGCAGCATAGTTAAAGAGACCCAAGACGGTTGGTTCTGCACCAAGGACAAAGGCTTCTGGAGCCAGGATGGGCTACTGCATATTCAGGGGCGGGTCGACAATATGTTTATCTGCGGCGGCGAGAATATTCAACCGGAAGAGGTGGAAGCGGCGCTGAAACGGCACCCGGCCATCCTGGATGCCATTGTCTTTGGTGAAGATAACCCTGAGTTTGGTTTACTACCGGCCGCCATTTTGCGTTATCGAGGCTCACAGGCGCCGAGCGAAGCCGAGTTGACCGCCTTCCTGGCAGACAAGCTGGCCCGTTTTAAACGCCCGAGGCACTATTATCCCTGGCCGCAACAGGTTGCCGAGGGGTTCAAAGTACAGCGCAAACAGGTTATTGCCGCTATCTGTTCAGCCATGAAGTCTTAAAAGTTCATTCTGTAAAAAGCGTTTACAAAAGTCAGCTTCACTCAATGGATGCGAAAAGTAAAATCCCTGTCCCAGATTGCAACCGAGATTTTGCAATAACTTAAGCTGGGCAGCCGTTTCAATACCTTCAATAACTAGCTGCATATCCAATGAATCCGAGAGCGCTATCACACTGGATATCGCCGCCTTACATCTGGGCTCTGTATCCAAACCTTCCACAAAGCAGGCATCCAGTTTCATCTGTGAAAAAGGCAGATCACACAGGCGAGCTAAAGATGAATGTGCGGCACCGAAATCATCAATCGCCAATTCACAACCCAACATACGTAAACGGATCAAATTCTCCATGTTGAGGGCCGGTGCCAATATAAGTCCAGACTCTGTTATCTCTATGGTAACCAACTTAGGCGGAAGCTTATAATCCCGAATCAATTTGGAAATTTGATATACAAGTTCAGTGGAGTTTAATTGGGAAATGTCAAGGTTGTAGGCAAGCGATAAGCGATAGTTCTGTTCCAACAATCGCTTTTGCAATTTGATCCCCTGATGGAATAATTGAAGAAACATCTCGTCCAGCAGGCCATAACGAATGAGAGGTTCAATAAACAGATTAGGATGCAGTAACCCAAACACGGGATGCTGCCATCGCGCCAACACTTCCGCTCCTTCTATTTGTAAATCAGTAACGCTGAACTTGGGTTGATAGAAACCAACAAATTGATGTTGCGTGACCGCATCCTTAAAATCCTTGAAGTTTAACGAAAACCAATCCGGATGTAACTCCGGCTCAGTTGGTATCTTCGGCGGCTCATTGAGCTCACGATAACACTTGATCATGGCATTCAAGTTTTCAATTGTGGGCGACTTAGCCAAATCACCCAGATACTGAAATCCCAATAGCTTAACCATCTGAGACACCGCCCGACGCAGATCTTTGTCAACATCACTATAAAGCGCTACCCCACGGATTTTGAATCTGGCTCTTGCCTGGCGCAAGAAAGACAAACCATCGGTTCCAGCCAACATCAAGTCGCAAATTACGATATCGACCTCCCTATGCTGTTGTAACCAGGAAAAAGCGGCTGTCGCGCAGCCAAAGCTGAAGACTTCCACACAAGTTAGCGACTTGAGGTTGTGCTCCAGCACAGTGCGTTGAAAAGGATGATCCTCAAGCACCAACACCTTGCATTTCTTCATTGTTTAAGCCAAAAAAATGATATGGATATAAATGGCGGTCAGCATCATTTATCTGCAAAAATAGCTGACATTTGCTTTATTAAAATTAACCAAATCCTTATATGGCTATACTTACGCCAACACACCGAAAATGGTCTATATCACACTATTCCTAATTTACTTTGAAGCGATATATATTCAACCATATTATAGTAATTGTAAAACCCAAGAGAAAAGGCTGAAAGTTCAGTAGGAAATATCCTACTTACATGTAAAAATTATTCTGTAACAATTGGTTTAGAATGATAAGAGGGGTAGATATTTATAATATGAAGAACATTATTGTTGTTGATGACCATCCTGTGGTGATTATGGCCATAAAAATCATACTCGAGCAAAATGGCTTTCATGTCATAGCCACAACAGATAATGGAGTTGACGCGCTGAAGCTCATTCGAGAGCATCAACCAGATGCCGTTATTCTGGATATAGGCATACCACAACTAGATGGTCTAGAGGTGATTAACAGGTTAAATAATGTGGACTTTCCACCTAAAATCCTGGTGTTGACGGCACAGCCATCCGAGTACTTTGTTACCCGCTGTATACAAGCAGGCGCCTCTGGTTTTGTCTCAAAACAAGAGGATCTAACTGAGGTTTTAGGGGCTTTGAGGGCGGTGTTATCTGGATATTCCTACTTTCCCAACAATGCTTACATTCATTATAAGCAGAACAAACAACTGCCGGAGTCAGATAAGTTGGCACAATTATCAGGCCGAGAAATGATGGTACTTCAACAACTGTCACACGGCCTTTCCAATAAAGAGATTGCCGATCGCATGTTACTCAGTAATAAAACCATAAGTACATATAAGACTCGTTTACTGGAAAAGCTTAACGCTCGTACCCTGGTCGATCTTATCGAAATATCCAAGAGAAATCATATTATATGAAGAAAGCACCACTTCTATTGGCGCTATACTTAATATTGCTTTTTGTCACTTTTACTTCAAAGCAAGCAAAAGGGGCTCAATTGCATACTCCAACACTCTCAGGCCATGCCAGTATGAGTGAAATAGAGATAGATTTAGCCGATGAGCAGTGGCAGTGGTTACAAACACAGCAAAGTATCCGGGTAGGAGTTACGACACCTGACAATCCACCTTTCGATATGACAATGGATGGCAACAGTGACTATTACGAGGGCTTGAGTGCCGATTACTTGCAGCTTCTTTCCGACCTCCTAAAAGTCAGAATAGAGCTACGTTTATTTAATAACAAAGAGGACGCTATCTTAGCTATCAAGGACGGCGAATTGGATCTGCTCACCGGGGCCTCTGATTACGAAGCATCCCAAGGATTACTACTAAGCCGGGCTTATGTCGATAACCAAGCCGCATTATACACTTCAGAAAAAGTGCCTTCAGAACAAGCTCCGACTCATATTGCCATGGCTTATGATTACCTGCCAGATGCCGACTTAACCACACTTCTTCCTAAAATCCAAATCACCCCCTATCCCTCCAAAATAAAAACGGTAGCCGCAGCTGTATTTGGTGAAGCTGATGCCGTTATCATGGATCTGTTTTCAGCCAACTATATAGTTAACAACTATTTTGCCAAGAAGTTACGGATTAAGAAATTATTGCCCGTTGATACTCAAGGCATAAGCTTTGCTTTAAGCAATGATAAACAGCAACTTAAAGAGATAATAGATGATGCATTAAATCAAATCCCGCAAAGTGAGCATTGGGCCATCAAAAAACGTTGGAGTGGAGGCGGCCTGAATCTATCCAAAAAAAAACTCGGTCTGGATCTGACTGATACAGAATTAGCTTGGTTAAAGCGACATCAGCCTATAAGAATTGCAGCCAATAAGTTTAATGCACCTATGACCTATTTCGATCAAGAAGGCAGATTACATGGTTTCGCAGCTGATATTTTGGAGATTATAAAGCTTTATAGCGGGATTGACACTATCATTATCCAGACGCAAAACTTCCATGAAATTGCCAAGAGCCTACAAGATAACAGTGCTGATCTAGCATTGTTATCACCTTCAGATAAACGTAAAAAGGAACTGATTTTCACTAAAGAGTTAGCTTATGCTCCATTTGTATGGATCTCCCTTAAAAACTCTCACATCAATCAGCAAAAAAATAACTTAAAAATAGCCTTACCAACGGCACATATCTCTACGGAAATGTTACCTGAAGTATTACCTCAGATTAAAGTTCTAGAAGTAAGCAACTATATGGAAGCCCTTGAGGCCACGCTAAAAGGTAAGGTAGATGCCACTATAGCCCCGCTTGGGGTCGCAGATTATTACGTCAATCACTATTATGACCACAAACTTGAAATACAGGGTATTTTTGATAGTTTACCGCCGGCGACTGCAGCCTTTGCCACGAGCAAAGGTAACCCTGAATTAATCAGCATTCTCAATAAGGTTCTGGCCATTATTCCCGCAGATGAGTTGCAATCTATAGGAAATAGATGGCGCGGCAATGCCGTCCCCGGACAAGAGACCTGGCGTGACTATAAGTATACTATCTATTCCATCACTATTGCCGCTATATTGTTGATTACTGCATCTTTAATCTGGGCCTGGTTCACTCGTAGCCACTATCTCAAACGGTTAAAGGTAAAAAAGGAACTGCAAAAACAACTTATATTTATGCAAGAGGTTATTGACAGCATCCCCCACCCTATTTATGTACGCAATACAGAGCGTAAGCTAATTCTCTGCAATCAAAGTTATTTACAATTTTTCCACGTATCAGAACAGGAATTGATAAACAGAACAGTGTTGAAAAACGGTGACAGAATCAAAGATGTTCACACCATAGATCAAAAATATATTCAAGCCATAGATGAGAACAGAGCATGCTACGAAGATAGGCGTATATATATTGATGAAAAACCTATTGATGTGTATCACTGGTTCCGCCCTTATAAAAATGAACAAAATCAGATCCAGGGGATTGTCGGTGGATGGATAGATGTCAGCGACCGAATTGAATTAATGCAACAGTTGAGCCTAGCCAAGGAACAGGCCGAAAAGGCCAGCGTGGCCAAGACTCAATTTTTGGCGACTATGAGCCATGAAATACGCACCCCCATGAATGCGATTATAGGCTTGCTGGAGCTATCGATAAAACGCTCCCAGGAAAACTTGTATGATTTTAAGCCTATTCGTGTTGCTTATGACTCAGCCAAAGGGTTACTGGAACTGATTGGCGATATACTCGACATTGTTAGAATTGAGGCAGGGCAATTAAGCTTAAACCCTGTACAGACAGAACTAAGGCAAACGCTGGATTCGGTAATACGTATCTTCGAAGGTATTGCAACCCAAAAGGGCTTGCAATTATCGTTGGAAGTTGACCCTCAACTACCAACGTATGCGCTGCTAGACCCCCTAAGAATCAAACAGATACTGTCCAATCTAATAGGTAATTCCATAAAATTTACCGAGCAGGGCAATATAGTCCTCACAGCACTTAAAGCGAAAAACGCCGCAGGTCAGAATGAACTGGTCTTCCAAGTTGCCGATACAGGTATAGGCATGCCAATTGAAGAGCAACAGGACTTATTTAATCCTTTCGTTCAAGCCCAAAATGGTGCCCACAACAAAGGGGGAACCGGTCTGGGTTTACCTATATGCCGTTCCCTGTGTGAGATGATGGGCGGTTCTATTACTTTGGTTAGTGAACCAGGGCAAGGAACATGTATCAATATCCGAATACCTTTACAAATCGCCAATACCGATACTGCTGAAGAAAATCAAACCTCTTCTGTACCAGATGCCCTCCCAGCAACCCAAGCACAACATGTATTAATAGTCGATGACCATCCAGCCAACAGACTGCTGTTGTCACAGCAACTTAAATATATGGGGCACAGCATTGATGAAGCAAACGATGGTCAGGAAGCGCTCCAACTCTTCAACCAACACCCTTATCGAATCGTCATTACCGATTGTAATATGCCGGAGATGGATGGTTATGAGCTTAGCCGCAAGCTGAGACAACTTGAGAAAAGCCGTAATCTATCGCCAGCTGTTATCTTAGGTTACACAGCCAATGCCCAGCTGGAAGTCAAAAAAATCTGCATCGCCGCAGGCATGAATGATTGCCTGTTTAAGCCTATCAGTTTATCTGAGCTTAAAAGCACCTTGGATAGCTTCCATCAAGTACTTGAACAAGATGTTCCAAAGCCCAGCTTCCTACCTAGTACATTGGATAAATTAACCGGTGGCAATTTAATGCTAACAGAGCAGTTACTACATGAATTATTGAATGCCAATGAAGCTGACCTAATAAGTTTGAAATCAGCATTGAAAGATGGGGATGAAGATAAGACCAAGAGTATAGCCCACAAAATTAAAGGTGCGGCGAAGATTATTTCAGCTACTTCCATAGTCAAACATTGCGAGCAGTTAGAACAGGCAGAAACCCTAGAAGAAGCAAGTGTGTATCTGGTTACACTCAGTAATTCATTGGAGCATCTTGCTGAAGATATAAAAGCATACCTAATTTCAGAGAAAAACGAAACGATAGATTTTACAATCTAAATTTAGCTTAAATTTTCTATAAAATAAAACACCCAAGTTATTTCAACAACAAACACAAACTTGGCTACAAAGTAAACTATAAATATTTTTGCTGTGACCTTCTCGGCATCAACAGATTTTACCGCTTGATATTTATGGTACGCATGGCTATTATAAAAGTTTAATATTTATCAAAAGATTAATAGATTGCGACAATTGAACAACTAGATATTACACATAAGATTAAAAAACTATAAAAAGCATCACCCGTGTAGGACTTTTCCTATAGGGTTATTGTCATTTCCGATCCAATCCCAATCCTCTTTCATTCTAGTCACTACTAATTGTAGTATCAGCATCGAAGTGGTTCGAGCTTAGCTTGAAAATATGAAGCTCAATTTTAAGTTGAGATCTTAGGTTTTCCTAGGCTTCTAAATTCTACAAGTATAAAAGCGCATACCACCTATTCTTTAAATATTAAGGATTAATAGGTACACATATGAAGAAAATAATTGTATTAGCGGTATCTTTAGCTGGTTATGCTTCTCTAGGAACAGCTAACGCAGCATCAACAGGTACTATTCAATTCGTTGGTGAAATCACTGGAGCCACTTGTAATGCTACGGTTAATGGCACAGGCAACGCCACCGTAACACTGCCAACTGTCAGTAACAGTCAACTTCAAGCGGCTGGTAATACCGCCGGGAAAACCAGCTTTACCGTTGAGTTAAGTGATTGTACTGCACTAGGTACTATGACTCAGGGTTCTGCTTTCTTCGAGAGCGGCTCAGCAGTCAATATAGCAACTGGTCGTCTTAAAAATACCGCGGCAAACAATGCCGCAAGTAACGTGACATTGCAGTTACGTGACGCTTCATCTGATACAGCAATCAAAGTTGGCGACTCGAGCCAAACTACTACAAACACTTATGTCAATTTGCCAACCACAGCCGGAGGTAAGGCTCAACTTCCTTACACTGTAGAATATTATGCTGAAAATGCGGTGACTGCGGGTAAGGTTAATTCATCAGTAGTTTATTCAATCCAATATAAGTAAACCTTTTATTAAATAAGATATATAGGGGGGATCTCCCCCCCCTATCATCAAAAAGGATAATACAGTGCTTCGCTTCTTTTACCTTATTCTAATTATGGTTACATTAATATGTACTATAGGAGTTGCACCACAAGCATTAGCCAGCGTGGTGATTACTGGCACTCGTGTAATTTACCCTTCTGATGCGAATGAGGTGAGTGTAAAGCTGGATAACAGGGGAGAAACTCCTGTTTTGGTTCAAAGCTGGATTGACAATGGTGAAATTGATGAAAAACCTGACTTCATCGATGTTCCATTTATCATTACTCCTCCTGTAAATAGAATTGATCCAGATAAGGGACAGACTCTAAGAATACGTTACACAGGGGATACTCTTCCGACTGATAGGGAGAGTTTATTTTGGCTAAACGTACTTGAAATCCCTGCAAAACCAAGCTCAGAAAGCAATGAAAACTATTTGCAAATGGCGTTTAGAACGAGAATAAAGCTATTTTACCGACCAAACTCATTAGCGTTTGACGTTAAGGATTCTATAGAAAAGATCAGTTTCAACCGACTAGACAATGACACTGTAAGAGTTGATAACCCAACTCCTTTCCACATTTCCTTCGCCAAGATAGTATCCAATGAAAAAGAAATAGAAGGAGAGATGGTATCGCCACATTCATCGTTGAAGTTCCAACTACCTAACCGAATAGGAAGTAAAGTTGAAGCCACTTATATCAATGATTACGGCGCCATGAAACTTCAGGAATATTTAGTTAAATAATTAATAGCCTAATATGGATAACAATATTGGCATCAGCTAAATAACTAAATCGAGGTCAAATTGAAAAAATTACCAATCAGTAATTTTATTACATTATTAGTAGTGGGCTATACACTATCATTTGGCTGTAGGATAACTCTTGCTGATACCTCCCCATCTGTTGGTGCATCATCTACTAGCGTTACATTTGATTCATCTCTATTGAACATGGTGGGATCAGATAGCTTCGATTTAAGCTATTTTCAAGATGGCGCATCTGCTCTTCCTGGAAATTATAAGTCGGCAGTATATATCAATGGGGTATTACTTGGCTATTACAATGTTGAATTCAAGGTAGACAATAAGAAAAAGGTATATCCATGCCTGAGTCAAAAATTGATAAAAGACATTCAATTCAATCCAGATGAATTACCCATACCCATTGATAAAAATATCGATTCATGCATTGACTTGAAAAATCACATCTCTACGGCATACGTTAACTATGATAGCGGAACTCAACACCTTGACATTATTGTGCCTCAAGCCTATCTGTACAATAAGGCAAGGGGGGAAGTTCACCCTGAACTATGGGATGAGGGCATCAACTCTGGTATTTTTGGATACAATATCAATGGTTATAGTAGCCGTTCCAATGGAGAAAATTACAACTCATTATTTGCCAACTTTAGAACCGGAATCAATATCGGAGCATGGCAACTAAGACATAATGGTAACTACTCTTCAATTGAAGGAGGAAGAGAGAACTATAACGCTATAAATACATATATACAACGTGATATCCCTTCATGGAGAAGTAGTGCTTTAGTTGGACAATCAAATACTTCTGGACAAATATTTGACACCTTACCTTTCGTTGGACTTCATTTGGCAAGCGATAGAAGAATGTTACCTGAATCTCAGCAAGGCTACGCACCTCAAATAAGAGGTGTAGCTAAAACTAATGCGCGAGTTTTTATCCGCCAAAATGATCAAATCATTTATGAAACCAATGTAACTCCCGGTGAATTTCTAATTAACGATCTCTATCCTACCGGTTTTGGTGGGGATCTTGTTGTTACTGTAAGAGAATCTGATGCCAGTGAACACTCATTTAAAGTACCCTACGCTTCTGTAACCCAGTTGTTAAGGCCAGGTACAATACACTATGAATTTACCGCAGGTAAAATTCATAGTGATAGCTTATTAAGTAATCCTGATATCTATCAGGCGACTTACCAGTATGGTGTCAATAATACCTTTACTAGTTATGGTGGACTCCAGGCCAGTGATGATTATTACGCCGTGCAACTTGGTGGTGCTATCGGTTCTTCCATTGGTGCATTTGCTCTGGATATTACCCACGCAAGAACCCGCTTGGGAGACGGAGTTGAACCTATGGATATTAGTAAGAGAGTAGAAAATATAACAGGACAAAGTTATCGACTAAGCTATAGTAAGGCTATCAGCGAAACAAACACTAACTTGTCATTGGCTGCATATCGATTCTCAACCGATGGGTATATGGACTTTATGACAGCAATGCATACCCGTGATGCTGTATCTTTAGGAGATTCACCAGAGAATATTTTCAGATCTAAAAATCGCTTTACTGTTACCGCAGCACAGAGTTTACCTAATAATTGGGGACAATTTTATTTAAGTGGCTCATTACAAGATTATTGGAACCAAAAAGGGACAGAAAAGCAATATCATTTTGGATATAACAATCGTTATAAAATTTTGTCTTATGGTTTAAGTATAAACCGTAGCTTTTCCAGTATAGGAACAGAAGAAACCAACTATTTATTGAGCTTTAGTCTGCCCCTTGGAAAAAGTAACTTCTCGCCGCAGATGATGGTCGACCTTTCCCATGACACCAATGGCAATAATAGCCAGCAGTTGGCGGTATCTGGTGTATATGGAGCCGAAAGTGAATTAGGTTATGGTGCAACTATTACCAATACTGATAACGGCGGAACCAGTCATTCACTCAACGCCAATTATCGAGGGCATGCAACCACACTAACAGGTAGTTATAGCCATGGAAATAACTACAACAGCGCTGCGGCAGGGATTAATGGCACTGTCATAGCACATTCAGGTGGAATAACACTCACCCCCTATGTAGCCAATACCTTTGCCTTGATTGAAGCTATAGGTGCTGAGGGAGCAAGTGTATCTTCATATCCTGGTATTCATCTTGATAGCAATGGTTATGCTGCCGTACCTTATTTGAAACCTTATCAGATAAACGAGATTAACATTGATCCAAAAGGAACCTCTGCCGGGGTTGAATTGGAATCTACTTCTCAGAAAGTAGCCCCTCATGCAGGAGCTGTGGTGAAGTTAAGCTATAAAACCAAGCAGGGTAATCTGATTTTGGTCAAAGCAACCTATGAAGGAAACCCATTACCATTTGGGGCTTATGTTACAGATGGTCAAAACAATCATGTTGGCACTGTAGGCCAAGGTGGCGTTCTTTATGCCAGAGTCGATAAAAACAGTGGACAATTAAATATAAAATGGTCAGAACCTGATTCAAAAAGTTGCTCAATTGATTATGAAATAAAGAAAGATTTACCAAATTGGATCCATAAATTCAAAGCTGCTTGCCACTAACCAACTGAATTAACAAGCTTAGAAAAGTTTCACCTAAAGTAACAGGTAGATTAAGATGAAGTGTATAAAAAATTTTTTTTGGATCTTCTTATTGTTAGTCATAGGAGGATACTCTAGCGTAGCGGAAGCGATCCAATGTTCTCGAACCTCATCTTTAGTTAACGCACAAATGCCTTTGGCTGTAAATAACTTAACTGTTGGCCCTGACACGCCTAACGGCACAGTTATATTTAGGCAAGATTTTCGCGTAGGACAAAGGCTATCCGTACATTGCACCCCTTCAAGCTCGCCATATCAAATTTATAGGAGTTATAATTATACACGCATGCCATTGCCTAGTTCGCAATGGTATGGCGGACCTTATCCTAGAGCAACTATTTATCAAACCGGAGTGCCGGGTATTGGCGTAATGATATTAGCAGAGAATAGGCCTTTACCTATAGATATAAAAGCTAACGAAGTCACACCAGCGAATCAGTTCACTAATTATAATTTAAACTTAGGCATGGTTTTATTTTTCATTAAAATAGGAAATGTACAACCGGGAACTATTAGAGGATTTAACTTACCTTCCAGCAACATAAGGTTTAAAGCGCCTGGTGCTAATGTTTTATTGGCAAGATTAGCAATCACCGGCTCTATCAATATAGTGTCGCAAACGTGCAGGGTATCGAATGTGACTGTCCCTATGGGACAGCATAAGATAGGTGATAAATTAACAGGAAAAGGGAAAACCACTGAATGGGTCGACGCATCCATCAGGCTGACTAACTGTCCGAGATTTTACGGCACCCTAAAAGATGGTAAAAATACCAACTACAATTACACCACAGGCGTAGTGAACACCGGAAATTACACTCAAAATGCGTTGGGAGTATCAATATCACCTAACACAAGTACGGTAGATAATAGTGCAGGTATTATGAGTATCAAGTCCGGAACCAATAGCGCTCAAGGTGTTGCCATTCAGCTTGCCGAGTTTTCCAATCGTAGATTTAACAATTATATAAAGTTTGGAACTCCTTGGATATATACTTTATCAAATGAAAATAGTACAACTTTTACCATTCCACTGAGAGCAAGATATATCCAAACCGAATCAGAAGTCACTCCCGGTAGAGCTGATGCTACGGCTACTTTTACCTTGACATACAAGTAACATTAATAAAAATAATAGTTTTAAAAAAGGCAGCCAGATGGCTGCCTTTTCTATCAATTTTTTAATCAAGGATAATACTGAAATAAACTTAAGAACAGTAAGGTTGAAAATCAGCCTAATGTCATAATCAAGGAGGCTCGCCAACGACGATAATGATATGGCAAAATAGGTTGTGGCAAGACCCAGCGAGATTCACTGTCACTCTTGTAAAGCGGAATATCTTGGCTTCTTAAGAAACGCTCCAAACGAAAAGGGTGTAAACGACAAAAAATAATGTCACAGCCTGCCAACTGCTCAACGTGTAACTCATCTTTTGATATGCAAAGTCCAGCATCCATCAGCCAATAAAGTGTCTGATGATAAATTTCATATTTATGCTGTTTTAGAAAAGCTATGCCCCAACCTGGTTCAGCCGTTAATGCCAACTCTCGGTAAGTTCTGAAATCCATTTACAGCCTCCAAAAGATAGTTTAGGCAGACTATAAAGGCTTGCTTCAATTATATCGTTAAGAAAAATCTCTATTAATGTAAGAAAGTTCTGACATTGAAGTTCTGTCAAATCTCATTACTAGTAACCTGTCCAAATAACTCTCTTTCATGACATTGCTGACTAAAACAGACTAAAAATATTTTCCATAGTAAGCTAATAGCGGGTTTTCTAGACGGCGTTGTTGCCTAAATAAGCGGAACCTTTTTCGCTTTCCATGATCTGATCTTGCATAACAGGTCTTCGGTCAGTTTCATGGGTAAGTCAGAACGCAATATCACCAATTGGAAGCAATACAATCAGGCATTAGTCAACCGTGGTTCGGTTACCTTCTGGCTGGACGAGGCAGCGGTTAACGCTTGGCATTGCACAAAGCATCACGGCGGTCGTGGCCGTGGCTTTCAATTCAGCGACACCGCCATCGAAACCGCCTTGATGCTCAAAGGGATTTTTAAGCTGTCATTACGTGCGACCGAAAGGTTCATCAACTCCTTATTTCAGCTGATGAAAATACCGTTAATTGCTCCAGACTACAGCTGTATCAGTAAACGCGCCAAGACGGTGAACGTCAAGTACCGCAATCCCTCAAGAGGTGCGGTAGCGCATGTTGTCGTCGATGCCACAGGCCTCAAAGTGTATGGCGAAGGTGAATGGAAAATGCGTAAGCATGGCAAAGAAAAACGTCGGGTTTGGCGCAAGCTTCATTTGGCTATCGATGCCGCTACACATGAAATTATCGGTGCGCAAACAAGCCTTGAAACTGTAGCAGATAATGAAGTATTTCCAGCGTTACTGGCTCCCCTAAGACGCAAGCTTAGACAAGTCTCCGCTGACGGGACTTACGATACCAAAGCTTGTCATAAATTATTGCGACGAAAGCAGGCGAAGCCAACGATTCCACCCCGCTCAAATGCCGGATACTGGGAACCAGGGCATCCTCGAAATGAAGCTGTGGATGCACTCAAGGCAGGAGAGTTGAAGCAATGGAAATTGATGAATCACTACCATCAGCGTTCCTTATCTGAGACCGCCATGTATCGCTACAAACAACTCATTAGCGCCAAATTAAGTTTGCGTGACTATAACGGGCAGGTGGGTGAGGCATTAAACAAAGTCATAAGACTGGGTATGCCTGTTCGCCAGAAAATCTCGTAAAGCAGCTGAAAGCCTAGGGGTAGTTGCGTTCAAGCGAATGATTTGATCAACAACGCCTTTCTAGACTGTTACTAATGCAGTCTCCGAGTATGACGGAAAATAATCCTCTGCATTGAGAGCTGTGGAGCACTGCGTTATCCGACTTCGACAGACTCCGGCATACCTTCAGGCAGATGCCTTGAATGCCAATTGCTGTGCAAGCCACTCTCTACAAAAGAGAAGGCCACAAGGACTTATTCTCACCTTCCTTAAACGCTTACATTCAAAAGGTCTCTATCTACTAATAAGCACTTGCTGCAAAAATTAAAAGTATCAGGAATTTAGAAACCGATGTAATTGGGGAAAGGCACGATAAGGTTCACCAAATCTAAATAGGTCAGATTGATCTATTTAGATTTGGTTGACCGTTATTTTTTACCAGAAAAATTTACATCATCAACTTAGCGGCTATCGCGCTTTTGCTGCAACGCTTCGGCGCCCGTTGCCACCATTCGCAGTTGAGTCACCAGTCGGTCGGCCAGAATCTTGCGATCGGCCCGTTTCATATCCAGGGCGGCGGCGCCGGCATTGAACACCAGAGTCACCAATGCTTCGGCCTGTGCCCTGGCCAACTCAGGGCTGCGGCCGGCGGTGTCCTCGGTGTAGTGCGCCAGTTCCGAGATAAAGTGTTCAATCTCCCGCGCCACAGCGGCACGAAAGGCGGCCGAGGTGCCTGAGCGTTCATGCAACAGGATCCTGAATACGTTGGGGTTGGATTCCAGTACTTCCATAAAGGTGTCGACCGAGATGCGGATAACACTGCCGCCGGCCTCGGCGCGCTGACGTCCCTTACGCATCATCTGTCTCAGCGTCAGGCCACCTTCATCGACCATGGTCAGCCCTAGCTCATTCATATCCTTGAAATGACGGTAGAAAGAGGTTGGCGCTATATTGGCTTCCCTGGCCACTTCCCTAAGACTCAGGCTGGAAAAGCTACGCTCGGCACTCAGTTGATTGAATGCTGCATCCACCAAGGCGCGGCGGGTTTTCTCTTTCTGCTGTGCTCTGATACCCATCTTTATTCCATTCACTGGATCTGTTGCGCAAATAATACAGGCTTTACTCAATAATCACATCCTCGGCTGGTGTCACTGTGATTGTGCTCCAATAGCAACTTAGCATACACTTGTTAGCTTAAAGCGTTTTGGAAGTCATCATAATGAAAAAACCTCCCCTCATCTGGACCAACCTGATCCTCTTCCTGCTGACGTTTGCCGGTGCCTGTATTCTGGTGCCTTGGCGAGGCATCAGTCATGGTTTTGAGCTCAGCGAGTGGCTCACCTTCGTACTGTTGGCCTTCGCCAGTGGTTTGTCTATCACCGCCGGTTACCACAGGCTGTGGTCACATAAGGCTTATAAGTCTCACCCTGCCGTGCGTTTCCTGTTTGCCCTGGGCGGTGCGCTGGCTTTGCAGAACAGTGCCTTGCATTGGGCTTCGGATCATCGTATCCATCACAAGCATGTGGATGACAATGACAAGGATCCCTATTCAGCGAACATGGGTTTCTGGTATAGCCATATTGGTTGGATGCTCAGGGAATATCAGGCACAGCGTTATCACGACTATAACAACGTCAGAGACCTGCAAAACGATACCATAGTCATGTGGCAGCATAAGCATTATCTGCTGCTGGCACTATTGATGAATGTGGGCCTCCCCGCTCTGCTTGGTTGGTTGAACGGCGATATCCTGTCGATGTTGCTGCTGGCCGGTCTGCTGCGCCTGGTAGTAGTGCATCACTGCACCTTTTTTATCAACTCGTTGGCGCATATCTGGGGCAAACAACCCTATACAGATCGCAACAGTGCCCGAGACAACGGCGTGCTGGCACTGTTTACTTATGGTGAGGGTTACCATAACTTCCACCATATCTTTGAAAACGATTACCGCAATGGTATCCATTGGTGGCATTACGACCCTACCAAGTGGCTGATCCGTTTCCTGTCCTGGTTTGGCCTGACCAAAGATCTGCGCAAGAGCCCCCAGGAGCGCATCGAAGCCGCCAAACTGCAGATGCAACTCAAGCGCGCCCAGCATAAGGTGGCCCATCTGCCCAATTGCGAGGAAATCCTGGAAAAGCTGCAGGCAGAATACGAGGAATTGAAGAGCCACTTGCTGGCCTACTTTGAAGCCAAGAAGGCGCTGCTTGAAGCACGCAAGCAGCAATTGGCCGATAAGCATCTGCTGTCTCAGGTGACGGAAATGCGCTTACGTTTTCGCGCCCAACGAAAACAATGGCGCCAACTGCAAGCCAGCATAGCCTAAAACCTTGTCGTAGCCACCCAAGGCCTGGCGATCGGCTTAACAGAATTTACCTGAGTTGTGAAACGGTCGGCTTGTACTGCGGCCGTTTCTGTTTATGATCAGGGGTTATTTCAATCACTCAGGGACCCGGCTATGTCAGATCAGTCAGTCAAACTCACGGAGTACAGCCACGGCGCAGGTTGCGGTTGCAAGATTTCTCCCAAAGTCCTCAGCACCATTTTGGCCTCTCAATTGCCGGACTTTAAAGATCCCCGCCTGTTGGTCGGCAACCAGAGCCGGGATGATGCGGCCGTGTATCAGTTGGATGATCACACGGGCATTATCAGCACCACAGACTTCTTTATGCCGATAGTCGATGACCCTTTCACTTTCGGCCGTATCGCAGCCACCAATGCCATCAGCGATATCTATGCCATGGGCGGCAAGCCTATTATGGCGATTGCTATTCTGGGCTGGCCGGTGAACAAGCTGTCACCCGAGATTGCCCAGCAGGTAGTGGATGGCGGACGCCAAGCCTGCATGGATGCCGGGATCATGTTGGCAGGAGGCCATAGCATAGATGCACCCGAGCCTATTTTCGGCCTGGCAGTAACCGGCACAGTGGCACTGGAGCACCTCAAGCAGAACGATACCGCCAAGGCGGGTGACAAGCTCTATCTCACCAAACCTCTGGGAATTGGCATACTGACTACGGCACAAAAGCAGAAAAAGCTGGCACCGCAGGACGTCAATATCGCCCCCGAAGCCATGTGCCAACTCAATAAAATAGGTGCCGAAGTCGCCAAGATAAGCGCGGTTCACGCCATGACAGATGTGACGGGCTTTGGTCTGGCGGGCCACCTGCTGGAAATGTGTCAGGGCTCCAACCTCAAGGCCAGCATAGATACCGCCAAACTACCACTGCTGGAAAAAGCCTCCGAGTATCTGGCTGTGGGTTGTATCCCGGGCGGCACCCACAGAAACTTTGACAGCTACGGTGAGCACCTTCCCGAGGTTTCCGAGCAACAAAAGGCCTTACTGTGCGATCCGCAAACCAGCGGCGGCTTACTTATCGCTGTCGGCGCCGAGGGTGAGGCAGAACTGCAGCAACTGCTGACCAGCCAAGGGCTGGAGCTACACTGTATAGGTGCGCTCGACTGCCGCGACGACAGTCAGCAGTGGGTGGAGCTTATATGAGTCGACAGATAATCGCGCCTGCAGAATACCGGGAGATCTTCCTATCCGATCGTCCCCTGGTCGATCTGCGGGCGCCGGTTGAGTTTGCCAAGGGTGCCTTTCCTGCCAGCACTAACCTGCCATTGATGAACGACAGCGAAAGGCAGAAGGTAGGCACCTGTTATAAAGAGCATGGGCAGGCCGCCGCCATAGAGCTCGGCCATTCGCTGGTCAAAGGCAAGATCAAGGCCGCGCGTATTCAAGCCTGGCTGGATTTCTTCAGCGCCCACCCAGATGCCAACCTCTACTGTTTTCGGGGTGGTCTGCGCTCTCAACTGACCCAGCAATGGATCCGCGAGGCTGGTCTTGAAGTGCCCTATATTCAGGGCGGCTACAAGGCGATGCGCCAATACCTTATCGATACCATAGATAACACCCCGCAGCAGCAACAGCTGTTGATCCTCAGCGGTATTACCGGCTCAGGCAAGACAGAGTTTATTCTCAGTCGCAGCGAGTCTGTGGATCTGGAAGGTACAGCCAATCACCGAGGCTCAAGCTTTGGCAAAAATGTTACTCCGCAGCCCAGTCAGATCAATTTTGAAAACAGCTTGGCTCGGGAGCTGTTGAGGCATCAAGAGAGGCAAGAGTCCTGCCTGCTGCTGGAAGACGAAAGCTTCCTGATAGGACGCCGCGCCATACCCAAAGTCTTTTTCAGTGCCATGCAGCAGGCGCAGGTTTTGGTGTTGGAAGAGCCACTGGAGGCCAGGCTCCCCCGCCTTCTGGATGAGTATGTGCACAAGATGCAGCGAGGTTTTGAACAGCATTATGGCGCCGAAGAAGGCATGGCGGCGTTCGGTGCCTATCTGCGTCAGAGTGTCGAGGGCATACGCAAGCGTATGGGGCACCAACAAACTGAGCAACTGCTGGAGCTGGTCGACGCAAGCTTGCAGACACAGCAGCAACGCAACACTACAGAACAACATCTGGAGTGGATCTCACTGCTGCTGGAGAAGTATTACGACCCCATGTATCAGTACCAGCTGGAGAAAAAGGCCGAGCGGATCATCTTCCGCGGTGACCGTCAGGCCATTCATCAGTGGCTGGATGAGAGGCGATCAAACCGCCAGCAATGAGTGTAACGACGGGCCATCAAGCTTAATTGGCTCTTCGGCAAACAAAATGAGCCCGGCTGCGACCGGGCTCTTTCGTTGACATGACCTTAGCTATCAGATTTAGCCAGCAGATCGGCTACCCGCTGCTGCAACGAGTGACGGCTCTCTTCTGCGCCGGGTACCTGAGCTGCGATATTGACCTTAAGCCTGGACCAGAAACGTCTTGGCCGGGTCGTCAGGGCATGGCCATCTTTGTGGCTGAAATAAGATCCCCACAAACCTTTGAGCGCCATTGGCACCACAGGCACAGGATCCTTTGCCAGTATCTGTTCGATACCGGGCCGGAACTGATGCAATTCACCGTCGGGAGACAACCTACCCTCAGGGAAAATACACACTAACTCTTCATTGGTCAGCGCCTGGTGGATACGCTCAAAGGCCCGGGTATAGGTATCAATGCACTTTTTCGGTGAGCAGATAGGGATCACCCCGGCGTGGCGGAACAGATACTTGAGCAAGGGCATTTCACTTATGCTCTTATCCATCACAAAGCGCACCGGGCGAGTGGATGCTCCCAGCAGCACCAAGGCATCGACGTAACTGACATGGTTACACACCAGCACGGCAGCCCCCTGCTTGGGGATGTTTTCCCGGCCTTCCACCTTGAGACGATACAACAAATGGCTCAGCAGATAACTGATAAACCTCAGCGTAAACTCAGGCACCTGGCTATAGACATACAACGCTACCACGGCGTTGAATACCGCCAGCAGAGTAAATAACTGAGGAATCGACAGGCCCACCAGCTCCAGCAATATTATCGACAATATCGCCGAGCACACCATAAACAGAGCATTGATGATATTGTTGGCGGCTATGGCTTGGGCACATTCACCCGGGGCCGAGCGCGACTGAATAAAGGCATACAGAGGCACAATAAACAGGCCGCCACTGACCCCCACCATAAACAGTGCCAACATCAGCCTGAAGTGTTCACTGCGGCCGACAAACTCACTTATGTCGTAGAGATATCCCGCCGGCAGTTGGCTGTAGTCAGGAATGGCCCACAGCAGATCCAGGCCAAAGAAGGTTAACCCGGCCACCCCGAAAGGCAGCAACCCCAGCTCTACATGGCCAAAGGAGAAGCGCTCACAAACAAAGGAGCCGACCGCAATACCTATGGAAAACAGCGCCAGCAGCAGTGACACCACAGTGGCGTCCGAATGCAGCGAGCCTCTGGCAAAATTGGGGAACTGGGTCAGATAGGTGGCACCCAAAAACCAGAACCAGCTAATCGCCAGAATCGCCATCCAGATTGACGGCGTTTGCCGCACTCGCTTGATACTGGCCAAAGTACCGGACAGGGGCGCAAAGCGTACCTTATCTATCGGCAGCGGCGCCGGCAATGATGGAATCGCCCGGCTGGAGAGGAAACCGGCCAAGGCCAGCACACATACGGTTATTGCGGCCCACATCAGGCCGTTATCACTGGTTACCAACAGCCCGGCACTCAGGGTGCCTATCAAAATAGACAGAAAGGTACCCATCTCTACCCAGGCGTTACCGGTGACCAACTCATCTTCTCTAAGCGCCTGCGGCAAGAGCGAGTATTTTACCGGGCCAAAGTAGGCCGATTGAGTGCCGGTGAGAAACAGCAGCAGCAACATCAACATATAGCTTTGCGCCATAATCGCCGCGGCGGCGCAGGACATGATGATAAGCTCCAGCAGCTTTAATCTGCGGATCATCAGCGCCTTGTCCATATTGTCGGCCACCATGCCCGCATGGGCAGAAAACAGAAAGAAAGGCAGAATGAAAATCCCCGCCGCCAGATTGACAAACAGATCCACACTCATCGGCAGGTTCTCGACCTGACTGTAGGTCACCAGCAGCAGCAACACATTTTTGTAGATGTTGTCGTTAAGCGCCCCCAGACACTGAGTGGCGAAATAGGGTAAAAATCGTTTGCTCAGGAACATACGCCATCCTCCTGTTGCATTGCTGTCCACCACAAGTGCACCTGAAATGTCAGTAACTGCAACCAAGAAGCCTGACTGAAGAGCTTATCGTCCAGCGCCAGGCCGGTCAGCCCATGGATACTGCTCCAGAAGCTGCGACTGGCGAGTGCCAGCTTGGATGAGGGCAAGTTTGGCAACAAGTCACCGAGTTGCAGTTCGAGCAAGCCTATCAGCTCGGCAATCAGCTGTTGTTGCGATTCCGGCAGAGGTTCTTCCGGCCCCAGATGTAAGGCAAACACCAAACGAAATGCCTGGGGTTGGCTATGGGCAAACTCGGCATAAGCCTTGGCCAGTGCCAACAGCTTCTGCTCGCCGGTTGCGAATGTTTGTTCGCACACCAGCTGTATTTGCTCAAGCAGACGCTCCAAGACCCTGGCGGATACGCTCAGGAGCAGATAGTTGTAGCTACCAAAGAGGTTGATTAAGGTACTGGGGGCATAGCCCACTTGGGAGGCGATCCGTCTAAGACTCAGGCCGGTATATTCCTCCTGATTCAACAACTGCTCGACGGCATCCAGTGCCATGAGGCGGATCTCTTGATGACTGTGTTCCTTACGTCTTGCCATAGTGTCCATTCCTGAAAAGAGATGGCAGCAGACTAACAGCCTTTAAAATAAAAAACAATGTTCACAATATGACATTTTTTAATCAGAATTACGAAAGGCAATTGATATCTTCTAAGGTAATCACTACCTAAAAGTACACCAAATAATATGACTTCAGCTTACTGCCTCTAGTTCTAATAGGGTCAAAACGACAATAGGCCAGAAGCACTGCTTCTGGCCTATTTTACCTGTGATATGCATCCACTTGTTTAACGCATGGTAACAAACTCTTCTGCGCCTGTTGGATGGATAGCAACTACGGCATCGAAGTCAGCCTTGGTGGCGCCCATCTTGATGGCAACGCCAAAGCCTTGAAGGATTTCATCCATGCCAAAGCCGATACCGTGGATCCCGACAACTTTTTCATCGGCGCCGGCACAAACCAGCTTCATCTTACAGGCTTGACGGTGCGCAGTAACCGCTGTGTACATGGAGGTAAAGGATGAAGTGTAGACTTTCACCTGATCCTCACCGAAACGTTCTTTGGCCTCAGGCTCTGTCAGCCCCATGGTGCCAATTGGCGGGTGGCTGAAGACCACTGTCGGGATGCAGTCATAGTCCATCTTGGCATCCGGCAAGGCGCCAAAGAGACGCTCTGACAGCAAGCGACCCGCCTTGACGGCAACCGGTGTCAGCTCTACTCCGCCAGCCATGATGTCACCGACACAGTAAACCCCTTTGGCGCTGGTGTTTTGCTGGGCATCTGTTATCACATATCCCTTGGGATCCAACTGCACATCGGTATTTTCAAGGCCGATATTGCCTGTGGCCGGTGCCCGACCTATGGCCCAGATCAGGCAGTCCACTGTGTACTCTTCAGCGTTTTCCAGCACCAGAGTCAGGCTGCCATCGGCGTTTTTACGCACTTCCTTGGGAATGCTCTGGGTATGCAGCGAAGGCCCTTCGCTGGCCATGGACTCCATCAGTGTTTCATAGAGCATGGGGTCGAAGTTACGCAGCGGCGCATGTTTGCGTACAAACAGATGGGTTTCACTGCCCAGGGCATGCAATACACCGGCAATTTCCACCGCGATATAACCGGCACCCACTACGGCTACCCGCTTGGGCTGTTCACGCAGGGCAAAGAAACCGTCCGAGTCTATGCCATATTCAGCCCCGGGAATGTCGGGAATGCTGGGCGCGCCGCCGGTAGCGATCAAAATATGCTCGGCACTGTAGTGTTCGCCGTCAACCTCAATGGTGTGGTTATCAACAAAGCGGCCATAGCCGTTAACCACTGTCACCTTGTTGTTGGCCAGACCGCGTTCGTAAGAGCCATGGATCCGTTCGATATAGGCTTCACGACTGGCCACCAAAGTGTTCCAGTCAAACTGGTTGACGCTGACATCAAAACCGTAATCTTTGGCATAGAGATGCATGGCTTCGGCCACTTGGGCGCCATACCACATGACCTTCTTGGGCACACAGCCGACGTTGACGCAGGTACCACCCAGGTGTTTGGCTTCAATCAGCAAGACCTTGGCGCCACGCATAGCGGCTCTGTTGGCTGACGCAATACCACCGCTGCCCGCACCCAGGCAGATATAGTCAAAATGTTGTGCCATGTTTATCTCCGTAGATTGATACTGACTCACTCGCCCAACAGGGCGACCTCCCGTCTGGCGGGATACTTGTGAGCCATTGTAGGGGGATTCAGATCAAGTGACCAGACCAGAGTCTGCCGGTAAAAATTTCAGTGGTACAAGCTGCAGCGGGAATAATCCTGGGTCTCTGGCCCTGAGCCTGAGCACTTGAGGCAACGAAACTGCTGTTGATGCTCGCCGAGTTCAGCCTGCAAATATCTGGCAGTGTGGGAATCTTTCTGCCTGAGGCGCCGCTCCAGCTCTGTCATTCGCTTATCCAACCAGCGACAACCGGGATCATCGGCGATTTGGCGGCGAGGCTTGGATGGCTTCTTTTTTCGGGATTTGGTTGGTTTACTGTCGCGCGAGGCCTTGGGCAGGGGCGCAGACTCATATTCAAGTGCGGCTTCAAACTGCTGTGGAATGGCAATAGGATTGCCCTCGCTGTCGAGCACCCACCCCAGAGGGAGCGAACCAGGCTCTTTGCCCGGGTCGCTGAGTTGCTTATCTATTGAGGGCTCTGAACCCGACACTGGATTCAGGTCTGGATTCAGGTCTGAGCTTGATTCGGCCTGGGATTCAACCAATGGGGCGACTCCCAACCAAAGGAGCAGGCAGCAAAGCCCGCCGATTCTGTAGGTTAACATTCCCTGTCCCTCCGCATCGATCCGTCGACGCTTTTTGTCTTCACATCAGAGTCTAGAAGCTGCGGTGAATGTTAGCCAATTTAAAACTGCCACTCTAGATGCAAGCCGGCATAAGACTGAGCCAGATCGCCATGCCAACCCTCCTCTTGCGCCTGCTGCTTGATATCGTCCTGCGCTATGCTGTGGCTCAAATGCAAGGAAGCCACCAAAGAAGGGGTTAATGAGTAGCATGCCTCTACACCAAACTGCAGATGATTGGGGCCATCATGAGTCTGGCTGGCATAGCCAAAGTCGAATCCCTGGGTCACATAAGGGGTCAGAGTCAATTGCTCGTTCACTTGCCAGTGGCTGTGCAGGCTCAACTCAACAAAATAACCAGAGGCTTCAGTAGCATAGGTATAGTTAATCGATGGCGTCAGCCAGCTCAGCCCCTGATAGGCGAGATAGGCGTACACCTCATTGTCATGGCCGCGCTCATCACCGTAAAACTCCAACCGCTGCATGCCGACACCGGCTTCCACTGATTCGAGTGGGTTGAAACAGTATTCCACCCCGGCATTGAGCTCGGCGTAGTTCACACTGTCGGCTCGGCCAAACAACACGAAGGCCCCCAGGCCATCACGGCTATGGTGAATGCCACTCCAGGCAATCCCGCCCGCAGACAAGTTGTCACGCCCCTCGGAAATATAGCGGCTGTCCCACCCCAGCATGAGTTGGGTTTCAGTGGCCTCATCGGCCAATAATGGATTGCAGCACAGGAGTGTCAGCAACAAGAGCGGATAGCGCATAAAACGTACCAAACTTACAAAGTAAAGTTTATTTTATTCCACCACCCTATTATGTAAATGATAACGAATCGTGTTTTAGATCCAGTTATCATTTATGATTTTTTTGTGCATTGACGGTAGGCTCTCTTCCTCGGTAGCAGTGACTCGTGACTCACGGGTATTTCACTGCCGAGTTTGGCGGCTATGTTTCACTGCTATGTTTCACTGCTATGTTTCACTGCTATGTTTCACTGCTGTGTTTCACATCTGTGCCACTGCTATGGCACCAATCGCTTTTATCACCTTGATAAATCACAGCGGAACCCTTATCTATTAGCCACGCCCCTGAATATTCGCCGCCATGGCGGCAAGACCAGGCACCCAATGCAGGCCCTATGGCCCACGCCCAAAGAGAGGACAGACAATGACCAATCCGCTGCTGACAGCACAGGAGCTGCCACCCTTTTCCAGTATCAAGGCCGAGCACATTCAACCGGCGGTCGAACAGGCCATAGCCAAATGCCGCGATAAGATAGAAGCCGTGCTGGCCGCAGGAGGCCCCTTCACTTGGGAGAACCTGGTGGCCCCCCTGGAGCAGGTGGACGATGAGCTGAGTCAGATCTGGTCGCCGATTTCCCATATGAATTCAGTACTCAGCAATGAAGAATGGCGCGCCGCCCACGATGCCTGCCTGCCACTACTGTCTGAGTACAGCACCTTTGTCGGCCAACATCTGGGCCTGTATCAGGCCTATAAAGAGCTCAAGGCCTCGGCGGAATTTGCCCAGCTCAGCCAGGCACAACAGACTGTGATAGAACATAGCCTGAGAGACTTCGAACTGTCGGGAATAGGCCTCAATGATGAACAAAAAGCCCGCTATGGAGAGATTGTAAAGCGTCTGTCTGAACTCAGCAGCACCTATTCCAACCAACTGCTGGATGCCACACATGCCTGGAGCAAGCTGGTTACCGATGAAGCCGAATTGGCCGGTCTGCCAGAGTCTGCCATTGCCGCCGCCAAGGCGATGGCAGAGGCCAAAGAGCAGCAAGGTTGGCTGTTCACCCTGGATTTTCCATCCTATCTGCCGGTCATGACCTACAGCGACAACCGCAGTCTGCGTGAAGAGTGCTACCGCGCCTTTGTTACCCGCGCTTCGGATCAAGGCCCCAATGCCGGTGAGTTCGACAATGGCCCGCTGATGGACGAGATCCTGAGCCTGCGCCATGAGTTGGCACAGTTACTGGGCTTTGATACCTATGCCGATAAGTCTCTGGCCACCAAGATGGCGCAATCGCCCGAGCAGGTTATCGCCTTCCTCAATGAGCTGGCGCTGCGCTCCAAGTATCAAGCCAAGGCCGAGTTGGCCGAACTCAAGGAGTTTGCCAAGGAGCATTATGGTGTAACCGAGTTGGCGGCCTGGGATCTGGGTTACTACGGCGAAAAACTCAAGCAGCACAAGTATGAGATATCTCAGGAAGAGCTACGTCCCTTCTTCCCCGAAGACAAGGTGCTCAGCGGCCTGTTCTACACCATCAAGCGCTTGTTCGGCATGGATGTCAAAGAGCAGCAGGATTTCGACAAGTGGCATAAAGATGTGCGCTTTTTCCACATATTGGATGCCGAGGGCGAACACAGAGGCAGCTTTTATCTGGACCTCTATGCCCGTGAAGGCAAGCGGGGCGGCGCCTGGATGAATGATTGCCGTACCCGACGTATGACGGCCACAGGCCTGCAAAAACCGGTAGCCTACCTCACCTGTAACTTCAATCGCCCTGTGGGTGACAAGCCGGCGCTGTTTACCCATGACGAAGTCACTACCCTGTTCCACGAATTTGGTCATGGTATTCACCATATGCTGACCCGCATCGATATCGGTGGGGTTTCCGGCATCAATGGCGTACCTTGGGATGCCGTGGAGCTGCCAAGCCAGTTTATGGAGAACTGGTGCTGGGCCGAAGAGGCGCTGGCGGAGATCTCCGGCCATTATCAGACCGGGGAGCCGCTGCCCAAGGCGATGCTGGACAAGATGCTGGCCGCCAAGAACTTCCAGTCCGGCATGATGATGCTGCGGCAACTGGAGTTTTCTCTGTTCGACTTCCGCCTGCATCAGGAGTTTGATCCGGCCAAGGGCGCCCATATTCAGCAGATGTTGGATGAGGTTCGACGCCAGGTGGCAGTGGTCACACCGCCTGAATTCAACCGCTTCCAGAATGGCTTCGCCCATATCTTTGCCGGAGGTTATGCCGCCGGCTACTACAGCTACAAGTGGGCCGAAGTGTTGTCTGCCGATGCCTTCTCCCGCTTCGAGGAGGAGGGTATTTTCAACGAGAGCACAGGACGCGACTTCCTGCATAACATACTTGAGATGGGCGGCAGTGAAGAGCCTATGGTGCTATTTACCCGCTTCCGTGGCCGCGAGCCCAGCATAGACGCACTGCTGCGTCACTCGGGGATCCAAGCCTGAGACTGAAGCAATTGATTAGGCGCCTTAGGGCGCCTTTTTTGTGAGCCAGTTCTCGCTTGCCGTCTGGTATGACCTTTGGTAGCCTTTAATGCCTCTCAACTCTTGGACCCTTTGATGAACCTCTACTTTCGCCTGTTTTGGCTGCTGCTCTGGCGAGTGCGCCGGGCAAACGATATCGGTTTTCTCGGCACCAGCCGCATCCGTTATCGGGCTTTACCGAGTGACTGTGACATCAACCTGCACCTGACCAACTCCCGCTACCCGGCATTTATGGATCTGGCCCGCACCTATATGATGGCCGAAATGGGCTTGCTGAAGCGCTTTCTAAAACTGAAATGGATGCCGATAGTCAATGCCGCCGAATTCACTTATGTAAGGGATATCAGGCCATTACAGCAGTTTGAAATTGCCTCTCGCGTGGTTGGCTGGGATGAAAAGTATTTCTACATAGAGCAACGTTTCCTGTCGGACAGAGGCCTGCATGCCATAGTGCATGTCAGAGGTTTGTTCGTCTGCAAACGCAAACCTGTACCCACGGAAAACCTGTTGACGGAAGCCGGGTTCGATGAGACCACGCCCGAGTTACCGGCGGAGATCATCAAGTGGAAGTCATTCCTGGATCTCAAAAAGGCCCGCAACAGCTGAATTCTTGTTCAGGGGATGGGTCTGAGCCCGCTGCTGGCCTCCTCCTGAGCCAGAGTTACTTCATCCTGCACCAACATCCAGGAACCTCGCAATTGCGCCTGCAGCCAGTAGCGCCCCAAATGCTGGTAATCCAGTAAATTGAAACTGCGCTGCAGGTAACCAAGACAAGGAATTAAGGCACAATCGGCCAAAGTGAACCCATCTCCGCACAGCCAATGATGCTCAACCAGGCGCAAGTCCAGCGCCCGCAGGCAAAGTCTGAGACGGTTTTCAATTTGACGCTGCACCAGAGGAAGTTGCTGTTCTTCCGGTAAGCTATATTGCTGTTCCAACTGATAGAGGCTGTTGTTAAGGTCGTTGTCGGCAATTCTGTCATAGAGACGTACTTGCAGATTGAGCTCGGGCTCCTTGGGCAACAACCGGGTGCCGGCGGCCATTTTATTGTCCAGATACTCTATGATAATGCTGGATTCAGGCAACAGGCTGCCGTCCTGACACACCAAAAGTGGCAGCTTACCGGATGGATAGAAATGCAGATAGTGTTGGCGCTCCAATGGATCCTGCAGATCCGTTACCCGGGGAAAGAAGTTTGCCTGCTTTTCATAAAGTGCCAGCAGCACCTTTTGCGAATAACGCGACAATGGATGGTAGTAAAGCTCCATAGACAGGGATCCCCATGGTTACCAACTTTAACTTTAGTTGCTGGCTACCGCTTAGGGAAGGCGTGAACAGTTACCATGAGTGCCGCGAGCAGTTATCCGTCCTCTGTTTAGCCCTACTTCTGCTTGAGAAAGTCCCACATGTAGAGATGTGATGAGCACCTTTTCAGTCGGTAAACTTGCTAGCTGATTTCAAAGTCTCCACTTTGTTCTCAATCGCCATTTATGACATCAAACGTCTGTTGGGGCTGAACGTTCACTGAAAAAGCCCCGCTTGATCAGTCTTGAAACCAAGCCTCAAGTATGACTGTTAATCCGCTGCCATCTTTACCCCGATTGGTATTACACTGGTGCGGCAGCAACTGAGCCAATCAAAAGGGAAAAGCACATGATCAAGCCGGAAGATTTTGCCACCATCTATGCCAGAGCCTGTGAGCGTAAAGGTGGCGCCGAGCAACTGGAGAGCCTGTTACCCAAAGTCTGTTCCACAGAAGAATTGCTGGAATATACAGATGCCGAGTTGCTTTCAGCACTCAGCAAACAGGTATTTCAGAGTGGTTTTGTCTGGAAGGTAGTGGAACACAAATGGCCGGCCTATGAAGAGGCCTTCTTTGGCTTTGAACCCATGAAAGTGTTGATGCTCTCCCCTGAGCAGCTGCAGGCCAGAGCTGAGGACAGTCGCCTTATTCGCCACCAGAAAAAGACCCAGGCCATTTATGACAACGCGCTCATGGTGCAGGATATTGCCAGAGAACACGGCAGCCTGGCCCGTTACATCGCCCTCTGGCCAGTGGAGGAGATCACCTCACTGTGGCAAGAGCTCAAACGCCGTGGGGCACGCCTGGGTGGCAATACCGGCCCCTATTTTCTGCGTGGTATAGGTAAGGACTGCTTCCTGTTGACCGCTGATGTCCAAAACTATCTCAAGAGCCACAAACTGGTAGATGCAGGCTTCAGCTCAAAGAGCGGCCTGGCCCAGGTACAAGCTGTATTCAATCATTGGCAGCAGAGCAGCGGCAGGAGCATGGCCGCCATCAGCCGCATCCTGGCTTGTAGCACAGGGGATAATCGTATCTGAGGCCTGAGATAAATTTGACTTAAATACAAACAAAATAGTTGCAATCGAAAATGAGAACCATTATCATCTGTTTTGCGTTCCAAAACTCATCCTTAACTGAGAGTCAGTTAACCGCTAGTCGACTGAGATTTGCTTGAAGTTATGGTGTTCCTGAGTTTGCAAAGCACGACATTGCTCACACACTCTTTTAGGCCGGGTTAACTACCCGGCCCTTTTTTGGCTGATTGTTATTGTCGAAGCTTTATGCCCCTTATCCCCACTAACTATTTTTCCCTCTCACTGCTGTTTCAAAAGTTTGATGCCCTTCGCTACAAACCAATATTGGGAGAATCAGGCACCAAGAAAGGGGCCGAAATCTGGATTTAGCAGCAAAACTGCCAATGGTTTTCGACCAGTGATTTAGATTCAAACGCATCAAAAAACCACTTACTAATCAAATATTTTTGATAAACACCCAAGATGAGAACAATTAGGCCGGAAAGATTTTATCTAGAAAGGGCAAAAAAACAGTTGCAAACATAAATGAGAATGATTATTGTTAACTTGCGTTCCAAAACTCATCCTTAGCTTTAGGCCTGCATTACCCGCTGAGAGTTATGGTGTTCCTGAGTTTGCAAAGCACGACATTGCTCACACACTCTTTGTGGCCGGGTTAATTACCCGGCTCTTTTTTTGTTTGCACGCCAAGCCTATAACCTACCCGAACAGCAGACCATCATAGGGGCCTGACTGATCCTCTTTAGCTATATGATAAATACTGACAGTAAACTGCGTCCCCTTACCCAGAGTCGAACTGACCTCTATGGTGCCGCCTATACGCTTGATAATACCGTAGCTCAGCGACAAGCCCAGCCCGGTACCATCCTTACGGGTGGTATAGAAAGGATCGAATATCCGGCTCAACTGCTCCTGCGGGATCCCTGAACCTTCATCTTCAATCTCTATCTTGATCCCCACAGGTTCATCCTGCTCCACCCAGTCATAGGTGCGGATCCAGATCCGCCCCTTGCCATCCATAGCATGAGCGGCGTTGACCACCAGATTGATCAACACCTGCAGTAATTGTGGACGATTCACCTGCACCGGATAACTGGCGTTCAGCTCAGGCAACAACACCACTTCCTGCTTACCCAATGAGTGACGCACCAGCAGCTGCATCTCTTCAATAATAGGTGTGATTTGATGCATCTCCAGCGGCGCATTGAATTCACCGGGACGACTGTACTGCAGCAAGCTGCGAATAATTGTACTGATACGGCCTACCTGCTGGATGATGAGGTCTATTTCCTCCTCAACGACCTCAGCGTTGTCACCAAGCTCCACCCGCAGCAGTTCCATATTACCGAGGATTACGGCGGTAGGATTATTGATCTCATGGGCAATCCCAGCGGTCAATTCCCCTAGGGCGGTCAGTTTTTCATTGGTCACCAACTGCTGACGGGTTTCGTTCAGCAATTGTACGTTGCGCTGCAACTCTTCGGTTTTTTCCTGCAGGCTACGGGTACGTTCCTCGACCTTCATCTCCAATTGCTCGGCTGCCGCTTGAATTTGCGCATTGCGGCGCTGCAACAAATCGAGCATACGGTCAAACTGCTCTGCCAGGTTGGCCAGCTCATTGTCTCTATCCAGTCCCAGCTCACCGATACGCAGGTTACGCCCGGACTGCACCGCCTTAACCACTTGATGAATTCGTTCAATCGGTTGCAATAAACTGTAAGCGCCGCGATAAACCAAGAGTCCGGAAACCAGCAACACCAACATCAAAATGGTGCCCAACTCTATGATATTAAGCAGATAGTTGTGGATAAAAGGCGACTCGGAAAACCCGGAATAGATCATGCCTATCCGTTGACCGCGGATATCGGTCAACGGCGCATAGGCCGAGATAAACCAGTCATTGTAAACAAAGGCTCTATCAACCCAGAGTTGGCCTTTGACCAACACCTGCTGACGTACCTCCTCCGACACCAGTGTGCCCAATGCCCGGCCGCGATTCTCATCTTCTTTGGGGAAGAAATGCAGAGGCACATTGGTGCTGATACGGATATTGTCGAGGAAGATGGTCACAGTGCCTATGGAACGTTCCGGCAGTGTGCCCTTGTCATAGACCAGATCGCGAATATGATCGACGATGCGAGTGTTGCGGTTAAACAAGATCCCACCATCCAGATACCAGCCGATCTTGCCGTTTTCATCGGCTACCGGCAGCAGGCTGCGGCTGAGCATACCCCGCTCTTCAACTTCCCTATCGGGATTTTGTGCCCTCAAGGTCATTTTCACCGGGATCTTGGCACGTTCGGCCAACTCGGGATCGATTCGCGCCAGCCGCGAGCTGGAGAGTACCATCAACCCGGAATAGGCGCTTTGTCCCTGAACCAAGGGCAACATCTGCCGCAAGTCCGGATCGGCCGCCGCATCGGCGATTCTAACCAGACGCAAAAAATCGAGATCCAATGCCTTGCGTTGCTGATCCAGAAAAACATTGAGCTCTTTCTTTTTCAGCTGTTTACCTTCGAGTATAGAGCGAAAGTGGGTCTGGAAGTCGAAGGACTGCATCACATGTTCCAGCTGTTTTTCCTGGCGCTCCTGCACGGCATCCAAGGTGTTATTGGCCACGGTCAGGTCTGCTTTGACCTTCATAAACAGCTGTTTGCCTGTGTAGCTGATGTTCCAGTAAATGGTGATAAACACCAGGCTCACCAGTGTCAGCAAGATGGGCAACAGAGTCAGGATCAGAATGCGATAACGCACCTTTGCCTGTAGCTGCTGCCAGCTCAGGCCAAAGAGCCGTTTGAACAGTGACAAGCTCAGACCTCCGACTCGCAGTCAAACCACTCTTTGTATTTACGATCCAGTGTCTTGCGAGACACTCCCAGCACCCGGGCTGCCGCCGACTTGTTGCCTCCGTGGGAGTCAACGACGGCGGTGACATGGTCTTTCTCCACATCCTTGAGCGCCCAGTCGTGGGGATAGCCAGGCTGAGCATTCAGTTCGGCCTTGGGCTGTTCTTTCCAGTATTCCGCCGGTGGCTTACCGAGCAGAATGCAGCGCTCTATCATGTTACGCAATTCGCGGATATTCCCCGGCCACTGATGTTGCTGCAGTTTGAGCAGGTCCTCATGGCTCCAGACCACCTCTTTCACCCCGAGCTCTGCGGCCAACTGACGGGTAAAATGATGGGTCAATTCCACCACATCATCCGGCCTTTCCCGCAATGGCGGGATCACTATGTCGAGCACATTGAGACGGTAAAAGAGATCGCGGCGAAAATGCCCGGCTTCAACCTCTTCGGCCAGTTTACGGTTGGTTGCCGCTATCACCCGAACATCAATATTGACTTCTTTCTCGCTGCCAACCGGACGAATCGCTTTTTGTTCCAGCACCCGCAGTAAGGCCGTCTGCATTTTCAGCGGCATTTCCCCGATCTCATCGAGGAAGATGGTGCCGCCGGAGGCAAAACTAAATAAGCCTTCCCTATTGCCCTTGGCGCCGGTAAAGGAACCTGCAGTATGACCAAAGAGTTCACTTTCCAACAACTCTGGGGCAATGGCGCCGCAGTTAACCGGTACAAAGGGGCCCTGACGACCACTGAGCAGGTGAAGTTGCCTGGCCACCAGCTCCTTGCCCGTGCCGGACTCGCCTTCGATAAGCACTACGGCATTGGTCGGTGCCACTCGCTCAATCACCCGCTTGACCTCCATCATGGCATCACTGTTGCCTATGATGGTGGAGGAGTAGCCGCTGGACACTTCCCGGCGCAGCATCAGGTTTTCCCGCTTCAATAAGCGCCGCTCGATGCAGCGATCGACCGCCTTCATCATCTGCTCAAGATGAAAGGGCTTCATGATGAAGTCGGAAGCGCCGGCCCTAAGTGCCTGAATAGCCACTTCCATATCGGCATAGCCCGTCATAAAGATGATGTCGGAACGCCGCTCTTGATCATCCAGCGCCTCACGCCACTCAATACCTGAGCGGCCGGGCAGACGTATATCCACAATCAGCAGATCGAAGTGACAACGGCTTCGCAGTTGTTCAGCTTCTTCTATGCTGGCGGCGGTTTCTACCAGGGCAAATTTCTTTGCCAGCGCTTTGTTGAGGAAACTGCGCATACCGGGCTCGTCGTCGACGATCAACACGGACACGGCAGAAGGCATTGGCTTAGACTTAAGTGGCTTTTCTATCTGGCTCATATTGTCGGCTTCAGGACATTTTGACTCAATTGAAATAGATTCTATCATTGATACGGTAAAAATTGGTCACTATGAACCAGCGAAAAAGCCGATTGGGACAATTTGTCTGACACTTATTTACCAAGCTTGGGATCCAGTTCACATATTGGATCCCTCAATATCGGTTTATAGCTGACATTCATCTTTGGCACCCAAATTGCTTTATTGGGTGCGAGTACAAGGCCGTGGCCCGCTGGCTTATGGGTTCGGCACACTTATAAAATCATGCCAAGGAGCAATAATGTTGAACTTGAAACAACTGCTGGGTCTTGCCATTGCGGCAGGCCTGATGATCTCTGCCCCGGCTTCCGCTCAGGAAACCATCAAGCTGGCCACCACCACAAGTACTGAAAACTCAGGTCTGCTGGGTTACCTGCTGCCAAAATTCGAATCTGAATCAGGTTACAAGGTACAGGTGATCGCCACAGGTACAGGTAAAGCCCTGAAACTGGGTACCCAAGGTGACGTGGATCTGGTGATGACTCACGCTCCTGGCGCAGAAGCCAAGTTCGTTGCCGACGGTTTCGGTGTTGAACCTCGCGGTATCATGGAAAACGACTTTGTTGTCCTAGGCCCAAAGAACGACCCTGCCAAGGCTCGTGACAGCAAGAATGCCGAAGAAGCCTTCGCCAAAATCGCCAAGTCAGGCGTACCTTTCGTATCCCGTGGTGATGACTCAGGTACTCACAAGAAAGAACTGTTGATCTGGAAAGCCGCCAACGTGACTCCAGACTTCAAAGGCTATACTTCTGTAGGTCAAGGCATGGGTAAAACCCTGCTGATGGCTAATGAACTGCAAGGTTACACCCTGTCTGACCGTGGTACTTTCGTGGCTTACAAAGCCAAACTGGACCTGAGTATCGACTTCGACGGCGGCGCCACTCTGGCCAACCCTTATCAGGTTATCCTGATCAACCCTGCCAAATACCCTGATCTGAATCACAAAGGTGCACGTGCCTTCAGTGATTGGTTGATTAGCAAAGAAGCACAAAGCATGATCAACAGCTATAAAGTTCAAGGTGAACAACTGTTCAAGGCAACTTACGGCAAATGAGTGAAGGCTGGTTAGCCCTTATACAGCAGGCCCTCGGCCTGCTGTTTTCCAGAGACCCCGAAGTCTGGTCTATTATCTCCGTCTCTTTCTCGGTATCTTTCGCGGCACTGCTGATCACCTTGCTGCCGTCCATGATACTGGGGTTCGCCCTGGCGTTTGTTCAGTTTCCCGGTCGCTGGCTGGTAACCAACCTGGTGCAAACCCTGCAATCCATTCCCACTGTGGTGGTTGGCCTGTTGGCTTATCTACTACTGACCCGTAACGGTGCCCTGGGCGACCTGCGCTGGCTCTTTACCCAAAAGGGGATGATCCTCGGGCAGATGATGATCTGCGCCCCGGTACTGATAGCCATGAGCCATGCCGCCTTCACCAGTGTCGACCGCCGCGCCTGGGAAACCAGCCGCACCCTGGGTGCCAGTTGGAGCTCGGCTATCTGGGTGGTTTGCCGCGAGCTGAGAGTACCGCTGTTACTGGCGATTATCGCCGCGTTTTCCCGTATCATTACCGAAGTCGGCTGTTCCATGATGGTTGGTGGCAATATAGCCCATGTTACCCGTAACATACCCACCGCGATTTCGCTGGAAACCAGTAAAGGGGACTTCGCCCAGGCCATAGCCCTTGGCTTGGTGCTGCTGGTGCTGGCACTGATACTGAATTTTGCTCTGGGTACTCTGCGCGGCAGGGCCAATCCCAGAAGTCATTAGGACGCTTGATGATAAAGCTGATAGCCCAAGATCTTGAGATGCGTTTTGGTGAACGCCTGTTATTTCGCGCCCGGCAACTGGAGTTTTGCCAGGGCGAAGTCATCTATCTGCAAGGTGACAATGGCTGCGGTAAAACCACTCTGATGAAGCTGCTGGCCGGCTTACTCAAGCCCAGCGCCGGTACCATCTATACCCAAGGATTTCCAGCTGCGCCCTGGTGGCGAGGTGATACCTTGCTCGGCAAGGCTATTTACCTGCATCAGCACCCATACCTATTTGAAGGCAGTGTCAGCTACAATCTGCAACTGGCGCAGAAATACAGCAGCCTGGATAAAGCCGAGCAGCGCACTAGGATGCAAAGCGCGATAGAAAATGCCCAATTGGGGAAACTGCTCAAGACTAACGCCTCAACGTTATCCGGCGGCGAACGGCAACGGCTGGCACTGGCCAGAGCCTGGCTGTTGAAACCCAAGTTACTCATGCTCGATGAGCCCATATCCAATATGGACAGGGCATCGCAGCAAACCGTTTTTGCTATGATTGCCGAATTAAAGCAACAAGGTACTGGGCTGCTGATCAGTAGCCACCAGCACTCAGAGCTGACAGCACTTTGTCACCAACATTGGCATATAGAATCACAACAACTGACAACCTCAGCCAATTTGAGACTGGCCACGGAAGAACTGCAGGAGGAGAACTATGTCGCAGCGCATTGATGCGGTAATACTCGCCGGAGGCATGGCCAGGCGTATGGGCGGAGAAGACAAAGGACTGGTAGATCTGCTGGGGCGTCCCATGATTGCCCATGTTATCGACAGGGTAAAACCTCAGGTGAATCAGATCCTGATCAACGCCAACCGCAATCAAACACGTTATGCTGAGTTCGGTTTTCCAGTCATTGCCGACCTGGAACAGGGCTATCCCGGGCCGTTGGCGGGGATGATCAGCGCCCTGGACAAAACAGACGCCGATCTGCTGTTAGTGGTGCCCTGCGACTGCCCTTTGCTACCCAAAGACCTGGTTGAGCGCATGGCGCAAAAACTATTGGCATCAGAAGCGGATCTCGCCGTGGCATCCGACGGCGAGCGGGAGCAGCCAGTGGTTATGCTGCTCAAACCGACGGTGAGAGATTCGATGCAGGCGTTTCTCGATTCAGGCAGGCGCCGTATTGATCTCTGGTACAGTGAGCACCCGGTAGTGGTTGAATCATTCGCAGATCAACCCAACGCCTTTATTAACGTCAACACCAACGAACAAAAACAACAACTCGCGGCGGAAATATCCCAAGCTTAAGAGGTTTCTATGAGCACTGTCTTTACCAATCCCCTGTCCATTCCCGTGTTGGGCTTCTGTGCCTATAGCGGCACAGGCAAGACCACGCTGCTGAAGCAGTTGATCCCTGAACTGAATCGTCGTGGTTTGAGACTGGCAGTGATCAAACATGCCCATCACAACTTTGATATCGATGAGCCGGGTAAAGACAGCTATGAGATGCGCAAAGCCGGTGCCAGACAGATGTTGGTGGCCTCCCATGTACGTTGGGCCTTGATGACAGAAGATCCGCTGGACAGAGATCCGGACCTGCTGCATCTACTCGGCCAACTGGAACAGGACAAGGCCGATCTGGTGTTGGTGGAAGGCTTCAAGAAACTGGCGCTGCCCAAGATTGAATTACACCGAGCCGCCCACGGAAAACCCTTTATCCATACCGAGGATCCCAATATCCTCGCAATAGCCTGCTGTGACGAAACCAAGCTGCCAGGGGAGATCCGCCGCCTGGATCTCAACAATGTGGCGCAAATTGCTGATTTTGTGCAGCAGTATGTTCGCGATTATCGCCCCGAGTCCAAGCCCTCTTCAGCAAGAGCCCTGCCCTTAAGCGCCTGTGAGCTCGGCAGTGAACAGAATCTGTCGGTACGTCAAGGCATTGACCATATCCTGGAGCAAGTCAAACCCGTCACAGAGACAGAGCTGTTGACGCTCGATGAGGCCGACAATCGTATTCTGGCCCAGGATGCAATATCACCTGTGAATGTGCCACAGCAGACCAACTCGGCAATGGATGGTTACGCCTTCGCGTTTCAAGACAACATGTCACAACCCTTTGAGCTGAAAGGAGAAGTTCTGGCCGGTCATCAATATTCTGGCCAGTTGCAGCCGGGTGAAGCGGTACGAATTATGACAGGTGCGCCGGTTCCTCTGGGTGCAGATACCATTCAACCCAGAGAGCTTGCCACTGAAACTGATGGCAAGGTCAGCTTCAGTGGCAAAATCTACCGCGGCCAGCACGTGCGTCTGGCGGGTGAAGATATAGCCCAAGGCGCCGTTGCCCTAAGTGGTGGTACACGTTTGGGCGCTGCCGAGCAAGGCCTACTGGCTTCGCTGGGACTGTTTGAGATGCCCCTCAAACGCCGCCCCAGAATTGCCGTATTCTCCACCGGCGATGAAGTCAGCCAACCCGGCACTGAGCTGAAGGCCAACTGCATCTACGACTCCAACCGCTATACCATCAAGGCGATGGCCAAGCGTCTGGGCTGTGAAGTGCTGGACTTGGGGATCATCGAAGACTCAGAAGCGGTTCTAAGCCAAACATTGAGCCAGGCGGCGACTCAGGCCGATGTGATCATCAGCTCGGGCGGGGTGTCTGTCGGCAATGCCGATTATATCAAAACAGTGCTGGCCAAGCTGGGAGAAATCAACTTCTGGCGTATCAATATGCGCCCGGGACGCCCATTGGCATTCGGTAAGATAGACCAAACATTGTTCTTCGGCTTGCCCGGCAATCCTGTGGCCGTGATGGTCTCTTTCCTGATGTTTGTTCAACCTGCATTGCGTAAACTGGCCGGTGAACCAAGCGGGCAGCCAAGACTATTGCCGGCGATTGCCGATGAAGCCATGCGCAGCCGCAGCGGCCGCACCGAGTTTAGCCGCGGCATCATGACCCTGGGAGATGACGGCCAATTGCACGTACGCACGACCGGTGCCCAGGGCTCAGGCATGCTCAGCTCCATGGTCAAGGCCAACTGCTTGGTGATTATCGGTGAGGCCGATGAACGCATAGAGGCGGGTGAAACCGTCTATGTACACCCGTTTGCAGACCTGCTCTGAGGCTGCCCTTGAACAGCCTGAGTGACGGCTTTGGCCGCAAAATAGAGTATCTGCGCCTCTCCATTACCGACAGGTGTGATTTTCGCTGCATCTATTGCATGAGTGAAGATCCCTGTTTTCTAGCGCGGGAACAGGTATTGAGCCTGGAGGAACTGGCTTTTATCGGCCGCGCCTTTACCGAGCTTGGCGTCAGCAAGATACGCCTCACCGGCGGCGAACCCTTGGTACGCAGCGATTGCGACCGTTTGGTGGCGCAGCTCGCGGCATTACCTGGGCTCAAAGATCTTTCCATGACCAGCAACGGCTCCAGGCTGGCCAAACTGGCTCCGGCGCTGAAAGCCGCCGGCTTGAACCGCCTCAATATCAGCCTGGACACCCTAAAGAGCGAACTCTTCACCACCCTGACCCGCAACGGCAAGCTGGAGCGAGTGCTCAAGGGCATAGATGCCGCCAAGGCAGCCGGCTTTGACAGGATCAAGATCAACGCCGTGATCCTCAAGGGACGCAACGAAAACGAAATTATCGATCTGCTGGAGTATTGCCGTCAAAAGCAGCTGGATATCGCCTTTATCGAAGAGATGCCTCTGGGTGTGATGGAGGAGCGTTCTCTGCCAAGACACATGAGCAGCAGTGATGTCAGGGAAATTATCAATCAACGCTGGCCCTTGAGCCTGTCATCCAAGCGTACCGGCGGCCCGGCACGTTACTACAGCATGGCCGACAGCCCTATCCATATAGGTTTTATTTCACCCCACAGCCATAACTTTTGCCATGAGTGCAACCGGGTCAGAGTCACGGCCGAAGGCCGCTTGCTGCTGTGCCTGGGGAATGAACACTCGCTGGATCTGAAGCAGATCATCCGCAGCCAT
Organism: Shewanella indica; assembly: GCF_033842865.1. Classification (NCBI taxonomy): domain Bacteria; kingdom Pseudomonadati; phylum Pseudomonadota; class Gammaproteobacteria; order Alteromonadales; family Shewanellaceae; genus Shewanella; species Shewanella indica. The sequence goes on from NZ_JAWXXR010000001.1 coordinate 1,370,276, forward strand.
CCAGGTGACATAGACGTGTTGAAGCAAGCTATCTTCGAGGCGATTCAGCGCAAGCCCAAGGAGCATCACTTCGACGATCCCAATCAGGTGCAGATCCTGAGGTTTATGAACAGCACGGGTGGCTGATACCTGCCACCGTGCTACACTGGCGATTCGACCTCAATCAAACTATTTTTGCCCATGGCACTGACCCGCAAACAGTGGAATAACATCATTATTCTGGCCTCCATTTTGATGGTGTCGGTACTGACCTTGCTGGATAAACGCATGAACTCGGTGCCAGATACCCGCGAGCTGTTTGACAGCCATACTGAACTGCAACAGCTGCAACTGGACGGGATCTGGTTGGCACAGGCCGCCACTGGCCAATGGCAGTGTGATCCCAAGGTGCTCAATTGCGCCGACTGGAGTCAAGCCTGGCTCAGTATTCGGGTATCACCATTGGCCAGCAAGCCTGAACTCACCCAAGATGAGCGGCCACAAGAGTTGCTGCTGAAAGTCAGCGGCGCTGCCGAGCCACAACTTTGGCTGTTTTATCCCCATCAAGGACTGCTTAAATCTGCCGCCGGGAACTGGTATCTTATTCCCCCCAGCCTCAGAAGTGGTGTTGTACCTCTGCTGAGTGTATCCACAAGCTGATAGAGCAGAGAGCCTTATGCCAGAATTGCCGGAAGTGGAAGTGACCCGCCTCGGGGTTGCGCCGTATCTTGTTGATCAGACCGTCAGTAACCTTATCGTTCGGAATCCTTCACTGCGTTGGCCGGTACCTGAAACGGCCCGCAATATCATAGGACAGACCATCAGAGCCGTGCGCCGCCGCGCCAAATACCTGCTGCTGGATACAGATGCCGGTACCTGCATAGTGCATCTGGGGATGTCCGGCAGCCTGCGGATTTTGCCCCGTAGCACACCGGCGGAGAAACACGACCATATAGATTTGGAGCTGGAAAACGGCCGGGTGCTGAGGTTCAACGATCCGCGCAGATTCGGTGCCTGGCTCTGGTGCGAGTTGCCGGAAACGGCTCATCCACTGCTGGCCAAACTGGGCCCCGAACCCTTAACGGATGCCTTTAATGTCGAGCAACTGCACGCGGCACTCAAGGGCAAGAAGAAGGCGATAAAACTTTGTCTGATGGACAATGCCATTGTGGTGGGTGTCGGTAATATCTATGCCAACGAAGCCCTGTTTGCCGCCGGGATCCACCCGCAGGCCGATGCCGGTAAAGTGGATAAAGAGCGGCTGACAGTGCTGGTCGCCGAGATAAAGCTGATCCTGGCCCAGGCCATCAAACAGGGCGGCACCACACTGAAAGATTTCACCAATGCCGAAGGTAAACCGGGTTACTTTGCCCAAAAGCTGCATGTCTATGGCCGCGGTGGGGAAACCTGCACCCAATGTGGCCATCTATTATCCGAAATACGCCTGGGACAGCGCACCACAGTGTTTTGCAGCCTGTGCCAGACGCGCTGACCCAAGGCTATTCCCGCATCCACTGCCCCGGATGCGGGGTGTAGTAACTGACCATAGTCTTGGGCGACTGACATTCGGGCAGACTCGCCGATGCCGACAGTAAATACCAATCTTGCCTGTGGGCCGAGCCCATATTCTGCCCCTTACTCAAATCAAAGCATTCAAGGGTTACCCAACCGGGAACCAGGAGATAGCGTTGTTTACCTTGTTGCAGCCACTGCCAGGCCCGGCGCTCCTGCTCGGCAGTGGATGCCAGATAGCTAAAATGGGTAATACTTATGGGAGAAAACAGAATAAACTGCTCCTTGAAGCGGATTAATCCAAGCTCAGCTTCCTCACCTATCACCTCGGCAGTATGTTGCATCAAAGCCTTGGGAGTACGTATTTCATCGAGTAACAGATAACCCCAGGTGCTGACCAGGAGCCATCCCAGAATAGTTACAGCGCCGGCCCTGAACAGCGAAGGCTGCTTCCTTAGCCACCAAATCAAAATTAGCCAGGAGGAACCCAGCACCATAAACAGGTAGCCGATACCTGTGAGATCATCGGTATAGTCCGCCAACCTCTCAAGCAACTTGGGATGATGCAGCAATGCCAGCACCCCAAGAGTCAGCAGCAAGCCCCCCAACAACCACAACAGGGCGGACACCAAACGCTCAAACCACAGACACAACTGTGCTCCCTGCAATGCAGCCGCAATGGCCAGCGCGGCCATCGGCAGTGCCGGTAAAATATAGAGATTGCGCTTACCTGGGCTGATACTGAAAAACACCACCACCAACAAGACCCATAACAGCAAGACGGCAATGCCTGGGTCTGCCTTAATGGCCGCCCAGAGGCGCTTTCCGTAAGCCAATGCCAATAAAGGCAGAGGGAACCAGAGCCAAGGAATGACACTGAAAACAAAGAAATACCAAGGTTTGATATGATCCCAGGCGTTGACGTAACGTTCACCCGTTTGCTTAAACAAAATATTGTTCATGTAAGCCAGGTGATCCGGGCTCGCGGATGCTTGAACCGTCAGTATCATGGGAACCAACCAGAGCGCAATTACGGCCAACATGGCGACCGGCCCCAATAGCGCCCGCCAGCGCCAGCTCTCTCGCCATAAGCCTCGTTGCCAGCTGTAAAATGCCAACGGCAACAGCAACAGCAGAGGCAGAAAGCCAACCCCCTTGGTGATAACCCCCAACCCCATAAAGCCCCAGGCGGCGAAATACCAGCCCCAACTCGGCCCTTTGAGGAAATGGCGCAAGAGGCCATAACACCCTAAAGTAATCCAACACATCACCATGGCATCTATCTGAGCATTCTTGGCCTGCATCAAAAATTGCGGCACCAATAGCAGCAGCAGAGCAGCATTGCGGCCAGTGCGAACATTCCAAAGTCTGGCGCCCAGATCGTAGACCAGCATCACTGTCAACAAACCACACAGGGCATTGGGCAGCAAGAAAGCCAGCTTGAGGTCACCAATCAAGGCGTAGCAAAGTGCTATGGCCCACATGAAAACCGGCGGTTTATCAGGATAAAATTCGCCGCCGCGACTGGGAAACAACCACTGACCGCTACTGACCATTTCTCTGGCAACTTCGACAAATCTGGGTTCGTCAGCAGGCCAGGGAGAGCGGAATCCAATTCCCAGCAACATAATAAACAAGGTCAGCCAGAACAATGCCCAAAACACCCTGGTGTAACTATCACTGTCAAAGTAGCTACGCAGCCAATTCATCAAAGCTCCTGTTTGTCTGTGACCAAATCATCCACCTGACGACTCAGGCGATTGCGGTAAAGGTAAGTTCCTATAAAGCTGGAAAGCAGCAAGAGCACCAGGCTGATGCCGAGTTGATACTGATCAGACAAGCCCAAGCCGGCCCCGGCATAGGCAAAGATCAGCATCTGCGGTAAATAACCAATGAAACTGCCAAGCAAAAAACCGCCGACAGGAACCCGGGTTGCCCCGGCGAAAAGATTGGTCAACAGGTTGCTGCCCACAGGTAACAGCCTAATCATTAATACTTTGAGCCAGGTGCGATGGATGATCATCCGTTCAAAACGTTGCAGCCGTATACCAAAACGTTTTTGCAAGAATTCGCGTACCGTCAAACGGGCACAGTAAAAGCTGAGAAGGCAACCCGCCAAGGCGGCAAAGGTAGAAAACAGGGCGCCAACAGCCCCCCCAAGCGCGAAGCCGAAAACAAAGGCAATGATCTGTCTCGGGCCGCCCACTGCGGTAAACAGGGTGCCCACAGCAAACAGTAACGCCAGTCCACCACTCCCTTGGCGCTGAATAAAGTTGGCAACCCAGTTGCTGTCGGTGAGATGCTCAAACCAGCCGGCCTGAACGGCCAACATCAGCCCAAGCAAGACAGAGAGCAACAACAGTGTCTTTAGCAAACGCTTCAACTTAATCCCGGCGGCTGTGTTCAATGCTGTCTATCTCGGCAATTTTGGCCCGGCGGATCAACCACATCACCCCCAAGATATCGACGATTCCCACCCAGAGTCGATTCCAGGCAGTATATTTTGAAATACCGGCTTGTCTATCTCTGTGATTAACCACGGAAATACGCACATCTCCCCCAATACGGCGGATAAGCGCCGGAATATACCTGTGCATATGGTTGAAATAGGGAAGTTTCAGAAAACTGGCTCGTGGAAACAGTTTAAGGCCACAGCCGGTATCCGGAACGCCATCGTGCAACAAAGCATCGCGTACCCGGTTAGCAAAACGGGATTGAAAGCGTTTCCAAGCCGTGTCTTTACGGTGCTTTCGATAACCTGCGATACAAAAATCAGCACTGTTCATTTGCGGGATAAGCCGGATCATGGCGGGGATATCCGCAGGATCATTCTGCCCATCGGCGTCCAGGGTCACTATATATTCCCCCTTGGCCTCGCGCACTCCCGTGCAGATAGCCGTGCTCTGACCTGTACTGCGTTTATGACGGATAACTCTGGCATCACAACCATTTTGTTCTGCGGTTTGTAACACTTCGTTGGCAGTGTTATCGCTGCTGCCATCGTCCACAACCAGAATTTCAAATGGAGTTGTACTTGCCAAGGCCTGACAGATTTCATTAATGAGAGGGCCTATATTGCCGGCTTCGTCTTTGGCGGGTATTACGACTGAAATCAAAAATAAGCTCCCGGGATACTGACCTAAAAACAGTTCAAGCCTATGTTCCATAGGCTTGAACTGCAGCATAGAAGTCGTTTCTTAAGGCTAAATTATGTCAACGCCGCTTTTTACGCAACCATTAAAACCAATGCTGATAACATTTTAATTACAGACATAAAAAAGCCGGCTAAGCCGGCTTGGGGAAGGTGTTATTTCTCAGAATCTGTATTCGTAACTGCCAAATAGGCTGGCATCTGTATCGTTATCAGTATCGAATTCTGAACGGGAAGCAGTTCCCCCAAAAGTCATCATTCCCTTCAACAAGGGCATTCGATAGCTGAGCTCCAACATCAATAGGTCTTCCTTGGCAGGCTGAGGTGCCCAACCATGAGAAGGAGACTTGCCGTCTTTATTGAGTTGAGCATAACGCAGGTAAGCGTTGATGCCGTGGCTGTCGGCAAATTGCCCAACCAAACCCAACACATAAACCTTGGCATCGCTGTCATAGGTGGATCCCAAAGAACGTTGATAGTAACGTGAACCACTCAGGTAAGTGCTATGTTCATAGAAACAGTTAAACACATTAGGGTCGCTACCACAGGCTACCATTGTATCCGTATACTCAAAGAACAGCTTATATTGCTGCTGCGCCAGGTTGAAGCGGGTATCAGCGCCCACCAGCATGCCACAGTCGGCAATCTGCCATGGCGCCGAACCGCTGGAGTCTTCACAGGTGCGCTCCAGATAAAGGCCGAAAGGCACGTTAAACAGAGTGTCGGCATAGCGAATATCGAAACCCGCCATCTGGTTGCCTATCTTGGACTGCATGGAAGGGTCACAGTTAGGATCTCCATCGGCACACTCGGTACCACCTGAAATAGCATCCCAGAATGAACCAAAACCGCAATCCTGCCCCTCACCACAGAATTGCGTGGTCCAGGAAAGGCCTATTTCCAACTGTTTGAAGGGTCTGACACTGCCACGCATATTCCACAGCAGGGTATCTTCAATGGCCCTGTCGTCGTTCATCCAACTGATACCAGTAGTCAAGGTCCAGGGACCAATCCAGGATAGCCAAGGGGTTTCAAAGCCAGCGGCATTGTTACGACTGAGCATCACAGACGGCATGGGCCTGGCATTATTTGATTTATGCAAGGCCGAATCAAATCCAGGCCCCCACCACTGCTGCACAGCGCCTGCGGTCACTATCCAATTGCCCAATACCACAGCCATGTAGGAATCATCCGGACGAGCGTTCTCATCATCCTGAGCATCATATGCCCCGGTTCCTGCAACCTTGAAGGCAAAACGTTCTCCGACATATTCATAGGAGGCACTCAGTTGTCCCTTCTCACGATAGTCAGAACCAAAATGTTGAAATCTGGCAGCATCGGTTGCCGCCGTTGCCTTGATGGCCGCACTACCGCGACTGTCTATCGCCTGACGATAGTAAAAATTCACCCTGGAAAAGGCGTCGGTCAACGCCGGGGTCAGTGTGGCCGGCTCAACTTTGGCCAAGTCGGCACCGATACCTGCCCACATCAAGGGATAGGTATTGACCGGAACCGTGATTACCCCGGCATCGGCCAGCGCTTGTATATCGGCTCTTAAATAAATGTCAGAACTATCGACCCAAGGCGCCGCTTGACTCATAGTACTCATTCCCAGGCCAATGCCCAGCACCAAGCTTTTGTACAAAAAACTTCTCATTGAAATTAACTTCCTTGCTTTTTGATTCGGGTAACCAAGGCCTTGGCAACATCCGGATGAACAAATTGACTGACATCGCCCCCGTGCAGCGCGACTTCCTTGACCAAGGTCGATGAAATAAAAGAGTTTTCTTCCGCAGGGGTCAAAAAGACACTCTCCAGCTCAGGGTGGAGCCGACGATTCATATTGGCCAGTTGGAACTCATATTCGAAATCAGACACAGCGCGCAGCCCCCGCACCAACACATTGGCACTCTGTTCTTTGGCAAAGTCCACCAGTAGCCCGGTAAAGCCAACCACCTCGACATTATCCAGATGTGAGGTCACCTTGTTGAGCATGGCGACCCTTTCTTCCAGAGTAAAACAAGGCTGCTTCGATGGACTGGCTGCCACACCTATCACCAAGTGAGAAAATAGCGCAGCGGCACGTTGGATAAGATCCGCATGCCCATTGGTGACAGGGTCGAATGTTCCGGGATAGATGGCTTTCGTGTACATGACTCTGTGCCCTAAATTGATGGTGTAATCGCGCCTAGTTTAACGAGTTCTCTCCCTGGATTGAACCATTGACATCGAATCAGCTTGGTTAACCGCTTAACAGCGGTTGTACCCAAAGAGTCTGAGTTCAAGGCATTTGGTGACCCATGCAATTCTTTCAGACATGAAACCTGGTTATGAAAGACGAAAACACAGATCTATGGAATTTAAATTGGTATACTGACACGCCTTTTTTCGTGAGTGATCCATTGATGTTCACGAGGATGTAGACATCAATGGATCACTTAAGTTTTTACAATGAGTTGATTTTTTCATATGTTAAAAAGAGTATTGGTCATCAAACACGATAAAATTGGCGACTTTGTCCTCATGTGGCCTGCACTGTATCTACTCAGGCATGCTTTACCGCAAGCCAGTATTGAAATGTTTGTCTCTCCAGCCGTAAAGCCATTTGCTGAAGTATGCCCTTATGTTGACCATGTCATTGTCGATAACGGCAACGATGAAGAGATTGGCGAAGCCATCAGCGCCAGGCAATATGACGCAATTCTCATCTCTCAATCCGAATACCGTATCTACAAAATCTTACGTCACATAGATGTTGCCTATAAACTCGCTCCTAAGCATAACTGGTACCAATATCTCTATAAACACAGAGCCAACGTTCAGTATCGTAAGGGAGAGCCTTGTTGGCGTGGTGCTTGCTTACTGGTAGAGCACTTCCTTAATCATTTTGGATACAGTATCCCAGCGCTTCCCAAACAATATTGGGATAAACAAGCCGTGCGAGACAAATGGCAAGCCTATTACGGACATTATTCAGGTGAAAAGTTGATCTTTGCTCATCCGGGTACAGGTGGGTCATCCGGTGCGCTCGCCCCAAAGGACTTTGCCTACCTATTAACACAGATAAACGCCAATACTAAAATCGACTGTAAGTTTGTACTCACCTTTAACGGTGACGAAGAAGCATTAGCGCAAATAATCAATAAAGACTTACAAGCTAACGGAGTCAAAGTGGTGATGGCCAAACCTTTAGCCGGCCTTGCCGACTTTGCCGAATCACTGGTCGCTGCCGACATGTTTATCGCAGGTTCAACAGGCCCATTACATATCGCTGGGCTCCATGATGTGCCGACTGTAGGCTTTTATGCGGGGAGGCGTTCAGCGCCCAAAATTCGCTGGCAAACTTTGACCCAGAGCCACAAGCGTCTAGCCTTTACTCCACCGATAGGCAAAAAAACTGGCCGAAATATGGCACTAATCGATTTTGACGCTGCGGCACAGGAAATTGCTCAGTTCCTAGATACCTTTTATGGTGAGCCCCAACCACTCACCTCGGATTTATAACATTTAGCGACTCGACATTTATACGAGTCACACGAAAATTGGAAAATACTTATGATAGTAGTCACAGGTGCCGCAGGCTTTATTGGTAGCAACTTAGTTAAAGCGCTCAATAACTTAGGGCGTAGTGATATTATTGCCGTAGATGACCTGACCGACGGCACCAAGATGTTTAATCTCGCCGACTGTGAAATCGCCGATTATCTGGATAAAGCAGACTTCATCGAACAGATCAACCAGGGACAATTCGATAACAAGGTTGAAGTAATCTTCCATCAAGGCGCCTGTTCGTCAACCACTGAGTGGGACGGCAAGTTTATGATGGCTAACAACTACGAGTATTCCAAAACCCTGCTCCACTTCTGTGAGCGTACCGGCAGCCAGTTTATCTATGCATCCTCGGCCTCTGTTTACGGCGGCAGCGATAAGTTTGTCGAGCAGCGGGAGCTGGAAAAGCCGCTCAACGTCTATGCCTACTCCAAGTTCCTGTTCGATCAATATGTCAGGCAACATAGCTTCACGACTCAAGTGGCCGGACTACGTTACTTCAACGTTTATGGACCAAGGGAACAACATAAGGGCGGCATGGCTAGTGTAGCTTTCCACTTCAACAATCAGATTAAGGCGAATGGTATCTGCCGCCTGTTTCAGGGCCACGACGGCTTCGAAGATGGCAAACAACTGAGAGACTTCGTGTATGTCGAAGATGTAGTCAAAGTCAACCTCTGGCTATGGCAAAATCCAAGTGTCTCAGGGGTGTACAACTGTGGTACGGGTCAAGCACAGAGCTTCAACGACGTGGCCAATGCGGTGATCGCTTATCACGGTAAGGGGGAAATCGAATATATTCCTTTCCCGGATAAGCTCAAAGGCGCCTATCAAAGCTATACCCAGGCGGATCTCACTCGACTTAGGGCTGCTGGATATACTCAGGCCTTTAAAACAGTCGAGCAAGGAGTACCCGAGTATCTGGACTGGCTGGCCGCGCAACACTTTATCGGTCAGTAATTAAGCCTTGAGGAGCCCATTTGTAATGAAAGACAATCAATTGAAAACAGCTATTTTTACGCTTGCTATTGGTGATGAAAATCCCATGTACCGTGCCGCGTTACTCAGTTTCGAAAGATATGCCGAAAAAGTCGGTGCTGATCTTATCGTTTCAAAGGAGCTCCATTACCCAATCACCATCACAAATCCAAAACATACCGCCAGCCCTGCGTGGACAGAGAAGTTATATATCAAGGAGTTATTGAAAAAATACGATAGGGTACTGTACCTGGATGCCGATATCATTATTACTCCAGATGCTGACAACATTTTTGAAGTTTATAATGAACTGGATACTATTTATCTATTTAATGAAGGACAGTTGCTAGAGCGTCAACCTGTGATAGACAAAATCTCTGCTATCATGGGTGAAATAAAAGACTGGCCCAAAGAAAATGGACGCCCTGTCTACTATAACTTAGGCTGCATGCTAATTTCACGCCAATGTCCATTATTTGATATTGCCTCATTATCTGATCTTCAGAAACTTTGTAATCACATAAAGTACTATGAACAAACTTATGTAAATTACCTGATACAACGTGATAATCTCAAAAATAAGAGCATATCCTCACAGTTTAACCGCATGGATGTTTTAGGGGCAGATAATTATAAACAAGCCAGCTTCATCCATTATGCTGGTAGAGGCTATACTAACTCTTCCTTAAAACGTGAAGTCAGATTTGTAAACGACTTTTGCGACATCTTTGCTAACCAAATAGATGCTGACACTTTAAAAGAAATCAAAAGCGACGGCTGGGAATTGTTTATCGACAAAGCACATAAGCGTTATAAGCTACCGAGATCGATCATCAGTGCCTTGGCCAAAGCCTTCGTCACCATTTAAGGAAATAGCTAAAACTCATGATGAAGTATAAGGTTTTCGTTATCAATCTAGCCCGCTCTAAAGAGCGGATGGCCCATATTACCGAGCAACTCAATCGTGTTGGAGTCCCCTTCGAACGCATAGAAGGCGTTGATGGCAACCTACTAACAGATGAAGAAATTGAACAGGTTTCTCCTGCCAAATTAGTGCAAAAAAACTATTACAGGGCGCTAAGTAAAGGAGAGGTCGGTTGCAGTCTTAGCCACAAAAAAGCATGGCAAAAAATTATCGATGATGACTTGGATTTTGCCTTCATTCTTGAGGATGACATCTACCTAGAAGACAATTTCTCAGAAGTGGTCGACTTAATGCGAAACCTACCCACAAAAGAATGGGACTTCATTAAGCTTTATCCACTACGCAAGGGTGGCCAGAGCAATATTAGGAATGCTTATACTTACCATAAGCACAAATTTATTAGTTATCATAAGTTTCCAATTAGCGCTGTAGCACAGGTAGTGAGTAAAAAAGGAGCTAAAGCACTTATCAAAAACATGCCTTATGTGGTACAACCAGTTGATGGACACCTAAAATCCTGGTGGACGCTAGGTATTTATCCTTTTGGACTCATCCCATACTGCGTTTCAGTCGATCTGACGGGCCTATCGGACATCAACCCTCATGGGGGGCTTGAAAAGATGAAGCAACGCAAATTAACCAAGCTATATCTTAACTGGCAACGCGCTCTGGCGCGGCTTTTTGCAACGCCTAAGCTTGACAAAAAATTCACACAGTTTACCAACTATCTAAAATAGAGATTCTTGTGTCTGTCATAATTGAACATTCAAGCATACTGAAAGCTAAGCGTGTCTTGTACATGACACACTTGGCCATTGGTGATTTTGTCTACCAAGGTGTTTGGTTACGCGCCCTTAAAGCAAAATACCCTCATCTTAGTATCGATATCTGGTTTGACGACTGTCGCAGTAAGCCCCACGATTGGGCTAAAGGCCGCAACAAAATTCTATCGGAATGGATAAATGCAATAGGGGATTTCGACGACGTTTATCCTATTGTGAGCAATTTGGATCAACGTCAAGCAGCAATCCAAACAGCTCGAGAAAAAAAATACGATATCATCATTTTCGTAGGGAAAAATCGTAGCGAACAATTTGCAAAGATTGCACGTCAGATCTCATCGACAGCCATAGTTGTCGCCACCATGAACTACACCCTAAAAAATCTATTTACCAGTAAAATCTATGCTGGCAAACTCGATGGTACTCTCAACTACCGTGACATAGCTAAAAAAAGCTCACATGTTACAGACTTCTATGGTCATTGCTTTAATCAATTTCTAGGATTAGATACCACAGATCTCATTAACGGCAGTAAACAACTCGATATTTATATTAGTCCAGAGTATCAATCAAGTGTCCAACCCGTGATAACCTCACTCACACAGGGTGACTCAAATAAACTCATTATTTTTATCAATCACCTATCAACGGCGACGAAAAAAGACTACCCCTGGCCTCAAGTAAAACAACTGATCCAGCTGCTTAATTCAAAATATGCCAACCTGGTATTCATAGTCAATACACCGCCAGATAAGCTTGAATCTGTCACTGCAGAGATAAGAGCAGATAAAGATTTAAATCCAAAGCAGATCACTACCTTTACTGCACTGAATAATTTCTTTGAACTTCCAGCTATCATAGGTCTTTGCGACCTGAGCATAAGCGTCGATACTGCTACTGCTCATCTCGCTGTATGCATGTCGAAGCCTCAAGTAACCCTAATGGCCAGCGACTTTAAGCTCTGGCAACCACTGGGGGATAGCATCATCCTTGAAGGTACAGGTAAAGCAAGCTCTATTGCCCCTCACCAAGTCGCCAATGCAGTGGAAAAGCAAATCCTAAACTTCTATGGTGAAACAGAAAAATTTCAGCCTTTAAACAACAATTGAGTATATGTTGAACATAAACCTGGGCAGGGGAAACTTAATAATGCATTATTTATTAATGCTTTATATTTAGCCCACCAACACCGAGGCTTTAATATCAGGGCTTGTAAAACGATTAAACAAGCAAGAGCTTAAGTAATTGGGCTGCAAGTGGTAAAAGTGCTGAAGTTTTATTCCATTACCCTTAAGAGGACTCACAGAGGCTCAGATAATCGGCAACAATTTTGTCGATGGTCACCTGCGTAAGGATCTGACTGTCGGCAAAAGGCGGATAATACTCCAAGGCTTGCTCCAACTTCCGACTTAAAGCCTTACTATCCCGTCTCGGCACCAGATATTTAGCCAGTTCACCCGTTAAAATCTCATCAGGTCCATGGGGGCAGTCGGTACTGATCACAGGTGTGCCGCACAATAATCCCTCGACCAGGACATTACCAAAGCCTTCATAATCGGAACTGAGCACCAAGAGACTCGCACCCTTTATCCAGGGAAAGGGGTTGGCCTGAAACCCGGGACAGATGATGCGATCGGCCACACCGTATTTTCTGGCCAGTTTCATCGCCTTCTTGGGATTGTTACAAAGTAGCACCAGCGGCAAAGGCTTATGCATCTTGGCAAGAGCCTGAAATAGTATGTCATGACGTTTTTGCCGTGCGACGCGACCAACATGGATCAGATAGTCACCTTTGGGAATATCCGGGTGTTCCTCTACAGCTTTTGCCCTTATCGCTTCTATATCGAATGGGTTATATATAGTACGCATACTGCGGGGAGAAATTCGCCCGCTCTGGCGAATTTCCTGAGCGATCCCCTTGGAGACTGTGATCAACGCCTGGCCGTTTAGTGCCAGCTTGGTTCTGAGCATTGTAAGGTAAGCTAATAGTCCGAGTTTACGCTCACGCTTCAACTCCTCTTCAATAGAGTTATGCACCACAATATAGAGCTGTGATACACCGGCACGAGTTAGCAATAAATTGCTCTTGTCCAAATTAGACAAAATAAGGTCAAAACCACCATAAGTCTGTTCGAGTTCATCGAACCATTGCTTGACCCTGGCAACCGAGCGCCCCAACCGCCACCAGGCAATGATATGCCGCTCACCTTCATCGAAGCAGACATGCAAGGGAATTTCCTCAGGGACTGCATAATCATAATGAGGGGTCAGCACCAAAAGATGCGGCTCGTGTCCCAAACGTTTCAGTTCAGTCGCCAGAGTTAGGACTATCTTCTCTGCACCGCCACCGGCGAGGCTGTCTATAGCTAAGCCGATCCGTTTACTACTCATAATCAAGCCCCAATAGTCGTGCAATCTCCATTATGCAGATATCCAGCCCCTTGGCCTCCCCCTCTTTATCCATATTGGCAACTAACTGCCCCACGGTTTGTGGTTCCAACAGACGCTGTACCTGAGTACACATAGCATCTGTCTCGATATCGCTGCTGATGGCTAAGCCCCGCTGCACACAGCTATCAATCCGCTTGGGTTGATCCTTGGAAACTGCCACCGCCAACGTCGGCACCTTAAGAGCTATCGCCTGCAACAGGGTATCACCACCGCTTAGTACAGCGCCCACTGCGCCATCAAGCAGATTGATAAACTCCATGCTGGAGAGCCGCTCTATGCTCACTACCCCCTCTAACCTAGGCAGGGCTTTAGGATAATTAGGACCAAACACCATGACGCTGGGTATCCCCATCTTTTGATAACAGACCTGCGCTACTTGGGCAAAACGTTCAGCCGCAAGAGTTGCGCCGACATAATGACCGCCAGATCCTGCGCTATAGAGGAGATATCCCTTTGGCTTTAAGTTATATGCTTGCTGCAACTGCTGTTGCAACGCTTTATCGGGTCTTGCGAAGATAGGACCGGTAAAGATGGGCTCGGCCCGTTTGATCAGGTTTAACTTGAAGCGATCGAAACGACTAATATCGCCAATCACAAACTCAGGCTGCACTACCCAATGACTGTCAGTGACCAATGCCCGTACAAGCTTCATGCCTCGAGCACGTTTGCGTTTGTGCTGGCTGATAAAAACCACCTTGGCGCCACTGCGATAAGCATGTTTCAGCTGTGCTTTACGGCCGGCCGCATCAAAGATTACCAGGTCAGGCTTGAGCTCTGAGATCAACTGGTTCACCTCTTTCACTCGCTTGGTGGGAGTGTCGTCAACCAGATGCGTTGGATAGGAGCAATACTTGGCGTAGGGGGCGCGACTGTTAAGCACAAATTCAATCTGTGCTCCGGGCCAACGCTGCATGATCTCGTCGGCCACTATGGTGGAACGCATATATTCACCTATTCCCTCTTCACAGGAGACAGGTACAAATAGAAATTTTGGCGCCACGGACATCGACATTATCCCTAAAATTAAATGGAAAAACCCCATCCTCCCTCATTGCTTCACTCAACTGATGTTTGTCAGCAGATGAGCCTATCAAGCCTGAAGTTTACCATTAATCGGCAGCTCCTTACTATTGACCGGAGTATTGTTGAGGATCGCTCGATTAAGCGCTTTCGCTCGCTGGCAACAGACGATCAAATTGGGCTATTACAGATGCCACCGGGATCATCTCCATCAGATGCGCGCCCTTGGCGCGTGTCCCCCAGGGAACCTCGCCTGGATGTTGCAAGGCGATTACCTCATCATAGACACTGACCACGCTATCCAAACAGGTATAAGGCCCAGTGCGTCCAGGATTGGAATGGGCGTATAGGCCGATCACCGGCGTTCCTTGGGTCACAGCCATATGAGCAGGACCGGTATCCGGCGCCAGGACTATGCTCGCCTGTTTCAAAAGCGCCAAAAGCTGCGTCAGTGAAGTCTTACCCACCTGGTTTTCGATGCGGGCATCGCCATGTTCAATAATGGCCTCGGCAAGCTGATACTCCATAGGAGCGGGGCCGCCGCAAAGCAACACACGATAACCTCTTTCCAGCGCATGGTTGGCTACTTGAGCATAACGTTCGGGCAACCAATTTCGCTCTGCCTTACTGGCGGCAGCGCAAATAATCAGTGCCTTATCCCCATCAGGGATCAACTGACAGGCAAACTCAGTATCAGCGGCGGGCACAGGAATGTCCCACTTAGGCTGAAGATCTGTCACCCCCACAGCCTTAGCGAAGCCCATAAAGCCTTCCAATACATGGGGCGTGGCCAACGGGGCAACCTGCTCATTGGTCACCAACCATTGTCCCTCTTTGGCCCTGGCCCGGTCAAACCCTATGCGCACTTTGGCGGGGATCATCAATGAGGCTATGGTAGCCCGCAGCGCCACCTGCATGTGCAACAGCACATCGAAACGACGCCCCTTGAGCGCCCGCCGCAAATTGAGGTAACTCTTCCAGCCTTGACCTTTGTCAAACACCACAAACTCCACCCCGGGCAGGTGCTTGAGCAGCTGATATTCTATCTTGCCTACCACCCAGGTGATGGCCAGTTGCGGGTACTGGCGCTGAATTGCCTGCACCATGGCAACGGCATGACAAACATCACCAATCGCCGACAGGCGCAGCAAACAGAGAGATTGAATTTTCGCGGGGTCAAAACTCATGGACAGAATCGGCTTCTTGGGTGCAAACCCCAGATCTTAATGTAGAATAGACTCAGGTTCCACGCTTATAACGAACAAATAGCCGATGCAGATTAAAAACACCGCCAAGGGTTGCCTGGCGCTGAGCCTTGCCGCCCCACAAGCCCTGGATGAAACCTGGTTTGACGAGTCTTTTTGGCGGCAACAGCAAGCGATTGTCGGCTCATCCAAGGGGCGTTACACCACTTGGTTTGTCGAGCATGAAAAACAGCAGTGGGTATTGCGCCACTATTGGCGCGGCGGCTTGATGGAAAAGTTCAGCAAAGACGCCTACCTGTTCACCGGCCTCACCAAAACCCGCGCCGTGGCAGAACTGGCGCTCTTGGAGCAACTCTTTGAAGAAGGTTTACCTGTACCCGAGCCCATTGCCGCCAAAGTGGAACGCTTCGGGCTCTGGTACCGGGCCGATATCCTGATCCGTCGCATTCATGGTGCCGAGGATCTGGTGGCTCTGCTGCAAAAACAGGCCATGTCACGCCCACAGTGGCAACAACTCGGCGCCTTGATTGGCCGTTTTCATCAGCGCGGTGTCTACCATGCCGATCTCAACGCCAAAAATATTCTCAGCAGCGACCAGGGCTTTTATCTGATTGATTTTGACCGAGGAGAGCTGCGAACCCCGGCCGATGGCTGGCAACAGGCCAATCTCAGTCGGCTGCTGCGCTCCTTCAACAAGGAAAAACGCAAACAGCCCCAGCTGCAATTTACCGAAGAGAACTGGCAGTGGTTGCTGGAAGGTTACCGTGGCTCAGCGAGTGCCTGACAACAAGGCCTGAGCCAACTGCAACTGCTTCTGCAGTGCTCCTCTGTTGCTGCTAACCACTTTCAAGCCGGCTTGGGCGGCGTAGCGTCTCGCACCGCTTTCCTGTAACAGTGCCGTTATGCCACTCGCCAGCGAGGCGGCATCTTCAACCAGTTGCAAGGCCCCGGCACCTTGCAGCAGGCAAGTTATCTCGGCAAAGTCCCAATGATGGGGGCCGACAAAGACCGGCAAGCCCAAGGCTGCCGGCTCCAGCGGATTATGCCCGCCATTGGTGATCAGGGTGCCACCGACAAAAGCCAGATCGCCGCAGGCATATAACCCCAGCAGCTCCCCCATGGTATCCCCGAGCAGCACCTGAGTCTCGGCAGCTAGCCCTTGGCCGCTGCTGCGCCGCACATAGGCAAGCCCGGCCTGCTTGATTGCCGTGGCGGCATTATCGAACTGCTCCGGGTGTCTCGGTACCATGATCAACAAGGCCTCTGGCCACAGTGCCAATAGGCGTTTATGGCACTCCAGCATGGCGGCAAATTCCCCTGGATGAACACTGCCGGCAACCCATACCGGGGACGAGGCGCGTCCCCACAACTGCCTTTCGCCCCTGGCCCTGGTTATCTTGTGCTGATCCAACTGCAGGTCGAACTTGAGGCTACCGCAAACACTCAACTTGTCTCTGGCAACGCCCAAGGCGATAAAGCGTTCGGCCTCGGCTTGGGTCTGCACGGCTATCTTATCCAACAGTTGCAACATCGGCAGGCTAAGTCCGGCCCACTTCTGGTATTTGGCGGCCGACTTGGCCGACAACCTGGCATTGGCCAACATGATGCCTACGCCCTGTTTTTTGGCCTGATGCAGTAAGTTGGGCCAGAGTTCAGTTTCCATTACTATCAGGTTTGCAGGATTGAGCCTGTTAAGAAAACGTCGCACACACCAGGGAAGATCGAACGGCAGGTAACAATGCTGCACTGTGTCACCAAACGCCTTGCGCACCTCACGGGAACCTGTGGGACTGGTGGTCGTTACCGTGACAGATAAGTCAGGGTTGGCTTGCATCAATGCCTTGATCAGCGGCACTGCGGCCAGGGTTTCCCCCATGGAAACAGTATGGATCAACAGGTCTGTCGGTTTGGCCTTGAACAAGCCGAATCGTTCGCCCCACCTGCCGCGGTAATCCGGGCTCTTCAATGCCCTAAATGCCAGATACAGCAGCAAGAGTGGCGACAACAGATACAGCAAGAGTGAGTAACGGCTAAGGTTCATTGGCGGGATAATTGAGTTTTGCCTGATGGATTGTCACAATGCTAGCATAATACCCGAAGCAGCATAACCAAGAGCCATTCGCCGGATTGCGGATGATGCCGCAACCATTTAGGACTCAGATGAAAACCCGCGATAAAATCATCCAGGCCAGCCTGGAACTCTTCAACGAATACGGCGAACGCTCCATCACCACCAACCATATCGCGGCTCATCTGGGAATAAGCCCGGGCAATCTCTATTACCACTTCCGCAACAAGGAAGATATTATTCGTTGTATCTTCGACCAGTATGAAAATCATCTGGAACTGGGGTTTCAGCCCTATGAAGACAGGCAAGTCGATGTCGAGTTGTTGATTGGCTATTTCGATGCCATGTTCTATACCCTGTGGCAATTTCGCTTTATGTACGCCAACCTGGCCGACATCCTCAGCCGCGATGAGGCCTTGAAAAAGCGCTATCTGGAAGCCCAACAAAAGGTGTTGACCCGCTCTAGCCACGTACTTCAACAGTTGTGTCAGGATGGCTTTCTGCAGCTGGAGCAAGACAAGATCTCCAGCCTGGCCGATACCATCAAGATGATAGTCAGCTTCTGGATCAGCTATCAGCTGACCCAATCCAGCATAGCCAATATCACCAAGTCTTCACTCTATGAAGGCCTGCTCAGGGTGCTGATGATCTTCAAGGCCTACGCCACCCCCAGTTCCACCTCGACCTTCGAGCGTCTGGAGCAACACTACCAAAATTTGGCCCACCAGCAAGACTAGCTCACCGTCTTGGGCATCTGACATTCAGGTGCCTTGCTCTCTCAGCTTCCTTAGTTTTTCTCATCTGAAACAAGCACTAGCCCTAATCTGATTTATCCCTGACGGCCCAGCTCAAAAAAGAGTGTTGAGCCATTGGCTTTAGGGTTAAAATGCCACCACTCCAATAAACAGAATAATCCAATCAAGGAGACTTAAGGTGGCATCTACCTCATTCTACGATCAGATCAACCAACAGCTTGCCGACGTCAAGGCCGAAGGTCTGTACAAGAGCGAACGTGTAATAGTTTCTCCACAGCAACCAGCCATTCGCGTCAACGAAGCAGAAGTTATCAACTTCTGCGCCAACAACTACCTGGGTCTGGCCAATCACCCTGAATTGATCAAGGCGGCACAGGCCGGGTTGGCAGACCATGGCTTCGGCATGGCCTCGGTACGTTTTATTTGCGGAACCCAGGATATTCACAAGCAACTGGAAGCCAATCTGTCCGAATTTCTCGGCATGGAAGATACCATCCTCTACTCCTCCTGCTTCGATGCCAACACAGGTCTATTTGAAACCCTGTTAGGCCCGGAAGATGCCATAGTGTCAGATGCCCTGAACCATGCTTCTATCATTGACGGTGTTCGCCTGTGTAAGGCCAAGCGTTTTCGCTACGCCAACAATGATATGGCCGACCTGGAAACCCAACTGATCGCCGCCCGCGATGCCGGTGCCCGCCATATCTTGATAGCGACAGATGGGGTGTTTTCCATGGATGGGGTTATTGCCAACCTCAAGGGTATCTGTGACCTCGCCGACCAATACGGCGCCCTGGTCATGGTCGATGACTCCCACGCCGTTGGCTTTATCGGCCAGAACGGCCGCGGCACCCACGAATATTGCGATGTGATGGGTCGCGTTGACATCATCACGGGCACCCTGGGTAAGGCGCTGGGCGGCGCTTCCGGCGGCTTCACCGCGGCCCGCAAAGAAGTGGTCGATTGGCTGCGTCAGCGCTCACGTCCTTACCTGTTCTCCAACTCACTGGCACCTTCTATCGTCAGCGCCTCAATTCGGGTGCTGGAGATGCTCAAAGAGGGCCAGGAACTACGCGAAGCGGTATGGGAAAACAGCCGTTATTTCCGTGAAAAAATGGCTGCAGCCGGATTCACCCTGGCCGGAGCAGACCACGCCATAGTGCCGGTCATGCTGGGTGATGCCAAGTTGGCCAGTGACTTCGCCAACCGCCTGCTGCAAGAAAATATCTATGTTATTGGCTTCTCCTTCCCGGTAGTACCCAAGGGACAGGCCCGTATCCGTACCCAGATGTCGGCGGCTCACAGCCGTGAACAGCTGGACAAGGCCATCGAAGCCTTCACCCGAATCGGCAAGGAGATGGGTATCATCTGATACCTATCCCATGGAGTAACATGATGAAAGCACTGAGCAAACTCAAGCCTGAACAAGGCATCTGGATGGTAGACGCACCCAAGCCGGAAATGGGCCATAACGATCTGCTGATCAAGATCCGCAAGACCGCCATCTGTGGTACCGATGTGCATATCTACAACTGGGATGAGTGGTCACAAAAGACTATCCCTGTTCCTATGGTTGTCGGCCATGAATATGTCGGCGAAGTGGTGGACATGGGCCAGGAAGTGCGTGGCTTCAATATTGGTGACCGGGTGTCAGGCGAAGGCCATATCACCTGTGGTCACTGCCGTAATTGCCGTGGTGGCCGTACCCATTTGTGCCGTAACACTGTGGGGGTTGGGGTCAACCGCGAAGGTGCCTTCGCCGAATATCTGGTAATCCCGGCCTTCAACGCCTTCAAGATCCCCGATGATATCAGCGACGAGCTGGCTGCTATCTTTGACCCCTTCGGCAATGCGGTACACACTGCGCTATCTTTCGATCTCGTCGGTGAAGATGTGCTGATCACCGGAGCAGGTCCCATAGGCATTATGGCCGCCGCCGTTTGCCGCCATGTGGGTGCACGCCACGTGGTCGTTACTGATGTCAACGAGTACCGTCTGGAGCTGGCACGTAAGCTGGGGGCTACCCGAGCCGTCAATGTGGCCAAAGAAAAACTCGAAGATGTGATGAGCGAGCTCGGCATGACAGAGGGCTTCGATGTCGGCCTGGAAATGTCCGGTGTACCGTCTGCCTTCCACTCCATGCTGGATACCATGAACCACGGTGGCAAAATTGCCATGTTGGGGATCCCGGGTGGCGATATGGCGATAGACTGGAGCAAGGTCATCTTCAAGGGGTTGGTGATAAAGGGCATCTATGGCCGGGAAATGTTTGAAACCTGGTACAAGATGGCCAGTCTGATCCAGTCCGGATTGGATATTGCACCTATTATCACCCACCATTACAAGGTGGATGACTTCCAGCAGGGTTTCGATGCCATGCGTTCGGGTCAATCCGGCAAGGTCATTCTCAGCTGGGATTGATCCTCAAACAGGGCGCTGTACTCATGCAGCGCCCTGATGCACACTGTTAATAAGCACTACCTCTTTTACAGGCAAACTATGTCCAGTTACCAACACCTTTCTGTCGTTCAACTCCAGCAAATGATGGCCGAAGATGCCGAGCTGCAGATAGTCGATATTCGCGATCCTGCCAGTTTCGAGACGGCCCATATTCCCGGCGCCATTCGCCTCGGCAATGACAATCTGGCCGACTATCTCAGGGACGCCGATATGGATAAGCCCTTGGTTGTCTGCTGTTATCATGGCATCAGTAGCCAAAGTGCCGCGGAATATCTGCAACATCAAGGATTCGATGAGGTCTACAGCCTGGATGGCGGTTTCGCTGCCTGGCCGAGGGACTGAGACATGGAAATCGGCCGCCTCCCCAACGAACGCGCCGCTCAGGCGCTGGTAGACTACCTCAAGGGTGAAGGGATCCCCTGTCGCATCATGCATCTGGAACAGGGAGTGGCTATCCATGTCATCAAGGACACCGACCAAGCACAGGGGCGCAAAGCGTTTCTCGACTTTGTTCAGGATCCGTTAAACCCCAAATATCTGCAGGCTTCCTGGGACCATGGCGACAACCGCATCCGCTTTGACTATGGCGCACCATCACTGCAACTGCTGAGTCAATTTATTACCGGCGCCGGGCCGCTAACGCTGGTCATTCTGCTGGTCTGCATAGCTATCTTCGCAGCCATGAACCTGGGTTACGGCAATCAGGTTTTCGAAGCCCTGGCCTTCTTTGGCGCCACTTCAGATGCCGGTTTCAGCCAATTCTGGCGCTTGTTTACTCCGAGCCTGCTGCACTTCTCGGCGCTGCATATCACCTTTAACCTGCTCTGGTGGTGGGTCTTGGGTGGCAAGATAGAAAACCGTATCGGCATTGCGCCGCTGCTGACGCTACTGCTGGTCGCCGGCACATTGCCCAATCTAGTGCAGTACTACCTCAGTGGCCCCAACTTCGGCGGTCTTTCCGGGGTTGTGTATGGCCTGGTGGGTTATACCTGGATCAGCGGCCGCATGAGCCCAGAGAAAGGCATAGGCCTGCCACCTGCCATGATGGGCTTTATGCTGTTGTGGCTGGTGCTTGGCTTTATGGATATGTTTGGCCTGTCGATAGCCAACGGCGCGCATCTTGGTGGGCTCTTGGTCGGTCTGACCCAAGGCTGGCTCGACAACCGCAGGAAAAGATAATCCTATGTAGCTCGGCTTTGTAGACGCCAAAGTCATTCTGCACAGCAAGCAACAGTAAAAAGAGGGAGCTCAGGCTCCCTCTTGAATAGAAACTAAGTAACTTGGACGGGCTTAGGCCAGCTCCAACACCTTGGTCACCAGCTTTTCAATGCCGCTATTGGCCTCGGCAATGGAACCTGCCAGCATATAAGCCGGGGTGCTGACAATCTTGCGCTCACTGTCGACCACAATTTCATCTACCTTGGCATTTTGATGTTCACCGCCCATGGCAGTAAAGGCCGCTGCGGTTTCGGCGTCCGTCCCTATGGTGCCTTTGGCCCCCTTACCATAGAGGCCCGGGATCATCACAGGTGCAATACAGATAAAGCCCACCACCTTACCAGCGTTGATAAAACGGCTGATAAATTCACGCACCGGGGCGGCGATCTCACTATTGCTGCCATTTACGGCAAAGTTACAGAGGTTTTTGGCAGCTCCGAAGCCACCGGGAATGATCAGACCGTCGAAATCGGCCAGATTCAACTCGGACGTCGCCTTGATATCACCACGGGCAATTCGAGCTGCTTCTTCCAGCACGTTACGCTGCTCAGTCTCCACGACTTCACCCTTGAGGTGATTGACCACATGCATTTGAGGAATATCGGGGGCAAAACATTGGTACGCTGCGCCGGAGCGAGACAGGGACAGCAGGGTCAACACTGCCTCGTGAATTTCACTGCCGTCGAAGACACCACAACCACTGAGAAGAACTGCAATTTTTTTCATTAAAAAATCCCTCTTATGTCATTTAGGTTTAACAAACCAATTACAAACTGGTTGATCTGATTAAAAAACATGCTAACTTAATTCATCGTCTCTGCTAAGAGGCGATTTTTACTGCTACCAAGGTGCAAATCTGGAAAAGGAATTTAAAAAATCCACAACCGATAAGATTTGGTAAAACTTTTACCTGACTCACAAAAAAACAAATAACAAATAAATATCAACAAGTTATAAAAACAACTTCGAGTTGTTCTCTACAGCATTTCTCTATGTTGATTTTTTCACTCACAGACTTATCCACAGGCTGAGGGTGATTTTGTCATGGCCGAAAATGCCTTGGTATGGCATGCTTAGCAGCACTTAAGACAGCTTAGATTGAAACAAAACTATGCCAACAATAGCAGAAAACCCCCTCGTCCTTGTGGATGGTTCTTCCTACCTCTATCGGGCCTACTATGCGCCGCCTCACCTGACCAACTCCAAGGGTGAAGCAACCGGGGCGGTTTACGGCGTAGTCAACATGTTGCGCAGCTTGCTGGGTAAATACAAGCCACAGCAAATGGCGGTTGTGTTTGATGCCAAAGGCCCCACATTTCGTAACGATATGTATGCAGAGTATAAGGCTCACAGACCTCCAATGCCTGATGATCTACGTAGTCAGATAGCGCCTCTGCATGCCATCATCGAAGCCCTGGGTCTACCACTCCTGTGTATTCCCGGCGTAGAAGCCGATGACGTGATAGGCACTCTGGCCTCACGGGCCAGCAAAGAAGGACGTGCCATTCTGATCAGCACAGGCGATAAGGATATGGCTCAACTGGTGGATGACAATGTCACCCTGATCAACACAATGACAGACACCATAATGGGGCCCGAAGAGGTCACCAACAAGTTTGGTGTCGGCCCCGAGCTTATCATCGATCTGCTAGCACTGATGGGCGACAAGGCCGATAACATCCCGGGACTGCCTGGTGTGGGTGAGAAAACCGCGTTGGCCATGCTGATGGGCGCCGGAGGAGTCGCCAAGCTGTTGCAGCAACCGGATTGCGTCACAGCTCTTGGCTTCCGGGGTGCCAAGACCATGGCCAAGAAAATCATCGATAATGCCGAGATGCTACAGCTCTCTTACGATCTGGCGACTATCAAGACAGATTGTGATCTTGATCTGGACTGGCACCAACTCAATATTACGGCCCCCAATAAAGACCAACTGACACAGCTTTATGGTGAGATGGAGTTCAAACGTTGGTTGGCAGAAGTTCTGGATAACAAGATGCCGCATCCGTTAGCGGTCAATACTGCAACGGCTGAAACCCAGGAAGAAACTCCACCCCAACTCGCCATAGAGACAGAATACGAAACCATACTGACCGAAGCCGCCCTGGAAAAATGGCTGAAAAAACTGGTCAAGGCTGAACTAATGGCGATAGATACCGAGACCACCAGCCTCAATTATATGGATGCCGAGCTGGTGGGTCTGTCTTTTGCAGTCAAAGCCGGAGAGGCGGCCTACCTACCTCTGGGGCACGATTACCCGGAAGCCCCTGAGCAACTGCCCCGGGAAAAGGTATTGGCCAAGCTCAAACCGATACTTGAAAACCCTGAGATAAAAAAGGTCGGTCAAAATCTAAAATATGATATCAGTATTCTGGCCAATGCCGGTATCAAGCTGACCGGTGTTGCCTTCGATACCATGCTCGAATCCTATGTCTTCAACTCAGTGGCATCCAGGCACGACATGGACGGGCTGGCACTCAAGTACCTGGGGCACAAATGTGTCAGTTTCGAAGAGATCGCCGGTAAAGGCGCCAAGCAGCAGACATTCAACCGGATCCCTTTGGAAACGGCATCACCCTATGCCGCCGAAGATGCCGATATTACCCTTAGGCTGCATCAACACCTATGGCCCAGGCTCGAGCGGGAACAAGAGTTAGCCAATGTTTTCACTGAACTTGAGTTGCCGCTTATTCAGGTATTGTCACAGATGGAACGCGACGGCGTGCTGATCGACAGTATGCAACTGTCGCAACAAAGTGATGAGCTGGCGCAAAAAATAGATGCGTTGGAGCAAAAAGCCTATGAGATCGCCGGAGAGAAATTTAACCTCAGCTCCCCCAAACAACTGCAGGCACTATTCTTCGAAAAGCTGGGTTATCCGGTGATCAAGAAAACGCCGAAAGGCGCCCCCTCCACCGCCGAGGAGGTATTGATAGAGTTGGCGCTGGATTATCCATTGCCAAAGATTATTCTCGAACATCGCAGCCTGACCAAGCTCAAGAGCACCTATACAGATAAGTTACCGCTGATGATCAATGGCAAAACCGGCCGGGTGCATACCAGCTACCATCAAGCCAACGCTGCCACCGGCCGTTTGTCATCCAGCGACCCTAACCTACAGAATATTCCTATCCGCACCGAAGAGGGGCGTAGAATTCGTCAAGCCTTTATCGCACCTTCAGGACGCAAGATTCTGGCCGCCGACTATTCACAAATTGAGCTCAGGATCATGGCTCACCTATCCCAGGATGCCGGCCTGCTGGCGGCATTCGCCGAGGGTAAAGATATTCACAGAGCAACAGCGGCTGAAGTCTTTGATGTGGCGTTTGAAACTGTCACCCCAGAACAGCGTCGCCGCGCCAAGGCGGTAAACTTCGGTCTGATTTATGGCATGTCGGCCTTTGGCTTGGCGCGCCAACTGGATATTCCTCGCACTGAAGCACAAAGCTATATGGATACCTACTTCAAGCGTTATCCCGGCGTGCTCAAGTATATGGAAGAGACCCGGGCACTCGCCGCCGAGCAAGGTTATGTCTCCACACTCTTTGGTCGGCGCCTGTATCTACCGGAAATCCGCGACCGCAACGCCATGCGGCGTCAAGCTGCGGAACGGGCGGCTATCAACGCTCCGATGCAGGGAACAGCAGCCGATATCATCAAAAAAGCGATGATCAAAGTTGCCGACTGGATAGCCTCTGACACTAAGGGGGAAATCACCATGATCATGCAAGTTCACGATGAATTGGTGTTTGAGGTTGATGAAACGAAAGCCGAAGAGTTGCAACAACAGATCTGCAAACTCATGGCTGAAGCGGCTACCCTGGATGTCCCTTTGCTAGCCGAAGCGGGCCTGGGTGATAGCTGGGATCAGGCACACTGATAACCCACCTACTTCATCAAGAGCCATCCTTCGGGGTGGCTTTTTTGTATTTTGAACACAACGCAGTAATTATTCGCGCTTGCTATCGTCACTAGCCAACCTATCTGAACAGAAAACAACACTTTTCGGCAATTAATCGACAAATGCGTGCTAACAGGTTGCATTTTAAGCTCATTTCTGTAATTCACAGATCAAAAGTTGCTGTTTCAACCAAGATTTCTTGTGATCGACTCCACATTATTGTCGTATTTTTGAAAAAACAGTTTTCCCATTAAAGATAAATGCAGTATTATTCTCGGCGTAGGGTACAGAGGTTAAGATGTTCTATCTTTCAGACCTTTATTTCACTTTTAGTGATCAGCCAAATTCTGGCGCCCCAGCAATCATTTGCTGGGGCTTTTTTTCGTCTACAGTATTTTTTAGAGCAATTACTTTAAACTTGATTCGATTCGCGCTATGCTACCGTCATTGAGAGCCATCGAAGTCCAAGTTTGATGGTACTTGAGTCTTGTTGAAATTTTAGCTTCTCCCCAAAAGAGCTAATTTAACCGGTGACTGAGTCGCCGGTTTTTTTTGTCCTGGATTCTCCCAGCACAAACAACAGATACAAAAACGGCAGCCTCCATGGCTGCCGTATAGTGGTTTGGGTCCATCATCCTTGTTCGTTGTCTTCTTGTTCCAACCAGGCTGGATGGCACCACTCATCCAGAATTGCCAAAACCTTAGGTTTCCCGGTGCCCTTCAATGAAGAAAAAGGCTCGACTCTGACCCAATCACCAAAGTCAACCAGCGCTTTACGTACCTCATTGACCGTTTTCATCTTGGCACTCTGTGGCAACTTATCTGCCTTGGTCAGCAGCGCCAGTACCGGGATTTCACTGGCAACAGCCCATTCAATCATCTGCAAATCCAAGTCTTTCAACGGATGGCGAATATCCATTAGCACCACCACACCACTCAGGCAAGCCCGCTTTTGTAAATATTCACCCAAAGACTCCTGCCATTTAAGCTTCATGGCCAGTGGTACCTGAGCAAAACCATAGCCGGGTAAATCCACCAAACGGCGCTGCTCATCGAGCTCAAACACATTGATCAGTTGGGTACGGCCAGGAGTTTTACTGGTTCTGGCAAGGTTTTTCTGCTCGGTTAAAGCATTCAAAGCACTTGATTTACCAGCATTTGAGCGGCCGGCAAAAGCGATTTCCACGCCGGTGTCGCCAGGTAAATGCTTATCCAAATGGGCAATATCAGGCGCGCTGATAAGGAATTTTGTCTTGCGAAAATCGATACGAGTTGCTGTCACTTCTGACTCCGGAATTTTGCTGGGTGATAGCATAAATATTGAAGACTTGCTTACTTTTCCACGTTTTCGTGTAAAATATTAGCCCGATCACATTATTTGTATTTTACCACGCTTGCGGGTCACCCTAGTAAGCTCAGGACAATAATTTAACGAAAGAAGTTGGAACGCCATGAAAAAGTTAGCCCTTGCGCTGTCTGTAGTCGCCGCCATATCTTCACCTGCGATTGCTGAAGGTAATGCTGAAGCGGGAAAAACCAAAGCCATTGTCTGCTCTGCCTGCCATGGTCTTGACGGCAACAGCATGATCGACATGTATCCCAAGTTGGCCGGTCAGCATACAACCTATCTGCAAAAACAGCTGCGGGAGTTTCGTAGTGCAGCTCAAACCGGTGGCAAGGATGGCCGTATGGATCCCATCATGGGTGGGATGGCGGTAGCCTTGAGCGATCAGGATATTGCCGATGTTGCAGCTTATTTTGCCAGCCAAACATTGCAGGTTGCTGAAGTAAAAGATGTTCCTGATGCCGGCGAAAAGCTGTTCAAGGGTGGTGATATGTCTCGTGGCATAGCCGCTTGTTCTGCGTGTCACGGTCCTGAAGGTAAAGGCAGCGAACTGGCCGGTTTCCCGGCAGTTGCTGGGCAGCACGCCAACTATATCAAGATCCAATTGAATAAGTTCCGTGATCAGAGCCGTCATAATGACCTAAACGGCATGATGCAGGACACAGCGAAAAAGCTGAATGATGCAGACATTGATGCGCTGGCCAAGTACATCTCCAGCCTGAAGTAATTTTTGCTGTAGCTTGGAAAAGGGTGAAGTTTCACCCTTTTCTTAAGTCACAACGTTTACGTTTACGTAAACTGAAAACATTAACGCTTGACACAGATCACAGATTTAGGTTTAATGTGCCCGTACCGAGATAAACCCATCTGCTTGTATAAAAACTTTACCAACAACATTCAGGTTTCGGTATAATTTACATTCAAGATATAAGAATAAAGCAAGCCAATAACAATAAGACTACTAAGACCACTCGCAAATAATAATAATGAGTCGAGATTTCAGTTTGAAATCCAGGTCAATAAAAGTAAGGAACCGGCGATTTTGCCAAACCGCTTTTTAGCATTGTCCTTACGAATTAACAGGGGAACTTGCTCCAACAGGAAGATGTTTGCAGGACTCAAACATTGGCACGGGAAGCAACGCGCTTTGGATGCACTGGCTGGAAGCTTGTTATCACTGGAAGGTACTTGGTAGACAAGGATGGTCTGTTAGGCGTCACAGAAGACGACTGAATAATGATGAGTCAATTGGCCATCGCTATTTGCAGGAAACCCAAGAAAGTGTCTGGAAGACCGATAACGAGAAAAACTGCAGGGAAAGCTGTCAAAAAAAGAAGGATATCGACCGGGAAAGTCGCATAGCAAGTAAGGAAACTTGAAATCAGAATAGGGTGTTAGTTAGCACCATCATAAGGCGGCAGCCATACTGCCGCCTTTTTTTATGGCATAATTTGTTAACCCCCATTGAGCAGATATTAATTAGTCCATGCGTCGCTGTCCCCTGTGTCATAACGATCAGGCTGAACTCAGCTTTCAGGATAAGAAACGAGGTTTTTATCTCTGCCCTGAATGTCGGCTGTTGTTTGCAGACTCCAACAGTTACCTGTTACCAGATGCCGAAAAGCAGCGTTATGGACGAGCCCGCCAAGCTGGAAAGCAAAAGCAGTTGGCACGCTTTATCCACCCCTTGTTGGAACAGCTGCAATCTTTGCAGCCAACGCCTTTATTTGGCCTCAACTTTGGCCGAGTGCTAAGCGAGGATGGCCTGAAACAGATCCGCGACGCCGGACACCATTTACAACAGTTCGATCCCTTTTTTGCAGCAGATCACCAGTTACTACATCACCAATATGACTTTATCTGTTGTTTTCGGGTGTTCGAGCACTTCAGGGCCCCGGCCAAAGAGTGGAGCTTAATAGAAACCCTTTTGAAACCAGGTGGTTGGCTGGCCATATCCACCCCATTACTGACCTCTTTAGCCGCGTTCCCCAAATGGCATTACAAAAACAATCCAACCCATGTCAGCTTTTATCAGCAACAGACGTTTGCTTACTTGGCATCTCAGGGCAAATTTAGGCTAATATTTGCAGCGCAGGACTTCATCTTGATGCAAAAAACATCAGGATCTGCTATAACACGCGACCTTGATGCAGAACCGCCGCTTGTAGACTGAACCCGGCACGGTTCGGACGCAACCAACTACTTTTTATCGAGAGAATTATGTCCCGTAGTAAAAAGACCCGTAAAGTCGGCGAGAACAACCCCAAACTGGCCCCCAGAAGCAAGAAATCTGAGCGCGCTCCAGCCCGTAAGAAGCAGGATTCAGGTAATAAGGCGGGTAGCCGCCAGAACCCTGCAGCTCCAAAGGGGCAAAAGCGGGCAGGCTCTGACAAACAAGATATCCGCCTTGGCAGCAAAAGGCCTGTCGCTCTGGATATAGTCAAAGAAAAGGTTGCACAGCCAAAACAACCTAAACTGACCGATGAACAGTTGCTGCTGCAACTGGAGGAAGATCCGCGCCTGAATAAGCTGCTGGATCAGCTGGAAGAAGGTCGGGAACTGGCCGCCGATGACCAGCAATGGCTGGAGCGGCAATTGGCCAAGATAGAGAAGCTGATGGAAAAACTTGGCATTACCGATTTGGATCAGGCCGATGAAGCCCCAAGCAAGAGTCATAGCGATGACGAATTGCTGGAGAAATTCGAATCCGGTGCTGAGCTTCTGAAACAATACCAGGACAACTAACGGAGGCCGGGATGCAGTTTATCCTTATCACCTTAGCCATGTTGATCATCATAGGACTGAGTGCCTATGCCACAGTGTTGCTTTTGCGTCTGAGAAGACAAACCCAGGCCAGAGAGCAGGCGATGGCTGAACAAAAGGCGGTTATGGAAGCTAAACAGGCATCCCTGCTTGCCGATATCCGCTATATTGCCGCCGCAATGACAGAAGAGCGTTGTGAGTTGTCCGAAGGAGTAGTTAGAATCGTCAAACTGTTCGATCTGCTATCGCTGACAGAGAGAGTCAGTGGTGACTACCCGGATGTGTTTATGCATTTTGAGCGTATCAAGGATCATCCCATTCTGGAGGCCAGGGCTCAGTTACCCAAACAAGAGCGGATGCGGCTAGACCTGGCCAGAATGAAGTCTGAAGCCGAGCTGGAGCAAGGCATATTGGCCGACGCCAAAAAACTCTCCGAGTTTCAACTCAAACCAACTCACTAATGCAGCAACTGCCGGCTTGCTCTCAGCAGTCGGCAGCGCTTTATTCACCATCCCCGAAATCTTCGCCCCTGAAAGACAGTCCCAAACATCGGAGGCTTGTGTTTTAGTTACGCCTGAGTTCGCAGCCTTGTCTTGTCGTCTCAGCCAAACAACAATCAAGCCTGTTGAATCTTTTCTCTGGCGTGAGTCGGTGCACAAAACCTCAATAAGACAACAGACATTGAAAGCATTTTCAGGGATATTTCTTAACGTTTGCTTGTGTACATATAATTTTTACAACCTGGATCAAGGTTATTTGAGCCATAACCCTGCATACTTCGCTCATTGCTAATTTACTGTCGGAGGACACGCCTTGAAGCAGCCCACTCATATCAGCTGGGATCAATCAATGATCGAGAAATATAACTACAGCGGTCCCCGTTATACTTCCTACCCAACGGCGCTGGAGTTTGACGACTCATTCACAGAAGGCGATCTATTGTCGGCCATAGCCAACAGCAAAAGTGACAAACTGTCTCTGTACATTCATATCCCCTTCTGCGCCAAACTTTGCTATTACTGCGGCTGTAACAAGGTTATCACCCGACATCAGCACAAAGCCGATCAGTACATAGAGTACCTGGCAGCCGAGATCGTCAAGCGGGCGCCTCTGTTCAAACACTATACTGTGACCCAAATGCACTGGGGCGGTGGCACACCGACGTTCCTAAACCCAGAGCAAATCATTAAGTTATCGTCACTGTTGAAGAGTCACTTCAACTTTGCCGAACAGGGTGAATACTCTATCGAAGTCGACCCTAGAGAAATCGAACTCTCTATGCTGGATGCCCTGAAAGAGGCTGGGTTCAACCGTATCTCCATTGGGGTGCAGGACTTCAATAAAGAGGTTCAGGCAGCAGTTAACCGTGAACAGGATGAAGACTTCATTTTTGCGCTGATCAAAAAGGCCAAAGAGATGGGCTTTGTCTCTACCAACGTCGATTTGATTTACGGCTTGCCTCATCAAACACCGGAAACCTTTGCCGAAACCATTCAGCGCATTCTGGATCTGTCGCCAGACCGTCTGTCTGTATTCAACTATGCTCACCTGCCGGCCCGCTTCGCGGCGCAGCGGAAAATCAAAGATGAGCACCTGCCCAGCCCACAACAGAAGCTGGACATGCTGCATCAGACGATTGAGACCCTGACCGGCGCCGGCTACCAATACATAGGCATGGATCACTTCGCCAAGCCTGATGATGAGCTGGCCAAACTGCAAAGAGAAGGCCGATTGCACCGTAACTTCCAGGGTTATACCACCCAGGAAGAGTGCGATCTCCTCGGACTTGGGGTGTCATCCATCAGTCAGATTGGTGACTGTTATGCGCAAAACCAAAAAGATATTCGCCCTTACTATGAAGCCATAGATGAGCAGGGCCACGCTCTATGGAAAGGCTGTAAACTCAATCGTGATGACGAAATCCGTCGCGCAGTGATCAAGCAGCTTATCTGTCACTTTGAGCTTGATATGACCAAGATGGAGCAACAATTGGGGATCCAGTTTGAAGAGTACTTCGCCGAAGATCTCAAGCTGCTGCAAACCTTTATCGACGATAAACTGGTTAACATTGAAAATCGCCAGATCAGCATCAGTCCAACCGGGCGTCTGTTGATCCGTAATATCTGTATCTGTTTCGATGTCTACTTCCGAGAAAAGGCACGTCAGCAACAGTTCTCCCGGGTAATTTAACCCTGAGAAGAATAAAAAAGCCGATGAATGATTCATCGGCTTTTTTGTGTCTGAACCAAACTTTTATGCTTTAGCGGCGTAAAGTTCCCGACGCTCGCTGTCAGAGAGGAAGGCCATATCCACGCCATTACGCTGCAGCTTAGCCAATTCAGCAGCGGTGAAGCCCATCTCCTGCTTAACCACACGATATTCATGCTTGATATCTATGGCGCTGACGCCTGGATCATCGGTATTCAAGCCAACCAACACACCGGCTTCCATAAAGGTGCGCAGTGGATGCTCCTGATAGCTGTTAACGGTAGAAGTATGCAGATTACTGGTAGGACAGGATTCGATACCTATCTTATGTTCCACCAGATACTCCATCAATTTGGGATCATGAATGGCATTGACCCCATGGCCTATGCGAGTCGCCCCCAACTCCTTGATGGCTTGCCACATGCTTTGGGCACCGGCGGCCTCTCCGGCGTGAGCCGTGATCTGAAGTCCGGCATCGCGTACCCGCTTGAAATGCTCGTTAAACAGCTCACCGGGGAAACCCAACTCATCACCGGCCAAATCAACCGCGACCAAAGACTCCCTGTGCGCGAGTAAGCCATCCAACTCCTGGGTACAAGCCTGCTGACCAAATGAGCGTGACAGAATACCTATCAGTTTTATCTTGACCTGATAGTCCTTGAGCCCGGCTTTTACGCCATCAATAACGGCTTCCACCACGCCTTCTATCGGCAACTTATGATTCATTGCCATGTAGTAAGGGCTGAACCTTAATTCGGCATAGTCCAACCCGGACAATGCCACATCGGCGACATTTTCATAGGCCACCCGCTTTACCGCATCCAGATCGGCCAGCACGGCAACCATCCAGTCCAGCTTTTTCAGGAAAGCCACTAAGCTGGATTCTTTACCCTGGATCTGTACGTAAGGTGCCAAAGCCTCAAGCGAGGCCGCCGGCAAGGCAATGCCATGCTGCTGACCCAGTTCCCATATGGTCTCAACCCTGACATTGCCGTCCAGATGGCGATGTAAATCGACCAACGGAATTGAAGTATCAATCATAAAAATAACCCCTGCATGAACTACCCCGCCAATGTAATTATTTTTTGGTCTGGGGACGCTTAAGTGTAACACGCCTTTTGTTAGCACCTCTTAGTCTACTGACAGGCTTTGTTACCAAAAGGTGACGTTAAATCTCTGGGGCTCCATCCTGGCTTAAGGCATAATCCTTCATCAAGGATAAAAAAGGAACAAAATCAAATGAAAAAACTCCTGCTGCCCCTGTTGCTCACTGGATTCCTGGGCGCCTGCCAAACCCCTGCCCATGAAGCCAACACGCCAGAAATAAGCAAGCAGCTATCTCAAGCCGATAGCCAACTCCAGCAGTTAATAGCCGATGCCTGGCAGCAAAGGCTGGCAGAAAGCCCTCAGATGGCCTTGCTGTTTGGCGATGACTCGGCCGCGGGCAAATTAGCAGACTTGTCAGCTGAAGCTCTGACGGCCGATGCTGCGGCCAATTCAACACTATTGCAACGGCTAAAGGCGATCCCCAGAGAACAGCTGAGCAAAGAAGCCGCCATCAATGCCAGTATTCTCGAATACCAACTACAGGAGCGTGTGGATAGCTTCAGGTTCAAGGCCCATTACCTGCCGATTACCTCAGAGAGTGGCTTTCACGCTTACATTGCTTCTATGGCCTCAGGGCCATTCAAGACAGAAGCCGATTACCGTCACTACCTGCAGAAACTGCAATCTCTGCCGCGCTACTTCCAGCAACAGATACACTGGATGCGCCAGGGGCTTGCCGAAGGTATCACTCAGCCGCAATCTGTACTGAGAGGGTTTGAACAGAGTATTCAGGCTTATATGGTACCAGTGCAGCAAAGTAGCTATTTCAAGCCGTTTGAGACGTTTCCAGAGCACTTTTCTGCCAATCTTAAACAGGAACTGAGCCATGCCGGATACGTCAGTGTCGAGCAGCATGTGTTACCGAGCTATCAAGCCTTCTATGACTTTATGACCGAGAAATATATCCCCGGCGCCCGCCAGAGCATTGCCGCATCAGCTCTGCCCAATGGTCGGGCCTTTTATGAAAACAGGGTCAAGTACTACACCACTCTGGATATGACGCCTGAGCAAGTCCATCAACTGGGGCTGAGTGAAGTAAAACGGATCCGCGCCGAGATGGAACAGATCATCGAACAAACCGGTTTTAAAGGCAGCTTTGCCGAGTTTCTGCATTTTATGCGCACCGACAAACGCTTTTATGTGGACACGCCGGAGCAACTGCTCAAAGAGGCCTCCTATATTGCCAAAAAAGCCGACGCCATGTTGCCACGCTATTTTGGCAAACTGCCCCGCAAACCCTATGGTGTCGCCCCTGTTCCGGCTGAAATTGCCCCCAAATATACAACCGGGCGCTATTCCGGCTCCAACTCGGAGACTGTGGCGGGTTTTTATTGGGTAAACACTTATGCCTTGGATAAGCGTCCTCTCTATGAGTTGGAAGCACTCACCCTGCATGAGGCTGTTCCGGGTCACCACCTGCAGATTTCTCTCAATCAAGAGTTGGAGCAACTGCCCGATTTTCGCCGCTACAGCTATATCTCGGCCTTTGGTGAGGGATGGGGACTATACAGTGAATATTTGGGGCTGGAAGGGGGTTTTTATCAGGATCCCTACAGCAACTTTGGACGCCTGACTTACGAGATGTGGCGCGCCGCCCGCCTGGTAGTCGATACAGGTATGCAAACCCAAGGCTGGAGCCGTCAGCAGGCAATAGACTTTATGGCCGGTAATACGGCTCTGTCGCTGCACAATGTCACCACAGAGATAGACAGATATATCTCCTGGCCTGGGCAGGCGCTGGCCTACAAGATTGGCGAGCTGACTATCAAACGTCTGCGAAAGCAAGCAGAAGATGCCCTGGGGGAAAAGTTCGATATCCGCCAATTCCACGATGCAGTATTGGCGCAAGGCTCTGTGCCCATGTCTGTACTGGAACAGCAGATAGCCGACTTTATCGCCTCACAGCAATGAAACCCTGTTTCTGATACACTCGGCCAGTGCCTTTGAGCACTGGCTTTTTTAGATCAGGAAATATTGGATGGTAACGACCCAGGCCCGCAACACAGAACCCGCTTCAACCCAGTCTCAATTGGAGACTTTCTGGCAAGGTGTCACCCATGCCAAGCTGGCAGTGGGATTCGGTAAAGAGCTGGCCTACGGTTATATTTGCCATCCAAAGGCGAAACAAGCTGTCGTCATCAGCAATGGCCGGGTAGAGAGTTATCTCAAGTATCGGGAGCTGATCCATGACTTCTATCAGCAAGGCTATAGTGTCTACGCCTTGGATCATATGGGGCAAGGCCTATCCAGCAGGCTAACCGCCAATCCTCACCAGGGGCACATAGATAAGTTTCAGGACTATGTGGATCACTTACACTGTTTCGTTGAGCAAGTGGTAGTTGCAAACCAATATGAACAGTATTTTCTGGTGGGCCACTCCATGGGCGGCGCCATAGGCACTCTGTATTTGCAGCAATTCCCCCAACGATTTACTGCTGCGGCCTTCTCTGCCCCCATGTATGGTATTCGCCTGCCAATGCCGCGCAACTTCGTACGTTGGCTGGCAGGAAAACTCAATAGTTATGGCCCGCATACCGAGCCCAACTATGTGTTATCCGGCCATGATTATCGTCCGCTCGAGTTTAAAGATAATCAATTGACCCACAGCGAAAGCCGATATCAGGCATTACTGGATTTATGCCGGCAACATCCTGAGATCCAACTGGGCTCGCCCACCAATCAATGGTTGATAGAAGCATTGGATGCTTGCGAGCAGACCATCACCGCAGCCAGAGAGTCAAAGGTGCCAATCCTCATTCTTCAGGCTGAGCAGGACACTATCGTCGATAACCAGGCGCAAATCGCCGCCCTTGGCCCCAAGGTGACATTGGAAAAGATCGTGGGAGCCAGGCATGAACTCTTTATTGAAATCGACGCAATACGTGAGCAGGTGCTGAATATTATTTTCAACTTCCTGGCGCAGCATACGGTAACTCACGCCACGGAGGCTGCAGCAGAACTGCAAACTCAGCCTCAGGCAGAGGCTGACTAAACAGATACCCTTGGAAGTTGTCACATCCGAGCTGATTCAAAAAGGCTCTTTGTTGAACGGTTTCAACCCCTTCGGCAACCACTTTCAGCTCCAGACTGTGAGCCATTTCGATTATGGCCTTGACTATGGCATCGGCACTGCGCCCAGAGCCAATCTTCTGCACAAAAGAGGCATCTATCTTCAATCTGGATAGAGGCAGGTTCTGTAGATAACTCAACGAACTGTAACCTGTGCCAAAGTCATCTATCGCCACGGATATCCCCGCCTTCCTCAGCAGATCGATTCGGGTATTCATGATGCACAGATTGGTCAACAAGGCGTACTCAGTCAACTCCAACTCCAACGCATCTGTTGCAATCCCCTGGGCCTTCAGCAAGGCGATCAGACGCTCAACAAACTCGGGCTGATTAAACTGTCTGGCGCTGAGGTTGATGGCGATTTTTGGCACCCCAATGCCCCTGGCCTGCTGCTCGCGAATGAAGCGACAAACTTCGAGGATGACCCAATGACCAATTTCACTGATAAGGCCACTGCCTTCAGCCACAGGAATGAAATCCGCCGGTGAAATATTTCCCTGCTGCGGATGCTGCCAACGCAATAGCGCCTCAGCCCCAGTCAATTTCCCCTGGGCATCAACTATTGGCTGGTAAACCAAAGAGAGTTGTTGCCGTTCGATGGCATAGCGCAACTCATTCTGGATCAGCAGATTTTGGTGAGCCTTAACCTCCATCTCGGAGTTGTAGATCATGCAGTTATCTCGACCGCCTTCCTTGGCCTGGAACATGGCCATATCGGCTCGCTTCAAAAGCTCCTCGGCATCAATATCATCCTGATCATCAAACAGACAAACACCAATACTGGCAGACACATGCAGCTGCTTGTCACTGATATTGAAAGGCCTGGCAACCAACTGCCTGATCTCACTGGCCAACGCCAAGGCTCGCCTTGCTGCCATAGCTCTGTCTTGGGTTAGATCTTTCGCTAGAATAACGAACTCATCCCCCCCGAGCCTGGCAACCAAAGTATTGGCGCTAAAATAGCCCGAAAATCTAGCCGCCAGTTGGATCAATAACCGATCTCCCAGATGATGCCCGAGAGTGTCATTGATAGTTTTGAAATTATCCAAATCTATTAGGAACAGCGCTGCACACTGCAGACTGTTGCGACAATGCTTTTGCTGCTCATACAAGGCATCCATCAAAGAGCGGCGATTGGCTAAATTAGTCAGGGCATCATGGTTGGCTAAATGGGCCAGGGCTTGCTGATTACGCACATCATCCGACACATCGGCATGAGTACCTATAATCCGGCAAGGGCGGCCCTGTTCGTCCCATTCAACCAGCATTCCCCTGTCCAGCACCCAGATATAGTGTCCCTCTTTATGGCGCATGCGATGAACACTCTCAAACGCCTCGGTCTCACCATTGAGGTAAGCCTGCAAAGACGACAACACGGCTTCTTTATCGTCCGGATGCAGTCGGCTTTCCCAAGTAGAATAAAGCCCTTCGAGTTCATGGGGGCCGTACCCTATCATCTCTTTCCAGCGGTCCGACAGAAAAACTTCGCCGCTGGCGATGTTCCAATCCCAGATCCCATTGCGAGTCCCTTCCACCGCAAACAACCAGCGTTGTTCATTGTCCCTCAATTGCTTCAGGGTTCGCTGCAACTTCTGTTGGCTCCGGTGCAAGTAATCCTTTAGCACCCGTACTTCACTGAAAACCCAAGTGTTATCCATATGAAAAGGGTTGTTCTCGCCTTTCCTGGCCTGCCAAGCCAGAGCTCTTAAAGGGCGGATTAACATAAAGTGCAATACCAGCATAAAGCCCAAAACAAATAAGGCCCCCAGGCCCCAAACCCGCATAAAACGCAGATTGAGGTCATCAGTTACCTTGGCCATTGCAGGCGATAGATCATACTCGAGATAAAGCAGTTCGGCCTTGCCCCCAAAACCAACGGAAGCCTCAGTGATAACGGGATAATATGCCTGTATTGATAGCCTATCCGTGTTGGCAAATATCTGTGGTTTTCCAGATTCGACCACCTGCCGGTGCAACGCCATTGAATAGCCATCGATCACTTGCGAAGCCCGACTGTCGCGCCAAACAACATGATTGGCGTAGCGGATAAGACTGGTGTCATCTAACAGTATGTACACCATGATGTTGAAGTCTGTCGCCGCCAGAGATATCTCCTCGGCTACACTGTCTAAATTTTGATTGTGAATCGCTCTCTCAACAAGATGTTGCATCCTGAAAAGTTCTTTCTCAAGCTGCTTTATCTGGGCCGCAGACGCCTCGGATTCCAAAGACTGGCGTTCATAGAAATACTCTCCGGCAACCAGGCAGAGATAAATAAAAAAAACACAAAAAGGAACAACATAGGCCATAGCAGGCCTTGGCATCTTCACAAATGAAATCCTTGATGTTCATGACAAAAAGGCACACACAATGCTTAATGCTAACGGTAAATTAACCTACAGGCAAAGAGTCTGCCGCTAAAATTGTTTTCATGTTTTGAGTACACATGTTTTGAATACATAGGGAAGATGCATTGCAGGGAAAACATTTGTGTGCAACTTCTTCTCTAGGTCAAAGTGACGAGATAACTTGAACCACAAGGAACCAAACTAAAAGCCAATGAAGTCGGGTAAGGGGCAAACATGCCCCTTACCTGAACATAATTTACTTCTTGGCAGCCACTCTGGCGCGGGCGGCGTGCAGTTTCTTGTAGCTTTCGATCAACCGCTGGTGTTTTTCCAGGCCTTCGAGCTGCATATTGGTTGGGGTCAGGCCGTAGAAGCGCACAGTACCATTTACCGAACCTATAGCGGCACCCAGGGTTTCCTGGCCAAACATGCGTCCCAAGTTGTACCGGTAGTCGTCCAGCTCGAGTTCATCGTCCAGGCTGATCTCCAACACCGCCTGCAGGCATTGATAGAAGAGGCCACGAGCGACGGTATTATTGTTGTACTGCAGGAAGGTTTCGGTCAGCTCCAGCGCTTCTTCCAGTTCACCTATGGCCAGGCAGATCAGCAGTCTGAGTTCGAGTATCGTCAGTTGGCCCCAGACGGTGTTTTCATCAAACTCTATGCCTATCAGGGTGATGATATCCGTGTAGATATCCAATTGGCTGTCTTCGAGGCGCTCGGATAGGCTTTGCAGTTGGCTGTCGCTGAGGCGATGTAGGTTAAGAATATCTTCGCGGTAGTCCAGCGCCTTGTTGGTGTTGTCCCAAATCAGATCCGATACCGGATACACCTCGGAGAAGTCTGGCACCAGGATCCGGCAGGCATTACCTATCT
Organism: Shewanella indica; assembly: GCF_033842865.1. Taxonomy (NCBI): domain Bacteria; kingdom Pseudomonadati; phylum Pseudomonadota; class Gammaproteobacteria; order Alteromonadales; family Shewanellaceae; genus Shewanella; species Shewanella indica. The sequence goes on from NZ_JAWXXR010000001.1 coordinate 1,409,946, forward strand.
CGGTAAACTCGGCGATGTAGACCTCTTTGCCCATATCTTCAAGAATCCCGAACAGGCTCTGACTCTCTTCGGCGTTGCTGCCGGAGAAGTCCCATTCGACAAACTCATAGTCCGGCTTGCTACTGAAGAAGCGCCAGGAGATCACCCCGCTGGAATCGATAAAGTGCTCTACAAAGTTCTCCGGCTCCTGCACCGCCATGCTGTTGAAAGTAGGCTTTTGCACATCGTTGAGGCCCTCGAAACTGCGGCCCTGCAGCAGTTCGGTGAGGCTGCGCTCCAGCGCCACCTCAAAACTGGGGTGAGCGCCGAAGGAGGCAAACACGCCGCCTGTGCGGGGGTTCATCAGGGTCACACACATGACGGGGAACTGGCCACCGAGGGAGGCATCCTTGATCACCAGCGGAAAGCCCTGCGCCTCCAGCGCCTCTATGCCGGCCACTATCGAGGGATACTTGGCCAGCACGTCTTTCGGCACCTCAGGCAGAACCAGCTCATCTTCTATGATGCGGCGCTTCACCGCCCGCTCGAAAATCTCGGACAGACACTGCACCTTGGCCTCATCCAGGTTGTTGCCTGCACTCATGCCGTTGCTGAGATACAGGTTTTCAATCAGGTTGGAGGGGAAATACACAGTCTCGCCATCGGACTGACGCACATAGGGAATGGCGCAGATGCCGCGCTCGACATTGCCCGAGTTGGTGTCGATAAGGTTGGAGCCGCAGAGCTCACCATCCGGGTTGTAGATTTCCAGGCAATAGTCATCAAGGATCCCGGGCGGCAGCTCATCGTTGGGGCCGGGCTGGAACCACTTCTCATTGGGATAGTGAACAAATTCGGCGTTGGCGATCTCGGGGCCGAAATACTGGTCGTTGTAGAAGAAGTTGCAGCTGAGACGCTCGATAAACTCGCCCAGAGCCGAGCAAAGCGCGCTCTCTTTGGTTGCGCCCTTGCCGTTGGTAAAACATTTGGGCGAAGCGGCGTCACGGATATGCAGCGACCAAACGTTGGGCACCAGGTTACGCCAGGAGGAGATCTCTATCTTCATCCCCAATTCGGCCAAGGTGTTGGTCATGTTGGCTATGGTCTGTTCCAGCGGCAGATCCTTACCCAGAATAAAGGTGCTGTGGCTGTCATCCGGCTTCAGCATCAACATCGCCTGGGCGTCCTGATCCAGGTTATCCACGGTTTCCAACTGGAACTCGGGGCCGGTCTGAACCACTTTCTTCACGGTGCAGCGGTCGATAGAACGCAGTATGCCTTCACGGTCCTTGTCAGAGATGGTGTCCGGCAATTCCACCTGAATCTTGAAGATCTGGTTATAACGGTTTTCCGGGTCGACTATGTTGTTTTGCGACAGGCGTATGCCTTCGGTCGGAATATCGCGGGCGACACAGTACACCTTCACAAAATAAGCGGCGCACAGCGCTGATGAAGCCAGAAAGTAGTCGAACGGGCTCGGCGCCGAGCCATCACCCTTGTAACGGATTGGCTGGTCGGCAATGACACTGAAGTCATCAAACTTGGCTTCGAGTCTGAGGTTGTCGAGAAAATTTACTTTGATTTCCATTGGATAGTTCCGAGTTCCGGCGGGGTTTCCCGCTCGCCCGATGACACTCGCCGCAGCGGTAAAACCGGCGACCGACTGTGATCTGGGTCAAATTGAGCAAAATTGGGGGAATTATCCGCTTTTTAGCGGCAAAAGTCATTGTTGACCACTAAAGGCGACTTGGTACCAGAGAACCGAACCAGAGTAGCAAACAGGTCAGAATCAGGATCCAGATACGATAAACATAGACGCACCTCACGCACCCAAGTGTTTTTGCCAACCATACTGAATACCTGACAGCTCCTGCCAGAATTTTTTATTGATCTAAATCAAATACATGTTTATTTTATCACGGAACATATAACTTAAATGAATCTTTGAGGTTGTCGTTATGTTGGATCAACACACTGTCCAAGTGGTCAAGAGTACTATTCCCCTGCTGGTTGCCGCCGGCCCAGAGCTGACCAAGCACTTCTATCAGCGCATGTTCCACCACAATCCCGAACTGAAAGATGTGTTCAACCTGGCTCATCAGCATAAGGGCGATCAACCTGTAGCCTTGTTCAATGCCGTCGCTGCCTACGCCCAACATATCGACAATCTGGCCGCTCTCAGTGAAGCCGTGGAAAGAATTGCCCAGAAACACACAGGCTTTCTGATCAAACCCGAGCAATACGCCATAGTCGGCAAGCATCTGCTAGCCACCCTGGAAGAACTCGGCGGCGATGCCGTCACGCCAGAGGTACTGGGCGCCTGGGAGAAGGCTTATGGGGTGTTGGCCAATATCTTTATTGGCCGCGAAGCACAGATCTATGCCGATGCCGCAGGCAAACAAGGAGGTTGGAGCGGCACCCGCACCTTTATTGTCAGCAACAAACGCCGCGAGTCAGCCGCCATTACCTCCTTCGAACTCACGCCCAAGGATGGCGGCCCTGTGGCCGACTTTAAGCCAGGACAATACCTGAACCTCAAACTCAGCCATCCGGCGCTGGCTCATACCGAGATCCGCCAATACTCATTGTCGGATGCCCCCAACGGCCGCAGCTATCGCATCAGCGTTAAACGTGAAAACGAAGGATTGGTTTCCAACCTGCTGCACAATGAATTCGATATCGGCAGCGAGCTTGAGCTGATCCCGCCGGCGGGGGATTTTTTCCTGAATACTGAGCCCGACACCCGGGTTGTGCTGCTATCTGCCGGAGTTGGACTGACGCCTATGCTGAGCATGTTAAACAGCCGCCTGCAGCAAGACTGCGCCGAGACACTATGGCTGCATGCCTGTGAAAATGGCGCCCAGCACGCTTTTGCCGAAGAGATACGCCGCAAGCAGGCCGAGCAGACAAATCTCAAGGCGCTGACCTGGTATCGCCAGCCGCTTGAAACTGATGTTCAGGGACAGGATTATGACCTGAAAGGCACCATGGTGCTGGAGCCGATAGCGTCCATGCTGCCGTCCGAGGGCCAATTCTACTGCTGCGGCCCCATAGGCTTTATGCAGAGCATCAAGGCGCAGTTGCTGGCCTTGGGTATTGAGGAAGCGCAGATCCACTATGAAGTATTCGGCCCCCATCAAGGGCTCTGATGCAGCCACACGGGCGCCGCTTCAGGCGCCCTGTTGCAGTAAGCCTTCCTCTTCGGGCTGCTCTTCCAGCGGCTCCACATGGATAAACACCGCCGCATGGGGAATAACAGCCATCAAGGCCTGCTCGATACGGTCACAAATGGCATGGGAATGGCCAACACTCATCTCCTTGGGCAAGGTCAGATGGAAGTCGATGTGACGCCGCCGGCCCGCCTGACGGCCGCGCAAGTCGTGAAAACCCCCTTCGCTGGGACAGTGGTGCGCTATTATCTCGGCGGCCTGGTTCAGCTCCTCTTCGCTGATGCTGTGATCCAGCAGCGGCTTGAAGGCCTGATCCAGCATGCTTATCGCTTCTTTGAGAATAAACAGCGCCACCCCTATGGCCACTATGGGATCCAGCAGCGCCAAGTTATGGCCAAAATAACCGCCCACCCAGATGAGCAACAGCCCCACGGCGACCCCGAGCGAGGTGAGCACATCGGCCTTAAGGTGCAGGGCATCAGCCTCAAGCGCTACCGATTGCTCTTCCCTGGCCACCCGGTAGAGATAGGCACTGACGCCTGTGTTTACCAGCGCCGACAACAGCATCACCAATACCCCCCAGCCCAGGCCTTCTACCTCTGAGGGGCTGAGCAACTTGCCGACGGCCTCAAAAATAATCCAACCGGCCGCCGCCAAAATCAACAGCGCCTCAATAACCCCGGAAACATTCTCTATCTTGTCGTGGCCGTAGGGATGATCCCAGTCCGGCGGCACATCGGCTCGGCGCACGGCAAACAGGGCGATCAAGGCCGCCACCAAATCCATGGCGGAGTGAATCGCTTCCGAAATGATACTGACCGAACCACTGACAATACCCGCCGCCACCTTCATGATGATCAGCGAAATATTGGAGCAGACCGAGACCATGGCGGCTCTGGCTTTTCTGGACATCTATTATTCTCCCTCAATACGGCTTGGGACTTGGACTATCGTCAGTCAAAGGTGATTACCTGGGTTCGTGCGCCCTCGCCCCGGTCAATCAACAGCAGAATCAGGCCAAACAACACTTGTGTCGGCAATAGCAGCACTAGCCAACTGCTCCACAGCAGGCTGTCGTCGACCCGAATAACAAACTTGAGTTGCACCGCCAGCAAAGCAAGCAGCCAGAGCGCAAAACAACGAAAACGGCAAAAGAAGCTGCAAAGGCCCATGAGCCACAGCAACCACATAGGCTCCGGCCACCAAGCGGCCCCCTCTGGAGTCAATTGCCCGGGCAGTTCGGCGCCGCTGAAATAGAGTTTACCGACCACGGCCGTGTCGCCTATCTCGACGGCCAGGGTAAAACTCGCGGCCAACCAAGCCATTAGCAGCAACAAACGTGCAGATAAAAAACGCATGCAGCCCCAACCAACAAACCAAAGGGCCCGATAGTGTATGACAATAGAAAAAGTTCAACAATAGCTTATAGTTAGAACAAAAACGGAACCATTTTCGTCCTCATTTACATAGTTAAACTCCCGCCTTGCGATGTCAACAAAAAGGGGCCAAAACTGTGTCCATTCGCGAGTGAGAGAATGACAAGCAATATTTTCAATACTTCTCTGTCATCAACTTAAACTTAACCTCGCCCATCGCATTAACTTTCCATTAGAAGTTTACTCACTCCCCCAGACAATCCCTAAATAACGGTTCCTATTTGTGCTACACCTTGCAGAACCCTTGTAGCGCAAGGGTTCCCGAACATGTGCTCTTGAAGCCCAGCTCACCAAGCTTGATGTTCTAACTGCGTCAAGTTACCACTCAGAAACGATATAGGTGCAATGATCTACTATTTGGAAATTATCTAGGCAAAAAGATGCTTACCCTGATCAGTGGCGATAGGAGTTGCAAGCATTCATCATCGATTGGCCGTAACCCATGTATAAACCATGTTCCATAGCACTAAGGCCGTTGGCTCCGGACTCTAGTTATCACCGGCACACGATGACAACCGCTAGCGTGTTTTGCTGGTGATATTATGTATCTGTCTTGCCTTGTCATAACACCTCAAAGCGGAAGTTTTTCACATTTAAAGTACGTCATATTGATTGGGCAATTTCTTGCCCGCCGGGCAATTTTTTGCTCAAGTTCGGGCAATTTTTTGCCCAGCCAGTTGGGCTATTTTTTAAACAGTAACGAAATCAATTGATTAAATTTTGGCGCGAAGGTTGCTTTAGCTAGGAAGGTTAATCCAAAACCTCTTTGAATTTTTAAAAAGGAATTTATCATGCCAACACCATGTTATATCTCTATCGAAGGCCAAACTCAGGGCAACCTCACTGCCGGCGCCTTTACTGCGGAATCCGTCGGTGACATCTTTGTGGAAGGCCATGAAGACGAGATGCTGGTTCAGGAGTTCAACCACATTGTGACTGTACCAACCGACCCTCAGTCCGGCATGCCTTCCGGTCAGCGTGTGCACAAGCCGTTCAAGTTCACTGTTGCGCTGAACAAAGCCGTTCCCTTGATGTACAACTCGCTCTCTTCCGGTGAGAAACTGACCAAGGTTGAGCTCAAGTAGTACCGCACTTCTATCGAAGGTAAGCAAGAGCACTTCTTCACCACCAAGCTGGAAGGCGCCACCATCATTGATATCAACTGTCATATGCCTCACTGCCAGGATCCCAACAAAGCCGACTTTACTCAGTTGGTTGAAGTGTCCATGGCCTATCGCAAGATAGACTGGGATCACGTCAGCGCCGGTACCTCTGGTGCCGACGATTGGCGTAAGCCCATCGAAGCGTAATTCAGTCAACGACTGATTTGCTTGAATGTATGCGAGCGTTTGCCCGCATACATTCTGCTATCTGATACAAGGTTTTTCCAAGTAGCGTCTCAATGGCAATAAAAGAGTGATTCTATCGGATTAGAGTCAGGACGAACTCGAACAAGGATACCGGCTATGTTTTATCTTGGCAGTGGTTTGCGGTTTCATTTCAAGGCAGAAGCGGAGGCGGACGATAGTTTCAACCTGCTGTCGTTTGATTTTGATGAGCAGTTGTCCTCGCCCTTCAAGGGAGAGTTGATATTACTGAGCCGCAGGGATGATATTACTGCCGAGCAGATAGTCGATAAGAATGGCGTCTTGAGTATTTGGCAGGACGGTGTTCGAGTCAGGAGTTTTCACGGCATAGTCAGTCGCTTTACCAAGGAAGACTCAGGCCATAAACATACTCAATACAGGCTGACCATGGAACCTGCCATGGCGCGGCTGCGGCTGAGACAAAACAGCCGTATCTTTCAGGAAAAGTCCCTCAAACAGATTTTCAGCACCCTGCTTGATGAAATGGGTATCAGTGATTATGCCTTCAGCTGGGATGCACGCTACGAGTCGGAAAAGCGCGAATACTGTGTTCAGTATCGGGAGTCGGACTTTGACTTTATCACCCGTCTTGCGGCTGAGGCTGGGGTGTTCTGGTATTTCGAATTCAGTGATGACAAACATACGCTGATTTTCTGTGATGCCACCAGCAAGCTGCCAGCGGCCAAACAACTATTCCCCTATAACGCCTTGAGCGGCGGCGACAGCGAAGTGCCTTTTGTCCGCAGCTTCAGTTACGCCAAGCAACTGGCGAGTGCCAAGGCCGAACTCAAGGATTACAGCTTCAAAAAGCCCGCTTATAGCTTTTTACAGGATGATATTGCCAATCAGCTCGACTTCCAGCAAGCGGGATCTGAAGTGCTTTATGAGCACTATGATTATCCTGGGCGTTACAAGGATGACGCCCAGGGAGAGCTTTTCACGCGCGCCAGATTGCAGGCGTTACGGAATGAAACCCAAATGGCATCGGCAATGTCCGATATTGTTGATGCCGGTGCCGGTATCAAGTTCAACTTGGGCGAACATCCAGAAGCGGCGTTTAACCGTGATTGGTTGCTGGTTGCCGTGAAACACCATGGTGTACAGGGCGCCGCAGCAGAAGAAGGTAACAGTACCACCCCGACCCAATATGATAATGAATTACTTGCCATTGAAGGGCACCTTCCCTGGTTACCGCTTCCGGCCACCAAACCCTTGGTGACAGGGCCACACATGGCTATTGTCGTGGGGCCGGATAATGAAGAGATCTTTTGTGATGAATTTGGCCGGGTCAAGGTGCAGTTTCCCTGGGACAGATATGGCCGGGCCGATGAGCACAGCAGCTGTTGGGTTCGTGTCAGCCAGGGGTGGGCCGGTGGTCAGTACGGTTTTATGGCGGTTCCACGCATTGGTCATGAGGTCATAGTCTCTTTTCTTGAAGGCGATCCGGACCAACCTATCATTACCGGTCGCACATACCATGCTGCCAACCCTGTGCCCTATGTATTGCCGACCAACAAAACCAAAACCGTGCTCAAGACCCAAACCCACAAGGGGCCGGGATTCAATGAGTTGAGTTTTGAGGATGCCGCCGAAAATCAGCTCATCTATTTGCATGCCCAGAAAGACCATAAGCTGGAGATCAACCACGACCAGCACTATCAGGTGGGTAACGATAGAGAAAAGCATATAGGGCGGGATCAGCGCCTGAACGTGGGGCAGGATGAGTTTCTGGAAATAGGTCGAGATCAGCAGGCATTGATTGGTCAGGATCAAAAGCTGGAAGTGACCAGAGACAGGCAAACCCTGATCAAGCGTCATTATCGCCTCGAAGTCATGGATCGTCGTCACGAGTACTCCAGAGCCAATCACGATTTGGAAGTGGGCGGCCATTACACCCAGAAGGTTGAGGGAAAGGTGTTATTGGAAGCCGGTGAAAGTGTACTGGTGCACACCAAGTCGCTCACCCTCAATGGCTCGGAGAAAGTCACTATTCAGGGGCCAGGAGGCAAGATACTTATAGATTCCGGCGGGATCACTCTCGAAGCTCCCAATATCAAGCTCAAGGGGCCAGTGGCTGTAACAACCGGAGCCAAGCCTCAATTGGCGACGTTGAAGAGTGCCGCAGAAGAGGGCAACCCGATAGTCGATCTTTGTCCCGATTGCGGAGAATAACAGTATGACTATGGTGAAAGAAAATAGCCTCAAGGCGTTTGGGCCCAACTACTTGGTCTTGGATGCAGCGCTATGCCCCGAGCCCTTGTGGTTTGCCAAAGGGGCCGGAGCCGAGTGTCATAGCCTGTTTGATTACAGGGATCAGGCATTGGTGGATAACGGCCCCTGGTTACTCCATCTTGCGGGACAGGATGAGCTGATACAACTGATGCTGGAGAAAGACACCCATGGTCACAGCGCGCTGTGGTGCAAGAGTGAGCTAGCCCTGCAGTCACTGAAAGAAGCACTGGGGCAAAGGTTGTATGCCGTCAAGCCTGATGGTGAAACTACTCGTTTTCGTTTCTACGACCCCAGGGTCTTACATCACTATTTAACCGAAGAAACGCAGGCCAGAAGGGATGCATTTCTGGAGCCTTTGGGGTCAGTGCTCTATGCATCGCTTAACCCCTTTCATTTCAATAGCCATTGGCTGAATTGGCAAAGGGAGCCGGACGGATACGGCTGCCAGGCGATATCGATTAAGGAGGATTAATATGGGGACTCCGGTTGCTTTGAAAGGACATCAACATATTTGCCCTATGTTCAGCGGCAATACCCCTCATGTTGGTGGACCGATAAACCAGGGAGAAAGTGCTCTGACGGTCAACGGTATTCCTGTGGCCTTAACCGGGCACAAGTGTGACTGCCAGGTTGGCGGGCCAGATACCCTGGTTCAGGGACATCCGAGTTTGACGGTCAATGGCATTGCCGTGGTATTGCAGGGTGCGTCCACGGCCCATGGCGGCAAAGTCATTCAGGGAGATGCTGCCTTGACAGTGTCTTAAGGAGAAGCGAATGAGCTGGGAATTGAGTCAGGAAATCATGGATGCGATGCCAAACTGGCAAAGGCGAAACCAGATCCATGCCCTCGCACGTCACCTATTATCACTGGAAAGTCCACCAACAGATGAGCAGGCATGCTATGACTGGCTCGAGCAGCAAGTGAGTCAGGCTTATCAATATGGATTCACCGAGCTGGGCCATCTGCGCTTGGTGGCCGAGGCCTTGTTTTTGGCACAAGTGTCACTCGATGACCCGAAAGTGAGTGCCATAGTCACCAAGACCGGCTTGCCTTCAGGACGAGCGGCTATCTTGTTGCAGTGGGCCAAAGAGCGGCAAGCGACCGTTAAGGAGTCTGGTTATGAGTTGTAACGCCGATTGTAAATGCCGCAAGGGTATTGTGGCGCTGGTGTTCGTCCCCGGCATTATGGGCACCCGATTGATGAATAAAAAGAGTGGCGACTCAGTATGGGATCCTGCTGCCGGGGGAAAGTTCAGTGGTCCCAGCAGTACCGCCATGGAGCTGAAGGCCGAACGTGAAGCCGAGCTTGCTGCGGCGCAGGCGGACGATGATGATGGTTTCTTTGAGGGGATAGGTAAATGGTTTAATCGAAAGTGGATAGGGATAAAGGAAAAGGGACGCGGAATAGCGGAAACCGGCCGTAAGTACCGAACCAAAGCCGCCGCCTGGCATCGGATCAAAGATTTGATTTTTGCCGGCCAGGTGCAGCGTAAGGCCTTGTTGGTTAATGGTAAAACTAAAAAGAAAGGGGATCCGATAATCGATCGGGATGATCATTTATTGGTGGAAGACCCAGGCACCGAAGACTATTTCAGGGTCTATACCTCAGTACCCAAGTCGCAGATGGAACTCAAAAAGCGTCGGGGTTGGGGCGAGGTGTTGTGGGACAGCTATGGCCCGCTGCTTAGATATCTTGAGTCGAAGGAGCCGTTATTTAAACGCCTGTATCCCGGGCTGCAATTCCCGGTATTTGCCGTGGGCTATAATTGGATGCGCAGCAATGAATACGCCGGGAAGCGACTCAAGGATAAACTTGAGGAATTCAGGACACAGTTACTCGAAGAAGATAAAGAAGGCGATAACCTGGGGCTGACCAGGGACGATATTAAGTTTGTGGTCATCAGTCACTCCATGGGCGGATACGCCTCCCGCGCCGGCTTTATCCTAAGCGGCTTGGAATCTCAAGTCGAAGCGGTTATCCATGGCGCTATGCCAACCCACGGCAGCCCCTCCACCTATTTTCAGTTTCGCTGCGGCGCCGTCGGCCACGGTGCTGTGGGGCAGGTCGTCAAAATGGTGCTGGGCAAGAACGCCGCCGATACCACGGCAATACTGGGCTTTTGTCAGGGCGGGCTGGAGCTGATGCCCAATAAGCTCTATGTGGATGTGGCCAATAAGGGGGAGTGGCTGTTTGTCAATAAGGACCCGGCGAAACAAGCCGTCAAACGAGAACTGTTGCAGATAGGCTATGGCAGTGGCATTTATGATTTCTACCGCCGTTTCGATACCTGGTATAGCCTGGTGCAGCCTCCCTTGTTGGCACCTGAGCTGGGCACATCAACGGATGAGCAGTTAATAGAACATAAGAAAGCATTTACAAAACGTATCACTGATTGTGAGAAATTTCATGACCAACTGGCGGCTAACTTTCACGCAACGACCACACTGCTCTACAGCAATAACCCGGACACCAAGGCGTTTGACACCTGTGAGTGGCAATTGCAGAACAGCTTGACCCCGGGGCTGGAGACGGCGGCGGTGGAGCGCTGGCAAGTCATAGGCGATGAAAACCACGACTGGCTCTCGGTCAAGGGCGAAGTCAAGCTGCTGAGCCGCAGTGAGCTGGCCGAGCATGAACGCAAGTTAAAGAGCTGGATGGAGCAGAACCGCTATGGCCATCACCATGCCCACATGCCGCCTAGGGCTCAAAGCGCCAGCTTCAGGTTGGGTAGCGAGACGGCCAAGGGTGATGGTACCGTGCATGAAGGCGCGGGCAAGTATCCCAAAGGGGTGCAGACTATCGGCTTGGTGGCGACCCAGGATCACCAGGGGTTTTACAATTGCCCCGATGTCAGGGAACTGATGGTCGGTGTGCTTCAGTCTTGGCTGCCGGATATTCACCAGAAATTCAAGGGGTAGAGATGGCAGAGGGTTATCGCAAGATTATCAAGCAAGGGCTGCTCGGCAGTCTGGTAATGGTTTGTTTTTGGCGGGGAGAAGTTGTGATGGCGCAAGCGGAAAAAATGCAGCAAGGACCGGCGAGTATGGTTTTTACCAAACACTGCGTGGGCCGTTTTGAGTTTGAGTTACCCCAAGAGATGCAACTGCTCACCTCGGGTTATGGTCAACCGCAGTTCTCTATCGATATCTATCATCAGGATGATAAGGCAGAAAAGAAAGGGGTGATCACCGGTGAGCATAGGCTTGAGCAATGGCTGGAGTATGTGGAGGAATTGCGTAGTAAGGCTGCGAAATATGGGCCTACCAAGTACGTGATTAGAGACCTGGAACCTGAACTTAAGACATTAGTTTATAACGAAGATTCCAGAGTTTTAATGAATGATCCTAATGCTAAGCATGATTTCTCTAGCTTTTTCTTCAAGGATTTTCCGGAGCAGCAGTTGGGGCTCAGCATTGATGGCCGTGCTAACAAATTCATTGCCCGTAATGCCCCCAATGTGGATGAGATATTGCAGCAGCGGCTGCAATGGATGCGTCAGGCGATAGAGAAGATTGAATATCAGCCCTGGCCGCATAAGCAGGCGGGTGTCTGTTTGCAAAGAAATATCTTGATCGCCAATCTTCAGCCACCGATTACCCCTTCAGGGCCTTATCCAACGAGCGCGTATAAGGAAGGCTCTTATCACGAAAACTATCAGGCGGAGTTTTTTAACGGAAAAGATTCACTGTTTGAGATCATCGTGAACGTGTATGGCAAAGGCGAGGAAAAGGGCTTGAAAGAGGAGCTGAGCCGCTACAGCGGGATGATGGCCTTTTTCGCCAGCAGCAAGACCAAGGTGGCCGGGCGGGAAGGCCGGCTGTTTATCAGTGATGGCAAATACTCGGATACCCAGCGGGAGTTCACCTGGGTCAGCACCGACAGCAAAATCAACAGTGTCCGTTATGCCCATATGGAGATCAGCGGCAAGATAGAGATAGAAGATTTTCCGGCGATGGCGCCCTTGAATGCCACCGAGATGATAGTAGGGCTGCTCAAAGGTGTGCGGGTGCGGGAAAACGGCATGGTCGGGGTGAAGGACTAACGAGTGGAATGAAAGGAAGGACCCGTTGATAAGAGAGTGCTTAAGTTTACTGCGGCGAAAGCTGTGGCCCTGCTGCCTGGTTTGTGCCGGTTTTCCGCTTTTGACGTACGCCAAGGAGATACCGCCAAGACCGGCCGGTATGGTGTTTACCAAACACTGTGTGGGCCGTTTTGAGTTTGAGTTACCCCAAGAGATGCAACTGCTCACCTCGGGTTATGGTCAGCCGCAGTTCTCTATCGATATCTATCATCAGGATGATAAGGCAGAAAAGCAAGGGGTGATAATCGGTGAGCATAGGCTTGAGCAATGGCTGGAGTATGTGGAGGAATTGCGCAGTAAAGCAGACAGATATCGACCCACAAAATACGTTATTAAAGACTTGGAACGAGAACTGAAGACGGTGGTTTTTTATGAGGGCTCTAGACGTAGTAGTCCTGAATCAAATACAAAACATAAGTTTGCCAGCTTTTTTTTCAAGGATTTTCCGGAGCAGCAGTTGGGACTCAGCATTGATGGCCGTGCCAATGAATTCATTGCCCGTAACGCCGCCAATGTGGATGAGATATTGCAGCAGCGGCTGCAATGGATGCGTCAGGCGATAGAGAAGATTGAATATCAGCCCTGGCCGCATAAGCAGGCGGGTGTCTGTTTGCAAAGAAATATCTTGATCGCCAATCTTCAGCCACCGATTACCCCTTCAGGGCCTTATCCAACGAGCGCGTATAAGGAAGGCTCTTATCACGAAAACTATCAGGCGGAGTTTTTTAACGGAAAAGATTCACTGTTTGAGATCATCGTGAACGTGTATGGCAAAGGCGAGGAAAAGGGCTTGAAAGAGGAGCTCAGCCGCTACAGCGGTATGATGGCCTTTTTCGCCAGCAGCAAGACCAAGGTGGCCGGGCGGGAAGGGCGGCTGTTTATCAGTGATGGCAAATACTCGGATACCCAGCGGGAGTTCACCTGGGTCAGCACCGACAGCAAAATCAACAGTGTCCGTTATGCCCATATGGAGATCAGCGGCAAGATAGAGATAGAAGATTTTCCGGCAATGGCGCCCTTGAATGCCACCGATATGATAGTAGGGCTGCTCAAAAGCGTGCGGGTTAGGGAAAACGGCATGGTCGGGGTGAAGGACTAGCTATAAGAATGAAAGGCTGGAACTCTTGATAGGAGCGAAAGGGAGAAACCTTTGATAAGAGCATGCCAGAAGTCCTTAAGTTCACTGCGGCAAAAGCTGTGGTTCTGCTGCCTGGTTTGTGCAGGTTTTCCGCTTTTGACGTACGCTAAGGAGATACCGCCAAGACCGGCGAGTATGGTGTTTACCAAACACTGCGTGGGACGTTTTGAGTTTGAGTTACCCCAAGAGATGCAACTGCTCACCTCGGGTTATGGTCAGCCGCAGTTCTCTATCGATATCTATCATCAGGATGATAAGGCGGAAAAGCAAGGGGTGATAACCGGTGAGCATAGGCTTGAGCAATGGCTGGAGTATGTGGAGGAGTTGCGCCTAAAAGATGCCGAACACTATCCGACCAAATATGTTATCAAAGATCTGGAGCCGGACTTGAAAACAGTGGTGTATTACACAGACGATCGAAGATATGGACCAGACGAAGATCACCATTTTGCCAGCTTCTTTTTCAAGGATTTTCCGGAGCAGCAGTTGGGACTCAGCATTGATGGCCGTGCCAATGAATTCATTGCCCGTAACGCCGCCAATGTGGATGAGATATTGCAGCAGCGGCTGCAATGGATGCGTCAGGCGATAGAGAAGATTGAATATCAGCCCTGGCCGCATAAGCAGGCGGGTGTCTGTTTGCAAAGAAATATCTTGATCGCCAATCTTCAGCCACCGATTACCCCTTCAGGGCCTTATCCAACGAGCGCGTATAAGGAAGGCTCTTATCACGAAAACTATCAGGCGGAGTTTTTTAACGGAAAAGATTCACTGTTTGAGATCATCGTGAACGTGTATGGCAAAGGCGAGGAAAAGGGCTTGAAAGAGGAGCTCAGCCGCTACAGCGGTATGATGGCCTTTTTCGCCAGCAGCAAGACCAAGGTGGCCGGGCGGGAAGGGCGGCTGTTTATCAGTGATGGCAAATACTCGGATACCCAGCGGGAGTTCACCTGGGTCAGCACCGACAGCAAAATCAACAGTGTCCGTTATGCCCATATGGAGATCAGCGGCAAGATAGAGATCAAGGACTTTCCTGCAATGGCGCCCTTGAATGCCACCGAGATGATAGTAAGGCTGCTCAAAGGCGTGCGGGTTAGGGAAAACGGCATGGTCGGAGTGAAGGACTAACGAGTGGAATGAAACTTGATAAGAGCATGCCAGAAGTCTTTAAGTGTACTAGTTCAGACTTGATCAGGTGATGCTGAATTAGTTCCGGCCAGGTCTGACACAGCTTCTTGAAAAGTTGAGAGTTATCCGTTTTGATTATTTGGTGATAAAAAGGCAGATTTCTCTGCCTTAGTAAACGTTATACACACTTTTAGTTACTGTATATAACCTAAGCCCCTTCCCACTAAAATCCTCAGTCATTCACTGTTACAGACTATCAGCCCGCCGGTGAATAGTAGGTAGCCGCACCTGGGCCAACCGGCAGCCCCAGGCCGAATACCCAAAGGAAGAAGAACAGGGTCCAACCGACGAAAAACACCAGCGTATATGGCAACATGGTGGCTACCAGAGTACCTATCCCCAGGTCCTTCTTGTAGCGCGCGGCGACCGCCAGGATAAGACCAAAGTAACTCATCATAGGCGTGATAAGGTTAGTCACTGAGTCACCTATTCGATAGGCCGCCTGAATGGTTTCCGGCGCATAACCCACCAACATCAACATGGGCACAAATATCGGCGCCGTCACCGCCCACTGGGCTGAGGCACTGCCGAGCATCAAGTTGATGAAGCCGCACATCATAATAAACAGCAGGAAGACTATCGGCCCGGTCAGCCCCAGGGCGCTGAGGGCATCGGCGCCTGTCACCGCCAGCACGGCGCCCAGATTGGTCCACTTGAAGAAGGCCACAAACTGCGAGGCGAAAAACACCAATACGATATACATGCCCATGGTGCTCATGCTGTGGGACATGGCATTGATCACATCGGTATCTTTTTTCATGGTACCTACCACCTTGCCGTATACCAGCCCGGGAATGGCAAAGCAGACAAAGATAAACACCACGATTCCCTTGAGAAACGGCGAGCCCGCCACCTCCCCCGTCTCTGGGTGACGCAGAGGCCCCCACTCGGGAACCACGGTCAAGGCCAAGACTGCGCCGAGCAGCGCCGCCGCCAAACCGGCCATTTTCAGCCCTTTTTTCTCCTGTTCGGTGACGGTTTCCATCCGCTGCTCTTCCAGATCGACACTGGCTTCAGAGACATCGTAGTGACCCAGTTTGGGTTCAACGATTTTCTCCGTCACCAAGGCACCGAGGAATGAGATCAAAAAGGTGGAGACAAACATGAAGTACCAGTTGACCTCGGGGCCCACAGTATAGTCAGGGTCTATCATCTGCGCCGCCGCTTCGGTGATCCCGGATAATAGGGGATCCACGGTTCCCAGCAGAAGGTTGGCGCTGTAGCCACCGGATACCCCGGCAAAGGCTGCCGCCAAACCCGCCAAGGGATGCCTGCCAAGGGAGTGGAAAATCATCGCCGCCATGGGGATCAGCACGACATAACCCAGTTCGGCGGCAGTATTGGAAACGATTCCGGCAAAGACTATGGTCAGGGTAACCAGACGCTTGGAGGCTCCCATTACCAGTGCCCGCATGCCGGCCGACAAGAGTCCGGAGCGTTCGGCAATCCCCACCCCGAGCAAAGCCACCAGTACAGTGCCCAGCGGCGTAAAACCGGTAAAGTTGGTTACCAGATTGGAGACTATCATCCGCAGACCTTCGGCATTCATCAGGCTGACCACATGGATCAGGCCATCGGCACTGCGGCCACTGGCGCCTTCGGGGCGAGGATCTACTACTGTGACTTCAAAATAACCGGCAACGCCGGAGATCAGGATGACGGCTGCACAAAACAGCGCAAATAGCGTGATGGGATGGGGCAAAAGGTTGCCCAGGCGCTCCACCACATTAAGGAAGCGGATAAACCAGCCACTCTTGGCGGTTTCGAGCGGTTGCTGAGAATGATTGGACTGCATCGGATTTCCCTGTCTGCCGGCTCGGTTGCCGGTTCTATTTTCATGGCCGTAACATCTACGACAAGCGGCCCGCCATTTTGCCGCGACACTTTTAACTGAAACTTAACCTGGAAGAATTGCTGGGAAATTGAGGTAAAAAAAAGGACCCAGGGCGGGTCCATAAAGGCAAATTCGCTGAACTAATCGCTTTGCCCCAACGTTGTGTCGTTACAATTTACAACACGCTGTCTGAACCTTGCCTGAACACAATAAAAGCTATTTGTAAATAGGATGAATCCGATTGTTCGCTTTGACCGATGCCAAACAATTTTCCTGCCATCCTTAACAGAATTCGCTCAACATGAGTCAAAAACTGCTGCTTTTTTACCACTCAAAAACAGATAAATACTCAATAAAAATCATTGTGATAACGTTTTTACGCGCTAAAAACATACAGTAAAAACCTCCAATTCAAAGGCTTTTACTTAAATCCACCTTTAAAGGGATATAAGTGGTGGTTTTTATTGGTTTGACGAGTCTTGTCGGTAAAGGGTAAGCACAGGTTCAAAATCACAACAAAGATGCATTTGCAGCCATTTTATGATTAGCTGGCGCAGTTCAAAAAAAAACTGCAGGGAACTTTAGCAAATATGGATGGATTTTTGTTGATACTGGCAATCGCCGTGATACTGATTTATCTCTGGTATGTCAGCCTGATAAAAAAACGCAACACGGCCCGTGAAGCCCTCTCAGGCATAGATGTCCAGCTCAAGAAAAGGGCCAATCTGCTGCCCAATATTCTCACCATAGCCAAGCGCTTCATGGACCATGAAAAACAGCTGCTGACCGAGATCACCGAATTACGCACTCAACTGACCCAAAGCTACAATCCGGCCGACACAGATGCGGTAAAACAACATCTGGATTTGGCCAACCAGCTCAACAGCCGTGTCGGCCAGTTGATGGTGTCGGTAGAAAACTACCCTGAACTCAAGTCAGACAACACCATGTTGCAGGCGATGCAAACCTATAACGAAGTGGAGGCCCATATTTCTGCGGCGCGGCGTTTCTACAACTCGGCGGTCACTGAACTCAACAATGCGGTGGAAATCTTCCCGGGTTCAATCATAGCTTCCATGGCCAAGGTACAGGCTTTACCCTTCTATGAGGCAGATGAAAGCGCCAAAAGCCCGGTCAATGCCGGCGACTACTTGAACTGAGACAGAGTAAAAGATTGACCCGTGAATATTATCACCTTCCTGATAGGGGCGAAGATTTCCCCGGTACGCCCGGGAAAAGGCCTACAGGCCCCCAGCGAAGAGCTGCCCAAGCTGCAACAATACTATCGCCAGCATATACAGCCCAAGGCCAGTCAATATGAAAGACTGAGGATCAAGAGCCTCAAGCAGTGCCGAACCCGGGTAGCCCTGTTTGTACTGACACTTGTGGTGACTCTGCTGCTGGTTTGGCACTATTGGTACGACCTTATGTACTACAGCTCCCTTGGCCCGGAAGCTTCGTTTGCCCTCGCCCTTACCCCGGTTTTGCTGATGTTTTTCTGGTGTAAGAAACCCATCAAGGCGTTTCAAACACAGGTTAAAAAAGATCTGTTCCCGCTGATCTTCCGTTATTTCGGCGACGACTTTACCTTTAGTCCCAACGATGGTTTGCCACTGCGCCCCTTTCGTGATGCCGGCATTTTGCCCAAGCACGACATAGCACATTCCAGTGATTTTATTACCGGTAGCTATAAGCAGGTCGAACTGGGGATCAGTGAATTAGTGCTGAAGTCAGAATATCGGGATAGCAAGAATAAGAAGCGTACCAGCGAGGTATTCAAGGGACTGGCCATGACCTTTACCCTGCCACAAAACTTCGGCTGCCATGCGGTATTGATCCGCGACCGCGGCCTGCTGGGGAAACTCTCTTCCAGTTATTCGGGGCTGAAGCAGATGAAGCTGGAAGATCCTGTGTTCGAGAAAGAGTTCGATGTCTTCGCCGACAATCAGATCAATGGCCGGGTGTTGATGAACCCCTTGTTTATGGAGCGTTTGCTGGACTTGAGCAAGAAGTTCGGCCGGGATCTGCGCTGCGCCTTCCACGGCAGGCAGCTGTTGATCCTGTTTCCCAGTAACAAGGATAGATTCGAAACCGCCTCCATCTTTGAGGGAGCCACCTTCGAAAAGGAGTTCAGCCAGATCCACAGTGAAATGCAGCAACTCTTTGCTATCATTGACATATTGAAACTGGAAACACGGACGGGTTATCAGGCGTGAAGCACACTTCCGGCCAAGGACTCATCTCTTTGCTACTCTGGCTGCTGAGCTCGGCGCTGCCCTTTGCTGCGCTTGCCGGCACCGAGATACCTATGCCTTCGGAAAAGGCCGCTATGAGTGAAGACCCCTCAGCTATAAGTAAAGAGCCTTCAGCCGTAGAAAAAAAGCCTTCATCTATGGGTAAGGAGCCTTCAGCTATAAGCAAAGAGCCCTCAGCCATGGGTGAAAAAACTTCAGCTATAGCTAAAGAGCCTTCGGCCAAACCCCGTATAGTGGCGCGTTACTCGGAACACGGCATCAGCGACAGCAGCCTGCCGAAGCGTAAAGTCTATCAGTACCGCCAGGCCAACGGTGTAATGGCATTCAGCGACAATCCCCCCAGCAGCCAGGAATATCAGATCATTCTCTATGATTGCTTTGCCTGCCGACCGGACTCCAAGGTGAACTGGCAGGCAATCCCTCTGTTTGGCAGTGACTATGCCGCCGAAATCGCCCTCGCCGCCCAAACCTACAATCTGGACCCTGCGCTTATTAGGGCGGTGATCCACGCCGAGTCGGCCTTCAACGCCAAGGCCCTGTCCCGTACCGGCGCTATGGGGCTGATGCAGTTGATGCCGGATACCGCCAAAGAGCTTGGTGTCAGCAACGCCTTTGTGGTATCACAGAATATCGATGCCGGTAGCCGCTATCTGGCGCAGATGCTGGCCCGTTTCGATGGCGACATGACCCGGGCGCTGGCGGCCTACAATGCCGGCCCTACCACAGTGACCCAATATCGTGGCGTGCCGCCCTACCCGGAAACCCGCGCCTATGTGAAACGGGTGAAGATTTTACTGGAGCGCTACCGCAATTTGAGCCGTGCCTGAGAGGCGCAACAACAAGGAAGTGAAGATGTTTAACCTCAAGTCCCTCGGCCTTTGTGCCTGTCTGCTGATGCCCTTTTCCACCGTAATAGCCTGTGATGACAGCCAACTTGGGCCGGTTCCCGCAACCGCCGAAGCGATAATGGCAGTAAAGCAAGTCATGCAAAGCCACAAGGGCGAGCTAGACAACAGCATGAACGACGAGGAGATGCTGGATAAGGGCAGCCAACTGACCCGCACCATCTTCTGTGAGGCGGGCTACAGTCTCAAGGCCACTTGGGCCGCCTGGGCTCAGGACCAGTGGAGCGAGCAGCCGGCTTACGATGGCCCCAACGGCATGGCGCTGCGCAATATGATGAGTATCAGCGCCTATATGATAGAGACCAATCCACAGCAGGCGCTGGCGCTCGGACTCATAGATGAGGCGACGTTGGCCGAGCTGAAAGCACTGTCGGAATAACTCACCACAGTCGCTTGTCACCACACTCGCTATCACACAGTCGCTTAGACGCCGTAAAGACCAAGGTTAACAAGCCGGGCAATTAGTACACACCTTGGTACCCGACTTAGTATCCAATCAATACCCGGTGACCCGGCCAAAAGTTTTTATGATGGAACCAAGCTTACTCGCCCACTTCCCAGGTGACAGTGACGCTGCCGCCACCCTGATTGAGCCTGGGGTGAAGCCATTCCAGCAGCTCTTCGGCCTGGGTATCCAACTGCCAGGGAGGGTTGATGACCCACAGACCCGCCGCCGTCATACCGAATTCATCCGAGTCAGGCTTGATACTCTGCTCTATCCGTAACTGCCGCCGAATGCCGCTGTCTTTCAGCTTCGTCAGCATGGCTTCGGTCTGGGCCCGATTGACGACCGGATACCAGAGCAGATACACCCCGGTGGCAAACTTGCGATAAGCTTTTATCAGGGTATCGGCCACATCCTGATAGTCACTCTTGAGCTCATAGCTGGGATCCACCAGCACCAGTGCCCGACGCTCCAGTGGCGGCACGGCGGCCAACAGGCCCTGCAGACCGTCACCGTGAACCAGCTTCACCTGACGGGCACCTTCAAAATACTCCTGCAGCAGTTCGACATCGGTATTGTGCAGCTCGTGCAGCAGCATTCTGTCCCGCTCTCTAAGGTGCATATCCACTATCGCCGGAGATCCGGGATACCAGGCCAGCTCGTCCGTGGCCTGCTCCTCATTGCCTTCATTGAAATGGCGCACCGCCTCCAGATAGGCAGTCATCGCCTGCGGCACAGTCGTTTCCTGCCAGAGCTTGCCTATACCTTCCAGATATTCCCCTGTCTTTTGGGCAAAATCATCTTCCAGCGCATAGCCACCGGCACCGGCATGGGTATCGATATAAACCAAAGGTTTATCTTTTTTCTGCAACAAGCTCAGCGCCTGCAACAAGATGGAATGTTTGAGCACATCGGCATAGTTGCCGGCATGAAAACCGTGACGGTAGCTGAGCATGGGTTCCCCAATGACTGACGGGTAAATGACCGCGGCATTATAGCGGCTCTGCCTGCGAGTTGCAGCTGAACGTATTCAGTCAGGTTGGCATTTGGCATAATGGCGCCAATTCAGCCAAGGACTCAAACACAGTGAAGCAGCCAAGCCATAGCATTTATTTTGATACCCGGGAGCCACGCCTGTGCGCTATTGCCGAGCGCTGGGGCCTGAAGCATGATGAAGACTCGGTGTTTGCCTTGGGGTTTGAGCAGGAAATGCTGACCCTTTTCAAACGTGACGAACCCAAGCTTGGCGGTATCTGTGTCGATTTTGTCGGCGGCGCCGTGGCCCACAGACGTAAATTCGGCGGCGGCCGTGGCCAGGCCATAGCCAAGGCAGTCGGTCTCAAGCAAGGCGCCTGCCCCTCTGTGGTAGATGCCACGGCCGGTCTTGGCCGTGACGCCTTTGTGCTGGCGAGCCTTGGTTGCCAAATGACTCTGATTGAACGTAACCCCTTGGTGGCAGCGCTACTGGAAGACGGTCTCAGCCGCGGTTATCGGGACAGCGAAATCGGCCCCTGGATGCAGCAAAGAATGGTGCTGCTGCACGACTCCAGTCTGGAGGCGTTGAGCCAGATAAGTCCGCGACCGGATGTGGTCTATCTGGATCCCATGTATCCTCACAGAGACAAGTCGGCACTGGTAAAAAAAGAGATGCGGGTATTTCAGACCCTGGTCGGCGCAGATACCGATGCCGACGGCTTGCTGGCCCCGGCGCTGGCACTGGCGAGCAAGCGGGTAGTGGTCAAACGGCCGGACTATGCCGAAGACCTGGCCGGGGTTAAACCCAGCACTGTTATCGCCACCAAGAAAAACCGCTTCGATGTCCATGTCAAAGCGGCGATGAACTGAGACCAAACCATACACTTGAGTCAGCAGCCATCTGGTTTGGCCGGAACTCAGGGAGGCATGATGCTTAGAACCATACGCGACTATCTCAGACTGCTGCTGTTCTTTGTGGGGGTACTGGCGGGGATTCAGCTCCCCGGCTTTGTCGATCAATATGGCAAAAGCCTGCAGGCCCACCTGAGCGAGCTCCAAACCCAATTGGCCGGGTTTCAGCGCGATGCCGACCGTTTCTTCGATGGCGATCTGGATAAGCTTATCGCCCACTATGTGACCAACAAAGATCCGGTATTTACCTCCGGCGGCGATAAGCTCAACGCCATGGTAGAACGCCGCTCCGAGTTGCAGCAGGCCTTGGCCGACTTCCGCGAGAGTCTCTACAGCCCCTACCTGCAACTGGCGTTTGCGCCACAGGCGGATATCCGCCGCGAAGTCTGGGACAACTACAGCCACAATATTCTGCTCAAGGGCGATGCCATTGCCATTGGCCTACTCAGTGGCCTGCTGCTTGCAGCCTCGGCAGAACTGCTGCTCAGCTTATGTTGGCTGGCGTTGCGGGCGCTGTTTCGGCGCCGGCCGGCTGCCGCCTGATTGCCCCTGTAGAATGTCTGTGTTTGTCCATTCCATTAACGGCTATGATGGTTTGTAATTCCCACAGAAAGGACAAATACCATGATTGCACAAGGTCAAACTCTGCCGGATGCCACTCTGAGCCAACTCGGTAAAGAGGGCATGATCAACCACAAGGTTAAGGAACTGTTTGCCGGCAAGAAGGCCGTGCTGTTTGCTGTTCCCGGTGCCTTTACCCCCACCTGCTCCGAGGCTCACCTGCCGGGTTATGTGGTGCTGGCCGATGAACTCAAGGCCAAGGGCGTCGATATTATTGCCTGTGTATCGGTCAACGATGCCTTTGTGATGAAAGCCTGGGGTGAAGCCCAAAACGCCGGTGAGATCATGATGTTGGCCGACGGAGATGGTGCCTTCACCAAGGCGCTGGGGCTGGAAATGGACACTGGCGCCTTTGGTGGCTTACGCTCACAGCGTTATGCCATGGTGATAGACGATGGCGTGGTTTCTTTGTTGAATGTGGAAGCGCCCAAGACTTTCGAAGTCAGCAAGGCCGAAACCATACTGGCGAGTCTCTAATAGCGACTCAGGCGGCTTTAATGCCGAGATTCTGTTCTATCTCGGCGACACCTGCAGCCACCTGAGAGGCGATTGCCTGCCCTTGCTCTGAGGCGGTGATCGCCTGGCTGCGCAGCTGTTCCATGGCACTGGAGAAGGATTGCAGATGCGCCAGCTGTGACTGGGCATACTCGGTACCCTGCTGAGTCCCGCTCGCCATGGCAAAAGCCTGCTGTCTCACCTCCTGCGCCAGTTGTTTCAGGCTCTCGGCTCTCTGTCTCTGCCTGTCGCTCGCCTCGGCTATGCCATCCATACTCTGCCCCAGACTCTTGTTGGCATTGGTGAGCCGATTGAGAATGGCACCTATCTCATCGAGCGAGCTCTGGGTGCGACTGGAAAGGCTGCGCACCTCATCGGCCACCACGGCAAAACCTCGCCCCTGCTCACCGGCACGGGCGGCTTCTATGGCGGCATTGAGCGCCAACAGATTAGTCTGCCCGGCGATATTGCCTATCACGTCGATGATTCCCGCCACAGCCGCCACTGAATCATCCAGACTGGCAAGCGCTTGATGACACTCGGCAACGGCGGTGCGGGTTGAATCTGTGGCTTCCAGCATCTGCTGCGCTTCGAGTTCACTCTGGTGCATCTGCTCGGCGGTATTGCCGGCACGGGAGGCCAGCGCAGCTGAGCTGTCACTCACCAGTCCGGCCAATTCACTGAGCTGCAGCGTTTGCTGCCGGGCCTGATCCACCACTTGTTGGGTCTCACGGGTACTGCCGGCCATTTCACTGATTTTTTGCACCAGCGCCGATAGGCTTTGGGAGATACGTGCCAATTGCTGCCGCTGCTGTTCATCCTCGGACTCGAAACGATTCAGCAGAGCATTGAAGTGGGCGGCTATCTGGCCGGTTTCACAACGGCGACTGATATTGAGGCGCTCGCGGGTATTGGACTCACTCAGTTGACTAAAGGCGGTGTTGAGCAGCTGCAACGGCTTCACCACCCTGAGCTGCTGCAAAATCAAATAAGCCACGGCAAATAAGGCCAGCACAGCCAAAGCCAGATAAAGCCACAGCTGTAGCTCGTGTTTGAGCTTGTCGGTACGTTGTTGCTGCTCAGCGGCCATGGTCAGCAAGTTCTGCTGCAACTTGTGCATATCGGCGCGCAGCGCATCCTGCATCTGACGGTTATCCAACAGTTGCTGCTCGGTATTGGTCACTTCCTTGGCGTAGCGACTGCTGAGACTCAGAAGTTCGGCGCGGTAGCTCTCGCCTATCTCCTCGCGCTCGGGTTCATCGTCACCCAGGGCAAATTCATCGGCCTCTACTGTGCGATAGAGACCAAGTAGTGGCAAGGCGCTGAGTCTGTCATGCCAGTCGGCCAACTGGGTTATGGTGCTGTCGAGGTAAGGCTTGAGTCTTTGCTCCCGTCCGAGCAGGTAATCCTGGGTCAGCTGTGACAACTGGTAAACCAGTGGCGGAAGCTCCCGACTGAGCTGCAGATATTCATGCGCTGCTTGTGGCGCCGTTGCCAGCCCTTGATCGCCGTAATCCGCCAGGCGCTTGTTGTTATCCAACATTTCGGTTTCGGCATGGGCCAACAGCTGCCTGGGATTTCCGGCCAACTTGCCGGCGGCGCGGTATTTGCCATCCAGAGCCGTCACCAATTGCGCCAGCTCCTGTGCCAACTGTGAATCTACCGGCAAACGGTCATGAATATCATTGAGCTGGGCTCTGGCCTGCTCCAATCGCCCGGCATCGCCACTGGCGAGATACTTATCCAGATTGGCACGGATATCTACCAAAAACTCTTGCTGCAAGCCTTGCAGCGTCTGGCTCTGCAGTTCTGCCTCTTGTCTCTGTTCACTGCTCCAGAGCACCAGAGAGGCGAGCAAGGCCGCCAACAAGAGCAACAACGCCGAAGCGCCGAGAGAAAGGGTGGAAATCTTCATGGCAAACTGCGCCCAATTGATTGAACTGAGCGCAGTTTATGACTGGAGCATGACAGTTGAATGACAGACAGCGTCTATGGCTAGTCCCTTGGCAACCACACCTGAGCGTGCAACCCACCCTGAGGGCGATTGCTGAGAATGACCTTGCCTTGATGCCTGTCTATGATGCGTTTGATGATCGCCAGTCCCAGCCCTGAGCCGACGCTGCCGCGGGCGCTGTCACCTTGGGTAAAGGGCTGAAACAGCTTGGGGATCTGGCTCTCGGCAATACCCGGGCCATTGTCTTCCACACTGAAACCTATGCGGTGTTTTTCCACCTGGGAAGCGATACGGATCCAGCCGCGGCCATAGCGGAAGGCGTTTTCCACCAAATTGCCGATCACCCGCTTGATGGCCAGGCTCTGCATCGGCACTTCGGGGCATTCGGCCAGTACCAGCTCTATCTCACCGACTCTGTTGCTCTCGGCCTGGGCCACTTCGCGGATTAAACGGTTGATCTGTTCCGGCTCGCGAATGCTCTCCTGATCCTGGCGAATATAGGCGATAAACTGATTGATGATGGCATCCATGTCTTCAATGTCTTTGACTATGCCCTCCTGCAGGTAGGCATCGTCGTCTACCATCATCTCGGAAGCCAAACGAATTCGGGTCAGGGGCGTTCTCAGGTCGTGGGAAATCCCCGCCATCAGCAGTGCTCTGTCCTGCTCCAGCTGTTTCATACTCTGAGACATACGGTTGAAGGCATTGGTCACTTCGACGAGCTCACTGGAACCGGTCAGCGGCAGCGGGTCAGGGAAATTGCCTCTGGAAACTGAGATAGCCGCCTTTTGCAGCCGCCGCAGCGGCCGGTTCTGTTGCCGGGCAAACCACCAACCACCGGCGACACTCAAGGCGCCTATCACCAGTAGATAGAGGTTTAGCGGCGACAGGGCATTTTCGTTCCAGCCATTGAGGGGAACCTTAATCCAGATGGAGGGAGCCTGAGGTGGGCGGATCCAGATCTGCAGCAGATTGCTCTGGGCAATACGCACTTCGGCCGGGCCACCGAGATACTCCGACATCTGGGTTGAGAGGAATCCATAGTAGGTCGCCCGCTCGATACCGGCTTCTCTGGCCTGTTTCTGGTTATAGACATGCATGCCATCGTCGCGCACCTTGGCATTGAGGGCATCCACTATGGTGAGGTGTTCACGGCCCACCTCAACCCCATCGACAAACAACAGATTGATCTGGCGGGCGATAAGCTGGTTGATCTGCTGGTAGCTGGGCTTAATGAAATAAACCGTCACAGTCAAATAGGAGACCAGCTGATTGATCAGCAGCAGGCAGCCTATCAGCATTACCGTTTGGCTGAAGGCACTCCTGGGCAACAGGCGTTGCCACCAGCGCAGCTTCATTTACGGGCGGCACCATCTGGCACAAACACGTACCCCAGGCCCCAAACCGTTTGGATATAGCGCGGGTTGGCGGGATCCTTTTCAATCAGCCGCCTAAGCCGGGAAACCTGGACGTCGATGGAACGCTCCAACGCCGAATAGTCGCGACCTCGGGCCAGATTCATCAGCTTGTCGCGGGACAATGGCTCCCTGGGATGAGTCACCAACACCTTAAGCACGGCAAATTCACCACTGGTGAGGGCGATGGACTCTTCGTTGTGGTACATCTCGCGGGTGGCCAGGTTGAGGCTGAACTCGCCGAAGCTGACCATCTCTTCCTGCTGTGAAGGCGCACCGGGGATCTCCTGCACCTGACGGCGCATCACCGCCTTGATCCGTGCCAGCAACTCT
Source organism: Shewanella indica (assembly GCF_033842865.1). Classification (NCBI taxonomy): domain Bacteria; kingdom Pseudomonadati; phylum Pseudomonadota; class Gammaproteobacteria; order Alteromonadales; family Shewanellaceae; genus Shewanella; species Shewanella indica. The sequence continues at coordinate 1,436,683 of NZ_JAWXXR010000001.1, forward strand.
CTGGGGTTGAAGGGTTTTGGCAGATAGTCATCGGCACCGAGTTCCAGACCTATGATGCGGTCGACTTCATCGCCCTTGGCGGTCAGCATCACTATCGGCAGTGGATTGCCCTGTTGCCGCAGGCGGCGACAGATGGACAGGCCATCTTCTCCCGGTAACATAAGGTCGAGTACCAGCAGGTGAAAGTTCTCCCGCTCCAGCAAGCGATCCATCTGCTCGGCATTGGCGGCGCTGCGTACCTGATAGCCTTGTTCCATCAGATAGCGCTCCAGCAAGGCCCGCAGCCTCATATCGTCATCGACAACCAGAATCTTGGAGGTTTCTTGTCCCATGGGCTATTCCTCGAGTGCCAAGCTTGCAACTTGCACAATAGTATCTAAAAAAATGGCTAAATATCTTAAATTTAGCCATTTTAATACCAAAAATCACCCGAGACTTTGTAACAGTAGTTGATCTTCTGTTGTACCTCAGTGAGAACGAGCCAAATCGGCGGCCGTGAGGCTGACCCCTTTAATCTGGGCATAGAGCGACATTCCGGGCTGCAACGCCAGCTCCTCAAGGGCCCAGCGGGTAATATTGGCCCACAGTGGCATACCCGCCAACCTCAACCTGAGCTGCACATAGTCGCGGTTGTCGACCCTGCTCACCTCCTCCAGAGTTACCGGCAGGATATTGCGAATACTGCTGCCGCTCGGCACCTGCAGGCACACAGAGACCTGATTGCTGTGAACCCGCACCCGTATCGGCTTATCCTGTTTGGGTAACAGTTCATTGACCCACAAGCTGTTACCGTCGGCGAGTTGCAAACGGGTCATGGCATACTCGGGATGACTCTCGGCCACTGTGGCACTCAACAGTGAGCTTTGTTCCTGAGCACTGAGCCAGGGTCTCAGCTCGTCACTGTCCCACACCTGCTCCAGCGGGCCACTGAGGACGCAGCTGCCCTTGTCCAGCACCAGCATCTGATCCGCCAGTTGCAGAATCTCATCCAGACTGTGGCTGACATAGATAATCGGCAGCTTAAGTTCGGCGGTGAGCCTCTGTAGGTAGGGCAACAGCTCGCGCTTGCGCGGCAAGTCCAGCGATGCCAGCGGCTCATCCATCAACAGAATCTCTGGACGGGTCAGCAAGGCCCGGCCTATGGCGACCCGCTGTTTTTCCCCACCGGAGAGGGTGAAGGGAAAACGGTCGAGCAGTTTCTCCAGCCCCAGCAGTTGCACCACAGTATCAAACTCGCGGCTGTCTTTATCCTTGCGGCCATAGTTGAGATTGCCGCGCACCCGATAGTGGGGAAACAGCCTGGCATCCTGAAACACAAAGCCGGCGTTACGACGCTCAGGTGGCAGATTGATCTTCTTTTCTTTATGAAACAGCCAGCGCTCTCCCAAGCGGATCTCTCCGGCATCCGGGGTTGCCAGACCACCGAGAATATTGATCAGCGAGGTCTTGCCGGCGCCCGAGCGGCCAAAGACGGCGCTGACCCCGGAGAGAGGTAACTCTGTGTCCACATCCAGCAGGGTTTGTCCCAGCTGTTGCCTGATAGTGATTTTCAGCATTGTCCCAGTGTCCTCTGTTGCGCCCGCTTGCTGAGCCATTGGGAAGCGATCAGCGAAGCCAGTGAAATCAATATCGCAATCACACACAGCCTGGCGGCCTCGGCCTCGGCGCCCGGGGTCTCGATAAAGGAGTACATAGCCAAGGGAATAGTGCGGGTTTCACCGGGTATATTGGAGACAAAAGTAATGGTGGAACCGAACTCCCCGAGGCTGCGGGCAAAGGCCAGCACCATGCCCGAGACTATGCCGGGCGCGGTCAGCGGCAGGCTGATGGTGAAGAAGACCTTGAGTCGGCCGGCGCCCAAGGTACGCGCCGCCTGCTCCAGACGCACATCCACCCCTTCAAGCGCCTGACGAATGGCACGAACCATTAACGGGAATGACACCACCGCGGCCGCCAGTGCAGCGCCGCGCCAGCTGAAACTAAAGCTGAAGCCAAAAGTGTCATAGAGCCAACCACCGAGAAAACCGCTGCGGCCCATGGAGACCAGCAATAAATACCCTATGACCACAGGCGGCAACACCAGTGGCAGGTGGATCAGGCTATCGAGCACAGACTTGCCGGGGAACTCCAGCCGCGCCAGCACCCAGGCACACAAAATACCAAGCGGCAGGCTACAGAGCACTGCCACAGTGGACACCTTGAGACTGAGCAGCAAGGCGGCCACTTCATAGTCGGTCAACAAGCTCAAAGTCAGGATCTCAGTTTACGCCGAAGCCGTATTTGGCAAATACCGCCTTGGCGGCGTCAGACTGCAGGAATTGATAGAAACCTTCGGCGCCTTTGCTGTGCTCTTTACCCACCAGCGCCATGGGATAGCTGATTGGCTTGTGAGTCTCTTGGGGGAATACCGCCAGCTGTTTTACCCCTTGGGCCACTTTGGCATCTGTGGAATAGACAATCCCCAGAGATGACTCGCCGCGTTCGACCAACGCCAAGGCACCGCGAACACTATTGGCTCTGGCCAGCAGAGGTTCGGCCTGTTGCCACAAACCCAAGTTTTCCAGCGCCTGCTTGGCATAGCGACCGGCCGGCACATGATCTGGATCGCCAACCGCCATCCGGCTGTTACCCAATGCCTGTTTGAGATCCCAGGAAGCCGAGATTTCAACCTGGTTCAGCGCACTGCCTTTCGGCGCGATCAGCACCAGCGTGTTACGCAGCAGAGTGACCCGACTATCACTGTCAATGGCCTTGTTTTCATCGAGATAGTCCATCCATTTCTGGTTGGCCGACAGAAACAGCTCGGCGGGCGCACCTTGGGCAATCTGGCGTGCCAGAGTCGAAGAGGACGCAAAAGAGAACACTGTTTCAGTGTCATGCTTGCGGTCATATTCGGCGCCCAGTTCATTCATGGCATTGGTGAGTGAAGCGGCGGCAAAGACGGTGACTTTTTCCTTGGCACTGACGTTAAAGGCCAACAATAACCCCAGAGCCAAGCTCAGGGCAGGACGGAACAGGGACTTCATAACGACTCCTTGGTGAAATGATTGCACTATTTAGATACTGCCAACGTTATATACATAGTTATATAACGATAAGCAAGCCTGTGAGCGCCAGTGAGTGATCCCTGTGGTCTTTATCAGCGCAATAAGGGAGAATAACCCCGACACTGATAAGGAATATGCCATGGACCTCAAAGCCCTGTTAACTCTCAACAATGCCGATAAACTGTTTGCCAATCCCAAGCGCATTGCACTGTTGAAGCAGATACGCATTACCGGCTCCATCAGCCAGGGGGCCAAACAGGCGGGCATCAGTTACAAGGCGGCCTGGGATGCAGTCAACGACATGAATCTGCAGGCTCCCCAGCCTGTGGTCAGCAGTGAAAAGGGTGGTAAAGGCGGTGGCGGCGCCAAGTTGACCGAGTTTGGCGAGCGTCTGCTGAAGCTCTACGAACTGATGGATCAAATGCAGGACATGGTGCTCAAGGCGCTGTTGGATGCGGCCGTTCCCATGGATAACCTACTAGATCTGATGGCCCACTTCTCGCTCAAGACCAGCGCCCGCAATCAACTGGCCGGTGAAGTCATTGCGCTCAAGGATGATTCACTCAATGACAATGTCAGGGTCAAATTGGCCGGTGGACAGGAGATAGATGCCGCCATCACCCATGCCAGCACAGACAAACTGGGGTTGCATATCGGCAAGAAGGTATTGCTGCTGTTCAAGGCTCCCGCCGTCAGTATCCACTCGCTGCAGCAGCCCCTCAGCAGTGGCAATCGCCTCAAAGGCCAATTATTGCAAATCAAACGCGATCCCCAGCGCAGCGAAATTACCCTGGATATCGGCGGCAACGACCGCCTCTACGCTTCGGTATACAACGACAGCATTGAGGGCTTGCCATTGACTCTGGGCGATCATCTGCAGGCCTGCTTTGAGCCGGGGCAGACACTCATCGCCTGCGTAAAATGACATGCAAAGGCATCCTGTTTATCCCATTGGCAGAAAGGCGCACTTGCAAGCACGCCTGAGTTCTGTAAATCTTCAGCACTATTGGCATCGGCGCCTGGCGCCAACAGCAAGTTGATCGAATAAACCGATGAAAGCCCATTTGATTACCCGTAAGGGCTGGGAAGCCCTGGACAAAGAACTCAAATATTTGTGGAAGGAATACCGCCCCGAGATCACCCTCAAGGTACAAGAGGCCGCGGCTCAAGGCGACCGCTCCGAAAACGCAGATTACACCTACAACAAACGCTTACTACGGCAGATAGATCGCCGGATCCGCTATCTGGTTAAACGCCTGGAAGAGCTGAAAATAGTCGACTACTCACCGCAGCAGGAAGGAAAGGTGTTTTTCGGCGCTTGGGTCGAACTGGAAAATGACCAGGGCACTGTGGTGCGCTACCGGATTGTCGGCAAGGACGAGATAGATACCAAGAAAGGTTATATCACCATAGACTCCCCCATGGCGCGGGCTCTCATAGGAAAACAGGTTGATGATGAAGTCCAGGTGCAAACCCCATCCGGGATCAAAGAGTGGTACATCAATGTGATCCAATACCAGGCGTTTGAAACAGATGTGTCAGAATAATCTCAATTTAACAATTTGTTATTGAAAAAAATCTCAGGAAAAAGGTAGACTTCCCACGTTTGGCTCGAAGATGTGCAGGGAGATGCCTGCCGGGCCGGACGACTCAGCTTTCAACATAGGAACAAGGAAGTGCAGACTCTCAAAAAATCCGATAAGAGTTATGGCGTAGCCGTGTGCCTTTCAGGCATTTTCGGCATCTTGGGCATACACCATTTTTACTGTGGGCGTATTCTGCATGGCCTGTTTGATCTCGGTCTGGCAATAGTAGGTATTACGCTGATTTCGACAGATGATCCTACCTTGGTATTCACCGGAATAGCTGTACTGGCGGTCGATATTATCCACACAGTGATAATCACTTTCATGTTACTCGTAGGAAGCTATAAAGATGGGCAGGGTAGGCTGATCACTTACCCGGGACAAAAGTTAACTTAAGGACAAACAATGACAATCGAAAATGAGCAATTGAGCGACAAGGGTTTCGTACCTACTCTACTGCTGTGCTTCTTCCTGGGCAGCTTCGGCGTGCACCGTTTTTACACAGGTAAAATCGGTACAGGTCTGCTGATGTTACTGACCCTGGGTGGCCTGGGTATTTGGACTCTGATCGACTTTGTTCGTATCGCCATCGGTAGCTTCCGTGATGCCGAAGGCCGCCAAATCAAAGCAGCCTGATCCCTGTATGCCAGTGGCACCAGCCACTGGCATCCTTACTCACTCCTTAGAAAGTACCCTTCCATTACGTAACATCTCTTCCGCTTCTAAGCGCTCTTGCTCCCTTTGTGCCTGAGTGGTACATCTTCTTATCGGCATCCTCGAACCTGTCACTGTAACTTTTTCACAGTGGTAACCATCACTGCGCTCCACATCTGCCTGAGCCTGCTGCGATTCATCAGTACTACTACAGGCTCCCAGACACAACACCATAACTACCGAGGCAACACATCCTTTCATTCACTTTTTCCTGTAAAATTCTGCTGCATTGCCAAGCTACACAACTAATTGACAAGTAACAATTGCGCTTCATTTGCTCAACAAACACAAAGATACAAATTGGCGCCATTTATCTGCGGCCAAAAAGTCGGATATTCCGGCTATGGTGCATCAGCTCTGAGCCTTGAAGCCAAAGTTTAAGATCATCTATTTAACATAAGTTGCACTTCAAACCGATACAGATACAAAGTGTCACATGGCAAACAAAAATCTGCATGATGACAATTTCGTCAAAGAGGAACCTTATGACCCGCTTACTGATATTATTGCTGTGGCTGTTACCTGTCGGGATCATGGCAGCCCCCTTTTCCGGTGAGTTGCTGATAGACAAGACCTGCCCGCTGTTTCAATCGAAGAACAAGGGCACTAATCCCGGGCAGCTTTACAGCAACCCCGGACAAAGGCTGGAGATAGTTGAGCGCCTCGGTCACGACACGCCCACCTGGTTCAGGGTCAAGACCTCGGCGACACAATCACCTCTGCGCTGGATTGCCGCCGATTGTGGTCAGCTGCAAGCGGGCGCACTGCCTACTGAACCTCAAACCAAAAACGCCTGTAACCTGGCCGATAAATACGATAGCCATCTGCTGGCTCTGTCGTGGCAAAACGCCTTTTGTGAGTCAAAAGGTTCCAGCAAACCCGAATGTCGCAGCCAAAGCGCCGACCGCTTCGATGCCAGTCATTTCAGCTTGCACGGCTTATGGCCCAATAAGCGCTCTTGCGGCATCAGCTATGGCTATTGCGGCAAGGTCAAACACAAGCCCGATAACTTCTGCGCTTATCCCGCCATTGAGTTGAGTGAAGCCGTATCCGAGCGCCTGGCTCAGATGATGCCCAGTCACGCCTATGGCAGTTGCCTGGAGCGGCACGAATGGTGGAAACACGGCAGTTGCAGGGATGAAAATGCCGAAACCTACTTTTCATTGGCACTCAAACTGACCACAGAGGTTAACCAGGCAACGCCTCTGCTCAACCTACTGCAACAAAACATCGGCGCCAAGATAGCGACCGATTCTTTAAGACAAGCGTTTCAGCAAAGCTTTGGCCCTTCGAGCGAACACAAGCTGAGCCTTAAATGTCACCGGGGGATGTTGACCGAAATTCAGCTCAGTCTTCCCGAAAAGATAGATGACAGCGACCTAAAGACTCTGCTGCAACAGGCACCCAGAATTGCTCCCGGCAACTGTGGTAGCCAAATCCGCATCGATGCGGCCAACTGAGAGAAATTAGAGCGCCATGGTCAGCCGAATAATACTGAAAACAGCCCCTTGCGGGTCGTTGATCACCGCAAAACGCCCCACATTGGGGATATCTGTAGGTGGCACACAAACCTTGCCGCCCAATTCGGCCGCCCGACAAGCCATCACATCACAGTCATCAACACTGAAATAAATCATCCAGTGGGGCGGCACGTCACCCCACTGCTCGGTCATTTGCAGCATACCGCCAATGCCTTCATCACAGCTGTCGCTATTGAGAAACCATTCTGTATATTCAAAATCGACAGCATTCTCACTGCGACGCATCTGCCAGTTGAACACCTTGGGATAAAAGATCTTGGCCGCTTCAGGTTGCCGACAGGCGAGCTCAACCCAGCATAGAGTGTTGGCTTCCCACTTACGCCCGGCACCGGGATGTTCGATACCCTGCCAAACCGAAAAATGGGCCCCTTCGGGATCGGTAAATAGCGCCATCTTACCGGCACAGCCAACCTCATGGGGGCCCATCAGAAGCTGACCGCCGGCGGAGCTGATGGCCTCAATACAGTGGTTAATATCCTCCACCGCAAAGTAAACCGCCCAGTGACTGGGAACCCCCTGCTGCTGTAATTCAGTAGGCAATTGATAAATGGCACCTATATCTTCATGCGCCTGCTTCAACATGGTATAGGCGCCTTCCGGCATGGGGATATCTTCAGCTTGCCAACCAAAGAGACGACAATAAAAGTGCTTGGCACTGTTCCAGTCCTGCGTCCCCAGTTCTACCCAACAGGGCTCGCCATGTCTGTATGCTGTAATCTTCATTATCCGGTTTCCAATTCTGTGTTGCGCAGTGGAGGCTGATGAAGCCGGTTCCATTTACGTTAAACACTAATAGAAATTATACCAGGCTGTATAGAAAATATACGATGGCAATATCGAATTGAGAATATAAGGGTTTGACGATATAAAGAAGAAAAAAGGCCGTAGCCTGTTGGTTAGCACAAACTTTCCTTGTCACGCTTCCCTATGCTGCACAATGTGCCAAACAACAGACTACGACGGAACAATGAGATGCAAAATCTCATACATAAAAAGGATGCAGGGCAATGGACACAATCCCTTTATGCGTAAGTAATACTGGCTTATCGAGAGCAGGATAACTATCAGACAAATCCCAAGAGAGTTTGGCACCCTTCCTAAAGGGGCGCTATTTAGACTCAGAAGGCCAAAATGACCCGATCCCCTTTGAGAAATATATTGCCTTTCAGTTTATTGGCTTTTACGGATAGAAAAACGAGACCGGCACCTATGTAACTTAAATAGTCATAGGTTGCGGATAAAGCCCAGTGCAAAAAACGAATATTGATTCATGAGCTACTGGGAGCAAGTATCAACTATGACGAAACTAATTGGAGCGGGTGATGGGAATCGAACCCACGTATGCAGCTTGGGAAGCTGCCGTTCTACCATTGAACTACACCCGCACAAAACACTCGGCATGGACGATATAAATTACTGACTTTTATAGTCTTGTCAAGAAGCCGCTCTTTCATTCCTTTGAAAAAGAGAGCAGCTTCTCGCTTCAGGAATACTTAGGCAGTATACCAGCCATGGCCAACAGATGGCAGGCAGCCGTCAGTAATCCAAACAACACCACTATGGCTATCAAAGGTGTACCGCCCGGCACACGAAAGCCGTGGCTATCGGCAAATTGTTGTCTTGAGCGCCAAGCCATCAAGGCCGGCACTATGACGGCCCAAACTGTAGCCGCCAGGGCAGCAAAGCCGATAGCGACCAGGAAGCCATCGGGAAACAACATACCCAATAAAGTCGGAGGCAGGAAAGTCACCAAGGCGGTCTTGGCCCTGCCACAGCGACTGTCGTCAAAACCAAATAGATCTGCCAAATAGTCAAACAAGCCCAAGGTTACCCCAAGAAATGAAGAGGCTACCGCCAGATTGGCAAACAGAGTGAGCATGGTGTTTAGCAGCGAGTTATCCATCACCTTGGACAAGGCGCCAACCAATACGCCCATATTGCCGCCCTGAGCAATAATAGCGCCGAATTCGCCGCGGGAAATATTACCCATGGTCGCCACCAACCAACACAGGTAGATAGCCAAGGCGATAAAGGTACCTACAAAAATCGCCTTGATAATGGTGCCCGGTTGCTTGCCGTAGTATTTCACCAGCGACGGCACATTGCCATGATAGCCAAAACTCGCCAGCCCGAAAGGAATGGCCACCCACAGATATGAGCCATAAGAGTTCTCGCCATCAGGTAGTAACAACTTGCTGGTGTCTATGCCGATCAGCAGATTGCCTATCGCCAGAAAGAAGCTGATGATCATCCCGCCCAGCATTATAGTGGTGATGCGATCCACGGCCTTGGTACTTATCAGCACCACCAGTGCCAGCACCAGGGCAAACACCAGGGCGGCAAAGCTCTGCGGCAGGCTGATATCCATCCCTTCCAGGCTGTGATTGACTATGGAGCCGCCGCCACTGATATAGGCGTAAGTAAGGATATAGAGCACGAAGGTTATCGAAGCGCCGTTAAGCACCCGCCAGAATTGCCCCAAAGTTTCCTTGGTGAGGGTGTCAAAGCTGGCGCCGGGCTCAAAATGGAGATTGGTTTCCAGCAGCAGTAGCCCGGACATGAACATGCAAAACCACACCCCCAGCAGCATAAGCACAGAGTAGCCAAACCACATGCCGGCACCTTCTACCGGCAGCGAAAACATGCCGGCACCGACTGTGGTCCCGGCGATGATCATGGCGCCGCCCAGCAAAGACGCCTTGGCAGGCGCCGCATTCATATGATTGGCCATCAGGCCTCCTGTTCGGCGGCGACGCTGTCAACTATGGTTTGCTTGACCTGAGGACGCAGTAGCTGGTTGGCATAATCCCGGGTTCGCTCTATATCATGGCGGGTATCTTCCTTGGTGAGATACCCAAGCTCTTTGAGCTTGATACTCAAGATGCCGTAGAGTTTCTTGTCGTAAAATTCAGGGGCAGTAATCCCATGCAGCGCGCCAAGACGACTGGCCAACTTGTGGCTTTCGCGCTCCAAATCGCCACGCTCAATACCCGGGTGCGCGGCCAGCAAGTTAAAGATGATGGCGTAACGTTGAAGGGTTTCGCTCATGGTTTCGGCCAGCAACGCCAGCGGATTGATCCCGGCTTCCAGCACTCGGAAGCCATTGACTTCTTCGGCCACCAAACCTTTGGCAATGAAACGATCCAGCAGTTGATCGGCATAGGCTCTGACATCGGCCTTACCCATAAACAGCTCGGCCTGCAGCAAAGGATAGAAATCCTCAAGCACCGCTTGCATCCGAGATCGGCAGCACTGCTCTTGACGCACCAGGCAGCTGGCCAGCAAAGAAGGCACCATAAATAGGTGAATGATGTTGTTGCGATAGTAAGTCATGGTTACCGCAATCGACTCGTCGATTGAGATGATATCGCCCAGTTCATCTTCCTGAACCGTAAACTTATTCAGCTCCAGACCTTGTTGCAGCAATTGCTTACCGTCACCTTCGGCCACCGAGATGTACTGGGTGTAAGGCACTTCCTTGAGCAGATCCAAATACAAGTCCAACTGACGTTCCAACTGGTTTCGTTCCAGCGCATTCTGCTCTGAGGACAATAGTACCAAGCTGGTGAGGGTCACTGCGCTGGCAGCAGCAGCATCGTTGATATGAGTCATCACCCGATTGGCTAGAGTATTGACAGCCGGAGTCAACCAGCTGGGTTTCTGCTCGGGATCGGCTGCCACCTCTTCGCGCCAGTTAGGTGCCGCCTCACTGAGGAAATTCTGCAGCGTCACGGGCTCACCAAAGTTTACATAACCCTGACCAAAATTACCCAACTTACGCAAGGCGCCAACCACTTGCCAGACAGATTCTTTTTGCTTCTTCTTGCCGCTGAGTTCTTTGTGATAAGTGGCCACTTCCATAACGTGGTCATAGCCCAGGTACACAGGCACCAAAGTCACTGGTCGCTCAATACCCCGCAACACAGAGTTGACCGTCATCGCCAGCATCCCAGTCTTGGGCGACAACAACCGCCCGGTACGGGAGCGGCCACCTTCGGTGAAGTACTCAACCGAATAGCCTTTGGCAAACAGCTGATCCAGATACTCACGGAACACTGCAGTATAGAGTTTATTACCGTTGAAACTGCGGCGGATAAAGAAGGCACCACCACGGCGGAATATAGGCCCGGCAGGCCAGAAGTTCAGGTTGATACCGGCGGCGATATGAGGCGGAACCATACCCTGAAAATAGAGAATATAGGAGAGCAGCAAATAATCCATATGACTGCGATGGCAAGGTACATAAACTATCTCATGTCCATCATGATGCAGCTGGCGTATCTGCTCGGCGCCCTTGATGTTGATCCCCTTGTAGAGCTTGTTCCATAACCAGGTGAGGATCCGCTGGGCAATACGCACCAGGCTGTCTGAATAGTGGGCAGCAATCTCATCGAGATATTCCTCCGCCATTTCCCTGGCCCTGGCCTCGGGGATCTTCTTGGCTGCGGCTTCCTCTTTTATAGCCTTTTTAAGGGTTTCTGAACGCAACAGTTCATTAAACAGCGCTTGACGGTTGGGCAGTAATGGCCCGGTCATCACCTTACGCTGACGGCGGAAATGTACCCTGGCCACTCGCGCCAACTTATGGGCAATAGCTTTATCGGTTCCATGTTCATCGGCCATCAGCCGCAGCGAGACCGCATTGGAAAACTGCACAAAGTTGTCTCGCCCCAGGAACAAGATCATTAGAAACTTGCGCAACCAAGTGGGGTTTTCCCGCTCAAATACGGCGGCGCGCATGCTGTCATCTTCCTTACCCGGAGTTCGGCCCCAATAGAGACTCACCGGCACCAATTGAATATCCAGTTGTGGATTGGTCTGATGCAAATGAAGCAAAGAGGTGAAACAGCTGAGAAAAGGTTTATTGCCCTTGCGCTTGCCGAACAGGGGCTTTGCACCTTCCAGGCAGACGACTCTGGGAACGGTAATATCATCAACCTTGAGCGTCTCATAAGGGCAAGGCAAACCAAACTTACGGGTGACTTCCGCCAACGCCGCGATATCACTGACAGACTCCGTCTTCATCACGTAGGCCATCGGCTTGGCGAGATCCAGGTTCAAATCGGCGAAAGGATCCTGAGGCACCACAGTGGTATGCACCAGCTTGCTTTGGAGCCAGCGAAGTGATTTAAACCAGAATGAATCTTGTTTGGACATGTTTTTCAGTGTCTGAGCCACAATCAATAGCCCAATAGAATACCAGAACTTCCTGAATCTTAGCTAGGGAAGGTGCGAACCGGTCCCGGCAGCTCCTCTGGCAAATTCCTTGAACTCCACATAATTCGTAAGCCTGACTGTCCAAATCTGCCACAGGTTAAAACATTTACCCTCCCCTAAACGTTTCAATTTTGGTTAATACTTGCGCTGATCAAAATACTGTATATACTGACAGGTACTGTATGAAAAAACAGGAATCACCATGAGACCACTGACACCGCGCCAGGCACAGATTCTGGAATTGATTAAACGCAATATAGCCGACACCGGCATGCCGCCAACCCGGGCTGAAATTGCTACCCGGTTAGGCTTCAAGAGTGCCAATGCCGCAGAGGAACACCTCAAGGCACTGGCAAAGAAAGGCTGTATTGAGATCATGCCAGGCACCTCTCGTGGTATTCGCTTGTCACATGATGAACAAGCGGAGTCAGAAGCAGGTCTGCCCTTAATAGGCCAGGTCGCTGCCGGGGAACCCATACTGGCACAGGAGCATGTTGAGCAGTATTACCAGGTCGACCCTGGCATGTTCCATCCCTGCGCCGACTTCCTACTGCGGGTACGCGGCGACAGCATGAAGAACATAGGCATTCTCGAAGGTGATCTCCTGGCGGTTCACAAGGTACAAGAAGCCCGTAACGGTCAAGTCGTGGTGGCCAGGGTTGAAGACGATGTAACAGTGAAGCGTTTTGAAAAGAAAGGTAATGTGGTTTATCTACATGCCGAGAACGAGGCTTACTCCCCAATCAAAGTCGACCTGACTTTCCAGCCATTGACCATTGAAGGACTGGCGGTAGGCATAATACGCAATGGAGACTGGCTATGAGCATAATGACGGGCAACGCCCCAAGACACCCAGGCCTGTGGACAGACACCAGTATTGCCGGCAATCAGCCTTGGCAACATACCGGCATCTCCAGCTTGGCCAGCCATAGCCAGGGACGTCAGGAATTATTACGCCTCTGCCCTCAATTGGCGCAATTGAGTCAACAGGGACGCTGGATAGTCTTGATTAACGCCCCTGCCAACATAGGTTACAAGGAAACCTTAGCAAGGGCCGGTGTCAGAATGGATAGAGTTCTCTTGGTGCGCACCAAGGATGAAATCGAAGCCCTGTGGGCAACGGAAAGAGCCTTGACCAACGGCACCTCCAGTGCAGTGATCAGTTGGATAAACAGCCTGGATGCCCGTGATAACCGTCGATTGCAGCTGGTTGCCCGTAACGCCAGAGCCATGGGAATAGTGCTGGAAACAGGACGGCAGGCGAAAGAGATGGATAACCGCCTCAACGAACTTACCCGCTCCATCCATTAATTGTATGAATAAAGGCCATTCCTGGGATGGCCTTTATTCTGTGCCTTTTGGGTGCAATACCTTTCCTTGTAAATCGACGCAAAGCCGCGCTGGTCAGCCCCTCACGCAGAATTCACCTCTAGATTAACAGACGCTTTTCTTTCATACAGTTAGAAAATATCGTGATCTTGATCAATATTTAATCTACAAGTAATGTAAGAACAACGATTGTGTTATCTCCATGCAATTCGTCGTAGGTTGAACGTCCCATTTCGCTTTATAGCGAGTAAGGCCGTCGCCGGAAATGCTGAGTATATTCAGCGGTAAGTGCAACAGTGGTTACCACCTGTATACCTAGATCTAAGTGAAACCGCCGCCGCACTTTGAAGTCATCGTTGCTTTTTTGGGAACTGAAGAGTTTGCATAGAGCAAAGACTTACTGTGTGACTCTTCTTTGTAGTTGCGAATGCAATTGACAGAGGAGATGTCTTGTGAAGCAATGGCTGTGTGTTTTGCTGACCTTGTTGTGCGTCAGCTTGTTGTCTCCAGGTGCTCAGGCAGATATGCCCTTGAATATGACTCAAGGGGTAACTGAGATCAGTGGCAAGGTGTATCACCTGCACATGATCATTCTTTATATCTGCTGCGCCATAGGTTTGGTCGTATTCGGCGTGATGATCTACGCCATGATCAACCATAGAAAATCCAAAGGGGCAGTCGCGTCCCAATTCCATGAAAGTACCAAGGTAGAAATTGCCTGGACGCTTATCCCCTTCTTAATCCTTATCCTGATGGCAATCCCCGCAACCAAGACGCTGATTGCCATGGAGGATCCCAGTGATGCCGACCTGACGGTCAAGATCACCGGCTCGCAATGGAAATGGCACTACAGCTATTTCGGCGAAGACATCGACTTCTTCAGCATATTGGCAACGCCGAGGTCCCAGATAGAAGGCCAGGAAGCCAAGGGCGAGCACTACCTGCTTGAAGTCGACAAGCCGTTGGTATTGCCCATCAATCGTAAAGTCCGATTCCTGATGACCTCAGATGATGTGATCCACTCCTGGTGGGTGCCCGCCTTTGCCGTCAAAAAAGACGCCAATCCCGGTTTTATCAACGAAGCCTGGACCCGGGTGGACAAGCCGGGGATCTACCGCGGCCAATGTGCCGAGCTTTGCGGTAAAGACCACGGCTTTATGCCGATTGTGGTGCAGGTACTGGCAGAAGATGAGTTCGACGCCTGGATGGCAAAGCAGAAACAAGCCGCGGCTACGGCCGCCGAAGAAGCTCAGGCGGCCCTCAGTGAGACCATGAGCCATGATGAAGCCATGGCGCTTGGCGAACAGATCTATATGGCGCGCTGCGCCGCCTGTCATCAGCCAAACGGCGCCGGACTTCAAGGGGTGTTCCCGGCGCTCAAGGGCAGTGCTATTGCTATAGGTCCAATAGCAGCCCATCTGGACATAGTGATCCATGGCAAGACAGGCACCGCCATGCAAGCCTTCGGCAAACAGATTACCGCCAAGGAACTGGCCGCTGTGGTGACCTATGAGCGCAATGCCTGGGGCAATAACACAGGCGACACAGTGCAAGCCGCCGACGTCAATAACCACGGGCAGTAGGGGAAGAAGATGAACTCATTCAGTCAAGATGCGAAAGCCGGTGTTCAGGAAGTCACTGAACAGGAACACCAGCATCATCACGCCCCCAAGGGGATCATGCGCTGGTTGCTGACCACCAACCATAAAGATATAGGCACACTCTATCTCTGGTTCAGCTTCATCATGTTCCTAATCGGGGGCGCCATGGCCATGGTGATCCGTGCTGAATTATTCCAGCCCGGTTTGCAACTGGTCGAGCCCAATTTCTTTAACCAAATGACCACAGTACACGGTCTTATCATGGTTTTTGGTGCCGTGATGCCGGCCTTTACCGGCCTGGCCAACTGGTTGATCCCCATGATGATAGGTGCGCCGGATATGGCGCTGCCGAGGATGAACAACTGGAGCTTTTGGATTTTACCCTTCGCCTTCTTAATCCTGCTTAGCTCATTGTTTATGGAAGGCGGCGGCCCCAATTTTGGCTGGACCTTCTATGCGCCATTGTCGACAACTTATAGCGCAGACAGCACAGCCTTGTTTGTTTTTTCAATACATATCATGGGGATAAGCTCAATCATGGGGGCGATCAACGTGATAGTCACCATAGTGAATCTGCGCGCACCTGGCATGAACTGGATGAAGCTGCCCCTGTTCGTCTGGACCTGGCTTATCACCGCCTTCCTTCTGATAGCCGTTATGCCGGTATTGGCCGGGGCTGTGACCATGGTACTCACAGACAAATTCTTCGGCACCAGCTTCTTCGATGCCGCCGGCGGCGGAGATCCTGTGATGTTCCAGCATATTTTCTGGTTCTTCGGCCACCCCGAGGTGTACATAATGATCTTGCCGTCATTCGGCATCATCTCGGCCATCATTCCGGCATTCAGTCGCAAACCTTTGTTTGGCTACGCCTCAATGGTCTACGCCACTGCCAGCATCGCGATCCTCTCCTTCCTGGTGTGGGCACACCACATGTTCACCACAGGTATGCCTGTCTTTGCCGAACTCTTCTTTATGTACTGCACCATGCTGATTGCCGTGCCAACCGGGGTCAAGGTATTCAACTGGGTTGCCACCATGTGGCGGGGATCCATCAGCTTTGAAGCCCCTATGATGTTCGCCTGTGCCTTTATTATTCTCTTCACCATAGGCGGCTTCTCCGGCCTGATGTTGGCAATCACCCCAGCCGACTTCCAATACCATGACACTTACTTTGTGGTTGCCCATTTTCATTATGTGCTGGTCACCGGTGCCATCTTCTCCATCATGGCCGCCGCCTATTACTGGCTACCCAAGTGGACCGGGCATATGTACAGCGAGACCTTGGCCAAGTGGCATTTCTGGTGCTCGGTCATTTCGGTCAATGTGTTGTTCTTCCCGATGCATTTCCTCGGACTGGCCGGTATGCCCAGACGCATCCCCGACTACTCGGTGCAGTTTGCCGATGTCAATCAGATTGTCTCCATAGGCGGTTTTGCCTTTGGCCTGTCACAGCTGATATTTCTGGTACTGGTGATCAAGTGTATTCGCGGCGGCGCCCAGGCTCCGGCCAAACCTTGGGAAGGTGCCCAAGGACTTGAGTGGACACTCCCAAGTCCGGCGCCTTATCACACCTTCAGCACTCCGCCGGAGATTAAGTGATATGGCAGACTCCCGCCCCGACAACCGTAAACTGGTACGCCTGCTGCTACTTGGCGCCGTAGCCATGTTCGGCTTCGGCTTTGCCCTGGTGCCGCTCTATGACGTGCTTTGTCAGCAGTTGGGGATCAATGGCAAGACCAACACCAGCGCCGCCACTTATAGTGCCCAAGTGGATAACAGCCGCTTGGTCACTGTGGAGTTTATCTCTCAGGTGGCCAAGGGAATGCCGTGGGAGTTCAAGCCGGAAGTGACCCGTATCAAGGTGCATCCCGGCCAGTTGACCCATACCCGCTTTCTGGCCCGCAACCTGTCACACCAATACAAGATAGGTCAGGCGATCCCTTCCGTTTCACCGGGACAAGGCGCCGCCTACTTCAATAAAACCGAGTGCTTCTGTTTCAATCAGCAGCCGCTGGCTGCCGATGCCAGTGCCGAGCTGCCGCTGGTGTTTTACGTGGATCCGGACCTGCCGGACTCCATCAGCACTCTGACCCTCTCTTACACCCTCTATGACATCACGGATAGACAGATATCCGATGCCCTGGAGCAAGGAGCAGCGAAATGACCAGTAAACATGAACACTATTATGTTCCGGCTCAAAGCGCCTGGCCGATTGTCGGCGCATTGGGGCTTTTTCTTATCGCCTATGGTGCCGGTACTTATGTATCCCAGCTCAAGTCTGACGGTGGCCACGGCAGCTACGTACTGCTGACAGGAATTGCTGTCATTCTGTTCATGCTGATTGGCTGGTTCAGAAACGTGATCCATGAATCCATGAGTGGTCTCTATTCGCCACAGATGGACAGGTCATTTCGGCAGGGAATGAGTTGGTTCATCTTCTCTGAGGTGATGTTCTTTGCGGCCTTTTTCGGCGCCCTCTTCTATGCCCGTATGGTGGCAGTGCCTTGGTTGGGTGGTGCATCCAACAATGCCATGACCAACGAAGTGCTCTGGCCTGGATTCAGCGCAGGCTGGCCCTTACTGAAAACCCCGGACGGCACTGAAACCCAAGCCATGGGTTGGAATGGTTTACCCCTTTTCAACACCATTATTCTGCTTACCTCCTCTATTACCCTGCATTTTGCCCACCTGGGGTTAGAGAAAGGCAAACGCACCGCCTTAACCCTTTGGCTTGGACTCACCATCTTGCTGGGACTGGCGTTTTTAATCTTGCAGGGAGAGGAATATGTCCATGCCTACACTGAGCTGGGGCTGACGCTGCAGTCCGGCGTTTATGGCAACACCTTCTTCCTGCTGACAGGTTTCCACGGTATGCATGTGACTCTGGGCACGCTGTTCCTGTTGGTGCTGTTTTTCAGGGTTTTAAAGGGGCACTTCAGCGCTGAGCGTCACTTTGCCTTTCAGGCCGGCAGTTGGTATTGGCACTTTGTCGATGTGGTGTGGCTATGCCTGTTTGTTTTTGTGTATGTGCTTTAGTAAGGCCGGGGATTAGGGGAAATAATCCCCAGCGCCAATGCCAGCAGCAACAAAAGAACCACCAACGCCGAAAACAGCACCCGGCGGCCAAGAAAACGGCTCATGGGAACAGATGAATCGCCGCGCACCATGATCCACAGGGCGCGACCAAGGTTGAAAATGATGAACAGCAGTAGCAGTACCAATATGACTTTAAAGAAAAAACTGACTGACATTCACTCTCCCATCCCTTGGGGGCGTTACCTTGCACTGTTATTTACTTTGGGGCTGTTTCTACTCATGGTCAAGCTGGGATTCTGGCAACTGCAGCGCGCTGAAGAAAAGCAACTATTGGCCCAGGAGATTGCCGCCAGAGCGGATGCGGGGCCAAGCAGCTTTTCAGCTCTGCTGAGGCGAGACCCAGACACCCGACTCACAGGGCAGAAACTGCAGCTGAGCGCCAATGTATTGAGCGGTAAGCAATTGCTGCTGGACAACCAGGTGTATCAGGGACGAGTAGGCTACCTGTTGCTGCAACCTCTGCAAGTTGAGCCGGAGCAACCCTGGCTATTGCTGGAGCTGGGGTTTATCCCAGCCGCAGAAAAACGCAGTGAACTGCCAGAGATATTGCCATTACCGCCACGCCTCACCCTCGAAGGCCGATTGTGGCAAAAGGGCAGTAACCCACTGAGCCAGGAGCTCTTGGCCGAAGCCGGTTGGCCCAAGCGAATACAAAATCTCAACTGGCCGCAGCTCGAGCACTTGCTTGGGCACAAACTGATCCCGGCCGTGTTGCAGCCGGTTCAGCTGGAAGGTGTGGACTTGCCAAGACCCTGGCAGCCATTGCCCATGCCGGCTGAAAAACACCTGGGTTATGCCCTGCAGTGGTTTTCCATGGCTGCCGCCCTGTTGTTACTGCTTGTCTGGTGGCGCTGGAAACTGAATCGACACTAACCATAGGGCGAGCTGAATTCAGAACGCCCAATTACAGCAAGAGGAGCCAGGATGAACTCCCGAACCCAAAGACCACTCTTGATACTACTGCTGGCCTTTGCCCTGCCTGTGATACTGGCAAAACTGGTACTGAGCTTCGAGCTGTATCAAGGCGGAGCCACCAATAAGGGCCAGTTGCTGCCGGCTAATCTGGGTTATCAACAACTTGGGCTAGACAACCCGCTTCCCGGCCGTTGGCAAGTCCTATACCTGATACCGGCCAACTGCGATGAACTATGCCAGGAACGACTCTACATATTGCAGCAGAGCCATACGGCGCTGGGCGCCGAGATGGACAGGGTCGACACCCTGATTTTCATCAACCGGGAAAGCGACACGGAAGCTCCGCTAAACAAGGACTTTCATCGAGTCACTCTGGATAAACCTCTGACCGCCGAGAATCCATTACAGCAGCAGATGTTGGTGATAGTCGACCCTCTGGGCGCTTGGGTGTTGGCCTATCCGGGGGTAGTGGATCACCATGGCCAACTCTTGCAGGGCAAGGCCTTGGTCAGCGACCTGCGCAAGCTGTTGAAACTCTCGAGGGTGGGCTGATGAAACTGAACTTGCTACTGAAGATGACCCTGATCTGCACTCTGACGGTCATCCTGTTGGGCGCCTACACCCGGCTGTCGGATGCCGGCCTTGGCTGCCCCGACTGGCCCGGTTGCTATGGCCATATCAAGGTGCCTTCTCAGGCCCATGAATTGGCTCATGTCGAACGCCACTTTCCGGGACAAGAAATCGAACCCAAGAAAGCCTGGCTGGAGATGATCCACAGATACGTGGCCGGTTCACTGGGGATTCTGGTATTACTTATTTTGATCCAGAGTTGGCGTGGCAGAGAAACTCCGAAGAAGCTGCCGGGACTGATCGCCGCACTGATAGTATTTCAGGCGCTGCTGGGAATGTGGACTGTGACCATGAAACTGATGCCCGTCGTGGTCATGTCTCACCTGCTCGGGGGATTCACCCTGTTTTCGCTGTTGTTGCTGCTGTATCTCAGGCTCCGGCCGCTGCAAATTCCGGATGGCGATCCCAAAGCCCGCACCTTGGCGCCTTTGGCCATGGTAGCGCTGGCCATTGTGGTACTGCAAATTATGCTCGGCGGCTGGACCTCCTCCAACTACGCCGCCCTGGCCTGCACAGAGTTGCCTATCTGCGAAGGTGACTGGAGCAGCAACCTACGTCTGGCAGATGCCTTCTCTCCTTTTCAGGGGCAGCATCCCAGCTTTGAGTTCGGCGTATTGGATTATCACACCCGGATGACCATACATATTGCCCACCGAATAGGTGCCCTGCTGACCGCGATAGTGGTACTCACCCTGGCATTGATGCTCTGGCGCAGAGCCGACTCGAGCATGCTGAAACGCTCGGCTCTGGTACTCACCTTGGTGCTGGGATTACAGCTGTCATTGGGCCTGGCCAACGTATTGCTGCATCTGCCGCTGCCGGTGGCGGTTGCCCATAACGGCGGCGCAGCCCTGCTGCTGCTGACTTTGGTATTCATCAACTATGCGCTTTGGCGTAAAGCCTGAAGAGGGACTGTTTATGGCTAAACTACTCTCCATAGCCCAGGACGCGACCCGCACAGAGATCTCCTGGCGCGATTACCTGGAAATGACCAAACCCAAGGTGGTGGCGCTGATGCTACTCACCGTCCTGGTGGGTATGTGCCTGGCGTTGCCCGGTGCTGTCCCCCTACAGCCTTTGCTTGCCGGGTTAATGGGAATTGCCATGATGGCGGGCTCGGCGGCCGCCTTGAATCACCTTATCGATCGACGCATCGATGGCCTGATGGCCCGCACTTATAACCGCCCCTTACCCAAGGGACGAGTGAGCGTGAGCCGGGCCTTGAGCTTTGCCGTCTTGCTTGGAGTGGCGGGCTTTACCCTACTCTATTGGCTGGTGAATCCACTCACCGCCTGGTTGACCTGTGCCAGCCTGATTGGCTACGCCCTTATCTATACCGCCTATTTAAAGCGGGCAACCCCCCAAAATATCGTGATAGGTGGCCTTGCCGGTGCCATGCCGCCACTGCTGGGTTGGACGGCGGTAACCAATGACTTTCACGGCCACGCCTGGCTGTTGGTGATCATTATTTTCACCTGGACTCCGCCTCATTTCTGGGCCTTGGCCATTCACCGTCAAAAAGAGTACGCCAAGGTGGATATCCCCATGCTGCCTGTGACTCACGGGGTGGAATTTACCAAGACCTGTATTCTGCTCTACACCCTTCTGCTGGCCATCGCCTGCTTATTGCCGGTTTTGGTTGGCTTGAGTGGCCCCGTCTATCTGCTGGCTTCCACCATTCTCAGTTGCCTGTTTATCTACAAGGCCTGGCAACTCAAGTTTGCCGATCGTCCCGGGCTGGCGATGGCCGTGTTCCGTTTCTCTATCTATCAGCTGATGCTGCTGTTTATTGCCCTGCTGGTGGATCATTACCTCTGGAGTTGAATCATGAAGAAACGCATCTTGGTGGCGGGGATTTTGCTCATAGGTCTTGGCGGTTTGGCCAGTGTACAGCTGTTTCACCGACCTTCGTCTCAGCCGCCGCAGGCATTGCAAACCAGCTTTCAATATGAAACCCCAAGACCACTGCAACCTTTTGAGTTGCAGGACCAAAACGGCCATCAATTCGATAATGACAAGCTAAAACAGAAATGGAGTCTAATTTTCGCCGGTTACACCTCCTGCCCGGACGTATGTCCCACCACCCTTGGCAAACTCAGTGCCGTCTACCCGAAACTGGCACAAGTGGCACCAATACAGGTGATACTGCTCAGTGTCGACCCTGAGCGTGACAGCCAAAGCAAACTCAAGGATTACCTGGCCTTCTTTAATCCCGAGTTCATAGGTTTGCGAGCCGAGCACCCGGCATTACTGCCCTTCAGCCGCGATCTGGGCCTGGTGTATTCACTGGTCGGCGATGGCCCTGACTACCAAGTGGATCACAGCGCCTCTTTGATCCTGATCTCGCCCGACGGCCGCCGCTACGCCACCATCAAGCCCAGATCACAGACACCCGGACAACTGCCGCAAATCCGCAACGATGAACTGCTGGCCGACTTTCGCACTCTGGTTACTCAGTATCAAGGGCCTCACTAACCCCCTAAAGAGCCTAGTCATTCATATACCATTTTTTCTTTTGAAAAGAGGCAGAAGTGAAATTTGCCGACTATCTTTTGTGTGTTGGGAAAACAGGGAAGCACTATGTCCATCGACACACTGGCACTGGGTTCAGAAATAAGCATTCGCAATATTCAGCCACTCTACCAAAAACTATTGGAGCTCTTGCATCGGGTCGATGAATTGATCCTGGATGCCGGTGAGTTGCACAAGGTGGATACTGCCGGCGCCCAGTTGCTGTACCTGTTTGCTCTGAGTTGCGACAAGCGAGGGTTGAAACTGTCATGGCAACAGGCTCAACCCACCTTTATCGCTCAACTGACGCGCCTGGGGATCAGGATCCCGACACTCGATTCGGATTTTGAAAAGGAAACGCTCAATGAAGACAATCCTCGCAGTTGATGATTCAGCCTCCATGCGGCAAATGGTGAGCTTTACTCTCAAGACAGCAGGTTTCGACGTGACCGAAGCCAACAATGGCGAGGAAGCGTTGAAAGTAGCCCAAGGCAGAGAGTTTGACCTGGTGATATCGGACGTCAACATGCCAATTATGGATGGTATCGAGCTGATACGTAACTTGCGCGAGCTGCCCAACTACAAGTTTGTGCCCATGTTGATGCTGACCACAGAGTCGACCACAGACAAGAAGCAACAGGGACGAGCCGCCGGAGCCACCGGTTGGATAGTCAAACCCTTCAACCCGGATCAGCTGTTGGCCACGGTTCGCAAAGTATTGGGTTAGCCTCCGGCAAGGAGCGGATATATGGACATAGATCTGAGCCAATTCACCCAGGTGTTCTTTGAAGAAAGCCTCGAAGGCCTGGAGGTCATGGAATCTGAGCTGCTGAAACTGAACGTGCAGCAACCGGATCCGGAAACCATAAATACCATTTTTCGTGCCGCCCATTCGATTAAGGGAGGCAGCGCCACTTTTGGTTTCAACCAGGTCGCCGGATTCACCCACTTGCTGGAAACCCTGTTGGATAAAATCCGTGATGGCCGCCGGGAAATGACCGCCAATCATCAGGATATGTTGCTCTTGTCGGTGGATCTGCTGCGCAACATGCTGCAGGCCTTGATGGCAGGTCAAAGCTTTGAATCGCCCCAGCAACAAGAGCTGGAAAACCGCTTCAATCAGGAGCTGTCCAACGTTGCCGGGATCGAAGACACGCCGGATAACGCCTGCCAAAACAATGAAAAGTCAGCAGCCAAAGTATCAGAAACCAAAGAGTCTGAAACAAAAGATATTGGGCTCAGCTGGCAGATAGATTTCCATGCCGGCGCCGACATTCTCAGATGCGGCAACGACCCCATTTTGATGTTCAACGAACTCGCCGAGCTGGGTGAGCTAAAAGTCAGCCTGCCAGCGCAGGAACTGCCAGAGTTTGAAGACCTGGACCCCGAATCCTGCCGTCTGTATTGGCAACTGCAACTCAACACAGAGGCGCCACTTGAGCGGATAAAAGAGGTGTTTGAGTGGGTCGAGGACGACTGTGAAATCCATTATCAGCAGTTACCCGCCAAGGCACAGCTTGTCGAAGGTGTCTCACCGCAGGAACAAGCCCCCCTCTCGACTTCTGTCCCTGCCTCCCAAGAGACACAGGTCGCAGCCCCCACAGCCAAAGTGGAGTCCGGCAAGGCTGTTGCCAAAACGGCGGAAACCAGTTCTATCCGGGTCAGCACCGACAAGATAGACATGCTGATCAATATGGTGGGTGAGCTGGTGATCACCCAAGCTATGTTGGGGCAGATAGGCCAACAGGAACGCATTGACGATAACGCCCTGCTGTCTCTGCAGCAGGGGCTGGAGCAATTGGCCAATCACACCCGGGATCTGCAGGAAAGCGTGATGCAGATCCGCATGCTGCCTATCAGCTTCGCCTTCAACCGTTTTCCCCGCTTGGTACGCGATATAGGTCAGCAGCTGGGCAAGAAAGTCGAGCTGCTCCTCAAAGGTGAGGAGACAGAGCTGGACAAGACTGTGATGGAGAAAATTGTCGACCCCATGGTGCATCTGGTACGTAACTCCTTGGATCACGGCATTGAATGCCCAGCAGTGCGCAGCGCCAAAGGTAAACCGGAAACCGGCAGGATCACCCTCAACGCCTTCCATCAAGGCGGCAATATCGTCATAGAAATCACCGACGACGGCGCAGGATTGGATACCGGCAGAATTCTCGCCAAGGCCAGAGATAAAGGCTTGGTCGGCGCTGAAGAAGAACTCAGCACAGAGGCGATTCAGCAACTCATCTTTAAACCCGGCTTTTCTACCGCCGACAGCGTCTCCGACCTCTCTGGCCGGGGCGTGGGTATGGATGTGGTCAAACGCAACATTCAAGCACTCAGCGGCAGTGTAGAGCTGGCCTCAACGCCCGGCAAGGGGAGCCGTTTTACCATTCGTTTGCCTTTAACCCTGGCCATTCTCGACGGCCAGTTGGTGAGGGTCGGCGAGCATACTTATGTGGTGCCGCTGGTCTCCATCTATGAGTCGCTGCAAGTGGAAAGCAGCAAGGTCAACAAGCTGTCTGAAGAGCACGAAGTGATCCGCCTGCGAGACGAGTACCTGCCAGTCATCCGCGTTTATCAGCAGTTCAATCACCAGGCTCAGGCCAAAGAGGTCAAAGAGGGGCTGGTGATGGTGGTGGACAACAACAACCAAAAAGTCGGCCTGCTGGTCGATGAGTTGCTGGCGCAGCAACAAGTGGTGATCAAGAGTCTGGAAGACAACTACGCCAAAGTGCCCGGGGTGTCCGGCGCCACCATTCTCGGTGACGGCCGGGTGGCGCTGATAGTGGATATTCCCGGACTCGTGACCATGTCTGGCCTCAATCAAACTCAGGAACATGCAGCCTAGAAGGGAAGCGCAATGACAGAATCCAACCCTGCAACATCGGCAGCTGCGGAAGATCATTCACAGCAATACCTCACCTTTATGATGGCCGATGAGGAATATGGTGTCGATATTCTCTCGGTGCAGGAGATCCGTGGCTGGGAAGCAACCACGGTGATTCCCAATGCACCGCCCCATGTCAAAGGGGTGATCAATCTGCGCGGCACCATAGTCCCCATCATAGATCTGCGCCAAAGATTCGGTATCAAGACCCTGACATATGGCCCAACCACAGTAGTGATAGTGCTGAAGGTGCGCCTGGATAAACAGCACAAGGTGATGGGCATAGTGGTGGATGCCGTTTCCGATGTTTTCAGTATCACCCAGAGCGAGATCCGCAGTGCGCCCGATTTTGGCCAGGACACGGACATGCGTTTCATCCATGGGCTCACCTGTGTGGCCGATAAGATGGTCATACTATTGAATATCAATATGTTACTCGGTAATGAAGTGCTGCCGGATGCATCACAACTTTCCAGTTTGCTGCAGCAACTGGACTTGGAACAGCCTCAGGCTGCCAACCTTTAAGACATCGAGGAAAGAAGAATGGATGCCGCCAATGCCAACATAATCAACAGCAATCCCTGGAATCTGCTTGGCTTAATCACGGGCATCGCCGTAATGGCGCTCATGCTGCTAGGCCAGGATCCCAATATCATTATTATTCTGCAGGGCGTCACTCTGGTTTGCATACTGCTTGGGCTATTGCACTCACTCAAGCACAAAGGCACCCTGGATAGGGCCATCAACCAACTACAGAGGTTGCTGAAAGACGGCACGCAGCAGTTTGCCGAGCTTAATCTGCCGGGCTGGAAGCCACTGCTGGAGGAGCTCAGTCGTTGGCGTCAGAGCCAACGACAGCAGCAAGCCATTCTCAAGGCTCTGGATATCTGCCAGGCCAATGTGATGGTGGCCAATCCTGCCGGTGACATTCTCTACTTCAACCACTCGCTGCAACAAACCATGCAGGACGCCGAGGCCGACATTCAAGAGGTGTTGCCCAAATTCCAGGCCGACAAGCTGCAGGGTGCCAATATGGATGTTTTCCACCGCAACCCTGAGCATCAAAGGAAATTGATCGCCGGCTTGGAGCAGGTCTACTCGACTCAAATCAAGGTAGGTCGTCGTACCTTCAGCCTGATAGCTTCGCCGGTATTCGACGAAAACAAGCAACGTATTGCCACTGTGGTCGAATGGCAAGATCTCACCGAAGCCCTTGGCAAACAACAATTGGAGCAGCAAAGCGCTACAGAGAACACCCGCATCAAGCAGGCCCTCAATGTCTGCCAGGCCAATGTGATGGTCGCCGATAGCGACTACAAGATCATCTACCTGAACGACTCACTAAATGAAATGCTGGCCGGCAATGAGCAAAAGCTGCAACAGGAGTTGCAGACCTTCAACATGAGCAAGCTGATTGGCAGCAATATCGATATCTTCCATCGCCATCCTGAGCATCAGCGACAATTGCTGGACCAGCTCACCGACAGCTATAACACCCGCATCAAGGTGGCCGGGCTGACATTCAACCTGATTGCCACCCCGGTATTTGAACAAGGCAAGCGTACCGGCACAGTTGTGGAGTGGCAGGATATCACCGCCAGCCTGGCCAGAGAGCAGCAGGAAAAACAACTGGCGGCCGAAAATGCTCGCATTCGTCAGGCATTGGATAATGTCAGTTCAAATACCATGGTGGCGGATAACGACGGCAATATCATCTACCTCAACCAGGCTGTGCAGCAGATGTTTCAAGCAGCCGAGAAAGATATTCTTCGCGATCTGCCCAAGTTCAATGCCGACAAACTGCTGGGACAAAATATCGATGGTTTCCACAAGGTCCCCAGTCACCAGCGCAATATTCTCGCCGGATTAACCGAGACCTACGACAGCCAGCTGCAAGTCGGTGGCCGTACCTTCAGAATCATTGCCAACCCGATACTGGACGCGGAACAGGGACGAATTGGCACTGTGGTTGAATGGGCCGATCGTACCGATGAGGTAGCCATAGAGCAGGAGATTGATGCCATTATCACGGCGGCCAACGACGGTGATCTGAGCCGCCGCCTGGATATTCATAACAAGGAAGGCTTCTTCCTTAATCTTTCCAACGGCCTTAACCGCTTGGTCGGCATCGCCGACAATGTCATTTCCAAAGTCGCCGATATCTTCGATGGCCTGGCCAAGGGGCAACTGGATCATAAACTCGACGGCGAATATCAGGGTCAGTTTGCCAAGCTGCAGCAAGATGCCAACGCCACCATCAGCAAGTTGACCGAAGTGATTGGGGGTATCAATGACTCGGCCAATACCGTCACCTCTGGAGCCGAAGAGATAGCTCAGGGCAACGCCGATCTTAGCCAGCGTACCGAAGAGCAGGCCGCCTCCCTGGAACAAACCGCCTCCAGCATGGAGCAGATGACGGCCACTGTGAAACAAAGCGCCGAAAATGCCACTCTAGCCAACAACTTAGCCCAGCAGGCCAGCGAGAAAGCTGGCGAAGGTGGCAAGGTAGTCAAACAGGCCGTCAGTGCCATGGAGGAGATCAACACCTCGAGCAAGCGCATTGCCGACATCATCAGCGTGATAGATGAAATCGCCTTCCAAACCAACCTGCTGGCGCTGAATGCTGCGGTCGAGGCAGCCAGAGCCGGAGAACAGGGCCGTGGTTTTGCAGTTGTGGCCGGAGAGGTACGTAACCTGGCACAGCGCAGCGCCGGTGCTGCCAAAGAGATCAAAGAACTTATCCGCGACAGCGTCAACAAAGTTACGGATGGCACCCAGTTGGTCAATCAATCCGGTGAAACCCTGCAGGAGATAGTGCAAGCCGTCTCTAAAGTTGCCGACATGATCAACCAGATCAGCATAGCCGCCGAGCAGCAATCAGTTGGGATCCAAGAGGTCAATAAGGCTGTGTCGCAGATGGATGAAATGACCCAGCAAAATGCCGCCCTGGTGGAACAGGTCTCGGCAGCCGGTGATGCCATGGCCGAACAGGCCAGGAGCATGAAGTGTCAATTGGGCTTCTTCAATACCGCTAATCTGGAAAAGGGCGCCCATAAGCCCCTGACCCTGATCGCCGGGGATAAGTCTCCCAAGATCCGTGTCAGTTCAGAAGAGTGGAGCGAGTTCTAGGAGACACTGATTGAGCTTCGATGAAGAGAAGGCATTCCCGATGACAGCAGCGGACTTTGGTATTATCCGCGAGCTGGCCTATCAACATACAGGGATAGTGTTACCCGAGCGCAAGCGTCATATGGTGTATTCCAGGCTCAGCCGCCGACTGCGACTACTGCGGCTGACCAATTTCGGCGATTATTGTCTCAAGCTACAAAGAGACCCTCTGGAACTGGCGCCCTTTATCAACGCGCTGACCACCAATCTGACCGCTTTTTTCCGGGAACGGCACCACTTCAATTTTCTGGAAACCGAGCTGGTGCCCTATTGGCAGCAACGCAAACAGCGCAGGCTGAGAGTTTGGTCGGCGGCCTGTTCCAGCGGTGAAGAGCCCTACAGCATAGCCATGACCTTGGCAGAGCACTTTCCCGCCGCCTCGGGCTGGGATCTGAAAATATTGGCAACCGATCTCGATACCAATGTGTTAGCCAGAGCCGAAGCCGGAGTTTATCCCCTGACAGGGCTGGAGGCCATCCCCAAGCGGCAGCACCATTATCTGCAGAGCAGAGCGGAAGAGTTCAGCATTAGCAGCCAGATAAAAAAACTGATCTTCTTCAAACAACTCAACTTACTGGAACCCTGGCCAATGCAGGGCCCGTTCGATGCTATTTTCTGCCGTAATGTGCTGATTTATTTCGATCAGAGTACCAAGCAGAAGATAGTGGCCGGTTTCAGAAAACTCCTGGCCGATGATGGCGTGTTGTTTATCGGCCACTCGGAAAGCCTGACCAATATCTCCCGTGAGTTTGAAACCGTCGCCCAGACCACCTATCGCCTGCGGCATCAGAACTCAATTCTGCCGCGACAGTCCCACGCATCAGGAAGTAAGGAGTCATATTGATCATGGTAAGAGTACTGGTTATCGACGACTCGGCACTAGTGCGCCAGTTGCTGAGTCATATGCTCAGCCAGGCCAAAGACATTATGGTCGTCGGCTGCGCCGAAGACCCCTATAAAGCCAGAGAGATGATTAAAGTACTGCAGCCGGATGTGTTGACCCTGGATGTGGAAATGCCCAAGATGGATGGCCTGGCCTTTCTACGTAACTTGATGCGTCTAAGACCCATGCCTGTGGTGATGGTGTCGTCCTTAACCGAGCGCGGCGCCGATGTGACCTTAGAGGCCTTGTCCCTCGGGGCGGTCGACTTTATCGCCAAACCGAAACAGGACTTGACCAACAGGCTACTGGACTATCAGCAAGAGCTGATCGATAAGGTGCATCTGGCCGCCGCCAGTCATGTCACCCCGCAATATGGCAGCTCGGCGCCGCTCAGCAGCGATGCCAAACTCAAGCACCGCATCATAGCCATAGGCGCTTCCACCGGCGGTACTGAAGCCATTCAACGGGTAGTGGCGCCGCTGCCGGAAAATACCCCCCCCATAGTCATAGCCCAGCATATTCCCGCGACCTTCAGCGCTTCATTTGCCCGCCGCCTCAACCAACACGCCAGAATGGAAGTGATAGAGGCTCAGGGCGGGGAAAAATTGACTCAGGGCGTTGCCTATCTGGCACCGGGCCATGCGCACTTGGTTGTTGAACGTCGCGGTGCACATATCTACACCAGACTGCTGGACACAGAAACCGTCAACCGCCACAAACCCTCGGTGGACGTGCTGTTCAACAGCATTGCCGAGATTGCCGCTAAGTCGGCGATAGGGGTGATTCTCACGGGCATGGGTAAAGACGGTGCGGCCGGCCTGCTGAAAATGTGTCAAGCGGGAGCACACACCATAGCCCAGGATGAGGCCAGTTCCGTGGTATGGGGTATGCCGGGCTCGGCAGTGGCACTCAATGCCTGCAACGAGCAGTTGCCACTGGCGAATATCCCGGCCAGGTTGTTGCAATTACTGACTACTCCTTGACCCAGCTGCCGTCATCCTTTGGCCTAACCCATGCTTGGGAAAACCAATAATAGCTGCCGTGACGTTTACTGGGAGCAGTACAGTTGTATCTGGATCGCCCCGGCGGCAAGTCCAGTTCAGCCTGAATTCGGAAACGATTCGCCGACAACCATTGAGGTTTCTTGGCGCCCTGCCCCTGCACATAACACATGAGCTGCGACTGATTGATATCGCTCATGTCCAGAGTCACCTCAAGTTCAGGCCGCCACTGGCCCATGGGTAACTCAGGGTTACTGGGGGAGATGGCCTGCACCGGCATATTCAGGCTATGCAGTTTCACCTTGAGAACATTCATATCGGCATAGGCGCCGGCCACGGGGAATCGCGGCAAAGAGGTCAAAGCAGAGTGAAGGCCTGCCGCACCGGACTGCTGCCCCAAGCCAACAAATCCCAGTCGCTGCAACAAGGCCTCCAACTGGCTGTTATATTCGCCGTAGGGATAGGCGATTATCTTCAGATTGTCGCCGGTTTCTTTGGCAATTTGGGCCTCGGTTGCCAGTAGATTGGCTTCGATTCTCGCCAGCCACTGCTCCTCGGTTTCGGTGGCATAGCGGCGGATCAGATGCTCATGCCCCCAACTGTGATTGGCAATCTCGGCGCCTTCTGCCGCCAGTGTTCTGAGCTGCTCCCAGCTCATCATCTCACGATAACCCTTTTCTATCGGTTCTATTGCCACAAACAGTGTGTAAGGAAAACCAAACTCTTTCAGTATTGGGTGCGCCGCCTCGGCAATACTGAGGTAACCGTCATCGAAGGTGATGGCAACCGTTCTCGGTGCCAGCGCTTGAGACTGACGAATCGCCTCTATCACTTGGGTCAGCGGCACCACGTTGAAATCATGATCAGCCAGATACTGCATCTGTTCCCGAAACTGGGCCGGAGTCACACTGGTACTGGCCGGCGAGCTGTCAGAAACATGGTGATACTGTAGAATGACTGCCGCCAGGGTGGGCGAACTTATCAGCCCAAGACAACTGCAGAGCAAAAAGCACAGCTTTTTCAACATCATTAACCTCTGAGAAATTATGACCACCAGCATTGGCCTGTTCGACAGGCAAAAAAACCGCCAGCTGTTTGCACTGGCGCTTCCAATGATACTGTCCAACATCACAGTGCCGCTACTGGGTCTGGTGGATACGGCTGTCATAGGGCACTTGAGTGACGCCTATTATCTCGGGGGCGTCGCCGTTGGTTCGACCATTATAACACTGCTGTTCTGGTTGCTGGGGTTTCTGCGTATGGCTACCACGGGCCTGGTTGCCCAAGCCTATGGCGCCGATGACAAACCACGGCAACTGCAGCTGTTGTTGCAAGCCGGCTCGCTGGCACTTTTCCTCGGCTTGATGGCTCTGCTGTTGCAAGGGCCGATACTCAGCCTGGCCGCCAGTTTCTCCGATGCCAGTGAGCAAGTCAGCCACTACGCTGCCAGCTACTTTTCCATTCGTATCTGGTCGGCCCCGTTTGCACTGCTGAACCTGTCTCTACTTGGCTGGCTGCTGGGCCGTCAACAACCCAAGGCCGCCATGTGGCAGTTGATCATCGCCAACTGCGCCAATATAGCTCTGGATCTGCTGTTTGTTATAGGTTTGGGTTGGGGCGTGGAAGGCGCGGCCCTGGCATCCGTCATCGCCGATATGACAGCCTGTGCCGTAGCCTGTACTATGGTGTTGCGCCAGTTAAAACAGTTCAATGTGCCGCCTATTGCTGAGCTACTCGGGCAGTTACATCCCCGCGACTTTAGTCGCCTCTTGAGCCTGAATCTGGATATCTTTATCCGCAGCTTGTGTTTGCAGGCCACCTTCGCCTTTATGACCTTCAAGGGAGCCGGGCTCGGCGATGAAACTGTCGCAGCCAATGCCGTGTTATTGAATATGTTGCTGCTGATTTCTTACGCTTTGGACGGTATTGCCTACTATGCAGAGGCCGAAGTGGGCCGAGCTATGGGACAAAAACACTTGGATGCACTCAGGCAAGCGGTCGCCTTGGCGTTTAGCTGGTCGGCCATCATAGCCCTGGGCTTCAGCGGCTGTTTCTGGATTTTCGGTGAGCAGCTCATCGGCATGCTGACCAATATTCCCGAGGTTCGCCACACCGCCGTGCTCTACCTGCCATGGCTTATCGTCCTGCCGCTGCTGGCATTTGCTTCCTATCTATTTGACGGTGTCTATATTGGTGCCACCAAGGGTAAAGTGATGCGTAACAGCATGATTTTCGCCAGCTTGGCAGTATTTTTCCCGGTCTGGTTCATACTGCAACCTCTGGGTAACCATGCTCTATGGGTTGCGATGAGTGCCTTTATGCTGGCGCGTAGCCTGAGTCTCGGGCTGCACTTTCTCTGGCGCCAACACCACTTTATCCAGGCCTGATGGCAATAAAAAAGGACAGTTCAATACTGTCCTTTTCTTTGGTAGCCAAATACCAGAATTACTGGTAAGAATGGTCGCCATGTTGGTGATCAGTTACATCACGAACACCGGTTAATTCACCGGGGAAACGCTCCAACAGCTGAGTCTCAATACCGTCTTTCAGGGTCACATCGACCATGGAGCAACCGTTACAACCACCGCCAAACTGCAGTACCGCCACGCCGTCGTCCGTGATCTCCACCAACATGATGTGACCGCCGTGGCTGGCCAGCTGGGGATTAATCTCGGCCTGGATCATATACTCCAAGCGCTCGGTCAGTGAAGCATCATCAGACACTTTACGCATCTTGGCGTTGGGCGCTTTCAGAGTCAGTTGTGAGCCCAACTGATCGGCTACCAGGTCAATACTGGCTTCTTCCAGGAAAGGGGCGCTCTTTTCATCGACCATGGCCTTAAAGCCATTGAATTCCAACTCGATGTCGTCGGCTTCAACCGCATCCGGTGGGCAATATGAAACGCCACATTCGGCCTGAGGAGTCCCAGGGCTGATAACAAAGACCCGAATATGAGTGCCTTCCGGCTGACCATCCAGGAGTTTAACAAAGTGCGCCTGAGCTGCTTCGGAAATGGTAATCATGACAACCTGCTCCGTCAGGGTAAACCTGAGTAAATTAGTAAGAATTAGCGATATCATACTCCGACTGTCATGCGCTTTGTAGTCCCGAAAGCGATAGAGCTGAGTTTTTTGTTGTCGGGATCTCGATTTTATCTTCCACAATTTCAAGTCGAATCTTGATCTTTAGCTGGCATCATACTTACCACCTTTAGCCGCTCAGGAGCTATGACTCAATCCGGGCGCTTCTGCTCTGGCCAGGCACCACACCTGTATGTCCGGTGACCAGGGAGCCAGAGCCCTGGCAGCTTCCCGGATAGTGGTGCCTGTCGTCACCACATCATCCACCAACACCAATCGTTGCCACTGTAACTCTCCGCTCACGGCAAACGCCTTGGCCAGATTACGCCTGCGAGCCTTGCCACTTAGACCGGCCTGGGGTGCGGTATCTGCTACCCGCAGCAGCAAAGAGTCCACCAACGGCAACGCCAACTCTTGACTCAACATAGATGCAATCACCCAGGCCTGATTAAAGCCCCGCTGTTGCAACCTCGCCGGATGCAAAGGAACAGGCACCAAGACCTGGGGCCAACAGATAAGTCCGGCGGTCGCCAACGTCCTTACTCTGCAAGACAAGGCCCGAACCAATGCCGGCAGCGGGGCAAAATCCTGCTGGTATTTGACTCGGCCGACAAGTGGCCCCAATGCCGAGTGGTAGCTGGCCGGAGCCACCACAGGGATAGGATTGTGTTTCATACAAGAACCACAATAGCGACCAATAACAACCAACTCCCGACCACAGCCGAGGCAGATAGGTTGTCGGTAGCAACTGGCAGCAAGACAACAGGCACACAACCCCTGACTAGATGATGGGATCTGCTGATGACACAAGAGGCAACGGTTGGGTAAACTGGCGGCCAATAGGGCCCGGCATCCTGCCAATAGAGGGCTCCACATAACGAATCTTCCATGAGGTGTTTCAGTGAGTCTGCATATCGAAAGCCAGGGACAGGGACGGGATCTGATCTTGCTCCACGGTTGGGGCGTCAACAGTGCCGTTTTTCATCCCCTGCTGCCTGGCTTATCTCAGTATAGAGTCCACAGTGTCGACCTGCCGGGATTTGGTTTTAGCCAAACCATTGACGGGGAACTAGACGACTGGGTGGACGCCCTGGTGGCAGCTCTGCCCACACAGGCAGTATGGTTGGGCTGGTCGCTTGGTGGCTTGGTGGCCACCCGGGTAGCTCAGCGCTTTCCAGAGCGAGTTACCAGGCTTATCACAGTCGCCTCTTCTCCCTGCTTTATGGCCAGGAGCGATAACCAATGGCCTGGAATAGCACCTAATGTGCTGACTCAGTTTGCCGAACAACTGCAACAGGATCTGCAGCGAACCATAGAAAAGTTTCTGGCGATCCAAGCTATGGGCAGCGATAGCGCCCGCGACGATATTCGCACCATTCGCGAGCTGGTTCTGGCGCGGCCGCTACCCAATGAACAGGCTCTGACGCAAGGCTTGGAGATGTTGGCCAAGGTGGATCTACGCCCCGGACTGGAACGGCTCACCCTTCCCTGGCTCAGGGTTTGGGGAAGATTGGATGGGCTGGTGCCCAGAAGAGTCGCTAACCTATTGCCGGGTAACACATCAACCACAGATTTACTGCTGTCCAAGGCATCACACGCCCCCTTTATTTCCCATCCTCAGGAGTTTATTGAAGGGCTAAATAGCTGGCTAACAGAGAAAGACTTTAATTCCTTGCCCTAATTGACTATTATTTGGTCAGCAATGTAAGGAATGCCCTATGCAGCTCGTCTCACACTATCCACAGGTACCGATCGCGACCAGTAATCCCGCGACCGATGCCGCTCGGGTAGAGAGTCAGCAACGACCGCCGGTCATTCCGCCGCAGCAACCCAGTAAAGGCCATGAAGAAAGGGCCTTCAACCCGCAGCACGAACGCACGGCAGACTCGGCGCAGCAACAGGCCAGACTGGCCGACAGAGTCCAGGAGCGCCAACAACAATCCGGTCAACAACAGCAGCAAGAGCAAAAGCGGCGCCAAGGCAGTAAGCCTCTGCTGCTGAATCTACTCAGCAAGCCGGCTCTGGATCGCCGCGATATACGTAACCGTCAGTTTGAAGCTTCTACGTATCTCAAACCCACAGTTGTATTAAACAATGGGCCTCACCCCATGCCGAATGAAGCACCGCAGTTTTATCGCGAGCTGGGGCAGAGAATCGATACCTTCTACCATCAATGCACCGAGCCTATGCCTGCAGCCGGTATCTCTGCACTGGCTTGATCCATGGGCGGCAGCTTATACAAACCCTCCTGATACGCCATGCTACCCCATAGTGCCAACCCAAGCGCCGTGCGAGCCATTGATTCAGAGAGTGGCGCGGCGTGCAGTTGCTCCCTAACTGGATCGTAATCAAAGGTCGCAGGCGCTTTCTCCGGCTGCAATATAGTGACTTTGTTATCCTGCATATAAGCAAAGTTTTTGTTGTACTGCATCAAGGCCCTGCCCGGCCAGTTATCGGGCATCTTTGACAAATCTCTTCCCAACATGGGGTAGGTGGCATCGATGCCGGCCAAAGACAACAGCGTTGGCGGCAGATCTATCTGACTCACTACCCGCGGGTCCCGCTTAGCCGTTATCCCTTCACCCAATAATAAGCCGGGGATCCTGAATCTGGGCACTGGCACCAAAGACGCCCCGGAAACCCGACTGTCATGATCGGCCACCACCAGAAACAGGGTATCACGCCAATAGTCAGCCTCTTTCGCCAGTCGAAAAAACTCACCTATGGCGTAATCGGCATACTTGGCAGCATTGTTGCGGGTCTGTTTTGGCTGTTCATACAGTTCGATACGGCCATCAGGGAATTCAAAGGGATCATGATTGCTGGAGCTGAACACCAGGCTAAAGAAAGGTTTGCCCTCGGCATGAAGGCGCTTAAACTCTGAGTCGGCCTTGCGCATTAGATCTTCATCTGAAGCCCCCCAGGAGCCGACAAAGGCAGGTTTAGGATAGTCTTTCTGGTCGACTATGGTGCTAAAGCCATTGCCGAGAAAAAAGCTGCGCATATTGTCAAAATGGCTTTCACCACCGTAGATAAAGGAGGTGGAATACCCTTGAGTCTGCAGCAATGCAGCAAGACTGAAGAAACCACTTTGACTCTTGCCGAGTTTCACCACAGAACGCGCCGGCGTGGGGGTAAAACCAGTGGTCACCGCCTCTATGCCTCGAACTGAACGTGTACCCGTGGCATACAGACTCTCGAAATACCAGCCTTCATTGGCCAGGGCGTCCAGATTAGGTGTCAGTGGTAAGCCCCCCAAACTGCCAACGAAACGAGCACCCAGGCTCTCCTGCAATATGATGACTATATTCTTGGGTTTACCACGATAGCTGGCCTGGTTCTGACTCAAGCTGGGATACTGGTCTGATATAAAGTCAGCCGGCGCACGACCAGTCTCCTGGCGAATTATTTGATAGATCTCCTTTCTGTCCATATCGCCATAGATCCACGATGTGTCGGCCTCGTTATTCATTTGGCTGATAGCAAAAGCCAGCGAGTAACCTGAATTGACCACCAACGAGTTAACGAGTGGATCATCGGCGAAGGCCACCATGGCCGGATTCAAAGGTCTATGACCAAGAGTGGATCTGGCCCCCGCCAAGGACAAGACAATGATCAGCACACCAAGTACCGGACGCCAATACCACTTGGGGAAACGACAATTGCGACAGAGGTAACCTGAGAGTTTCCAACCGCTCCAAAGGATGGCTCCAGACAAAACCACGGAAAGGATCAACTCCAGCTTGCGGCCACTCCAAAGCATGGAAAGCACTTCTTTGGGGTAAATAAGATACTCAACATAGAGGCGATTTGGCCTGACACCATACTCTTCAATAAAAGAGGGTGTGGACAACTCCAAGAACAGCAAATACCAAAGCCCGAGAGTCAACCACAGACGCTGTATCCAAGACCAGCAACGTCCGAGCCAATGTTCGCCGCCAAACAAGGCTGTACCCAGTGCCACAACACCCCAGAGCCAACAAAGCATGGCCACATCTACCCGCAGCCCCTGCAACAACAGATGAGTCCAACCACCAACGGCTGCTACCCGTTCATATTGCCAAAGCCCCAGCCCAATTCGACTCAACATCAGGCATAACAGAGCCAATAAACTGAAAGTCAGTACACTACGAAACGGTCCAGTAAATTTAAAACGAGAAAACATCATTTCCAGGGTTCCTCACCACTCTTTTGCCTTGGCGTTTGTTAAAAAATTGACGATTTACCGCACGCCAACCCCCAGAAAGAGCCGATTTGCCGCGCAATTATGACAGAAAGGATAAGATAAAGTTTCATTAACATTTGTTTGTTATTGGCTATAGCACCAGAGGGTGAAGCCGTTCGCAAAAGATGGGGAAAAGTGTCAGAACTCATGGTTAGCGGGAAACGACATTATTGGTTCGAGTACTAGCAACAGAAAATCGCGTATAAAAAAATCCCCCGATAATTATCGAGGGATTCATCAACTGTCGGACTGTTAATAGGTATTCAACAACTTGTCGATCAGTTTTTCTTCAGCTTGGCAAAGGCATCGGCAAACGCATTGCCCATGGCGGCATTCACTGGCTGTGGCTTGGCGGCAGGACGTTGTTTGCCCTGACCAGATTTATTGCCCTTGGCCTGCGGCTTACCTGCTCTTTGTTGTGGCTTGCCTGGCTCAATCTTTTCGTCCAGGCGCATCGACAGTCCTATACGCTTACGCTCAATATCTACCTCCATGACCTTTACCTTGACCACATCACCGGCCTTAACCACGGTATGAGGATCGCTGACAAACTTGTCGGTCAATGAAGAGATGTGCACCAGTCCATCCTGATGCACGCCGATATCGACAAAGGCACCAAAGTTAGTGACATTGGTCACCACGCCTTCGAGGATCATCTCAGGTTTGAGGTCCTTTAGCGCCTCAACCCCATCTTTGAATTTGGCTGTCTTGAACTCGCCTCGGGGGTCACGTCCCGGCTTATCCAACTCTTTGAGGATATCCGTTACTGTCGGCAGACCGAATGCGTCTGTGATGAATTCGGCCGGATTGATACTGTTCAGCAGATCGCTGTTACCTATCAGTTCAGCAACCGGTTTACCCTTAAGCTTGGCGATATTTTCCACCAGCGAATAGGCTTCGGGGTGAACGGCCGATGCATCCAGCGGGTTACTGCCTTCACGGATCCGCAGGAAGCCGGCGGCCTGTTCGAAGGCCTTGGGCCCCAGACGTGGCACCTTGAGTAGTTCTTTACGGTCGTTGAAGCGGCCGTGTTCGTCGCGATATTCCACCAGATTTTTGGCTAAGGTGCGGTTAAGACCGGCCACCTGGCTCAGCAGCGGCATGGAAGCCATATTCACATCGACACCGACGCCGTTTACACAGTCTTCAACCACGGCTTCCAAAGAAGCCGACAGCTGACTTTGGCTGACATCATGTTGATACTGACCCACACCAATGGACTTAGGTTCAATCTTAACCAACTCCGCCAGCGGATCCTGCAGCCGTCTGGCGATGGACACGGCGCCGCGCAGTGAAACATCGAGATCAGGAAACTCATTGGCCGCCAACTCAGAGGCCGAATAGACAGAGGCTCCGGCTTCACTGACCATCACCTTAGTGATGCCGGGGTTGCTGTCTTTGACCATGGCAATCACTTCAGCGGCCAGCTTGTCGGTTTCACGGGAAGCCGTGCCGTTACCTATGGCGATCAGCTCCACCTTGTGCATATTGACCAGATTAGCCAGAGTGCGTATCGACTTGTCCCACTGGTTTTGCGGCGCATGAGGGAAGATAGTGGTATGGCCCACCAGCTTGCCTGTGTCGTTGACCACCGCCACCTTAACTCCGGTACGCAGCCCGGGATCCAGTCCCATGGTGGCCTTGGCTCCGGCGGGAGGCGCCATCAGTAAGTCGCCCAGGTTACGGGCAAAGACTTTAATCGCCTCGGTTTCCGCCGCTTCGCGCATTCTGGCGATAAACTCGGTTTCCATCTGCAGGGCGATTTTGATCCGCCAAGTGGCTGTGACAACCGTCTTCAGCCAGTTATCCAGAGCGCTGTCACTCAGCTTAAGACGCAAGTGCTCAGCGATAATCACCTCACAATAGCTCCCCGCTTTGGCTTCTGCCTCAGGGTCGGCATTCATCGACAGACTCAACACGCCTTCATTGCGGCCGCGCAGCATAGCCAGCGCCCGGTGAGAAGGCACAGAGCTGAGTTTTTCAGTGTGCTCAAAATAGTCGCGGAACTTAGCGCCTTCCTTCTCCTTGCCGGAGATCAGTCGGCTTTCAATGACAGCCGACTGTTGCAGGTGGTTACGCACCTTGGCCAGCAGCTCGGCATCTTCGGCGATCCGCTCCATCAGGATATAACGGGCACCATCCAACACCGCCTTGGCGTCGGTAAAACCGGCTTCCGGATTGAGATAGGCCTCGGCGGCCTGCTCAGGATCCATGGCGGCGCTGCCGGCGGCGGCATAGAGGGCATCGGCCAAGGGCTCAATACCGGCTTCAATAGCAATTTGGCCCTTGGTACGACGCTTGGGTTTATAGGGCAAGTACAGATCTTCGAGCCGGGTCTTGCTGTCGGCTTCATTGATGGCGTGCTTCAGCTCGGCGGTCAGTTTTCCCTGAGCATCAATCGAGGAGAGGATCACCTGACGCCGATCGTTAAGCTCCCGTAGATAACCTAGACGAGAGTGCAGGTTACGCAGCTGGGTATCATCCAGCCCCCCCGTCACCTCTTTGCGGTAGCGGGCAACAAAAGGCACTGTTGCACCTTCATCCAGCAAGCTGATGGTAGCAGCAACCTGCTGCTCACGAACATTCAGCTCCTGGGCAATAATCTGAGCAATATTATGCATAGTAAGGATCTGTTGGATTGACAAAATTCAGATGCGCCAACCATACCACAGGCAGCCTGAAAGTTTCATAGCCGGAGAGCGAGATTCCAGCCTTTAGTCAGCTAATCACATCCCAGGTTTAGCTCCTTGACACTCTTTACAAAAATTCATCACAGCTATGGACAGAGAAAACCAGCCTATTTTATACTCCTTAGCCGTTATGCAAATAACAATGATTTGTATTTATCAACTTGGCAAGGAGAGCCGGAAACCGCAAACCAATAAGCCGTCTTCCAAGATGGCAAACATTAGGAATAACGATGAAATTCACTCGCTCCCTCGTCGCTCTGTCAGTCCTTTCCGGGCTGGCTGCCCAGGCGGCTTACGCCAAAGAGCCCCAAATGGAAACCATGGTCATCACTTCCAGTCGGATGGAAAAACCACTCAGTGCCATCCCCAATACTGTGACCGTCATAGACCAGGAACAGCTCAAGCAACAGTTGGCCACCACCCGGGACTTGTCGACCATTTTGGGCAACCTGGCCCCCAGCTTCTCCCCCAGCCGCCAGAAAATGACCAATACCGGCGAAACCCTGCGTGGCCGCGCCCCACTCATCATGATAGATGGCGTGCCTCAGTCAAACCCTCTGCGCAGTGGTGGTCGTTCAGGCCAAACCATAGATCCCATGATGATAGAACGAATTGAAATTATCCATGGAGCCAACGCCATGCACGGCCTTGGTGCTCAGGGCGGCATCATCAACTACATCACCAAGAAACCCAGCGGCGACAACGAAAGTCGGGTAAGTTTTGATCTGTCCACCCCCACCAGCTTCGAGTCCGATAGCCTGAGCTTTGGTGCCAACTATGCCTTCTCCGGCCAAAGCGGTAACCTGGATATGCTGGGTTCAGTGGGATACCACAGCAATGGCGTTTACTATGATGCCAACGATGATGTCATAGGTGTCGACACCACCCAGGGCGAGTCGATGGACAGCCAGAGCAAGGACTTCTTCCTCAAGTTGGGCTATGAGTTCAGCGAGTCGCGACTGGAGCTGATGGTCAACCACTACGATATGGACAACAATGGTGACTGGATGCCGGTCAAAGGTAATGTCGCCACAGATACTCCAACGTCGGCGGTGAAACAGAAACAACCCTGGCAGGCTGCCAACAACAAGGTCACCACCAGCAGTCTCACCTATAAGCACCGCAACATCGCCGGGCAGCAGTTGGAGCTGCAACTGTTCAACCAGAACTTCAAGGGTGTCTATGGCGGTGGCTGTTTCGGCAGCTTCTATGATCCGGCCTTCGAAGGTGCTGCGAATCTGACGACCTGTGATACCGGCGCCAATGGCGAGCAGTACTTCTATGATCAGTCACGCAACAAGTCCAACAAGTGGGGCCTCAAGGCATCGATGATCGCTAATAATCTCGCCGACAGCGGTGTGGATCTGGCCTATGGGGTAGACCTTTTCAGCGATACCACAGAGCAGGATCTGGTACAGACCGGACGCTCCTGGGTACCCGAGACCCGTTACGACAATATCGCCCCCTATGCCCAGTTGAGCTTCTCACCTTTGGATGCCCTGACTATTTCCGGCGGCGTTCGTTATGAATATGCCAAACTCAAGGTCGATGATTTCCAAACCCTATGGGCCTCTGGCCACAAACAGGTTGCCGGTGGCGAACCGGATTTCAATGAAACCCTGTTCAATATAGGTGCCAGTTATAACTTCAGCTCAGCGCTGCGCCTCTATACCAGTTACAGCCAAGGTTTTGGTATGGCCGACATAGGACGAATTCTGCGTGACGGCAACAGCTTCCCGGATCAAAACCCCAGTGTGGAAGGCTCCTTGACGCTGGAGCCCGTGGTCACAGACAACTATGAACTGGGCTTGGACTATCAAGGCGAGTTGTTGGCAGCCAAGCTGGCCCTGTATCGCTCCGAGGCCAAACTGGGTGCCCGCTTGGCCCTGAATGAAGACGGCTTCTACAATGTGAAACGGGAAAAGAGCGTGATCCAGGGACTGGAAGCCAATGTCACGGCTTACCTGGGTAATGACGACGATCTGGGGCTGAACCTGGCGCTGCAACAAGGGGAGTATGACTCAAATAAAGATGGCAGCACAGACACAGATCTCGACGGCGCCAACATAGCACCCAATCGTCTCAACCTATTCTGGGAACACAGGTTCGATGCCGAGATGAGTGGGCGGATTCAGGCCAACTACTATATGGACCGTAGCTTCAAAAAGGCCAATGGTGAAGAGTACGCCGAGTTTGACGGCTATGTCACGGTTGATGCCTCCTTCTCTATGCCCTTATACCAAGGCACTTTGACATTGGGGCTACAGAATCTGCTGAATAAGGACTACTACAGTTACTACTCACAGACTATGGCTAACAACAATCGTTACTTCAAGGGCATGGGCCGTACTGTCAGCATAGGCTTCAGCTTGCCGTTTTGAGGAAACTTTCATCAGGGTTACTGTCGGTAGCCCTCATAAAAAGCCAGTTCAATAACTGGCTTTTGCTCATAATCGGGTACTGCGCCAGCAGCTTTGGGCTGCATG
Organism: Shewanella indica; assembly: GCF_033842865.1. NCBI lineage: Bacteria > Pseudomonadati > Pseudomonadota > Gammaproteobacteria > Alteromonadales > Shewanellaceae > Shewanella > Shewanella indica. The sequence goes on from NZ_JAWXXR010000001.1 coordinate 1,479,285, forward strand.
TTAAGTCGTGCTCGCTGGAAGCGAGAACCATAAAAAAAGGACGCTATTCTAGCATCCTTTTCCGGGATTGGAGATGACTCAGTCTGCCGAGGTTTCCGACTTTTTCTCTCTGGCCAGCAGTTCTTTGGCCGCATCAATAGGCGATTTGCCCTGATACAACACTTGATAGATCTGCTCGGTGATCGGCATCTCGACCCCCAAGCGCTTGGCCAGAGTGTAGACCTCTTTAGTGTTGCGGTAACCTTCAACCACCTGACCGATTTCAGCCTGGGCAGTATCGACATCACAACCTTTACCTAATGCCAAACCAAAGCGACGATTACGCGATTGGTTATCGGTACAGGTCAGCACCAGATCCCCAAGACCCGCCATTCCCATAAAGGTAGATGCATGAGCGCCCAAGGCTTCCCCCAGACGGCTCAACTCCACCAAACCACGGGTGATCAGGGCTGTACGGGCATTGGCACCAAAGCCTATACCGTCGGACATGCCGGCACCTATAGCGATGACATTCTTGACCGCGCCACCGAGCTGCAGGCCAATAAAATCGTCATTGGCATACACTCTCAGACGTTTGGGGCTGTGCAGCAGTTCCACCAGATCCTCGGTAAACTCGGCATCAGTACCGGCCACTGAGATGGCGGTTGGTAAACCTGCCGCCAGCTCTTTGGCAAAAGTCGGTCCGGACAATACCGCCAGCGGATATTTCTCCCCCAGCACATCGCGGGCAACATCCTGCAACAGGCGGCCACTTTCCGGCTCCAGCCCCTTGGTAGCCCAAATGATGCGGGCATCATCACGCAGCAGAGGCTTGGCCTGAGCCAGCACTTCGGCGAAGACATGACTTGGCACCACCACCAGAATATTTCGCGACGCCGCCAATGCTTTGGCCAGATCGGCCTCCATCACCAGGGAGTCGGGAAAGGCTATTCCGGGAAGAAAGGCTTGGTTACTGCGCTCGGCAGCGAGTTTAGCCACATGCTCGGGTTCATGCCCCCACAACAGGGTACTGTGTCCATTGCTGGCCAAAGAAATGGCAAGGGCGGTGCCATAAGAGCCCGCCCCCAATACCGTTATTTCGGCAGTGTCTTTCATCGGCTGATTACGCGTTTGCTTCTTCGGCCGGAGCTTGCTCGGCGGCGGCTTGACGCTGCTGCACATACTGAGCGAACAAGGCGTCGAAGTTCACAGGTGCCAGGTTCAGCTGTGGGAAAGTACCACGGGATACCAGGCTGGCCACGGTTTCACGGGCATAAGGGAACAGGATATTAGGGCAGTAAGCGCCCAGAGAATGAGCCAGTTGAGGATCGCTCAGACCTGAAATAGAGAAGATACCGGCTTGTTGTACTTCACACAAGAAAGCTGTTTCTTCACCATTTTTGGCGGTCACAGTCAGTGACAGTACTACTTCAAAAACGTCGTCGGCCAACTTGGCGCTACGGGTATCCAGATCCAGCTTAACTTCAGGATTCCACTCTTTCTGGAATACCGCTGGGCTGTTAGGAGTTTCGAAAGAAACGTCCTTGATATACACACGTTGAATGTTGAACTGTGGGGCTTGTTGTTCGTTGTTTGCTACTTCAGCCATAATTCCTACCTATCCATTTAGTCTCGGCTTGCAATGAGCCGGTGTTTAGGGTGTATGTTACTCGGGTCGATTGCGACTCCCAGTCATCATCCCTGCTATTCATCTGTTCAGCGCCGGAACAGAACTCAGGATGCCGGTTGCCACTTCAATATGGCCACTCTACTAACAGAGCGGCGCCAAATGCAATGACAACCGCCGACACTCATTATCTTTTGCTTTTGGATACAGGCATATTTGCTGCCTGCCAATCACCCATACCACCTTTGAGGTTAAAGACTTTTTCAAAGCCTTGCTTAACCAAAATCTGAGCCGCTTGAGATGAGGTCATGCCAGCGTTGCATACCAGTATAATGGGTGTGGTTTTGTACTTTTCAAGGTTGGTAGTCTGATTATTTTTGATATCGGCCATAGGCACATTCAAAGCATTGAGAATGTGTCCCTTGCGAAAATCGTCCTTGGCTCGCACATCGACCACCTTGGCGTCTTCCTTATTCATCAAGAAAATCGCCTGCTGATGATCTACGCTTTTAACCTTGGAAAAACCGGATTTGAACAGGGTTACAATCACGGCGATAAACAACCCCGCCCAGGCCAGGCTCAGCATGGGGTGGGCTTTAATAAACTCTATATATTCCTGCATTTTTTACTGCCTGTTATCTATTGGGCCATTTAGGACAAGCGCAGAGTATACCCAGAGGCCAGGCAGATTGCAGCTGTTTCGCCGCAGTTTTGCCCCTTGAGTCGGCGTTAAATCGCGACCCTTCCAATTGTCGCAATCGGGGTAAATGGCTTTTGCCCCCAGGGCAGACGTAGTAATATTTAACCAATTTCAGATTTGACCGATTCTTTCAACTTTACAGGTATCAACATGAACACAAGCAAACGTCCTTTGGCACTGCTTATTCTGGACGGCTGGGGTTATCGTGAAGGCACGCATATGAATGCCGTACATCATGCCAACACTCCGGTTCTCGACAGACTCAACGCCGAATACGCCCACAGTTTGATTTCCGGCTCAGGTAAAGATGTAGGTTTGCCTGACGGGCAGATGGGTAACTCTGAAGTGGGTCATATCAATATTGGTTCCGGCCGTATCGTTTATCAGGAACTGACCCGCATCAGCAAGGCCATTGAAGATGGCGAATTTGAGCAAACTCAAGCACTGATCGAGGCTGTCGACGCCGCCATCAAAACAGACGGCGCAGTGCACATCATGGGGTTGTTATCACCCGGCGGTGTTCACAGCCATGAAGATCATCTTGAAGCCATGTGCCGCATGGCCGTCAAACGTGGTGCCAAGCAGGTTTACCTGCACGCCTTCCTCGATGGGCGCGATACCCCGCCACGCAGTGCTAAAGCCAGTCTGGAACACTTCGACAAGCTGTTTGCCGAATTAGGCCGAGGTCGCATAGCCTCCATCGTTGGCCGCTACTACGCCATGGACAGGGACAATCGCTGGGACCGAGTCTCCCAAGCCTACGATCTGATCACTCAAGGTGAGGGTAACTACAGTGCCGACTCTGCCGTAACCGCATTGGAAGCTGCCTACGGCCGCGATGAAAACGATGAGTTTGTTGCCGCAACAGCGATTCTGGATCAAGGTAAGGCCACAAAGCTGCACGATGGCGATGCGCTAATTTTCATGAACTTCCGTGCCGACCGCGCCAGACAGATCACCCGCGCCTTCGTCAATCCGGACTTCAATGGTTTTGAACGCGCAGTGACGCCCAAGGTCAACTTTGTCATGCTCACAGAGTATGCCGCCGATATCAAGGCTCCGGTAGCCTTCCCATCGGAAGACCTGGTCAACACCCTGGGCGAGGTACTGCAGAATCGCGGTCTGACCCAGCTGCGTATTTCTGAAACCGAGAAATATGCCCACGTAACCTTCTTCTTCAACGGCGGCAAAGAACAACCATTCGAGGGTGAAGACCGTATTCTGATCAACTCGCCCAAAGTCGCCACCTACGACTTGCAACCCGAGATGAGTTCGACAGAACTGACAGATAAGTTAGTTGAAGCTATTGAATCAACTAAATATGATGTCATTATCTGTAACTATCCCAACGGTGACATGGTTGGCCATACCGGCAAGTTTGATGCTGCGGTCAAGGCTTGCGAAGCTGTAGATGCCTGCATAGGCCGAGTAGTGGACGCACTGGCCAAGGTAGATGGTGAGTGCATCATCACTGCCGACCATGGCAATGCCGAGCAGATGGTGGACGAAACCACGGGCCAGGCTCATACCGCCCACACCAGTGAGCTGGTGCCCTTTATCTATGTCGGCCGCAAGGCCACAATCGATGAAGGTGGCCGCCTGAGTGATATCGCCCCAACCATGCTGACACTAATGGGACAGAGCATTCCTGACGAAATGACAGGGCGTCCGTTAATCCATACAAAAGAGTAACACTGACCCGGTGCAGAAGCGTATTTTAGCCAAAGCCAGCATACTTGCTGGCTTTCTCGTGTTTTCCTCTCAGCTGCAGGCATCCGATCTGGAGCGGCGTCAGTCCGAGTTAAAGGCACTGCAATCCCAGATCACCGCTCAGCAAAATGCCCTGAGAGACACAGGCAAACAACGGGAAAAACTGCTGCAACTGCTGAAAAAAGACGAACAGGCTATTGCCGATGCCGCCCGTAAGGTCAACCACACAGAAAATGCCCTCCGCGATACCGAAAAACGCCTTGCAGACCTGAAACAAAGAGCCGTACAACTGGACAAGCTCAAAGAAAGCCAACAGCAAACCCTGGCCAAGCAACTGACCAGCGCCTATCTCGCCGGAAATCATGACTACAGCAAGATGCTGCTCAACCAGCAAGACCCGGCCACCATAGAACGAATGCTGGCTTACTATGAATACCTCAACAAGGCCAGAATGCAGGCCATAGAACAACTGAAACAGACCCGTCAGGAATTATCGGCAGTACAGCAGAGCGAGCAGCAGGAACGCAATAGACTCAACCAGCTGGTACTGGATCAGAAGGCTCAATCCAAACGCCTCAATCAAGAACAGGATCAACGACAGCAAACACTGAAGGAACTGCAACGCACCATCAGTAGTAAGGCCTCGGAGCTGGAGCAACTGCAGATAGAAGAAGCCTCACTGAAGCGGGTTGTCGAGCAAGCTCTGGCCGCTATGCGCGATAGCCCCAGCATGGAAGGGTTGGCCAAGTCCCGTGGCGCCCTCAACTGGCCCACCAAGGGCAGGATCAAAAACAGCTTTGGCAGTCAGCGCTCCGGCAGTGTGCGCTGGAAAGGTGTCATGCTGTCTGCTCCAGAGGGCCAGTCTGTCAGTGCCGTAGCCGCAGGTAAGGTGATCTATGCCGATTGGCTGCGCGGTTTTGGTATGGTGCTGGTTGTCGACCACGGCAAAGGTTATATGAGCCTTTATGGCCACGCCCAGACATTGCTGAAAGATGCAGGCGATTCAGTCAAGGCCGGCGAAGCCGTGGCACTGGTAGGACGTTCCGGAGGACAAACCGAGCCTGGCCTATACTTTGAAATAAGGCATAAGGGGCAAGCTGTCGACCCGGCAAATTACTGTCGGCGCTAATCATCAGCCCCCGGTACTTCAAAGGGGGCAACATGGGCAACTCTATTCGCAACCTGCTGTATATCGGCTTGGGTATCATCATGGGAGTCTCTCTCAGCCTGGCCAGCCACGAAAACTTTCCCAAACCCAGTCACACCCACGAGCTTTCATTATTGCTGGATGTGATGGATACAGTGGAAACCTACTACGTCAGGGATATCAGCCGCAAAGAGCTTGTCGATGCCGCCATTGAAGGCATATTCCAACATCTCGACCCTTATTCCGGCTTTCTGAAACCGGAGCAGATGAGCAGCCTCAGAGACAGCAACCGTGGGGAATACTTCGGCTACGGCTTTGAAGTGTCCACCGAAGGGGAAAAGCTCAGAATTATCGCGCCTTTTCCCGGTTCTCCGGCCGAACAAGCCGGGATCATGGCCGGCGATATTGTTACTGCCGTCAATGGTGAGAGTATTGCCAAGCAGTCTCTGGAAGAGGTGCTTAGCCAAATAAAGCAATTCAGCAGCAGCAACCGTGAGTTATCACTACAGCTGCATCATGCTCACTCGGATGTCAGCTTTGAAGTCAGCCTCAAACCGGCCACTATCAGCATCCACTCTGTGCTTGGGAAAATGCTCACTAACGACATTGGCTATATTCGCCTGGCAAGTTTTCAGGAAGATTCGACCCGCGACATGGTCCACCAGTTGAGCGAGTGGCAACAGCAGTCACTAAATGGTTTGATTCTGGATTTACGCAACAATCCCGGAGGCTTGCTGGATCAGGCGATTCGGATAGCGGATCTATTTCTGGATAAGGGCCGCATAGTCGCTACCGAAGGACGCTTTTTCGATGCCAACTCAGATTACTATGCATCTCCGCAAACCATGCTGGCCGGCGTGCCCATATTAGTACTGATCAATCGCGGTTCAGCTTCAGCATCCGAAGTACTGGCCGCAGCGCTGCAGGAGAACAACCGTGCCAAGGTGATAGGTGAAACCAGCTTCGGTAAAGGCACAGTACAAAGCCTGATCCCAACACTTATCGATGGTAATACCATCAAGCTGACCATAGCCCGATATACCACACCCAAGGGCCAGGATATTAACGCCAAAGGGGTGGAACCCGATATAAAAATCGCACCCAATACTGTTTCCGATAACAAAACTGTGCCTATAATCGACCTCATATCTCCCCATGCAGATACCGCCAGCGATAGAGCCATCAACTCGGCGGTGGCATGGATACAATCAAATAAATAAAATTAATATAAAACGTGCGCTATTGTTTCTACTTACTACTGCTGGTCGTAAGTTGCTCTCCCGCGTGGGGAGCCAGACTGGCAATCGTCATCGATGATATTGGCTACCGCCATACAGATGAGGCCGCCCTGTCCTTGCCTTCAGCCGTGACCTTGTCTGTATTGCCACATACCCCACTCGGGCAACAACTGGCTCGCCAGGCTCACAGCAAGGGCCACGAAATCATGGTGCACCTCCCTATGCAGGCGCTTAACGGCAAGGCCATGGGGCCTGGTGGACTCAACAACCAGATGTCAGAAACCGAGTTTAAAGCAACTCTCAAACAAGCCTTGCAGAGTGTGCCCTTTGCCAGGGGAAGTAACAACCATATGGGGAGTTTGTTGACTCAACTCGAGCAACCTATGGGCTGGTTAATGGAAGTATTGCTACAGGAAGATCACTTCTTTATTGACAGTGTTACTACCCGCTACACTAAAGCTGGCGAGAAGGCCGATGCCTTGGGTGTTCCGCTGCTGAGACGTCAGGTATTCTTGGATAATCAACTAACCGAACAGGCTTTCGAAAGACAGTTGGACTTGGCAATAGCCAAGGCCCAAAGCGAAGGTGAAGCCTTGATGATAGCTCACCCTTACCCAGAGAGTATGCAATTCCTCAAGAAGAGACTGCCAGAGCTGGCAAAGATAGGAGTCACTCTGGTGCCTGTATCTAACTTACTGCCAATCTCTTTGGCCCAGAAGCAGAATACCAGCGGTGAAAAACTCTAATCAGAGTTGTAATACAGGGATTTCCAGATCCGGCAGCAAGGCTCGCAGCTCCTGTTGGTTACTGACAATGTCTGCCAGGGTATAACGGTCGAGCACAGCCAGATAGGCATCCACAGCTTGAGCCAAGACCCCTTTCAACTGACAAGCAGGAGTCAGCCGACAATAAGGCTTGCTGCAATCAATAGGCGCCAGTGAATTTTCCAGTGCCCGCACCAGCTCGCCGACATTGATCAGCTCCGGAGTCATCCCCAAACGAAAACCACCGCTCTTGCCGCGTATTGTTTGCAAATATCCCAGCTTACCCAGGTGATGTACTATCTTGGAGACATGATTAGGTGAAAGATCAAAAACCTCTGTGATCTCTGCGATTCGAAATAAAGTCTCACGCTCCGGTTGAATTGCCAGATACATAAGAGTTCTTATTCCAAAATCTGTATAACGCGTTAACTGCATCTTTCACCTTCAGAAAGAGGTTTCCACCTCTAAAGAGCCTATCAGCCAGAGCGCCTCTTCGTTGCTGTTACCACATACATCTACCGATGCGGAGAAATCACTACACACATCGGGACGTTCAGGGGAACCAAAGAGGCGACATAGATTGTTGTCATCAAGTTGCACACAACGAACCCCTGCAGGTTTACCTTGCGGCATCCCAGGAATGGCACTGCTGATGGAGGGTGCAATACAACAGGCACCGCAACCGATACGACAATCCACAATCATCACCTGTAATAGAATATGACTATTATAACGACAAAAAAATTTCGGTTAAGTACCCAAGTCACAGACTCAAACGAATCCTACAGCCAAAGCGAATATAACGATAGCACTTATGCATTCTCAATCGTCAACCTCAAGAACCGGGATATTCCTGACCTATAAGGATGACTCTGTAAATTTGCAGAAAAGAATCAAAACGAAAAAAGCCTCATCTTTCGATGAGGCTTTCTCTTTAAGTTGGCGGAGCGGACGGGACTCGAACCCGCGACCCCCGGCGTGACAGGCCGGTATTCTAACCAACTGAACTACCGCTCCTTTAGTATCACGCCTTGGCGCACTACTAAAATTGGGCGTCTGGCGATGACCTACTCTCACATGGGGAGACCCCACACTACCATCGGCGCGATTGCGTTTCACTTCTGAGTTCGGGATGGGATCAGGTGGGACCACAATGCTATTGTCACCAGACATAAAATTGTACGGAACAAATTTTAAACGCGCTTTAGCGCGGCCCGTTAGGGTCAAATACAGGGATGTATTTGATAAATTCATTCCTAAATTCAGAAAGCTGTGCTCTTTTCAGAGCTTGAGTTTAAACTTCAATCAAGTATCGACTTCTTCAAGTCCGTAAAACCCATCTGGGTTGTATGGTTAAGCCTCTCGAGTCATTAGTACAGGTTAGCTCAACGCCTCGCAACGCTTACACACCCTGCCTATCAACGTCCTGGTCTCGAACGGCTCTTTAGAGGTCTCTAGGACCTAGGGATGACTCATCTTGGGGCTCGCTTCCCGCTTAGATGCTTTCAGCGGTTATCGATTCCGAACGTAGCTACCGGGCAATGCCATTGGCATGACAACCCGAACACCAGCGGTTCGTCCACTCCGGTCCTCTCGTACTAGGAGCAGCTCCCCTCAATCATCCAACGCCCACGGCAGATAGGGACCGAACTGTCTCACGACGTTCTGAACCCAGCTCGCGTACCACTTTAAATGGCGAACAGCCATACCCTTGGGACCGACTTCAGCCCCAGGATGTGATGAGCCGACATCGAGGTGCCAAACACCGCCGTCGATATGAACTCTTGGGCGGTATCAGCCTGTTATCCCCGGAGTACCTTTTATCCGTTGAGCGATGGCCCTTCCATTCAGAACCACCGGATCACTATGACCTGCTTTCGCATCTGCTCGACGTGTCTGTCTCGCAGTTAAGCTGGCTTATGCCATTGCACTAACCGTACGATGTCCGACCGTACTTAGCCAACCTTCGTGCTCCTCCGTTACTCTTTGGGAGGAGACCGCCCCAGTCAAACTACCCACCAGGCACTGTCCCTAATCCCGATAAGGGACCAAGGTTAGAACATCAACACTACAAGGGTGGTATTTCAAGGTTGACTCCACAAGAACTGGCGTTCTCGCTTCTAAGTCTCCCACCTATCCTACACATGTAGGGTCAATGTTCAGTGCCAAGCTATAGTAAAGGTTCACGGGGTCTTTCCGTCTAGCCGCGGGTATACGGCATCTTCACCGCAATTTCAACTTCACTGAGTCTCGGCTGGAGACAGCGTGGCCATCATTACGCCATTCGTGCAGGTCGGAACTTACCCGACAAGGAATTTCGCTACCTTAGGACCGTTATAGTTACGGCCGCCGTTTACCGGGGCTTCGATCATGAGCTTCTCCGAAGATAACCCAATCAATTAACCTTCCGGCACCGGGCAGGCGTCACACCGTATACGTCATCTTGCGATTTTGCACAGTGCTGTGTTTTTGATAAACAGTTGCAGCCACCTGGTATCTGCGACTGCCAGCAGCTTACGACGCGAGGTCTTCACCGCCGGCAGCGTACCTTCTCCCGAAGTTACGGTACCATTTTGCCTAGTTCCTTCAGCCGAGTTCTCTCAAGCGCCTTGGTATTCTCTACCCGACCACCTGTGTCGGTTTGGGGTACGATTTCTACTAACCTGAAGCTTAGAAGATTTTCCTGGAAGCATGGCATCAACCACTTCATCCCCTTGGGGACTCGTCATCAGCTCTCAGTGTATGTGTGCCCGGATTTGCCTAAGCACACCACCTACTACCTTAAACGCGGACAACCAACGCCGCGCTGGCCTAGCCTTCTCCGTCTCTCCATCGCAGTTAGCAGAAGTACGGGAATATTAACCCGTTTCCCATCGACTACGCCTTTCAGCCTCGCCTTAGGGGTCGACTCACCCTGCCCCGATTAACGTTGGACAGGAACCCTTGGTCTTTCGGCGAGGGGGTTTTTCACCCCCTTTATCGTTACTCATGTCAGCATTCGCACTTCTGATACCTCCAGCGTGGGTTACCCCTTCGCCTTCAACGGCTTACAGAACGCTCCTCTACCGCACTGATGCAAGCATCAGTACCCGTAGCTTCGGTGAATTGCTTAGCCCCGTTACATCTTCCGCGCAGGCCGACTCGACTAGTGAGCTATTACGCTTTCTTTAAATGATGGCTGCTTCTAAGCCAACATCCTAGCTGTCTAAGCCTTCCCACATCGTTTCCCACTTAGCAATTACTTTGGGACCTTAGCTGACGGTCTGGGTTGTTTCCCTTTTGACGACGGACGTTAGCACCCGCCGTCTGTCTCCCGGATAGCACTCTTTGGTATTCGGAGTTTGCAAAGGGTTGGTAAGTCGGGATGACCCCCTAGCCTTAACAGTGCTCTACCCCCAAAGGTGTTCGTCCGAGGCGCTACCTAAATAGCTTTCGAGGAGAACCAGATATCTCCCGGTTTGATTGGCCTTTCACCCCCAGCCACAAGTCATCCGCTAATTTTTCAACATTAGTCGGTTCGGTCCTCCAGTTGATGTTACTCAACCTTCAAC
>NZ_JAWXXR010000001.1:1492500-1565000 GCF_033842865.1 Shewanella indica
AGCCATGATCAAACTCTTCAATTAAAGTTTTGGTTGAACCCGAAGGTTCTGCTCAATGAATTCTGTTCGTATGAACACTCTTCATCGAGTTAAATCGTTTTGTCGATTTCTCAATGCCTGTGAGTGTCCACACAGATTTGCTTGTTTATCTTGTTAAAGAGCAATCCCTTAGACGCTGTGGTCATCGGGTCAGGGCTGCGTATTTTACGCTTTCCTGCTGCGGCGTCAAGAGGTATTTACCATCTTTTTTCGCCTGTCGTTGAAAGGACTCAAAAGCCTCTTTTCTTCGACCCTGTCACGTCTTTCGCGTTGCCGCTGTGCCGTGTCAGTGGGAGCGCATTATAGGGAGCCTGAACTTTTGTGCAAGGGCTAAATCTTAGAAAAACAGGATTAATTTATCGTTCGCTCACAAAAGCAACCAAATGACCAAAAAAGCGATACTTTTTGATGAAAAAAGGGGCTCACGCCCCTTTTTATCTATCTAGCGTCGTTTACTAAAGCTTAAGGCCCGAAGAAACGGGACTCCTGTTTGGCTTCAACCGTCTCACCATTGACTTCGGTTGTGACAATAAAGTCTATCTTGGTAATGGGACGTTTCAGCTCCACAGGGTCGACCGCCACACTGATTGGCAGCGTCAATACTTCACCGGCCGCAATCTGCACTGTTTGTGGACCGTACCACTTATAGTTATTTAACCCATCAATGTGCATCTGGTACTCGTGGGCCGTTTCTGTTTTGTTCAATATCTTCAAAGTGAAGGTATTCTCTGTCATCCCCTGAGTATTCTCGGTATAGAGCTGATTCCGGTCACGAATGATATCGATGCGCACAGAGGCGATATTGGCACTGGCGTAAATGAACACCAAAATCATCGCAGTAAGCACAACACCATAGCCCACCAGCTTGGGACGCAGCACTTTTTCCTTGATCCCTTCCAGTTTGTTTTCCGTGGTGTAACTGATAAGGCCTTTGGCATATCCCATACGTTCCATGGTGGAGTCGCAGGCATCGATACAGGCGCCGCAGTTGATACATTCGTACTGCAGGCCATTACGGATATCAATCCCTGTCGGACAAACCTGAACACAGAGATCGCAATCGATACAGTCGCCCAGCCCCAGAGCTTTGGGATCTGCCTTACGGGAACGGGGGCCGCGAGTTTCACCACGCTTGGTGTCATAGCCAACAATATAAGTGTTCTTATCGAACATGGCCGCCTGGAAACGCGCATAGGGACACATGTGAATACACATGATTTCCCGCATCCAGCCGGCATTACCATAGGTTGCCAAAGTGAAGAGAATAACCCAAAAGTACACGGCGCCGCTGGCCTGTAAGGTAAACACCTCGAGGTATACTTCTCTGGAGGGCACAAAGTAAGACACAAATGTCATGGCCGTCAGCAGGGAAATCAGCAACCAAGCAGTATGCTTGGCCGTTTTGCGCCAGAGCTTGTCAAAACTCCAGGGCATCTGATCCAACTTCATCCTTTTGTTGCGTGCCCCTTCGAGCTTTTCTTCAAACCAGATAAAGATGAAGGTCCACACTGTCTGCGGGCAGGTGTAACCGCACCAGACCCTTCCCAGGTAGGTAGTGACAAAAAACAGTGCGAAGGCAGCAATCATAAACAAGGCTGCCAGCAACGTCAGATCCTGAGGCCAGATAGTCAGGCCGAATACATGAAACTTCTGCTCTGCCAGGTTAAACCAGACTGCCTGCCTATCTCCCCAGGGAAGCCAGGGCAAAATCAGGAAAAACAGCATAGCTATCCATCCCATCCGCCGCCTTAACGAACTCCATAGACCATCAACCGCACGAACGTAAATTCGGTTGCGAGGATTAAAGCGGTCTGCTTTACTCGCATCAGGCTGGTGAATCTTGATTCGATTGGCTTTCGAATAATCCTTATTGCTCGACTCTTCACTCATCTTTACAGCCTTTTACTGCTTATTGTATAAAAACTGGCGTATTATACCTTGTAACACAAGGGTTATTAACCTTAGTTGGACTAAATGATGAAAGGCTGGATTATTTTGGCAATATTGGCCGGAGTGCTTTATTACTTGGTCACTCAGACAGATAAGCTCGATGAGCCTATTGCCCAAACCGAAGCATTAGTAAAGAAAATTGAACGCAAGCTGGATGCCATGACGGGCACACAGATCATTCGCCTCGATCAGAAAAAGGCCCGCCTCAAGGCCGATATTGCCGAGCGTTTGTCAGCTTCAGAGTTGCAGGAGTTGGACGGCATACTGACCTCGCCAGAGACTTTAATGGACTTCAAGGACGAGTATTGTCGTGGCAATGTCATATCTCATCCGGTTTTCAGCAAAGATAACCTGTTGTTCATCTGCGATAACCTCTGAATAAAGCACCGGGTTTTGTCGACTGTTGCAAAACCCGCACCTGAAATCATTGACCTCCCACGCCAATCCACCTAGCCTTTGAGCCATTATCAATATAGGGGCTGTTTGTTATGACATCTTTTGTTTCCGATACTTTTGAACCTGAATTGTGGGAAGAGGTTGCCGGGTTCGCTTTTGAAGACATCACTTACCACAGAGCCAAATCTCAAGGTACGGTGCGAATTGCCATTAACCGTCCCGACTGTCTGAACGCTTTTCGTCCCAAGACAGTTGATGAACTTTACATAGCTCTGGACCACGCCCGGCAATGGTCTGATGTAGGTTGTGTGCTGTTAACAGGTAATGGCCCATCAGCCAAAGGGCAATATTCCTTCTCCTCCGGTGGCGATCAGCGTATTCGCGGCAAAGACGGCTACAAATATGAAGGTGAGGAAGCCGGCAAGGCCGATTTGGCTCGCATGGGCCGCCTGCACATTCTCGAAGTACAGCGCTTGATCCGCTTTATGCCCAAGGTCGTCATAGCCGTAGTTCCCGGTTGGGCGGTTGGTGGCGGTCACAGCCTGCATGTAGTGTGCGATCTGACACTGGCATCGAAAGAACACGCCGTTTTCAAACAGACAGACCCGGATGTAGCCAGCTTTGATTCTGGCTATGGCAGCGCTTATCTGGCGAAGATGATAGGTCAGAAGCGGGCAAGAGAAATATTTTTCTGTGGCTTTAACTACAGTGCCGATGAAGCCTTTGCCATGGGCATGGTTAACCGTTCGGTTCCTCATGCAGAACTTGAAACCGAAGCTCTGCGCTGGGCCAAGGAGATCAACTCCAAGTCCCCAACCGCAATGCGCATGCTCAAATATGGCTTTAACCTGCCTGATGATGGTTTGGTTGGCCAGCAACTGTTTGCCGGTGAAGCGACCCGTTTAGCCTATGGCACCGCCGAGGCCCAGGAAGGCCGAGACGCGTTTCTTGAAAAACGCGATCAGGACTTTTCCAGCTTCCCTTGGCATTACTGATAGCCTTAGACTACTAAAGGCCGCATAAGCGGCCTTTTTAATAGATAAAAACGGTCAAATTAATCTGTTAAACCCCCTTTTAATTATTAATGAGAATTATTATCATTAAATTATCGAGAGAGGAGAACCACCATGATTAAGACAATGACCTTTGCCATACTGCACTTCAGCGTAGCCTTTACCATCACTTACCTGCTTACCGGCAGTGCGCTTATAGGTGGTGCCGTGGCCCTGATAGAACCCAGCATCAACACTGTTGTTTTCTACTTCCACGAAAAGGTCTGGAAGAGATACGAAGCAAAAAAGCAGCAGCGGCTGACGCAATTAATCGCCTGAGCATACACTCAGGCGATTAGTGGCAACACTTTCAGGCTTGCGCTTGATTCCGGCCAATTACTCTACAGTAACCGACTTGGCCAAGTTTCTTGGCTGATCCACATCAGTCCCTTTGATCAGGGCAACATGGTATGACAGCAACTGCAGCGGAATAGTGTAAATAAGCGGTGCCATAAACTCATCACAATGTGGCACAGGAATTACCTTCATGGTGTCATCGGATGCAAATTCAGCATCAACATCAGCAAACACATACATCAAACCACCACGGGCACGCACTTCTTCCACATTGGACTTAAGCTTTTCAAGCAGTTCATTATTGGGTGCAACCACTATCACAGGCATGTCGGCATCGATCAGCGCCAATGGTCCATGTTTCAGCTCTCCGGATGCATAAGCTTCGGCATGAATATAGGAAATCTCCTTCAGCTTCAGCGCGCCTTCCATCGCAATGGGATACTGATCGCCACGTCCCAGGAACAAGGCATGACTCTTATCGGCAAAGTCTTCAGCCAACTCAGCTATGGCGTCATCCAACCCCAGAGCCTGCTCCACTTTAGCCGGCATAGACTGCAAACTCTGGGCGATTGCCGCCTGCATTTCCACACTCATGTTGTTATAACGTCCCAGTGCCGCCGTCAGCATCAACAAACCGGCCAACTGCACGGTAAAGGCCTTGGTGGAAGCCACACCTATCTCGGCACCGGCTTTCATCATATATGCCATATCGGACTCGCGAACCAGCGAGGATCCGGGGGCGTTACATATGGTCAAGGTTGCCTTGTACCCCATCTCTTTGGCCAAACGCATTGCCGCCAGGGTATCGGCCGTTTCACCGGATTGAGAAATGGTGACCAACAGGCTGTTGGGGAACAGATGCGACTTGCGGTAGCGGAATTCAGAAGCAATTTCCACATTACAGGAAACACCGGCCCAATCTTCCAGCCAATAACGTGCCGCCATACCGGCATGGTAACTGGTACCACAGGCAATGATCTGTACATGTTTGATCTCTTTGAGAAGCTCGGCAGCATTATCACCAAAGGCTGTATCCAGCACCTGCTGCTGGGCTATTCGGCCTTCGAGAGTACGGGCCAGCGCCATTGGCTGCTCATAGATCTCTTTAAGCATATAGTGACGATACTCGCCCTTGTCACCGGCATCATGAGTGATTTCAGATTCTTTCTTTTCACGCACTACCGGGTTTCCGTCAAGATCATAGATATGAACCTCACGGCGAGTCACTTCGGCAACATCGCCCTCTTCCAGAAAGGCAAAAGTACGGGTCACCGGCAGCAGTGCCAGTTGATCCGAGGCGACGAAGTTTTCTCCCAGGCCAAAGCCTATTACCAATGGGCTGCCACTGCGGGCGACCACCAGCCGTTCAGGGTCGCGGCGGTCGATGACCACAGTGCCATAGGCACCTTCCAGTTGTTTGACTGTGGCTTGTACCGCCGCCAGCAAGCCGGGGGCAGACTTGAGCTCATGGTCGACCAGATGACAAATGACTTCTGTATCTGTATCTGAGTTGAACTGATAGCCTAAGCCCTTGAGCATCTCCCGCAACTTAGCGTGATTTTCAATAATCCCGTTGTGCACCACGGCTATGTCACTGCCGGATTGATGTGGATGCGCGTTGCGCTCACTGGGCTCACCATGGGTCGCCCAGCGGGTATGGGCGATGCCGGTACCACCGGCCAAAGGAGCAGTTTGCAAGGCATCGGCCAACTCCTGCACCTTGCCAACTCTGCGGGTACGGGTCAGTTCACCTTGGTGAATGACAGCCACACCGGCCGAATCATAGCCACGATATTCCAGGCGTTTCAGTCCCTCGATCAAGATTTCAGCAACATCCCTTTGCGCTACTGCGCCAACAATTCCACACATATCAATATCCGCTTAGTTTAAAGTTTACGCTGTAAAAGGGGCCAAGATCAGCTTTACCCCTTGATTTGAAATACTTTCAGCGGCTGCATCTGGCAGCCTATTATCTGTCACCAGGGTAGTGACCAACTCCCAGGGCAACTCAAGATTAGGAATTCTGCGGCCCACCTTTTCCGATTCGAGCAGCACCACTACATCCCGGGAAACTTCCGCCATCACCCGGCTCAGCCCAATCAACTCATTGAAAGTGGTGGTGCCTCGCTGCAAGTCAATGCCATCGGCGCCGATAAAAAGCTGGTCAAAGTTGTAGGAACGCAGTACTTGCTCAGCCACCTGTCCTTGAAAAGATTCGGAGTGGGGGTCCCAGGTGCCCCCCGTCATCAAGAGTGTGGGCTCGTTTTCCAATTCATGTATCGCATTGGCCAACTGCAGGGAATTGGTCATGACCACCAGCCCGCGCTTATCGTTAAGCTCAGGAATAAGTCCCAAAGTGGTGCTGCCACAATCTATGATGATGCGATTATGATCTTTGATAAGCCCGGCAGCGGCCTGAGCTATGGCCAACTTATTGCGGGAAGGCGGTTCAGACAAGGTCTGGGTTATCTCTTGAGGAACAACGACGGCACCACCATAACGACGCAGCAGCAAACCGGTTTTCTCCAGGGCTGCCAAGTCTTTACGTATGGTCACTTCCGAAGTTTCAAACTTCAGCGCCAAGGCATCGACACTGACTTCACCCTGCTGCTGCAGCAGGGTAACTATGGCGTGACGCCTTTGTTGGGTGTTGCGTTTGGTCATTCCAGATTGAATAAGTTTCGATTCGAAAGGCGAATTATATAACTTCGAAACCTAAACGCAATTGCTGAGTGAAAAAAGCTCGTTAGTAGTTCAGCCGATATACAGGCATGCCTTAAAGCCAGCCCGAGCCTGGGCGCGCCCCAATAAGCCGAAAGCATTAGATTTCATCCATAAAAAATGCCAGCCACTGGAGTGGCCGGCATTGCTGTTGGCATGTTATCTATTGGCGATTAAAACTTGGCTTCCAGCGCCAGGCTCACATGACGACCTTCACCAACAGTCACATCTGTATTGGTACCGCCGGCAAGATATTCTTTATCAAACAGATTCTTCATGTTAACCCTTACACTGACATCTGTTCCCATCACATCCATAGTGTAGGCAGCGCCCAGGTCAAAACGTACATAACCATCTTTGGTGATCATGTTCTCTTTATCGGCAAAGCGTTCACCGACATAGACAGCACCAAAATTCAGAGCCAACGCTTCTGTCATCTCATAACGGGTCCAGATATTGGCCGACCACTCAGGCGCATCTATCGGCGTTTTACCATTGAGACTATCTTCTGCAGGGCGATCATACTCTGCATCCAGATACATCATGGAACCTGTCATAAACCACTTATCACTGAGTCGTCCCTGAGCGCCCATCTCAAACCCTTTATGACGCTGTTCACCACTCTGAGTTGTTATTGATTCACCTGCCCCTAAGTCTTGAGTCACGGTAACATTGGAGACGGTTATATCAAACACGGCGCCTGTCAGTAATAACCCACCATCGAACAGTTCCCACTTGGTGCCTATTTCATACTGTTCCCCATATTCAGGATCCAGATTCATCTTGTCATTAACATCATTAGGATCATTAACGCTCCCTTGGGGACTGAAGCTCTTTGAGTAATTGACATAGATACTGCCGTTATCCATCGGCGAATAGATCACCCCAAATTTAGGTGAAACGGCATAACTGTTGTTCCCGGCACCATCTTTCTTTTGTTCGTCATAACGAACACCGGCCAACAGTTTCCACTGTTCATTGATAGTAACCAGGTCCTGAATATAGAAACCATAGTGCTTATAGTCGCTTTCACTGAGTGAAGTATCGTTATGATAGTCCAAACCTGGATTTGCGATGGGCTGGCCAGGCATAACAGAAACACTTTCGCCTTTTTCGCGCAACTGCCCATAGTAGTAGTCCAACATATTGGCACCGATCAGGAACTGATGTTCCAAAACGCCGGTACTGAAGTTACCGGTAATATCAATGAATCCTGTTTTATGTTGCCAATCATCATAACGATCGAATGGACTCACAGTGTAGCCATCAGTAAATGGATCCTCAGAACCTTTGATCAAACTTGGAAGAGAGTCCAACCTTTGGCGGTTGAACTGCTGATCATTATAGCCGGCCTTCACTTTCCAGTTGTCGCTGATAAAGTAAGTGAGTTCGGCCCCTAAGTTTTCGATGGTATTGTCAGTAAACGCCCATGGCATATCCCAGATAATATCCCGACCACCAATGAGCTCACCCTTGCTGTTCAACCAACCGCCACGGTCTATTCCGGTTTTATCTTGGGTACGGTCATATTTCAGTGACAGCAAAAGATCATCGGTAATATCAAACTCCAGATTCAGGTAGCCCAACCAACGATCTCTTTCCTGATTTTCACCATTCTGATATTCACGCCAATACTGGGTATCCTGCTTAACCAGCACAGTGCGATAACGGATAGTCTGAGCTTCGTTTAGACTACCACCGGCATCCAGTTGAAAGCGGGTAGAGCCGTTATCATCGGTATCAAATCCCAGGTTAAACAGTGTGTCGTAGGTCGGCTTCTTGGTCACCATATTGATCAAGCCACCAGGGCC
This sequence comes from Shewanella indica, assembly GCF_033842865.1. Lineage (NCBI taxonomy): Bacteria > Pseudomonadati > Pseudomonadota > Gammaproteobacteria > Alteromonadales > Shewanellaceae > Shewanella > Shewanella indica. Next base: position 1,500,767 of record NZ_JAWXXR010000001.1, read on the forward strand.
TGACTGGCCGTAGAGCATACTGGAGGGGCCCTTAAGCACTTCTACCTGCTGCAGAGTTTCAATAGGTTGCACATAGTGCGACCACTGCTGCTGACCATTGATCAGGTACCCAGAACCAGAGTCCAACTCAAAGCCACGAATATTAAATACCTGGCGATTCCATTTTTCACTGCCACTGGTCACGCTTGAGTCATTCACCAATACTTCAGCCAGGTTGGTTGCCAGCTGTTCATCAGTTACAAAGTCGGGGATAACGGTAACGGATTGAGGTGTATCCATCAGATTAATATCACCACGCATCGCGCCAGAGGCGACGCCAGTCTTATAATCATTGAAGCTACGACCGGTAACACTGATACGCTCAATGTCTTCTGGCACTTGCTCTGCCGCCAGTGGCATTGAAGATATAGCGGCCACCACAGCCATACCTACACAGGAAAACTTAAACCTCATAATCACCTCATTCTCTATGCCGGACCGGCAATCAGTTCTATTTTTGCCAGCAAATATAAATGAGAAGGATTAGTATTTAAGTTTCTTTACAGATATTTACAATTAAATATGATTGACTTCAAACCCATTGACGGGTTTGTGAGATTGAAAGCACCCGAGTGGGTGCTTTCAATTAGAGGAATTATTTCTTTTGCTTTTGTGGACGCTTCCAACCCTTGATATGTTTCTGTTTAACTCGGGTGATAACCAACTCATCGGCGCCGACATCACGGGTTACAGTGGAACCGGCTCCCAGAGTCGCTCCTTTACCTATGGTGACAGGAGCAACCAACTGGGTATCACTACCGACAAACACCTCATCTTCAATAACGGTCAGATGTTTATTGGCGCCATCATAGTTACAGGTAATGGTACCTGCACCTATATTTACCCCTTGGCCAATGCGTGCATCTCCGAGGTAAGCCAGATGTCCAGCCTTGGAGCCCACACCGAGTATGGCTTTCTTCATTTCAACAAAATTGCCTATATGGGCATCCTGCTTAAGTTCAGCGCCCTGACGCAGACGAGCAAACGGCCCGGCACTGGCGCCATCACCCAACTTGGCACCCTCGACTATGCTGTAAGGCTTAATCTCGGCGTTATCGGCAATCTCACAATCAATAAGGATAGCGCCGGCGCCCACAGTCACATTATTACCCAGCACCACTTTACCTTCGAAGATCACATTGACGTCGATCATCACATCCATGCCGACCGTCACTTCACCGCGAACATCAATGCGTGCCGGATCCCTGAGGTTAGCCCCATCCAGCATCAAGGCTTCTGCACAGCGCTGCTGATAAGCACGTTCCAACGCCGCCAACTGCACTCTGTTGTTGGCGCCTTCAGTCTCAATGGAATTAACAGGATGAGCCGTATCTATGGCCACCCCATCGGCGTGAGCCATGGCGATCACATCGGTAAGATAGTACTCGCCCTGAGCATTGTTGTTTTCCAAGCGCCCAAGCCAGTTTTTTAATTGTTTGCCCGGCAATGCCATGATGCCGCTGTTGATCTCATTAATCTTGAGTTGCTCGGGAGAAGCATCTTTCTGTTCGACTATGCCAACTACCTTGCCATGCTCGCGCACCATACGGCCATAGCCGCTTGGGTCATCCAGATGCACTGTCAGTACGGCTACGCCATCGTTTTGCCTGGCAGCAAGCAAGGCTTCCAGTGTTTCCTTACGGGTGAGGGGAACGTCGCCATAGAGCACCAAGACAGTGTCATTGTCATCTATATGGGGAATCGCCTGGGCTACCGCGTGCCCTGTGCCCAGCTGTTCAGCCTGCAGCACAAAGTTAAGCGGTTGCTCGCCCAGTTCCGTCATCAGCTTATCGCCGCCATAACCATAAACCAGATTGATTTTGTCGGCATTTAGTGAATGAGCCGTATCAATCACATGCTGCACCATGGGTTTATGGGCGACCTTATGCAGAACTTTGGGTAGATCAGAACGCATCCGGGTCCCTTTCCCGGCGGCGAGAATAACAACATTCAATGACATGAGAGATTCCTTTTCTTTGGGCTGGCGCAAGTGTACCGGAATCGCGGTAAAAATGCAGCGCTCAGGCAGCTTGGAAGCTTGCAAACCTGCTTGGACAATAGGAATAACAGACACAAAAAAGGCGCCCTGAGGCGCCTTTTTTCAGCAGTGCTGTTATCTGGCAATGTTCTTCTTGATGGTCTCAACGACCCGCAACTGAGCCACGGCTTTAGCCAGTTCAATTGCTGCCGCAGCATAATCGAAGTCAGCACCGGCATCGGCCATATGGGCTTCTGCACGACGCTTGGCTTCTACTGCAGCCTGCTCGTCAATCTCATCGGCACGCATTACAACATCAGCCAATACGGACACGGAGTTGGGTTGAACTTCCAGTAAACCACCTGAAAGGTAAAACACCTCTTCCTGACCATTTTGTTTGACGATGCGCGCCATGCCAGGTTTGATATTGGTCAGCAGCGGAGTGTGGCCGGGCATAATACCCAGTTCACCCTCAGAACCAGTTACCTGTAAATGGGCAACAAGGCCTGAGAAGATTTTGCTCTCTGCACTGACGATATCAAGCTGTACTGTCATGGCTGCCATCCCGTTCTCCTTACCAAACTATGCAATATTGCCTAGTTATTTCTTGTTGGCTTTCTCAACGGCTTCGTCGATAGAACCAACCATGTAGAACGCTTGCTCTGGCAGGTGGTCGAACTCACCGTCCAGAATTCCCTTGAAGCCACGGATGGTGTCTTTCAGGGGCACGTACTTACCTGGAGAACCGGTAAAGACTTCAGCTACGTGGAATGGCTGAGACAGGAAACGCTCGATCTTACGGGCGCGGGATACTGTCATCTTGTCGTCATCTGACAACTCGTCCATACCCAGAATAGCGATGATGTCTTTCAGCTCTTTGTAACGCTGCAGAACTGTCTGTACACCGTTTGCCACGTCATAGTGCTCTTGGCCAACAACCTGTGGATCCAGCTGACGAGAGGTGGAATCCAGTGGGTCAACCGCTGGGTAGATACCCAGAGAAGCGATTTGACGAGACAGTACCACGGTCGCATCCAAGTGAGCGAAGGTGGTTGCTGGGCTTGGGTCAGTCAAGTCATCCGCAGGTACGTATACCGCTTGTACCGAAGTGATAGAACCCACTTTGGTAGAAGTAATACGTTCTTGCAGAACACCCATCTCTTCAGCCAGTGTTGGCTGATAACCCACAGCAGAAGGCATACGACCCAACAGTGCCGATACTTCGGTACCAGCCAGGGTGTAACGGTAGATGTTGTCAACGAACAACAGTACGTCACGACCTTCGTCACGGAACTTCTCGGCCATAGTCAGACCGGTCAGAGCAACACGCAGACGGTTACCTGGTGGCTCGTTCATCTGACCGTACACCATGGCTACCTTGTCCAGTACGCCTGAGTCTTTCATCTCGTAGTAGAAGTCGTTACCTTCACGGGTACGCTCACCTACACCGGCGAATACGGACAGACCTGAGTGGGCTTTAGCGATGTTGTTGATCAGTTCCATCATGTTAACTGTCTTACCAACACCCGCACCACCGAACAGACCTACTTTACCACCCTTGGCGAACGGACATACCAGGTCAATAACCTTGATGCCGGTTTCCAACAATTCAGTGGTGTTAGATTGCTCTTCATAAGAAGGAGCATCACGGTGGATGATATAACGCTCATCTTCACCGATAGCGCCCGCTTCATCCACAGGTTCACCCAGAACGTTCATGATACGGCCAAGGGTCGCAGCCCCAACCGGAACGGAAATTGGTGAACCAGAGTTTTCTACCTCGATACCACGACGCAGACCATCGGAAGAACCCATGGCGATGGTACGAACTACACCACCACCCAGCTGTTGCTGAACTTCCAGCACCAAGCCTTTACAGGCGCCTTCGCCTGTGATCTTCAGAGCGTCATATACCTGAGGTACGGTATCTTGTGGAAACTCAACGTCCACAACCGCGCCAATCACTTGGACAACAGTACCTGTGCTCATGATTAATCCTCTAAAACTTGTATTCGTTACCCAGCCTAAACCGCGGCTGCACCTGACACAATTTCCGACAGTTCTTGCGTAATCGCCGCCTGACGGGCCTTGTTGTATACCAGTTGCAGATCATCGATCAGCGTGCCGGCGTTGTCTGTTGCTGCCTTCATGGCCACCATACGGGCAGCCTGCTCGGAAGCAATGTTTTCAACGACACCCTGATACACCTGAGACTCCACATAACGAACCAAAAGCTTGTCCAACAAGACCTTTGGATCTGGCTCATAGATGTAGTCCCAGCGATGCGCTACGTCATCTTCGTCTGATTTAGGCAAAGGTAGCAGCTGCTCGATCACAGGAGTCTGCGTCATGGTATTAACAAACTTGTTGAATACCACATACAGACGATCCAGCTTGCCTTCGTTGTAAGCCTGGAGCATTACCCGCACAGTACCAATCAGGTCAGCGAGCTTGGGAGCATCACCTAAACCTGAAGCATGGGCCTGCACCTTGCCACCAAAGCTTTTGAAAAACTGAACACTGCGAGCACCGATAGGGCAGAATTCAACTTCCGCACCTTGCTCTTTCCAGCTTTTCACGTCTGCGACAACCTTCTTGAAAAGGTTGACGTTCAGACCACCACAAAGGCCACGGTCGGTTGCCACTACTATGTAACCAACCCGCTTGGGTTCTCTCACCTCCAGGTAGGGGTGTTTGTACTCCAGAGAACCCTGAGCGACGTGACCGATCACCTTACGCATGCTCTCCGCATATGGACGGCTTGCAGCCATGCGATCCTGCGCCTTGCGCATTTTGCTGGCTGCCACCATTTCCATGGCGGACGTGATCTTCTGAGTGTTTTTCACACTCGCGATCTTGGTTTTAATCTCTTTAGCGCCGGCCATCTCTACTCTCCAATCTGGACCTGAGGTGCCTTATGACACCTCGCATGTATTTACCAGGTTTGGGTTGCCACGAACTTGTCGAGACCAGCCTTCAGCTCAGCTTCGATTTCGGCATTGTAATCACCGCTATCGTTGATCAGCTTCATCAGCTCAGCATGCTCGCCGTTCATGAAAGAGAGCAGAGCGGCTTCGAAGTCACCGATCTTCTTCAGCTCAATACCTTTCAGGTAGCCTTTTTCAGCTGCAAAAATAGATACAGCTTGGTCAGCTACGCTCATAGGAGCGTATTGCTTTTGCTTCATCAGTTCGGTTACACGCTCACCGTGCTCCAGCTGGGCACGAGTTGCATCGTCAAGGTCAGACGCAAACTGTGAGAACGCAGCAAGCTCTCGATACTGTGCCAGAGCAGTACGGATACCGCCGGACAGTTTCTTGATGATCTTGGTCTGAGCCGCACCACCTACACGAGAAACAGAGATACCTGGGTTAACCGCTGGACGCAGGCCAGAGTTGAACAGGTCGGTTTCAAGGAAGATCTGACCATCGGTAATAGAAATTACGTTGGTCGGTACGAACGCAGATACGTCACCTGCCTGGGTTTCAATAATTGGCAGAGCGGTCAAAGAACCAGTCTTGCCTTTTACTTCGCCATTGGTGAACTTCTCAACGTACTCTTCGTTCACGCGGGAAGCACGTTCCAGCAGACGAGAGTGTAGATAGAATACGTCACCTGGGTAAGCTTCACGGCCTGGTGGACGCTTCAGCAACAGTGAGATCTGACGATAAGCAACAGCCTGCTTGGACAGGTCATCGTAAACGATCAGTGCATCTTCACCGCGGTCACGGAAATATTCACCCATGGTACAACCAGAGTATGGTGCCAGGTATTGCAGGGCAGCCGCTTCAGAAGCAGTAGCAACCACAACAATAGTGTTGGCCAGAGCACCGTGCTCTTCCAGCTTGCGTACTACGTTGGCAATAGTAGAAGCCTTCTGGCCTACTGCAACGTACACACACTTGATGCCGGAATCTTTCTGGTTGATGATGGCGTCAATAGCCATCGCAGTTTTACCAGTTTGACGGTCACCGATGATCAGCTCACGCTGACCGCGACCGATAGGGATCATGGCATCAACCGCCTTATAACCGGTTTGTACCGGTTGAGATACGGATTGACGCTCAATAACACCAGGAGCAATCATTTCAACAGGTGCAAAACCATCGTTGTCGATTGGTCCTTTACCGTCGATTGGCTCACCCAGAGTGTTAACAACACGTCCCAGTAGACCACGACCTACTGGAACTTCCAGAATACGGCCAGTGGTTTTAACTTTTACGCCCTCAGCCAAACCGGCATAAGGACCCATAACTACGGCACCTACAGAATCACGTTCAAGGTTCAACGCGATTGCATAACGGTTGCCAGGCAGTTCGATCATCTCACCCTGCATTACATCGGCCAGGCCGTGAATGCGGATGATGCCGTCACTGACCGAAACGATAGTACCTTCGTTGCGGGCTTCACTGACGACTTCGAACTGCTCGATCCGCTGCTTAATCAGATCGCTGATTTCAGTGGAATTCAGTTGCATGCTCAAACTCCCAATTACGACTGCAGCTTATCAGACAGGCGGTTTAATTTGCCGCGGACGGATCCATCTATCACCAGATCCCCTGCCTTAATAATAATACCGGCGATAAGCTCGGCATCGACGCTGCAATTCAGCTTAACTTTGCGTGCGAGACGTTTCTCTAAAGAAACACTGATCTGCTGTTGCTGCTCAGAGCTAAGCTCAGTAGCAGATACCACGTTGGCTTCGATTTCCTTAGCCCATTCGTGGCGAAACTCAGCATAGAGCTGAGATACAGCAGACAGTACCTCCAAGCGACCGTTTTCAGCCATTACCTTGATCAGATTTTGACCGTGCTCATCAATTTGCTCGCCACAGATATTGATAAAGAGTGCAGCTAGCTTATTGCTGGACATAGATCCAGCCAGCAGTGGCTTCATGGATTCGTTTTCACTCACCATTGCCGCGAAATCGAGCATTTCTGCCCAGTTTTCTACTGCTTGATGTTCAACAGCAAAGTCAAAAGCTGCCTTAGCGTAAGGGCGAGCAATGGTGGTTAACTCAGCCATAACTCAACTCCCTTATCAAATTTCAGCAACTAGTTTATTAACTATGTCGCTTTGGGCGGCTTCATCAATCGAACGCTCGAGGATCTTCTCTGCACCAGTGATGGCAAGAGTCGCAACCTGCTTACGCAGTTCCTCTTTCACGCGATTACGTTCAGCTTCAATTTCTGCTTTACCCTGAGCAATGATTTTCGCACGCTCAGCGTCTGCTTCAGCTTTGGCTTCATCAATAATCTGAGCCTTGCGCTTGTTGGCAGACTCAATGATTTCGTTGGCTGTAGCCTTGGCGTCTTTCAGTTGGTCAGTCGCTTTCGCTTGAGCCAACTCCAGGTCTTTTGCTGCACGGTCAGCGTCAGCAAGACCATCAGCAATCCTTTTCTGGCGCGCTTCGATGGCATTCATCAAAGGGGGCCATACAAACTTCATGCAGAACCACACGAAGATAATAAAGGCGACCGTCTGACCGATTAGGGTAGCGTTGATATTCACAACAGCCTCCTATTTAGAGTTAAGACAGAAGCGTTTATTACAGCATTGCACCCAGTGGGTTAGTAAACAGCATGTAAAGTGCAATACCTACACCGATCATGGTCACGGCGTCGAGCAGACCCGCTACAATGAACATCTTAACTTGCAGCATAGGAGCCATTTCTGGCTGACGCGCAGCGCCTTCCAGGAACTTACCACCCAAAAGGCCGAAACCGATAGCGGTACCCAGTGCACCCAAACCAATGAGCAGAGCAACAGCAATTGCAGTAAAGCCCAGAATCGTTTCCATCTGTATCTCCAGTATCTAAATCTGTGTTGGTTGATGATTTAGTTTAAAAAATTTCTTCAGCAGTCCTTAATGATCTTCATGAGCCATGCTTAGATAAACAATAGTCAGCATCATGAAAATAAACGCTTGCAGCGTGATAACCAGAATATGGAAGATCAGCCAGCCCAGTTGCAAAGTCACACCCAGAGCGGCAATCGCCAAGTTGGTACCATACATCAGCGCAATAAGGATGAAGATCAACTCACCTGCATACAAGTTACCAAAAAGACGTAGCCCCAATGAAATAGGTTTAGCTATCAAGGTAACAGTTTCGAGCAGGAAGTTGACGGGTATCATTGCCCAATGGTTGAAGGGCTGTAGCGTCAGTTCTTTCGCAAATCCTGACACACCTTTGACCTTGATGCTGTAGTAAATAATCAGCACAAACACGCCCAACGCGAGGCTGAAAGTGATGTTAAGGTCAGTAGTCGGTACTATCTTCAGATAAGGCACACCGGCCAAAGCGGCAGTATGTGGTATCCAGTCAACTGGCACCATATCCATGAGGTTCATCATGAATACCCACATAAAAATAGTCAGAGCAAGAGGTGCAATCAAAGCATTGCGACCGTGGAATGTATCTTTAACGCTGTTGTCGACAAACTCGACGATCATCTCGATAAAGCATTGAAGCTTACCGGGAACGCCAGAGGTTGCTTTTTTACCAACGCTGCGGAACAACCACAGAAACAGCACGCCAAGACCAACCGAAAAGAGCAATGAATCAATGTGCCATGTCCAGAAACCTTCACCAACGGTAAGGTTGGTAAGGTGATGCTGGATATAGCCCTGCGGTGTTAATGTTTCACCAGGTGCAGCCATGATTCATCCCACTTAACTTTGCTTGAAGTACAAAGGAGCTGCCCAATGCACTATCAACGCCAGTACATAGCAAATAAAAAGGGGCATAAATGCGACCTCTAAATTGATAAATACCAGCGAAAACAACGCTATTGTCAACAGCAACTTTACCGCTTCCCCCCAGTAAAAGCCTTTTAGGACCTTACCGGCAGAGCTTGCTCCCATATGGGAAAAAGCCAGGGTAGCGAATACAAAATTAGGGAGCACAGCTATGGCAGTTCCTGCCAGAGCAGAATAGCCAAACTGGGCTCCCCACACGGCAAAGAAGATAATTGAAGCACCCCCAGCTATCGCCGCCTGCATCATCACCAATTTATAGGCTGACCAACGGCCACGACGCGCTAAAACCTTACTCAATTATTCTTCTCCGCATTCCTACTTTTTGTTTCGATGACCGGACTACAAATATCCGTATAGAGTCGAGGTACAAAAAGCTTGCGAAAGTATACCTTTTCAAGTCTTGTTTGCAACTTTGAGATAAGTAAAAACCTCACCTTTTAACGTGATACAGCCCCAAATTCGCATAAATGCAATATTAACAAACGTCACAAATTTACACTAAAAAGCGTTAACGACGTTTTTTTAATGGATTTTGGCAAGGATGCCGTCTAATTCAGCCAGATTTTGATAGTTAATTACAATTTTTCCCTTTCCCTTACTACCGTGGGAAATAGAAACTTTTGCACCTAGCCTCTCAATTAACTGACTCTCCAGACGAGCAACATCGGTATCTTTTACAGGCTTTTCGGCCTCTTTGGCAGGATTTAAGACTTTATTAACCAATCGTTCTGTTTCACGAACGGTCAATTCCTTCGCTACCACCAATCGGGCAACAGAAGTTTGCTCCTCACCTTGCAAGGCAAGCAAGGCTCGGGCATGACCCATCTCAATATCACCGTACTCCAGTAACCGCTTTACCGGTTCATTCAATCCATTGAGTCGCAGCAAGTTCGAAACGGTAGCCCGTGATTTTCCCACAGCATCAGCTATTTGTTGGTGAGTAAGATCAAATTCTTCGATCAAACGGTTAAGCGCAATGGCTTCTTCCATAGCATTGAGATCTTCCCGCTGAATGTTTTCTATCAGGGCGATAGCCACAGCAGCCTCATCGGCAACCTGCTTGACTATACAGGGCACCTTGTCCAACTTGGCCAGCTGCGCCGCACGCCAGCGACGTTCACCGGCGATTATTTCATATTTGTCATCACTGATCTTACGCACCACTATGGGCTGAATAACGCCCTGAGCCTTGATAGATTCAGCCAGCTCTTCCAGCGCCTCCGGCGACATATCTTTACGGGGTTGATACTTACCGGGTTGCAGCAGATCCACATCCAAAGTCAGCAAGGTTTCGCCGGCATCAACTTTAGATTGCTCGGCATCATCACGCTTCTTACTCGCTGCATGGCTGGTACTCAAAAGTGCGTCCAGGCCCTTGCCCAGACCCCGTTTTTTCAGTGTCATGCTCATTCCTTTATGCCTGTTTCGCTTGCTGATTCTGCTCTGAGCGACGAATGATTTCGCCGGCTAAAGCCAGATAGGCCTTGGCCCCAGCGCTACTCTTGTCATAGTACATAGCCGGAGCGCCAAAACTCGGCGCTTCGGCCAAGCGAATATTTCTTGGGATCACAGTGCGGTAAACCTTGTCACCGAAATGCTGTTTCAGTTGATCGGAAACATCGTTGGCCAGACGGTTGCGGGGATCGTACATGGTTCTGAGTATTCCCTCGATCCCGAGTTTAGGGTTAACCATGGCCGCCAACTTGGAAATGGTATCCATCAGGGCAGTCAAGCCTTCCAGGGCATAATACTCACACTGCATGGGAACCAGTACTGAGTCGGCCGCCGACATGGCGTTCACAGTCAACATATTCAGCGAGGGAGGACAATCGATAAAGATAAAGTCGTATTCATCCTGCACCTTTGCCAAAGCGTTGCGCAGGCGAATCTCCCTGGCAAAGAACTCCATCAATTTGATTTCGGCGGCAGTCACATCACCGTTGGCGGCAATGAGATCGTATTTCCCGGCAGTGTTACGTACGACGACTTCGTCAAAACTCTTTTCTTCCACCAGTAACTCATAGGCGGTGTTTTCAACTTCGTACTTGTCAACACCACTCCCCATGGTGGCATTGCCCTGGGGATCCAGATCGATCAATAGCACCCGCCGCTTGGTTGCCGCCAAAGAGGCAGCCAAATTAACACAAGTTGTTGTTTTTCCAACGCCACCTTTCTGGTTGGCTACGGCAATAATTCTCGCCACACTGTCACCTTGTCTGTCAATTTTGTTATTGATGCCCGGTTCCGTTTGCATCAAGTTGCTTGATACGCCAGCCAATTGCAAGGCATTCAAACCTGGGGAGCTATGATCAGCAGATGTCTCTGTTCATCCAATTTTGGAACCTTGAGTTCAATGGATTCCCTGATACTGTACCCCTCAGGGATCCCGGTTAACTCATCAGGGTTCAGTTGCCCTTTAAGGGCATAGAATACCCCATTTTGCGCCGGCAAATGCTGACACCAGCTTAACATGTCTGCCACTGAGGCAAAGGCGCGGCTTAGCACGCCGTCAAACCCTTGCGGATCCTCAAAGGCTTCCACCCGGCTCTCTACCGACTGTATATTTTTCAATTTGAGTTCAATCTGGACCTGTTTTTGAAAACGGATCCGCTTGCCCAAGCTATCGAGCAATACAAATTCTTTATCCGGATTCAAAATCGCCAGCGGGATACCGGGCAACCCAGGGCCTGTGCCCACGTCGATAAAACGCTGTCCCTTGAGATGAGGAGAGACGACCAGGCTATCCATGATATGACGGATGAGCATCTGCTCAGGTTCGCGCACCGAGGTCAGGTTATAGGCTTTATTCCATTTGTTGAGCATGGCAACAAAACCAAGCAACTGTTGCTGCTGTTCATCTGATGCATTGAGGCCTGTCTCAGCCAGATATGTTTTTAACTGTGCTGCAAGCACGGGTATTCTCCCCAGAAAAATACTGCGGGGCTATTATGCGGCCCCAAAACGGCCAAGGGAAGCATCTACAGCTTCCCCGGCTCTGGAATGGTTTACTGTATCAGGCCGTTCGGCGCAGTAATCCCCGTTTTTTCAGATGCACCAGCAAAATGGAGATGGCTGCCGGAGTTACCCCCGAGATCCTGGAGGCCTGGCCTATGGTCTCTGGTTTATGGGCATTGAGCTTGGCGATCACTTCGTTGGATAAGCCTGGCACTTCATTGTAATCAAGCTCCAGCGGCAATCCGGTATTTTCGTTACGCTGTGCTTTGGCGATCTCTTCCTGCTGGCGCTGAATATAACCAGCATATTTAACCTGGATCTGCACCTGTTCGGCCGCTTGACGATCTTCGAGCCCCGGCCCGAAACCTTCAATCCCCATAAGCTTGTCATAGTCCAACTCAGGGCGCCGTAGCAGCTCTTCAAACGAAGCTTCGCGAGATATTGGAGTATTGAGATGCGGATTCAGCGCTTCAACCAGAGGGGAATTCACATGGATCCATTGACTGCGCAGACGTTGCAGCTCAGATTCTATCGCCTCAACCTTGGCTGAGAACTTGGCCCAGCGCTGATCGTCAACCAAACCCAGCTCGCGGCCTTTCTCGGTCAGGCGCAGATCGGCATTATCTTCGCGCAGCAGCAAGCGATATTCGGCGCGGCTGGTAAACATACGATAGGGCTCTTTAGTGCCTAACGTCGACAAATCATCCACCAGCACGCCAAGATAAGCCTGATCCCTTCTAGGTGCCCAAGCGTCTTTACCTTGCACCTGTAAAGCCGCGTTCATGCCGGCCAACAGGCCTTGAGCTCCTGCCTCTTCATAACCTGTGGTGCCGTTGATTTGACCTGCAAAGAACAACCCATTTATGGTTTTGGTTTCCAGCGAATTTTTCAGATCTCTGGGATCAAAGTAATCATATTCAATGGCATAGCCAGGGCGCATGATCTCAGCATTTTCCATCCCCTTGATCGAGCGGACCAAAGCAATTTGCACATCGAATGGCAAACTGGTTGAGATACCGTTGGGGTATAACTCATTGGTATTGAGTCCCTCAGGTTCAATAAAGATCTGATGCGAACTCTTATCGGCAAAGCGATGGATCTTGTCTTCGATAGACGGACAGTATCTCGGGCCTATTCCTTCGATAACCCCAGAATACATAGGGCTTCGGTCCAAACCGCCACGAATTATCTCGTGGGTTTTTTCATTGGTATGGGTGATATAGCAAGAGATTTGCTGAGGATGTTGGTTCACATCACCGATAAAAGACATCACAGGAAGAGGATTATCCCCCTGTTGTTCTGTCATCTGCTCGAAGTCGACACTGCGAGCATCGATACGAGGCGGCGTACCCGTTTTGAGACGGCCAACTCGAATAGGTAACTCTCTGAGTCTATGAGCTAGAGCGATCGCTGGAGGATCACCGGCACGCCCACCACTGTAATTTTCCAATCCAATATGGATCTTACCTCCCAGGAAAGTACCGGCTGTCAGCACCACAGCAGGAGCTTCAAAAGCCAGTCCCATTTGGGTAATAACACCAATGACTCTGTTGTTTTCAACAACCAGATCGTCAACAGCTTGTTGAAAGATCCTTAAGTTGGGCTGGTTTTGCAATATCTGTTGGATCTTTTGTCGATATAAGGCGCGATCTGCTTGGGCTCTGGTAGCTCTTACTGCAGGTCCCTTACTTGAATTCAGGGTTCTGAATTGGATCCCGGCATAATCAGTTGCTGTTGCCATGGCGCCACCCAAGGCATCTATCTCTTTAACCAAGTGCCCTTTACCTATACCCCCGATAGCCGGGTTACAGGACATCTGACCCAAAGTGTCAATATTATGGGTTAGGAGCAGGGTGTTAACTCCCATTCTGGCAGCTGCCAATGCGGCTTCAGTTCCGGCATGACCACCACCTACAACAATTACATCAAACCGTTCATGAAAACGCATAGATTTACCTTTGGCTGAGCAAGGGATGAAAAAGGAATTTCAGCCGATCATTTTAGCACCTGTAACGATTCAGGTGAATGCTCTATTTCATGCTGATGGATCGCAAGGGATCTGCCTTATAGATCTTAAGATCTTTATATAGATCTTCTTGTTATGTTTACTATTAGGATCGGGCTTTTCTGTGGGTAACGGTTATATTTACATAAAAACAATAGGTTAACGCAAATCGATCCTGTGATCAGTTGGCGATCTATCTCCATTAAAGCTGGGGATAGATCGCGATCTTATCCACAAGGAGGATCTGGTATGCATTCAGGATCCGATTCATGCAAAGATTGATCAGATCAAAATAAAGTATTATCCACAGAGTTATATTTTATTGAGCAAAATTGTGGGTAAGTCAGATCTAAATTGTGAGTATTTGATAGCTTATTCAGTTTTAAATACGTTTTAGAGTTTGCCTAACCAGCCATCAAGCCACGCCAATGCTGGATCTTCCGGTACGGGATCGTATTGAACATCGATCTGGATCTTATCCACATAGGATTGGGCGCCAAGTGCGCTCAGTTGGTGTAGCAGCTTTTCCGGGCCTTGGCAGAAAGTGTCGTAACTCGAGTCGCCGATAGCACATAAAGCATACCGGCAGTCCTGCAGATTTTGGTTTGACTGGAGTAATTCCTGATAGAAGGGCTGCAAATTGTCCGGAAGATCGCCGGCCCCATGGGTGGAGGAAACGATCAACCAAAGGGCTTTGGGATCCAGTTGATCCAACTGTGGGGTCAAATACAGGTTTGTCTGGTGGCCGTTTTGTTCAAGCTTATTGATGAGTTCTTCGGCGACATATTCGGCTCCTCCCAAGGTGGTTCCGACCAATACTTCGACTTTCGCCATGATATTCCTCTCTGTATGTAGCGCCTGGCGCCTTGATTTAATCGGCCCATATTAATCCAATTTGCGGTGACAGACAGCCTTGGGTAACCTGAGTTTGAGCACTATTGCATTAATCCTGTTGTAGGCTCTTTCTGCGCTTGAGGCTGATATGAAACTGAAGTGGTTGCTGATCTTCCCGTTGCTTTCTTTGCTGGTGATACTCGGGGGATGGCATTGGTTGTTTACTGTACCGGCAAATGTTCAACTGCAATCTGACAGGGTTGATTCCAATACCGGCGCGGCCTGTATTCAAACGCCAACGGCAAAGGCGCTGGATAATAATGGTGAGTTTGGTGTATTGATCTGGAATATTCAGAAGCAGCAAAACGGCCAGTGGCGTTCTCGTCTCGATGATTTTACAACTGGCAGGCAGTTGGTGCTGTTGCAGGAAGCCAGTTTGGATCCCGGCATGTATCTTTATCTGAATACTGCGCAGTGGTTTTGGCGTTTCGCTAATGCTTTCAGTGTATTGGATACCCCAGCTGGGGTAATGAATCTCTCCCGCAGCGCTCCTTTGAGCAGTTGTGGCTACCGTACTCTTGAGCCTTGGTTGCGGTTGCCCAAGACGGCCTTGGTCGCTGAATATCCTTTGTCTGATGGTTCATTATTGACTGTGGTCAATGTCCATGGAATTAACTTCAGTGTCGGTATCGAAGAATATCGGCAGCAACTTAAGTCTTTGACTGAAGCCCTGGCTGAGGAAAGAGTTATGGGGCCTATTATTCTGGCGGGTGATTTCAATACCTGGAGTGAGGAACGCAGTATGCTGCTGGCCGTCTTTGCTTCCTCTTTGGGATTGAATGAGGCTCATTTTGGCGAGGATAACAGGGTGAGAGTTCTGGGGTATCCTTTGGATCATCTCTTTTATCGAGGATTGAAACCCAAAGAGCTGTATGTGCCGGAAACAGATGTGTCTGATCACAATCCTATGGTCGCCAGCTTTGTGATTGCTGAGAACTAGGCCATAAGGAAGGTGCGAACAAGTCCCATGCGTTCTCTGCGTCGGCTTACGGGCATGGATGCAAGGCGTGGTTCGCAGCAAATGGCCTTAGTCCTTTGTAAGAAGCACAACACAGCAGGCAGGCCTGTAAGCCACGCCCTTCGGGGCTTACACAGCAACCGGCTCTCTGCGTTATCCGACTTTGACAGGCCCCGGCATGCCTTCAGTCAGATGCCTTGAACGCCAATTGCTGTGTAAGCCAGAGTACCGTGAGGACTTATTCGCACCTTCCCTAAGTAACTCATGTTTCCCTGACACCGGTTCCTCCAAAAAAGGACCTGTGACCGAAGTAGCGGAAGTCAGCATTCCTAACGGAGGGCCCTGATAGATTATCTTTCCGCCATGTTTTCCGGCTCCCGGGCCCATTTCTATTACGTGGTCGGCATTGGCTATCATCTCAAGAATATGCTTGATGATTAGCAATGTTTTTCCTTCAACTGCGAGTAAGGTAAATAGTTCGAGCAGGCGCTCGACATCGGCCATATTCAGGCCAGAGGTGAGGATTTAAGGACATTATGCAGCGACTCTGTATAACAGGTAGCGGTAGAACACTTGCATGGCTCAATCCTTGACCGTGGTTTCTGTCCTTCAGTGGCGCACGCCGTTAACTCTTCCGATATCGAGTGCATGGAATAGCCGACGGCGATGCTTGAATTCTTAGCCTTTATTCAAATTAAATTTGTTGTTTGGGTGTGAGTAGGTACGCCGGCTACTGATATTCTGCCTTCCACAAAGTCAAAGGTTCGGCAGAGCACCATTGCCAGAATTTCTTCTCCACCAAGTCACTTGCCGCAGCTGCATCCCGTCCCTCAAACAAGCGCCAATTTTCCTCTGCAGATTTCAGGGCATACTGTCTCAAGTGACCGGTGATCCTCTCGAAATCGGATGGCTCGAGAAGAAATATGCTGCCATCCCTGTAAGACTCCCAAGGTATCTGATCTTTAGGTTGTCGTTGATGATTCTGGAAGAACGCCTCGCTGTAGATGCTGGCCGAACCACCCGCAGACACACAGTCGTCCCAACGTTGGCAGCGAAAGAAAAACTCGTCCTCTGCCTCGGCAGTGCCTGTTAGCTCTCGATAGGGGCAAGATTTTTCCCAAGGCTTATTGATATTGGCCTCGGCCACACCTTGGCGCGCAAGCTCTATCTCATGGGGCTTGGGGAACCTGTCCATCAGTAATTGCGCTGGTTCGCCACTCTCGTCTGCCATCAAAATGGAGGTAGTTCCCAAAAGGAACACACCGAGCGCGACGCGGGTGAAAGTTGACTTTGAAAACGATGGCATCAAGCGAAATGACATTCTACAACCCTCTGAAGGACTAAGTTATTTATCCAGAAACAGGAATAGGCCATTTATAACAATGGCCTTTATCCTTACTTGTGCTGGTTACTTACGAGTACTGGCCTTTGAAGCAGTCTCGTTGTAAGCGTTCAAGCCACCAGCCTTGGCAGCGTCAGTTACCGCTTTTTTACCTGCTTTTTCAGCTTCACTATTGGCAGTCTTAGTTTCACTTGCACTACCTGAAAGTTCAGCGGCCATAGAAGCCGTTTGGTTACGTACCACATCACCAAACATAGTGAACGCACCGATAGCCGCAATGGCAATTAGAGCAACAATTACGATGTATTCAGTCATACCCTGACCGCGAATTTTACGTTGGAAAATAGTTTCACTCCTTGAAGCAATTGATAGTAATTTCGCGGTTATTATTAGAGTAATCCATCTATGACTCAATTACTCCGGAGGATAAAAATTGCTCAGGCATTACACCTTAAAGGATTAATTAATTAGTATGATGACATTAATTGAATTCGCCCTTTAAGGTTGTTTTTTCTGTAAATATTTGGAGATGCATTTTCACAGTGTTTAGCGAAATATTCAGCGCATTTGCGATTTCCTGATTGCTTATTCCTTTAAAAATACAATCCACTATTTGCCGTTCTTTCAGGGTGACATCAAGAGCCGTTCTTTCAGAACTGACCACCTTGTTTTTAAATGATGTTTTAAGAACATATTGCGAAAGTGCTTTTCGTGAAAAGTACATCTCTTCTTTAACAAGGAAATCGATAACAGTTAGCTGCACCCGAATTCAGATAATAAGTGCACCACTCATGGTTAAACGGTGAGGAGAGATCAACTGCCTGTTGGTGATACTCTGTAGTCGCCAAACAAACATGAGTAGTTACCATGAATTACAAGCAGTTGATCGAGGGACAACGATACCAGATTGAGGCCTATTTACGCGAGGGTTTCAGTTATCGGGAGATAGGAAAACGTCTGAAAGTCAGCCACAGCACAATCAGCCGGGAAGTAAATCGCAATCGAATTCGGGATAACCATTACTTGCCGGAAGTCGCTCAGGCGAAGGCACTAAAACGCCGTTGTCAGTCCGCGAAGTCTAGAATATCTGGACTGACCATCACCTTTGTTGAGTTCGGTCTCAATGAGAAATGGAGTCCGGAACAAATAGCCGGTGTCGGTAAAATCATCGGATATAACGTCAGTCACGAGTGGATTTATGGCTATGTCCAGCGTGATAAATTATGCGGCGGCAAGTTGTACAAACAGCTACGCCAGAGTCACCGAAGATACCGTAAAGGTAACCGTGCGAAGCGTGTGATTATCCCGAATCGCGTAGGCATAGAGCATCGTCCCGCTATCGTGAACAAGAAAAAGCGGTTCGGAGACTGGGAAGCTGACACGGTTCTGGGCAAGCAAGGTACGGGCGCGATTGTCAGCCTGGTTGAGCGAAAAAGTAAGCTGTACCTGATACGCAAAGTGCCAGCGAAAAGCGCAGCCGATGTGGCCCGGGCCATGGTTGGTATGCTGTGGAAATATCGAGGTTATGTTCGAACTATCACTGCGGACAACGGCAGCGAGTTCTGTGACCACGAACAGGTCGCAGAAAAGCTTAAAACGGATGTCTACTTCGCTAACCCTTATTCGTCCTGGGAACGCGGACTGAATGAAAACTTCAACGGTTTGCTGCGGCAATACATACGGAAAGGCACCGATTTGCGGACGGTAACAGATAGGCAAATTAGTGAGATTGAACG
This sequence comes from Shewanella indica, assembly GCF_033842865.1. Lineage (NCBI taxonomy): Bacteria > Pseudomonadati > Pseudomonadota > Gammaproteobacteria > Alteromonadales > Shewanellaceae > Shewanella > Shewanella indica. The sequence goes on from NZ_JAWXXR010000001.1 coordinate 1,519,434, forward strand.
GACATTAAATGCCAGACCGAGAAAGTGCCTCGGCTTCAGGCAACCTATTGCGGTATTCAATGAATTACGCAAGGCAGCCTAATTTAGCGAGTGGTGCACTTCGGAGTTGAATTCGCGCAACACTAAAGAACTATTTCTTATCAATTGGCCGTGAAACCCTGTCCGCAGTAATTCGACTTCGATTTGAGTATCGAGGTTATTGACTATCACTATATAGGCTGTAGAGGGCTTTCGCGTCGAAGATACGCAGGGCTCTGGCTTTTGTGTTCAATCTACAAAAACCACGCTATTGATATGCTGTTCATCCGTGTATGATAATGCTTTGCGTAAACACCGACCATTCGCAAGGTAAAACTGCTTTAACTCAGACTGTAAGTCAAAAACCTCTCCCTCCAGGCGTATACTGGTGCGAGTTCGTATATCCATTTCGTATATCCATATAATATTCAGCTGAAACAAATACGAAGGCTGACACTTTAATTGTTTTATCGTATCATCCTACTCTCTTAATTAATACGCTAAAGTAAGATTCGCCCGCTGAAAAGGATTTTTTTATGGGACAAAATACTTTATTGAGTGCAGTATTTTTGGTTGTTACTGCCTTCAGTGCCTCTGCCAGTACGCTTTTCGGCACTTTCCCTGATGCCAAATATCCCGCAGAAAAACGCATTCATTTTACGCCATTTGATCTCATTACTGCCGTTGATGGAGACAAGCTCTCCGTTTTGCCTGTGTCAGGAAAACTGACTCAACACAGCTTCGAGCTCCCAGACAGCTATACGCTGGAGCTTGTTATCAATAACTATTTGGCACAACTTAAAAAAATAAATGCTGAGATAGTGTTTCTATGCCAGCAGGAAGCCTGCGGTGATCCCTATGTCCTAAGGGACCAGTTGGCACCTAGGATAACCGTAGATACCAGTTATCTCGGCGCATACGTGGCGGCAAAACTAACAGGTTCCAGCGGGGATGTTTACAGCGTCATCTATGCTTTTCACCGTGAGGACCGTTACACCAAGGTACAGCTTGTGACCCTTGAGAGTATTCCCGAGCCACTGGATCTGATTGAGGCAAACCCGGCGTTTTTACAGCAGGATCCACAAGAGGTGGAGATAAAAGATAGACGCAGTGAAGATAGTCAGGACTCGGCAGATCATCCGCTGCTTGGCCGCATGCCCGGCAGTTTCATTAGTCGCTACAAGCAAACCAATTTTACCCAAGTCCCTGTGATTGTCGGCATATCTGCAGCCGGTTATCAGACCCAGCCACTCAATGCCAAACTCACCGAGATACGTTATCGGATGCCAGAGGAATACTCGCTGTTTGAAATCAGCAGTAACTACGCCGCCGCAGCCAACAAGCTGGCCGCTGAGTCCGTATTCCATTGCGAGGGTAAAGCCTGTGGTGACGATGCCGAATTGATAAAGTCCATGGGGTTACATCAGGATGTTAACACCGATGAATGGCAGGACTATCAGCTATTTAAACTGAGCCGCCCTGGTGGTGATGTGTATTTCGATATTTATGCCCAGGGCCGCTACGATGGCACGCCGGCAGACACCACTGTGCGAGTGATGGAGCTTTCGGCACTGAAAGATGACAGGGTTGTCATTGACCTCGATGCTCTCACCAAGGCCATTACCCAATCCGGCAAGGCTACTCTGGAAGGCCTGCTGTTCGATTACGACAGTGACCAGATGCTGTCAGAGTCCAAGCCAGTGCTGGAAGTACTGGCAAGCTATCTTAAGCAGCACCCGAAGCTGGATTTTTACGTGGTCGGCCACACCGACGATAAGGGCGACAACCGCTATAACCAGAGCCTGTCACAGCGCCGAGCGGCGGCAGTGATAAAACAGCTCACCGAGCAATACCTGATCCCCGCCAGCCAATTAGCAGCCCATGGCAATGGCGAGTACAGCCCCGTTGCCAGCAATGCCAACGAAGCAGGCCAGCGGCTGAATCGCCGTGTGGAGCTGGTGCTCCGCTCTGACAAAAAGTAACCCACTGAACCTTCGCAGCCGGTTACATTGTACTGTCATCAACGGTGAGGTTAACCCGTTGGTTACGTAGGGAAATAGACCACATAATTGCAGATGACTTTACTCTGGCTGTTGCTCTGACAGGTCTTTGTACCATAGCTGGCAGACGAAGATATTTATAAGTGGGTGGGTGTTTTAGGTTTGTCGTGAACGTACAGGTTTAAGGTTTCTTAGCTGCGTTTACGTTTATTTTGGCGTTCACCTTGTATATTTGTGGTGTAGCCATAGTCATAAACTAAGCCTAGTGAGCGTGTGCCGTCAGTTCTAAGTGTTCGTTTTTCAATGGAAATTTTCATTTTAGCCCCCAATTGGTCCCCAATACGGCATTTATCATGTCATTGGGGCCCAACTGGGGGCTAGATTTGGCAACAAACGGCAAATGACGTACTAATAAAATCAGTGGGTTATCTGCTATCGTTTGCTGTTATTTTCCGTTATTTGCCCGCTTTACTTCCCGATACAGAAGCTGGAAAAAATTCTCCCCAGCAGATCGTCCGAGGTGAATTGGCCGGTGATTTCGGCCAGAGCCTGTTGAGTCATGCGCAGTTCTTCGGCCAGCAGCTCACCTGCCTGATAGACTTCCAGCTGTACTTTGCCTTGCTGTAGATGTTCACCGGCGACTTCCAAGGCTTCCAGGTGACGGCGACGGGCGATAAAACCGCCTTCCAGGTTACTCTGATAGCCCATCAGGTTCTTGAGGTGCTGTTTCAGTGCATCGACCCCGAGCCCGGTTTTGGCTGAGATCCTAAAGACGTCATAGCCTTTCTCTTCGCCGGGGCTCAGTGACTCACCGGTCAGATCCGCCTTATTGCGTACCACAGTGACGCCGAGGTTTTCCGGCAGGCGATCAATAAAGTCCGGCCAGATTTCATGGGGATCAACGGCTTGGGTTTCTGTGCCATCTACCATAAACAGCACTCTGTCGGCGGTGGCGATTTCGGCCCAGGCTCTTTCTATGCCTATTTGTTCCACTGTGTCAGTAGTGTCGCGCAGGCCGGCGGTGTCTATGACATGCAGCGGCATGCCATCCAAGTGGATATGCTCCCGCAATACATCCCTTGTGGTGCCGGCTATTTCGGTGACAATCGCCGACTCTTTTCCCGCCAGGGCGTTGAGCAGACTGGACTTACCGGCGTTGGGGCGGCCGGCTATCACTACTTTCATCCCTTCGCGGATGATGGCGCCCTGTTTGGCACTGGCTTGTACCAAGTCCAGTTTATCTATGATGCGATAAAGGGCATTGGCAATCTTGCCATCAGAGAGGAAGTCTACCTCTTCATCTGGGAAGTCGATGGCGGCCTCGACATAGAGGCGCAGGTTGGTAACCTGTTCCACCAGCTCATGCACTTCGCGGGAAAACTCGCCCTGAAGTGATTGCAGGGCGCTCTTGGCGGCCTGTTCGCTGGTGGCATCGATGAGATCGGCTATCGCTTCTGCTTGGGTCAGATCCAGTTTGTCATTCATAAAGGCCTGTTCGCTGAATTCCCCCGGGCGTGCCAAGCGGAGTCCTTCGACTTCCAGGACTCTTTTGATCAGCATGTCCATGACGATTTGACCACCATGGCCCTGAAGTTCCAGCACATCTTCACCGGTAAAAGAATTGGGGCCTTTGAAGAACAGGGCTATACCCTGATCCAGCACTTCTCCCTGACTTCCCTTGAAGTCACAGTAATCGGCATATCTTGGCTTGGGCTGATGGCCCAGCAATGCCTGTGCAACGGCTTGGGCCTTGGGCCCCGAAACTCTGACTATGCCTACACCACCGCGGCCTGGAGCGGTGGCCTGCGCCACGATAGTATCTGTTGTCACTGCATTAACCCTTGAAAACGTATTTATAAAAAACAAAAGGCGACCCTTAGGCCGCCCTTGATCATTTGACCCGAAATCGGCTTATTTTAAGCCTTTTTTCTCCAGGCCGGCATAGATAATCTTCTGCTGGATAATGGCAACTATGTTACCCACCAACCAGTAGAGTACCAGACCGGATGGGAACCAGAGGAAGAATACGGTAAAGATGACCGGCATCCATTGCATCATCTTCTGCTGCATAGGATCCATGGTCGGTGCCATTGGCTGCATTTTTTGCATCAGGAACATGGAGACACCCATCAGCAGCGGCAGGATGTAGTAAGGATCCTGTACCGACAGATCGTCAATCCACAGCATGAATGGCGCATGGCGCAGTTCCACGCCTTCCATCAGTACCCAGTAAAGGGCAATAAAGATAGGCATTTGCAGCAAGATAGGCAGACAGCCACCCATAGGGTTCACTTTTTCCTTCTTGTACAGCTCCATCATGGCCTGGCCCATCTTCTGGCGATCATCACCGAATCTGTCCTTTAGCTCCTGCAGTTTTGGTTGCAGGTTACGCATCTTGGCCATAGAGGTGTATTGCGCCTTGGTCAGCGGGAATAGAATACCGCGCACCGTCAGGGTGATCAGTATGATGGCCACACCCCAGTTACCCACGATGGATTGGAAGAACATCAGCAGCTTGTAGATAGGCACTGCCAGCCACCAGAGGAAGCCATAATCCACAACCAGGTTAAGGGTGTCAGACAGCTCGGACAGGGCGGCCTGATCCTTTGGACCTACGTAGAAGTCGGCGCTCAGGGTCATTTCAGTGCCTGGGGCAACTGTCTTTTTCTCGCCCATGAAGCCAATGTTGGCGGTACCTGAACTATCTCTGGTAAATATGGTGTTGGTTTCATTCTTTGGTGGAACCCAGGCTGACACAAAGTAGTGTTGCAGCATGGCGGCCCAGCCACCTTCAGTCTTCTTCTCCAGGTTCTTTTCCTGGATATCTTCAAAGTTATACTTTTCGTAGCGGATATCGGCAGTTGAGAAGGCCGCACCACGATAAGTAGGCATCATCATGCTGCTGTCTGAAGGCTTGATGGTCTGTTTTATCTGACCGTACATCTGAACCTGCAGTGGCTCAGATGTGGTGTTGTCAATCTTGTAATCAACGTCTACGGCAAACTGGCCTTTGTGGAAGGTGTAGATCTTGGTGTACTTGGCGCCGTTTGCTGCTGTGTAACTCAATGGAACAGTCAGTGTGTCCTGACCATCGGCAAGAGTAAATTCTTTGGCGCTGGCTGAGTAGGTAGCACGGCCCTTGGTACTGTCTGTACCGCCGCTGCCCATCAGGCCACTCTGGGCTATGTATACAAACCCCGGCTTCTGTTCCAACAGGACGAAGGGCTCGTCTTTGTTCAGCTCCAGTTTATGAGAAACCAGAGCCGCATGAACAATGTCACCGCCGACAGGGTTGATCAGCACATCCAGTTGATCTGTGGTGACTCTGATAAGATCTTTGGACGCCACGGCTGTTTCTTCTGGCATGCCTGATTCGGCAACCGGAACGTCAGCGCTGTGAGTTGTCTCTTGAACGGAAGTGGCAACTGTATTTTCAGTTACAGCGGGTTTGGGTGCTTTATCGGTTTGCCATTGTTGCCACAGCAAGAAGCTGACAAACAGCAAGCCGATAAGCAGTAAATTGCGTTGAGATTCCATAGCCTATTTATTACACCTGTCATTTTTAGGGGGGACGGGATCACTGCCGCCCGGATGTAAAGGGTGACATTTTAATATGCGTTTGATTGCAAACCAACTCCCTTTAATCGTTCCGTGCACTCGCACCGCTTCTATGGCGTAGTGAGAGCAGGTTGGATTAAAGCGACAACGAGGCCCCAGCAGAGGGCTGATAAGGAGTTGGTAGGCTCTGATAGCCTTAATTATCAGCCATTGAAACGGCGACTGAGTTTGCGCCATAACTTTTCTACCAGCTTTCTGAGCTGTTCATTATCCATATCCAGCACACCGCCGCGCACCAGCACTACAATATCCAGTGGTGGCAAATCATGTTGATTGAGGCGGAAGCTATCCCGGATCACCCGCTTGATACGATTGCGTTGATTGGCTCTCTTTACATGGCGTTTGGCCACTGTGAGTCCCAGACGCGGATGTTGCATCTCATTGGGTACAGCAAGCAGGGTTATTTCAGCTGAGGAGGCTTTAATGGGGTTGGTAAATACGGTTTTGAATTGCGCGGGAGTTAGCAAGCGTAACTCCCGCGTAAAGGTGTAACGAGTCACCTAGTTGTCTACTCGCAATTAAGCAGACAGACGAGCGCGACCTTTGGCACGGCGACGAGCCAGTACCTTACGGCCGTTCGCTGTAGCCATACGAGCGCGGAAGCCGTGAGAACGCTTGCGCTTCAGGTTGCTAGGTTGAAAAGTACGTTTACTCATGATGGCAATCCGTCTTTGTTAGTGAATTTACCTTATCTCTGTTTGAGGTAAGGGCAAAAAAGAGGCCGAATTGTAATCACTTTAGTCAAGGCAGTCAACACGTGCAGCCCCTCTCAAGGTAATTTATCTCGGCATTTTCGCGATCTGTTGAGCAGAGGTCACCACAAGATGTGGATAACTCTGTGTACGGACACTACATCTTGTGGATCCATTAATATCTTGGCAGATCGGCGGGTGTTGATTATAGATCAGGGTGGATCGCTTTATAAAGCGGGATTTTAACCGTCTCGCCAAATAGCGGATCCTGGGGGATCGATCTGGATCCGACAGATCTGACTGTTGGGATCTGCCTGGGGATAATTACACTTAAAGGATAGCGATTATTCAGATCTCACTATAGAATACCCTCCTTTCGAGGCGATCTTTTGGGGATAAGTACGTGGCGGTTTCACTTTGGCAGCAATGTATCGGACGACTACAAGATGAGCTTTCTGCTCAACAATTCAGTATGTGGATCAGACCGTTACAAGCCGAAATGGATGGGGATACCCTGGTGCTCTATGCGCCCAACCGGTTCGTGCTTGACTGGGTTAGAGATAAATATCTCAACATTATCAATCAGTTTTTTACTGAGCATTTGGGCAATGATGCACCGAAACTCAGGTTTGATATTGGTAGCCGTCCGTCGGCCAAGCCCCAGGTACAGGCCCCAACTGCGACCAAGGCGTCTGTCAGCGCGCCCAAGAGTGCAGCCGGTAAAGGTGCAACCTTTAACACTGCTGCTGAACCGGCTGTAAACCACAGTTATCGCAGTAATATTAATCCCACTTACCAGTTTGACAACTTTGTTGAAGGTAAGTCTAACCAACTGGGTAAGGCGGCCGCATTGCAGGTGGCAGAAAACCCGGGTGGTGCCTATAACCCTCTGTTTTTGTATGGCGGTACCGGTCTGGGTAAGACTCACCTGTTGCACGCCGTAGGCAACGGCATTATCAAGAATAATCCCAACGCCAAAGTGGTTTATATGCATTCCGAGCGTTTTGTTCAAGACATGGTCAAAGCGCTGCAAAATAATGCCATTGAAGACTTCAAGCGTTACTACCGTAGCGTAGATGCCCTGTTTATTGATGACATTCAGTTCTTTGCCAATAAAGATAGATCCCAGGAAGAGTTTTTCCATACTTTTAATGCCTTGCTTGAGGGCAATCACCAGATCATTTTGACATCGGATCGTTATCCGAAAGAGATCGATGGTGTGGAAGATCGACTCAAGTCGCGCTTTGGCTGGGGTCTTACCGTGGCCATTGAGCCGCCGGAGCTGGAAACCCGGGTCGCCATTTTGATGCGCAAGGCGCAGGAGAGCGGGATCAACTTGCCGGATGAAGTGGCCTTCTTCATTGCCAAGCGTTTACGTTCCAACGTGCGTGAATTGGAAGGGGCATTGAACCGGGTTATCGCCAATGCCAACTTTACCGGTCGGCCAATAACCATTGATTTTGTGCGCGAAGCCTTGCGTGACCTCTTGGCTCTGCAGGAAAAATTAGTCACTATAGACAACATTCAGAAAACAGTGGCTGAATACTACAAGATCAAGATGGCCGATATGCTGTCCAAGCGCCGTTCCCGCAGTGTGGCGAGACCGAGGCAGATGGCCATGGCATTGTCTAAAGAATTAACCAATCAGAGCTTACCTGAGATAGGTGATGCCTTTGGTGGCCGTGACCATACAACTGTGCTGCATGCTTGCCGCAAGATTGCGCAGCTGCGGGAAGAGAGTCACGACATTAAAGAAGATTATGCCAACTTGATTAGAACCTTATCTTCTTAATCAGGGAACAGGACCATGAAATTTTCGATCGATAGGGATGCCCTATTAAAGCCGCTCCAGTTGGTCAGTGGCGCGGTGGAAAGACGCCATAACTTGCCCATTCTGGCAAACCTCCTGGTGGAAGTAAGCAATCACTCACTCAAGATGACGGGTACAGATCTTGAGGTGGAACTGGTCGGCAGTGCCGAGGTGAGTGGCGAAGTGCAGGAAGGTCGCACCACAGTGCCGGCCAAGAAACTGCTCGATATCGTCAAGTCACTGCCTGAGCAGAGCGAAATCAAAATCGAACAGCAGGAAAACAAGTGGCTGCTTCGCAGCGGTCGCAGCCGTTTCTCATTGGCGACGCTACCGGCAGAAGAATACCCCAATGTCGAGAGTTTCCAGCCTGCCATCGAATTTAGCCTCAAGCAGGGCACACTCAAGTCACTGATAGATGCTACTCAGTTTTCCATGGCCAACCAGGATGTGCGTTACTACCTCAACGGCTTGCTGCTGGAAACCGAGGGTAATGTACTGCGCGCCATTGCAACAGACGGCCACCGCTTGGCTCTGAGTCACAGAGAGATAGCAGCCTCTTTGCCGGAAAATCAGGTGATCGTGCCTCGTAAAGGGGTGATGGAGCTGGCTCGCCTGCTGGACAGTGAGGATCAGGATATCCATATTGCCATTGGTGATAACGCCATTCGTGCTACTACCGCCAGTGCCGTGTTCACCAGTAAGCTGGTGGACGGCCGCTTCCCGGATTATCGTCGGGTATTGCCCAAGGGTGGTGACAAGATAGTGCTGGCCAGTCGTAATCAGCTTAAACAAGCACTATTGCGGGCATCTATCCTGTCCAATGAGAAATTCCGCGGTGTCAGGGTGCAGCTGGAAAATGCGCTACTCAAGATTACCGCCAATAACCCGGAGCAGGAAGAAGCCGAAGAGATCATCGATGTGGATTATGCCGGTCAGCCGCTCGAAATTGGCTTTAACGTCTCTTATCTGCTGGATGTGCTCAATGGCCTCAAGGCCGACGAAGTCAGGATTACCCTCAGTGACGGTAACTCCAGTGCCTTGATTGAAAACCACGTCGAGGAAGACTCCATGTACGTGGTGATGCCGATGCGCCTCTAGGGGCGACTTTGGGCCTTAAATGAGTCTAACTCGTCTCAATATCCAAGCTTTTCGTAATATCGATTCAGCCCAACTGCTTCCCGGCACTGGGCTGAATCTTATTTACGGCCAAAATGGCAGTGGCAAAACCAGTGTCCTGGAGGCGATTTACTTTCTGGGGATGGGACGTTCATTTCGCAGTCATCTGTCTCAGAGGGTGATCAATAACCAACAGGATCAGTTGACCCTGTTTGCCAATTTGAACCTGCCCTCCGGTGACAGTAAGTTGGGACTGCGACGGTTTCGCAGCGGCGAAACCGAGGTCAGAATGGATGGCGAGAAGATAAAGCGCCTGTCTGTGCTGGCCGACACTCTTCCGATCCAGGTGATAACTCCAGAGAGCTTTTCGCTGCTGTTTGAAGGCCCTAAGGCCAGGCGTCAGTTTATCGACTGGGGCGCCTTTCATTGTGATCCGCAGTTTTATCAGGCTTGGGTTAATGTAAGAAGAATCCTTAAACAGCGTAATCAGTTACTTAAGGATGGTGCTGCCTATCAGCAAATCGCATTCTGGGACCGGGATTTTGTCCGTTACTCCGAGTTGGTCACTGAGATACGAAAGGCATATGTAGACTCGTTAAATGAACTACTTAAGGGTATAATCGGGGAGTTTCTACCACAGGTTGATATCAAGGTTTCTTTTACCCGTGGTTGGGATAGTAAAACTGAGTTTGCGGCCCTGTTGCAGGCGTCTTATTCCCGGGATCTATCCATGGGGCACACTGTCAGTGGCCCCCATAAAGCTGATTTGAGACTCAGAGTGGGTAATTTGCCTGCTCAGGATGCTTTGTCTCGTGGTCAGCTGAAGTTGTTGGTGTGTGCATTACGAATAGCACAGGGAAAGTTACTTAAACAACAAATAGATAAGAATAGTATCTATCTGGTCGACGATCTGCCGTCAGAGCTGGATGCGAAACACAGGAAGTTATTGCTGCGGCAGTTGAGCGAAACCGGGGCGCAAGTGTTTGTCACTGCGATTGACCCGGCGGCAATATCAGATTCATTAAGCACGCCCCCCAGCCGAATTTTTCAGGTGGAACAGGGGCGGGTAACGGTCATTGAATAACCGATGAGAGAATAATATGTCAGAGAACAGTTACGATTCTTCGAGTATTAAGGTCCTTAAGGGCCTTGATGCGGTACGTAAAAGACCTGGGATGTATATTGGTGATACCGACGATGGCACGGGTCTGCATCACATGGTATTCGAAGTCGTCGATAACTCTATCGATGAAGCTTTGGCGGGCCACTGCAGTGACATAGTGATCACCATTCATGTTGATGGTTCTGTCTCTGTAAAAGATGATGGTCGTGGTATTCCGGTTGCCATTCACCCTGAAGAAGGAGTATCGGCAGCTCAGGTTATTATGACAGTGCTGCACGCCGGCGGTAAGTTCGATGACAACTCCTATAAAGTTTCCGGTGGTTTGCACGGTGTGGGTGTATCCGTGGTTAACGCACTGTCGGAAAAACTGCAACTGACTATTCGCCGCGATGGCAAGGTTTATGAGCAGTTTTACAAACATGGTGAGCCGCAAGAGCCTATCAAGGAAATCGGTGAAGCGACTAAGACAGGTACTGAAATTCGTTTCTGGCCCAGCCATGAAACCTTTACTGATACCGAGTTTCATTATGAGCTGCTGGCCAAACGTATTCGCGAGCTGTCATTCCTGAACTCCGGCGTGGGTATTCGTCTGGTTGACGAGCGCGACAACAAAGATGAATTATTCCATTATGAGGGCGGTATCAAGGCCTTCGTAGAATACCTGAACCGCAACAAGACTCCGGTGAATAAGGATGTTTTCCATTTTTCTCAAGAGCGGGAAGATGGCATTACTGTCGAAGTGGCAATGCAGTGGAATGACGGTTTTCAGGAAAGCATTTTCTGTTTTACCAACAACATTCCCCAGCGTGATGGTGGTACTCACTTGGCAGGTTTCCGGGCGGCATTGACCCGTAACCTGAACAACTACATGGAGAAGGAAGGCTTCAACAAGAAGGGCAAGACCAACGCCACAGGTGACGATGCCCGTGAAGGTCTGACCGCGGTGGTATCTGTGAAGGTTCCGGATCCCAAGTTCAGCTCCCAGACCAAAGACAAGCTGGTTTCCAGTGAGGTCAAAGGCGCCGTGGAACAGACCATGGGTGAGAAGCTGAATGACTATCTGCTGGAAAACCCAGCCGATGCCAAGATGATTGTTGGCAAGATTATCGATGCTGCCCGCGCCCGTGAAGCGGCCCGAAAAGCGCGCGAGATGACCCGCCGTAAAGGTGCTTTGGATTTAGGTGGTTTGCCGGGTAAATTGGCAGACTGTCAGGAAAAAGACCCAGGTCTTTCTGAAATCTACATAGTGGAGGGTGATTCGGCCGGCGGTAGTGCCAAACAGGGCCGAAACAGAAAGAACCAGGCTATTTTGCCACTCAAGGGTAAAATTCTTAACGTAGAGAAGGCTCGCTTCGACAAGATGCTGTCTTCTCAGGAAGTGGCCACTCTTATCACCGCCCTTGGCTGTGGTATCGGCCGTGATGAATATGATCCGGACAAGACCCGTTACCACTACATCATCATCATGACGGATGCTGACGTCGACGGCTCGCACATTCGTACGCTGCTGTTGACCTTCTTTTTCCGTCAGATGCCAGAGCTGATCGAACGTGGCTTTGTTTATATTGCTCAACCTCCTTTGTTCAAAGTGAAAAAAGGCAAGCAGGAGCAATATCTGAAAGATGAACCGGCATTGACTGAATACTTGACCACTCAGGCTTTGGATGGCGGCAGCATCTATCCATCCAAGGATGCACCGGCTATGTCTGGTGAAGGCCTGGAGCGTCTGGTTTACCAATATCGTGAAGTGGAAGCCATCATTGAGCGCTTGGAAAAACGTTATCCAACCAATGTGACCAACCGCATGCTGTATCGTCCACGGGTGACAGCCGAAATGTTGGCCGACGAAGCCGCTATGACCACTTGGTGCAACGGGCTGCTGCAGGATCTTGAAGATGAAGAGAACGGCGGCGTGATCTACAAGATGGAAACTGTGCTGGATCCTGAGCGTAAGGTGTATCTGCCGCAGCTCATTGTGCGCAAACACGGCATAGATACCCATTATCTGTTTGGTTATGACTTCTTCCATTCCAGCGATTATGAGCGCATTGCCAAGCTGGGTGAGCAGATCTGTGATCTGATTGAAGACGGTGGCTATGTTAAACGCGGTGAGAGGGTTAAAGAGGTCAGCAGTTTTGTTGAAGCTCTTGACTGGCTGATAGCCGAGTCCAAGCGCGGTCTCTATATCCAGCGCTATAAAGGACTGGGTGAAATGAACCCTGAGCAGCTATGGGAAACCACCATGGATCCAGAGAGCCGTCGCATGTTGCAGGTTACCATTGAAGATGCGATTGCCGCTGATCAGCTGTTTACCACTCTGATGGGCGATCAGGTTGAGCCAAGACGCGACTTTATTGAGGCCAACGCCCTCAACGTGGCTAACCTCGACATTTAATCAAACTGCTTATTATCTTTAAAAGGAAGGCTTCTGGCCTTCCTTTTTTATTGGATGTTCGCCGCGTTTACTTTGTTAAATAGCGATTATACTGAACCATCTTGGGTGGAATAATTGCGCAGGAAATCAATTGATAAGACTCTTCAGGAAACTGTTTAATCTCAGGGAAAAGGTTGAAGTAGAGCGACCGAAAAGCTTCAACGAAGCCCCGCCCAATATCAAGCATGAGCGGAAAACCTTGAGCCGCTCCCGGGAGACAGCCACCGAGAGCGATGAGTTGGTGACCGCCGTTGATGCTACGGCGCTATTTTACAGTTTACTGTTCTCCGTCAGCAGTCAAAATAGCGGTGGCGTAGCCAATAAACTCGAAAAGCGGGTCATGAGCGACATTGAGCTGGCTCTGGCCTCACCGCAGCAGATTGCCGATTCTGTATTGCAGATCCCTGGCCGAATGCTGGAGCTGGACAGTAAACTCAGCGATCCTGAATTTGATAATCAGGATATAGTCGCGCTTATTCAACAAGATCCCGTGTTGAGTGCCGAGGTGATCCGCATCTGTAACTCGGCGGCTTTTCGCCGCAACGAGCGGCAGATAACCAGTCTTCAGCAGGCTTTGGTTCAACTGGGCAGCAACAGGTTGAGACGGATAGTGACCACCTGCATGATGAAAGAGATGATAGATATCAAACCCATCTACTTTCGCCGCTTTGGGGCCCATTTGTGGCGCCATTCACTGCAGGTGGCTTTCCTGGCCGGAGAATTGGAAACCGAAGAACCTGATACTGCTTTTATGGTGGGGCTGCTGCACGATGTTGGCAAGATAGCTATCTTCAAACTACTGCTCGATGCCTTTATTCAAGCCGAGCCTGGTGAGCAGCCCAAGTCCTGGCTGTTCCGTCAGGTGATGACGGCGCGCTCCCTGTCATTGAGTAGTCTGCTGGTGAGTTGTTGGCAGTTGCCCAAGGCATTTGAGACTGTATTGCAACCTTTGGCCAATGTCGGTGCCAAGCCGGAAAATCGTTTAAGCCAGCTGATTTGGCAAGCCAATCTGCTCAGTGAATGTTCTATGCTGGTGGAAGAGGATAAGTTGCCTCCGGAATTGCTGGACGCCTTGTTGAAAGAAGCCAATATCAGCCGGGGAATGTTTGAACAATGGCACCAGCAACTGATTGAAATAAAATGAAAAAAACGCGCTTTTCGGCGCGTTTTTTATCGGTTTGCCATTACAGCAACAGCCATCACTGCAACAGTGATATGTCGGCCACCCGCAGGAACTGATTTCGCAGTTGATTCAGCAGTGCCAGACGATTACGACGCAGCGCTTCATCGTCGGCCATTACCATCACATCTTCAAAGAAGGTATCTACCGGCTCTTTCAGCGTCGACAGCAGGGTCAATCCCTGTTGATACTCCCCTTTGGCAAATAAGGGGTCAAGTTGTGGCTGAAGTGAGCTCAGAACTTGATTCAGGGCTTTCTCGGCATCTTCCTGCAGCAGAGTCATATCGACTTCGCTTGGCAATTCACCTTCAACCTTGGCAAGAATGTTGGAAACCCGCTTGTTGGCAGCGGCCAGAGAGGCAGCCTGCTCCAGGCTGCGGAAATGGCTGACGGCCTGGATACGGCTGTCAAAGTCGGCCGGACGAGTTGGTCTACGGGCCAGAACCGCCAGAATCACATCGGTACTGATGCCTTTATCCTGATACCAGGCGCGGAAACGGCCCATCAGGAATTCCAGCACCTCTTCGGCGCAGTTCTGATTGCTGAGGTTGCTGCCGTGGGCCTTGATGGCGTAGGCAATCAGCTCGACCAGATCCAGTGGCAGTTTGTTCTCAACAATGATCCTCAGTACACCTATGGCCGCGCGGCGCAGGGCAAAGGGGTCGGCAGCGCCTTTAGGAGCCTGGCCGATACCGAATATCCCGCTCAGGGTATCCAGCTTCTCTGCCAGTGCAACAGCGCAGGATACCGGCGCTGTGGGCACAGTATCACCGGAGAACTTGGGCTTGTACTGTTCTTCCAATGCCTGGGCAACCGCTTCGGTTTCGCCTTCGAGGCGCGCGTAATGCATACCCATGGTGCCTTGAGTGTCGGTAAATTCCATGACCATATTGGTCATCAAATCGGCCTTGGACAACAGACCGGCACGCTTGGCATCGGCTTGGTTGGCATCGATTTTGGCCGCAATGGCTTCGGCCACACAGGAGATACGCTCCACTCTGTCTTTAAGGGTGCCCAATTGCTTCTGGAATACCACGGTTTCCAGGCTGGTAATGCGGGACTCGAGTGATTGCTTTTTATCTGTGTTAAAGAAGAATTCGGCATCGGCCAGGCGAGGGCGGACAACTTTCTCATTTCCGGCAATGATTTGCGCCGGATCTTTGGACTCAATATTGGTCACAAAGATGAAGTTGGGCATCAGTTTATTGTTGCCATCAAATACCGGGAAGTATTTCTGATCGCCTTTCATTGTGTAGACCAGGGCTTCAGCGGGTACCTGCAAAAACTTCTCTTCGAAAGCCGCTGTCAGTACCACAGGCCATTCAACCAAGGAGGCGACTTCTTCAAGCAGTTCATCGGCGATATCGGCACGGCCACCCAACTTGGCAGCGGCTTTTTCTGCGTCTGTCTTGATGATATCTATTCTGGCCTGATAGTCGGCAATCACCTTACCGCGCTCTTTCAAGCTGCTGAGATAGTTGTCGGCATGATCCAGCTCGAAGCTGGCTTCACCCATAAAGCGGTGACCTCGAATGGTACGCGCTGAATTGATACCCAGCAGCTCACCGGCTACCAGCTTGTCGCCCAGTAGTATAGTAACTGTGTGCACGGGGCGGATAAATTGAGTCTTGTTGCTGCCCCAGCGCATAGGCTTGGGGATCGGCAGCTTGTCCAGAGCGTGTTGAGCCATGGACGGGATCAGGCTTTCAGTGGTCACACCTTCAACCTTGGCTCGGTGCAGCAGCCATTCACCCTTGTCTGTCACCAGACGCTCGGCTTCGGCAACGCTGATACCATTGCCGCGGGCCCAGCCTTCGGCGGCCTTGGTTGGCTTGCCTTCGGCATCAAAGGCCGAGCTGACCGCTGGGCCTCTTTTCTCAACCACTTTATCCTGTTGTGCCAGAGCCAGTTGCTCTATGTAGAGCGCCAAGCGGCGCGGAGCGGCATACCAGTGTGCCTTGCTATAGCTGAGTTCGGCCTTGTCCAGTTCTTCGCAGAAGTTGTTTACAAAAGATTCTGCCAGAGTGCGTAGGGCTTTTGGTGGCAGCTCTTCTGTACCTATCTCTATGAGTAAGTTGTCAAAATTCATTAGTTCTACCTCACTTGCACATTGGGAAGCCCAGGGCTTCACGCGCCTGGTAATAAGCTTCGGCTACCGCCTTGGCCATGGTGCGCACCCGCAGGATATAGCGCTGACGCTCGGTCACAGAGATGGCGTGACGGGCATCGAGTAGGTTGAAGGCGTGTGAAGCCTTCATAACTTGCTCATAAGCGGGCAGAGGCAGAGGTTTTTCCAGTGAAAGCAGGTGCTGGCAGGTTTTCTCGCACTGATCGAACAGACCGAACAGGAAGTCGACATCGGCATGTTCAAAGTTGTAGGTTGACTGCTCCACTTCGTTTTGGTGGAACACGTCACCATAGGTGATCCTTCCCATTGGGCCGTCGGTCCACACCAGATCATAGACGCTGTCTACGCCTTGAATATACATGGCAAGACGCTCTAGACCATAGGTGATTTCGCCGGTTACCGGGCTACACTCTAGGCCACCAACCTGTTGGAAATAGGTGAACTGGCTGACTTCCATACCGTTGAGCCAAACTTCCCAGCCCAGGCCCCAGGCCCCCAGGGTAGGTGATTCCCAGTTGTCTTCAACGAAACGGATATCATGGATACTTGGGTCTACACCCAGGGCTTGCAGTGAGCCGAGGTATAGCTCCTGAATATTATCCGGTGAAGGTTTCAATACGACCTGAAACTGATAGTAGTGCTGAAGACGGTTGGGGTTTTCACCATAGCGGCCGTCGGTAGGGCGGCGCGATGGTTGGACATACGCGCTGCTCATCGGCTCAGGGCCCAATGAACGCAAAAAGGTTTGTGGATGGAAGGTGCCGGCACCGACCTCCATGTCCAGGGGTTGAACTATGGCGCAACCTTGCTGCGCCCAGTATTCTTGCAGGGTCAAGATAAAACCCTGGAATGTCTTCACGTCGTGTTTCGTCGTCATATCTACTGCTGTCAGCTATTAATAGAAAATGGTTTCGATTATACCTTGTCGATATAGGCTTATGTAGGTTATTTTTTATCGGATTTAGCGATTTAAGGGATTTTGAGTAATGGATATAGTTCGTTGTGGCTGGGTGACTGATGATCCTCTCTATCAGGAATATCACGACAAGGTGTGGGGAAGGCCGGTGTACGATGCCAAAGAACTGTTTGCCAAGCTCTGTCTCGATGGTCAGCAGGCGGGACTGTCTTGGCTGACCATACTCAAAAAGCAGGCTAACTATGAACGTGCCTTTGCCGGGTTTGATCCCCAAGTCATTGCCGGGTTCGACCAAGCCAAAATAGATGAATTGCTGCAAGACCCAGGGATAGTGCGCAACAGAGCCAAGGTGAATTCCATAGTTCGAAACGCCAAGGCATATCTGGCATTTGTGGAACAAGGTAATGATTTTTCAGAATTTCTTTGGGGTTTTGTCGGCGGGGTACCCAAAGTGAATCGCTTTGAAACCCTGACTCAGGTTCCGGCTCAAACACCCGAGTCGGAGGCGATGTCCAAGGCGCTGAAAAAACTGGGGTTTAACTTCTGTGGCCCGACGATTTGCTATGCCTTTATGCAGGCTGTTGGCATGGTCAACGATCATTTGTTGGATTGCTGTTGTTATCCCCATGATTAAGTTTTCCCGGCGTCGCCGTTTTTTGCTGGCGCTGTTCAGTTCGGGTCCAGGGCCCGGGCCCTTTGCGGCGATAATTTATCTACCGTTGTGCATGCTATTCTGGATGTTTATCGCATTTGTTTTTGGTCGATTATTGGCGCTTAGTGATGGCGTAAGTGTGTTTATTGGGGCGCTATTTGCATTGCCAACTCTGGTGCTGGTGAAATTGTGGGCCGTACGGGTGGGCGATACTTTACTGCGACTCAGCTTTGGCAAACAAGCCATCATGCCTACACTCATCCGTTTCCTGTTGCCGGCGCTTGTTAGCTATCTACTGTTAGCTTTGGTACTGCTACTGCTTATAAAATAAAAGGATGTTCCACGTGGAACATCCTTCCGTATTTACGTCGGGTTTAATCTTTTTTAAATATCTTCAAAGAAGAAGGGCTGGCGCTGCTTCTTATCACCATTGAGTTGATTCATGGTTTCGGCATCATAGAGTTTGCCATTGACCATAGTATGAGTGACCCTGTCTGTGACCCTAATGTCCTCTAGTGGGTTACCGTCGATAACAATAAGGTCGGCTAATTTGCCTGGTTTAATTGAACCAAGCTGATGGTCCATAGCGAAGGTCTTGGCGGGATAAAGCGTTGCCGTCTTCAGCACTTCCATATTGCTCATACCGCCCTGGGCAAACATCCACATCTCCCAATGAGCAGCCAAGCCTTCACGCTGACCATGGGCACCAATGTTGGGATGGATCCCCAATTGATTCACCTCATTGGCGACTCTGGCTACATTGAAGTGGTTGTAATGTTCATCCGGTGCGGTAGGCCTTCTCATGGAGCGAGCCCGCAACAGATCGGCAGGAACATATTTTGACAATCGTGGATGAGCCCAGACATCTGTCTTATCGTACCAATAGTTTTCACCCGAAATGCCGCCATAGGCCACCACCAGAGTGGGGGTGTAACCTACTTGGGTTTGGCTCCAGAATTGCTTAATATCGTCGTAGATTGCTGCGGCCGGCAGGGAATGTTCCACTGTGGTGTGGCCATCGGCAATCATGGTGAGATTATGCTGCAGCAGGCTTCCTCCCTCTGGAACCACCATCATCTCCAATTCTCTGGCCGCGGCTATGACTTGTTGACGCTGATTGCGCCTGGGTTGGTTATAGCTCTTGACGCTGAAAGCGCCGACTTTTTTAAGTCGTTCGAGGTGGAATTTGGCATCATCCAATGAGTCTATGTGACTGGTGTAGCCTGGTAAGTTGGCTCCATAGAGTATGGTGCCGGTAGAGAATATCCGCGGGCCAACAATCTTTCCGGCTTTTTGTTGCTCGCTGGCAGCAAAAATTTCGGTAGTGTCATTGGAGGGATCATGGATGCTGGTAACCCCCAAGGCCAAGCCGGCATATAACTGCCAGTTCTGCTGGGGGATGATTTCGCTTTCACCTTGAGCGCCATGGGCATGGGCATCAAACAGACCCGGCATCAGTGTCTTACCTGAGATATCCACTAGCATAGCATCATCCGGAATAGCCATGCCGGCTTCACCCACGGCTTGGATATGGTTATCTTTCACCAACACCACACCTTTATCTATGACCCTATCATTCTCCATTGTGATGATCTTTCCGCCGACGAAAGCGATTGTTCCACGTGGAACATCCATCTCTGTCTGAAAACCAATCTCAGTAACTTGGACCTTGTCCTTGGCATTCTTCTCTCGATAGTCGTTATCCAGGTTCACTTGATAGAGTTCTGGGCCAAGGGTCCAATAGAGCTGATCGCTGTTGGCGCCCCAACTGATACTCTCACCGGCACGGGTACTGAGCTGTGTTACCGGCAAATTAGTCGCCTTAGGCCCGATATCAACGGTTTCACCATGCTTGGCGAAGGGGGTGACCCAAACCCGGAAACGTTCGGCAAATGCGAGTTGCTTACCATCGGGAGATACCCTGAATTCTGTGGCGTGTTTGCTGGTGTAGTGTACCCGCTTATCGAAACCACTAAGCGCTATTGAGGCTAGTTGCGGCGTTTCACCACTCTCGATAAAGTAGACTCTGTCATTGTCGGCACCAAACTGTGGTTGGAAGCCCTGAGCTGAGAGTTTCTTTAGTCCTTTACCATTGCTGTCAACCAGGTAGAGCCCGGGATCCTGACTCCAGGTTTTTGGAGTAATATAGCCACCGGCAATTTTACGAAACACAACTTGCTTGCCATCGGGAGAGAAGGTGGGCTCAATATATTTCCCCGGCTCTTGGGTCAGTGTTGTGGTTTTTCCTCCTCGGGCACTGATGGTTCTAACGCTGCCTTGTTGCTGATCATTCCATGTGGTAAACACCACTCGCTTACCGTCACGGGACCATTGAGGGAATAACTCATCCACCCGGTCATCCAAACGGGTCAGGCGCTTCGGTTTGCCGTCCGGCAGCTGCTTTATCCAGATTTTTCCCAGAGCTTCGTAGATGACTTTGGTTCCATCTGGCGATACCTGAGCCATGCGCAGCATTTTGACATCCAGTTGCTGCTGATCTATGTCCTGCTTAAAGCGCACCGCCGGTTGCACAGCAAGCTCTGTGGTGACATTGAATGGGATCTCTGCCGTTTGTTTGGATGCCAATTCGAGTCTGTGGATTTTGCCTTTTGCCCAGAAATAGATCTCTGCACTATCTGGACTCCAGGCCATAGTGGGATAAACACCATGTATCGCCCAGGTTTCCTGCATGTCTCTGTCAAGGTCGCCATAGAGCTTTTGCTCTTTACCGGAAGCCAGATCCAACAGGTATAAGGTTGACTGAAAACCGTCGCGTTTGATGTAGGCCAACTGTTTGCCATCCGGGCTCGGAGTAGGTCTGATGGCGCCACCAGTGCCCTCGACAAGCACTTCGATATCCCCGGTTTGAGTATCGTAGCGTTTTATCTTGTATATGCCTTTGACCGAGTCTTTGGAGTAGTGAAAGGTCTTGCCTGGGGTGGCATCTTGGCTGAAGTAGATATATCGGCCGTCCGGGGAATAGGCGGGTTCACCCAAGTCTTTCTGATCATTTGGCCGCTCGGTGAGTTTAACTCCTTCGCCACCGGCAATATGATAAAGCCAGACTTCCCCGGCTCCTAGACTGCGACTGGCTGTGAAGTGCTTTCGCGCCACCAGATATTGGGAATCAGGGCTCCAGGCCGGGCTGTTGAGCAGGCGGAATGTTTCATTGGTTACCGGACGCGGATTACTGCCGTCAGCATTCATTACCCAGATGTTGTCGCCGCCATCTTGATCCGATGTAAAGGCAATGTATTTGCCATCTGGGCTGTAGACGGGCTGCATCTGCCAGGCTATGCCTTGTGCTAAAGGTTCGGCTTCGCCGCCCTGTGCGGGAATTCTGTAGATGTCACCCAGCAGATCAAACACCAGGTATTTGCCATCCGGGCTCAGGCTTAGGTTCATCCAGGTACCTTCAGAGACCTGAATTTTGGCTTGTTCTAGGGGAGCATTCTGTGGGGCATTGACGTCCCACTTGGTTGCGTGATCGTCACTGAATGCCGAAGCTGAAAAGAGCAACGAAACAGCTGTGTACAGAGGGGTTAGTTTAGGTCTCAACATGACAGCGGCCTTATTTTAGTTATCGGTTACCGACTGTCTGTTATCTCACAAATTTGTTAACAGTAAAACCTCAATACTGTATCAATTAGTTTTCCATTTTTTATAAGTCTAAGTTGCGATTTGGCCAGCTATCGAGTAACTGAACCGGGTCCAGAGGCTTGATTTTTCCCGGATTTATCACTTTGGCAGTACAGCCACCACGCCAACCAGGCGTTAATGCTGCTTCCAACCCTGGGTATGCTCGCTCCATTTTGCCGCAGGGGTCAGTTTCTCCGGTAAGTTCAAGCACCAGTTGTTCACCAATCCTCAGGTATTTACCCACCAACTCAGGTGCAAACTCCAGACCATCCAGCAGCAAGTTGGCTCTGCGGCACGTCCAGGGTAGCTCTGTCTGTAATTGAGTACAGGCTTGTTGCCACTGTTGTTGAGATAACAGCGTTACCTGACGCTTTCCTGGTTTACCAAAAACATCGCCCTCTACACCTTGAGCCAAACTGACTTTGGCCTGGGGCAACAAATCCATCGGCGCGTTTCTTTGCTTTTTATGGGCGATAGCGAGCAGGGTAATCATAGGTTCCTTCCTGGTGAGAGGGTTAGGTTAGAGACCTTTTTTAATTAAATATTGATAAGGCAAGTCATCCGTTTGACTGGCTACCAAGGTGTGGTCCATAAACTGGCAAAAGCTGGGAATATCTCTTGTGGTAGCTGGATCATCGGCGATAATGAGCAGAGTTTCGCCCTCGGCCATATGACGGACTTTTTTACGAACCATCATGACAGGTTCCGGACACCTCAAACCTAAAGCATCCAGTTGATGTTGGGCACTGGCAAAGACCTGACTCATATAACCTCTTACAACGAGAACAACAGAAGTGGCTAATATTACTCCAAGGCAGCGGTCAAACCAAGTTGATAGCTATTTTTTGTGCTCTATCGCATTGTTCCACGTGGAACATGGCTCTACTTGTTATTCAGTACTTGGTTCTAGCTTCACATTTAATCAAAGCGCTTTATTGTCAGCGAGCTGACCTTGTCTTTGTGGACATCAGGTTAATTAAAGGATTATCTCTGTGATGGGGACAAACAGCTTTACATAAAAAAACCGCTTAAGGAATAAGCGGTTTTTCATTAAGAAGGGCAGCTTCTCTATGATGCTCTCTGTGTTGGTGATATTTACTCAGACACGCTCAAATACAGTGGCAATACCTTGGCCGAGACCAATACACATGGTTGCCAGACCCAAAGTCGCGTCTTTACTCTCCATCAGATTGATCAATGTGGTGGAGATACGGGCACCCGAGCAACCCAGAGGGTGACCCAAAGCGATGGCACCACCGTTGAGGTTAACCTTCTCATCGACCAGCTCCATAAGACCTAGATCTTTCACGCAAGGCAGAGACTGCGCGGCAAAGGCTTCATTCAGCTCAACCAGATCGATATCCGCTATGCTAAGACCTGCGCGAGTCAGTGCTTTTTGTGTAGCTGGAACCGGGCCATAGCCCATGATTGATGGGTCACAGCCGGCAACTGCCATCGACTTGATGCGAGCTCGGATAGGCAGTCCCAGCGCCTTGGCTTTTTCTTCTTCCATCACTAGCATGGCCGATGCGCCATCTGACAGGGCCGAAGAGGTACCAGCGGTAACAGTGCCGTTGGCCGGGTCAAACACGGGGCGCAGGCCTGCCAGTGATTCCATACTGGTTTCAGGGCGGATCACTTCGTCATAATCGATTTTGATCAAGGCACCACTGGCATCATGGCCTTCGATAGCCTGGATCTCTCTGGCAAAACGGCCTTCAACTGTGGCTGCATGCGCACGTTTGTGCGAGCGCACGGCAAACTCATCCTGCATTTCACGGCTAATACCGTGCATGCGACCGAGCATTTCCGCCGTCAGTCCCATCATGCCGGCAGCCTTGGCAACCCGGGTTGCCAAGCCAGGGTGGAAGTCGACCCCATGACTCATGGGAACATGACCCATATGTTCAACACCACCAATGATGAAGGTGTCTCCCATGCCTGTCATGATGGCCCTGGCTGCCTGGTGAATGGCTTCCATGGAGGAGCCACATAGACGGTTTACAGTAACCGCACCAACTTGCTTGGGGATACCCGCGAGCAGAGAGGCATTACGGGCGATATTAAAACCTTGCTCCAGAGTCTGTTGCACACAGCCCCAGATAACGTCTTCTATGGTGCCGGGATCCAACTGGGGATTACGTACCAGCAGGGCTTTCATCAACTCGGCAGAGAGTGTCTCTGCACGAACATTTCTAAATACACCAGCCTTGGAACGGCCCATGGGTGTACGAATGCAATCTACGATAACTGCTTGTTTCATGGTTAAAATCCTTTCCGCAAATTAGGCCTGATAGTAAGAACCGTTGTTGGCTGCCAGTTCACGCATGCCATCGGTCACTTGGTAGAGTCCCCCCAGGTGGGCGTATTTGTCAGCCAGGGCGACAAAGTTGGCAACGCCCATGGTATCCAGATAGCGGAACACACCGCCTCTGAATGGTGGGAAGCCAAGACCATATACCAGACCCATGTCGGCTTCAGCCGGGGTGGCTACTATGCCTTCTTCCAGGCAGCGTACGGTTTCAATAATCATGGGGATCATGGTGCGGGCGATGATTTCATCGCTGCTGAACTCCTTGAGTTCACCGAATTCGGCCTGCAGTAATTCGTAGCTGACAGGATCCTTGTCTTTCTTCGGCTTACCACGCTTATCCACAGAATACTGATAGAAACCTTTACCGTTTTTCTGCCCCAGGCGCTCATGGTTAAACATGATATCTATGGCATCTTTGCCTGTTTTGCCCATACGGTCCGGGAAGCCTTCGGCCATGACAGCCTGGGCGTGATGGCCGGTATCCAAACCGACTACATCCAGCAGATAAGCCGGGCCCATAGGCCAACCAAACTGTTTCTCCATCACCTTGTCGACGGCGATAAAGTCTGCACCATCAGCCAGTAGGCCATTAAAGCCGGCGAAATAGGGGAAGAGTACCCGGTTAACAAAGAAGCCGGGGCAGTCGTTGACCACAATCGGCGTCTTGCCCATCTTGCTGGCATAGGCCACTACAGAGGAGATGGTTTCTTCCGAGCTGTGTTCGCCACGGATCACTTCCACCAGTGGCATCTTGTGCACAGGGTTGAAGAAATGCATGCCGCAGAAGCGGGAAGGGTCTTTCAGACTCTTGGCAAGCAGGTTAATAGAGATGGTTGAGGTGTTGGACGTTATGATGGCATCGGCAGCTAGCTGCTGCTCGACTTCGGCCAGCACAGTTGCCTTGACCTTGGGATGTTCTACTACCGCTTCGACCACTATGTTGGCGTCTTTGACGGCGCTGTAGTCGAGTGATGGGGTGATGTTGTTGAGTACTTTAGCCATCTTGGCCGGGGTGGAGCGACCACGCTCTACCTGTGCCGTCAGTAGCTTGGCCGCTTCGTTAAGGCCGAGATCCAGCGCCTTCTGCGCTATGTCTTTCATAACAATCGGCGTACCCTTGCTGGCGCTTTGGTAGGCGATACCGCCGCCCATAATGCCTGCGCCCAATACCGCGGCTTGTTCTATATTTTTGGCTTGTTTGGCGGCCTTCTTGGCTTTGCCTTTGACCAGTTGGTCATTGAGGAAGATGCCGATCAGCGCCTTGGCCACATCTGTTTTGGCCAGTTGAATAAAGGCTTGATGTTCTACCAATAAAGCCTCTTCACGCCCCAGACCGGCTGCCTTTTCCACTACGTTAACCGCCGCCATTGGCGCCGGATAATGCTTGCCGGCAACAGAGAACACCATACCCTTGGCTGTGGTGAACGACATCATGGCTTCCAGCTTGGGGAGTGTCAGTGGCGACTGTTTACGTTGACGGCGACTCTGCCAGTCAAGTTTGCCCGCCAGCGCGTCCTGTAGCATCTGTAGTGCTGCGGCCTGGAGTTGCTCTGGAGCCACGACGGCATCTACTGCGCCGACTTTGAGTGCGGCTTCCGGGCGTTGGTCTTTGCCTGTGGTGATCCACTCCAATGCATTATCTGCACCTATCACTCTTGGCAGGCGCACTGTGCCACCGAATCCAGGGATGATCCCCAGCTTGGTTTCCGGCAGGCCGATTCGGGCATTGGTGTCGGCAATGCGGAAGTCTGTGGCCAATATGGTTTCGCAACCACCGCCCAAGGCAAAACCATTGATGGCAGAAGCGGTTGGGAAAGGCATGTCTTCCAGCTTGTTGAATACCGCATTGGCTTGCTGCAACCATGACAAGAGTACTTCATCTTCCTGAGCGAACAACCCAAGGAACTCAGTAATGTCGGCGCCGACAATAAAGGCATCTTTGGCCGATGTCAGCAGCAGTGCTTTCACGCTGGATTCTGCTTTGATGGCGTCCAGCGCCTCATCCAGAGAGGTCAGGGTGGCGCGGTCGAATTTGTTTACCGATCCTTCGGCATTGAAGCAAAGGCGGGCGATATTATTCTCGAGTAACTCAACTTGAATCATCGAATTTTGGTAGATCATTGCTTGCATCCTTATTGCTTAGGAGTAGGGCAGCTCAGGCCATCATTTGACCAGTTGTTGCTCAGTGTGCTTCGAAAAAAGGAAAAATACAACACCCAATTTAAACGATCGTTTAATTGCTTGTCGGTTAGCTGTAAATTTCAGCTTTGTGATACACTGCACATTGGCTTTTGTTGTAACTGTGAACAGCGTCCAATGGCAAGGGGAACCTTGATTTCAGATAACAGGAACGGCTTATTATGCAACTGGCTCAGCATTATCAATCACATATAAACACTCTTAATCAAAGGGTTGCCGAGATTTGTGCTCGTGAGGGACTGTCTGGTTTGGCAATTCATTCGGGTCAACCCCACAGGCAGTTTCTGGACGATATCGATTACCCCTTCAAGGTGAACCCCCATTTCAAGGCCTGGGTGCCTTTACTGGAAACGCCTCATTGTTGGCTGCTGGTCAATGGTCGCGACAAGCCTGTGCTGATCTTTTACCGTCCCGAAGACTTCTGGCACAAGGTGACAGATCTGCCGCAAAGCTTCTGGTGTGACAGCTTTGATATCCGTATTTTGACCAAGGCCGATAAGGTGGCAGAGCTCCTGCCTGTGGCCGAAGGTCACTGGGCCTATATAGGTGAACACCTGGAAGTGGCTTCTGTGCTCGGGTTTAATAACTGTAACCCTGAAGCTGTAATGAGCTACCTGCACTTTTATCGTGCCTGTAAGACAGATTACGAGTTGGAATGTATGCGTCAGGCCAATCGTATTGCGGTCAAGGGCCATCGCGCGGCCAAGAACGCCTTCTACAGTGGTGCCAGTGAGTTTGAAATCCAGCAGCAATACTTGAGTGCCATAGCACAAGGGGAGAATCAGATTCCCTATGGCAATATTATAGCCCTCAACCAAAACGCCGCTATTTTGCATTACACTGCGTTGGAGCATGAAAGCCCACAGCAGAGGTTGTCTTTTCTGATCGATGCCGGAGCCTCTTTCCACGGCTATGCTGCCGATATCAGCCGTACCTATGCTTTTGAAAAAAATCGATTCCACGATCTTATCCAGGCGATGAATCAACTGCAGCTTCAACTGATTGAACACTTGCGACCCGGCAAACGTTATACTGAGCTGCATCTGCTGGCTCATCAACAGCTGGCGACTCTGTTACTTGAAGTCGGCCTGGCCAGAGGCTCGAAAGAGATGCTGCTGGAGCAGGGTATTACCCGGGCTTTTTTCCCTCACGGGCTGGGGCATATGTTGGGATTGCAGGTGCATGATGTCGGTGGTTTCTTCAATGACGAACGCGGCACCCATGTGGCCCCTCCTGAGGAGCATCCGTTTCTGCGCTGCACCAGGACTATGGCGCCCGGGCATGTAGTAACCATAGAACCAGGACTTTACTTCATCGATAGCCTGTTGGCGCCACTCAGGCAAGATGGCCGCAAGGCGTTGGTGGATTGGGATCTGGTAGCCAGTTTACGCCCGTTTGGTGGGATCCGTATTGAAGACAATGTCATAATCCACGCCCATAGTAACGAAAATATGACTCGAGAGTCAGGTCTCATTGATTGAAAGTTATCCCATTGCGGCAGAAGAGCTGGAATATGAAGAGGAGATAAAGCATAGCCGCTTTATCTCTTTGATATTTCCCTGCCATTCGCCAGAAGAGTTTAAACAGCAACTACAACAGATAAAGCAGCGTTATCCCGGTGCCAGTCATTATTGCCAGGCATTTATTTGTGGTGCACCCAAGGGGCTGTCGGCCATGGGGTCGAGTGATGACGGCGAGCCGGGTGGTAGTGCCGGTCGCCCTATGTTGGCGGTCTTGCAGGGTGCTGGCATAGGTGAGATTGGCGCCGTTGTAGTGCGTTACTATGGCGGCACCAAGTTGGGTGTGGGTGGGCTGGTTCGTGCCTACAGTAGTGGGCTCAAGCAGATGATGCCCCGGCTGGCGACCAAGACCAAAATGCTCAGGGAAAAAGGCAGTTTGGTTTGCCGTTACGACCAACTGCCCGATGTCGAACATCTGTTGCAGAGGCTCGATGTGTTGATAGAAGAGCGGGAGTTTACTGACAATATTCGCCTGACACTGGCCGTGCCCCTATCTGTTACCGAGAGTATCAATAAAGAGTTGGCTCCCATGAGCCAAGGACAACTAAAGATAGATTTTTCACAGTGAACACTCTGATAACTTGTGCGACAATGCTGAGTTTTTATTGGCTAATGGACTGATTGAAAAGCGGCATGCATTACCGAACGATTACCCGTATTACCGGGTTACTGATAGGGCTTTTCTCCATCACTATGCTGCCCCCGGCATTGGTGGCCCTTATCTATGAAGACGGCGGTGGTACAGCCTTTATCAAAGCCTTCTTTATCAGTCTATTTATCGGTTTCTGGCTCTGGTATCCCAATCGCCACCATAAGGCAGAACTCAAGACCCGAGAGGGTTTTTTGATCGTGGTGCTGTTCTGGACCGTACTTGGTGCCATAGGTACCTTGCCCTTTTTACTATCGAAACAGCCGGACTTGTCGTTAGCCGACAGTATTTTTGAGTCTTTTTCGGCGCTGACTACCACAGGAGCCACTGTGATAGTCGGCCTGGATAACCTGCCAAAGGCGATACTCTTTTATCGTCACCTCCTGCAATGGCTCGGTGGTATGGGGATCATTGTGTTGGCGGTAGCTATTCTGCCGGTGTTGGGGATTGGGGGGATGCAGCTTTACCGGGCTGAGATCCCCGGGCCCGTCAAAGACTCCAAGATGACCCCCAGGATTGCCGAAACCGCCAAGACGCTCTGGTATATCTATCTGATGTTGACCTTGGCCTGTGCCGGCGCCTATTGGCTCGCCGGTATGAGTGCCTTCGATGCCATCAGTCACTCATTTTCTACTATCGCTATTGGTGGGTTCTCCACCCATGATGCCAGCATGGGCTATTTTCAAAGCCCGACCATCAATTTGATTTGCGTGGTATTTTTACTGATTGCGGCAGTGAACTTCAGCCTGCACTTCGCAGCGTTTTCCCGCCGGGGGATCAACTTCAAGGTTTATTTTCGTGATGCTGAATTCAAGGCGCTTATCGCTATTCAGTTACTGCTGACTGCCATCTGTTTCGCCACTTTGTATCACTCGGGTATCTATGATTCACCGGAACAAACTCTGGATCATGCGCTGTTTCAGGCGGTATCCATTTCCACCACAGCCGGTTTTGGCACCGAGAGCTTCCATGTTTGGCCGCTGTTTCTGCCTATTCTGTTGATGTTTTCCAGCTTTATCGGCGGCAGCGGTGGTTCTACAGCCGGCGGTATCAAGGTTATCCGCGTGGTGTTACTGCTGTTGCAGGGCTCGCGCGAGCTTAAGCGTCTAATTCATCCCAGGGCCATGTTCTCCATTCGTATCGGTTCCAAGGCGTTGCCGGATAGGGTAATAGATGCTGTTTGGGGGTTCTTCTCCGCCTATGCGCTGGTATTTGTCATCTGTATGCTGATCCTGATGGCCATGGGAATGGATGCGATAACGGCCTTCAGCGCCACCGCAGCTTGCCTTAACAACCTGGGGCCTGGCCTAGGTGAAGTTGCCAGCAATTACGCCAGCATAGGTGATGGCGCCAAGTATGTGCTTGTGGTTGCCATGTTGTTTGGGCGCTTGGAAATTTTTACCTTATTGGTGTTGTTTACCCCGACTTTCTGGAAGAACTGATGAGCAAAACTCTGATTATTTATTCGACCGTTGATGGCCAGACCAAGGCGATATGCCAGATGATGGCCGATGAATTGAGCAAAGTGGGTGAGACAGTTTCTATGGTATCGTTGGCTGAGGCGGAAGCTGAGCCTTTGCAGACTTTCGATAAAATCCTTGTGGGTGCCAGCATACGTTATGGTAAGCATAGGCCGGAGCTGTACCGTTTCGTCAACCACCACCATGCGCTGCTGAATGCCAAGAAGAATGCCTTCTTTACCGTCAATGTAGTCGCTCGTAAGCCGGAAAAGAATACCCCGGAAACCAACCCTTATATGCAGAAGTTTTTGCAGTTATCCCTGTGGCAGCCACAGTTGCAAGGCGTGTTTGCCGGCAAGATAGCCTATCCTAACTACGGCTTATTTGACCGTAGCATGATTCGGCTGATCATGTGGATAACCAAGGGGCCAACTGATATCAGCGGTACTTATGAATTTACCGATTGGCAGCGGGTGAAAGCGTTTGCTGCCGAGTTTGCCGAGCTTTGAGATCTAAGCGCAGTACTTACGGTGCAGAATAGAAATGACCTCGGTGACCTGTTGATTCTTGAGCGAGTAGTAAACAACCTGCGAACTCTTGCGGGTTGCCACCAGATCTTCGGCGCGCAGTACTGCCAGATGTTGTGACAGCGCAGATTGGCTCAGCGGAACCGTTTCATTCAATTGAGTAACGCTCAGCTCCTGATCCAACAGTAGGCAGAGGATCATCAGGCGATAAGGGTTGGCGATGGCCTTGAGCCATTTGGCAGCATTTTCCGCATTGGAAAGCATGGCTGCGATATCAATATCTTTTTGCATCAGCTTGGAACCTCTTCGCCTTTTGATTAGGTTATTCTAATTGAATAGGGGGATGAGTACAATCATCAGTCTTTTATCTGGATCGCAATTCTAGCCTGAAAACTACCGATTCAGCGCGATTTGCGGCAATATTCTTAAGAGTTGAAGCCGATTATGTGATCTCTCAACTTGTTCTATCTGGGCGACAAGCCACACAATTTAAGTTACAGACACTCAATAGGCGAACTTATGAAATCCATTCTTGTGCTCTACTTCTCCCGTGGTGGCCACACTGCCAAGATCAGTCGCTGTATAGCTGAAAGACTACAGCAGTTGGGTCATGAGTGTGACAGCATGGATTTGGCTGCGGCCGAGGCGGAAAACATCGACTGGCAAAAATATGATGCCGTGGTACTCGGTGCTTGTGTGCTTTATGGCACCTACGACAAGAGTGTGTTCGCTTTTTGCAGCAAACACCAACAGGTGTTGACAGAAAAAGGGCTCAGCTTTTTCTCTGTTAATGTGGTGGCCCGCAAACCGGAGAAACGAATACCGGAAAACAACAAGTATCTGCAGAAGTTTATTGCTCTGTCGGATTGGAAACCCAAGGATGTGAAGATTATCGCCGGTAAGGTGGACTACCCCTCTTGGGGCTGGCTGGATAGCTTTATGATCCGGTTGATCATGAAGATGACCGGCGGCCCAACCGATCCCAAGACGGTTATCGACTACACGGACTGGGAAGATGTAAAGCGCTATGCCGAGTATTTGAGTGATTTGGCATCCTGATAGAGCCGATGTTTTCCAAGCGCAGTCATGGTACTGCGCTTTTTTGTATGTGTTGAAAAGACTGCAAGGCAAGCTTTGTTTGCCTGTTGCCCACTTAATATGGGCGGCTTTATTGTATGACTTTTAGGAGGTGTCATGAATGACGGTGATATTCGCCTGCGGGCGCTGGAAAGAACAGACCTGAGATTTATTCATCAGTTAAATAACAATCGCATTATTATGGCTTATTGGTTTGAAGAGCCCTATGAGTCGTTTGATGAGCTTGAAGAGCTCTACAACAAGCATATCCATGACAAGACGGAGCGACGCTTTATCGTAGAAAATGCTCAGCAGCAGACTATAGGCCTGGTTGAGTTGGTGGAGATCAATGACATTCATCGTAACGCCGAGTTTCAGATCATTATAGCGCCGGAGTTTCAGGGGCGAGGCTATGCCAGACCTATGGTCAACAAGGCGCTCAATTACGCCTTTACCATACTTAACCTATACAAGGTTTATCTGCATGTGGCACTGGAGAATGACAAGGCGTTGCAGCTCTATCAAAAGTGCGGTTTTAAAGAGGAAGGCCATTTGGTACAAGAGATCTTTATCAACGGCCAATACTCGGATGTCAAACGTATGTATGTCTTACAAGCCGATTATCTACAGTTGAATAATATTCACCTATAGAGGGGTTGTCAGTACTTCCAGAAACTGGGGTGGAACAATACGGCAACGGTAAGGATCTCCAAGCGGCCCAGCAACATGCCTATCGACAGCGCCCATTTGGCCAAGTCCGGCAAGCTGGAAAAGTTGCCTGCAGGGCCAATAACCGGGCCGAGTCCTGGGCCGACATTGGTCACTGCCGTGACTGCGCCGGAAAGGCTGGTGATAGGATCCAGACCACAAAGCACCAACACCAGTGTCAGCATCACGATAACCAGCATAAACAGCAGCGCAAAGGTCACCAGGGAGCGCACAATTTCTTCGTTGATAGGTCGGTTGTTGTAGCGCTCGCGGAAAATACCGTTGGGATGAAACTGCTGCTTCAATTGTTCACGCATGATGGCGCCGGCTATCTGGAAGCGGAATATCTTGATACCGCCGGAGGTTGAACCTGAGCAGCTGCCGACAAACATCAGGAATAGAAAGGCGATATTTGCCAGTGCCCCCCAACTGCCGTAGTCAGTCAGACCATAGCCTGTGGTTGTGACCACGGAAACCACGTTAAAACTCGAGAGCCGCAGGGCATCAATAAAAGCTATTTCCCGCGAGCTGTAGAGCCAATAGGCCAGAGAGAAAGACACCAGCAGCAGAAAAAGAATAAAGCCTTTTACTTGGGCATCATTCCACACCTTGATACTACGTTGCTGCAGGCTTTGGACAAACATCAGCAGCGGCAGGCCGCCGGCAGCCATGAATACCACCCCGACCCAGTGCGCTGCTTCGGGAAAGGCCGCCATCGAACTGTCCGAAGTCGAGTAGCCTCCAGTGGAGAGTGTGGTCATGGCATGATTCAGCGCCTGAAACCAGTTCATCCCTGCCAGGTGATAAGCCAAACCGCAGCATACTGTCAGTCCCAGATAAACCAGAAACAGGTATTTGGCCAAGCTCTGGGTGCGAGGGATGGCCTTCTCGGACCAATCTGAGGATTCAGTTCTAAATAGCCGCATTCCCCCCACGTTGAGAAACGGCAGAATGGCCACCGCCATCACGATAAAGCCTATGCCACCGAGCCACTGCAACAGCGAACGCCAGACGAGAATGCTGTGATCCATGCTATCCAGGCCGGATAATACTGTGGATCCTGTCGTGGTGATCCCCGACATGGTTTCAAAGAAGGCATCGGTATAGCCAATACCGTGATACAGGGTAAAAGGCATGGCGGCGAATAGGCTGACGATAAACCAGGTGAGACTGGTCAGCAGGAACATGTCGCGGATATTCAGATTGAGTTTTTGTCCCTGGCCCCTATGCATACAAAGGCTGGAGATTGTGCCTGTGACCAGTGCCGATGCCATGAAGGCTGCCACTGTTTCTTCACCGTAAAACAGAGCGAAGAAGAGTGGAATAAACATAAAGGCCGTCAGCATGGATAAAAACAGGCCTAGGATGAATAGCAGTGGGCGAAAATTCAGCATGGCCAGAGCCTTAGAAGAAAAACGCGCTCGGCTGGAATAGTTTTTCCACTTCACCGATAAACTTCTTGTTCACCAGAAAGAGAATGACATGGTCTCCCTGTTCGATAACTGTTTTATCGTGGGCCATTAAGACTTCATCATCGCGGACTATGGCACCTATGGTGGTGCCAGGCGGCAGCTTGATTTCGCCTATCTGTTTACCTACGACTTTACTGGTGCTGGAGTCACCGTGGGCTATGGCTTCAATCGCTTCGGCGGCACCGCGACGCAGTGAGTATACGTTACAGATATCCCCTTGACGGATATGGGTCAGCAAGGCCGAGATAGTGGCTTGCTGCGGCGAAATGGCGATATCGATATTGGCTTCCTGAACGATATCGACATAAGCTTCACGCTGAATAAGCACCATCACTTTCTTGGCGCCCATGCGCTTGGCCAACAGCGCCGACATGATATTGGCCTCGTCGTCGTTGGTGACGGCGATAAACACATCGGTTTGATCTATATGCTCTTCCATCAAGAGTTCCTGATCGGAAGCATCGCCGCAGAATACCGTGGTATTTTCCAGCTTTTCTGACAGTGCTTCGGCTCTGTCCTGACGGTGTTCTATCAGCTTGACCGAGTGATTACGCTGCAGTTTCTTGGCCAGTCCCAAACCTATGTTACCGCCACCGGCGATCATGATATTGCGGTAGCTGTTATCCAGCTTCTGCATCTCACTCATCACTGCCCGTACATGGCGACTGTCAGCGACAAAGAACACTTCATCATCGGCTTCTATGATGGTGGTTCCCCTGGGCATAATCGGCCGTCCCTGACGGAAAATAGCCGCCACCCGGGTATCAATATTCGGCATGTGTTCGCGCAGCGTTGCCAGCGCGTTGCCCACCAAGGGGCCACCATAATAGGCGCGAACAGCCACCAGGCTCAGTTTGCCTTCGGCGAACTCCAGAACCTGTAAAGCCCCAGGATAATCTACCAGGCGTTGTATGTAAGCGGTTACTAACTGCTCGGGAGCTATCAGCTCATCTATGATGAACCCCCCCCGGGTACGAGGCTCATTACTCTTGGTTTCACTGTCGATAAACAGTTTATCCTGCATCCCCAAGTACTGCTCTGAGCGAATACGGGCTATCTTGGTTGGTGTGCCAAACAGGGTATAGGCAATTTGACAGGCGGCCATGTTGCATTCGTCGCTGTTGGTTACAGCGATCAGCATATCGGCATCTTCGGCGCCGGCTTCTTTCAAGACGCCGGGGTGGGCTCCGTGACCGACAACCACCCGCAAGTCATATTTGTCTTGCAGTGCCCTAAGGCGATTTCTGTCACTGTCGACTATGGTGATATCGTTGTTTTCACCCACCAGGTTTTCTGCAAGGGTGCCACCGACCTGACCTGCGCCCAAGATGATTATTTTCATGGCCTCGTCTTATCCCTGAAGTTTCGACTTAACGATTCGCGCGTAATAAAACCCGTCCATATTGTCCTGTCCGGGCAAGATTTGCCAGCCTATCGCATCTGTCTGGTCTGCCTGAGTGATAGCTTCGAGCCGGGCATCCGGCGTACGCTCCAGGAAGGCGACAACTTGATCGCGGTTTTCCTGTGGCAGGATAGAGCAGGTGGCGTATAACAGTACACCGCCTGGCTTCAACCATTGCCAGCAGTGATCCAATATCTGTTGCTGCACCTTGGCCAACTCCTCAATATCCTGTGGCTTACGCAGCCACATGATATCCGGATGGCGCCGAATAACGCCGGTAGCCGAGCAGGGGGCATCCAGTAATATGCGATCAAACTTGCTACCCTGCCACCATGAAGCAATATTTGCGGCATCGCCGTGCACCAACTTGGCATTCAGTTGCAACCTTTGCAGGTTCTCGGCAACTCTCTGCAGCCGTTTGTTGTCGTTGTCGACCGCCACCAGTTCTATGTCAGGACACAGCTCCAGCAGATGGCAACTCTTGCCTCCCGGAGCGGCGCAGGCATCGAGAATGGTTTCGCCCGCTTGCGGTGCCAGCAGGGCGGCGGCCCATTGAGCAGCACCATCCTGCACAGACACTGAGCCTTCGCCAAAGCCGGGCAGAGTGGTGACATCGCAGGCTTGCTCAAGCAATATACTGTCTTCCCCCTGACCTGGAGTGGCGGCAATTTCGGCTTCAGCCAAGTGTTGCAGATATTGCTCACGACTTTGGGATAAACGGTTGTTGCGCAGCCACAGTGGCGGCCGCTGGTGACTCTGCTGCACAACTTGTTGCCAGTTTTCCGGATAGGCAGCACTGAGCGCCTTGAGGATCCAGTTGGGCGTATTGTGTTCCAGCACAGGGTTATCTGTGGCCAGTGGACTATTGTCTCGCTGGATATTGCGTAAAACGCCGTTGACTACCTTGACCAGGTTTTCAAACTTCAGCTGACGACAGGCTTCGGCAGTTTCCGAAGTGGCTGCATGGGCCGGTATCCGGGTGAAATACAATTGGTAACAACCCACAAGAAGTAGCTGGTGGACGATACGCTGTTTCCCTTTGAACTGTTTACTGAGGCAGTCGCTGACTCTCTTGTCCAGTTGTGGCAGGGTGCGCATTACGCCGTAGCAAAGTTCGGCCAAAAGCGCCTTGTCTTTGCCGCTTTGAAGCTGCTGCTGTTGTTCGGGCAGGGCAACCGAGAGGGACATGCCCCGTTCCAGCACCTGAAAGATGGCCTTGGCGGCAAGGGCTCTGAGATTCTGCCTCATGATGCTTGAGCCAAATTCTTACCGGGTTGGAACCATTCGCCCCTGGCGTTGAGAATATCTGCGATATCCAGCGGTTTTTTCCCTGGCAGTTGCGCCTTTTTCAATACTAATAAGCCATCGGCAGTGGCAATGGCTAATCCTCGCTTGTCGGCACGCACCACTGTGCCCGGCTCAAACTGCTCGTCTGACTCTTCCACTTCAGCCTGCCAGACCTTGATATTTTGTCCCTGGCATTCAAAGTAGCTCACCGGCCATGGGTTAAAGGCGCGGATCTCCTGCCACAGATTGCGGGCAGCCTTATGCCAGTCGATACGGGCTTCCTCTTTACTGAGTTTTTCGGCGTAGTTGGCCAGTGATTCATCCTGCGGCTCGGCGGTGAGTTTGCCTTCGGCCAGACCTTGCAGAGCTTGGATCAGTGCTTCCGGTCCCTGTTGGGCCAGTTTTTCATAAAGGGTTGCTGAAGTGTCGTCATCGGCTATCGGCAGCGAGGTCTTGAGCAGCATATCGCCGGTATCCAAACCGACATCCATCTGCATTATGGTGACCCCGGTTTCTTTGTCCCCGGCCCACAATGCCCTTTGGATAGGCGCCGCACCGCGCCAGCGCGGCAGAATGGAGCCGTGAACATTGATGCATCCCAGGCGGGGAGCCTGCAACACTGCCAATGGCAGGATCAGGCCATAGGCGACCACCACCATGATATCGGCTCCCAGAGCGGCCAACTCCTGCTGGGCTTCTTCATTGCGCAGTGATTTGGGCTGATAGACGGGAATATCGTGTTCCAGCGCCAGCGCCTTGACCGGGCTGGGGGTGAGTTTATGGCCTCTTCCGGCGGGTTTGTCCACTCGGGTATAGACGGCGATGACTTGATGCTCTGAGTCCAGCAGCGCCTGCAGGTGGCGCGCTGCAAAGTCCGGAGTACCGGCAAAAATGATCTTCAGTGGTTTCAAAATAGATCCTAATTATTCGGGATTGATTCAGGCTTTCGCTTCCTGACGTGCCGCTTTTTCCAGCTTTTGTCTGATCCGCTGACGTTTCAGTGGTGACAGATAATCAACGAAAAGCTTGCCCTTTAGATGATCCATCTCATGCTGAATACAGATGGCAAATAAGCCGTCTGCTTCAATAGTAAATTCATTGCCATCTCGGTCGAGTGCCGTCACGGTAATAAATTCGGCTCTGTCCACCTTGGCATAAATACCGGGTACAGACAGACAACCTTCTTCATTACAGAAGTCACCGCTGGCACTGATAATTTGGGGGTTGATAAAGACTTTTGGACGTTCAACGTCATCCTGTAAGTCCATCACTATCAGTTGCTTATGAAAATCGACTTGAGTTGCGGCCAGACCAATACCCTTTTCTTCGTACATGGTCTCGAACATATTATCGATTTGCGTCTGCAGCGCAGAATCAAATTCTGTCACGGGCTGGGCAATCGTGCGTAATCTCTCGTCGGGGAATCGTAATACTTTTAACATGGTCATAGATAAACTCTTAACAAGTCTGTCAAATCCGTGCCAGTTGGTTATACTGACTTGTGCTATTGCGTTAATTTTAATCCTTAGCGGCTATCAATAACAGCAAAAGCTCTTACTAATGAGCCAGACAACATGGAAGCCCCCATGAAACGGTTAATTTTACTCGCGTTACTGACATTTAATTGCACCTTCGTTGCAGCAGATACCCTGACATTAAAACCCGGTCATCCTGATACTTATGTGGTCAAGAAAGGCGATACCCTTTGGGATATATCGGCACTGTTTCTCAAAGACCCCTGGCGCTGGCCCAAACTTTGGGGCGCCAATCCCCAGATAGCCAATCCACACCTTATTTATCCCGGCGATCGATTGACGCTGGTGTTTATTGATGGTGAACCCAGATTGGTCAATAAACCTCATGTTCGCAAGACTCCCGCCGGAAGAGCTCAGCCCAAAGGTGGCGCCATTCCCACGGTGGATTTGGCTTTGATCCAGCCCTATCTGGTGCAGAACCGGGTGGTCGACCCTGAGTGGTTCAAGGAACAACCTATGGTGCTGGGGGGGAAAGAGATTCCCGTCACCATGTGATGGACGACATTATTTATATCCAGGCCAATCTGCCACAGGGCGATAAGGTCGGGATGTATCAGCCCGGGCGCGAATTTACCAATAAGGAAAGCGGCGAGTTGCTGGGTCAGGAAGTGATCCTCAGTGCCAGCGGCCGAGTGGTGGAATCGGGTGAAATTTCCAAGGTGAAGCTGCTTAACAATTTCCGTGAAACCAAAGCCGGTTTCAGAGTGTTGGCGATAGAGGATGACTCCTTATTGTCAGCCTACTTTATTCCCAAGGCCAGTGATTTAGAGGGCGCCAAGGTGTTGGCATCTGAACGTAAAATTCGCGCCATGGGTAAACTGGATGTGTTTTATCTGGACCGGGGCAACCGTGAAGGTGTTGAGCCCGGCGATGTGTTCTCTATCTATAAGGACGGTGCCGAGGTGGTGATCAACGGCGAGGGTATCCCGGTACCGCCGACCGAACGCTCCGCTTACGACAACTTGATGGCCAAGATGGGCTCAGACAATGCCGTTAAACTGCCCGACCTCTATCGCGGTCAGGTAATGGTGTTCAAGGTATTCGACAAAACAGCTCTCGGGCTCATCATGGTGAATGAAAGCCCTGTCAGGGTAGATGATCTTTTGGTCAGGCCTGACACATTATTGAAAGGTGAATGACGCATAATAGTCTGGTTGATTGGCTGGTTGTCGCTGCGGTATCTGGACTGGGACCCCTCCGGATAAGGCAATTACTCTTGCACATGGATGTGGCTGAGTTGAGACAGAGGCTGGAACATGAACCCCAGTCTTTGCCAATAAACCAGACACAGCTCCAACGCTTGGAGTTGGCTCCTGAAAAAGTTGACCAAGCCTTGCAATGGCAGCAGGGTGCAGAGGGCAGATATCTAATCTGTCCTGACGATCCTTTTTATCCGCCTCTCTTGAAACATATTCCTGACTTTCCTCCGATTTTGTTCGTCAAAGGACAGGTTGAAACCCTGCTGCAACCCGCGCTGGCCATGGTCGGCAGCCGAGATGCCAGCCGCGCCGGTTTGTCGCTTGCCTGGCAGTGGGGCGCCGAACTGGATGCCTTGAACATCAGCGTATGCAGTGGTATGGCTGCCGGCATAGATGGCGCAGCTCACCGGGGAGCCTTATCGGCAACCGGCAAAACCATTGCGGTACTAGGTACCGGAATTGACGAAATTTACCCTCGAAGGCATAGGGTTCTTTATGATGATATTCAAGTACATGGTGCAGTTATCAGTGAACTTTGGCCCTCCGTCGGTGTATTTCCCGGGAATTTTCCCAAACGAAACCGTATAATCAGCGGCCTTGCAATG
This sequence comes from Shewanella indica, assembly GCF_033842865.1. Taxonomy (NCBI): domain Bacteria; kingdom Pseudomonadati; phylum Pseudomonadota; class Gammaproteobacteria; order Alteromonadales; family Shewanellaceae; genus Shewanella; species Shewanella indica. The sequence goes on from NZ_JAWXXR010000001.1 coordinate 1,558,714, forward strand.
GGAACCTTGGTGGTAGAAGCTCGTCGGCGCAGTGGTTCACTGATCAGTGCTCGCCTGGCATCAGAGCAAGGTCGAGAGGTTTTTGCAGTTCCAGGTTCAGTTATGGGCGATGAACACCAGGGATGCCACGATTTAATTCGTAATGGGGCAAAACTTGTGGAGTCGGTGGCCGATATAGTGGAAGAGTTGGCGCCTTTATGTAGCTGCCACCTTGAAGACTTGCGCAAGAGTCACCATATAAAACCAAGTGAGAACTCTGAGTTGCCATTTAAAACGCTGTTAGCTAGTGTAGATTATGAGACCACACCTTTGGATGTGGTGGTTGAGCATAGTGGAATAACGTTGGATCTGGTGTTGGAACAATTGCTTGAACTTGAGTTGCAAGGTTGGGTTGCCGCAGTACCCGGTGGTTACGTTAGACTTAAGAGGAAATAGCCATGTTTGATATCCTCATGTATCTGTTTGAAAACTATGTTCATAGTGAAGTTGAAATGTTGGTCGACGAAGATGAGTTGACCAAAGAACTCACCCGTGCCGGTTTCCATCAGTCCGAAATCATCAAGGCGCTTTCCTGGCTTGAGCGGTTGGCCGAACTGCAGGAGAGCGATACTCCCTACCTTAGAGGGCATACTCAACATTCCTTCCGCATCTACACCAAAGATGAAATGGAGAAACTGGACGTCGAGTGCCGTGGTTTCCTATTGTTCCTGGAGCAGATTCGGGTATTGAATGTGCAAACCCGGGAAATGGTTATCGATAGGGTGATGGAATTGGACGAGCCAGCTATGGTGTTGGAAGACCTCAAGTGGGTGATTCTGATGGTATTGTTTAATGCGCCCGGTAATGAGTCTGCCTATGAGCAGATGGAAGATCTTATCTTCGAGCAACCAGAAGAAGGTCGATTACACTCCTGAACGGCAGTTTACATTCGACAATCTCAGCACGGATAGTATGGCTAATGTGAAGTGGTTTTATATCGCTCTGGCACCAAACGAGATGTGCTGAGATTCTTGAGCAAAAAGAGCAGCTGCAAGATATATGTGCCGTTATTGCCTGTCTTGGCCGGTATCAATTCAATTCGCTTTCAGGATATTCTCAGAAAGTTGGGCAATCTTTTTGGCTGCAGTTATCTTCATTTCCCCATTGTCTGAATACTTCAATTTTTATCATTCCGCAAAAGAGAGCGATAAGCCTTTCTGAAAAAGACCACGACAGTTTCCAACCTATGTAACTTTTTCCTGAAGTGAAGGCTATTTCACTATCTGTTCTTGCCGGCTGAGTCTTTCAGTGAGTGTGGTCATCAACTCGACTCCCTTTATCCGTGTGGCGCTGGTAAAATGTTCGCCTAACTCTTTTAACAGCGAGATGTGTCATGGCCAAGATAGACCAGCAGTTGTTCAATGCTCGGGCGCACGCGCTCGAAAAAGAATATGAACTTTGTCCCAAGTGCGGCAGTGAGCTCTCCGTGCGCCACAGTAAGCATGGTGGCTTCATTGGCTGTAATAATTATCCAGCGTGCGATTACACCCGGCCTTTGGTGCAGCACGAATCCATCGACTCTCAGCCTATTCCCGGCTCCGAGTGTCCCCAGTGTGGTCACGAGTTGGCGGTCAAGTCGGGGCGCTTTGGTATTTTTATTGGTTGTACCCAGTATCCGCAATGCACCCATATCGAGCGACACGACCAGCAGGAAGAGGCTGAAAAAGTGCCTTGTCCTCAGTGTAATAGCGGAGTGCTTGAGCATAGAACCAGTAAGTTCGGCAAGAGCTTCTATGCCTGCAGCAACTACCCCAAGTGCAAGTTTCTGGTGAATTTTCCTCCTCGGGCAGAGGCTTGTCCTGAATGCGGTTTCGGTATTCTGGTAGAGCGCAAGGGCGCTGCCGGCGACAGACTGGAATGTCCCCGTAAGGAATGTAAGTACAAGCGAACTCTGTGATCCGGCTCAATATGTGACTATAATCACCTCCGCTGTCGCCGAGGGCGCTCAGCCGTCTTTGTCTCTATAAAAGGTACTCTCAATGCTGCACTTGCTCGCCGCCAGGAGTAAGCAACTGCTTCTGGATGGAGGGGTCATAGCGTATCCCACCGAAGCTGTTTATGGTTTGGGATGCGATCCCGATAATGAAGCCGCCGTTTCCCGAATTCTCGACATCAAACAGCGTCCCTGGCACAAGGGGCTTATCATGGTTGCCAGTGACTATCGGCAGTTGCAACCCTATCTGGACGAGTCTCAACTGAGTGATGAACAACTGCAGCAGGCGTTTGCCAAATGGCCCGGACCTTTTACCTTTGTTATGCCGGTGCGTCAGGGAATGAGCCAACTGCTTTGTGGTCATTTTGATTCTATTGCCGTCAGGGTGTCGGCCCATCCGGTTGTTCGGGAGTTGTGTGATACCTTGGGCAAGCCGCTGGTATCCACCAGTGCCAACTTGGCGGGTGAGTCGCCGGCTCTGACAGTGAATGATATTGAAACAACGTTTGCCGGGCAGATAGATGCCCTTATCGAAGGAGAGTTGGGGCAGCAGCGCCAACCTTCCACCATCATAGATATTCGCAGCGGCCAGATCCTGCGTAATGGCTAATAATTCCAAGCAAGAAGGAGCGAGCATGACGGCACCTGATTCTCACCAGGTAAAAGCATTCTTGATGCAACTGCAACAACAGATTTGTGAAGGACTGGAACGACTGGACGGCAAAGCTGAGTTTACTACCGATGCCTGGAAACGGGCCGAGGGCGGTGGCGGTATCAGTAAGGTACTTAACGGCGGTGACGTGTTTGAACAGGCCGGGGTGAACTTCTCCCATGTAGAAGGCGCGGCCATGCCTGCCTCGGCAACGGCACACAGGCCTGAGTTGGCCGGACGAAGTTTTGAAGCTATGGGGGTTTCACTGGTTATCCATCCGCGTAATCCCTATATTCCTACTACCCATGCCAATGTGCGCTTCTTTATTGCCCGCAAAGAAGGTGCCGATCCCGTCTGGTGGTTTGGTGGTGGCTTCGACCTGACTCCCTATTACCCCTTCCTTGAGGACGTACGCGAATGGCATCAGCAAGCCAAAGCGATTTGCGAGCCTTTCGGCGAAGCGGTATACCCCAAGTACAAAAAATGGTGCGATGAGTATTTCTTCCTGCCACACAGAAACGAAACTCGCGGTGTCGGTGGCCTCTTCTTCGATGACCTCAATGAAGGTGGCTTTGAGCAGTGCTTTGCTTTCATGAAGGCTGTTGGAAATGGCTTCTTATCTGCCTATGCCCCCATTGTTGAGCGGCGTAAGGATACCGAATATGGCGAGCGTGAACGTGAGTTCCAACTGTATCGCCGTGGTCGCTATGTAGAGTTCAATCTGGTCTATGACAGAGGAACTCTATTTGGGCTGCAAACCGGCGGCCGAACCGAGTCAATACTCATGTCGATGCCGCCCTTGGTTCGCTGGCAATACGCCTATGAACCCGAAGCCGGCTCTGCCGAAGCAAGGCTCTACAGTGACTTTTTACATCCCAGGGATTGGCTCACCGAATAGTTAGTAAGGGTAACCAATAAGCCTTTCTTTGGCTTATTGGTTACGCATATGGTCTGCTAACTGAGCGATAGCATTGAAAATCACCTTTCTGTGTTCGGGATCCTTCAGATTGGCCTCCAGTGAGGCCCTCATACATAACAGCCACTGATCACGCATTCTTTCATCAACGGCAAACGGCATATGTCTGGCTCTAAGCGCCGGGTGGCCATATTTGGCTTGATACAGCTGAGGCCCTCCCAACCAACCACTGAGAAATTCATATAACTTCTGTTCCGATTGTGTCAGCGGAGCCTGATGTATGGACAAAAGTTCCTGAGTATCCGGCCGCGTTTGCATTTGCTGATAAAAGCTCTTGGCTATGGCGCGTATCGTTTCGTCGCCGCCAATCAGATCATAGGCGTTGGACTGAGTGGGGTCCCGCTCGGCCTCGGGTTTACGATTGAGAATTTTCTTTAGCCAGTTCATTTTGTGTTGAATCTTGTTGTCGATTTTGGCGCCAGTATACACTGAAAACCCCATAGGTCGGCAGCCTTGCCTGGCCTTGGGCCGCTGAGTAGACTGATACATCTTCCATTGCTCTGGAGCACAGATGACCGACAGCTATGCCGTCTTTGGCAATCCCATTCAACACAGTAAATCACCCGCTATCCATGCAGCTTTTGCCGTTCAGACTGGGCAAAACCTAAGCTATCAAGCGATTCTGGCGCCAATCGATGACTTCAGCGGCAGTGTCACGGCTTTTTTTGCTGCCGGGGGGATGGGCGCCAATGTCACTGTGCCTTTCAAGGAACAAGCCTTTCAACTCTGTGATGAGTTGAGTCAGGAAGCTGAAACCGCCGCCGCAGTGAATACCCTGATTAAACTGGATGATGGCAGAATTCGGGGTGACAATACCGATGGCTACGGCTTGGTGGCCGATCTCAGTCGTTACCTGATACTGAAGGATAAAAAGGTCTTGCTGCTCGGCGCTGGTGGGGCTGCCAGGGGTTGTCTGCTTTCTCTGTTGGCGGCCGGTGTCGGCCATATTGATATCTATAATAGAACATACAGTAAGGCCGAGGTGCTGGCGGCTATTGCGCCACAGCAATTACAGGCGTTGAGGCGAAATGAACTCTATGAGGGTTATGATCTCATTATCAATTCCACCTCAGCCAGTTTACATGGTGAGTTGCCGGATATTCCCGTAACCGTGGTTGCCAATCATAGCTATTGCTACGACATGATGTATTCGGCACAAACAACCGCGTTCAATTGCTGGGCTGCCGAGCAAGGGGCGGCAAAAACACTGGATGGGTTAGGAATGTTGGTGGGACAGGCGGCTAGAAGTTTCTATTTATGGCGAGGTGTCATGCCCAAAGTTGAGCCTGTACTCGAGAGTCTGCGGCAAGAATTAAAAGGAGAGGCCTCATGAATCAGGGGATCATCTTCAGCGACTTGTGTCAGTGGCAAGCCGAATCAAACAGGCTCAAGTTTATGGCCCAGCAGCAAGGGGTCAATATTCCTTGTTATGTTGGCTTACAACGTATGCAGCAAATAAGTGGCAAGGTTGTTCTCGAAGAGCAAGAGATCCTGAGCCTGTTTGAACAGTGGCGCTTCGACTTCGAAGATGAAGCCGAGGCGCTGATTGAGCAGGAATGCTTCAATGAGTCAGGTGAGATAGAGTTACCTGAGTCAGTATAACTTTCTTAGTCAGTACTACTTTGCTCGGCCAGGTACTCATCTTTAAGGCGGACATAGTTGTCTGCCGATTGTGGCAGAAATTGGCGTTCGGCCTCGGTCAAGGGGCGGGCTTGTTTGGCCGGGCTGCCTATATAGAGAAAGCCACTCTTTAGTACCTTACCGGGAGGCACCAAGGAACCTGCACCTAAAATCACATCGTCTTCGATGATGACGCCATCCAAAATAATGGCTCCCATGCCAACTAATACTCGATTACCTACCTTGCAACCGTGAAGCATGGCTTTGTGCCCTATGGTGACATCATCGCCGATGAGCAGCGGGTGTCCTTCGGGGTTGGCCGGAGACTTACGGCTAACATGCAGGACTGTGCCATCCTGAACACTGCTGCGTTTGCCGATGCGAATATGATTGACGTCACCCCGGGCAGCCACCATGGGCCAAACGCTGGCGTGCTGATCCAAAAAGATGTCACCTACCAGAACCGCAGCTTCATCAACATAGACGCCTTCGGCCAACTTTGGCTTGGTACCTTGGTAAGATCTGAGAGAATTGGCCATAAAAAGTCCTTAAATGAATGGTTTTCGCCATTATAAAGATTAAAAAGTGGCAGGTCAGGACAAATTCTCAGCAAGTAAGCCAAAAATAGCAGTTTTCTTTTAAAAAGCCCTTGCACAAAAGTTCAGGCTCCCTATAATGCGCTCCCACTGACACGGCACAGCGGCAACGCGAAAGACGTGACAGGGTCGAAGAAAAGAGGCTTTTGAGTCCTTTCAACGACAGGCGAAAAAAGATGGTAAATACCTCTTGACGCCGCAGCAGGAAAGCGTAAAATACGCAGCCCTGACCCGATGACCACAGCGTCTAAGGGATTGCTCTTTAACAAGATAAACAAGCAAATCTGTGTGGACACTCACAGGCATTGAGAAATCGACAAAACGATTTAACTCGATGAAGAGTGTTCATACGAACAGAATTCATTGAGCAGAACCTTCGGGTTCAACCAAAACTTTAATTGAAGAGTTTGATCATGGCTCAGATTGAACGCTGGCGGCAGGCCTAACACATGCAAGTCGAGCGGTAACATT